>CAZBVI010000001.1:0-471787 GCA_964495325.1 uncultured bacterium
CAGCATCAACACCAACGTCGAGGACCGCGACAACCACTTGCGCAGCGCCGACTTCTTCGACGTCGAGAACCACCCCAACATCACTTTCCAGAGCACCTCGATCACCGACCTGGGCGGCAACAACTACCGCGTTGACGGTGACCTGACCATCCGCGGCACCACCAATCCGTTCAGCATCGAACTCGAGACCAGTGGTGAAGCGGTAAAGAGCCCCTTCGGCATGATGGTAGCTGCCGCCAACGGCGCCGGCTCACTCAACCGCAAGGACTACGGCCTTACCTGGAACCAGGTGCTCGAGGCGGGCGGCGTCCTCGTGAGCGACACCGTGAAGTTCTCCTTCGACTTCGAACTGATTCAGGCTGACTGAGACAGCACGTCCCGGAACGTGGCCCTGAACTTCGCCACCTTGGGAGCGATCACGACACTGCAGTAACCCTGCGTGGGGTTGTTCTCAAAGTAGTTCCGGTGATAATCCTCCGCCTCGAACCAGGCGGAAAGCGGCTCGACCGCAGTCACGATGTCCGCGTCAAAGATGCCGCGGGCATCGAGATCCTTTATGGCCTCCCTCGCCTCGACCGCCTGTGCCTCATCGTGGGCGAAGACGACGCTGCGGTACTGGGGGCCAACGTCGTTGCCCTGCCTGTCCGGCGTCGTCGGATCGTGGGTCGCGAAGAAGATGTCGAGAAGGGTGCGGTAGCTGATCTTCGCCGGGTCGTACGTGATCCTGATCACTTCGGCATGGCCGGTCGTGCCCGTACAGACCTGCTCGTATGTGGGATCATCGACGTGACCCCCTGCGTAGCCGGGCAGAACCGAACGGACGCCGAGCACGTCCTTGAATACGGCTTCCGTACACCAGAAGCAGCCACCACCAAAAGTCGCCTGGGCCAGTTCCTGTTCCCTGTTCATGCTTACAGGTTACGCGCGTCGGGCGCCCGGGAGCGTCAGGTGCGTTCCACTCCGACTGCGATGATGTCCTCACCCTCCACACCGAGCTGGATCCTGGGCAGGGGCAGCAGCGCGGGTCCGCTGACCGCCTCGCCACCGCGCAGCGGTTCAAACACGCTCAGGTGGCAGTGACACACCAGCGTCGGCGTGCTGGACCGGTAATTGAACGCGAAAGCCACCGCCTCCGTATCCAGACTCAGCTCGACCAGGCACGCCTGGTGCGTGCAGATGCGGCTGTACGCTGCCAGGCTGACGCCTGCCGTCTCCAGCCCCCCGGGCACCGGTCCGGGCAGGCGCAGCGCTATCGCCGGCAGGCCGGAAAAACTGAACTCGACGGCTGCCCATGGCTCGGCAAAGTCCTCAAGTAAGGCGATGCGCGCAGCCTCGCGTGGTTCGAACTCCGGGTCCGGACTCGCGGGAACCCGCTCGAAGTGGACTGAGTAATAGCGCCAGGCGCCCCAAACGCCGCCGCCGAGTGCAGCGAGGACGGGGACGCGCCAGAGCCAATTGACGACCTTGCGGCGGTCCGGATCGGCTGGACCGCCCCTGCTCACTCGTCGGCCGCCAGCTCGTTCACCACGTACGCAACCACATCAGCGATCTCGTCCGCGTCCAGCACCGCCATGAATGCGGGCATGTTCCCGCGACCGAAGCGGACGGTGTTGCTCACCAGTGCCTCATCGGCCGAGCGTGGGTTGGCCACGAGGCTGGGGCCGATGCCGCCCCGACCGGTCGGACCGTGACACATCGAGCAGTTGGCGGTGAACACCGCCTCGCCAGGGCTCTGGCTGTCCACACCGAAGTCGACCACCTGCGTGGGCTCCAGGCCCGAGGCACGCGCCCTCGCCTCATCGATCAGCCCCGGCACCCTGCCCGCTTCCTCTTCTCCCACCACGAAAACGTACCTGGTCCAGGCCGAGGCTGCGGACTCGTAATCCTCGAGGCTGAAGAGCGCGTTGCCCAGGAACAGGAGTCCTTCAGGCTCCGTCACGCCCTCATTCGCCGCCTGCGCAAGGAACAGTGCCGCCTCCTCGAGCCTGCCCTCCAGGAACAGCATCTGGCCGAGCCGACTGAGCGACATGCCGTGCAGCGGATCGAGCTCGGTAAGGATCCGGAAGTAGACGTCCACCGCCATGACGCGCTCGTCGTGCCGCCAGAACGCATCGCCCAGCGCCTCGAACACCTCGACCGGGGCGCCGTCCTCAACCTGTTCGACCAGCGGCGCGATCTCCTCGATCAAGGACACGCGGGCAGACGCCTCAGGGTCGGAGCCCATGTCGGGCAGCGCCAGGTAGGACCGCCAGGTCACGAGAGCCTGGCTCAACTCTCCGGTCGCGAAGTAGTACTCGGCAAGGAAGTAGAGGGTCTCGGGGTCGTCCGGATCCGCCGCAGCCGCACGCTCAAGCAGGCGGACAGCCGCGGTCATGTCGATATCCAGCGTGAGGATTCCCAGGCGCTTGAGTGCGATGGCCGGCGGATCCTCTGATGCCTCGGCAAGCCTCTGGTACACGCCGAAGGCACCGTCGGGATCATTCAGTTGCCAGTAGGCATCGCCAAGCGCCAGCAGGTTGGCGGGCGACGGATCAGAATCAACGGCGCGCATGAGCTCCTGCAGCTGTTGGGCAGCCTGCACGTCGGCCTCGAAAAAGGCCGTTACCGTTGCCTGGCCCACACGCGGGAGCACCCAACCGGCCATCGCCGCCGCCACGACCACGAACGAACCCGCCAGGATGGCGGCTCCCCACGGGATGCGGCGCCGCACCGGCGTGCCGGTTGCGGCCGGACGCCGGGTGATGACCTCCTGCTGCCGCTCATCCAGCCGCTTCAGCACCTGCGCAGCCTTCGCCTCGTAGCGCGTGCGCAGCTGGACGCGTCGCTCCTCGCTCAGGTCGATGCGCGCATCCAGCTCGCGGATGGCGCGGAGCAGGGCATCACGCTCCTCTTCAAGGTCGACAGTCACCGGGTCGCGCATGTCGGGCAAGTCGTCGATCAACTGCTTCGAGAACAGCGGGGCGAACACGATCGCCAGCAGCCCGAGCGCAAGCACAACAATCAGGAAGACCATCACTCTGAATCCACGTCCCCGTCCAGCGCCTCGCGAACGCGTTCAAGCTCAGCCTCGCTGGCTGCCGGCACCTCGGCGGCGGCGCGCGTCCAGCGCCTCATGAAGCCGATCAGCAGTACCAGCCCCGCGGCACCGGCGGCCACGGGCAACAGCCAGACCAGCAGATGCACGCCCCGCCGCGGCGGTTCAAGCAGGACCCAGTCCCCGTACGAGGCCTGAAAGCCTGCGAGGATCTGGCTCTCGCTCAGCCCGGCCTCGAGCTGCTCCTGGATCTCTTCACGCATCGTGATGGCGATCTGTGAACTCGATGCCGCCACTGACTCCGAGACGCAGATCGGACAGCGCAACTTCCCCGCGATCTCGAACACCCGGCGTTCGATCGTCGTTCCTCCCTCGGATTGCGCGAGCGAGAAGCCCGCGACCAGAGCCACGAGCACGAGGTAGAACACCCGCCTCAATTGAGCAGTGCCCCTACCGCACGTTCGAGCAACTCCGCTGTCAGGATGCCGGCGTGCTTCTCGTGCAGCGTGCCGTCGGCATTCACGAAGAACGTCTCGGGCACGCCGAAGAGTCCGTAGGCGCGACCGCTGCGACTGTCTCCGTCGAACACGTTGGGAAAGGTCAGGCCGAATTCGTTGATGAACGAGCGTCCCGCGGCCTGGCGGCCCCGGTCCAGCGTCTGGACGCCAAGCACGAGCACTTCATCGCCGTAAGCCTCCCAGATATCCTGCAGCAAGGGAGCCTCCACGCGGCACGGCTCGCACCACTCGGCCCAGAAGTTGATGATCACTGGCCTGCCCGCGGCATCGGCAGGCAGGCTGAAGGTGCTCCCGTACTGCGTCAGCAGGTTGCTGTGCACCGGGAGCTCGATCGCCGGCACGGGCTGGCCCAGCATGTTCGAGGTGATGATCCGGTCCGGTGAACCCCGCCTGAGGCCGAACAGGAAGAGCAGGCCCAGCGCGGCGATGACCACGGC
Organism: uncultured bacterium; assembly: GCA_964495325.1. Taxonomy (GTDB): domain Bacteria; phylum Deinococcota; class Deinococci; order Deinococcales; family Trueperaceae; genus CAZBVI01. Next base: position 3,990 of record CAZBVI010000001.1, read on the forward strand.
CACGATCACCAGCCTCTTCACACGCGCACCACGTTCTTGTCCGCCCCGGCCCGGATCCGGTGGCCGGCCCGGCCGGGCATCAGGGCGTAGCCGGTGCCGAGCACGAGGATGAACCCACCGATCCAGATCCAGGTGACCAGGGGACTCTGGACCAGGTGCAGGATCACGAACGGCTGGGAAGGCTCGGTGCTTCCGGCGATATTGAGGTAGATGTCGTGCCAGGTCGTGTAAAGCACCCCTGGCGTGGGCACGATCATCTCCTGGCCCTCGTACTGCTTCATGTGTGGCCTGAGCGTCGTGATGAGGCGTCCGCCCCGACTTACTTCGACCACCGCGCCGCTCGATGCCTCGCCGACAGCGGACTCCTGGAAGAGCGAGACGGCAGTCAGCTCGTAGCCCTGGAACGCGTACGGCTCGTTCAGGTTGAGTCGCGCCTGTTCGTCAACACGGTAGGCGCTGGCCGCCATCACCCCGACGGCGATGATCACGATGCCGAAGTGGGTGACCATGGAGCCGAAGCGCCGGCGGTTCTCGTAAATGTACGTGCGGATCACCGCCGCCGCGCCGCGTCCGCTCAGGCGCACACGCGGCACGAGCGCACCCGCCAGCAGCAGCCCCAGACTGGCCAGGTTCCAGCCGGCCACGGCCACGGTGATGAGCGGGTAGGGCCGGTTCATCCCGAACAGCCAGGCGACCAGTGCGAACACGAGGGCCATTCCTGTCAGCCACAGCAGGTTATTGCGAAGCGTCTGCTCCTCGGCACGCCGCCAGGGAAGCAGCGGACCGATACCCATCAGCAGGAAGATCAGCAGGAAGGCCGGCACGCTCACCTGGTCGAAGAACGGTGCGCCGACAGTGACCCGCTCATTGCTGATCGCCTCGACGATCAGCGGGAAGATCGTTCCGAGCAGCACGGCAAAGGTGAGTGCCAGGAAGAGGATGTTGCCCAGCAGGAACGCACCCTCGCGGCTGACGGGAGAGTCGAGCTCGGCCGTGTCCCTCACCTGATCCCAGCGCAGCGCGATCAGCGTGAACGCGAAAGCGAGCGAGACCAGAAAGAAACCGAGGAAGACCGGCCCGACGGGACCGTCGCCGAACGCATGGACGGACGAGACCACGCCGGATCGCGTCAGGAAGGTGCCGAAGATGGTGAGCGCGAAAGTCAGCGTCACCAGCATTACGTTCCACGACTTGAGCATCCGCCTTCGCTCCTGCACCTGCACGCTGTGGATGAACGCGGTTGCAGTCAGCCACGGGAGGAACGAGACGTTCTCGACCGGATCCCACGCCCAGAAGCCGCCCCAGCCGAGCACCTCATAGCTCCACCACCCGCCGGCGATGATTGCCGCCGTGAGGAATAACCAGCCCGCAAGCGTCCAGCGGCGCGTCTGCGTCATCCAGTCCACGCCGGGCCGCCGAGTTATGAGCGCAGCCATGGCGTAAGCAAAGGGCACGGCCAGCCCGACGAATCCCAGGTACATCAGCACCGGGTGCACCGCCATCATCCAGTGGTTCTGAAGCAGCGGGTTAGGTCCCGGACCGTCAAGCGGCGGGAAGGGAAGCACCGTGAACGGGTTGGCAACGATCGACGTAACGCCGATGAAGAAGATCTGGATGCCCTGCATGATCACCAGGGCCCACGGCCGCAGCGTCGTGTTCGGAGCGACCACCGCAAGGAGGGCGGTGTAACCCGTGAGCAGCCAGCCCCACAGCAGGATCGACCCCTCGAGCGCGGCCCACATCGTCACGACCTTCACCCAGACGGGCGAGGCGATGCGCGAGGTCTTGGCCACGTAGCTGACGCTGAAGTCGTCGGTGAGCAAGGCGACCTGCATGACTATCACTGCCACCGTCATCGCGACGAAGACGGCGACCGCCGAGTAGCGCGCGCTTGTCTGCATGCGTGCGTCCTGGCGGTGAACGCCCAGCAGGCCGGCCACCAGCCCGTAAAGGGCAAGCGCAAGGGCGATGAAGACCGCTGCGCTGCCCACGTATCCCAGACTCGTTACTTCCATCACAAACTCACACTACCGCAGGTGCTGAAGGGACTCGGTCACGCCTACTTCAGCGCCTCGCGCAGCTCGGCGTCATCGATGTCCTCACCCTGCACCTCGTACACTTCGCTGTGTCGGACGAGCAGGTTGTCACTCACGAACACGGGGCCTTCGAAACTGCCCTCCACCACGACTCCGACCCCCTCCTGAAAGAGGGCGGGCGGCGTGCCGCGATGTGCGACATCGAACGCCAGCTGCGAGTCGGCGATGCGGAAGTTCATGATCACCTGTTCGTCATCGAAGTCCAGGCTGCCCATCTCAACGATGCCGCCGAGCCTGAGCCTGCGGCCCTCGTAGTTCGATGCCTGCGCGGCGAACTCGCCCGGCAGGAGGAAATAGACGAGGCTGCTGCTGAGAGCCTGAAAGGTGAACCATCCGGCCACCCCGAGCACGGCAGCACCGAGCACTGCATAGATCACTTTGCTGTTGATTCTGGCACCTCCTTGTTGAGTCGCCTGGCCTTGGCCCGCAGGTAAAGCCAGTAGCCGCCGAAAGCGCCGGCTGCGAGCAGCCAGCTGAGCGTCACCCAGGCCCAGTCACCGGCGAGGGTGCGCGGGGCGAACGTCAGGAATTCCCTCACGGCCTCAGACATTGACTACCTCCTTGACCGAACTCGAGCCGGCTTCCAGGCCCTCACGCTCCGCCTCCAGCCTGGCTTCAATTGCGCCCAGGCGCGCACGCTCCAGGAAGAACCAGGCGAAGACGAGCAGGGCGGCGACCATGTTGATGATCAGCACGAACTGGAGTTCGGCGGGCATGTCTGCAGAACGCGCCGGATGAACAGTACGGAACATGCTGGTGGCCGCGCGGTTGAGCGGTGCGCCTGCCGCGACGATCAGTGCGACTACCGCACTTACGCGGGCCGCCCGGAGCGGATCGCCGATCATGCCGCGCACGACGAAGTACCCGACCATCAGCACAAGCATGATTCCGGAGAGCGTGATTCGCGCGTCCCAGGCCCAGTAGGCGCCGAGGGTTGGTTTCGAGTAGATCATGCCGCCGATCACGGTCACCGCGAGGAAGACCGTGGTGACCTCGGCCGCCGCGACGGTCCTGACGTCATCGATGGGCTTGCCGCGCCAGAGGACCATGGCGCCGAACACGGCCGTGAGGATCGTGGCCGCGAGCGCGACCGCGGCTACGGACGCATGCGTGTACGTGATGCGGAACAGCTCCTGCTGCGTGACCTCGGTCGGTGCCATGACCAGCGCGTACCATGCGCCGACCAGGAAGGCCGCCAGCGTTACGAAGCCCAGCACGGTGAGCCAAAGCGGGCGCGTACCGGTGCTCTTGCCAGAGTTGGAAGCCATCTCTCATCTCCTATTGGCGAACCAGGCGGTCTGTCCGCCTGCCATTCACCCACTTTACCGGCTGCGGCAGGTGTCAATTGTCCTGTTTAAGTCATTCCTCGACGAGGAAGTGAAACACGGCGGTGCAGAGAACTCCGTATGCAAGCACGAATGCCACGAGCAGCTGCAGCCAGTCGAACGCCTTGACAGTGTCCGCGAAGTACATCAGCTCGGTGCTGGCCCCCACGGCCGCGAGCAGGGCGGGGATGATTATGGGGAACATCAGCAGCGGAAGCAGTGACTCCCGCGCGCGGAGCGTCACGGTCAGCGCCGCGTAAAAGGTCCCGACCAGCGAGAAGGCGAGCGTGCCGAGCAGCAGGACGAGGAACAGCAGCGGCCAGCGGCCGCCGATCTGGACGTCATAAAGCACGACGGTCACGGGTACGAGCAGGATGGCCAGGGCAGCGAGGTAGATCCAGTTCGCGAGCACCTTGCCAAGGTAGAGGGTGGCGCGCGGCACCGGATACATCGTCAACTGCTCCAGCGCGCCGTCTTCGAGCTCGTTCACCCAGGACTGCGAGGCCGTGATCACGCCGGCGAAGGCGAGGGCGACCCAGAGCACGCCGGGAGCAACGACCCGGAGCACGTCCGGCTGGCCGCCGACCGCGAAGCCCATGATCACGAGGGTGACCGCCGCGAAGAAGACGGTGGCCGTAAGGACGGTCCGGCTCCTCAGCTCCTGGCGCAGGTCCTTCATCAGGATGACGCCTATCGCCCTGAGGTCGCCAGCTCCCCTGAACGCCTCCATCAGGACTCCCGCCGCTGAAGCACGCTCAGCGCTCCCCCATCGAGCTGCAGGACGGCATCGGGCTGCGGGGCACCGGGGCGCGCGTCCCCGTGCGTGGCCATGATCACCGTGAGGCCGCGCTGCCGCGCCTCGTTGAGGAGTGCGTCGACCAGCTCGCGCCCGTCCTCGTCCAGGGTGGTGTAGGGCTCGTCGAGCAGCCACATCCGGGCACCGGGAAGCAGCAGCCGGGCGAGTGCAAGCCGCTTCTTCATGCCGCTTGAGAACGTCCGGACCAGCTTGCCACCGACCTGGGCGAGCCCTACCCTCTCCAGGACCGCGCCGGCGTCGACCGTGACGCCGTAAAGCCGCGCCGCGAACCCGAGGTTCTCCGCCGCGGTGAGCATCGGATACGATCCGCCTGCCACGCTCACCTGAATGACGCGGCGGCGGATCTCGCCGGGCTGCCTGATCAGGTCAAACCCGAACACGCTGCCCGTGCCGGAACTCAGCCGCAAGCGCGTTCCCAGCACGCGCAACAGGGTGGTCTTGCCCGTGCCGTTGCCTCCGCGAAGCACTATGAAACGGCCCTCGGCAATGTTCAGGTTGACGCCGTCCAGCACGGCCTCCCGGCCGAAGCTCTTGACAGCGTCGTGCAGCCCAACCGCCGGCGCGTTCAAAGAAGCATCCAGTCGGGCGTGATGCGCAGCAGGAAGCCGTTGAGCACGGTGTAGTAGCCGGTGAGCATGAGCAGCCCCATGAGCACCAGCATCGCGCCACCCACCTTCTCCAGAGTGCCCAGGTGTTTCTTGATCCGTCCGCTGGCTGCGATGAACCGGTCGAGCATCAGGGCGGCCAGCAGGAAGGGAACGCCAAGCCCGAGCGCGTAGGTGCTCAGCAGGAGAATCCCCTGGGCCAGCGTGTCGGAAACGCTCGCCATCGTGAGCACACCGGCCAGGATCGGCCCGATGCAAGGGGTCCAGCCGATCGCGAAGGCGAAGCCGAGGAGGACGGCACCTCCGGGCGTGCCCGGCCGGTCGTCCGTCCTGATCTGCAGCTGCCGCATCAGGAACGGGATGCGGAACAGTCCAAGCATGCTCAGGCCGAAGATGATGACGATCACGCCACCGATGATGATCAGCTCGAAGCGCCAGGCCAGCAGTATCGACCCTATCCAGCTGGCCGATGCGCCCAGCGCCACGAAGCAGAGGCTGAAGCCGAGGATGAAGAGCAGGCTGTTGCGGATCCTGACTGCGCGCGGCGCACTTGACCCGCCCCCGATGTACGCCAGGTAAGAAGGCACCAGCGGAAAGACGCACGGAGACAGGAACGAGATTAGTCCCGCCAGAGCGGCGAGCGAAAAGGAGGCTAGCACAGAGGAGTCACAGCCATTCAGCCTGATGATATCGCGGGAGCACTGCCGGGCCGTGACCCCCACGTCACACACGAGCGGCTATCCTGTGGAACAGGTCGAAGGGAGCACCATGAATCCACTCAAGCAACTGCAGAATTTCGGTCAGTCCGTCTATCTCGACGAGCTCGGCCGCCGCATGATCAGCGACGGCACGCTGGCAGGCCTCATCCGGGATGATGGCATCCACGGCGTCACCTCCAACCCCGCGATCTTCGAGAAGTCCATCGCGGGCAGCGACGACTACGCCGAAGCGATCGCGGAGCTCGCGGCACGCGGCATGACGCCGGAACAGGTCTACGAGGAACTCGTGGTGGCCGACATTCAGGCTGCGGCCGACCTGTTCCGCGAGCAGTACGATGCGTCCGACTCAGAGCACGGTTACGTCTCGCTGGAAGTCGACCCGCGCCTGGCGGACGACACGGACGGCACGCTCGCCGAGGCAAGGCACCTCTGGGAGCGGCTGGACCGGCCCAACGTGTTCATCAAGGTGCCCGGCACGGAGGCAGGAGTGCCTGCGATACGCATGCTCACGGCCGAGGGCATCAACGTGAACGTCACGCTTCTCTTCGGACTCAAGCGCTACGGGGAAGTGGTCGAGGCCTACATCCAGGGGCTCGAGGAACGGGCCGCGTCCGGCGCTTCGGTGAACAGGGTGGCGTCCGTCGCCTCTTTCTTCCTCAGCCGGATCGACGTCCTGATCGACCCCGTGCTGCAGGACAAGGCGAGCGGGGATGCAAGCGCACTGTTGGGCAAGGTCGCGGTGGCGAACGCCCGGCTGGCTTACGCGCACTGGCAGGAAGTGTTCGGTTCGGAGCGCTTCGAGGCCCTTGCCCGCCAGGGTGCCCGCAGACAGAAGCTGCTGTGGGCATCAACCGGTACCAAGAACCCTGCCTACTCGGAAACCATGTACGTCGAACAGCTGATCGGTCCCGATACCGTCAACACCATGCCGCCCGCTACTCTTGACGCCTACAGGAACCAGGGCGAACCTGAAGACCGCCTCGCGGGCGGGATCAAGGGTGCCCGGGCAGAGCTTGAAGCCCTGAGCGCACTGGGAATCAGCCTGGATGAAGCAACCGAGCAGCTGGAGCGCGAAGGCGTCGAGAAGTTCGTAACGCCGTTTGAGAGCCTGATGGAGGCGATCCGGGAGGCCATGGCCTGAACCCGGGCGCCTACTCGCCGCCTCGTTCGCCCTTGCCGTCACGCGCCTGCTTCTCCTCTGCCAGCACGCGCCGCATGAGGAACCAGTAGCCGACGATCCCGACCGCAGCGAAACTGAACCACTGGAACGCATAGCCCAGGTGAGGACCTTCGTCCAGCTCCGCCTCCTGCATCGCTGGAAGCGGAAAGTCCCCTGCCTGGGCGGGTTCCTGTTCATGCAGCTGCAGCCAGGCGCCACGAAGCAGACCTGGCATCTGTTCGCGTTCCAGCCTGGGCAGGTCCACGTAGAATGTCGCCCTGACCGGCCCTGATTCCGGATCACGTGGAGCGAAGCTGGCCCCGAAACCGACCGGGGGAGTCATCGTCGCCTCCAGGTGGCCTGTCACGGTAACGGTACCGGCAGGCGGCGCGGCGATCTCAACGGGCGGCGAGTCCTGGTCGTAAGGAACCCAGCCCCGGTCGATCAGGAGCATCTCGCCGCCTTCGAGTGAAAGCGGCGTGAGCACGTGCCAGCCGGCGGCGCCGCCGTACGTGCGTGATCGCCTCAGGATCTCCATCCCTGGCACGTACTCGCCGGTGGCGACCGCATGCCGCCTCGTCAGCCCGTCTGCCGTTGCCGGGTCATCGGCGAGGGGAGAAGCCGCCGGATCGGCTCCGAACCGAAGTGGCTCCATCGCCTCGCGGGCGATCCGTACGGAGTTGATCTCGCGCTGCTGTTCGAGGCGTTCGAGCTGCCAGAAGCCTGCGATCATGAATACCGTCACGAGTGCTGCCGCCAGGGCGTGCCCGGCGATCCAGTGCCAGCTCAGCAGCCTGTGCCTCAGCATCGTTCTCCCCCGCCTGCCTTCCCGATCAGAAGAAGATGATCCGGTCCACGGCCATGACCAGGAACAGCAGGGCCAGATAGCTCATCGAGTACAGGTAGACGGGCAGTGCGGTCTTGCGGTCGACGGTCCCGCCCGCGTCAACGAGCCGCCACAGGCGCCAGAGCCGGACGCCAAGCACGACGTTGAGCAGCAGGGCCGCGACCGCGTACATGACCGTGAACTCCGCCATCACGAACGGGATGATCGTCAGCGCGACGGTCAGTACCGCATACATCACCATCTGCAGGACGGTGGCACGGTCCCCGATCACGATCGGTGCCATCGGCACGTCGACCGCCCTGTACTCCTCCTTGATCATCAGCGCCAGCGCCCAGAAATGAACGGGCGTCCAGGCGAAGATCAGGGCGAACAGGCACCAGGCCAGCAGGCTCAGTTCGCCGGTCACGGCAGCCCAGCCGACCAGCGGCGGGATCGATCCGGCGGCGCCGCCGATGACGATGTTGTGCCACGTCGAACGCTTCAGCCACATGGTGTAGATCAGCACGTAGAAGGCGATACCTGCCCAGGAGAGCAGCGCAGCGAGGAGGTTGGAGGCAAGCAGGATGATGATGAAGGACAGGATGGTCAGGGCGACTGCAAAGATGACGGCGTTGCGGGTCGAGACGACCGAGGTGACCATCGGCCGCCGCGCGGTACGCTTCATCTGAAGGTCGATGTCCCGGTCGTAGATCATGTTGTAAACGCCTGCGGCTCCGGCAGACATGAATCCTCCGACCAGCAGGCCGAGCAGCTTGAGCGTGCCGGGCCAGCCGCCTTCGGCGATGAACATCGCGCCGATGGTGGTAACGAGCAGGAGGCTGATGACCCTCGGCTTGGTCAGTACAAGATAGTCGCGCCAGGTGGCGGTTGGAACGGCAACGGTGTCGGTCACGCTTGTGGGTTCTCCATCGGGCTGAGTGCAGGTTTGCCTGACTGTTTCGCCGCGAGTCCGGCCGGGTGGCCCAGTGTCACGGTCATGAGTGCGGCGAACAGTGCGAACGATGCAACTGCAAGTCCAAGGTGGAGCAGCTGCAGGAGGATCGGGGCCAGCAGGGCGAAGTTTACCGCTCCGACCACGAACTGGACAAGGAAGACTACGAACAGGGCCCTGGCCAGTCCCTGGCCCTGAACCACAGGCTTGCGCAGGCGTGCGAAGCCGAGTGCGATGAACAGGTAGATGCCGACGCTGACGGCGATGATCGGATGAAGGATGCGCAGCCTTACGAGCGGATGCGAATCGGCATCGAAGTCGGCGGCAACGCCCTCGGCGAGCGTCTCGGACGGGAACATGGTGTTGCCCATCGCGGCGATTCCGCCGGAGAACATCAGCACAAGCATCAGCGCAAGACCAAGGCCGAACGACGTGACGAGCGCAGGCTGGCTCGCAAGCTTAAGCGGCCATCCCGGGGCGTCCCTGCGTGAATAGACAACGGTCGCGGTCAGCGCGCCGACAAGCAGCACGGAGTTGACCAGATGGGCGGCAACCATGATGCCGCGTGCGGTCGAGACGTTGTCACCCGTCAGTCCGAACAGGACGGTTGCTGCGCCCAGCAGTGCCTCGATGATGACAAACACGAACGAGGTCGCGGCGAAGAACATGAAACCGGGCCGCTCCCTGCGCAATCCGAAGGCGCGGATGAGCAGCCATGATCCGAGAAGCAGCACCACCAGTGAAAGGGACCTGTGGCTGAACTCGATGAGGGACTCCGCGGTGTGGTTGAGCGGCACGACCTCGCCGTGACACGTGGGCCAGTGGCTGCCGCAGCCGGCACCGGAACCGGTGGCACGGACGATCGCCCCCTGGATGATCACGACAAGGTTCATGGCGAGCGTCCACCATGCCAGCTTCTCGATGTTGACGTTCCGGAAAATCATGTAACTGACCCCTGTTCAGCCTGTCCACGGCCGCGGCCATGATAGCCTGCTCCGCGCTGCGGTTGTGAGCGAGGCACACAGCCTTCTCACAGTCGGTGGTAATGATACAGCCCAATGTGCGCTGACTGCTGCTGCGTCAACTACCGTGGACAAGCACACCGTGTGCACACCGGGTCCGGCAGCAGGCAGGCAGGATTTACGGCGTGAGGAGAAGCGCCCGGATTCTACTCCCGGAGGGTATTTTGATCAGACGGCTAACCTTTTCCATTCTTGCACTCTGCACGGTGATGCTCGCATTTCAGGCGCACGCGCAGGAAGCGGATGAAACACCAACCGAAGCGAACATCAGGAACGGCAACCTCTTCCTCAGCCTGAACGACTGCGAAGTCTCACAGTGGTACTTCCAGCAGGCGCTCAGCGTGGAGCCGGGCAACGCCGAGGCCCTGATCGGCAACGGCCGCGCTCTGGCATGCCGCTACAACTACACGCGCGCGATCGAGAGCTTCCGGAGCGCCATCGAGGCCGATGCAAGCCAGACGATGGCTTATGTTCACCTCGCCCTTGCACTTCAGTCGCAGCAGCTGAACGACCCGGCCCGCTTCCCCGCGAACCTCGGCGAGGCGCTTGCCGTACTCGAGCAGGCCGAGCGCGCCGCGCCGGGCTCCACCCAGGTGCTCAACACCAAGGGAGTCATCCTGTTCCAGCTGGGTGAGCTGACGCAGGCACGCGAGGCGCTCGAGCACGCAGTCCAGTCTGCGCAGGCCGACGAGGACATCTCGGACCGCATGCAGAGCGTCATCCATGTCAACCTCGGCAAGACCTACCGTGACCTGAACAACTTCGACCTCGCACTGACTTCGTTCCGGCGCGCGATCGTACTGGATCCGTCCAGCGCCAGCGCACACAGCAACCTTGGAAACGCGATGTTCCAGACCGGTGACTGCGCGGGTGCAGAGTTCGAACTTGAGCAGGCCGCCGCGATCGATCCAACCTCGCTTTCGGCGGTTTCCGACCTGGCGATAACGCTGTTCGAGTGCGGAAAGGTCGCCGAGAGCGTGCCCCGCTTCGAGCAGGCGATCGACCTGGACGGCTCCATCTTCCTGCCGCCCCTGTACACGTACCAGGCGCGCGGCCTGATCGAGCTTGGGCGTTACGAGGAAGCCGTGTTCCGCGCTTCGCAGGCCTCCAGGCTGGATCCCGTCACCGCCGATGCCCAGTACTACCTGGGGCGGGCCTACTGCGCGCGTGGCGCGGTCGGCGATTCCGGACTCGCCGCCGAGGCCTTCCAGGCCGCCGTCGCGATCGATCCCCTGCACGAGGGCGCCCAGGAGGGCGTGGCTGCCGGTTGCAGGCCCTGAGGCAGCAGGACAGCAGGTCACCAGAACAGTAGCGCGGCACTTTGCCGTGTGGTAATATCATCAGGTTTGACGCGCCGGCAGCGGGATGTCCGGCGCGTTCATCTGAGAGAACGTACTCTCCCGGCACTCATGCCCGTGGGAGGAAGACTCCAATCCCAACGTCCCGCCTGGAGGAAACATGTCTTACCTTGGAATGAAGCAGTTGCTGGAAGCCGGCGTTCACTTCGGTCACGAGACCAAGCGCTGGAACCCGAAGATGAAGCGTTACATCTTCGCGGAGCGCAACGGCATCTTCATCATCGATCTGCAGAAGACGCTGGTTGAAAGCGAGAAAGCCTTCGATTACCTGCGTGACCTCGCCATCGCCGGCAAGAACATCCTGTTCGTCGGCACGAAGAAGCAGGCCCAGGAGATCCTGGCTGCAGAGGCGAAGCGCTGCGGCATGCCCTTCATCAACGAGCGCTGGCTGGGTGGCCTGCTGACCAACTTCCGCACGATCCGCGGCCGCGTCGACAGGCTCAAGGAGCTGGAGGCATGGTTCGAGGACGAGTCGATCCTCCGCTTCAGCAAGAAGGAACAGATCGATCTGGGCAAGGAGCTGCACCGCCTGCAGAGGTACCTGGGTGGCATCCGCGACATGACGCGCCTGCCCGACGCCCTCTTCATCATCGACCCCGCCAAGGAAGCCATCGCCGTCCGCGAAGCCAACAAGCTCGGCGTGCCCGTGGTTGCCCTGGCCGATACGGACTCCGATCCGGACCTGCTTGACTACATCATCCCGGGTAACGACGACGCGATCCGCTCGATCCAGCTGGTGACCGCCCGCCTGGCCGACCTGATCGTCGAGGTCCGCGGCGGCGCAGACGAGGCCGCCGAGCCCGCCCAGGAGGCAGCGCCCGTCGAGACCACGCCCCTGCCCGAGTTCTCGTCCGCCGAGGACACGATCATGCAGGCCGCCGGTCTTGGAGGCGCGAGCGACAAGGCCGAGCCGGACAGCACCGAGACCACGGAGGTCGCCGAAGCGGAAGCGGAAGCGAGTACTGCTTCGGAGGCAACCGAGTCTGCTGACGATGCAGAGGCGAGCGAGCCCGCCGAAGCAACCACCGCCGACGCCTGAACCTGAACCGTTCACCCTAGCTGAAGGAGGGGACATACCAAGATGGCAGTAACCATGGAGAGCATCAAGAAGCTTCGTGCCATGACCGGCGCGGGCATGCTGGACGTAAAGAACACGCTGGACGAGACTGGCGGCGACATCGAGCGCGCCGCTGCCCTGCTGCAGGAGCGCGGCATCGCCAAGGCCGCCAAGAAGGCCGATCGCGAAGCCACCGAAGGCTACATCGGCACTTACCTGCACCACAACGGCAAGATCGCCACGCTGGTCGAACTGAACTGCGAGACCGACTTCGTCGCGCGCAACGAGCAGTACCAGGCGATCGCACGCAACCTGGCGATCCACGTCGCGATGGCCGATCCGACCTACGTCAGCCGGGACGACGTCCCCGCCGACACGGTGGCTGCGGAGCGCGAGCGCCTGAGCGCCGAGGCCCGCCAGGAAGGCAAGCCCGACGCCGTGATCGAGAAGATCGTTGAAGGCAGGATCGACAAGTTCTTCTCGGAGATCGTCCTGCTCGACCAGACCTACATCAAGGACGACAAGAAGACTGTCGGCCAGCTGATCAGCGAGAGCATCGCCACGATCGGCGAGAACATCCAGGTCGGACGCATCGCCCGCATCTCTGTAGGAGAATGAGCGTGCGTCGCGTACTCCTGAAGCTCTCCGGCGAGTTTCTCGCCGGGAGTCAGGGATTCGGAGTCACTCCGGACGCGACCATGGCACTTGCACAGGAGATCGCCGCGGCCCTGAACCGCGGCGTTCAACTGGCGATCGTGGTCGGTGGAGGCAACTTCTGGCGCGGCGCGCAGCATGGCCGCGGCATGGATCCGGCGACGGCGGACTACGTGGGCATGCTCGGCACCGTCATGAACGCGATGGCCCTGCAGGACGCATTGGAGCGGACCGGCGTCGACACGCGCGTGCAGTCCGCGATCAGCATGCAGGCTGTGGCCGAGCCGTACATCCGTCGGCGCGCGCTGAGGCACCTCGAGAAGGGCCGTACCGTCATCTTCGGTGGCGGCACCGGCAACCCGTTCTTTACGACCGACACCACTGCCGTGCTCCGCGCGCTGGAGATCGACGCCGACATGGTGCTGATGGCCAAGAACAAGGTCGACGGCGTCTACGACGCCGACCCCCGCACCAATCCGGACGCGAAGCGCTACGACACACTGACGTATCTGGATGTGCTCAATCAGGGGCTCCAGGTGATGGACGCCACGGCCGTGAGCCTGTGCATGGGCCGGAACATGCCCATCACCGTCTTCGACATCTTTGCCGAAGGCAACCTCAAGCGCCTGTTCGAAGGGGAGCAGGTCGGCACGCTGATCAGCGGCGGCAGCGAAGACTGAACGGCAGACCCCGGCACACAAGCTGTATGCTGGTGCACAACTGAATCCAGCGTGGCCCGGGCAGTGGCCATGCCACGGAGGCCCATCGTGAAGACAGTACTCAAGGAGACCCGTGAACGCATGCAGAAGTCGTTCGATGCGTTCGAATCGAACATCGGTGGCGTGCGGACAGGCCGGGCGAACCCGGCGCAGCTGAACCGCGTCCATGTGAACTACTACGGATCCAACACACCCCTCAACCAGGTTGCCAACGTGTCCAGTCCGGACGCCCGGACGCTGGTCGTCACGCCTTTCGACAAGAGCGTGATAGCCGACGTCGAGAAGGCGATCCTGGAGAGCGACATGGGCTACAACCCGAACAACCGGGGCGATGCCATCTACATCACGGTGCCGCCGCTGAACGACGAGCGCCGCCGGGACCTGGTCAGGACAGTCAAACAGATGGCCGAAGAGGCCCGGGTGGCCGTGCGAAACGTCCGACGCGACTCGAACGACGAACTGCGGATGATGGAGCAGGAGGCCATGATCAGCGAGGACGAACTGCGCAATGGTGAGAACGACGTCCAGAAGATCACGGACGAGTTCATCCAGCGCATCGAGCAGCGCACCCGGACAAAAGAAGAAGACATCATGGCCGTCTGAGTATGAGCCCTAAGGCGGCCCGGAAGGGCTTCCCCTTCAAGCGTGTCCTGTCCGGTATCGCCGCAGCAATCATCATCGGGATAGTCGTCTGGGTCGGGCTGCCACTGCTCATTCCGGTATGGCTCGTCCTCGCCGCGATCGCCATTCATGAGTACAGCGAGATGCTGGAACTCAAGGGCATCCCGGTCCGCAAGCGCAGCCTCTGGGTGGCGGCGGTACTGACGATGATCGCCGCCCTGCCCGGCTCCTGGTTCGAGCTGGCCGGACTGCCGGCCGTCATCGGCACGGTCTCATGGCGCGAGCTGCTCGCAGTACTGTTCGCCGTCTACCTCGTCATACTCGAACTCATCAAGCCGAACCGCAACTCGCTCAACTGCGTGGTGTTCTCCCTCTTCGGCTACCTCTACATCCCGTTCCTTCTCAGCTACATCATCAGCCTGCGCTACATGCCCGACCATGGGGCCGGGATGTGGTACCTGGCGTTCCCCATGCTCGCTGTAGTGGCATCCGACGTCGGCGCGTACACGATCGGCTCGCTCTTCGGCCGCCGCAAGCTGGCTCCGCTGATAAGCCCGGGCAAGACGGTCGAGGGTGCGGTCGGGGGCCTGGTCTTCGCCGTTGCCTTCGTTGCTGGCCTGCACTGGCTGGCAACCGACGTCAGCGGGTTCACGGTTGAGCTCGGCAGCCTGTGGGTCTTCGCGATAGTGGTCGCTGCTGCCGGCCAGGCCGGCGACCTGTTCGAAAGCCTGCTCAAACGCTGGGCGGGCGTCAAGGACTCAGGGACGTTCCTGCCCGGACAGGGCGGCGTGCTCGACCGGATCGACTCGCTCATCTTCGCGATCGCGTTCTGCTACATGTTCCTCAGCCTGTTCGTCTTCCAGGTGGCATGAGACGCAACGCACCGGCACTGCTCTTCGGGGCGCTGGCAGCGCTGTTCCTGCTGTTCTTCTTCGCGTGGCCGCTGCTGGTGATCATGCAGCGCAGCCTTGGCGATACCTCGTCGCTGCTCCGGATCCTGACTGACCCGTGGTACCTGGAGCGGGCGGGTTTCACGCTGATGCAGGCGCTGCTGTCCACGTTTCTCACGCTGCTGGTGGGACTGCCTGGCGCGGTGCTGTTCGCACGCTACGATTTTCCCGGCAGGCGCCTGCTCCGAACGGCCTTCACCATCCCGTTCGTGATGCCGACCGTGGTTGCAGGCATGGGCTTCCTCGCCCTGGTCGGGCCGCGAGGACTCAGCGGCGTCAACCTGCGTGACACGCTGCTTATCATCCTGCTTGCACACGTGTTCTACAACTGTTCCCTGGTCATCCGGATCGTCGGCAGTTACCTGGAGAGCGTCGCCCCGAGGCTTCAGGAGGCTGCGACCACCCTCGGGGCGGGACCGTGGCGCACCTTCGTCCGCGTCACGCTCCCGGTCGCCCGACCAGCGATCCTGGCTGCCAGCGCGCTGGTGTTCACGCTCACGTTCACGTCGTTCGGCGTGATCGTGCTGCTGGCACCTTCATACGGCACGCTCGAGGTCGAGATCTATCGCCTGACTGCACGCCTGCTCCAGCTGGACGCGGCCGCCGTGCTGGTGCTGCTTCAGCTCGTCATCGTTCTGGCCGTGACCATCGCGTACACGCGCGCGCAGGCGCGACTGGCCGTTTCGGTCACCGGTTCTCCGGCGGCACTCGTCAGGCCCGGGCCCGTCGCCGGGCTTTGGCTCACACTGAGCCTGCTGCCACCCGGGCTCCTGACGCTCGCGCCCCTGGTCGCGCTGCTCTGGCAGACGCTGGCAACCGGTGCGGTGCAGAACTTCACCTTCCTGCTCACAGCCACGCCGACAGCAGCGTTCCCTGGGGCCGGGCGGGCGATCGTCAACTCCCTGCTCATCGCAGGCGGAAGCGCGCTCGTCGCGCTTGCAGTCGGGTTCTGCTTCGCGTACGCCGTCGTCCGCGCACGGCTGCGCTGGCTCGACGGTACCAGTCTGCTGCCGCTGGCCACGAGCGCCATCACCCTCGGCTTCGGCTACCTGATAGCATTCCCGCAGCTGACCGTCAGCCCCGTCGGCCTGGTGCTCGCGCACTCATTGATCGGATTCCCGTTCGTCGCACGCAGCATCCTGCCGGCCCTTCGAGGCATCCCGCCCGGGCTCGGCGCAGCCGCCAGCATGCTCGGTGCCTCATCCTGGACGGTGCTCAGGCGGGTGGACCTGCCCCTGCTCGTCCCGGCGCTCCTCAGCGCCGCCGCGTTCGCCTTCGCCATCAGCATGGGCGAGTTCGGCGCTTCGCTGGTCATCACACGACCGGAGTTCGCCACCATCCCCGTGGCAATCTTCGATCGGCTCGGCCGGCCGGGCGCAGCGAACTACGGCAGCGCCCTGGCCCTCTCGGTCCTGCTGATGGCGATCACAGCGGCAGTGATGCTGTTGCTCGAACGCCGCAGCAAGAGCGAATTGTGACCAGCAGGGCGGTACAATGGCCGGCATGCGCAGAGTCTCGCCAAACTTCATCACCGAGGTCATCGACCGCGATCTCAAGACCGGCCGGCACACCGAGGTAATCACCCGGTTCCCGCCGGAGCCCAACGGGTACCTGCATATCGGGCACGCCAAGGCGATCCACGTTGACCACGGCGTCGCCGCCGATTATGACGGAACCTTTCACCTGCGCATGGACGACACGAACCCGACCACGGAGGACCTTGCCTACGTCGAAGCAATCAAGCAGGACCTGGAGTGGCTCGGCGCGATCCCGGACGAGCTGACGTTCGCCTCCGACCAGTTCCAGCAGATGTATGAACACGCGCTCTCGCTGATCGAGCGGGGCCTCGCTTATGTCGACAGCCTGAGCGAGGAACAGATCCGCGAGTACCGCGGCACCGTCGGCGTGCCGGGCAGGCCAAGCCCGTACCGCGACCGGAGCATCGAGGCGAACCTCGACCTGTTCAAGAGGATGCGTGCAGGTGAGTTCGAGTCAGGTGCACACGTGTTGCGCGCCCGCATCGACATGGGCGCCGACAACATGCTCATGCGCGACCCGCTGCTGTACCGGATCCGGCACGCCCACCACTACCGCACCGGCGACGACTGGCCGATTTACCCCCTTTACGACTACGCCCATCCGCTGACGGACGCGCTCGAGGGCATCACCCACAGCCTCTGCTCGCTCGAGTTCGAGAACAACCGCGAAGTATACGACTGGGTCGTCGAACATACCACCGACGGCGCAGTGCGGCCCCGGCAGTACGAGTTCTCCCGCCTGCAGCTCGACTACACCATCCTGAGCAAGCGAAAGCTCATCCAGCTTGTGAACTCCGGCGTGGTCGACGGCTGGGACGACCCCCGCATGCCCACCATCGCGGGATTGCGGCGTCGCGGCGTCACACCCGGGGCGATCCGCGACTTCGCCGACAGGGTCGGCATCACGCGCACCAATGTCCGCACCGACTACGCGCTGCTGCAGCACAGCATCCGGGATGACCTCAACCGTTCTGCGCCGCGTGTGATGGCGGTCATCGACCCCTTGAAGGTAACGATCACGAACTTCGGGGAGGCCGCACCGCTTCAGCTGAGTGCGCCCTACTGGCCGGAGGACGTACCGCGCGAGGGCGAGCGGACGGTGACGATGTCGAAGAACCTGCTGATCGAACGTGCGGACTTCGCGGCAGAGCCACCCAAGGGCTTCAGGCGACTCTCGCCGGGCGGGCACGTGCGCCTGCGGCACGGACCCGTCATCCGCTGTGACGGGTTCGTTACCGCCGACGACGGCACGGTGACCGAACTGAGGTGCAGCTGGCTGCCTGAGACGATCAAAGCCAACCCTGAAGGCGGTATCCGCGTGCCCGGTGCAATCCACTGGCTCGACGCAGGCACGGCGCTTCCGGCCGAGTTCCGCCTCTTCGACCGGCTCTTCACGGTGCCCGACCCCGAGGCAACGGACCAGCCGTTCACGGATTTCCTGAACCCGGACTCCCTGCAGGTCCGCAGCGGCTTCCTGGAGCCTGCAGTCGCCGGTCACGACCGGGGCACGCGCTTTCAGTTCGAACGGCTGGGCTACTTCTGGCAGGACCCGGCGGCAGCGGATACGGAGCTGGTCTTCAACCGGATCGTCACGCTGAAGGACGCCTGGGCGCGCGCTCAGGCGCGTGAGCAGGCACCGGTCCAGGAAGTCTCCCAGCCGGCTGCGCCGAAGCGGTCCGGGTCCCCTGCTTCGGACGAACCGGCCTACGATGCCGCGACGCTCGAGTTCGCTGCCGCCTTCGGCCTGGATCCCTTCGAGGCGGGTCTGATCGGCCATGAGGGCGAGCTGCACGACTGGTTCAGGGCGGCCGCCCAGGCTGCGCCGGGACACGAGGCGATGGTCGGTCGCTGGCTGGTGAACGAGCTGCAGAGGGAGCTCAAGGAGACGCCGCTGTCCGAAGTCAGGGTGACTCCCGCCGGCTTCGGTGAACTGATCGCGATGATCGCCGGTGGCGTGGTGTCAGCCCGGGCCGGCAAGGACGTGCTTGCGGGCATGCTCGAGGGGGGCGAGTCACCGCGGGTGGTCACGGATCGCCTGGGCCTCGGTCAGGTCAGTGACGAGTCGGAACTGGAGGGGCTTGTTGAGCAGGTACTGGCCGAGAACCCCGGCCAGGTGGAAGCGTACCGGTCCGGCAAGACCGGCCTGGCCGGCTTCTTCGTCGGGCAGGTGATGCGGCGAAGCGGTGGCCGCGCCAACCCTCAGCTGGTGGGCGAACTCGTTAACAGAACTTTGGGACGTTTGTAGCTGTCAGGCCAGCAGAGTTACGTGAATAATGGCGTTAACTCCACGGGAAAGGGAGAATCATGACCAACACTAAGGCCGTCCACTACCAGGAACCAGCAATCAGTAAGTTCCTCTTTGCCTCGCCATACCTGGCGCCACTTTGGCTCGTCCTTCGGATCTGGCTCGGCTGGCAGTGGCTCAGCTCCGGCTGGGGAAAGGTTCAGAACCCGGCGTGGGTCGGCGAGAACGCAGGCGTTGCGGTGACCGGCTACCTCCAGGGTGCGCTGGCCCGGGCCGGCGGAGAGGCCCCGAGCGTCTCCGGCTGGTACGCCTGGATGGTCGAGACGATGTTCCTGCCCAACGCGACCCTCATGAGCTACGCCGTCGCCTTCGGCGAGGTGCTCGTCGGCATCACGCTGATCCTCGGCCTCCTGACCGGGCTCAGCGCGTTCTTCGGCGGCTTCATGAACGTCAGCTTCCTCCTCGCCGGAACACTCTCTTCCAACCCGGTCATGTTCATGGTCGCCACCTGGATCGTGCTTGGCTGGCGCATCGCCGGCTACTGGGGTCTGGACTACTGGATCCTGCCCATCGTCGGTGCTCCCCGGAAGACCGTCGACAACGACACGGAGCCGCCAGTGCCCCGCAGGAGCCAGGCCAGCCTCAGCTGAGCTTTCTTCCTGCCCGCATCCAATGAGGAAGGAGCCCGCATCGAGTTGCGGGCTCCTTCACTGTTTCAACCTATAGCCGGCTCAGCCGGCAGAATTGATTACTCAGTAGCGTGAACGGCGGGGGCCGCGGTCATCGGAACCGGGGCTGCGGTCACTGTTGCCGAAGCGGCTGTGATCGTCGTCCCGCTGGGGTGCAGCGCTGGTGACGGTTACGTTGCGGGCCTGTGGGCCCTTCTGGCCCTGACCGATCTCGAACTCGACCTCGTCACCCTCGTTCAGGTTGCGGAAGCCATCACCCATGATTGCGCTGAAGTGCACGAACAGGTCGGCACCCCCATCATCCTGGGCAATGAAGCCGAAACCCTTTTCGCCGCTGAACCACTTTACTTTACCTGTAGGCATTCTTTTTCCTATCCACCTGCAGACCTCGGCCTGCAGGCACAACAAACTTTCCGGATTCATCATCCGGCGTGCCGGTAACGCTGTCTGCGCTTTCCGAAACGAAGGTAAGTGTACACTACGCAGCTGCCGCTGTACAGGCTCTGCGCTGCAATGTCAGTCTGACAGTCCGAGTTGCCCCAGCGACGCCTCAAGAACGTCGGGGGCGAGCTCGATCACCTGTGCGCTCCGCACGTACACCAGGCGCACCCGCGGGATGACTCCCCTGATGAGCGCAACTGCACGGGTGTAAATCGCCATCTGTCCCAGGTAGAGCTCGGGCTCGACAACGCGGTCCGTCTTGTAGTCGTCCAGCCACCACTCTCCGCCCGCGTTGTAGAGCCGGTCGACCGTGCCGTGCCAGACCGTTCCGCCCAGCTGCAGCGCGATGGGCAGTTCCGACTCGTCGCTCAGGCGTTCTGAAAGGGGCGGGAGCTCCCGCCCGAGCATCCTGGCGTAGCCGTCCAGCAGGTCGGCCGCCTCCCGTGCGATGGAAGCGCGCTCCCCGTCGTCGAGCGGGAACATGGTGAGCAGCATGTTCAGGGCAGGCGAGCGGGACTCGCCGTGACGGGTCCAGTCGTACGCGATCGCCTCGTGAACCAGGGTGCCCAGGATCGTGCCGCGCGAATGGACCGTCTCCGGGTCGGCCACAGCCGCACCCGCCGACAGGGGCTCCTGGCTGTCGGCATCCACCACGGTCCCGGGGGACTGGAGCCTCCCGTACAGCCCGGACGGGCTCTGCAGCGGAGGGTAGGGACCCGAAGTGATCGCAAGCCCGGTCCACTCAGCACTCTCGAGCGGAACGCGGGACTCGGCTGTTCCACGGGCAGGGCGTGCACGCTCGGCCTCGAACGGATGGCGCGTCGCCGCTTCCGACTCGGGCCCATACCCGACCTCGTTCAGGATCCTGGTGAAGGGCCCTGCTCCCCGCGGGCTCCGGTCCCGGTGACTGCCGGTGATGATCAGGTGATCCCGCGGCCGCGACACGGCCACGTAGAACAGCCTCGCGAGTTCTTCTTCGACGCGGCCGCGTTCCTCACGCAGCAGGTCGCTGGCTTCCTTCGAGCCTGAGCCGTACACCTCGCCCGTAGACCGGTCGATCAGCAGTGTGTCGCGTTGGGGCGGGGCGCCCCGACCGGCATCAAACAGCGCTGTCAGTGGCCACTCAAGGCCCTTCGAGTTGTGGATCGTCGCAAGAACAACGCCTGATCCTGACTGTGGCACCTCCGAGATGCCTGAACGCGCGTAGCGGTCGAGTTCGTTCAGCAGCAGCTCCAGACTGCCCGGGTCCAGGCGCGAGACGCGCAGCAGCAGGGCGTCGACGTTTGCCTTCTCGCGCTCGTCAAGCAGCGCAGTGAACGGCCGGCCACGGGCCAGGTCCTCGCGCAGCAGCGTCTTGAGCGCGTGCACCGGGGGCTCGAGCACAAGTGACCTGAGGCGTCCCAGCGAGACAGCCAGTGCCTTATCGATCGCGGAAAGCGCCTCCACGGGATCGCTTGCCAGAAGCACCTGTTGGGCCTCCTCCAGGCTCAGCTGTGCGAATGGTGAGCGGAGCCAGGCGCCGAACGCCGGACCGGAAGCGTCGATCCCGGTCCTGATCGCGTTGGCGATGTCGCGGATCTCGGGCCGGGAGAAGTAATCCTTGCCGCGCATGATGATGGCGGGTACGCCTGCTTCCCTCAGGTAAGGCTGCAGCAGCTCGAGGCTCGCGTGGGATCTGGCCAGCACCGCCATGTGATGCCAGGGCACTGCAAGGTCGCTGTGAGCGGCCAGCAGCCTCTGGCACAGCAGGCGGGCCTCGAACTTCCGCAGATCGGCCACCTGGGCGCCGCCGGTAACCCAGTGCACCTGAACGCTTCCCGCTGCCTCCGCCTGCGAGCCAGCGGGGGTGACACGAGGCGCCTCAGACTCATCGAACCCCAGACCGGCTGCTGCCATGGCGCCGGTAGCCTCGTTCAGGAACTCCGTCAGTCCGCGGGCGTGCCGCCGTGTCCCGGTGAGCGGTTCGTCTACCTCTCCCGTGGCGAGCGCCCTTCTGAACACCGCGACGTCGGCATGCCGGAACGAGTAGATCGCCTGTTTCGGGTCGCCGACCACCTCGATCCGTACGCCGGCCCGACGCTCGAGCCCTTCGAAGAAGCTGCCCTGCAGCGGGTTCACGTCCTGGTACTCGTCAAGCAGAAGGTACTGATGCCGCTGCCGGATGCGCTGCAGCGCGTCTTTGTTCTCGAGCAGCTTCACCGCACGCTGCTCGACCTCGGCCGGGCCAAGCCGACGGCCGCCCAGGCGCGTGTGGTAGCTGGCCAGGGCACGGCCGTAACGGTCCAGCAGCCTCTCCAACCCGGCCTCCGGAGTGGAGAACGCACCGACCAGCGCGCGTCGTCCGAAGAGCCAGAGCGCATCCGAGAGCTCTTCCCCGGAGACCCGGCCAGGCTCCAGACTGTTGAACTCCTCCTCGAAGATCGCGGCCGCCTCGGCCTCGTCAAGCACGGTGAACCCGGGATCCAGTCCCACGAGCGGCGCGCACAGGCGGAGCATCCCGCCCATCAGCCCGTTGATCGTCGTGATGACGGCACCCGTCAGTTCGCGTTCTGCTTCCTCGAACCTTGCGCGGGTCCCCTCGCTCAGCATCACGAGTGACAGGTACGAGCCGGTCTCGAGCAGCTCGGTCAGGCCGGCCGAGACGCGCTGGTGCAGCTCGCCCGCGGCGGCCCTCGTGAAGGTCGCACCCGCTGTTCGCCGCAGGGGCACGCCTTCGGCGACGAGCGTCAGGTAGCGGGCCACGAGGCTCGTGGTCTTGCCGGTACCGGCCGAAGCGACGCGGACCCTCACCGGACGCCCTTCCTGCACATGTCGAAGACAGGGCAGTCGCCGCAGATGGTGAAGCCGGGACGGGGCTGGACGTTACCCGCGCGGAACTCCACCCAGGCTTCGAGAGCATCGTCGGCCCCGTGCGCCAGCCAGCGCTGGTCGGCGTCTGCCGAGGGGTTGCGGTGCGCCTCGACCGGTTCGCCGAGCAGCGGCCAGACGACCAGCCGAACACCGGGATCCAGCGCGCGCCGGTCGAGCAGCTGCATCCGCCTGGCAGCGTGCCGCTCGGTCCACCTCTCCCGCAGCAGCCGCGCGGCCCCACGCGGATCAAGCTCCCGGGGTCGGCTCAGGTGCCAGATCTCCGGCCTGCCATCTTCAGACCGCCTCACCGCGTCGGGCAAGGCGTCGGGCGCGTCCTCTGCGGGAATCTTCACGCGGAAGCGCAGCGAGAGAAGTGCAGGTGCGTGATCGGACAGCCACGTTGCCGCCCAGGGGAACTCGCCCGCCAGCGCGTCCAGTGCTGGTTCGTCCACGGTGCTGCCCCGCCTGAGCGCCGACCTCAGCTGTTGCCACGGCTCGGGCACATGCAGCCACTCGCCGCGCTCCCGGAAGAGGGACTCCGCCCAGGTGCGCTGCGGACATTCGGCGTAGCGCCTCAGGCTCTCCAGGTGTACACCCGCAAGCCTGACCCGTGAGGCGGGCATTTCCCAGCTTATGAGAGCGGGCTTGCTCACCTCCGTCTCGAAGCGGCTGCCGGCCGGGAGCGCTGGCAGGGGCTGACGGTCCGGTCCGGTAAGCGCCTCTTCCCGCGCGAGCTGCCCGTCCTGGGAGCTCGCGGAATGTGTCACCACCAGCTCACTCTCGGCAAGACCGAGCAGTTCAGCGGTCCTGAAGCGGGCGTTGTTCCGGAAACGCCGGGGCAGAACGGTGCCGCGAAGCTCCTCCCTGACGAAGTAGTCCTCGCGTTCCGCGAGTCCGTACGCACCCTCGACGGCTCCGGCCAGGTAGGCCTTGCGGTAGCGCCTGCCGCTCGCCAGGGCGGGGTCCAGCAGGGCAACGCCGGCCGCCTCCCTCCTGGGCAGGCGGGTCTCCCTGAGCAGCGTCAGCCACCAGGCGGAGAAACCGGCACCGCTGGCGAGCCGGGCTGCATGGCGGGCACAGAGCAGTGCCTGCTCGCGAAACTGCGCGGCGAGTTCGCTGTCCGCCGGCAGCACGCTTTCCGGCAGGAGGGCGACGACCTGCTCGGCCCAGGCCATGCCAGCTCCGGCCGGATCGAGCCGCGCCAGCCACTCGTCAAGCAGGGGTTCGAAAAGCGTAGCGCGGTCTGGTTCCCTGTCGAGCTCCTGTGCCAGCCGCCTGATGGCGGCCGTGCCGGCCAGGTTCCTCTCGAGCGCCACCCGCGCGAGCGGCTCCAGGCCGGGCAGGCTGAGCAGCGTGCCGGCCGATACGAAACCGTGGGCGTCCAGCCATGCGGCCAGCATCCGTCCGGCGGGCAACTCCGTCAGCGTGAGTGGTGACTCGTCCATGAGCGGTACGGAGTACTCGTCGGCGAGCGACAGGTAGGCGGGTGCCTGGCCCCGGGCCACGACCAGCGCCAGGTCGAGTGGATCGAGCCCTTCAGCCAGGTCGCGCTTGATCGCGCGCAGCACCCACCTGGACTCCTCTACCTCGTTCATCGCCCCGTAGCTCCGGATCCTGGCACCCGGTCCCGGCGACAGCAGGGTGATTCGTGCTCCTGCGGGTGGCTCATCGGGTGCCCGGGGCAGCGCGACCACCGTGCTGGTGCCTCTGGAAAGGCCTGCGAGCAGGCGCATGGTCAGTGGCAGCAGCTCCGGTTCGCGGTTGAAGCCGGCCACTGCTATCAGGGTGCATCTGGGATCGGCCCTGCCCGACTCTGCGAGCTCGACGGCCGCGAGCCGGTAGTCGTCATCGTCCCAACTGTCGCCCTTGAGCTCCTCATACCTGGTGAAGACGGTGGCGAGGCGCATCGTCTCCCTGTCAGTCCCGCCCAGGCGCGCTGCGTCCCGGGGGCCCAGACCGTATCGTTTCAGCTCCGCTATGCCGCCGGCGAATAGTCCCGCTTCTCCGGGCGAGGGCGGATGAGCCTGCGTCTGGACCAGTGCCTGTGCCACAAGCGCGAGGCGTTCGGTGCCCGCCACGATCGGCCTGACGCGCTGCGCCCGCATCAGCAGCCGGTAGCACAGCTGCTGTTCGGTCACGAACTCGAAGCCCGTAACGCCTCCTTCAGCGGTGACGCGCCGATAGACAGACGGCCGCTGTGCGGGAAGACCGACCCAGAGGCAACGCCCGCCGGCCTCGCTGACTTCACGCGCACGCCTGATCAGCTCTTTGGACTTGCCGCTGCCGGGTGGTCCGGCCAGGATCTCCAGGCTCACGCTAAGGAGTCTACTATCGCTTCCGCTGCAGCTCAGTCCGGAAGCTGCGCTGACAGCGCCTTCGCATCCGTGACCGGCAGGCTGCACACCCGGGCGCGGCACACCCAGGCCGTTGCCGTGGCATCCTCCGTGTGGCGGCCCTCCAGTACCGGGTAATCGGACTGGCTGACCCCTGCCCCGGCGTGGATGATCATCGCGTGCGGCAGCCACCTGTCCTGCACGGCCCTGACCAGGTCGCTATCCGGCGGGCCGCCCAGGACGATCTCGAGCGGTTCTGCGAGGTACTCGTCAAGCAGGGCCAGGCTGGCACCTCCCAGGGTTGGCTGCGCCTCCATGGTGCCGGTCGCGGCCCTGATGGTATCCGCTGCGATCCGTTCCCACCCCTGATTGTCCGTCAGCCTGCCGAGCCTGAGCAGCAGCCTCGCCGCCTGGGCCGTGTCGGCCGGGCCTCCGGCGTCGACGGACTGTCTGGGCCGGGCGACCAGCGGGCTGCTGAGGCTGCTCGTACTGTAGAGTGCGCCGTCCGTGACGAACTCGGTCGCGACACGCTCGGCCAGTGTCGAGGCAAGCTGCAGCAGCCCGGGGTCGAGAGTGGCGGTATAGAGGGCCAGCAGTCCGTTACCGAGGCCGGCCAGGTCTTCGAGTTGCGCGGCTGCATCGCTGCCGGCCTGACGCCGCGCCTCCAGCGCGAGCGGTGTGACCCGGTCCAGGGTGTCCCGGGCCGCTCTCAGCATGCCGCGGTCGGCCAGCAACCGGCCAGCGTCCGCCAGTCCCTCGATCGCCTGGCCGTTCCAACCGGCGAGCACCTTGTTGTCCACGTGCGGTGCCTCACGCTCCTGCCGGTGTTCGAGCAGAAGCCGGCGTGCCTGCTCGAGTTCTTCATCCTCGGCATCGTCCCAGGCCTCGCCCGACAGCGACAGCACGTTGCGTCCCTCGTGGTTGCCCGCCTCGGTGACGCGGAAGGCCAGTTCCGCCATCCTCGACAGGCCACTGCCGTCAAGCGCCTCCCTGAAGGACGCCGCGTCCCAGAGGTAGTACAGGCCCTCAACCCCGCCGGATTCGGCTGACATGGCGGCATGGAAGCCGCCCCCGGGTGCAGCTAGCTCCCGCTGCAACCAGCCCGCACTCAGGCGTGCGGCCCGTGCGAACCCACCTTCGCCCGTGAGCCTCCATGCGGCCGCGCAGAGGCCGAGCAGCTGGGCGTTATCGTTCAGCATCTTTTCGAAGTGCGGGACGAGCCAGGCAGCGTCCGTGCTGTAGCGCGCGAAGCCACCTCCGAGCTGATCGAAGATTCCACCGGTGCACATCCCCCTGAGGCTATCGATCGCCAGCTTGCGCGCGGACTGCTCGGGGCGAGCCAGCAGGAACCGGAGCGTGCCGAACGGAGGGAACTTCGGCGCGCCGCCGAACCCACCATGCACCGGGTCTGCGACCTGCTCAAGCCGGGCGATGGCGCGCTCCGGCAGTGCCTTGTCAAGCTCACCCGGATCCGGAGTGAACGTCCTGGTCAGATGTGCCGTCAGCTCTGCCGCTGTCGCCTCGAGGTCGCCCTGCTGGCCCTCCCATGCGCGCGTGATCGCCTGCAGCACGCGCCGGAAGGCCGGAAGCCCGTGCCTCTCGGCAGGAGGGTAGTAAGTGCCTGCGAAGAACGGTTTGCCCTCGGGCGTCAACGCTGCCGTGAGCGGCCAGCCGCCGGTTCCGGTGAGCGCCTGCAGGGCGGCCATGTACACGCTGTCGACATCGGGGCGTTCCTCCCGGTCGACCTTGACGCAAACGAAGCTGCGGTTCATCAAGTCGGCCGTGTCGGGGTCGCTGAAGCTCTCACGGGCCATGACGTGACACCAGTGACAGGCGCTGTAGCCGATGGACAGCAGGATGGGGCGGCGAAGCTCCCGCGCTTTGCGGAAGGCCTCGTCGCCCCATGGGTACCAGTCCACCGGGTTGTCTGCGTGTTGCAGCAGGTATGGACTGGTTTCTTTTGCCAGCCTGTTGGCCATGCCTTCAGGCTAGCAGCTCCGGCGTTTAGCCGGCGTCTTCTTCGTCGACCTCGTCTTCGGGAACTTCGTCTGCGGGTGACTCATCCGTCTCCGCCTCGTCCACCGCTTCCTCGTCGGTGACGGCTTCCTCGTCGACAGCTTCCTCAGCCGCGGGCGCCTCGAGCACTTCGGGGAAGGTCTCAACGTCAGCGACGGCCACGAGCGCATCGATGACTTCCATCAGCTTCTCGTTCGCGACAGCGTTCTCGGCGTTAGCGTGGAACTCCTCGAGTTCGGGTTCGCCCGGCTCGATGCGATCGGTTACGAGGATCAGGTGCTGACCGAAGTTGCTCTCGACCGGACCGACCAGCTCGCCCGCGGTGGCGCCGAAGGCGGCCTCTTCGAACGGCGCGACCATCATGCCGCGTCCGAAGCAGCCGAGTTCGCCGCCGCGCGCGCCGGAACCGGAATCGGTGCTGTGTTCAACGGCGAGTTCTGCGAAGTCGGCGCCACCCTCGAGATCGGCAAGCAGCGACTCGGCATGCTCAACGTCCTCAACGAGGATGTGCGATGCGCACACCTGCTCGTCCTGAGCGAACTCGTGGGAGTTGACCGACCACCAGGCACTGATCTCCGCGTCCGTAATCGCCATCTCGTCATACAGGCTGTCGATCAGGCGCTGGATGAGTTCGGTCTCGACGACGAGGCTGCGGAAGTGCTCGACGTTCCTGAAGCCGGCATCGGCCAGAACCGTATCGACCTGGTCTTCGGGGATGCCTGTGAGCGAGCCGCTGACTATCTCGTCGATGTCTGCTTCCTCGACCGCGATGCCGCGACGTTCCGCTTCGTTCAGCAGGACGAGGTCAGTGACGCGCTGTTCAAGGTACTCGAACTTGAGTCCGTCGAGCTCCGCGCGGATGTCGGGCGTGAGCGGCATGCCCATGCTGGACACCAGGGTGCGCACGGCTAGCTCGAAGCGGTCGTTATAGCTCTCCAGGCGTTCCTCGAGCGCGTCGACGCGGAGTACTACCGGGTTCTCGTCCTGTGCAAGCGCCGGCTGGGCAGTGATCAGCAGCAGGAATGTGGCCAGCAGCACGCTCAGGAGAGTGATTGTTGGCTTTCTGACGTGGGTTGTCTTGGCTTCTGTCACTTGGTGACCGTATCACCCGGCTTATGAGAATCTGCAGCCAGCTGCTCCAGCTGGCGGTATGCCGCGAGCTGCGATTCGTCCGGGTGAGCCGGCACGGTGACGCGCACCTCGGCGAGTTCGTCGCCATGCGCGCCTTCAGGCCCGGGCCAGCCGCGGCCACGCAGCCTGAGCACCCGCCCGGATCGCGTGCCTGGTGGCAGCGACATTACGACGTCGCCCGCCAGGGTCGGAACCGTGACGTTTCCTCCGAGGACCGCTCGGTAGTCAGGCACGTCGATGCTGACGCGGACGTTGTCGCCGTCAAGCCTGAAGACCGGATGCGGACGCACGCTAAGACGCAGGATCAGGTCGCCACCGCCCGGTGCCTGGTCCCGCAGCCGCAGGCGACTGCCGTCGCGGCTACCGGCGGGGACAGTCACCGTGAGCGACTTCCCATCGATCCGGACCGTGACCTCCCCGCCGCTGAAGGCGACCGGCATGTCGATCTCCAGCTTCGCCTCCACAGACGGCCTGATCGTCCGCTGCTGCGACCTTGCGCCCGTCTGGGTCGTGAAGAACTCTCCGCCACCCGGGAAGCCGCCGCTGGTGAAGCGGCCGCCTTCGAACGCCCCGCCGAAGAGGTTCTGGAAGAAGTCGCTGAAACCTGCGAACTCCTCGGGGCTCACGGTACGGAAGCCGGCACCACCCTGCGCCCCGTTGAAGGGCTGTCCGGCGCCGCCGGCACTGCCGTACCGGTCATAGAAGCTTCGCTTCTCGGAGTCGC
Source organism: uncultured bacterium (assembly GCA_964495325.1). Lineage (GTDB taxonomy): Bacteria > Deinococcota > Deinococci > Deinococcales > Trueperaceae > CAZBVI01. The sequence continues at coordinate 32,837 of CAZBVI010000001.1, forward strand.
TCAGGACCGTGTAGGCCTCGTTGATCTCCTTGAACCTCTCCTCAGCGGCCGGGTCGCCGGGATTCCTGTCCGGGTGGTTCCTGGCGGCCAGCTTGCGGAATGCGCTGCGGATGTCCTTCTCCGTTGCGCTGCGCTCAACGCCCAGGATGCTGTAGTAGTCCTTGAAGTCCGCCATCTCCCCTCCCTTCAGGTCTCAGTTCAATCGTTGTAGACGACGACGGATGCGGGCCTGATGAGGCGCTCACCCTCGGCGAAGCCGACCGTGACCACCTGTGCGATGGTGCCCGCCGGGTGTTCCGGCGTGGCGGGTACGGCCGTAAGCGCTTCGTGCAGCGAAGGATCGAACTCCTCACCGGCCTCGCCCAGGCGGGTGATGCCTATGCGTTGCATGTCGTCCTCCAGGTTGCGGAGTACGACCCGGACGCCGGGCAGGAGCTTGGCCTCCTCCACATCCTCATCGGCCATGGTGATGGCACGCTGAAGGTCATCGAACACCCGCAGGACCGTGCCGACCGCGGCGTCGATCCCTGCCGCCTTGGCCCGTTCGGCGTCGGCCAGCGCGCGCCGCCTGTAGTTCTCGAGGTCGGCACGGCTCCTGAGGTACCTGTCCCGGAACTCATCAGCGCTTGCCTGTGCCTCGCTCAGGCGTTCCTGGGCAGCGATCAGCTCCGCGCGAAGTACGTCGGCCTCGCCTGCAACCCCTTCGGCCCCGGATCCCGCGCTGTCACGCGCGGGATCCTGCTCGCCGTCGAACTCCTCGGTGAGCGGAGCATCCTCGGCCTCACCGTTGCTTTTGCTTCTTCTGCCCACGTCAGTTGGCCGGCTTGAAATCAGCGTCGATGACGTCGCCATCCTGGTCATCAGCCGCCGGGGGTTCCTGGGAGTCGTCCCCGTCACTCTTGCCTGCTTCGCGCGCGGCCATCAGCTGCTGGAACTCCTGCAGGACGCGAGCCAGCTCCTGGGCACTGGCCTCGAGGGCGGCCTTGTCCGTGCCGTTCTCGAGCGCCTTCTCGGCCGCGTCAATCGCGGTCTGGACGGGCGCCTTCTGGTCGTCTGTCGCCTCGGTCGCCTCGCTCAAGGCGTTGACGGCCTGAACGCGGATGGAGTCCAGCTGGTTGCGCGCCTCTGCGAGTTCCCGCGTGGCCTTGTCCTCCTCGGCGTGAAGCTCTGCATCCTTGACCATCCGCTCGACTTCGTCCTCCGCGAGCGTGGTGGTGTTCTGGATGGTGATCGACGCTTCCTTGCCGGTCGACTTCTCCCGTGCCGTGACGCTCAGGATGCCGTTGGCATCGATGTCGTAGGTGATCTCGATCTGGGGCATTCCGGCGGGCATAGGCGGGATTCCGTCGAGCTGGAAGCGGCCCAGCAGCTTGTTGTCGCTCGCCATGCTGCGCTCGCCCTGGAGCACGACCACCTCGACCCCGGTCTGGTTGTTGGCCGCGGTGCTGAAGATCTCGGACTTGCGGACGGGCACGGTCGTGTTTCGGTCGATCAGCTTGGCGACGACTCCGCCCTTGGTCTCGACACCAAGGCTGAGCGGCGTGACGTCGAGCAGCACGATGTCGTCGACCTCGCCCGTCAGTACGCCCGCCTGGACCGCTGCACCGAGGGCCACGACCTCGTCGGGGTTCACCGACTGGTTGGGTTCCTTGCCGAGCAGTTCCTTCACGATCGCCTTGACGGCCGGGACGCGCGTGGAGCCACCGACCAGGATCACTTCCTGAATGTCATTCTTGCTGAGCTTCGCGTCCTTGAGTGCGCCCTCGACGGGCCCGCGGACCCGGTGGAGGAGGTCCTTGATGAGTTCCTCGAACTTGCTGCGCGTCAGCTTCCTGTCAAGGTAAAGAGGCGCGTTGGACGCCGGATCCATCGCGATGAACGGCAGGCTGATGCTCGTTTCGGGCAGGCCGGAAAGTTCGATCTTGGCCTTCTCGGAAGCCTCGATCAGGCGCTGCAGGGCCTGCTTGTCCTTGCGCAGGTCGACGTTGTACTCCTTCTGGAAGTCGTCCGCCAGCCAGTTCACGATCGCGTAGTCGAAGTCCGAGCCGCCCAGGTGCGTGTCGCCGGCGGTCGAGCGGACCTCGAAGACTCCGTCGCCGACCTCGAGGACCGATACGTCGAAGGTGCCGCCACCAAGGTCGAAGACGAGGATGGTCTCGTTGCCCTTCTTCTCCAGGCCGTACGCCAGGGCCGCTGCCGTGGGCTCGTTGACGATGCGCAGAACCTCGAGGCCGGCGATCTTGCCGGCCGTCTGGGTGGCCTCGCGCTGAGCGTTGTTGAAGTAGGCAGGCACGGTGATCACGGCCTTCGTGACCTTCTCGCCCAGGGTTGCGCTGGCGTCCTCGACCATCTTGCGCATGACCTGTGCCGAGATCTCCTCCGGCGTGTACTGCTTGCCTTCGACGACGAAGCGGACGCCGCCGTCGTCGCCGCGCACGACCTCGTAGGGCGCGCGCTCGGCCTCGTCCTTGATCTCGTCCCACGTGCGGCCGATGAAGCGCTTGACCTCGAAGAGGGTGCCCGTGGCGTTGAGCACCGCCTGGCGCTTGGCGACCTGGCCCACCAGGCGCTGTTCGCCCTTGAAGGCGACTACTGACGGCGTTGTGCGGTTGCCCTCACTGTTGACCAGGACGACCGGCTCGCCGCCGTCCATGACGGAGATGACGCTGTTGGTCGTTCCCAGGTCGATTCCTACTGCTTTTGCCATGATTTTTGCTCCTCACACTGTCTGGATTGCTTGCTGAACGCACATGTACTAATCTGCACCTGCGCACAGCAGGGATTTCACTGTCGGCGAGTATAGCAACGCAGTCCATCCCATGTCAATAGATATGAGTGTGGTTGTATCAACTCTGTGGACGGTCCCACTGTCCAGCACAAGAAGCGGCGATTGCCGCCCCCGCGTGAAGCGAGGACGGCAATCAGGTCATGAAGACAGGGTCGGTAACCCGGTCACCGACGCGAGATCGGACTAGTTCGCGGGCTGACAGATGTCATCGGGAGAGGACACAGCGTCCGAGAGGTCTATCGCGTCCTTGACTGGGGGCTCGTCGTCGTTATTCCCAGACAGGTTCACCAGCGACTCGAGCTCTGTGAGTTCTGTGATGCCGTTCCAGTAGTTCCCCGTGGCCCTGATCAGGTTGCCCTTGTTGTCATCGATCTCCGCTACCTCCCATATCGCTGACTCCGTGACGAAGCAGTTGCCGGTCACGTCGAAAGTGCTATAGGGGGCCAGCTGTCCATCATCGGAATACTGGCCCTCTACGGAGAGCGCCAGACCGAAGTTCCTGAACGTATTGTTTTCCACCACCAGGCTCAGGTCGCCTGCCGGCACCTCGCTTATCCCGGAAGCATTGACCGTGAGGCCCGTGGCCCCGCTGGCAGTGGCACCAAGTATCTGATTGCCGGTGATCTCTGCCTCCGCGATTCTGGATACATACAGACCCATGGCCCCGCCTTGGGGGACCGGTAGCAGAATGCTGTTATCCGTTACCTGCAGCAGCCCTGACATGCCGCTTGTCGGTCCGTAGAGCTCCAGTCCCGTGCCGTCCAGCTCGAAGTGATTGCCGGCTATCTCGGCAGTTGCTCCCTCGCTGAGACTGAACTCGACCTTATATCCGCCCGCAACCCTGTTCCCGGAGAAGGCGAGGTGCTCGACGTCCGCGTTGATGACCAGGTCGCCTGTGACCGAGACCACGTTGTCCCGCACCGTCACAGGTGCGGAAGACGTACAGATGATGAGGTCACCCACCGCGAATCCGGCAGGCCAGTCCTCCTCGTCCGCCTCCTCACCTGTGACGAGCAGCGTGCTGCCGGTCACCGTTACCGCGCCCCCTGAACCGCTACCGGGAAAGCCGGGGATGCATCCGCCCAGGCTACCGAGGATGCCCATGCTTGAGAAGTGCGCTTCCAGTTCCGATTCCCCGATGTCCACCCCGCCCCGGCCGTACAGGGTGATCACCTGGGAACTGATCTTCGCGTCGGACATTTCCAGCTTTCCGGCATCCGCCGACCCGGAGCCTGCGGACATGATCTCCACTTCCTCCATGCCGGCGGACAGGAACGCGACACGCGTGTCCGCATTCAGCCCCGAGATGGTGATGTCGCCGGTTGTCCGCAGCGCCAGCAAAGCCTGCGGTGCCAGGACAGTGACGTCCTCGATCCGGAGCGAAAGGTTCACGATGTGGTGGGGATCATCGTGGAGGTAGCTGCCCGGATCGCCACTTCCACGGAATTCGATGTCCCGCAGGATCACCAGGGGCATGCCACCCGAACTCTCCGAGACCGAAAGGTCACCAACACGATCAGGGGTGATCTCAATGAGGCCGAAGTCATCGGTCACGACCGTCAGCTGCGTCATCAGCACTTCCGAGCCGGAGCCCGTTGCCGCTGCCGGCAGGAAGGCGATTCCACCCGGAGCGTTCAGCACTGTCACGCCCTTGCCCTGACCCCAGACACTGACTCCCTGGAGGACGAGCGTGTCACTACCGAGGTTGAACTCACCGGCCAGCAGGAGATGCGTACCGGGCTCAAGGCCCTGTGCGAACGCGCCGAGGCCGCTCCCCGGACCATCATAGATAGCGCCGACGAAGAAGTCGGCTGTGGCTGCGCCCGCGGGCGTGTTCAGCCTGACTTGCGCGGGGCCATCCGGAGCTCCCGTCGGCACGATTACCGTTACCCGATCATACGCCCAGCTGGCGACGGCGGCCGTCACGCCGCCGATGGTGACGGTCCCAGCCTCGGATCAGAAGCCTGTTCCGTTGATCGCTATCTGCTGCCCGCGCTGGGCCGCTGGCCCTTCAATCGAGGAGACGGCGGGGGCCGGGGCCGGATCACCGGAATCGCCCGGGTCTTCCGGATCCTTGGGACCGTCCGGATCGTCCGGTTCCCCTGGGTCGGGGTCGGGGTCGGGGTCGGGGTCGGGATCGGGATCGGTCGGCTCTTCCTGCGCGTCATCCCCGCCCGGATCGCCGAAAGTCACCTGCACAGTGGTGTCGGCATCCATAACGAACGAGCATTCCGGACCATCCGTGCCTTCGCATGTGCCCAGCCAGCTCACCTCCGAGTCTTCCTCTGGAACGGCGGTAAGGACTACTGCGGCGCCGTCAGCCACGATCGCGCCGCGCAGCCCACCGCCTCCGTCCTGAACCTGGGGCAGCTCGGGGAGCTCAGTCTCGACTCCGTTCACGGACAGGGCGACCTCGCCCGGCCCGGAAGCGTCCACGCTCAGGAGCCACGTGATCGGCTCGGGCTCCCCCTGTGAAGACGGCCCGGCACAGGCCTAAAGCAGCAGCAGGCCCAGCACGATTGATGACAACGATCGAAACATGGTCATGTATCCCTCCCTGGACTTTCGAGTCTAGGTGGCTGCCGTTCCAGCAGCGTTCCAGCATCTGCAAGGTCAGGGGACGGCGGGAAAGAAGAGGGGCACCACCAGGAGAGTCGCGGCCAGCATGAGCACCAGCAGTGGCAGGCCGACCTTGACGAAGTCGCCGAACCTGTACCCACCGGCGCCCAGCACGAGCAGGTTGACCGGCGAGCTCACGGGCGTCACGAACGCGGATGAGGCCGCGATCGCGACTGTCATCGCCATGGCTCTTGGATCCATTCCGAGCGACACGGCCACATGCACCGCCACGGGCGCTATCAGGACGGCGGTCGCGGTGTTGGACACGACCAGGCCGATCGCGGCGGTCAGCACGAAGAACGCAGCCATGACCAGCAGCGACCCGACCCCCGCAAGCTGGCCGAGCAGACCGTTGACCAGCAAGTCGATCCCGCCCGTGCCCGCGAGCGCGGTTGCAACCGGCATCAGGCCCGCCATCAGCACGAGCGTGCGCCAGTCGATGGACTGGTAGGCCTCCTCGGCATCGAGGCAGCCACTCAGGACGCAGGCGAGCGCGGCCAAGAGCACGGCGAGGACGTTGGGCACCGCAGTGAACGCCATCAGGACGAGCATCGCGACCATGATCAGTAGCGCTACCGGGGCGCGGGACCGGTTCAGGCGGGCTTCTCCCACCTCGCGCGCTTCGGTCACGAGGACAAGGTCACTGCGTTCCTCCCTGATCGCGGCGAACGACGCGACGTTACCCAGCAGCAGCATGGCGTCACCGCCCTGCAGCCTCACCTGGGTGACCAGCGGTTCAGCCCTCCCGCCCGCTTTGAGGATGCCCATCGCCTCGACTCCGAACCGCTCGCGCAGCCTCATGGTCGTGACCGTCTCACCCACCAGCCGCGAACCGGGAGGGACCAGCGCCTCTGCCAGCAACAGGCCGCCCGGCAGCGCCACCTGCTCGCCGAGCAGCCGTACGCCTCCGTGCCTTACGAGCCCGGCGGCGGCCTCCGGCGAGGCCTTGACGGTAAGCCGGTCGCCGACGCGCAGAACCGCGTCGGCCCCGGCACGCCTGGCCGCCCTGCCCCGGGCTGTCACCGAACTGATCGCGACGATGCGCGTTCCGAACCGGCTTCGCACCGCAGCCGCCTTGATGGTCATGTCGGCCAGCGGCGAACCGTCCATGACCTCGACCTCGAACAGGCGATCCTCCAGTTCGTAACGCTCCCACAGCTCCCTGGTTCCGGGCGGATCGGGGTCGTCCGGTGCGGGTACGCGTTCGGGCAGGAGCCGGCGGCCAACCAGGAGCATGTAGAGCACACCGATGGCGAGCATGATCAGGCCCGGTCCCGTGAAGTCGAAGAAGTCGAGTGGGGCCAGGCCGCTTGCCTGAAGCTCGCCGCTGACGATCAGGTTCGGGGGAGTCGCGATCAGCGTAAGCATGCCCCCCAGCAGCGCGGCGAAGGCGGTTGGCAGGAGCAGCAGCGACGGGCTGAGGCGCGCCCTGCGGGCCACGGTCACCACGATCGGCAGCATCAGCGCCACCGTGCCGGTCGAGCTCAGGAAGGCCGACAGGCCGGCGGTCGTCAGCATCACCAGAACCAGGATCCTTGGATAACTTCCCCTGGCTGCCCGGTCCAGCCACTGTCCGATGGTATCCGCCAGGCCGGTCCTGAAGAACGCGCCTCCGACGACGAAGAGCCCGGCGAACATGATCACGACCGGATCCGAGAACCCCGCGAGCGCCTCCGCGGGGCTGACGATTCCCGGCAGCGCCAGTGCCAGCAGGGCAAGCAGTGCCACCACGTCCATGCGCAGCGAAGCGCTCATGAAGAGCAGCATTGCGGCGCCAAGGACGATGAGGGTGTACAGGAGGTCCGGTTGCATCCGGCAGCCAGTCTACTATCGGGCCGGTTGTGCACCGGGCCAGTTCACAGTCGCCGCAGGCGCGAGCCGCTATGCTGGGCCAAATGTCACAGACCAGGACCGTCAGCACCAAGCACCATGATCTCCGCATCGAGACAGTCGCAGCAGGGCTGGAAAACCCGTGGGGTATTGCGCTCCTGCCGGACGGCCGCTTCCTTGTGACCGAGCGCAACTCGGGTCGGCTTCGGCTGGGGAGCCGCGACGGCGAACTGTCGTCGCCGATCGAGGGTACCCCGCGCGTGTTTCGCTTCCAGGGCGACGAGGGCAGTCAGGCCGGCATGTTCGACGTCAGGCTGGACCTGGACTTTGCCGCCAACAGGCGCATTTACCTGAGCTACGCCAAGCCCACCGACAGTGGAGCGGCCGTCTGCATCGACCGTGCCGAGCTCGATGAAGCAGGCAGGCTTTCTGCCGTCACGACCATCTTCGAGATGAACCGGGCTGACCAGGACTCAAGCAGCCTGCACTTCGGCGGCCGGATCGCGATCCACCCGGTGGACGGCCACATCTTCATTACGGTCGGGGACCGCCGCAACATGAACCGGGCGCAAAGCACGCATGACCAGGCCGGAACCGTGCTGCGCATGACGACTGATGGCGATGCCCCGGCGGACAACCCGTTCTTTGGCCGCGAGGGCTTCGATCCGTACACCTACTCGTACGGACACCGCAACTCCCAGGGACTGGCGTTCGATCCCGTGAGGCTTGACCTCTGGGAGAACGAACACGGACCGCAGGGCGGCGACGAGCTCAACCTGATCCGCGCGGGCGGCAACTACGGCTGGCCGTTCACCACGGCGGGGCTTGACTACTCTGGCGCCCCGATCGGGGTAGGCCGCGAGATGGAGGGGATGATCGCACCCGTGCATGACTTTCCCGGGACGCTTGCGCCCTCAGGCCTGGTGGTCGTGCGTGGTGACCTGTTCGGGAAGTGGAACGGGGACGTGCTGAACGGTGGACTTGTCTCGGAAATGATCGCGCGAGTGCGCATCGAGGACGGCGCCGTGGTCGAGGAGGAAGCGATCCCCATCGGGCGCCGCGTTCGTGACCTGGTCCTGGCGGCCGATGGTTCCATCTGGCTCGTCACCGATCATGAGGACGGCGAGGTGCTCAGGATCACGCCCGCGGGCGGCTAGCGAGCGCACAACCAGGCGGGCCTAGTACATCTCCTCGCGGTCGATCGGGTTGCGGCGCCTCAACCAGCGCGACAGGAGCAGCCCGGCCACGAGCATGACCGCTGACACGACGATGAACTCCCAACGGATGCTGACTCCCTCGAAGTCGAACGTCCCTTCGAGCGAGGCACCGGCGAAGACTCCGATCACGACGCCCGGCATTCCTCCGATCAGCGTGCCCAGGAGAAACGGCCAGATCGGCACGCGCAGCGCGCCACAGATGAAGTTGATCGGGTCTCCAGGCAGTGATGCCAGCCGCATCGTGAGCACGGCCTCGAAAGCGTTGGCACGAAGCCGCTGTGCCACGCGGCCATCGGGACCCGTGCGGCGGCCGGTCACCATGCGCGCAAGTCCATAGGCGAGCGCCGCGGAGCCGACCGAGGCGAACACCGACCAGACCATGCCGATGACCGGGCCGAACAGGAAGCCGGCGAACACGGTCAGTACGCTCACGGGCAGCAGCAAAAGAGGCCTGACCAGGTATACGAGCAGCAACCAAAGCACCGCGTAGCGGCTCGCCTGCAGACCCTGCAGGATCGAGACGAGCAGCTCTACCGGGTTCTGCTCCCGGGTATGCGCGACGTACCAGAATGCGCCGAACAGCGTGGCCCAGGCCAGGACGAAGAGCCAGACCCGCGGACGGCTCAGGGTGGCCCGGATGCCGCTCATCTCACGGCTTCGTCTGCCAGCTGCCTGATCACAACCGGCTGTTCCGGAGCGGGGCGTCCGAAGCGTTCCCAGGCGCTGCCGCCGCGCAGGAACAGCTCCCTGTAGCGGGTACCGGACCAGCCGCTGCTGCCGACCGTGAGGGTCAGTTCACCCTGACTCACTCCGAACGCCGCGGTGCCCACGCGCGCGGGCAGCGTGACGCCGCCGATCGTCACTTCAAGCATCTCGCCGGCGGGAAGCCTGAATTCTTCGGTAAGCGTGAGCTTGATATTGCCGAATCCATCGACATACGCCATGCTGCTTGTAGGTACCGGCGCGATCTCTGCAGGGCTCAGTGACTCTCCGAAGACGGTGTGATCGCCTTCCAGCACCCGTGCAAGCGCGCCCGGGTAGATGTCCCGGGACCGGAACTGGGTTCCGGCGTTGGGAACCTGAAGGCGCGTCAGGCTCTCGGCCTCGCTGGCCAGGAAGGACAGGGAGTGGCCTGCGTTGACGCCGACGACTGTTCGCCCGTTCTTCAACCGCGCCAGGACAAGCGCCTCACCCGCGTTGTCACTGCGGGCTGCCGTATCGTCTTTGCGCGGGGCGACGTTTATGAAGACAGCCATGTCCGAGGGACCTTCGTTGAGCGCGAGTTGGGCAGCGCAGAAACCGGCCGCCAGAGTGGCGAACGGCGGGACGGTGGTGCAATGCACCATGGCGCCTGGGATCAGCGCTTTCATGCGCTGGGTCACCTCGGCGAAAGCGAGGTCCATGTAGCCGAAGTCTGCGATAACGTGAATCAGCACGAGAACATCCTAACCGCGCGCGGTAGCAGCACCGTGTGCCAGCAGCTGTTCACCCTCGACGAACACGTGGCTGACCGCGTCTTCCCGCGCGAGCGTGATTAGCGCGGCCAGCGCCTCATCTGCACTCGAGGCAGACGCGAGGCGCGCTTCGAGCGTGCTGCCAGCCGGCGGCGTGATCACGACGGCATCGAAGAGCAGGCCGGGTTCGAAAACTCCGACTTCCTCAAGCCCGAGTGCGAGGGCTCCGGCCCGGGTGGCCAGGTGAAGCAGTTGCGCAGGCGTCGGCCGCAGACCGTCCTGAAGGAGCATCTGGTGCATGTGTGCATGAAGCGCCTCCCCGAGCAGGCTGTAGCCCGGTCCGGCACCTACGTCTGTTCCGAGCGCCACGCGCACTCCGTGGCCGACGTGCCGTGACAGCGGGAAAAGACCGCTTCCAAGGAAGAGGTTGCTGCCCGGGCAATGGCAGACGCTGGCGCCGGCTGCGGACAGCCTTGCGAGCTCAGAGTCTGTCGGGTGGACGTTGTGGGCGAACAGGGACCTTGAGTTGACCAGCCCGTGCACTTCATAGGTTTCAAGGTAGTCATCTGCCGCCGGATTGGCCTGCAGGACGGCGTCGATCTCGTCTTTCATCTCGTTCAGGTGGGTAGTGAAGTACAGGTCGTCTGCCACGCTCAGCAGCCGACCGCAGGTGGCAAGCAGTTCACTGGTTGCCGACACCGTGAAGCGTGGGGTCACCGCGTAGCGCAGCTTCCCCTTGCCGTGCCAGCTCCGGATCAGGTCGAGGCTTTCGCGGTAAGCGCGTTCGGGTGTCGTCAGGAGCCCTTCCGGAAGCACGGTGTCTGCGAGCACCAGGCCTGAAGTTACCCGCAGCTGCGAGGCGGCTGCCTCCTCGAAGAAGATCTCCATGGCGCTCGCCTGATGCGCGCCGAACGCCAGACAGCTGGTCGTGCCGTTGCGCAGGAGGCGTTTCAGGAACTGCCTGGATCCGGCCCGGGCGTAGGCTGTGTCCGCCCAGCGAAGCTCCTCGGGCAGGGCGTCCTTGCTCAGCCAGTCCAGCAGCGTCCTGCCAAGTGCGCCAAGCACTTTGAGCTGGGGCAGGTGCACATGTGTGTCAACGAAGCCGGGCAGCACCCAGCTTCCGCTGTGGTCCGCCACTTTCGCTTCTGCGTATCGTTCCCGGATGGGGTCGAATCCTCCTACAGCAAGGATGCGTCCCGCCTCGACCACCACGCCGCCATCGGGGTGTGCCCGGAGTGGTGCTTCCCACGCGGGCGCGTCCATCACGTATCCCCTGTGAATAACCCGTTCGCTCACTCGGGCATTGTATGACGGGCGGTTCAGTCAGTTCCTGCCGGTGCGGCTGTCGGCAGCACCCGGAACACCCTGAGGCTCAGCTGCATGGCCGGGCCGATCATGAGGGCGAAGGCTATGGTGCCCCAACCCGCGGTAGCGCCCAGCAGGACGCCAACGACCAGCACGCTCAGCTCGAGCATCGTACGCAAGAGCCTGACGCTCCGCCCGGTCCGCTTCGAAAGCGAGAGTACGAAGCCGTCCCGGGGGCCCGCACCCCACCGGGAGCCGATGTAGAGGCCGATCGCCAGTCCGATGAGCACGATCGCCAGGAGGAGCCAGAGCCAGCGGAACAGGTATCCGAACTGTGCCGCCTCGGGCACGAACAGCAGGAAGAAGTCGGCGAAGAAGCCGATGAGGACCATGTTCAGCACGGTTCCCCAGTCGATCTGCTGGCCAAGCAGCCGCCAGCCGATGGTGAGCAGTACGATTCCTGCGCCGACGCTCGCGACGCCGTAGCTTATCGGGAACACGTTCGTCAGGCCGATGTGAAAGGCAGACCACGGGTCCAGCCCGAGGTCTGCCCTGATCATGAGGGCGACTCCCAACCCGAAGGTCAGGAGTCCGCCGATGAGCATCGGAAATGTGCGCCACGGACCGCGCCTCAAGGCTCGTTCAGCCCCGCGGGCGGGTGCGTCAACCCGAGAAGGGGGATTCGGCCCCGTCTGCACTGCGGGCGTAGTAAGGGTTCTCGCCGCTGTCATGATCGGTCGCGTCCCGAACGCCCTGAATCTCGGGCACGTGTTCCCTCAGCGTGCGCTCTACCCCGTGCCTGAGCGTCATGGTTGCGGCGCCGCAGCCCTGGCAACCCCCGCCGAAGCGGATGACAGCGATGCCGTCCTCGACTCCCTCGAGAGCAACGGTACCGCCGTGACCGGCAACGCCGGGGTTGATCACGCTGTCCAGCACCTCCTGGACGCGCTGTGCAACGGGCTCGTCCCAGCTCGGACTGGGGTGGAACACGCGGAATCCGGACTGCATGACGCCGTCCACGAAGTCGACAGTGGCACCGTCGAAGTTGGTTGCGCTGACCGGATCCAGGAACACCTGGAAGTCACCGGCGTCATGGACGCGGTCTCCCGGTTGTTCGTCCTCGGCCTTGACCAGCCAGAGTTTCTGTTCGGCGCGGGTGCCGGCGAGCCTGAGTGCAGAAACTCCCTGAGCCTGCTGGAGGCTCAGGAAGTGCTTGATCCGCTCTAGAGCGGTTTCTGTGAAGTTGAGCATGCTGCTCCAAGTATGCCACCCGGGACCGGGCGTGTGCGTATCCCGGGGCTAGAGAACCTGCATCACGTAGTCATCGGTCGCGCGCTCGAGCCCGGCTGGGTCAGCGACGTATACGCCCCTGGTGCCGGAGAGCGCACCGTCGTTCCTGAGTTCGCCCAGGATACGCGTGATGGTGACGCGCGAAGAGCCGGTGAGGTCCGCAAGGTCCTCATGAGTGAGCGAAAGCGGAAGCTTGATGCCGGAGCCCTCGGCATCGTCGGCGCTCTGACCGAACCTGTGCGTGAGGCGGAGGAAGGCGCGGGCGACGCGGGCCCCGACGGGCATCTCGGCCTCGTCGATCATCTCGCGACTGCGGCGCACCTGGCGCGCCATGCTCCTCACGATGTAGTCGCGCAGGCGCCGGTCGTTCATGGCCTGCTGCGGGTCGATCGGGGTGAGCATCGTGTCGTGCACTGCGATGACGGTTTCGGCATGCGGGCCGCCGTCGACCGCGGCAAGGCCGATCACGTCACCGGCGCCGTAAAGGTCTGCGATACGGTCCCGACCAAGAGAGGTTGGTACTATCGCCTTAAGAACGCCGTGGTTGACCACGTAAAGGGCTGAGGCCTCGCGGCCGGCTTCGTAGAGTGTCCCACCTGCTTCTACGGTTCGGGTGGGAAGAGCGAGGTCGCTCGGGACGATCATGGACGCCGCGCCGTAGTCGTTGGCGTATTGGGTGTTGGCATTGCTCAGCATGGCTGTCCTTTCTGCTGAATGATGGCGTTATGTAGCGGGGGTGCGGGCTGCGGCACTGCTCCTGGATGTGTGTGCGCGGACATCGCCGCATCAACTACAGATAATATAGCAGCTTGAGGCGCCTCCTGTCTATAGCTGAGTGCTGCGCCCGGAAAAGAATCCTGCGCGACTTGACAAGCGCGGGCCATATCCTTATCATCTAAGGTAGACCATGAATCAGGATGCCGTCAAGCCCCACCTTCCGCCCGCTCAGCAGCGGGTATACGACCGCCTGCTGGAGCACCACGGCCGCCACGGTGAACTGCCGGAGCTCTCCGAACTCGCCCGGCAGATGAACCTTCATTACGTCTCACTCAAGCAGCACCTGGTGGCGCTGGACAAGAAGGGCTTCCTCGTGTTCGAGAGTCGCGGTCACGGCAGGTCGCCCCTGCTGCAGCTCCATCCTGCGGCCACTGGCGTGCCCCTCCTGGGCAGCATCCCGGCCGGACCCTTGAGCGAGGCAGTCGCCCAGGCTGATGAGTTCCTGGCGCTCGGCGGCGTGCGCGCCGCCAGCTTCGCACTGCGGGTCCAGGGCAGTTCGATGGCAGACCTGATCCAGCCGGACGACGTCGTCGTCTTCGAGAAGCGCCAGCCGCACCGCAGCGGCGAGATCTGCGCGGTACGGGTCAGCGACAGCGACGTCACCCTGAAGTACGTCGATATGCGTCAGCGTGGCAGCGTCACGCTGCGTCCGCACAACCCGGACTTCGAGTCCGTCACCGTGCCGTCTTCAGAGGTCATCATCGAGGGCGCGTACCTCGGGCTCATCCGCGGCCACGTCCTCCCGGCCGTTCTCGAGACCGTCGACTGAACTGCTGCCAGCCGGGCAGCTTCCAGACGCCTCCCCTTCAGGCACCATCCTTCAGCCAGTCGCGGTACCACAGGGCGCTCCGCTTCGGCGTCCTTGCCTGTGTCTCGAAGTCCACATGCACGATGCCGAACCTCTTGCCGTAGCCGTGTGCCCACTCGAAGTTGTCCAGCAGGCTCCAGACGAAGTAGCCCGCCACGTTCACGCCCGCCGCTGCGGCCTCACGTACCGCGCCGATGTGGCCCTTCATGTACGCCAGGCGCGCGGCGTCGTTAACCTCACCGTCAGCCAGCACGTCGTCGTATGCCGCGCCGTTCTCCGTGATGAAGAGCTTTCGCGGCCCGTAATCGCGCTGCAGGCGCAGCAACAGGCCGCGCAGCGAGTCCGGGTGCACTTCCCAGTCCATCGCCGTGTACTCTCCGGGCACGCGTACGTGCGTGTAGCCAAGCAGGCCGCCCTCCTGTGCGCGGATCACCGCCCGGTTGTAGTAGTTGACGCCCAGGAAGTCGATCGGCGCGCTGATCAGCTGCATGTCCAGGGCCCCCACCTGCGGCACAAGCTCGCCATAGAGCTCCAGCATGTCGGCCGGATAGTGCCCCCTGAAGACAGGCTCGAGGAACCAGCGGTTGAAGAAGCCGTCGTGACGCAGCGCCGCAGCAAGGTCCTGCTCACTGTCGGTTGCGGGATCAGCGGGGCTGAAGTTGAGCACGATCCCCGCGGGCGCGTCCGGTACCGTCTCGCGCAGGGCGGCCATCCCGAGCCCGTGCGCCAGCAGCAGGTTGTGTGACGCCGCGATGGCCTTCGCCTGATCCCGGTAGCCGGGGGCATGCTCGCCCGTGGCGTAGCCGAGGAAGGCCGAGCACCATGGTTCGTTCAGGGTCGCGTAGCTTGCCGGACGGTCACCCAGGCGGTGGGCCACGGCATGCGCGTAATCGGCGAACGCATGCGCGGTGTCCCGGTTGAGCCAGCCACCCTCGTCCTCGAGTGCCTGCGGCAGCTCCCAGTGATACAGGGTCACGTGAGGCGCGATCCCGCGTTCCAGCAGGCCGTCCACCAGACGTTCGTAGAAGTCGAGGCCGCGCGGCTCCACCCTGCCCCTGCCCGAAGGCATGATGCGGGACCAGGCGATCGAGAACCGGTACGCATCCACCCCCAGCCCCTGGATCAGGTCGAGGTCGGCCTCCCAGAGGTGATAGTGGTTGCAGGCGACCGCACCGGTATCGCCGCCGGCCACCTTGCCCGGCGTGGCGCTGAAGCGGTCCCAGATCGACTCGCCCCGCCCGTCTGCATCGACCGCTCCCTCGATCTGGTAAGCGGACGTCGCCACTCCCCAGATGAAGTCCTGGGGAAAATCACTCCTCTTCATCGTCGTTCCTCCCGGAATGGCCCGTCTGGCTCCTGACAAGAAGTTCCCGCGGCGCCACCTCGAATGCCGCGCCGTCAGAAAAGCTGACGGTGCGGGTCTCGCCCGACGGGTTAAGCGCGACGTACGTGCGGACGCCGTCGCGTTCCAGGACGCCGCTCTGGGCGAAGTCGGACCAGACGTCCGCGACCGGAGTGCCGTGTGCGGCGAGGCTGTCCAGGAACCAGAGCGTCTTGGCGCGCGTCTCGCCAAACTCGGGTCTGACAGCCGGATCCCAGAGGCTCAGCGCCTCATCGGGCTCGGCCAGCGCCAGGTACTGCAGGGAGATGTCCGGCCAGTAGTGGGGCGCACGCTCACGCGTCATGTGCCGGTAGTTGTCCAGCACGAACGTGCGATCGCGCGCCAGGTACATTGAGGCTGAAGTGATGGGCAGGAAGTTGATGCCGTGAATCGCCTCGGCGTCGCGGGTCCACCACGTGTCATAGGCTGCGCCGTCGGACCAGACGATGCCGACAGCACTGTGATCGAAGCCGGCCGGGAAATTACCGCCGGCGGAGAACCAGTACTCCCAGACCGCATCCGCCTGGGTCGCGTACAGCCAGACGCCGGTCTCGAGCAGCTCTTCGTCACCGACCGCGTCAGCCCACCGGATCAGGCCGGTCGCGAAGTTCATCGCCTCACTCGAGGACTCCAGGTTGTTGCCCCTCTCGTACGCACCCGAGCCGCTCGCCCAGCCGTGGCCCGTGTACGGATCGACGGCGCGCATGAACGGAAAGTCGGGATCGTTCCTTGCGCCCACGGTGTCGCGAACGAGCAGCCCGACCATGGGCCCGTACGCCTCCGCCCACTCCGGGTCCCGCTCCGCCATGCTGGCCGCGGCCTGCAGGAAGTAGCCGTAGTGGAACGCATGGTCGTTCAACTGTGAGTCCAGCCCGTGCGAAGTCGGGTTCGCCAGCAGCGCCCCCCAGACGGGATCAAGGTAGAACCGCGGTGCGGCGTCAGCACTGAACCAGTTCTCGAGCTGCGCCCTCAGTTCACTCAGCAGGCGCTCGGCAGCCGCGTACTCGCCGGCCTGTTCGGCGATGACGAGCAGGCTAGCCAGCCGCCCGAAGCTCTTGCCGTCGGAGTACGAGTCGGGGGGATTGCCGGTCGTGCCGGGACCCGGCACGAAGAAGCGTGTGGCCTGCAGGTAGTCAGCCAGATGACCGGCGACTTCATCGATGCGCGGACCCGGCGGCATCGCCGGCATCGCTCCCTGATACGGCACGCGGATGGTGAAGCCCGACGTCAGTGCGACGCGCAGCTCCCCGCGCGGGGTCGCGTAGCTGAGCCCGGTCAGTTCCTGATCCGAGCGCTTCCACTGGTGCGGATAGAGGCCGGCAAGCACGGGAGTGTCAGTACCGAAGTGGAACGTGACCTCCACGACTCCCTCGTCCCGGAGCCAGCGCCAGGACGTCCTGGTCTGGCCCGGCTCGCTGAAGGCGTTCTGCGCGAGCAGCTCCAGGTGTGCAGCCGAGTCCTCTGGCAGTGGTGCCAGAGCGATCCGCAGGGGTGTGCTGCCATCACCGATCCGCAGTACATCGTCCTCGGGCCAGGCGTGAACCGAGCCCGCGGGCGCCAGCGCAGCGTAAGTGCGGCCCCGCGCCCGGACGGTGACGACCAGCTGACCGGAGAGCTCCCGGGCCGCGCCGTGCGCGGTTCCACCCTGAACGGTGATCACGCCTCCCGGGGCCTCGAACCAGGCGTACGGACTGCCCTTGACGAGCCGTGAGGTCATGAAACTGTCGTCCTCACGGTCGTTGAACGTGACCTCGACCGCCCAGTCGCTGTAGTCGCTCACCAGGGAGGATGACGCGTCCCTGCCGGGTACGCCGACCACCAGCGCGTCTTCGTGGGCCGCACGGAAGTCGCGCTCGCCGATCACCAGCTGCGGCCAGCCGATCCTCATTCCAGAGAAGCTGGCACGCGCCGACAGTGGATCTGCGAACACCGGCTGAGACCAGCGTTCCCAGGCAAGGGAAGTCCACCAGCGATTGCTGGGCATGGGGCCGTGAAGCCCCGGCGTCCGCTGGATCTCGGCGGGTGGCGCCACGGTGTTCGCAGGGCGTGTGAGCAGGTACGTGCCCGAACCCGCGATCTGGACCTCCGGCTCGGCTGGCTGTGCCAGCGAAACGGCGAAGCTGCCATACGTCAGCATCAGAACCAGCCCCCGGATCCATCGCATGCCACTCAACCCTTCACCGAGCCGGCTACCAGGCCTTCGATCACCTGTTTGGAGGCGAGGAAGAAGAGGATGAAGAGCGGCAACACGGCCAGCGCCGTCCCCAGCATCACCGCGCCCCAGTTGGTGCTGACCAGGCCCTCCAGGCTCCGCAGCGCCAGTGGCAGCGTGTAGGTATCCCGGGCACGCAGGATGACGAGCGGGCCCATGAAGCTGTTCCACTGCCCGATGAACGTGAGCAGGCCGAGCGTAGCGAGGCCCGGTTTCACCAGCGGAAGGGCGATGCTCCAGTAGATCCTGAACTCGGTAGCGCCATCAATCCGGGCGGCGTCCATCAGCTCGGTCGAGATCACCGAGGCCGTGTACTGGCGCATGAGGAAGATGCCGAATGCACTCGCCATGCCCGGCACCCACAGCGCACGCGGCGTGTCGAGCCAGCCGATGAAGTTGATTATCAGGAAGTAGGGGATGATGTTGAGCAGCTGCGGGAGCATCAGGCTGACTATCAGGATTCCGAACATGAGGTTCTTGCCCCTGAACCTGTACAGCGCGAAGCCGAAGCCGCCCAGGCTGCAGAAGAACAGGGTCGTCACCGTTGCCATCCCCGCCGCGTAGATGCTGTTCCACATGTTCCGGAAGAACGGCACGTCCTGTGTCAGCCCTTCCAGGTTCTGCGGCAGCTTGTCCGAGAACCAGAACGGTGGCGGCGCAGTGAAGATGGTCGAGCGGTCGTGCGTTGCCATCACGAACATCAGGTAGAAGGGCGCGACCGTGATGATGGCCAGCACGATCAGGAACAGCGCGATAAGGACGTGCCGCAGGCGCAGCCGCGCCAGGAACGGCCGGCGGTGAACCGGAGCAGAAGCAGTCACGTCACTCTCTCCTTTCGAAACTGCGCTTGCCGAAGAAGAGGAACTGGATCGCAGTGCCGGTCCCGATGATCAGGAAAAGCACCCACGACATGGCGGCCGCGCTGCCCATGTCGCTCCACTCGAAGCCGAGGCGGTACAGGTAGGTCGCAACCGTCATGCCCGCCCGGCCGGTTCCGCCGTCGCGGCCGACGAGGATGAAGGGCTCGTCGAAAAGCTGCAGGTTGCCGATGATCGTGAGCGTCACGGCGAAGAACATGATCGGCCGGAGCAGCGGCAGCGTGATGAACCTGAAGCGCTGCCAGTTCGTGGCACCGTCGATCGCTGCCGCCTCGTAGTAGTCCTTCGGGATTGTCGCCAGGCCCGCGCTGTACAGCACGACGTTGAAACCGAAGTACTTCCAGACGACCAGCATCGAGATGGCGGGCTTGATGAACTGGGACCGCCCCAGCCAGTTGATCGGCAGCTGCTCGGCCAGTCCCGCAAACATCCAGGAAGTCACCGGCCAGCTGGCCAGCGCGTTGATTGCCTGGTTCACGACTCCGAACTGCGTGCCCAGAAGGGTCTGGAAGACGATCGCCACCGCGACGGTCGAGGTGATGTAAGGCAGGAAGTAAGCGGCGGTGAGCGGGTGGCGCAGGCGCCTGGCTCCGCTGACGAGCAGGAACGCCAGGGGGATGGCGATAAGGTGCTGTGGTGCTCCGCCAGCGACAGCCAGCCAGAGGGTGTTGCCCAGTGCCTGCCAGAACCAGGGGTCGGTGAAGAGCAGCCGGTAGTTTTCGAAACCGACGAACTCCATGGTGGCCAGGCCCCGCACCGGATTCCAGTCCTG
Organism: uncultured bacterium; assembly: GCA_964495325.1. Taxonomy (GTDB): domain Bacteria; phylum Deinococcota; class Deinococci; order Deinococcales; family Trueperaceae; genus CAZBVI01. The sequence continues at coordinate 52,168 of CAZBVI010000001.1, forward strand.
AAACGACAGGAACATCGAGAAGACAGTCGGGAATGCCCCGAATATTAGGAACAGGATGAAGAAGGGGCTTACGAAGATATAGGGCGCGTACTTGCGCTGCAGCGAGAACCAGCTGCGCCGCTCGCGCTTACCCCGTGACTGCCTGCTGTCGCCTTGCGCTGGCTGAATCATTGTCCTCCAGGCGGGGAGGGCGGCGCGATGCCGCCTCTCCCCAGTGAGAGCACTTCAGTGACCCGGTTGTCCGGTCCTAGCGCGCGCGACGGTTGATCTGGTCGGAGGCGTCCTGCAGGGCGGACTCGATGTCACGTCCGTCGTTCAGGACTTCAGTCAGCGCGGACTGGACGATCTCGAGCGCGATCTGGTCATGCTCGTTCACGGATACCTGCGGGACGCGCGTGGCGATCTCGGCGAAGAGCCTTCTGGCTTCCTGGCCACCCAGGAACGCGATCGGCTCGCCGAAGATCGGATCGTTGTAGGTGCTGGTCACGGCCGGGAAGGCGGCTGTGGTCTCGAACGCGGAAAGCTGGATCTCGGGGCGGGTGCTCAGGAACTTGACCAGCTCCCAGGCGGCTTCCTTGTTGCTGGACTGCTCGGGGATGGCGTAGTGCGTGCCGCCCCACGATCCGTAGGTCTCTTCCGGGAAGTGCGAGGTGACCCAGAGGCCGGCGGTGTCGGGAGCCATCCAGTTCTGCAGGTGGCCCAGCAGCCAGGCGCCGCTGAACTGCGTTGCGCCCGTGCCCTGGTTGAAGGCCTCGTACCACTCGTTGCTCCAGTCACCGATCTGGGCGTCGAGGCCCTCGTCGCGGATGGTCTTGGCAAGCTCGAAGGCGCGTACGAAGCGGTCGCTCGTGACGGTGTTGGTGCCGTCGGCGTCGAAGAAGAATCCTTCGCCTTCGGGCACCCCGCTCTGCCAGAAGGCACGGGCGACGTCGTTGGCGTTGGTCATGAGGTAGGAGTCGGTGTTGGCCCTTACTGCGCGACCGTAGTCGAGGTAGCTGTCCCAGCTGGCGACGACCTCGTCGACGGACCAGCCGACCTGATCGAGGACGTCGCGGCGCAGGAACAGCACGCCGGGCCCGAGGTCCCCGGGGAGCGCGACGACGCGGCCGTCAGCGGACGCGATCTGCGACCAGGCGTAGGGAGCGTAGAGGTCTTCGAACTGCCCGGCGTTGAACGGCTCCTGGGACAGGTCGGTGAGGGCACCCGATGCGAGGAAGCGGGCGACGAACTCCACGTCAAGGGCGACCACGTCGGCCGCACCCGATCCGGCAGCGAGCTCGGTCACCAGGCCGTTGTGGTGGTCGCCGTGCTCGCGGCGGATGACCTCGACGGTGACATCGGGGTTCTCGAGCAGGAACTCGGTAAGAACGACGTCAAGGTGCGAGTCAAGGTCCGGATAAAGTGCGAGGCGCAGGTTGGTCTGAGCGAAAGATGCTGAGAGGATAAGGGCTAGCGTCAGTACAAGCAGTCTCTTCATTCTCGTTTCTCCTGGAGTTCTTGCCCCGCGCGGGGGGCAGCGTGTTTAACGGTTGCTGACAGACTGGCGGACGATAAGCTCAGGCTCGAACTTCTGCTGCACCTCCACTTCTTCGCTGTTGAGCGCCGCGAGCACGAGGCGGGTTGCCGAGGCACCCATCGCCTGAAGCGGCTGACGCACGGTAGTCAGGGCCGGATAGAGGTAACGGGCGAACAGCACATCGTCATAGCCCATCACGGAGATGTCTTCGGGAATCGACTTGCCGAGCTCGCGCAGCGCCTGCAGCACGCCGGCTGCCATCTGGTCGTTGCCGGCGAAGATCGCGGTGATGTCCGGGCAGCGTTTCAGGAGCCTGAGGCACGAGCTGTACCCGCCCTCCTCCAGCCAGTCGCTCTCGATGACCAGGGCTTCGTCGAAACCCAGCCCGGACTGCTCGAGCGCCTGGCGGTAGCCCTGGAGCCGGGCGCGGGAGTCGGGAAAGTGCAACGGGCCGGTCAGGTGCGCTATGCGCCCGTGGCCCTGGTCGATCAGGTACTGGGTGGCGAGACGCCCGCCAAGTTCGTTGTCGCTGTGGACGCACTTGCCATTGGCTTCAGCGATCTGCCGGGCTACGAGGATGACGGGTATGTCGCCCGCCATCAGCTGCAGCAGTTCTTCGTCTGCGATGCTCTCGACGTGGATGACCAGGGCGTCAACGCGACGCTGCTGCAGGAAGTCCAGGGCGCGCCGTTCGGTCTCGATCTCGGCATGGCCGCTCTGGGGGAGCATGTAGTACCCGGCGGCGTACAGTTCCTGCTCAACGCCGCGCAGCATGCCGCTGTAGAAGGGACTCGTCATGTCGTTCACGACCACGCCGATGGCGTTGGACCTGTTCGTGACCAGGCTGCGCGCGAAGGCGTTGGGGCGGTAGCCCAGCTCCTGGACTGCCTGCAGCACGCGCTGCCGGGTCTGGTCCGCGACCGGCACGATGCCGTTCAGCACGCGGGAGACGGTCGAGACGGACACTTGCGCGCGTCTGGAAACGTCCCTGATGGTGGGTGCCTCGTCGGACATGCCGGGCCTTGCCTCCTGGTCCTGGTCTGCGTGAAGCGGTACTGGCAGCTGAGCCTTCTGCTCGTGAAAACGGTTTCATCAAGTTATAGGGCATTCACATGCCAATTGTCAAGCAAGCCCGTCATCATCGAACCCCGCACAGGAATGCGGGTTCTAGACACTGAAAACGTTACCAGCATCGACAGCCCGGGCGCTTGCCAAGGCGATTCCCCCGTCAGCGCCTCAGACCACCGGAGTCAAAGGGCTTTCCTCCGCACCCATCCTGTATGCTGTCAGGCAAACACTCAACACTGCCCGGACGCAGCGTCCGGACGGCAAGCAACCGGAGGCAAGCATGTCGAAAACGGCGGAACAGACAAGACTTCTCAACTACGTCGGAGGCGAATGGCGCGAGTCGGCCGCAAGCGATTACGGCCAGGTAGTGAACCCGGCCAGCGGCGCCGTGATGGCCAGGGTGCCGCACAGCCCGGCGGCTGAGGTGGACGAGGCAGCACAGGTCGCCCACCGCGCGTACACGGAATGGCGCCACACTCCGGTCACCGACCGGATCATCCCACTCTTCAAGCTGCGCACACTCCTGGTCGACAACCTCGAAGACCTGGCCCGCACCATCACCGAGGAGGCCGGCAAGACGTACGCCGAGTCGGTCGGCGAGATGCGGCGCGGCATCGAGAACGTCGAGGTCGCCTGCGGCATGCCCATCCTGCAGCAGGGCTACAACAACGAGGACATCGCACGCGGGATCGACGAGCACATGTTCCGCCAGCCGATCGGCGTGGCCGCCGCGATCGTGCCGTTCAACTTCCCGGGCATGATCCCGCTGTGGTTCCTGCCCTATGCCGTCGCGACCGGCTGCAGCTTCATCCTCAAGCCCAGCGAGAAGGTCCCGCTGACCATGCAGAAGTTCTACCGCCTGATCGAACAGGCCGGTTTCCCGCCCGGCGTTGTCAACCTGGTCAACGGAGGCAAGGAAACTGTCGACGCGATTCTAGATCACCCCCTGATCAGGGGCGTGTCGTTCGTGGGCAGCACGCCCATCGCAAAGTACGTCTACTCCCGTGCGGCAGCCAACGGAAAGCGCGCGCAGGCGCAAGGCGGAGCGAAGAACCCCGCGGTCATCCTGCCGGACGCCGACATGGAGATGAGCACCCGCATCCTGGCTGACAGCGCCTTCGGCTGCGCCGGCCAGCGCTGCCTGGCCACCAGCATCGCCATCACGGTGGGCGACGCCCAGAAGGAGTTCACCGAACGGATCGTGGCCGACGCCCAGGCCCGCAAGGTCGGCTACGGCCTTGACGAGGGCGTTCAGATGGGCCCGGTCATCAGTGGCGAAAGCCTGCAGCGCATCGATTCGCTTGTCCAGCAGGGCCGCGGCGAGGGAGCACGCGCGCTGGCGGGCGGCAGCCAGGTCGATGTGGACGGCTTCGCCAACGGGTACTTCTACCACCCGACCGTCATGGACGGCGTCCAGCCGGGCAGCACGCTGGCCGGAACCGAGGTGTTCGGTCCCGTGCTCTCGCTGATGCACGCGGACAACATCGACGACGCGATCGAGATGGTCAACGACCGCTCATACGGCAACCAGGCCTGCCTCTTCACCAGTTCCGGAGCGTCCGCGCGCGCCTTCCGCAACCGCGTTCGCGCCGGCAACATCGGCATCAACCTGGGCGTGGCAGCACCGATGGCGTTCTTCCCCTTCAGCGGCTGGGGTGACAGCTTCTTCGGCGACCTCCACGCACAGGGACGCCACGGCGTCGAGTTCTACACCGAGACCAAGGTGGTCGTCGAGCGCTGGCCGCAGGACTGGGCCCGCACCTTCTGAGGCCTTCACTGCCCTGAGCAGGCAGCAACCGTTCCCTCCCGGCCAGCCTCGCGTCGGGAGGGAACAGTTGCATCGCGGGCCCGCGTCACGCGCTTCGGAGCGGTAGGTCCATACGAGCCGTTTGATATAGTCGGCCATGAAAGTACAACCAGACCGAACGATCGCGGAGCTCAAGGAGTTGCGCAGCCTTACCGGCGACGATGACGGCGCGCAGCGGGTCGCCTTCACACCCGTCTGGCGCCGGGCCCGCGACTGGCTCAAGGACAAGCTCGCGGAGCTTCCGGTCCGGGTCCACGAGGACGAGGCCGGCAACCTGTGGGCGACCATGCAGGGCGAGTCCGACACGGCGCTGCTGATCGGCGGCCACATCGACAGCGTGCCCAACGGTGGCTGGCTGGACGGCTGCCTCAACACGATGGCCGGCGTCGAGATCCTGCGGCGCCTGGCGGACCAGTACGGGGGCCGGCCACCCGTGACCGTGAAGCTGGTCGACTGGGCCGACGAGGAAGGGGCCCGCTTCGGCATGAGCCTCTTCGGTTCCTCGGCGTTCTCCGGCACGATCGACATGGAACGCTGCCGCAGCCTTGTCGACAAGGAAGGCGTGACGCTCGCCGAGGCGCTGGCGGGCCAGGGCCTGGAGCTGGAGGCCGCGCCGAGCGCGAAGTCCGGCCAGAAGGACGCCGGTGCGTACATCGAGCTGCACATCGAACAGGGCCCGGTGCTCGAAGGGCTGGACCTGCCGCTGGGCGTGGTGCTGGGCACGTACGGCGTGGAACGCCACTCGATCCACTACCACGGCCAGGCCGCCCACTCGGGCTCGACGCCGATGGACAGGCGCAAGGACGCGTTCCTGCCCGCCGGCCGGATGGCCAGCGAGGTGTACGGGATCACGACGCGCCACGGCGGCGTCAGTACGATCGGCTTCTGCTCGACCCGGCCTGGCATCGTCACCAGCGTTGTCGAGGACTGCACCATCACGCTGGACCAGCGCCACCTGGAGCCCGAGGGCCTGGCCAGCCTGCTGGCTGACGCAAGGTCAGCCAGCGACCGCTTCGCGAGTGAGGCCGGCGTGGACAGCGAGTGGGAGCGGCTCTGGCGCATCGACCCGATCAAGTTCCATCCCGAGCTGATCGAGCTTTGCGATCAGGCGATCGCCCAGACCGTCGGCACCAGCCATCGGCTGCCCTCCGGCCCCCTGCACGACGCCGCCGAGGTCGCCCGCGCGGGCATCCCGACCGTGATGATGTTCGTGCAGAGCCTCTACGGCATCAGCCACAACAGGATCGAGGACACGCGCGAGGAGCACCTGGCGGCTGCCGTCGAGGCGTTCGACCGCCTGGCCACCAGCACCATCGCGTGGCTGGAGGCCGGCGCCTAGTCGAACTCCGAGCAGGAAAGTCCGGTGGCTCCGCCGATCATGTCGGGCCCGGCGATGCCCATCCCGAGCGTCAGCATCAGCCCGGCGCCGGCGCCGAACCCCTTGCTGATGATGTTGCCCATGCCGAGGCCGGCGACGTTGTTCAGGTGAGCGACCATCAGGCAGCACGCCTGGGCGGGCGAGCCGCGGGCGTGCTTGTCCATGCAGTCGGTCAGGCCCTTCACGGCGAACATCAGGGTGAAGCCCATGTCGTAAAGCTGGATGGTGTACTCAGTCATCGTCTGACCGCGGCCGTCGAAGGTGATCCCGAGGGCCTCACCCGTGTCAGCCCGCACCCGCCACCACGCCTCCTGGGCCTGGCCGCCGTCGGGACGGACCACCAGGTAGCCTCTCTCAAGGTCACGACCGGCGTTGAGCGCTGCCTCGCCGCTCAGACCGAAGCTGCCGGGGTCATCGCCCGGCCGCATGACGTGGAGCTCCGCACCATGTGACAGGGCCGCGGCGATCGATTCCGCCGCGCTGAAACGCGCGACTCCGGTCTCGGGTGCCTGGGCCGACTGGATCTCACTCTCGACGTAAGTCTCCCACACACCCTGCAGCAGGCTGGCGCCGGCCGCGAGGCGCGGGCCGTCCTCCCCCGCCTCGAGCGCGACGCGCGCGTTGGCCACTATGTCGATGCTCGTGACCGCCACCGCATCCTCACGGGTACCTGCGAGTCCGCTTCCGAACACGAGGAGGCTCGGTTCGGCGCGCCACGAGACGACGCCTTCAACCTGCGCTGCAGCGTCGAACGTCTGCGCGGCAAGCAGATGCTCGAGCGGCGAGGCAGCGCCGATCGCCTCTTCGAGCTCGATGTCGGTGTCGACCCCGTACTGCAGCGCGAGGGAATACTCCAGGAAGCTTCTCGTGTTCAGGAACCTGCTGAAAAACTCGTCCAGCACCCACTCCATGCGGTAGTCGCCGGTGATCGCCATCAGGCGTTCCTCGCGCAGGAGTGCCAACTCGGCCTCCTCGCGACTGTGGCCCTGCAGGCTGGTGCCGCCACCCGCCCGCTCGTCGGCGCCCACGCGGTCGAACAACTCGCGGACATGAACCCGCTCGACCTCATCCGGCGCGATGAGCGTGTACTCCAGCCAGAACTTCGTCAGCGCCAGCGCTTCATCCGGCTGCTCGGCGTCGCCTCCCAGGCCCAGGCCGCCAAGCGCACCAACTGCACTCATGAAGCCGCCGCGCACGTTGCGGAAGACGCCCGCTGCCTGATCGGTGGCGGCCAGCGGTTCCAGCAGCGCGCCCTCCAGGTCGAATGCCAGGGCGCCTGCCGCCATCGCGTCGTCGACGTAAGGAATGAAGAAGTCGCTGGCATCGAGGATCGTACCGATGTCAGCATCGACCCCAAGCTCCATCAGGCCGCTGGGCACGTTAGCGTAGCTGACTACACGACCGTTCAGGTAAGCCGTCGGCATCTCCCAGAGGCCCATGACCGGGCGCACCTCGAACCTGTCACCCTCCTTGCTCTCGGCGAACGCACTGATGCGCAGGCGGTGCACGTGCGAAGCGGGCACCGTTCCGTCGAGAACGGTGTGCGGCGCGGGCAGCTCGACTGCCTCCGGGAGCGAGGTCGGCAGCGCGGTCCACTGCTCACCCTCGCCGAGCCGGTACTCCACCCAGGCGTGCTCCGCAGCGGCGTCCCGCAGCTCAAGCAGCGCATCCGGGTCACCGAGCTCTATCCCGTGGGCCGCAAGGGCCGAGTCGATCCGGGTTGCCGCCTGCTCCGCGCGGGCCAGGACCGTCTCGTCGGCCTGTTCTGGCTCCAGCAGCCGGCGCAGCGATGCGGCGATCGCCGCGTGATCCAGCCCGGGCTCACCCGCCCGCTCCTCGAGCTCCTCGATGACCCGGGCCGCGGCCACGCGCCACGTACCATCAGACGGCGCGACCGCAGCGCTCGCCACGAGCGCCTCGGCTGCCGCCTCGTCCAGCTCGCCGATGACGATCCGGGTGTCGTAACCGGCAGCTCCAAGCAGCTGCTGCAGCAACAGCGACTGGTCGAAAGAGTTGCCGGCTCCTGCTTGGAGCGTTCCGTCGGCTCCCCGCAGCACTCCCCGGTACGGTTGATAAGCGACGTGCCCGCTCAGCCAGTCGCGGATGCCTTCCGGTTCCTCGAACGCCAGCTCGAAAGCGAGGGCGTCCGCGTCGAAGAGCGTGCGGTCCAGGCCGTCCTGCAGGCGTGTCACCAGGCTCATGACGGTCTCGAGCCGATCCATCGCGGCCTCGAAGCCATCGCGGTCGGCCCGAGCCTGGGCGAGGACCCAGGGCTGGAGACCGGGCGTGAACAGAAGCATGCCCGCAACGATGAGCAGCCTGACGGTGTTGCCGAGCATCCGGGCTGGGGATCGGTTGATCACTGTACGCCTCCTTCGGTCGGTTCAGGCAGGGCGATCTCCTGCAGGGTGCCATCGATCCGGACGTTCTCGATGAGCAGGCCCGGTTCAGAATGGACGCTGAGGGTATAGGTTCCACCGGGCAGGTCGATCGCCGGACCCCCCACCGTCCCGCGTGCAACCACGACGCCGTCCTGGTCCAGCACCTCGAAGGGCAGCGCCACCGAGCGAACCAGGGCGTCCGCCAGCTCAGTCGCATCCGTCGCATCGAAGTACTGGCCGCCGCCGAGTTCCGCCCAGGCGCGGAAGCGTGCCCGCGCCGCCTCGACGTCGTCGGCATCGAAGTCGAAACCGATGATGTTGAGCACGACATCGACGCCGTCCGCCCTCAGTTCGGCGATCGCCGCCTCGACGTCACCGTCGCAGGATTCCTCCCCGTCAGTGATCAGGATCAGGGTGCGCGGGCCTTCGGCGCCAGCCAGGTCGGCCCTGGCCAGCAGGATCGACTCGGCCAGCGGCGTGCCCGCGAACGACTGCGGCACGATGCCCGCGATCGTCGCGGCAACCGCGTCCGGATCGAGCGGCGCCAGCGCCACCTCGAGGTCCGTGCGGCAGATGTTGGCCTCCCGGTTCCCGAACACCCGCAGGGCGAACGGCACGTCCTGGGGCAGCACGGAGGTGACGAGGTCGCCGAGCACCTCCGCTGCGATCTCATGTCTGAACCTGCCATCCAGCGTCTGCCACATGCTTCCGCTGGCGTCCAGGATTACCTGGATCGCGCCGGTCGTGCCGACCGCGACTGCCGTCTCGTCCGCTGCGCCTTCAGATGCAGCCCCATGCGACACGGACAGCTGGCCGGGCTGCGCCGCCTGCTGCTCGAAGGCGACGCTCACGCTGTACGGCTTCGGCCGCCTGATCAGGCAGTCGGCCCGGGCGAGGCCGGTCTCCAGGTCAGCCAGCGTTGGCGTGGCGGCGTAGTGGCCTCCGTGGGCGTCGGCCAGGTCCTGCATGTAGTCCTGGGTGTCCGGTGAACTTGCCGAGCTGACGTGCAGCGAGAAGATCTGCGTGCCGGCCGCCTCGATGCTGGACCAGACGGCGGGCGTCTGGTTGTAACTGAACTCGGCGTCGGTTATGAGCAGCACGGCGCGGCTGCCGGAGCGGTGCGCCAGCTGCGCGTTCGTCGCGATCAGAGCGCTGCCCGCGTCACTCGAGCCGTCGGAACGGTCGTAGGCGTTGAGCGCGCGGGTCACCTCATCCGCGTCGCCGCTCCAGTCGGGCAACAGGAACCTCGCCCCTCCGCTCGAGAAAACGGCGAGCATGACCTCCTCGAGCTCAGGCGTGATTCCGGCCGCGAACTCGTCCAGCGCCGCGTACGTCATGGCCGAGAACGAGGCGACGCTACCGCTGTTGTCCCACACGAACGCGATCGATCGGGGCGGCTCGGTGATGCTGAGCAGGTACGTGCCGGGCTCGACGGCAACGCTCAGGGGCTGGCCACTGACCCCGCTGGCCAGGATCTCCTGCCCGGCATCCGTCAGCTCGAAGCCCAGCTCCACGCTGGTGCCGCTGCCCACATCCAGGTGCAGGCGGTTGGCGTCAGCGGGAACCGTGATCTCGTACCAGGCCGTGAAGCTGCCGGCCTGGACGAACCCGCTGGACTCCCCATCAAGCGCGCGTGCCGAATCCATGGTGCCGTTGTCGCCGAAGCTCACGCCTGCAAGCTCGGCCAGCTCCGGGTGCAGCCGTTCGTAGATGGCGGACTGCCGGTCCATGCCCCATTCGCCCAGGATCGACCGGTAACCGTCACCCTCGTCATGCTCGAAAACGCGCAGGGGGGCAGGCAGGTTGAGCTGGCGCCGGTCATCGTCCACGAGCTCGCCGAGCTCCTCGAAGCGCACGAACCGGGCCCAGGCTGGCTCGGACAGCTCCAGGGCCAGGACTGGCGGAGTATCCAGGGAACCGCCCTCGGGGCGCTCGAAGTGCCAGTCAGCCACGTGCTGCCACGGCCCAAGCGGCGACTCGGTGCTGACGGAGACGCTGACTCCGGGAAGGTAGGTGTGGTTGTTGCGCAGCTCGTAATCCTGCCATTCGAAGCTGCTGATCAGGGCCGCCCGGTTCTCGTGGAAGCCAAGCACGAACTCCAGCGGGCCGGGAATCGAGCGCATGGCGATGTTTGGTCGGGTTGCGGACGGGCCGCTGGCCGGACCCTCCAGGATCGTGCTCATGCCGATCCAGGCGTTGCCGCGCACGACGTGCCCGCCGAACTGCGGATCGGCCAGGTTGATCCGGTCCAACGGAGGCTCCGACCCGAGCACCTTGAACTCGCCGACGCTGACGTTCCGCTGACCACGGTGCTGGCTGTCGAGCAGCCTGAGGGATATGTGACGGGTGTCGACGGTTGCGGGCAGCGTGAAGACCTGCTCGATCGCGGCTCCCGTAAGGCTGCCCTCAAGCACGGTCGTCCAGTCTTCCCCGTCCGCCGAGACCCTGATCTCGAAGTCGCGCAGCTGGTGTTCCGTGCCGCCCCCCACGGGGTGCAGCGCCACGGCTTGAACGGTCGCCTCGCGGCCGAGATCGAGCCAGAACTCCTCGCCGACCGGGAAGGTTCCCGGCTGTGACACGGCCACGCGGCCGTCGATGACGAGCGGGTCGCGGCGCGTGTTCGCCGAGCTGCTGATCGAGGTTCCCAGCGGCGCGAGCGCGTAGTTCCAGTAAGCGGTGTCAAGAAACGGCGCCGGGGTCCAGGCGTGAGCGCCAAGCGTCAGCGCGTCACAGGTGGCGACCAGCTCCGCTGCGGCCGTGGCCGTCAGGCCGTCCCCGTTCGCCAGCCCCAGGGTCAGCGAGAACGGACGGTCGCCGCGCAGGTCATCGGGCAGCGTCAGCGTGAACGGCACGTCGATGCTGGCTCCTGCACCTACCTCCAAGCTTTCCGGCAGGCCGGACACGGTCGCCCGCGGGTCACTGGCGTGCACGACCGGCGCCAGGGTGAGCGCGGAGTCCGCGTCGCTTTCGACCGACAGGGTTCCGCTCACCACCTGCCCGAAACGCGACCAGGCCGCTACGGAGTCCGTCTCGAGTTCCACGCTCAAGCCGAGTTGCTCGCGAGGATGGGTCACCTCCCTGGCCGCGAGGCCCTCTCCGAAGTCGAACGAGACGTTCCATGCCTCATCCGAGGCTGCCCCCAGCACGACGTAGTACTCGACATCCGGCTCAAGGCCGACCGTGAAAGCGTCTTCCTCTCCCTCCGGAACGGTCACCGGCAGGCGGCTGGACCTGCCCGTCTCGGGCACCGGCAGAACCCTGATGGCCGAGGCCGGGCCGGAGCGCACGTCCACACGGAGCGTCGCGGCACTTTCGAGGACCGGCAGCCTGAAGTACATGTCCTCGCCGCTTGCGGGAACGTCGAGCGTCAGGTCGGCTGGGACCGGCCGGGCGTTCGGCGGATCGAACGGCCTGAGCCCCAACGGCAGGTCGAACGGATCGAGCAGGTCGAGCCGGAGCGTGTACCAGCCACTGGACTCGCCGTTCATCCTCACCTCGACCCTGTAGTCACCCGCACTGAGCCAGTGGTCGATGACGAGCGGCTCGCCGGGCGTCGCGCTCGTGCGCTGTCCGCTCTGAGCAGGAAGCAGACGAAGCCTCATCTCCGCGTCCTCCGGTGGTGTGAGCGTGAGCATGACGCGGGCATCGTTGAGCAGGGTGAACCGGTAGTGGGCGTCGGGCCCGTCACTGGTGGCCGCGTAATCCTTGCCGGCATCGATCCTCACCGCGCTTCGTTGCTCATGATTCACGCCGGGCACTATCACCCCGGCGGGCCGGGCCGCAACCTCCTGGTGATCAAGCTCTGCGGGAACCTCCCCGGACAGGGTGAGTTCGGCTGCCGCGGCGGCGGGCTGGGGTGCCTGCTCACGCGGGAGGTCACCCAGGCGCATCACCCGGACGGAATAGTCTCCCGGAAACGCGTCGACAGAAACGTAGTTGAGTCCGCTTCGAAGCGGCACGTTGTCCAGTCGGCTCTGCGAACTGCCACCGGTGCGCACCGTGGTGCCACCGCCATCGCTGATCCTCAGGTCGCGCACGTCCCCGGTGCCCAGCAGCTGGACTCGGTACAGGCCGGAATCCGGCAGTTCGAGCGCCAGCCAGGTGGTGGTCCTTCCGCCATGAGTGAACCTGGCCGTGCCCGATCCGGGCAGCGGGAAGGCTCCGGCACGGCTGCCGGCCGGGCCGACCACCAGGTTGTCGGCGTCGGGTGGGGCGACTTCCGTGAACGAGAGCGAATATGCCGCCTGGTCGGTACGGTTACCGGCGATGCGGAACCAGTACTCGCCCTCATCCAGGCGCAGCAGCGGCACGGCAAGCGCGTCAGTGAAGCTGTGGCAGGCCAGCTCAGAACCCGCCTGATCCTCGATGCAGAGCGTAGCCTGGCCCTCCACCGCGAGGTCCAGATCGAAGTGGCCGGCCTCGGCCGCATCGACCGGCAGATGGTAGTAGTCCTGCCGGTCTTCGTCGAGGTTGCCGCTCACTCCGCCGCTCAGATCGATGCGGTTCGCACCGGAGCGGCTGCCCGTGCGGCCCTGCTTGTTGCCGTCCGCGAACGGCCCGAGCAGGGAGGTTTGCAGGCGATAGCCGGCCTGGGAAACATCACCGACCGGACTGAGCACGAAGGTGTGGATGCCTTCGACCAGCTCCAGGTCCGTCAGGTCAAGCCGGCCTCCGGCCGGGACGCTGTCGTGCAGCAGCTCGGTTCCGGACTCGTCATAAAGCTTCACGGTCACCGGGAAGCCGGGCGTTCCGGTCAGTGCGACACGCCAGGCCCGGCCGTCCTGCACGGGCTCGGGCACGGTCCAGTGGATGTAGTCGGGGGCTGTGAACAGGCTGCCGATCTGATCGAACTCTCCGCTTTGCCGCGTGGGCCTGCCGTCCGGCCCGGTCGGTGAGGTCGAGAAGGTGACCGAGCTGCCCGGGTTGCCGGAGTCGAAGACGAAGCGGCCCTCCTGACCGGAAACCGTGAAACGCAGTTCATATTCGGCGGGCAGCAGGGGCCAGACTGTCGTTTCCATAATACCGTCCGCTGAAGTCAGGGTTGCCGCCGCCCCGGCCAGTCCGGGCACGACCAGGGAGAGTGTCACGGTCTGGGCCGGAGCAGCAGTAAGCGTGACCGTAACGGGTCGCCGGTTGATATCGGACTCGCTCAGGTGCCAGTTCACCTGGAACTCCGCGTCAGACGCGACCGCGGTCACGCAGCCGAGACCGTCCAGCAGGGCTTCCGGCCCGGAATCACCAGGCACAAGGCATGCGCCCTGTGCGTGTGCATTGAACGACAACTGTGGCAGAGCCGTCAGCAGCAACGCGAATGCTGCAACAGCGCCCCGGACTCTCCAGGCGAGCGGCTTGATCATGCCGCTAAGATTAACGCGCCGCCGTCAACAGGACGTCAAAGCCCGGCGCGCGCGAACTCAGGCGATCGCGGCGACGGACCTCCTCAGCCGCTCGATGCCTTCGGCCATGACCTCGTCACTGGCGTTGAGCATCGGCGCGATGCGCATGGAGTTGCCGTAACGGCCACCCTTGCCTATCAGCAGGCGGTTGTTGCGCGCCTCCGCAACCAGGGCGTTCGCCCGCGCAGCGTCCGGCTGTCCGGCCTCGTCCGTCAACTCGATCGCCTGCATCAGGCCCATGCCGCGCACGTCACTGATGAAGCCGTGCTCCGACTGCAGCTCCTCGAGTGCCGCGCGCAGCTTGGCGCCCTGCCTTCCGGCGTTCTCCCAGAGCCGGTTGCGTTCGATGTACTGCAGCGTCGCGAGCGTCTGGGCCATCGACACGGGGTTGCCGCCGTAGGTCGCGAGCGTAGAGGCCTGCAGGGCCGCGGCGACCTCGGGCACCATGACGGTGGCGCCGACCGGTGCGCCGTTCGCGATGCCCTTGGCGAAGGTCATCACGTCCGGTTCGATGCCCCAGTGCTCGATGGCGCAAAGCTGGCCACCGGTGCGGCCCCAGCCGGTCTGCACCTCGTCGATGATCATGATGCCGCCGGCCGCCCGCACGAGCGGCTCGATCCGCCGGAAGTACCCGAACGGTACGGGCTGGAAGCCGCCGACGCCCTGGATCGGTTCGGCCATGAAGGCCGCGATCCGACCGTCGGTTGACGTGGCAAGGAAGTCCTCGAAGTCCTCGACCAGGAAGTCCAGGTAGGCGTCCTCGCTCATGCCGGCGGGACGGCGGCCCATGTAGGGACTGCGGACGTGCTTGACGTAACCGTCGTACACGCCGCCGCTGCGCCAGGTGGACTGGCCGGTAAGCGACATGGTCATTGCGCTCCGGCCGCTGTAGCCGTGCCGCAGGGCGACGATGTCGGTGTTGCCGGTGTGGGCGCGGGCGGCCATGACCGCGGTCTCGTTCGCCTCGGTGCCGCTCGAGGTGAAGAACGTGTGCTGCAGGCGCCCGGGCGTGACGCGCGCGAGGAACTCGGCCACCTCGACCGTGATCTCGTTCAGGTAAAGCGTCGAGGTGTGACCGGCCTTCCTGATCTGGGCGGACACGGCAGCAACGACCTCCTCGTTGCAGTGGCCGATCGCGACGGTGAGGATGCCGCCGAAGAAGTCCAGGTACTCGTTTCCCTCCACGTCCCAGAGCCAGTCGCCCGCAGCACGCGCAACCGCCAGGGGTTCATCACCGTAAAAGAGCATCTTCGTCTGGACCGGCAGCAGGACCCGGCGTTGCCGCTCCAGGAGTTCAGCCGTCCTGGTTGTGTTGGTTGCACTCACGTTGTTTCCTCCTGACTGAATATAACTGCCCGGCTGGCCCTGAGCAGAAAGCGGTCCGGCACTCCAGGGGCGTGCCGGACCACAAGAAAGTCTCTGAGAGGTCAGTTGATGGCGTCGTACACGCTCTCGTCGACGACGTCGTCGTAGGAAACCGGCTCCGAGATGAGGCCGACCTCGACGAGGGTGGCGACGGACCGCTCCCAGTCGGCGCGGTTGAGCGAGCCGACGGCGGTGTCGGGCGTGGGCTTGGTCAGCTTGATCGCTTCGGCTGTCTGCCAGGTCTGGTGAATCTCGGGGCTCTGCGTGGTGCCGGAGCCGGCGCAGGTGTCGCCGCACTGGGCGATGACGATGGCGGTGGATTCCGCCTGGTTGTCCGCCGCGTACTCCCAGCCGCGGATCGAGGCGCGAAGGAAGCGCTCCGCGACCTCGCGGCCGCTCAGGCCGGAGCCCTTGAAGTTGTCGGTGGCAAGCACGTCGTTGTTGACGAAGATCATGTCCTCAAGCAGGTCGGCGCCGATGTCCGCGGGATCGAGGACGTTGAGGACGTCAAGCGGGTAGCCGAGGCCGATGATCTGGTCAAGCTCGTTGTAGGTCATGGCGCTGGCCGCGTCCACTTCGTCCGGGAAGACGAGGGCGGGGTCGAAGGCGTACACGACCGCCTCGACGTCCGGATCGGTAACGGTCGGGTCCAGGTCACTCAGCAGCTGCGCCTTGGCGAACACCGCCGCCGCGGCGAACTCGTTGCCGAAGGCCCACACACCCACGCGGCGGCCGGCCAGGTCGTCGAACGACTCGATGCCGCTGTCGGCCAGGGCGACGAGGCGGTAGCCCGCCAGCTGATAGATCTGCGCGATCTGGGTGACTTCGAGGCCCTGGTCGCGCTGGACGAGCATGTTGGCGATCCAGTCGGTACCGAAGTCGCAGTTTCCGCTCGCTACCTGCACCGTGGGGTTCACGCTGCCGCCGTCGAGGATGGTGACGTCAAGCCCTTCCTCCTCGTAGAAGCCCTTGGACTGGGCGACGAAGTAACCGACGAACTGGGCCTGCGGGAACCATTTCGACTGGAAGCAGACGTCGATGAGGTCGTCCTGTGCGAGTGATGTGGAGGCGAGGGAAGCCAGTACGAACGATGCTGCTGCGATCCATCTCTTCATTGAACAACTGCCTTTCATGTCCGCCAGCGGCACCGGCGGTCAAGTCGTGAAAACTGCCCTTCAGTTTCGCTCAGCCCTCCTCCCCGCGGTGCGACGCATGCCAGCTCGTGGAGACGCGCTCCAGGAACGAGACGACGGAATACATGACTATCGAGAAGACGCTGGAAACCACGATCGCGGCGAACGCCACGTCGAAGGCTCCCTGGCGGGCTGACAGGCTGATGCGCTGGCCCAGGCCGCGCGGTGGGCCCGGAATCAGGAACTCGGCAACGATGACGCTGATCACGGCGACGACCACGCCGATCTTGAGCGCGTTGAACAGGTACGGCAGCGAGTTGGGCAGCCGGACCTTCAGGAAGACCTCGTAGGGCCGGGCCGCGTAGGCACGGAGCAGTTCCAGCTTCAGCGGGTCGACGTGCAGAAGCCCCTGGACGATGTTGAGCACGACCGGGAAGAAGGTGACGATGACGACGACCGCCGCCTTGGATTCCCAGTCGACGCCGAACGCGCGTCCCAGCACCGGGGCCAGCCCGACGATCGGAACGGCACCGAAGGCGACGGCCAGCGGCAGGAACCCGCGCTGGAGGAACGGGCTGAACGAGATCGCGACTCCGGCCAGGAAGCCCGCGCTCACGCCGATGAGCAGGCCCAGCGCGACCTCCTGAACGAAGGTGACGTAGCTGTCATTCAGCAGCACGGGCAGGCTCGCCTGCAGCTGCTGCACAACGTGGTGCACGCCCGGAAAGATTCCCTTCGGGACTGCGAACCCAATCACGAGCCCCTGCCAGACCAGGAGCAGCACGACCGGAACGACGGCCGGCGGCACGAGCACGCGCAGGCGCTGGCGCCAGCCGGGCTCGACCTCCTGCTCGGACAGGCTAACGAGACCGGCGCCACCAACGGCCGCCAGCAGCTGGCCCCATAGGAGCAGCCAGTAGCCGCCGGCGGCCTGACTGCCGGTCCCCTGCAGCTCCTGCACCGGCAGCCAGGCGCCGGCCAGTGCGGCGAAGACCATGACCGTGAGCGTGACCAGGCCCGGGACCAGGCAAGAGACCAGCGCGATGAGCAGCAGAACGGGCGCGAGCCAGCCGCCCAGGCCCGCGCCGTCCGACTGCGCGAGTGGCAGGAACCAGCCCGCCGCGGCGGCCAGCAGGGCGAACAGCGGGAACAGCGTGGCGCGCCGGCTCATGCGCGGCGCTCCCACGGTGCCAGGATCCGCTGAACCAGGCTGACGGCGCCGACCAGCACGATGCCGAGCACGGCGGAGATGATCAGCAGGATCCAGACGTCCGCGACACTGCCCGACTGCACCTGACCCAGGATCTGGTAACCCAGGCCGCGCCGGTTGTTCGACTCGGTCTCCGCCACGAGCGCCCCGACGAGCGCGGCGGCCATGCCCAGCTTGAGGCCGGTGAATAAGAACGGCGTGGCGGCGGGCAAGCGCACGCGCCAGAACACCTCCAGCTTGCTGGCGGCGTAAGAACGCATCAGGTCGAGCACGAGCGGCTCGACGGCGCGCAGGCCCTTGGTGGTGCTGACGACGACGGGAAAGAAGCACAGGTACGCGCCGACCAGAGCAGTGGGCAGCAGGCTCGTCTGGATGGTGATGCCGAAGTTGCCGAGCACCAGCAGCAGCACGGGCACGAGCGCGATGATCGGCACCGTCTGTGACGCGATCGCCCAGGGCAGCAGGGTGCGCTCGAGTGGCCTGAAGATCACGAACAACACCGCCAGGAACACCCCGAGTGCGGCGCCGAGCAGGAGCGCCGAGACCGTGCCCATGGTCGTGTAAAGCGTGGCGCGCATGACGTTGCGCTCGTCACCAAGCGGGTAACGCTCGAAGAACGGTCCGATGCGCTCCGCGATCCAGTGCGGGAACGGCACGGGGTGCTGGGGCAGCGCGAAGAAGCACTCCAGGACGGTGGCTCCGCACGCGGGCCGCAGGTAATACACGTAACGGGTGGTCCACAGGCGGCTGCCCTCGGCGGGCGGCTCGGCCAGCAGTACCGCCCCGGCAGCGGGATCGCTCAGCCAGTAGTCACGGTACTGCCGCAGTTGCGCGTTGCGCGCCGGTACGCTGCTGAACTCGATCTCGGGGCCATTGCGGGCGTAATCGCGGCCTTCCTCCTGCAGCGTACCGTCCAGGACGACGAGTCCCCGGTCGGACTCGAACGTGAAGGCACGCACCGTTCCGTCCACACGCTCCGCCGGGCGTTCGGCGTTGTCCGACAGCAGCCGGCCGTCCAGCCAGACCTGCCTCGTCCGGTCCGCCTCGATGATCAGGGGGGCCGGGAAGGCGAACTCGCGGGAAGTGCCGTTCACCTCGCCCTGCATGAACGGCGCCAGGCTCAGGACGTCAGCGACGACGCGCAACTCGCGGTCCGGGAAGGTGGGCTCATTGAACGCGAGCGTGCCCGTTTCGGCGTCAAGAACCTCATACTCAGCCTCGATCCGCAGCAGCTGCGAACCGAAGGGCGGCGGCTCCAGGAACGTTACGGCGGCTCCCTCGAGCTCGAAGTGTTCGCCCTCGCGCAGGAACACGCCATCCAGCAGTACGGGCCCCTCGGCACCGCCGAAGGTGAAGCGAACGCGGTTGCCGTCCGGCGGCAGGGCGGGCGGCACACTGCCGCGCTCCAGGTGCCGCCAGTCGCCGCCTTCGTTCACGTAGGCCTCGAAGCTGTCGGGCAGGGGCTGTGCGAGCGTCCAGACGGAGTCACCCTCGGGCAGCATCTCGCCGAGCCAGTCGACCCAGCCGGCGGTCTCATCCGGAGCCAGCGCGGTGCCGTCCATGACGGGCACGCCGGCAGCCTCGGTTCCGAAGGAGCTGGCGATCGCCTCGGGCAGCGACAGGCCGTCTGCGGGAATGACGGGCGCCGGCTGCACGGTGGCCGCCTCCCGCAGCCACTTGCGGCTGTCCTCCATGTCGCGGCGCGCCAGCGGGATGCCGAAGAGGAGCGCCAGCGGGTACATCAGCAGCACCAGCACCACCAGCGTCAGTACGACGGGCAGCGCGTTACGCACCGGTCCAGCCCTCGGTCCTCACGTCAGTGTGCCTCGCGCAGCGACTCGCGCACCTCGGTGGCCAGCTCGAAGAACCGCTGCGATTCCCGCGTCTCTGCGTCGCGCGGGTAGGGCAGGTCGACCGGGATGACCTTCTCGATCTTGCCCGGCCGCGGCGTCATAACGACTATGCGCGAGGAAAGGAAGACGGCCTCGGCGATCGAATGCGTCACGAAGACGATCGTCTTCTGCGTCTGCGACCAGATGCGCAGCAGCTCCTGGTTCATCGTCTCGCGCGTGATCTCGTCGAGCGCTCCGAAGGGCTCGTCCATCAGCAGGAGCTTCGGGTCGAACGCGAGCGCCCGGGCGATCGACACGCGCTGCTGCATCCCGCCGGAGAGCTGCCAGGGGTACTGGCGCTTGAAGTCCTCGAGCCCGACCAGGTCGAGCAGTTGTGTCGCGCGCTTCTCGCGCTCGGCCTTGCCGAATCGCATGATCTCGAGCGGCAGCAGGACGTTGCGCATCACGCTGCGCCATTCGAGCAGCGCCGGCGCCTGAAACACGTAGCCGTAGTCGCGGTCAAGACGCGACTGCCGCGGCGTCTTGCCCATGATCTCCAGTTCGCCCGAGGTCGGGGCGACCAGGTCGGCGATGAGTCTGAGCAGGGTGGTCTTGCCGCAGCCTGATGGGCCGATCAGGCTGATGAACTCGCCCGAATCAACGGTCAGGTTGGCATCGCGCAGCGCAACGGTCTCGCTGCCCCGGCCGCTGAAGACCATGTTCAGGTCCCGTACGGTGATGACAGGTTGGCTTTGCACGCCGACGCTCAGGACAGTGGCCGCAGCAGCAGCTGCCCGCGGTCCTGAGCACCGATGAACTCGCCGTCTTGCACCTGCACCTTGCCGCGAACGGTCACGGTCTCGGGACGGCCATCTACCTCCATGCCCTCGAAGCCGCTGTAGTCGACGTTCATGGCGTGCGTCCGGGCGCTGATGACCCCACGCCAGTCGGGATCCCAGACGACCAGGTCCGCGTCGCTGCCGACACTGATCGTGCCCTTGCGCGGGAACAGGCCGAACAGCTGCGCCGTTCGTGTCGAGGCGGCGTCGACGAAGCGGTGCAGGTCCATGCCGCCGCGGCTCACTCCGTACGTATAGAGCAGCTTGACCCGCTCCTCGAGCGCCGGGATGCCGTTGGGGATCATAGTGAAGGCGTCCGTGCCCATCTCCTTCTGGCCCTTGAAGTCAAACGGGGCGTGATCAGTCGCGACGGTGTCGATGAGTCCGGACTTCAGCGCGCTCCACAGGTACTGGTGGTTGCGCCTGTCGCGCAGCGGCGGCGACATCACGTACTTCGCGCCCTCGAAATCGGCAAGTTCGGCCATCGTCTTATCGAGTATGAGGTGGGGAATCACTGCCTCGATGCTGACATCCACCCCGCGGGCCTTGGCGGCCACGGCCACGTCGAGCGCCGGCTTGCAGCTCAGGTGGACGATGTAACCCCTTGCGCCGGTCATCTCCAGAAAGGTGGTGAAGTGGTGTACGCCGTCGGCCTCAACGCTCTCGGGGCGGCTGGGCTCGTGCCACTCGGGGCCCGACTTGCCCGCGGCAAGCAGCTGCTGCTGCAGGGCACCGACCAGCTCGGCGTTCTCGCAGTGCGCCGTCACGGTCACGCCGAGTTCCGCGGCCAGCTTCAGCACCCCGAAGAGTTCACTGTCGTCGATGCCGAACGCGCCCTTGTAGGCCAGGAACACCTTGAACGAACTGAGCCCCTCTGCCACCAGCCGGCGCAGCTGCGCCTCGGTCTCATCGTCGAACTGGGTAACGCCTATGTGAAAGGTGTAGTCGCAGGCGCTCTTTCCTTCGGCCAGGCCCTTCCAATGGGCCACGCCCTGCATCAGGTCCTGCCCGCGCGGCGGGGCCAGCATCTCGATGAACGTGGTCGTGCCACCAAGGAGCGCGGCGCGGCTGCCGGTCTCGTGCGTGTCGGCAGTGACGGTGCCCATGAAGGGCAGGTAGATGTGCACGTGCGGATCGATGAAGCCGGGGAACACCATTCTGCCGCGGGCGTCGATGACCGTGGCTCCGGCCGGCGCTTCAAGGTTCCTGCCGATCCGGGTGATCACCTCGCCCTCGACGAGGATGTCCGCCACGTAACGGCTGTCGGCGGTGACTATCTCGCCGCCCTGTACAAGTAAGCTCAACTGCTGACCTCCCGTGAATCCACTGAACACCTGCTGGCGTTCAGTGGATGTCGATGCCTTTCTCGGCGCGGTACTTCTCCATCTCGTCCCAGCGCAGCGTCACTTCCGGCAACTGCTGCGTTATCTGGCCCCATGTGACGCTGTCGCGCAGCGGCGGGCGCTCGACCATCGTGATGCAGCCGTCGACCGGACACACGAGCGAGCAGAGGTTGCAGCCGACGCAGTCGTCCTCGCGCACGTAAGGCAGCGGCCTGACCGCGCTGGTGTACGTCTCCGGATCGATCTTGACGCCATCGACCGTAAGGTCGATCGACTGGTGCGCACCCTCGTCGCACGCTGCGTAGCAGAGGTTGCAGTGGATGCACTTGTCCTCGTCGATGCTGGCCACCACGCGGTAGCTCAGGTCCATCTGGTTGAACGGCGAGTAGCGCGGGGCGCTGCCGCCGATCACGTCGTTGATGCTGGCCGCGCCCTTGGAGTCGAGCCAGTTGCTGAGGCCGTCGCAGAGCTCGTCGATGATCTTGAAGCCGTAGTGCATGACGGCGGTGCACACCTGGATGCTGCTCGCGCCCAGGAGGAGGAACTCCGCGGCGTCACGCCAGGTCTCGACCCCGCCCATGCCGGAGATCGGGATGCCGAAGTCCTTCGTCTGGTCCAGCTGCATCGTCTCGCTCAGCATGCTGAGCGCGATCGGCTTGACGGCCGGACCCGCGTAACCGCCGTGGCCGCCCTTGCCGCCGATGCTCGGCTGGATCTGGAAGTCGTCGAGATCGACCCCGATGACGCTGTTGATGGTGTTGATGAGGCTGAGGGCGTTGGCGCCACCCGCTATTGCCGCCATCGCCGGCACCTTTATGTTCGTGATGTTGGGCGTGAGCTTGACGATGACGGGGATGCTCGCGGCGGCCGTGACCCAGCCGGTGATCATCTCGCAGTACTCGGGCACCTGGCCGACGGCCGATCCCATCCCGCGCTCGCTCATGCCGTGCGGACAGCCGTAGTTCAGCTCGATCGCGTCCGCGCCCGTGTCCTCGATGCGCATGACCGCGTCGCGCCAGACGTCCGGGTCGGACTCGAACATGGCCGAAACGATGACGGCCCGGTCGGGCCAGAGCTTCTTGACCTCGGCGATCTCCCTGAGGTTGACGTGCAGGGGCCGGTCCGAGATCAGCTCGATGTTGTTGATCGCGACCAGCTTGTTGCCTTTGTGCTCGAAACCGCCGTAGCGGGACGAGACGTTCAGGACCGGGGTGCCGATCGTCTTCCAGACGGCACCACCCCAGCCGTACTCGAACGCCTTGTTCACCTGGTAGGCCGTGTTGGTCGGGGGCGCGGAAGCCAGCCAGAAGGGGTTGGGGCTCTTCACGCCGGCGAAGTTGATGCTCAGGTCAGCCACTTTTCTCCGTGCATCCTTTCCTCGCCCACCTTCGGGGCGATCTCGTTGAGGTACGCGTGAATGCGTCTGGCGGCGAGCTTGCCGTCCTGGACCGCGGTCACGGTCATCGCGTGACCGGTCAGCTTGGCGCAGTCACCGCCCGCGAAGACGCGCGGGTTGGAGGTGGCCATGCCATCGTCCACCCTTGCGTAGCCGCGCTCGACCTCCACACCGAAGCTCGCGATGGTATCGACGTGCTTCTCCTGGCCGATGGCCAGGATCACCTGGTCGCACTCCAGCACGAACGTGCTGTCCGGTACGGGCACGACGCCGCGGCGGCCGTCGTCATCGGGTGCCGAGGGCTGCATGCGCACACATTCGAGTCCGGTCACCCGGCCGTCCTGGCCCTGGATGCTGACGGGCTGGCTCAGGAACCTGAACTCGACGCCTTCGCCCTTGATGAAGTCGTACTCGAAGTCGTAGGCCGGCATCTCCCTGTCTGTGCGCCTGTAAACGATCGTGACGCGTTCGGCTCCAAGCCGCTTCGCGATCGTGGCAGCGTCGATCGCGGTGTTGCCCGCCCCGATCACGGCCACATGCTGCCCGAGTGGGATGCTCGTCAGCTGCTCGAGCCCGTCCTTCTCGGCCAGCTTGGTGGCGCGGATGAACTGGAGCGCTTCCGTGACGCCTTCCAGGTCCTCGCCGGGGATCTGCATGTCCGGGACCTTGCCCATGCCGACGCCCAGGAAGACGGCGTCGTACTCGGACAGGAGCCGGTCTGCGGTGATGTCCGTGCCGACGTTGACTCCGGTGCGGATCTCGACGCCGAGGGACTCGATGAACTCGACCTCCTCGAGCGACACGCGGATCGGCTCGCGCATGACGACGATCCCGTACGTGGACAGTCCACCCGGCAGGTCATCCCGCTCGAAGACGGTGACGCTGTGCCCGTTCAGCGCAAGTTCACCCGCACAGCTGAGGCCGGCGGGACCGGAGCCGACGACTGCCACTCGCTTGCCGGTCGGCGCAGCCACCGGCAGCGGCTGGCGGTCCTGTTCGAACAGGTGATCCATCGCGTAACGCTGGAGGCGGCCGATCTCGATCGGCTTGTAGTGCTCACCCATCACGCACGCACCCTCGCACAGTTCCTCCACGGGGCAGACGCGGGCACAGGTGCCGGCGAGCAGGTTGGATTCCAGGATGGTGATCGCGGACCCGGTCACGTTGTCTGTGGCGATCTTGCGGATGAAGAGCGGGATGTCGATGTGCGTGGGACACGCCTGGACGCACGGGGCGTCGAAGCAGTAAAGACAGCGGTCGGCCTCGATCGTGGCCTCCCGGAACGTCATCGCCGGCTTCAGCTCGCTGAAGCCCTCGCGGAGGGCTTCAAGGTCTGGCTGTGCCTGGCTCGCGGGACTGGACTCTGGCATTCCTGCAACCTTTCTGACACCATTAACATCAGCGGCCGAATCACAGCGGTCACTTCAGTCGGATTTGGTCCGTCATTGTAAGGTGCAGGACGCAGTCAAGTAAATGTTGAGTAGTTGGCTAGGCATTCGCTCGCGCCTGAATCCGGGAGGTCCACACTCCTGAGCCCGACTGGCCCGCTCGACATACCCACGTCGGGCGCATACGAGCCTGCCGGCAGGAACGTCGCATCGCAACAATGCGCAAACCGCGCCATCAATGACTCGATGGCGCGGTTGAAGTTGAATCTGAAGCCCAGGGACGCAGACTGCGCCCTGACTGGGGAACCCGAACTCAGTCCAGGAAGTCCCTGAGCTTGCGCGTCCGGCTCTCGTGGTACTTGAGCTTGCGCAGCGCCTTGTTCTCGATCTGACGGATCCGCTCGCGGGTGACGCCGAAGTGGCTGCCGACCTCCTCGAGCGTGTGCTCACGGCCGTCGACCAGGCCCTTGCGCAGCTTGAGGACCATCGCCTCGCGCTCGTTCAGCTTGTCGAGGGCCTCCTCGAGCTCTTCGCTCAGGATGATCTTGCTGGCCTGTTCGACGGGCGACTCGATGTTCTCGTCGGGGATGAAGTCGCCGTAGAAGGAGTCTTCCTCGTCGCCGATCGGGGTCTCGAGGCTGAAGGGCTCGCGCGTCAGCTTGAACGCCTCCTCGACCTTCTCCGCGTTCCAGTCCGGGCCCATGGCGTCGGCGATCTCCTCGTAGCTCGGTTCGCGCGAGAGCTCCTGCTGCAGGCGCCTGGAGGCGCGCGTCAGCTTGTTGATCGTTTCGACCATGTGCACCGGGATGCGAATGGTGCGGGACTGGTCAGCGATGGCGCGGTTGATCGCCTGGCGGATCCACCAGGTGGCGTAGGTCGAAAACTTGTAGCGGCGGCGGTACTCGAACTTCTCGACTGCCCTGATCAGGCCCTGGTTGCCCTCCTGGATCAGGTCCAGGAAGCTCATGCCCCGGCCGTTGTACTTCTTGGCGATTGAAACGACCAGGCGCAGGTTCGCCTCGATCAGGTGACGCCGGGCCAGCTCGCCGTCCTCGACGATGCGCAGGTTACGGCGGCGCTCGCGGTCCTCCAGCTCCTGGTTCTCCTCGAGCACGACCTTGGCGGCCTCACCCTCCTCGATGCGGCGCGCGAGGCTGATCTCCTCTTCGAGTGTGAGCAGCTTGACGCGGCCGATCTCCTGCAGGTACTGGCGCACGGGGTCGTTCGTCTTGACGCGCGAATCGGCCATTGCCTCGGCGCGCGCTTCCATCTCCTCGCGGTCCAGGACCTCGTCGTCCTCGTCGGGCAGCTCGTCTTCGTCGACGTCGTCCAGGTCCTTGGCTTCAAGCTCCTCGTCATCCAGGGCCTCGTCTTCGCTCAGCTCGGCGATGGTGACGCCCTTGGACTCGAGCAGCTCCATCAGGTCCTCGACGTTCAGCGCGTCAGATTCGACCTGGAGCATGTGTGTGGTCATGTTGACGGCGTTGGTGATCTCTTCGGTGTCGACCGAGCCGTCGGCAACGCCCTGTCCGATCAGCTTGACGATCGGTGCGGCATCCAGCCAGGTCGGCTGTGCCGGTGCTGCCGCCGCTTCAGATTTGGCGGCAACCTTCTTGGCCCTGGAAGGCGCCTTGGCCTTCACCGGTGCCTTTGCAGCTGCCTTCGCCTTGGCGGGTGCCTTCGCCTTGCTCGGTGCTTTGGTGGTTTTGGTGGCGGTTTTCTTGGTTGCGGTGGCCATTGTTCCTCCTGAGCTCGGGCAGGCTTGCACGCCACAAAAGGCCCGCGTCGGCATTCCGGAAATCCAGCAGCTGGAACATCGGTGCCGACGGCAGAACCCGTCCGGACAAGGAGTCTATCACGCGCACAGGGCCCTCCCTGTAGTATCGGTGCATGAGCCGGCCAGAAGACCTGAGCGACCGGCTGCCGGGCGGAGCCGGGGCAGCCCTCAGAAACATCCAGGAAGAATGGACGCCGATGCTGCGGATCCTTGCGATCACTCTCGCGGCCTTCCTTCTGTACCTGCTGATCCGCGAGGCGTCGGCTGCCCGGCCGGACGCCGTTACCCTGGCCGTCATCGCCGTCGTCCTCGTGCTGAACGGAATAGCGATCCTGCAGCTGACTGGAGATCGCTTTCGCAGTTCGGTCAGCTTCTTCGTCACTTCGCTGCTCGTCATCATCGGCTACTCCGTCCACATGTCGGACGCTTCAAGCCGGAGTGAGATAGTTTCCGCCTACGTGATTCCGATCGCGCTCTCCGCGCTCGTCCTGGGGCGGGGCGCACTGCTGTCCACCACCGGTGTCGCCCTCTGCAGCATCATCCTGATAAATGCACTCATGCCCGTCGAAGACGCCTGGCTGAGCTTCTCTAACCCCTTCGATGCGACCAGCAACGAGGGCCTTGCCGGCCACATCATGCTGCTCGTGCTGCTCGCGCTGTTCCTGGACCGCTTCACGCTGACGCTGAGGCGCAACATGTCGCGCGTGGCTCAGCAGGAACAGGTGAATGCCGAGACGAACCGGAGCCTGCAGGGTCAGATCAAGGACCGTCAGGCCGCTGAGCAGGCCAGGGTGATAGCCCTGGAGCGCGAGCGTGAGGCGCGCGCCGTCGCCGAAGCGGCCAACCAGCGATCCCGCTTCCTGGCGGACATGGGACTGATGCTCGCGAACGAAGTCGACCTGGACATCACGGCAGAAAGGCTCACTACCATGCTCGCCCAGAACTTCTGCGACTGGGCGGCACTGGACCTTCTGAACGAGGACGGCACCCTGGAACGGGTGCGGACGACTCCTAACGCTCCGCAGCTGCAGGCGATCGCTGACGAATACTCGGCTCGCCTCAACAGCAGCGTGTCGCGCAGGCCGTCCAGGGTCGACATCACCGCCGGGGAACCCGTGCTTGTCCGGGGCCGGACACAGCGGCTAATGTACGCGATCGAGCAGGATCCAAGGCTCCTGGAACTCCTCGACCAGATGGGCTACGGCTCTGCCCTGCAGATCCCGTTGGTCCATCAGGAAAGCAACGTAGGGATGCTGACGCTGGCGTACGGGAGCCCTGACACCCCGTTCGGAGAAGAGGACCGGGTGTTCTTCGCGGAAGTGGGCAGGCGCAGCGCAGCCGCGGTCGCCAACGCCCTCCGCCTGATGGAAGCGATAGACCTGAACGAGGAGCTCGAGCGTCGGGTCGAGGAGCGCACGGCCCAGCTTCGCTCCGTGAATGCGGAGCTCGAGGCGTTCACTTACTCGGCGTCGCACGACCTCCGCGCGCCCCTGCGCGGCATCGACGGCTTCAGCCAGGCGCTCCAGGAGGACTACGGCGACCGGCTGGACGGGCAGGCGCTGGACTACATCGACAGGATCCGCAACGGGGCGCGCAAGATGGGCACGCTCATCGACGACCTGTTGAGCCTCTCGCGACTGTCGCAGAGCGCGATGCGGCGCGAACGCGTGGACATCAGCGACATCGCCAGCGCGATCCTGCAGGAACTGGCGGAGAAGGAGCCCGATCGCAACGTCACGATCAAGGTGACCCCGGGCATCAGCACGAGCGCGGACAGGCAGCTGATAATCATCCTGTTCGACAACCTGCTGGGCAACAGCTGGAAGTTCACTTCCGGTATCGAGGACGCCGAGATCAAGGTCGGCATGACCGAGCAGGATGGTGAGCAGGTCTACTTCGTCCGGGACAACGGCGCCGGCTTCAACATGGATTACGCGATGAAGCTGTTCGTGCCGTTCCAGAGGCTCCACACGATCGAAGAGTTCCCGGGCAGCGGAATCGGGCTGGCGACCGTGTACCGGATCGTGAGGCGGCACGGCGGCCGCATCTGGGCCGAGGGCGAGGAAGGCAAGGGCGCCAGCTTCCACTTCACGCTCAGCGGCGCCGAGGAGTGAGAAACGGCCGGAGGGCAGCCGCATTCGAGTGCGGCTGCCCTCCGGCATTAACGTTGGTGACCCCATAGGGAATCGAACCCTAGCTTGCACCGTGAGAGGGTGCTGTCCTGACCGCTAGACCATGGGGCCGAGCGCTCACCAAAATACTGCTCGCCGGGGGTCGGGCCGTGTCGCCTGGAATACCAGGGCGACCGACGGTATCATGCGGCATGAAGGCAAGCAGCAACGCAAACGGCAATGACACTCCAAGGTTCGACCTGCTGACCATGGGGCGATCGTCAATCGACCTGTACTCCAACGATATCGGCGCGCCGTTCGAGGAGATCACCAGCTTCGCCGCGCTTGTCGGAGGCAGCCCTCTCAACATCGCAGTCGGAGCGCAACGGATGGGCCTGAGGACAAGCCTGCTGACCGCGATCGGCAAGGACAAGGTCGGCTCGTTCCTGCTGGGCTTCCTGAAGCGCGAGGGGGTGGACGTCGGCTTCGTGCCCGTCAAGCCCGAGGCGCGTACAAGCGCCGTGCTGCTGGGCATCGAGCCGCCGGACCGGTTCCCGCTCGTCTTCTACCGCGACAACGCGGCGGACATGCAACTGGATATCGATGACGTTCAGGCCGCGCCCATCGCAGACACGGCCGCGATCGAGGTGTCCGGGACCGGCCTTTCGCGCGAACCGAGCCGCAGCGCGACCTTCCTCGCCTGCGAGCTGGCCCGGGCCGCCGGCCGCACCGTCTACTTCGATCTGGACTTCCGTGCCGACCAATGGCACGACCCGCGCGCCTACGGCGTGATGGCCAGGGCGCTCCTGCCGCTGGTGGACGTCGCGATCGGAACCGAGGAGGAGCTGAACGCGATGATGCTGCGCGATCCCGCCGACATAGTCATCACGGACCAGCAGATCTCGGCGCCGGTGATCCGCGGTGACACGGAAGCGAACATAATGCGGGTCATGTCGATGCCGAGCGGGCCGGAGGCGCTGATCGTAAAACGCGGCGAACATGGAGCCAGCGTGCACCTGCGCGGAGGCGAGACGCTGAGCGTGCCGGGCTTCGAGGTTGAGGTGGTCAACATCCTTGGGGCCGGAGACGCGTTCGCCGCCGGCTTCATCACGGGACGCGCCTCCGGCTGGGACTGGTACCGCAGCGTCCGGCACGGGAACGCGGCCGGCGCGATGGTCGTGACCAGGCAGGGCTGTGCGAACGCCATGCCCACTGCGAGCGAGCTGGATTCCTTCATCGCGGGCCACGGCGGATACTGAACCGGCCGGTTACTCGGTCAGGGGGATCCGGAGGCGGTCGTCCGCGCCTTCCCATGAGTCCCTGACCCAAGCCAGCTGGGGCTCATCCCTGGCGACCCAGGAAGGGGTCTCGCCAGCCAGGAAGTTGAGGTAATACGCGTCGTAGCCCGGCGCGGTCACGACCGGGTGATAGCCCTCGCGCACCAGCACCGTGTCGCCCTCGCCGACGAGCAGCAGCTCGTTCAGGCTGCGGTCGTCGTTGTACAGCCTCTGAACCGCCCAGCCGTCGCCGGGCAGGAAGCGGTAGTGGTAGACCTCTTCAAGATCGACCTCGTCCGGGAGCGCCTGGACGTCATGCCTGTGCGGCGGGTAGCTGCTCCAGTTTCCCGAAGGAGTGAGCACCTCGACGCACAGTAGTTTCTCCGCCTGTCCGGGATCGATCAGGTGCGATATCTGCCGCGTAACGTTGTGGCCGCCGCGGATCTCCACGGTCACGTCACCGGGTCTGATGAACCGCACCGGATAGCGCCCCTCTGCGGGCGCCGTGGCGATCGCGAACTCCAACGCGGTTTCTGCACGCACCTCCCAGTCCAGGCCGGGCGGTACGTAAAGCGCATGAGGCAGGCCGCGCAGCACGTGGTCGCGCCCCGTGAAGCGTTCACTCACGTCGCCCGCGCGGACAGCTGCTGAGCCACTCAGGAACACCAGTGCGACCTCCCGGTCACGGCTGGAGTCCGCGATCACCTCGCCCGCTGCCACCTTGTGTAGGGTGAAGCCGAGGAACTTCCATCCGGCCGAGGCGGGCGTGATCTCCTGCCTGAGCCCTTCAGCTTTCGAACTCTTCACTACGTGTTCCACTTGTTGCTCCTCTCAGGTGACCGAGGCGACCTCTACCGGCCTGCCCGTGGTGAGGCTCCGCGTTGCGGCGACGGCAACACGGAGCGACTCGACCGCGTCCCGCGGACCCGGCGAGGGTGGACGCCCCGCGGCCACATCACTCACGAAGGACTGCACCTCGATCCGGTACGCATCGAAGAAACGCTCGATGAAGTAATAGTAGTAGTCCCCCCGGATGCCATCCTTGCCGTAACGCCAAAGCTTTGTCGCCCGCTCGTCTTCCGTGACCAGCTTGCCTTTCTCGCCGTGCACCTCGACCCGCAGGTCGTAACCATGCACGGTGCGACGCGAGTTCATGATCACGCCGATCGCTCCGCTCTCGAACTCGAGCGTGAGCACGCTGGTGTCCACATCACCCATCTCGACCAGCTGCTGATTGGCGAACACCCGGCCGAGTGCGCTTACGCGCTTGATGTCTCCCGCGATGAAGCGGGCCGAGTCGATATCGTGGATGGCAGAATCCACGTATATGCCGCCCGACTGCACCGCGTAATCGTAGGACGGCGGCTCGGGATCGCTCGACTGGCTCCTGAAGAGCTCGACGCTGCCGATCGCACCGGCCCCCACCTCGCGGGCGAGTGCGGCGTAGCCCGGGTCGAAGCGGCGGTTGAAGCCGATCTGGAAAGGCACGCCCGCCTGTTCGACCACGCTCATGGCTGCCTCGGTGGCGCCGAGGTCGAGCGCTATCGGCTTCTCGCAGAAGATCGCCTTGCCGGCCCGCGCCGCCGCCTCGACCTGTTCGGCGTGCAGCGGGGTTGGTGAGGCGATCAGGACAGCGTCCACCTGGTCATCCGCCATGACTTCGGTGACTGACGTCGTGACGCGCGCCCCGCCGTAGGCAGCCGCGCGGGCCGCATCCTCGCTTGCATCCATCACGACGTGCAGGCTCGCCCCGTCGATCGCACCCGCCAGGTTCCGTGCGTGCAGCCGGCCGATCCGTCCGGCTCCGATCACTCCGAATCTCATGCTCTTGGTTCCTTCCATGTTGCTGTGAAGTCAGATGTCATGGTGCTCCCGAAGGAACTCCCTGGCTGCGCGGCTGACCTCGGCCGCCGGGTGGAGTGCCGGATCCTGTTCCGCTTCGACCACGTACCAACCGTCATATCCGGCTTCCTTGAGCGCCCTGATGACCGGGTCGAAGTCCAGCGATCCCGCACCGGGAGTGCAGAACACGTTAGCCCTGACTGCCCGGGCGAAGCTCCAGCCCGAAGCCCGCGCCTCGGCCAGCACCTCCTGGCGCACATCCTTCAGATGCACGTAACTGACGCGCCCGGCGAACCGTTCGGTCATCCGGCCGGGATCTGTCCCGCCATAGGCCACATGCCCCGTGTCCAGACACCAGCCTACGAGCGCTGGATCGAGCGACTCGAGCAACCTTGCGGTCTCGTCCTCCGACTCGACCGCCGTGCCTCCATGCGGATGCACGGTGACCCGCATGCCGATCGAGCGGGCATGGCGTCCGACCTCGTGCAGGCCGTGCGTGAGCAGCTCCCAGCCGGCCTCATCGAGTGGCGTGACGTCCGCTGCCTCGCCGCGCCGGTCCCAGTGCAGGGAGCCGGTGCCCTCGGCGAGCGTTGCGAAGCGGGCTCCGGCAGCGCGGCAGAAGTCCACATGCCTGCGCGCCAGGGCAACCTCTTCAGCGTGAAACTCCGGGTCGGCCAGGTTCGTCCAGCGGTAAGCCGCTGCCAGCACGAGCCCATGGGAGTCCAGGGCGGCGCGCAGCTCGCGGGGGTCCTGCGGGAACCGGTAGCTCATCTCGGTACCGTCGAAGCCGGCCTCCTGGATCTCCCTCATGACGTCTTCCCCGAGCCTGTCGGCACCCCAGTCGCGCAGGTCATCGTTGACCCAGCCGATCGGGCCCACCCCTACGCGGCTCACAGGAAGTCCCGGCTCCTCTTGAGACCGGCTTCGTACCTTTCCCGTGCGCCCCTGACGCTTTCCTGGCTGCTGACCTCGGCCACAGGCACGTCCCACCAGCTCTCGAAGTCGGGCACGCGCCTGCCGGGATCGGTCGGCACGACGATCACTTTGACGCCTGCCGAACCCCTGGCCCTTGCCAGCGCGCCCGCCAGCGCGGCCCCGTTCGGGGCGAACATCGCCTCCGCCCCCATCGCCCTGGCGTGCGCCGCGAAGTCGACAGGTACGTAGCTGCCACTCAGGCCGCCCGTCTCGGGATCGCGGTGCCTCAGCTCGTTGGCGAAGCCTGGAACGCCGACCGAACGCTGCAGCCCATGGATCGACTGGAAACCGTGGTTGTCGACGAGGACGATCGTGAGGTCGATTCCTTCGGCGACGGCCGTGACGATCTCGGAGTTCATCATCAGGTAGGTCCCGTCGCCGATCATCACGACCACTTCGCGCCCGGGTTCCGCGAGCTTGACGCCGATTCCTGCCGGGATCTCGTAACCCATGCACGAGAAGCCATACTCGACGTGATACGCCTTCTCGTCCAGGGGCCGCCACAGCTTGAGCAGGTCGCCGGGCATGCTGCCGGCCGCGCAGATCATGGTGGCGTCCCGGCTGAACACATCGTTGACCATGCCGATGACTTCCGACTGCGCCAGGTCGTCTGCGTCCTGCACCGTCCGCAGCCCACTGACCGTGTCGTTCCACTCATCCCGCAGCCTGCGGATCCACAGTGCACGGTCATCGCCCCACGGCGGCGCGATGCCGTCGAGCCGCGCTTGCAGTGCCTCGAGGCCGTTGCGCGCGTCGGCGATCAGAGGCTCCGCGGTCAGCTTGAAGGCGTCTGCCGGGGCCACGTTCAGGCCGATGAAACGCACGCCCTCATCCTGAAAGGCGGTACGCGAGGCGGTCACGAAGTCGCCCAGCCTCGTGCCGACCGCGATCACCAGATCAGCCTCACGCGCGAGCGCGTTCGCTGCACTGCCGCCTGCCGCCCCGACCGGCCCGGCGTTGAGCGGGTGGTCCCACGGCAGGGCGCCCTTGCCGGCCTGCGTCTCAACGACCGGGATGCCGAGTCCTGAAGCGAAGGCGTCGAGCGCCCCGGTCGCTTCCGAGTAGATGACGCCGCCCCCGGCGATGATCACCGGTCGCTGCGCTGTCCTGATCATGGACGCGGCGACGTCCAGCTCGTGCTCTTCCGGTACGGGTCGGCGGATGCGCCAGTCCCGGGGCCTGAACAGCGCCTCTGGCCAGTCGAACGCCTCGGCCTGGACGTCCTCGGGCAGGCAGAGCGTGACCGCGCCGGTGTCTGCCGGATCGGTCAGCACGCGCATCGCTCCGAGCAGGGCGCCTGGCAGCTGTTCGGGTCGCTCCACCCGGGCGTAGAACTTCGACACGGGCCGGAAGGCTTCGTTGACACTCAGGTCGAATCCGGTCGGATGCTCGAGCTGCTGCAGCACCGGATCCGGAGCGCGGTTCGCGAAGTAGTCGCTCGGCAGCAGCAGCACGGGCAAGCGGTTGATGGTGGCGCCCGCCGCGGCGGTCAGCATGTTCAGCGAGCCAGGGCCGATCGAGGCCGTGCAGGCGTGCAACTGCTGCCGGTTGGTATGCCGCGCGAAGGCCGCCGCGGCGTGCACCATCGCCTGTTCGTTCTGCGCGCGCCATGTGATCAGGTCCCGCTCGGGGCCGAGCTCCTGGAGCGCCTGCCCCAGGCCGGCAACGTTGCCGTGGCCCAGGATTGCCCACACGCCCGGGATCAGGCGCTGCCTCATGCCGTCGCTGACACTGTGCTGCGCAGCCAGGAATCGTACGACGGCCTGCCCCACCGTCAGACGGACGGTTGTCATGGTCAGCTACCTCCGTGAGTGCCGGCCCTGAGGCGGGCGCGGCTACTGGTCTTTCGCCCAAAGCATAGCAGAGCCGCACGAAGCGGCTATTCTGGTCGGGTGCGCCCTGAGAGGCGCGGGAGGTCACCTCAAGAATGGAACACAGGAATATCGGCAGCTTGCGCGTCTCGGTCATAGGACTCGGATGCAACAACTTCGGACGCCGTCTCGATCAGGCCGCGACCACAGACGTGGTCAGGGCGGCCATGGACGCCGGCATCAACTTCTTTGATACCGCGAACATCTACGGGATCGGCGAGAGCGAGACGCAGCTGGGCAAGGCGCTCGGCAGCGACCGTGCCGACGTGCTGATCGCCAGCAAGTTCGGCATGGACATGGGCGGCGGCGAGAAGGGGGCCAGGCCCGAGTACATCCACCAGGCGGTGGATGCCAGTCTCAGGCGGCTGGGGACTGACTACATCGACCTGTACCAGCTGCACACTCCGGATGAGGACGTGCCGATCGCGGACACACTCGGTGCGATGCGCGAGCTTGTCCGGATGGGCAAGGTCCGTGAGATCGGGTGCTCGAACTTCTCCGTCGCGCAGCTGGAGGAGGCAGCCGCGGTGCCGGGAGGCCCCGCCTTCGTGAGCGTCCAGAACCACCACAGCCTGCTGCACCGCGAGCCCGAGGAGGGCCTGCTCGAGTGGTGCCGGGCAAACTCAACCGGGTTCATCCCGTTCTTCCCGCTGCAGAACGGCCTTCTGACCGGAAAGTACCGGCTGGACAGGGACCGCCCGCAAGGCACGCGCCTGAGCGAGGGCGAACGCGGCGACCGCCTGCTGACCGAAGCCAACCTGCGGCTGGTCGAGGACCTGATAGCGTTCGCGTCCCGTCAGGACCGCAGCCTGCTGGAGCTGGCGTTCGGCTGGCTGCTCACGTTCGATGCGGTATCCAGCGTGATCGCTGGTGCAACGAGTGCCGCTCAGGTCCAGGGCAACGCCGCATCTGGCGGCTGGCGCCTGAACGAGGCGGAGCGCGACGAGGTGCTTGGCATCCTCAGTGATCACTCCGCCTGAGGCGCACGCTTCCGGTTTCGATCGCGATCGTCCGGCCGGCCTGCACCAGCAGCAGCCGGCCGGATGCGTCCACCCCGCTGGCGGTTCCGTCCAGCGTCTCATCCCCGCGGGTGACGCGCACTTCCCGCTTGGCGAGGCAGTCCAGCCGGGCGTACCTGGCGGGCAGTGATGCCTCACGGTCGCAGGCGAGCCCGATCCCGGCCTCGATGCCCTCCAGCACGCTGAACTCGACCTTCTGAAGGCCGATGTAGCCGAGTGCGCTGAAGCCCGCGGGCGGTTCGTTGCACACGTTCACCCCGACCCCGATCAGGAGGTGGCCCCGCACGGACTCGACCAGGATGCCGCCGGCCTTGCTCGAGGCGAGTATCAGGTCGTTCGGCCATTTGAGGCCCACTCCGGCACCGGCCAGGTTCAGTGCTTCGGCGATGCCGACGGCGATCCACAGGGCGATCGCGGGGTTCGGCTCGAACTGGCCGGGCCCGATGCCGACGCTCTGCCATGACCCGCCTGCCGGGCTGAGCCAGTCGCGACTGCCGCGGCCCCTGCCCGCCACCTGGCTGCGCGCCCGCAGTACGAGGCCTGTCACGTCCCGGCCCTGCTCAAGCCGCTCGCGCAGCAGGTCCTGGGTGGACGTGACTTCGTCCAGTTGCTCCAGGCGCCAGCGGACCGGTTTCGAGCGGCTCATCTCAGAAGCCGGCCGCGTGGCCGTCCTTCCGATGGTCGCTGCCGGCCATGTAAGCCCCTGAGGACAGCCTCGTGATCACCTGGGCGCCGCCGAACTCAACTGGCTCACGCACGCTGACCCGATGCCCCAGTTCCCTCAGGCCCGCGACGGTTGCCTCGGGCATGCCTGCCTCGAGCGCGATCACGCCGTCCTCGAGAACCTGCCAGCGCGGCGCATCGCTCGCCGCCTGCGGGTTCTGGTTCCAGACTGCCGTCCGGAGCACCATCTGCACATGACCCTGGGCCTGCATGTGCCCGCCCATCACACCGAAGCTCATGGCGGGCTCGCCCCCCTGTGTCAGGAAGCCGGGGATGATCGTATGGAAGGGGCGCTTGCCGCCGGCAACGTGGTTGGGATGGGAGGAGTCGACGCTGAAGCCGGCGCCGCGGTTCTGCAGCGCGATGCCGGTGCCGGGCACGACGATCCCGGAACCGAAGCCCATGTAGTTCGACTGGATGAGCGACACCATCATCCCGCTTGAGTCGGCCGCACTGACGTAGACCGTGCCGCCTGCACGAGGCTCGCCCGGACCGTAGTCGCCTGCCCGGGAGCCTGAGATCAGTTCGGCGCGGCCGGCGAGGTAGTCGCGATCCAACAGTTCATCGACCGTCAGCTGCATGAAGTCGGCGTCGCACACGTAACGGAACACATCGGCGAACGCGAGCTTCATCGCTTCGATCTGCAGGTGCAGCGCCGGTACGGAGTCCCGCTCCATGCTGGCGATGTCGGTTCCGGCGAGGATGCCCAGGGCGATCAGGGCAGCCAGACCCTGGCCGTTCGGTGGAATCTGATGAAGCTCTGTTCCGAAGGCCGCCTGGCTGATCACTCCGGTCCAGTCGCTCCGGTGCGCGGCCAGGTCGGCCTCACTCAGCTGGCCGCCGGTCGCCGCGGCGTGGGCCGCGATGCGTCCGGCCAGTTCGCCTTGATAGAAGTCCTTGCCGCCGCTCGCGGCGATGCGGCGCAGGGTGCTGGCCTGGTCACTCAGGCGGAAGGTCTCGCCGGCGCGGGGGGCGCGGCCGCCGGGCAGGAACGCCGCGGCGAAGTCCTCGAAGTCGCCGAGCACCTGCGCTGCGCGGCCCCAGGCCGCCGCGGTGATCGGGGAAACGGGAAAACCGTCCTGTGCGTAGCGGATCGCGTCGTCGAACAGCTGCGGAAACTCGACCTTGCCGAAGCGCGCGGACAGTTCGGCCCAGCCGGCCACGGCACCGGGCACGGTGACCGGTGCCCAGCCGTGGCGTGGCATCGCGCTCAGGCCAGCGAAACGCGCCGGATCGAGCGAGCGGGGCGAGCGGCCGCTGGAGTTGAGGCCGTGCAGCTCGCCCTCGCTGTTCAGGATGGCGAAGAGGTCACCCCCGATTCCGTTCGAGGTGGGTTCGACGACGGTAAGGGTGATCGCCGCCGCCAGGGCGGCGTCAACGGCGTTGCCGCCACGCCGCAATATGCTGATTCCGGCCTGTACGGCCAGGGGCTGCGACGTGGCGACCACGTTGTGCGCCAGTACCGGCGCACGGCTGGAAGGATAAGGAAGGCTATGGTCGAAATCCGATGCGAATGCGGCCATGGCCGAGGATAACCGGTTCAGCCCTTGACGGCACCCGCTGTCAGACCCTCCACGATGCGGTTCTGGAAGATGAGGACGAGGGCGATGAGTGGGATCGTCACCACTATCGCTGCCGCCATGATCTCGCCGAACGGCTCCTGCCGCTGCAGCTGTCCACTGAACAGCGCGATGGCCACGGGCACCGTCCGGGCGCTGGGCTCGATGCTGGTGAAGGTGAGCGCGAACAGGTACTCGTTCCACGCCTGGATGAAGGCCAGGAGGCCGGTGGTGACAAGGGCGGGTGCGCTCAGTGGCAGGAGCACCTTCCAGAACGTCTGCATCATGTTCGCCCCGTCGACCTGTGCCGCCTGCAGCAGCGAGGTTGGCAGGCCTCGGAAGAACGCCGTCAGTACCCAGACGGTGAAGGGCAGGGTGAAGATCATGTAGGACAGGATCATGCTCGCGATCGCGGACAGCTCCAGCACGCGGATCACGGCATAAAGCCCGGACAGCACCGCGATCTGCGGGAACATCGTCATCGCAAGGATCAGGTACATTGAAGCGCCCCGGCCCCTGAAGCGAAGCTTGCCGAGCGCGAAGCCGGCGAAGCTGCCCACCACCAGGCTCAGGGCTGTGGTCGAACCCGCGACTATCAGGCTGTTGAGCAGGCCGCGCATGAACGCCTGGTTCTGGAACACGGCCGCGAAGTTGACGAAGGTGATGTTCTCGGGCCAGTAGGTTGCAGGGGTGCGGATCAGCTCCGCGTGTGGCTTCAGCGCGCTGATGAGCGCCCAGTAGAACGGGAACATCAGGTAGATGAAGATGGCGACCACCAGGATCCAGAAGAGGATCCTTGAGAGCGGATGCTGGCGCCTAGTCTGCATTGCGGTTCACCCCCAGGGCCCGGATGTAGAACAGAGCGAAGATGAAGATGATCAGGAAGATCACAACGCTCGAGGCAGAGGACATGCCGACGTTGCGCGCGTTGATCAGCTGGTAGTAGGCGAAACTGGCCATCGAGTTGCGGGCGTCGCCAAGCACGACCTGGAAAAGGTCGAACACGCGGAGCGCGTCGAGCGTGCGGAAGATGAGCGCGACGGCCAGGGTCGGAACCAGCAGCGGCAGGGTGATGCTGAAGAAGCGCCTGATCTTGCCGGCTCCATCAACTTCAGCAGCCTCGTACAGCTCTGAGGGGATGGTCGTCAGTCCGGCCAGGATGAGCAGCGCCATGAAGGGCGTGGTCTTCCAGACATCGATCATCACCATGCTGGGGATCTGCAGCGCGGCTGTCTGGAAGAAGGCGAAGTTCCCGTCGCTCAGGCCAAGGTCGGAGAGCAGCGTGTTGAAGAACCCCGCTCGGGTCGGCTGCAGCATCCACTCCCAGATGCGCGCGGAAACGACCGTGATGATCGCCCACGGCACCAGCATGGCCGCGCGCATGACCCCGCGGCCCCTGAAGTTGGAGACGAGCACGAGGGCGATGATCATGCCCAGGAGCGTCTCGAGCGTCACGGACGAGACGGTGAACACCAGCGTGTCCCAGATTGCCCTGATGAAAGTCGCGCTCGTTGCGCCGAGCACGTAACGGTTGCCGAAGAGCCCGAAGGTGGCCACGGAGTCGTATGCGAGCCCGGTATCGAGGGTGCGCAGGAAGATCCGCGGGTTCATATAGACCGTGTTCCCGTCCGCGTCCGTGCGTACGTCCCCGTCGGCATCGACGGCGGGTGGCAGGGCGCGGATCGTCATGCTCAGCAGCTGTCGGTAGTTCTGGAACCCGATGAAGCTGGTCTGTGCGCTGGCGCCGCCGGCGAAGCGCTCGTTGGTGAAGCTTGAGTAAAAGACGCGGGACAGTGGATATATGGCGAGTACGAGGATGATCAGGAAGGAGGGCAGCAGCATCAGCAGCGCGCTGCGCTCCTCTCGGCGCGCGAGTTTGGAGAGGCTCCCTGATCGGTTCTTGTGACCGGATCTCACGTGACCTGTACACCTCCTGCAACCTGGCTCCCACCCTGACGGCTGTCGGGCAGGCAGGTGATGAGAGGCCGGCACCCGATTACTTCGGAGGTGCCGGCCTCGCTCTGCGTGTCAGTCTCTGCTGTCAGGCCCTGCTTGTAGCAGGGCAAGCTGCACTGGACTCAGGGTGCGCCGGTCTCGAAACCGGTCATGCCGGCCAGGTCGAGTTCGAGAAGCGCGAACGCGGTCTCGGCGTCCTCATCGCCACTGAGCACGGAGTGCACGGAGCGGTAGAAGGCCTGCGAAACTGCGGCGTACTGCGGCGCGGTTGCGGTGGAGGGCCGCGCTACGGCGTTGATGAAGACGTCGTAAAGGCTGCCGAAGAACGGCACGGCCTCGAGCACGTCCTCGTCGTCGTACAGCGCCATGATGGTCGGGTTCAGGCTGCCCTCGACCGCACGGATCTTCTGCTCTTCATAGCTGGCCATGAAGAGCGCGACGTCCGCGGCGAGCTCAGGGTTCGCGCTGTAGGCGCTGACGCCGAGCTGCCAGCCGCCGAGAGTGGCTGCGGGAGCGCCGTCTTCGGTGCCCGGAAGCGGGGAAACGTCAAAGTTGCCGGCGATGGCGCTGCCTTCGGCGTGACCAAGTGAGTAGGCGTACGGCCAGTTGCGCATGAAGAGCGCGTTGCCGGCCTCCCACATGTTGCGGGCGGCTTCCTCGTCGAAGCCAAGCACGCCGTTGGGGCTTATGCGTCCGACCATGGCGGCCATCTGGTCGATGATGTCGACGGCTGCGGGGTTGTTGATGGTGATCACGCTCTCGGGGCTGATGATCGACCCTCCGCCTGCCGAAGCGATCCACTCGAGCGCGTTGCAGGTGAGGCCCTCGTAGGCGTTGCCCTGGTAGACGTAGCCCCAGAAGTCGCTGTTGCCCTCGGCGCGTTCGCCGGCCTGGACCATCGTGGCCATCTCGTCGAGCTCATCCCACGTGGTCGGCGGGCCGCTGTAACCGTACTTCTCGAGCAGGTCCGTGCGGTAGTAGAGCAGGCCGGCGTCAGTGAACCAGGGGATGGCGATAAGGCTGCCGTCTACCGTGTTGTTCTCGACGATCGCCGGGAAATGGTCGGCGGCCGCCTCGGCTCCGCCGTACTGGTTGAGGTCGACGAAGTGCTCGGCGAGGTCGCCCGGCCAGATGACGTCGATCTGGTAAACGTCGATCTCGCTGGACTGCGCCTCGAAGAACTGCAGGTACAGCCCGAGGCGGTCATCCGCCATGTCGGGAGTGTCGAGTACGTTGATGGTCACGCCGGGGTTGGCGTCCATGTAACGCTGTGCAGCCGCCTGGGTGAGCTCGAGCTCCTGGCCGACCGCTCCGGCAGCAACCGTGATCGTCTGGGCAGAGACCGCGCCCAGCAGGAGGCTGCCTCCCAGAGCCATTGACATGATCAGTTTCCTTGCCACATCTACCACCTCTCCTGGACCGCTGCTACTGTCGGTCCGCCACAACCTGTTCACAGGTCCGCGACTAACCTAATGGGCATGGGCTCCAGTCTTGCGGGCCGCTCATCTGCGGGACTCGCCGCGGATCGGATGCGATTTGGTTGCGTGTGAATTGTAACACAGGCCGGCATCATTTCTGGGGCGGGAACCACGGTGTTGCGCAGGGGACGGCTCCCGCTGCCGTTGTACCTTGGCCCCTGGGCATTTGTACCGGGCGCGGCCGAAGGCGGCAGGCTTCATACAGGTATTCATGTTAGGTTGCACCCATGCAACACAACAACAGTTTCGCCAGAAAAGCACTGCGCGCCGCCACTGTCGCGGTGGCAGCAGCCATTCCCGCCACCACCGCTCTCGCTCAGGAGGTCCTTCCCCCGATCGAGCTCCTGACCACCACGGAGGCGTACGACCCGATCCGTTACGAGTCGGCCTTCATCGTGGCCGAGGCGTGGCGCCAGCTTGGCTTTGAGGTCAACGTTCGTCCTACGGAGTTCAACACGCTGCTCGGTCAGTTCTATGACGAGCAGGACTTCGACGCTGCCGTCGTCGGCTGGTCCGGCCGTGTGGACCGGCTCGACCCGCAGCACTACCTCGCGACGCTCGACTCGCGCCAGTCCCAGCTGGGTGCCAACAACCCCGGTGGATACGACAACCCCGAGTATGACGCGCTGTTCGACGCCCAGTCGCGCGAGTTCGACACCGAGGCACGCCGGGCGCTCGTGCATGAGATGCAGGACGTCAGCGCATCGGACGCCCCGCTCGTAGTCCTGTACCATCGTGACGAGGTCGTGGCCTACAACTCGGGAACGTTCGATGACTACGTGACGATGGCCGGCGAGGCGCTCTACAACGAGTGGACCCCGATGGAAGTCACCCCGCTTGGCGACTCCAGCTCGCTGCGCATCGGCGCGCCCCAGGAGCCCGACAACCTCAACCCGGTGAACAGCACCTCGGTGTGGGGCTGGAAGTGGATGCGCATGTACTACGACAAGCTCGTGCGCCTGAGCCCGGAAATCGAGCCGATCCCGTGGATGGCAGAGAGCATCGAGGCTGTTGACGACCTGACGGTCGATGTCGTCCTGCGCGCGGGCCAGCTGTGGCACGACGGCGAGCCGGTCACGGCCAGCGACGTCAAGTTCACCTACGACTACTACGCCGAGCAGTCTTACGCCTACTTCAACGCGTTCCTGACCCCCATCGAGAGCGTCGAGATCCTTGAGGACGAGACCGTCCGCTTCAACCTGAGCGAGCCCTTCGCTCCGCTCGTGACCGTCACGTTCTCGCAGATCCCGATCCTGCCCGAGCACATCTGGGCAGACATCGGCAACGCCGCTGACCTCACGCCGGCCAACACACCCACCGTCGGCAGCGGACCGTTCGTCTTCGAGCGCTACGACCGCGGCGAGTACATGAGCCTGAGCAAGAACGAGAACCACTTCCACGCCGACAACATCAGCATCGACGGCATCGAGATGATCATCTACGCCGACGCCGAAGGCGTCTTCACGGGCCTGCAGACCGGCGAGATCGACTTCACCGCCTGGCGCCTCGAGCCCGGCCAGATCCCCCTGGCCGAGGGCGACTCGAACCTGACCGTCGTCAGCGTGCCCGACTTCGGCTACTACCACCTGACCTGGAACCTGCGCCGCGCACCGTTCGATGACGTTGCCTCCCGCCGTGCACTGGCCCACGCCGTGGACCAGGAGCGCATGGTCAACGTGCTGCTTGACGGCCGTGGCGAGATCGGAACCAGCGTGGTCGCACCGGTCAACGCCTTCTGGCACAACCCGTTCGTCGAGCGCTTCGACTTCGACCTCGACCTGGCCCGCGAACTGCTCGAAGAGGCCGGATACAGCTGGGACGCCGAGGGTCGCATCCAGCGCTGATCCTCGCTGACTGAGGAATGCCGTTTGCCGGGAACCACTGCTGGACTGTGCGGTTCCCGGCAAACTTTGCACCTATCTTGCCCATGACAAAACTATCTGAACCGATCGCCCCTGAAGAGAGGAGCCCGGCTTGAGCAGGACACCCTATGTACTCTCGCGCGGACTCCAGGCGCTGGGCACACTGCTGATCATCGTCACGCTCCTCTTCTTCCTGTTCCGCCTCGGCCTGCCGGATCCGACAGCCAGCCTGGTGACCGAAGGCTTCAGTCCCGCGGACCGGGAACTGATCCGCGAACGCTTCGGCCTGGACCGTCCCCTGCTGGAGCAGTACTTCATCTACCTTCGCAACGTCGTCCAGGGTGACTTCGGCTGGTCGTTCTACTACAACGCCCCGGTCGCGGACGTCATCTGGGAGAAGTTCGGCAACACGATGGTGCTGATGCTGATCGCCATCGCGCTCGCGTACAGCCTCGGCATCCCGCTTGGCGCGTACCTGTCCTGGAAGCGCGGCTCCCGCACCGACACGACCGGGATCATCCTGGGCCTGATGTTCCGGTCCGCACCGATGTTCTGGACGGGGATGATCGCCGTCCTTGTGTTCGGCGTGATGCTCGGCTGGCTGCCGACCTCGGGCATGCGGACCCTGCCCTACGAGGCCAGCGGGTTCGTCGACAAGATCTT
Organism: uncultured bacterium; assembly: GCA_964495325.1. Taxonomy (GTDB): domain Bacteria; phylum Deinococcota; class Deinococci; order Deinococcales; family Trueperaceae; genus CAZBVI01. The sequence continues at coordinate 95,333 of CAZBVI010000001.1, forward strand.
CACGCTCGACTTCCTGCGCCACCTGATAATGCCCACGCTCGTCATCGCCCTTTTCTACCTGGGCACGCCCCTCCTGATCATGCGGAACACGATGCTCGAGGTGTACGGCGAAGACTTCATCGAGATGGCCCGGGCCAAGGGACTGCCCGAGCGGCGCGTGCTCTTCAACCACGCCGCCCGCAACGCCCTGCTGCCCGTGATCACGCAGCTGGCCGTCACGATCGGCCTGGCTGCGGGAGGGCAGGTGGTCGTCGAAGTCGTCTTCAGCTGGCCCGGCCTTGGCCGCGAGGTGCTGCAGGCCGTGCGCACCTCGGACTTTCCGCTGGCGCAGGCGACCTTCCTGCTGCTGGCCGCACTGGTGATAGTCATGAACTTCCTGGCCGACATGCTCTACAGCGTCCTCGACCCGCGGGTGAAGCTCCGGTGAGCAGGCGCACAAGTTCCCCGCTGCGACTGATCCTCTCGGATCCGCTTGCGCTCACAGGTACCGCGATCGTCCTGCTGGTCATGGCGATGGCGCTCTTCGCCCCGCTGCTGTCGACCCATGATCCCAACGAGATCATCGAGGAGGAGGAAGGCACCGTCGTCGCCCTGGTCGACGGCGCCTGGCGCGTTAACGAACGCCTGGGCGAGCTCGCACTGTCGGGCATCGACAGCCGTGACGGCCTGGCCGTCACGGTCGGCCGGCTCGGCAGCGTGTTCGTCAATGCGGACGGCAGCTGGGAACGGATCGAAGTCCCCGTTGAGACAGACCTGAACGAGGTGAGCATCGCGGACGACGGCACCATTCTCGTGGTCGGCGATGCCTCCACGGCTCTCCTGATCGACCCACAGGGTGGCGCCACCGTGCTGGAAGTACCCGTCACGGCCAACCTGAACGGCGTCACCTGGCTGGACGGAGACAGCGCCCTGCTGGTCGGTGCCCGCGAGACGATCCTGCTCTACAGCCGGGCTGACGGCAGCTTCACTGAGCTCGACAGCCCGCTCGGGCGCGGCATCACCCTGAACAAGGTCGCCCGCGAGCCGGACGGCTCCGGCCTGATCGTTGGCGAACGGGGCCTCGTCATCGAGTACCGCGACTCCGGGCTGACTCAGCTGACGATGCCCAGCTTCCGCGATTTCAACGACGTCAGCATCGCCGCCAACGGCAGCGCCCTCATCGTCGGCGAGAGGGGGACCCTGGTGCTGCGGACCGCTGACGGCTGGGTCGAGGCGGCCTCTCCCGACAGCCGCGCGCTGCGCGCCGCCTGGATCGGCGAGGACGGCGCGGCCCTCGCGGCCGGGCGCAACGGCGTGCTGCTTTCGCTCGCCGCGGGCGGGACCGACTGGGTCCGCATCGAGCTCGACACCGAAAGGCACTTCCGCGCCCTCGGCCTGGTCGGCGGCGCACCCGTCGCCCTGGGTTCCGACGCGTTCGTCAACAAGCTCGCGCCTCCCAGCACCCGCCACTGGTTCGGCACGGACCACCTGGGCCGGGACCTGTACAGCCAGAACGTCTACGGTTCCCGCATCGCGCTGCTGGTCGGTTTCCTCGGGGCCACGCTGGTCGTGCTGATAGGCACCAACGTCGGCCTGTTCGCCGGCTACTTCAGGGGGCGGACGGACACGATCCTGATGCGCACGGTCGACGTGATGTACGGCATCCCGTTCGAGCCGTTCGCCATGATCCTTGTGCTGCTCTTCCACCCGAGCCTGACCATCGTGATCGTCGCCGTCTCCCTGCTCACGTGGCGAACGGTGGCACGCCTGATCCGTTCCCAGGTGCTGTCCCTGGCCGAACGCCCCTTCGTCAAGGCGGCGCGGGTGGCCGGCGCGAGCGACATGCGGATCCTGTACCTGCACATCGCGCCCAACATCCTGCCGCTCGTCCTCCTTCAGCTGGCGATCATCGTGGGTTCCTCCATCATCGCCGAGGCCACCCTCTCGTTCCTGGGACTGGGGCCGCCCCAGAGCATCTCGTGGGGAGGGATCCTGCACAACGCCCGCCTGTCGGGTGCCTGGCGGACAGCCTGGTGGTGGAACATCCCGCCGGGAGCGCTGATCATGCTTACCGTACTGGGAGTGTTCTTCATCTCCCGCTCGCTCGAAGTGCTTTCCAACCCGCGTCTGAGGTCGCGCTGATGAACACGGATACACCGCTACTCGATATCAGGGACCTTGCGATCCACTACGGCACGGGCGCAGGCCCCGTCAAGGCCGTCGACGGCATGAACCTGCGCCTCATGCCCGGCGAGGCCATGGGCCTGGTCGGAGAGTCCGGCTGCGGCAAGACGACCGCGGCCAAGAGCCTCCTGCGGCTCCTGCCGCCGAACGGCAGGATTGCGGGCAGCAGCATCGACTTCGACGGCCGCGACCTCACCGCCCTGAACGCCGAGCAGATGCGCAAAACGCGCTGGAAGGACATCGCCTGGATCTCACAGGCCGCCATGAACGCGCTCGACCCGATCTACCGGGTGGGCGACCAGATCGTCGAGGCGATGCAGGCGCACATCCGCATCAGCCGGCAGGACGCCCTGAAGCACGCGGCCTCGCTCTTTCGCGAGGTCGGCATCGATCCGGGCCGGCTGGGCGCGTACCCGCACGAGATGTCCGGCGGCATGAAGCAGCGCGCCGTCATCGCCATGGCGCTCGCGCTCGACCCCAGGCTCATAATCGCGGACGAGCCGACGACCGCGCTGGACGTGGTCACCCAGGCCCAGATCCTGGCCCGCCTGGCCACGCTCCGGCGCAACCACGGCATGGCCCTCCTGTTCATCACGCACGACATCAGCGTGGTCGTTCAGACGTGCGACACCGTCACCGTCATGTATGCCGGCAAGGTAATGGAATCCGGGGCCGTCCGCGAGGTGTTCGGCGCCCCTTTCCACCCGTACACGATGGGGTTGCGAAACGCGTTTCCCACCCTGGCCGGAGCCCAGCGCGAGCTGATCAGCATCCCGGGCAGCCCTCCCAGCCTGCTCGATGTCCCGAAGGGCTGCCGCTTCGCGGCGCGCTGCCCGTTCGCAACCGACCGTTGCCGCGAGGAGGAGCCGTTGCCGGCCGAGGTCGCGCCCGGCCGGATCAGCGCCTGCCACTACCCCGAGCGCGCCGACGAGTTCCGCCTGGAAGCCGCGCGCGAGCAGAGCTGGCAGCGCGTGGGCGAGCGGCTGGGCAGCGCCCCGGCACGCGCCGAGAAGCCCCCGCGCCCCGCCCGGGTCAGCAACAGGCTGCTCGAGGTCCGCGACCTGGTCCGTCACTTCCCCGCCCCGCGGGGCGCTGGAAGGGCGCGCGGCGCCACCGGCAAGCCGGTCGTTCATGCGGTGGACGGTATCAGCTTCGACGTCCTGCCCGGCGAAATCCTCGGACTGGCCGGCGAGTCCGGCTCCGGAAAAACGACGACGGGCGAGACGCTCGTCCGGCTCCAGGACGTGACGAGCGGAAGCATCGACTTCCAGGGAGTCGAGGTGCAGAACCTGCGCGGGCGTCAGCTGAAACAGTTCAGGCGCGACGCGCAGATGGTCTTCCAGGACCCGTACGAGACGCTGAACCCGCGCTTCACGATCCAGGACATCGTCGGAGAGCCACTCAAGATCCACGGCCTCGCCAAAGGTGACGCGCTGACGGCCCGCATCGAGGAAGCGCTTGACGACGCGGGACTCCGGCCGCCCCAACTTTTCATGGACCGCTACCCCCACGAACTATCCGGCGGCCAGCGCCAACGCGTAGCGATCGCCCGGGCGATCATCCTCGAGCCCAGCTTCATCGTTGCCGACGAGCCGGTCTCCATGCTCGACGTCTCGATCCGCGCCGGCGTGCTCAACCTGCTGCGCAAGTTCCGCGCCGAGCTGGGCATCTCGATCATCTATGTGAGTCACGACCTGCCGACGATCCGCTACGTGGCGGACCGTACCGTGATCATGTACCTGGGTCAGATCGTCGAGATCGGACCGACCGAGGAACTCGTTCAGAAGAGGCTGCACCCGTACACGCAGCTGCTGCTGGATGCGAGCCCGGAGCCGGATCCCGAGGTCGTCAAGCCGCCGCTGGAGGCACGTGGGGAGATCCCAAGCGCCGTGGACGTGCCCAACGGCTGCCGTTTCCACACCCGCTGCCCCGTCGCGATGGCGCACTGCGGCTGGGAGGGCCGCGATGTACTGCACCGCCTCTCGCAGGCCCGGATCGATGGAACCGAGCACCCCGCGATCGGTGCGGCCAGTCGCGACGGGCTCGACGTGGTGATCCAGGCGCCCCGGGGCGCGGACGCGTGCGAACAGTCCCTCAGGACCATGCTCGAATCCACGCCCGCGCTCCTCGAGGCGGCAACGTTCTCCCGCAGCGGCACGAGCGTTCGCGTCAGCTTCAGTGCACAGCAGCCGCCGCCGCGCTTCGTAATGACGGCCGGCACTGCCGCCGAACGCCACGAGGTTGCCTGCTGGCTTTACGAGGGCGAGACCGGCCGGGCCTAGAGGCGTTCGCCCGTCAGCCAGAAGATCGCGTGCTCGTTGACGTTCTCGAGGTGATCGCCAAGCCGCTCCAGGTAACGCGCGGTGTTGATGAGCAGGAGGGCCCCCCCAAGGTTGCGGGGGTTCTCCTGTATGTGGGTCAGCAACTCCCGCTGGATCTGCTGGTCGAGCGCGTCGATCTCGTCGTCCATCTTCAGTGCGGTGCGCGCCGCCGCCACGTCGGTCTCCGTGAATGCCCGGATCGTGTACTCGATCATCTCGTCGAGCACCTCCAGGATGCGACCAAGGTCCACGTACTTCTTTATCGGAGGTGCGTGTGCAAGTTCAGCCCCCACCCGCGCGACGTGCAGGGCGTAGTCACCGGCGCGCTCGATGTCCGCCAGAGAGCGGTAGGCAGCACCGAGGAAACGGAGGTCACGCGCCGCGGGCTGCTGGCGCGCGATGACTATCAGTATGGTGCGCTCCAGCTCCTCCATCAGCTTGTCGATGACCAGGTCGTTGCGGGCACACTCCTCGGCTGCGGCACCCTCGGCCCCTATGAGTGCGCGCCGCGCCAGCTCGACGCTTTCCCGAACGAGGCTGAGCATCCGCACCAGCTCGGAGACTACGCCCTTGAGGCTTTGATCCAGGTTGCTCATGCTGTCTGACGCTACCACGGTGCAAGTATCGGCCACCGACGTCATCCTGATGTCATGAGAGCGCTGCTGACAGAAGCCTGACAATGACGGGCTTATCATTGCCGTGATGAACGAGTTCGACGCCACGAGGGTCCTGCTGGTCGAAGACGACCCGTCGGTCCGCGAGCTGCTCGCCTGGCACCTGAAACGCGCCGGCTTCGACGTGCTGCTAGCCGCCAGCGTAGCGGAAGCGGACGGGCTGGTCGATCAGGCAGAGGTCGTCATCCTTGACTGGATGCTCAAGGACGAGTCCGGCGTTGACTGGCTCGCAAGGCGGCGCGATGAGGCCATGAGTTCCTCCCGGCAGCCGGTACTGCTTCTTACCGCGCGCGCCACCGAGCTGGACAAGGTCACGGGCCTGGAGTCCGGCGCGGACGACTACCTCACTAAGCCTTTCAGCACGGCCGAGCTCATCGCCCGCCTGCGCGCGTTGCTGCGCCGGGTCAGGCCACCCGAGGTCATCAGGCTGGGCGAGCTGCACCTCGATTCGTCGCAGGGACTCGCGTCCTATGCCGGCGAACGCCTGAAGCTCACCAGGCGCGAGTTCGAGCTTCTTGCTCACCTGGCCCGCAACCCCGGCCGGGTCTTCTCGCGCGACAGCCTGCTCGACCGCGTCTGGGGTGAAGACTTCCTTGGCACCGAGCGGACAGTCGACCAGCACGTCTCGCAGCTCCGCGCCCTGCTGGGCGGCGAGTGGATCGAGACTGTCCGGGGGCGGGGTTACCGGCTCGCACCACCGGACCCGTGAACGGGACGGACTGGCTGGAGGAGACGGGCGACGGGATAGTCGTCATGGATGATGCCGGCACAGTGAGCTTCGTCAACAGGGCTGCCGCCGGCATGCTCGAGGTGAGCCGCGACGCAGCCATCGGTCAGCCTGCGATCAACGTGCTCAGGGACCACCGCCTCGAGGCGGCCTGGACGGAGCGGCAGACGGTCACGCTTCAGACCAGGCAGAAGACGCTCAGCGCCCGCGGAGTTCAGGCGGGACTGATCATCCGGGACGTGACCGCCGAGCACGCCGCCAGGGAGGAGGCGAGGGAGCTTCTCGCTGTGCTCTCGCACGAGCTGCGCACGCCGGTGACGACCATCAGGTCCACGCTCGAGGCGCTCGCGGATGCCGAACTGCCCGAGACCGTGCGCACGCGCTTCCTCGAGATGGCGGAGAACGAGACAGCGCGGCTGGTCAGGCTCCTGCAGGACCTCACTGTCGACGTGAAGCCGCCCTTGCTGCGCAGGGTCCGGCTCGGCGAGGCGGCGGGGCGCGCGCTCGCCCTGCTGGACGAGCGCATGCGGGCCAGGGCGATCACGGCCGATATGTCCGGACTGGGGGATCACACGGTAATGGCCGACACCGACAAGCTCCTGCAGTGCTTCGTCAACCTGATCGAGAACGCCACCTTGCACGGCCCTGCGGAAGCAACCATCCGCCTGCGGACCGTGGTCCGGGACGACACCGTCCGCGTGAGCGTGCTTGACGAGGGCGTCCCGCTCGCGCCGGACCGGATCCGGGACCTCTTCTCGCCCGATTCACGCGCGCGTGCCGGCAAGGCACGGGGCACAGGACTCGGGCTGTACATCGTCAACTCCATCGCATCACGCTGGGGTGGCGATGCCTGGGGCAAGCCCGGGGATGCGGGCAACGAGTTCGGCTTCAGCGTCAGGCTCGCTGAGGGCCCGGGTTGAGCGGACGACATCGCCCTTGATGGAAAAGGGGGATACTGGCCTGCAGATGAAGCCTGACGATGGAGACCCCGGGTGACTGAGGCCGCCCTTGAACCGGCCAGGGCCACCAGCCACTGGCGCGAAGAGTACGAGCAGGGCCTCCGTGCTGACTGGGGCTGGCTCACCGTCACGGGCCTGCACTGGCTCGAGGACGGCGTCCACCTGATCGGCAGCTCTCCGGCCGCTGCCGTAAGGCTTGCAGCAGGCGTCGCCGGTACCGGTTCCGAAGTTCCTCACGAACTCGCCCGGATCACGGTCGATGGCGGCAGTGCAGGCCTGGACGCGGTTTCGCCTGCCCTGCACATCGACGGCGTGCCCGTGCGTCCAGGCAAGGTCGCGCTCGACAGCCTCGGGCGAAGCGACCGCATGATCGCCGGCAACCAGAGCATGATCGTGGTAGCGAGGCGCGGCCGCATCGGGGTCCGCACCTTCAACAATGACTCCGCACTGCGGTACGGCTTTCGCGGGTGCCGCTGGTTCCCCGTCGACGACGGCTGGCGCGTGCCCGCCCGCTTCGAACCGTTTCCCGAGCCGCGCCGGATCAGCTTCATGACAGTGCTCGGTGACGAGTCAAGCGTGATCGCCAGGGGCCGCTACGCCTTCGAGGTCGACGGACGAACCCACTCCCTTGTCCCGACCGGCAGGGGCAGCCGCCCCTTCTTCGTGTTCAGGGACGCAACCAGCGGCATCCAGACATACGGCGCGAGCCGCTTCCTGACAGCCGATCCGCCCGTGGACGGCGTGACCTGGCTCGACTTCAACCGCGCCCATAACCCGCCTTGCGCCTTCACTCCTTACGCCACCTGTCCCCTGCCCCCCGCAGGAAACGTGCTTGACCTGGCCGTTACGGCCGGCGAACTGACCTTCGATGCGGGATGAGCGGCAGGTCTCTTTGTACTCACCGGACCGCCCGCTCGGTTGACACCCGCGAGCGGGCGCACGTAAAATGCTGCAATCCCCCGGCCAAACTACCGGTGGCTCAACTTGCGTGTAACAGCCTGCTCGCGCAGAGAGGTACTATTTGATGGATTCCGACAAGTTGCTCGAAGTCAACAACCTGCAGGTGCACTTCCACTCCGATGACGGCGTGGTGCGGGCGGTTGACGACATATCTTTCGACCTCAAGAAGGGCGAGACCCTCGCGATCGTCGGCGAGTCCGGATCCGGCAAGTCGGTCACGTCGCTCGCGATGATGCGCCTGATCGCCACACCGCCCGGCCGCATCGTCGGTGGCGAGATCCTCTTCCGCGGCAAGGACGACAAGACGATCGACCTGCTCAAGGTCAGCAACTCCCGGATGCGCAAGATCCGTGGCAACGACATGGCCATGATCTTCCAGGAGCCGATGACCAGCCTGAACCCCGTCTACACGGTCGGCGACCAGATCGCCGAGGCGATCGTGCTGCACCAGGGCAAGTCCAAGCGCCAGGCGCTCAAGATGGCCATTGACATGCTCGAACTCGTCGAGCTGCCGGAGCCCAAGAAGCGCGTTCACTACTACCCGCACCAGATGTCGGGCGGGCAGCGCCAGCGCGTGATGATCGCGATGGCACTCTCGTGCAACCCAGCACTCCTGATCGCTGACGAACCCACCACTGCACTTGACGTGATCATCCAGGCACAGATCCTGGACCTGATCAAGCGCCTGCAGCAGGAGACCGGGGCCAGCGTCATGTTCATCACCCACGACCTCGGGGTCGTCGCCGAGATCGCCGACCGCGCAGTCGTGATGCAGAAGGGCAAGATCGTCGAGGCCGGCTCCGTGCAGCAGATCTTCGACAACCCCGAGCATCCGTACACTCAGCGGCTCCTGGCCGCCGTGCCGCGGATCGATCAGGCCAAACCGGCACCCGTCGCCACGAAGAAGCCCGAGGTCCTGCTTGACGTGAAGAACCTGCGCAAGTGGTTCCCGATCACCGGTGGCGTCTTCCAGCGCACGGTCGGGCACGTCAAGGCAGTCAACGACGTAAGCATCCAGCTGAACCGTGGCGAGGTCCTCGGCCTGGTCGGCGAGTCCGGCTCCGGCAAGACGACTGCCGGCCGCGCCATTCTGCGTCTGATCGAGCCGACCGCCGGCGAGGTCATCTTTGACGGCGTCGACGTGGTCAAGCTCTCGCTCAACCAGATGCGCACCTACAGGCGCCGCATGCAGATCATCTTCCAGGATCCGTACGCGAGCCTCAACCCGCGCATGACCATCGGCAACATCCTGGCGGAGCCGCTCGTGATCCACAAGCTGTTCAGCAGCCGCAAGGAGCGCGACCGCCGGGTGGCCGAGCTTCTTGAACTCGTGCAGCTCGATGCCGGCTTCGTGAACCGCTACCCGCACGAGTTCTCTGGCGGTCAGCGTCAGCGCGTCGGCATCGCCCGTGCCCTCGCTGTCGAGCCGGACTTCATCGTCGCTGACGAGTGCGTCTCCGCGCTTGACGTTTCGATCAGGCGCGATGTGCTCGACCTGATCAAGGACCTGCGCGCGCGCCTCGGACTTACCCTGCTCTTCATCTCGCACGACCTGGCGGTCGTTGAAGACATCTCCGACCGCGTCGCCGTCATGTACAAGGGCGACCTCGTCGAGGTCAACGACGCGCACACCATCTATCGCCAGCCGAAAGACGACTACACCAAGGCGCTCCTCTCGGCCGTCCCGATTCCCGACCCGAACATCAAGCGCGTTCGCGTGCCGTGGGACGCGGCGGCATACATGGCCCGCAAGGCCGAGGCCGCTGCAGCCGCCGGGACCCCCGTGGAGTCCGGCGACTGAACCGCGCCTGACGCTTCAACGCATGCTTCAAGGGGGCCATCCTGTTCCGGAACAGGATGGCCCCCTTTCCATGCTCTCTCGAGTGAAGGGGTTGGCTGGGGAACCCTACTGGTAGCCGCGCGCCTGCAGGTTGAACATCTGGGCGTACGTGCCGCCCTCTGCCAGAAGCGTGGCGTGATCGCCGGCCTCGCTGATGACGCCGTTCTCCAGAACGATGATGTGGTCGGCCAGCCGTACCGTGCTGAAGCGGTGCGAGATTATCACCGTGATCCGGTCGCGGGACTGCGCACGCAGCGACTCGATGACCTCGAACTCCGCGTTCGCATCAAGGGCGGCGGTCGGTTCATCGAAGATCAGGACTGAACCATCCCTGAAGTAGAGCCTCGCCAGCGCGATGCGCTGCCACTGGCCACCGGACAGGTTCTGGCCGCCCTCGAACCAGCGGCCCAGCATGTTCTCGTACTGGGCCGGCAGCTGCGCGATGAAGCCGTCGGCCCCGGCCCGCTGGGCCGCCACCACGAGCGGATCGAGCATCACTTCGCTGTTGAGGCCGAGGGCGACGTTCTCCCGAACCGTCATCTGGTACTGGCCGAAGTCCTGGAAGATGATGCTCATCTCCCGCCGCAGGCTGGCCGGACTGAACCGGCTGGCATCCAGTCCGTTGACCAGGACCTGGCCCCCGGTGGGCTGGTAAAGCCGCGTCATCAGCTTGACGATCGTAGTCTTGCCCGCACCGTTCTCGCCGACCAGCGCCACTGCCTGACCGCGCTGCACGCGGAAGGACACTCCCTGGAGCACGTCGCGCTCCATCAGCGGATAACGGAAGGAGACGTCCCTGAACTCGATGGATTCGATGTCCCCTTCCCACTCCTCGCCATCCTGCTGGTCATTGACGGGCAGCTCGAGGAACTCGAACAGATTGCGCATGTAGAGCAGGTTCTGGTACACGCCGGTGAAGCCTGTCAGCAGGCTCCTGAACTGGCCCTGCAGCTGACCGATGCCCTGGATGAACATGCCGAAGTCGCCGACTGTGAGGGTCGCGTTCGCTGCGCGGAGCAGCACGAGCGCGGTGGCGCCGCCCACTGTCAGTGTCGAGAAGAGCGAGCTGGCCACACCCCAGATGCTGCGGCGCCTGATGAGCGACTCCAGCTGGGCACGGAAGCGCAGGTAGTATTCGCCCCAGCGTTCAAGCAGGTAGCCACCGAAGTCGAACAACCGGATCTCCTTGACCGCCGTGTCGTCAGTCAGGAGGCGGCCGAGGTAGTTCTGGACGCGTGAATCCGCGGCCTGACGGCGCAGCATCCGGTAGTTCTCGGTGCCGAAGCGGGCGGCTATGATCACGCCCGGAATCGTGCCGAGCAGGATGAGTGGCACCACCAGCGGACCGAGGCTCAGCAGAAGCGCGGACACCGAACCAAGCGTGATCAACGCCTGCAGGAGCGTGATCAGCTGCGTGTACACCTGCAGGGGCCTGGTGCCAACCTCCCGGTAGGCGTTCTGGAGCGCATCGTAGGTCGCCGAATCCTCGAACTGGGCGAGCTCGAGCTCCGAAGCCTTGTTCAGGATCCGCAGGCTGATCCTGTTCTGCAGGGCGTCTCCCAGCAGTTCGCGCGTTGCCCCCTCGATGGTCGACACCACGCTGCTCAGTACGCCGAGGCCGATCTGAAGCGCCAGGATTGCAAGCAACCTGCCGAACGCCTCCGAGGCAGCGCCCAGCTCTCCTGCGATCGCCGCGGCGACCGCGTCGAGCAGCAGCTTGCTGATGTAGATGGTGGCTACCGGAAAGAACGCCTGCAGCAGGCTCAGGGCTGTGACCAGGACCGTGCGCCCGGGACTGGCCTGCCAGACCAGCTCAAGGGTGCGGCGCAGGTCGCGCAGGGTGCTCCTGAGTGTGGCGTCGGGGTCCCTGCTCAGCTCCGGGCGGGGAGGCCCGCCGCCGCGTCTCAAGGATGCTCCTGGTGCCCGTAGAGTATGTCCGCCATGATCCGCGCCATTCTTACACGCTCAGCGGCTGGACGACAGCTCCGGTCCGACCTTCCGCGACAGCAGGGCCATGCCGGCCGCCGATGCCATCCCGGCGACGCCGAAGATCACCCACGGCAGCCATATCGCCCCGGTCGCCTGACCGACCTCGTACAGAGCGCCGCCTGCGACCTGCCCCAGCCCTCCGCCCAGGGCACCGGCCAGCGCGGCCACACCGAAGTAGGATCCGTAGGTCGCGGGCGTGCCGAACTCGGCGGTTACCGTCTGTGAGTTCGGGTTTGCGAGCATCGAGCCAAGCGTGTAGACGCCGATGCAGAGCAGCAGCGAGGCGACACCCGAGGCGAGGGCGATCAGGATGAGCCCCGCCGCCATCAGGCCAATGCCGCCCGCGAACGATGCGAGCGGACTCAGGTACCGGCTCACGACCAGCAGGACCGGGTACTGGAGTCCCATGACCAGCGCGGCGCTCACCAGATAGACGAGCGACACGGAGCTGTTGCCGCCAAGCGCCGTAGCAGCGAGCGGTACAGAGATGGTCAGCTGAACGGCACAGAACCAGAAGCCGATGGACAGCGCCGTGTAGATCATGAAGGAACGATGGCGCAGGGCCAGGCCGACGCCGGCAAGCAGGTGGCCCTCGCCCGACTTGGGGCGCGGGAAGCGCGGCAGCAGGAACAGCAGTACGATGGCCGTAAGCGCATAGACGCCACCAGTAAGCGCCGTGGCGAACCTGAAATCCAGCGCCAGCAGCGCCACGCCCACGAGCGGCCCGACCGCCGTGCCGACAGCCGCGTAGATCGCCATTATCCCGAAGAACCTGCGCCTCTGCTTCTCCTCTGTCAGGTGGGCGATGGCGGCCCCGCGCGGCGCGTCACCCATCGCTCCCCCTAGACCGGCAAGGACCATCACGGCGACAAGCAGCGCAGGCGTATCCGCCCAGCCGATCAGGCCGAAACCGAGGCCGCGCATGAGCACGCCGATGATCAGCAGCGCCTTAGGGCCGAAACGGTCTGCAGCGGCGCCCCCGAAGAGCATGAGCACCTGCTGCACGACCAGGCGCGCCGCCAGCGCGAACCCGACCGTGCCAGCCGGCCAGCCCAGGTTATCGACGAAGTGCACGACCACGAGGGGGACCGTCAGGAAGAAACCAAGGTTTCCCGAGATCACGTAGTAGAGGATCGCGAAAAGTCCGCGCTTGCGCTGTGCTTCGGTCAAGTCGTGGGCCCTCCAGGCCACTGCGCCCATTCTGACCCGGCAGCACCAGTAAGAGATCCGTACGGTCTCGCGATGCATCATGAAGACGATGACGGACCGCGCCCCACTCCCCCCGGAGGACAGTGCCCTGCACTGGGGTGCGGCGTCATCCTCCCACTCTGCCCCCAAGGGCCTGCCGGCTGCCGTCGCCTCCGGCAGCATGGCAGCAGTGCTGCTGGGCCTGCTCGTGTCGGTCATCGCACCCCTGGCAGGCTCAGTCAGCGCGGGGATGTGGGCAGCGATGGCCATAGCGCTGGCCGGCATCGGCTGGCTATGGATCGCCTCCCTGCGCCGCCCGGGCGCTGAGAGGCCCGGCCGGATCACCATCGCTCTCGCGATGACGCTGGTCGCCTGCAGCGGGATCCTCTGGTTGGCGGAGGCGGCACCCGGGCCGGCTCCTTACGGACTCGACCTCGCCGAGTACCTGTACCTCGCGGCCGCCCCCATGTTGTGGGTCGGCATGCTCCAGCTGGACCGGGCAAACTCGCGCAGCAAGGCTCTGCCACGCACGACGCTTCTGCTCGACATGCTGGTCCTGACGATCTCTGGCGCGGCCTTCTCGTGGTACTTCCTGATGGGTCCCTATGCGCAGAACCTGCCCGCGGGACCCGTGGTCCACGTCACGGAGATAATGCCCTACGTCAATATCGCCCTGTACGGCCTGTTCTCGTGGCTTCTTCTGCGACCCACCGGCAGCGCCTTCTCCGGCCGGCAGCTTTGCTTCATCACGACCGTGATGGCTGCGAACAGCTTTCTGAACCTCAGGTTCCTGGATGTCCTCCAGACCAACACCATCGCGTCCTTCCTGCTGATCGTGGCGGTTGCGCTTCTCATTCTCGACGCCCATGCGCCCGCCCGCCGGGACCGGCGCAGTCCCCGCTCGGACCGGCAGCGCGCGCTGACCATAATCATCGCTCCGTACATCGCGGCCTTCTCGATCGTGGTCCTGCTGATCGTCAGTACGGTCAGTCAGCCTTCAGCCCTGATGAGACAGGACATGCTCTTCTGGAGCACCCTGCTCGCCTTCACGATCGTGATCACCCGCCAGGTCCTCACCATCCTGGACAACCAGCGTCTGCTTGGCTCCCTCGTCAAGGCCAACCGTACCCTGAGGCACCGCGCGGAGCACGACGCACTTACCGGCCTCGCCAACCGCCAGCTGCTGGAGAGGCGGCTGGAGGAGGCCATAGCGCGCTCCGACCGGGAGGGCTCCCGCTTCGCGCTCCTCTTCATAGACATCGACGACTTCAAGCAGGTCAATGACACGCACGGGCACGACTTCGGGGACACGTTCCTGCAGCTGTTCTCCGGCAGGCTACTGGAGTGCGTGCCGCCAGGGGCGCTCGCCGCCCGGCAGGGCGGAGACGAGTTCATCGTGCTTTGGGAGGGCGTCGAGTCGCTCGCAGCCGGGCTCGAGCGGATCGGCCAGCTGCACGAAGCGATGGATACGCCCTACGTGGTCGAGGGCATCCGTCTGGACGTCGGCGTGAGCCTGGGCGTCGCCCTGTATCCGGGCGACGGGCAAGGCGCCTCCTCGCTCAGGCTGCACGCGGGCAAGCAGATGTACGCCTCGAAGCGACAGCGCAAGGCGAGCGGGTTCAGCCTGCCGGCAATGTGAACTGCTGTTCCTGCCAGTCCGCCGGCGCGACCCCAGGCGGGCAACAGGCGCCAAGCACGATGGTGCCCAGCAGAACGAGCAGGATGATGCGCAATCTGGTGTTCACGGCAGCATCATACGCCCGGAAGCCGACCGCAAAGATATAATTCCCCCGTGACTGATGCCGGAAGACCCAACTGATGCCGGCTGACCGGTCGAACCGGCGCGGCAAGCGCGGAAAACAGGGCGGGGGTGGGCCCGCTGGGAAGCGTTCCGGCAGCGTGCAGCGCCGCCGTCGCACACCGGAGCGGACCGAGCCTGAACAGAAGACCGCGCCGCAGACGTCGGCCGCACCGCACAACACCAGCTGGAACCCCGTGGCGACCTGGTACACGGGCTGGGTCGGCAAGTCCGGAAGCATGTATCACCGCAAGAGCGCGCTCCCGGCAGTCCTTCGCCTGGCCGCGCCGGAGCGCGGCGAATCCCTGGTCGACATCGGTTGCGGCCACGGCATACTCGCTCGTCCCGTACTCAAGACAGGCAGCGCATATCTCGGGGTCGACTTCAGTCCACGCCTGATCGAGGCCGCACGCGCCGCGAATCCCAAGTCCGCCAGGTTCCTGCATGGTGACGCACGCGAGCTGACAGGCCTGCCGGGGGTCGGGGTCGGCTCTTTCGACGCGGCGGTGTTCATGCTGAGCATCCAGGACATGGACCCGCTCGACGCTGTCATCGGCCAGGCGGTGGAGCTGCTCGGAGACGGCGGCAGGCTTGTCATCTATATGCTGCATCCGGCGTTCCGCGTTCCGCGTGGCAGCGGATGGGGTTTCGACCCGGACCGAAAACTGCGTTACCGCCGAGTGGACCACTACTCGCGCGAGCTCGCCGTGCCCATGAAGGCGTTCGCGGAAGCCGGAGCGCCGGAACGGCGCGGCACGACCTGGAGCTTTCACCGGCCGCTGGCAGCTTACTTCCGCGCTCTGACGGACCGGGGCCTGACGGTAGACGCCTTCGAGGAACACGCCGACCCGCTCGAGAAGGAACCGAGCGGCATCCCGATGTTCGTGGCGCTGCGGGCGAGGAAACCCGCTTGAAGCGTGAAGTGGTGCTGATCGATGCCGGTGGAACCAACATCGGTTCGGTCAGCTACGCCCTCGAACGCCTTGGTGCGCGGGCGATCCTGACCGACGATGCAGGTCTCATCCGCTCCGCGGAACGCGTGGTGCTGCCCGGCGTGGGAGCCGCGGGTCCAGGCATGGCCAGGCTGCGTGCCGCGAACCTTGTGCAGACCATTCAGGAGCTGACGCAGCCGGTGCTGGGCGTGTGCCTGGGCATGCAGCTGCTGTACGGGCACAGTGAGGAGGGCGATACGGAATGCCTGGGCGCGTTGCCCGGCAGGGTGCGTCGCCTGCCCGGCGGCCCGGGACTGCGCGTGCCGCACATGGGCTGGAACCTGCTGGAGCCTCTGCGGGATGATCCCCTGCTTGACGGGATCAAGCAGCCGTCCTGGGCCTACTTCGTTCACACCTATGCCGCTGCGCCGGACGCGGCCACGGTGGCTGCGAGCACGCACGGTGGGCCGTTCGCCGCCGTGGTCCGCTCCGGCAACTTCTGCGGCATGCAGTTCCATCCGGAGCGCTCCTCACTGGTGGGCGCGAGGCTGCTCGAGAACTTCCTTAACCAGTGAGACGGAGACTGCAATGCTGAGCAAGAGGATCATTCCGTGCCTGGACGTCCGCGCCGGTCGCGTAGTGAAGGGTGTGCGCTTCCGCGATCACGTCGACATGGGCGACATAGGGGAGCTTGCGCTTCGTTACCGCAACGAGGGCGCGGACGAACTCGTCTTCTACGACATCACTGCCAGCCCGGAGGGCCGGAGCGTTGACCGGAGCTGGGTGGAGCTGGTTGCACGGCGGATCGACGTGCCTTTCTGCGTCGCCGGCGGCATCCGGAGCGTGTCGGACGCCCGCGATGTCCTGCACGCGGGAGCCGACAAGGTCTCCATCAACACGCCTGCCCTTGAACGGCCCGGGCTCATCACCGAGCTGTCTGACGAGTTCGGCGTTCAGTGCGTGGTTGTCGGCATCGACTCGATCCGTGAGGCCGACGGCGAGTGGAGGGTCCGGCAGAACACCGGCAACCCGGACATGACCAGCGCTCCGGGGCTCCGTACCATCGACTGGCTCATGCGCGTGCAGGAGCTGGGTGCGGGAGAGGTCGTGCTCAACTGCATGGGTGCCGACGGCGTTCGCGAGGGCTACGACATCGAGCAGCTCACCGCCGCCCGGGCCATCTGCAGCGTCCCCCTGGTGGCGTCCGGCGGCGCGGGTGATCGCGGGCACTTCCTCGAAGTGTTCGAGCAGGCGGACGTCGATGGCGCCCTTGCCGCGAGCGTGTTCCACAGCGGTGACGTGAGTATTCCCGAACTGAAGTCGTACCTGATCGAACGGGGCGTGCAGGTTCGCCCGTTCAGCGCAGGCTGAACCTGCCCGAACCGGTGCTGACCTGAAGGAGCGGCCCACCCTGGCCCTGCGCTGCGGTAAAGCTGTTCCTGCCGGTCTCGGTCACGTCCAGGCCATGGCCCTCGGCGAGGGTCCAGCCGCCCGAGCCGCCTGCGTACTGCACGCGCATGGCCTGCGGCGCGGCGTCAAGGCTCACCTGGACGCCCCCCGAGCCCGTGCTGAGTTGCCAGTCGCCCAGCAGGGTGTCAGCCGCGAGGCTGATCCCGCCTGAGCGGGCGTCTGCCACCAGCGGGCCGCCGGTGAGGCCGGTGGCGCTGATCCTGCCGGAGCGGGCACCAAGCCGGTAGTCGCTGGCGATCACATCGCTCAGGCTCACCCCTCCGGATGAGGTCTCCGCGTGGAGCTGCCCGTTCACCGTCACCGCCGAAACCCTGATGCCGCCCGACGAGGTAACGAGGGACAGGTCTCCGGCCGCACTCACGCCATCGATGCTGATGCCGCCCGAGCGACTCCTGAACGCGGCGCTGCCAAGGTTCACGTCCGATGCCTCGACTCCTCCGCTCGCCACGTCGACGTTCACGTCCAGCGCGGCCGGGGTCGGCACGGTGATCTGCACGGTGGTGCGATTGAACGTCAGGAAAGACGGTGGCCATGCGTTGCGCGTGACCCTGACGTCGAGCGTGCGGCCGTCCTGGCTGACCGCCAGGTCATGGCCGCGCGCGTTCCTGTTCAGCTGCACGCCGACCGTTCCGGCCGCACCGGGGGAGATGATGACGCGGGCCGCGCTCGAGTGCACGTCGATCCGGTCGATCCCGGCTGAAGCGAACGACTCACCGGACGACCCGGCCGGGCGGTTCCCGGCCAGGATCGCCAGTATCGCCACTGCGGCTATCACCAGCAGCCAGGTCCTGGTACGTGCGGTGCCGACCTGCCTCTGCTCAATTCCACGCGGTTCAGCCTGTTCAAGGTCCAAGCTCATGTCACTGCTGCCCTCCGGACCCCATGCAAGGCGGTCCTGTCGTTGGAGCCGATTGTACTGGCGCGAGCTCTTCCCCGCCTCCGTCATTGGGAGGAGGCAGCATATACTTCCTGTCGTGACCCGCGGCAACACGATCCTGCGTCTCTTCGTCGTACAGGCACTCTTCCAGTCCTCGACGTCACTGGCGGTGGCGATCTCGGGACTGGTGGGCCTGCTGCTCGCGCCTGACAGGAGCCTGGCCACCCTCCCGGCTGCCACTACGGTGGTTGCGGCGGCGGCGGCGATGATCCCTGCCTCGCTGCTGATGCAGCGCGCTGGCAGGCGGACGGGCTTCCTGCTCGGCGTGTCGTTCGGTATCGCCGCGGCGCTGCTCGCCACGATGGCCCTGTACCTGGGCAGCTTCTGGCTGTTCGTCATGTCGACCCTGCTGGCAGGCGTGTACCAGGCGTTCGCGCAGTACTACCGCTTCGCTGCGGCCGACGCAGCCGCGCCGACGCAGCGCGCCAGGGCGATCTCCTGGGTGGTGGCGGGCGGTGTGGTGGCAGCCTTCCTGGGCCCGGCACTGGTCCGCTGGACCGAAGGGATCGGAACAACCCCGTTCGCTGCGGCGTACCTTGCATCAAGCGCGCTCGGCGTCCTGGCCGGCATCGTGCTGCTCGGCACGCGTTTCACCGCCGTGACCCCCGTGCACGCCAGGTCAAGCGGCAGAAAGATCCGGCAGATCATGCGGCAGGACACGTTCAGACGCGCGGTCGTCTCCAGTGCGGTGGGATACGCGGTGATGGCGCTGGTGATGCACGCGACGCCGATCTCCATGTTCGATCACGGGCACGGACTGGCAGCCTCAGCTACCGTGATCCAATGGCACGTGCTCGGCATGTTCGTGCCATCCTTCTTCACGGGCGGACTGATCACCAGGTTCGGGGTCAAGCCGGTGGTGCTGGCGGGGATTGCCGCGAACCTCGTTCACACCGTCATCGCCCTGTCCGGGCAGGAGTACCTGCAGTACCTGTCGGGCCTGACGCTGCTGGGCATAGGCTGGAACTTCATGTTCATCGGGGGCACGACGATGCTGACCCAGGCGTACCGGCCCGAGGAACGCGCCCGCACGCAGGCGGCCCATGACTTCCTCGTGTTCGTCGCCGTGAGTGCCGCGTCGTTCTCGGCGGGCGGGCTGCTGAACGCCTTCGGTTGGCAGGCCGTGAACATCGCGGCCATGTGCCTGATGCTGGTGCCTCTGGCCTACCTGCTCTGGCCGGTCAGCGCAAGGCGACTGAGGGTGGCGGACTGACGGGCCCGGCTGTGGTGCGGGGTCAGCGCTTCCTGCGGTCGGCCATGTCGTTGCGGCCGAGGTGAACGGCGCCGACGATCAGGCCGACGGTGATGACCGTGATGATGAAGTAAAAGAATATCTCGCTCATGTTCTGATCACTCGCCTCCGCGCACACGATACTTCACCGGGAGCGCAGGGGTGGCCCTCCCGCTCCTGTTGGCTCACTGCGCGAGCCGCTCCAGCCATGTGCGCTCGAACGCATCCGCGGGCATGGCGGGCATGCCCGCATCGGGCTGGACCCGCGGCCGCACGCATGCGCTCCGGGCCAGGACCGCTGGCCAGTCGGCCAGCAGCCTTGCTGCCAGTGGGCTGCCGGTGAGACTGAAGTGGTGTCGGACGAGCGCCAGGTAGAGCTGCGCGCCGCTCTCCGCGTCGACACTAATCGACTCGACCATGGAGGAGTTGAGCCGCTGTGCGAAACGGCCGTGCTCATCCAGCACGAAGGCGATGCCGCCCGACATGCCTGCACCGAAGTTCCGTCCGGTGGCCCCGAGCACGCACACCACCCCGTCGGTCATATACTCACAGCCGTGGTCACCGCAGCCTTCGACGACGATGGCCGCACCGGAGTTGCGCACCGCCAGCCTCTCTCCCACCAGCCCCGAAATGAAGATCGAGCCGCCCGTGGCACCGTATGCGATGGTGTTTCCGGCGATCACGTGGCGTTCCGGCTCCGCCTCGAGCCCGGGTGAGGGGCGCAGTACCACTCGGCCCCCGCTGATGCCCTTGGCAACGTAGTCCTGAGCCTCGCCGGTCAGGGTCAGGCTCATTCCGCCCGTGGTGAAGGCGCCGAAACTCTGGCCCGCCGTGCCGGTGAAGTCGAGCTGAAGCGTCGCTCCGGGCAGACCGTCCCGGCCGTGCAGGCGTGCGATCTCGCCGGCGGCGCGTGCGCCCGCCGAGCGGTCCCGGTTGGTGATGCCGAAGCCGAGCCGGATCGGTTCGGCCTTCTCCACGCTCGCCCGGACCGCCTCCCACACCGCCTGGTCCAGCCCCTCGCTGTATGGGGGCGGGTCGTTTCGGCGCATGCGGCTGCTGAGCGGACCCTGGCCGGACGGCCCGGTCAGGCTGCTCAGGTCGATGCCGCAGTCTGTGGCGCGTGCACTGAGCAGCTCGGTTCGCCCGACGATGTCGTCCAGCTTCCTGAAACCCATCGCGGCGAGGATCATCCTCACCTGTTCAGCGATGTAGCACATCATGTTGACCACGTGCTCGGGTGCACCAGGGAACTTGGCGCGCAGTTCCGGCCGCTGGGTCGCGATGCCCACAGGACAGGTGTTCAGGTGGCACTGCCGGATCATGGCGCAGCCGACCGCGAGCAGCGCCGTCGTACCGAAGCCGTACTCCTCGGCACCCAGCAGCGCAGCGATGATCACGTCGCGGCCCGTCTTCAGGCCCCCGTCCACCCTGAGCGTGACGCGCTCGCGCAGGCCGGCCGCGACCAGCGACCGCTGGACGTCAGCCAGGCCGAGCTCCCAGGGGATCCCGGAGTTGCGGACGCTTGAGAGCGGACTCGCGCCGGTGCCGCCGTCGTGGCCGCTCACCTGGATGTTGTCCGTATGGCCCTTGGCCACACCGACTGCGATCGTGCCGATTCCGGTGGTGGATACGAGTTTCACTCCAACCCGGGCGCGCCGGTTGACGCGCTTGAGGTCGAAGATGAGCTGGGCAAGGTCCTCGATCGAGTAGATGTCGTGATGCGGCGGCGGACTGATCAGGGTCACGCCCGGTACGCTGCCGCGCAGGCGGGCGATCTCCGCGTTCACCTTGAAGCCCGGGATCTGCCCGCCCTCGCCCGGCTTGCTGCCCTGGGCCATCTTTATCTCGATCTCGGAAGCGTTCGCCAGGTAGTGGGCGCTGACCCCGAACCGCCCGCTGGCGACCTGCTTGATGCGACTCCCGGCCATGGCTCCGGCCCTGGGATACCAGGCCTCGCTGTGCGACAGGTCGGGCCGGTCACGGTCGTACGGTTCGAAGCGCTCCGGGTCCTCGCCTCCCTCTCCCGAGTTGCTCTTTGCGCC
This sequence comes from uncultured bacterium, assembly GCA_964495325.1. Lineage (GTDB taxonomy): Bacteria > Deinococcota > Deinococci > Deinococcales > Trueperaceae > CAZBVI01. Next base: position 116,564 of record CAZBVI010000001.1, read on the forward strand.
CAACCTGTTCATGGCGATGGCGACGGCCTCGTGGGCCTCGCGCGAGACGCTGCCGTGGCTCATCGCCTGGGTGGTGAAGCGCGTGACGATCGCCTCGACCGGCTCGACCTCTGTCAGTGGCACGGGTTGTTGGCCCCGGGAGTAATCGAGCAGGTCGCGCAGGCTGCTGGCAGGACGGCCGTCCACAAGGTCTGTGTACTCCTGGAACGCCTCGAAGCTGGACGTGCGCACCGCACGGTGAAGCGACTTGAACACCGCGGGGTTGAGGCTGTGGTACTCGCCCGCCTTGCGGAACCGGTAGACGCCGCGGTCGGCCGGCACCTGGTCTTCGGCGGCCGCCGCGTGGAAAGCGAGCTGGTCCCGTGCGATGCGTTCAAGCCCGATGCCTGGTGCCAGCGCGGGTGTGCCCCGGAACCACGCGGCTATCACCTCCTCACTCACGCCAAGGGCCTCGAACGCCTTCGCGCCGCGGTAGCTGGCAAGCGTCGAGATGCCCAGCTTGGACATGACCTTGAGCAGGCCCGCATCGATCGTCCGGCGGTAGTTGTCCACCCGCTCCCGGGGAGCGGGCAGGTCCGTGCGTCTCGAGAAGTCATGCAGGCTGCGGACCGTGTCGTAAGCCAGCCAGGGCAGGATGAGCCCGGCACCATAGCCGATCAGGCAGGCGAAGTCGTGGTCCTCGCGCGGTTCACCTGTCTCGAGCACGAGCGCTGTACTGGTGCGCAACCCTTCGTCCAGCAGGTGCTGGTGCACGGCCGCGCAAGCCAGCAGCATCGGCAGGGGCGCGCGGTGTTGCAGGTCCAGGCCACGGTCGCTGAGGATGACGATGCCGGCACCGTTGCGGACGGCGGCGGCCGCCCCGTCGCACAGCGCGTGGAGGGCTTCCTCCATCCCATCTGCCCCGGCACTGACGGGAAAGCTGGCCTCCGCCTGCCACGGCCTCAACTCTGAGCGTTCGCGCAGCCAGCCCAGCTCGGAGTCCGTGATCATGGGGCTGGGGAAGCGGATGACGCGCGAGGGTCCGGACTCGTCGCCCAGCAGGTTCCCGCGCGGACCGATGAGTGTCTCGAGGCTCATGACGAGGCGCTCCCGCAGGGAGTCGATGGGTGGATTGGTCACCTGTGCGAAGCGCTGCCTGAAGTACCGGTAAAGCCGCTGGGGCTGATCGGACAGGGCTGCCAGGGGCGTGTCGTCTCCCATCGAACCGACCGGCTGTGCTGCCTCGGCCGCCATCGGCTCGAAGATCCGCTCGAACTCCTCGCGATGATAGCCGAACGCCATCTGCTGCCGTGTCAGCAAGGCACCGTCCGGCTCGGCGGCGGGCTGGCTCCTTGCGAGCAGAGGTACGCGCACGCGGCTGCTGATCACGTCCACCCAGTCCCGTTTCGTGGCGTATCCCGCCTTGATCTCTGCATCGCGCAGCAGGCGCCCCTCCTGCGTGTCCACAGCCAGGATCTGTCCCGGTCCAAGCCGGCCTTTCTCGATGATGCGGCCCGGCAGTTCGGTGATGCCGGTCTCGGAGCCCACGACGATCACGCCGTGATCACTGAGCCAGTAGCGCTGGGGCCTCAGCCCGTTGCGGTCAAGTCCGGCGATGGCGTAGCGGCCGTCGGTGATTGAGATGGCTGCCGGCCCGTCCCAGGGCTCCATGAAGCCGGCGTGGTACTCGGTCAGTGCCTTCACCCGCTCTCCGTCTGCGTCGTCATCGAATACCGCCTGCGGGATCAGCGCCATCAGCGCGCGCATCGGTTCGACCCCGGAGTGGACGAGCAGTTCATAGGCGTTGTCCAGTGCAGCGGAATCGCTTCCGAGCGGCTCGATCACGGGGCTGAGCTCGTTGATGCGGTCACCGAAAGCCGGGCTTTGCATGGTGCTTTCCCTGGCCCTCATGAAGTTGACGTTGCCCTGCAGCGTGTTGATCTCGCCGTTGTGCGCGAGGTACCTGAAGGGCTGCGCCAGTTGCCAGCTGGATCTCGTGTTGGTGCTGTAACGCTGATGGAAGAGGGCGATCGCGGTCTCGTAGTCGGGGTCCGCCAGGTCAAGGTAAAAGCTTCCCAGTTGTCGGGCGCTCATCAGGCCCTTGTAGCTGATCGTCTTCGAGCTGAAGGAAGCGACGTAGACGCCGGAACACTCGCGGCTGATGCGTTTGCGGCACAGGTATAGCAGCCTCTCCAGCTCGGGACCCGACACGCGAACCGGTGCGCGGACCAGTGCCTGGCGAATCACGGGCATAGTGGCCAGGGCGACGCTTCCGAGCACACCCGGATCGATCGGCGTGTTGCGCCAGACCAGGAGCTCGCAGTCCGAGCGTTCCAGGATGACTCGCACGGATTCCCGGACGGTGCCTTCGTCGGTCCCGGGGGTGATGAAGAGCGTCGCGACTCCAAACCCGCTGATGTCGGGCTTGATTCCGGCCCCTTCCAGTACGCGGCGGAAGAGCCTGGCGGGAATCTGCGTGGTCACGCCTGCGCCGTCGCCGGTGGAGGCGTCGGCTGCCAGGGCTCCGCGGTGCGCGAGGTTGCCCAGGGCCTCCAGCGCGTGCTCGAGGATGCGGCGCGAGGGCCGGCCCTGGATGTCTGCGACGAAGCCTGTGCCGCAGGCGTCGCGCTCTGTGGCGTGAATCAGTGATGAGTAGTCTGAACGCACGGGTTTGCTCAAGATGCTGAGGTCCCTTCGGTGGGTGACTGACGATGCAGGTTGTCGGTATCGGGTTGGTTCTCAGTGGCAGCGAGAGCGGGGTGCGGGCGGCTGTGGCTCGGCAGCCTTGATGGCCCACTCGGGTGTCTCGGCCCGTGAGTCCGTGTAAGCGACCTGGCTGCAACGGGAGTCGATCACCCTGAAGCAAGCCTTCTGGTTCTGGCCACACGAAATCATCCTCGGATGTTACAGGCAGAAATCAGGATCCGTCAAGCCTGAGTTTTTCCCTCACGCGTTCTGAGCATTCCGCACAGTCATAACTGGCATTTTGGCACGTTTTGCATGTACATCTTGCACATCTTCAACTGCCTGGTGTATATGTATTCAGTAGCAGCGAGCCAGGCGTGCATGCTTCTGCTCACGGAGGGTAACGAGATGCCAATAACCAGAAGCGAGATCACAGCCGCCCTGCAGGACAACCAGGTCAGGTTCCTGCGCCTGCAGTTCAGCGACATCATGGGTGCGACCAAGAACATCGAGGTACCCGAAAGCCAGTTCGCCAAAGCGCTTGACGGCGAGATCATGTTCGATGGGTCCTCCGTACAGGGTTTCACGCGCATCGAAGAGTCGGACATGCTGCTCAAACCCGACCTGGACACCTTCAGCGTTCTGCCAAGCAAGATCGAGGACGACGGCTGCGGCCGAGTGGCCAGGCTGATCTGTGACATCGCGGGTCCCGACGGTTCCGAGTTCCCGGGCGATCCGCGCCTCATCCTCAAGCAGCAGATCGCGCGGCTGAAGGCGCTGGGGTTTGACGACCTCAACGCCGGTCCGGAGCCCGAGTTCTTCCTCTTTCAGCTCGATGCCCAGGGCCGGCCCACAGTGAACACCGGAGACTCCGCCGGCTACTTCGACCTGGCACCGGTCGACCGGGGCGAGGCCGCGCGCCGCGAGATGGTGGACGTACTCGTCGAGATGGGCTTCGAGATCGAAGCCGCGCATCACGAGGTGGCGCCGGGCCAGCACGAGATCGACTTCAAGTACGCCGACGCGCTTACGACAGCCGACAACATCGCGACCTTCAGGACTGTCGTCAAGCGCGTGGCGATGAACCATGGCCTGCACGCCACCTTCATGCCCAAACCAGTGGCCGGCATCAACGGCAGCGGCATGCATACCCATCTCTCACTCTTCAAGGGTGGCGCGAACGCCTTCTACGACGAGTCAGCGGAGTTCGGACTGTCAGAAACCGCCCTTGCCTGGACCGCGGGACTTCTTGAGCACGCCCCCGCGATGGTCGCCATAACCAACCCGACAGTGAACAGCTACAAGCGACTCACGCCTGGTTTCGAGGCACCCACGAACATCGCCTGGTCCGCCAGCAACCGCAGCGCGATGATCAGGGTGCCCGCCCGCCGTGGCGTCGGAACGCGCACCGAGCTGCGCATGCCCGATCCCGCCTGCAACCCGTACCTGGCGCTCGCCGTCATGCTTGCAGCCGGCCTGGACGGCATCGAGCGTGGACTGGTCCCACCGCCGCCGATCAGGCAGAACATCTATTCCATGAGCACGTCGGAGCGTGCCGCACATGGGATCTCAGAGCTTCCGGGCTCGCTGGACGCGGCGCTCGTCGCGCTGCAGCAGGACGCAGTGATCACTGAGGCGCTCGGCGAACACGTGCTCAGCCATTTCACAGCCGCGAAGACGCGTGAGTACGACGGGTTCCGCACCGCGGTTCACCCGTGGGAGCTGGAGGCCTATCTCGGAGCATACTGACGTTGGTCCACGTCACAGTCTTGTCCGTGGCTGCCGTGCATAAAATGGCGTTGCCCCCCGCGAAGTCCCCCTTGAGACGAGCGGTGACCAGGAAACATTCAGGTTGCCGCACTCTCAGGGCATCAGCTTCGAATACCGCCTCCGTGAGGTGATAGGCTGATCGCCTGGAGGGCCGTCCCGATGAACGTGAACCTGAGCATCACCGGCATGACCTGTACCCACTGCGAGCGGGCTGTGCGCGAGGCACTTGAGGCTGTCAGCGGCGTCGAAAAGGTCAGCATCGACCGCAGCTCCGGAACAGCCAGCGTCACCGGCACGGCCGACCCCGCCCTGCTCGTGGCAGCGGTCACCGAAGAGGGCTACCGGGCGCAGCAAGCCTCATAGCAGGCAGTGGATCGCCCTGGGTCAGCAGGGCGCGCCGAGCGCGAGCCCGACCAACACCGGATCGTGATCGGATGACCTGAACGGATCGGGCGAGTAGACGTCCGGTCCGAAGCGTGCGCCCGTGTAATGGAACACCGGGGGCTCATCCGAGTTTATGTGCCAGACCGCCGCCCCGCACACTTGGTCGAGAATGGCGGGCGAGGCCAGGGCATGATCGATGTAGCCCGACCAGCCCGGCGAGAATACGTATGTGTAGCGCTCCTGTACAGGCACGAAGGTGGCAAGCAGGTCTGTCATGCCCGCGTCCGTCAGCGCGGTCACGGGGGCTTCCAGCGCATAGGCGTTCATGTCTCCGAGCACAAGCGTGCTGCCCTCATCGAGCGAAACGGAGAAGGTGTCCATCAGGCTGCTCATCTGCCTGGCCCGTAAGGAGTCCCAGCAGCCCGAACCCCTGTCGGGATCGTTGCTTTCACAGCCTCCGCGCGATTTCAGGTGGGCGAGAATGAGCGTGAACACCTCGCCCGATTCCAGGTGCTCGAAGTCCTGGGCGACCGGCGGCCGGTTGTGTAGGGGACTGGTGTCCGCGCGCGTGGCGCCGACTGGTCGCAACACCGAAGTCCTGTATATGAAGGCCAGGCCGATGGCGTCGCTGCCGGCCCCGAAACCCTGGGCCATCACCCACGCGTAATCGCCGCCGCCTGAGGAATTGAGGCCCTCCGGGCCTCCAGGCTGCCCGTTCAGCATGACCTCGAGGCTGGCACCGTCATCGTTCTCGATCTCGATCAGACCGATCACATCCGCAGCGAGACCGTCAAGCGCGGCCACGAGCTTGCTGTGCTGGCGCCGGAACTCGCGGTCGTCCCGCGCGCCGCGCGAGTTCCGGGTGGTGAAGTAGTTCTCGACGTTGAACACCGCGACACGCACGTTCCCACCCACCTCCGGGGGCGCCGGGGGACGGGGGTTGACGGTACGGTCGAACTTGAGGCTTCCGTCGGGCGTCAGCACGTACCACTCCGGCAGGCCCGACGCGTTCATATGGACATCGGCAAGGTCGATCCGGCCCGAGACGTCGGCCACGGTGCTGCCGGTCCTGAGCGTGCCCCCAGCGAGGTAGGGTACCGGCGACGGGTTCTGGCGGTTTGAGCCGTCATCAAGGACTATGAAGCGCTCCGCTTCGTCGTACGGAGTGACGCACGTTCCGTTGTTCGGATGAAAGACGCGTCCGCCTACGGCCAGCGTGACCTGTCCGTATCGGCCCAGGAAGTAGTTCTGGGCGACCGTGAACTCCTGCCTGAACTCGACATGCGCACCATCAACACCGTCGAACGATACGAAGGGCAGCGGAACCGTGCCTTCGTCGGACGATCCGCCCGGACCCAGCACCGGACAAGCGTCTGCGACCGCCACATCGGCAGTACCCGCCTTGAAGCTGCCGGGCCCGGCGGGCTCGCGCAGTGCGATGGACAGCGCGATAACGGCGGCGATGGCAACAAGGGTGACCGGTAACCACTTCGGCATGCTTGGACCATTATCGCCCGCGGAACCGCCTTGCGCACTCAGTCCTTGTCTTTCACCCAGTCTCCCTTGTCATTCTTCTGGTACTCCTTCTTCACCGCGGCCCACGCCACCTTGTGCGACACCTCCTCGCGTGAGGCGTCGCCGCGGCGATCATCCTCATCCTTGTACTGGTCCCAGGCACTGTTGTACGCGGCCTGATAGATCTCCTGAGCGTGCTTCGGCAGGCTGTCGCGCACGCTGTCCGGCAGATCCGAGAGTCTGTCATAAGGCATGGTGCTACCTCCCTGGATGCATTGTCCCGGCCGGACAGCCACGACACCTTGCCGCAGGCCCCATTCGTCCTCACCCGGTGGCATGCCCACAGGCGGTAGATTGGGCCGGTGCGTTCCCGCTCTCGCCTCCTTCAGCTGCTGACCTCCGGCAACACGCTCCTGCTCGCCGGGGGGAATCCTGGCCTTCGCCTGGGCGAACTCGCCCCTGTCCGGCGCTTACCTGGACATGCTCGGCACGGCCGTGCGGGTCGGCCCCCTCGACATGTCGCTCCTGCACTGGGTGAACGACGCGCTGATGGTGCTCTTCTTCCTGCTCGTCGGCCTCGACCTCAAGGACGAACTCGTCCTCGGCGAGCTCTCCAGGCCCGCCAAGGCGCTGCTGGCGGTGTTCGCCGCCCTGGGCGGGATGGCCGTGCCGGCACTCGTCTACCTGGTGTTCAACGCCGGAGGCCCCGGGCAGTCCGGCTGGGGGATCCCGATGGCGACCGACATCGCCTTCGCCCTCGCCTGCATCCACGTGCTGGGCGCCAGGGTACCCGCGGGCCTGCGGGTCTTCCTGATGGCACTCGCCATCGTCGATGACCTGGGCGCGATCGTCGTGATCGCCGTCTTCTACTCGGGCGGACTCAACGCCGCACCGCTGCTGGCAGCAGCCGGGATCATGGCGGTACTCCTGCTGCTTAACCGCGTCGGGATGCGCAACCTTGTACCCTACATGGTGCTCGGCATCGCACTCTGGTACTGCTTCATGCAGGCCGGCATCCACGGCACGATCGCCGGCGTACTGCTCGCCTTCACGATCCCGCTTGGTGCTGATCCCAGGACCGGGCCCCTGCACCGCCTGGCCGGACGGCTCCAGCCACTCGTTCAGCGACTCGTGCTGCCGGTCTTCGCGCTGTTCAACGCCGGGCTTCCGCTGGCCGGGGTGTCCTTCGGATCAGTCACGCTCGGCGTCGGCGCGGGCCTGATCCTCGGAAAGCCCGCAGGCATCCTCGCGGCCAGCTGGCTGGCGGTGCGGCTCGGCCTGGCTCGGCTGCCCACCGGCGCGGACTGGTCCAGGGGCCTGGGCGTCGGCTTCATCGCCGGCATCGGCTTCACCATGTCCCTGTTCATCGCCCAGCTCGCATTCCCGGCCGAGGCGCTTTACGACGAGGCCCGCCTCGGGGTGTTGCTCGGGTCCCTCATCTCGGCCTCGATCGGCGTCGCACTGCTGCTGCGACCGCCGCGCGATTCCGGCACTGCCGGCAGGCGTTCCGGGGCCTCCCGGAACGGGGAAGCGTTGTAGTATGTCCGGCATCCGGCGGGTCGAAAGGCCACCCGCTCAGATACTGGAGGAACAACTGTGAGAAGTACGTTCGTTAAGCTCCTGGCCGGCGGCCTCGTCGCCTCCCTTCTACTTGTCGGCAGCGCCGCAGCCCAGGTCGAACCGCTCGATCCGCCGGAGCGCGTCAACGTCGCTTACGTCCCGATCATGAAGTTCGCAACGATGTACGTGGCCGCCGAGCGCGGCCTGTTCGAGAAGTACGGCCTGGACGTCGAGATCAACCGGGTCGCCTCCGGCACCGAGGCGATCGCCTTCCTGACCGAGGGCCAGATCGACGTTGGCGGCATCGCCATCGTCACCTCGCTCTGGAACGGCTGGAACCAGGGCCTGGACATCCGCGTCATCGCACCGGGCGGCCTCGAGCCCTTCGAAGACAGCCCGACCCGCCTGATGGTCCGCACCGACCTCGCCGAGTCCGGGGCGGTCACCGATGTGGCCGACCTGCAGGGCCGCAACGTCGCCGTGGCGGGAGGACCCGGCTCCGGTGGCGAGTACCTGGCGGCCAAGGCGCTCGAGCGCGGCGACCTCACGATCCGCGACGTGAACCTGCTCAATGTCGGCAACCCCGACATGCCCGCCTCGTTCGAGGGCGGCGCCATCGACGCAGGCATCCTGGGTTCGCCCTACGCCCAGCAGGTGGAAGAGGCGGGCTTCGCCGTCACTCTGGCCACCGACCTCACGCCGGGCGCGATGACGGTCGCGTTCGTCGCCTCGGACAACTTCGTGAACAACCGCCCCGAAGTGGCCAACCGCTTCGCGCTCGCGCTGCTCGAGGCCGCCCGCCTCATGCAGGGCGATGACTTCCTGTCGGAAGCAAACGTCGACGCGTACCTCAGCTTCGTCAGCGCCACCCCCGAGGCCGTGGCCGGCGACGCGCTGCTCGTGTTCGATCCTGACCAGGCGATTCCGGTGGCCGACCTCCAGGACGTCGAGACCACCCACCGCGAGAACGGCCGCACCGAGTACTCCGAGCCCCTTGACCTGAGCGACGTGGTCAACGAGAGCTTCGTGAACTGGGCACTCGAGGTCGCGGGACCGTACGCGGACTGAGCGACAAGATCGCGAAGATCAGAGCCTCGAACGTCACCAAGACGTTCGACACCACCTCGGGCACCTCCATAGCGATCCAGGATTTCAACCTGGAGGTGCCCGAGGGCCAGTTCGTCTGCATCGTCGGGCCCAGCGGCTGCGGCAAGTCGACCTTTCTGCGCATCCTTGCCGACCTGACGCCACTCACATCGGGCAGCGTCGAGATCGCACCAGGCAAGCCCGGCAAGCCGCTCAACAGCGTCGTGTTCCAGGAGTACGCGATCTTTCCCTGGAAGACCGTGATCGACAACGTGGCGTTCGGCCTGCAGATGCGCGGCGTGCGCAAGGCCGAGCGCTACGCCGTCGCCGATGAGTGGCTGACGCGGGTGGGCCTGCGGAAGTTCCGCGAGTTCTACCCTTCGCAGCTCTCGGGCGGCATGAAGCAGCGCGTGTCGATCGCCCGCGCACTCGCGACGGATCCCGAGGTGCTGCTGATGGACGAGCCGCTCGGCGCCCTCGATGCCCAGACGAAGACGGTTCTGCAGGGCGAGCTGCTGCGCATCTGGGAGGAGCACCGCAAGACGGTCGTGTACATCACGCACTCGATCGACGAGGCGGTGCTGCTCGGAGACAGGGTCGTGATCATGACCGCGCATCCGGGCACGAACAAGACCGAGTTCATGGTGGACCTGCCCCGGCCGCGCGGCATCGAGGCAACTTCCACGCCTGAGTTCGCCTCCATGACCGGACGCATCTGGTCCGCGCTGGAGGATGAGGTGCGCAAGGCGATGGAAGCCCAGCTGTGAGCGGTTGGCCGCCAATCCTCGCCTGGTCCGTCGCGGGACTGGTGCTTGTGGCCTTCGTGCTGGTCGCCGACCGGCTCGGGTCGCGCGTGCGCCAGGGCGCGATGCGCGCTTACAACCGCACGCTGGCGATCGCCTTTCCCGTGCTTCTGCTGGCGATGTGGGAGGTGATGGTGGGGCAGGGCTTCATAAACGGCCGCTGGTTCCCGGCGCCGACCAGCATCGCGACCGCGCTGTGGGACATGATCGTCACCTACGACCGTTTCAACAACACGAGCCTGCTGGGCCGACCATGGCTGATACCCGAGGTATGGCCGGAGGAAGGCTGGGCCGGCGTGCGCCGCCTCTTCGGCGAGAGCCACGTGCTCGCCACGCTCGGACGCGTCGCCGGCGGCTTCCTGATCGGCGTGCTGCCCGGCGTCCTTGTCGGCATGGCCATGGGCCTGAACCGCACGATCCGTCAGATGCTCGACCCGATCATGTCTGCCCTGTACGTGTTGCCCAAGATCGCGATCTTTCCGCTGATGATGCTCATCTTTGCCAACCCGTTCGGCGAGGGTCCCAAGGTGGCCGTGATCGCCATCACGGCGTTCTTCCTTGTGGCGATCAACACGATGGCCGGCGTACGCGGCATCGAAAGCGTGTACATCGAGGCGGGCCGCAACTACGGTGCATCGAGCCTGCAGATGCTGCGCCACGTGATCCTGCCCGGAGCACTGCCGATCATCTTCTCGGGTCTGCGCCTGGCGCTCGGCTCCTCACTCATCGTGATCGTTGCCGTGGAGTTCATCCGTGCCCAGCAAGGCGTCGGCTTCCTGGTGTTCTATTACTGGCAGATCCTGAGCGTCCCCAAGATGTACGCGGCCCTCTTCGTGGTAATGCTTCTCGGTGTAGGCTTGACGTTCGTCCTGCAGTGGCTCGAGACGCGCGTGATGCCCTGGCGGCGCTGACCCCGACCTGAAAAAGTGACCTGGGCTATACCAGCCCTTGTACCTCATGCTAAGCTTGCCCCTACATCTGGGAGCATTCCGGGCTTCGGCCCGGTTCGCTCCCGGATCGATCAGTTTCTGATCAGCCTGGGGTTATCCACGGTGCCAGCCACCTTCCGGCGGGGCCCAAAATGACCCCCCGACCGGGCGGAAGGGACTTGGCAGCGCATGACGGTTCTGGTGGCAGTGGACAGCGAGAGCGGCAACACGTTCGAGATGGCACTCGAGATCCGTGACGCCATGCGCTCGGCCGGGATGAGCGTGCACCTGCACCGCATCAACAGCCGCGCTCCACTCAGCCTTGCCCGCGCGCCCGGACTCGCCTTCGTGGGCACCTACACCTGGGGTTACGGCGAGCCACCGGAAGACACCGCGCGCTTCATGCGCGAGTACCCGCTGGAAGGATGTCAGGTCGCCTGCTTCGGCAGCGGCGAGACGCAGTGGGGCGAGGAGTACTTCTGTGGGGCGGTCGACCGGCTGATCAGCAGTTACGGGAGCCCCTGGCGGGGCTTCCGGCAGGAACAGATGCCCAACTCGAGGCAGCGCTCTGAGCTGCGCGAGTGGGCGATCGACATTCTGGGTCAGGCCACGGGCCTCCCTGTCGAGATCCGGGAGTTGGTATGAAATGGTTGAGACGGTCAAGTACGATTCCTTCAGCATGCGAGAACTGCGGGGCGAGTGGCTCATCGAGCTGTTCAAGGACAACTGCATGCCGTGCAAGATGCTCTCACGCAGCCTCGATCGCTTCCGGGACAGCACCAACATCCTGAAGGTCCACCTGGAGGACGAAGCCGCCATCCAGCGTGCCGCCGCGAGCCTCAAGGTGCGCAGCGTGCCCACCCTGCTGCTCGTGCGCGACGGCGAGCTCCTGCACCAGAGCGCGGGCTTCAAGACGCCCGCGGACCTCGGTGACCTGCTCGGAGAACACTTCGAAGCCGGACGGGTGCCGGCATGATCGATTCGGTAGCTCGTGCGGAAACTGCGGTCGGCACTGCCTTCGTATCGAAAGACGATCGCAAGCGCAGCCAGCCGTTCCTGCCGGAGCGCCTTTCGGCGTACATCACCAGGCATGCCGAGGGCGTGCTTGATGACACGTACGACCTCGAGGGCCTGCGCCGCAAGGCGACCTCCTTCGTCCTGAGCAAGGGCGAGGTCGCGGCCGATGACCTGGTCGACTACATGATCCGCATCGCCGTCGAGAACACCGATGTGGACGCTCCCGCCTGGAAGTACTACGCCGCCCGGCTCTACCTGAACCAGCTCTACAAGCGCGCCAGCCGCAACCGCTTCTACACCACCGAACTGAAGTACGGCGACTTCTTCGGACTGCTCGAGGCGCTCACCCAGCGGGGCGTGTACGCCCAGCGGCTGCTGGACCGCTACTCACGGCAGGAGCTGATGCTGGCCGGCAGCTGGATCGATCCCGCGCGCGACCACCTGCTCGACTACATCGGTCTGCGCACGCTGGCCGAGCGCTACCTGGCTACCGACAAGGCAGGCGAGGTGTTCGAGCTGCCGCAGGAGCGCTGGCTCGTGATCGCCCTTCACCTCATGAGCGACGAGGACACCGCCACCCGCATGCAGCACGTTGCCGAGGCCTACTGGGCGCTCAGCAACCTGTACATGACGGTGGCGACCCCGACGCTGGCGAACGCCGGCAAGACGTACGGACAGCTCTCCAGCTGCTTCGAGATAGTCGTTGACGACAGCCTCGATGGCATCTACGGCAGCGTCCACGACGCAGCGAACCTCTCGAAGGGCGGCGGCGGCCTCGGCATCTACGCCGGCTTCATCCGCCCGCGCGGCAGCGACATCCGCGGGTACACGGGCACGGCCGGCGGCACGATCCCGTTCCTCAAGCTGTTCGACGCCACCGCCGTGGCAGTGGACCAGCTGGGCGTGCGCAAGGGCGCGATCGCGGTCTACCAGGACGTCTGGCACAAGGACATCCAGGCGTTCCTTGACCTGCGCCTGAACAACGGCGACGAGACCAACCGCGCCCACAACCTTCACCCCGGCCTCTGCATCCCCGACCTGTTCATGGAACGAGTCGAGCAGGACGGCGACTGGTACCTGTTCGACCCCCACGAGGTGCACACGAAGAAGGGCTTCTACCTGCAGGACTTCCACGACGAGGAGCGCGGCGCCGGCAGCTTCCGCCAGCGCTACGAGGAAGTCGTTCGCGACGCCTCCATCAGCCGCACCATCGTCAAGGCCAAGGCGCTCTGGAAGGCGATCCTGCGCAGCCAGATCGAGACCGGTTATCCATACATGTTCTACCGTGACACCGTCAACCGGGCGAACCCGAACAAGCACGAGGGCGTGATCTACTCGAGCAACCTCTGCAGCGAGATCATGCAGAACCAGTCGGCCACTGTCACCGAGAGCGTGCACCTGGATGATGGCTCTGACCGCGTCATCGTCACCAAGAAGCCCGGCGACATGGTGGTGTGCAACCTGTCGAGCATCACGCTCGGCCGCACCGGGGACGACGACGACGTGCTTGAGCGCCTGATCCGCATCCAGGTGCGGATGCTGGACAACGTCATCGACCTGAACAGCCTGCCTGTCGAGGAGGCGAGGCGCACGAACCAGCGCTACCGCGCCGTTGGCCTTGGCACGAGCGGCTGGCACCACCTGCTGGCCCTCAAGGGGATCGACTGGGAGTCGCAGGAGGCTGTCGACTTCGCCGACGGGCTCTATGAGAAGATCAACTTCCACACGATCCGCGCCAGCAACCAGCTGGCGGTCGAGAAGGGCGCCTATCCCCTGTTCCGCGGCAGCGACTGGGCGTCGGGTGCATACTTCACTCAGCGCGGCTACGACAGCGACGACTGGCAGGAGCTGAGCCGCCAGGTCGCCGCCGGAGGAGTCCGGAACGGCTACATGCTCGCCGTCGCCCCGACTGCTTCAACCAGCATCATCAGCGGCACGACCGCGGGCCTGGACGGCGTCACCGACGTTTACTACGTCGAGGAGAAGAAGGACATGAAGGTGCCGGTCGTCGTTCCCGACCTGACCCCCGAAACCTATCCCTACTACAAGCCCGCGTACCAGCAGGACCAGTCGTGGAGCATCCGCCAGAACGCGGCGCGCCAGCGCCACGTGGACCAGAGCCAGAGCTTCAACATCTACCTGAACGCCGCCGAGGACGCCCAGGGCGGCGGCAAGAAAGCCGTGAAGCTGCACAAATGGCATCTGGAGGCCTGGAAGGCCGGACTTAAAACCACCTACTACGTGCGGTCGCAGACCGTGATGGCCGAAGAGTGCGTCTGGTGCGCGAGCTGAGTTGAGGGCCCAACCATCAGCGGGAATCCTGAGGGGAGTGCTTCGACCAGACTCCCCTCGCCCGTTAGCAGTCAGACGGGTCCGAGGTTCCGATCAGCGCCTGCTCAGCAGGAGGACGATCGCCTCTCCTGCGACCTCTTCGCCACCGCTGCCTACCTCGACATCCCCGAGCGCTTCGTCGAAGTGGATCCGGCCGTTACCCGTCACGCTCACTCCCTTGCCAAGCACGGAACCATAGATCTCGCCACTTCCAGAGAACTCCACGTTCGTGAAAGGCGCGTACACCGTGGCGACCAGCTTGCCGTTACCAGACAGTTTGACGCCCTTGGGTTGCCAGCCAGAGAGCGAGTCCTGCTGAACCGAGGAGAAAATCGCGAAGGCTGGCACACCCTCGGTATTGACCACATTGATGTCGTTCATGCGAAAGCTGCCGCTCAGTTCGGTTGTGCCGGTCACGAACACGGTGAGGGAACTGTCAGGTGCGATCGTAAGGGCTGCATCGCCAGCGATTTTGAAGTCCCCATCGACGAACATGACCACGTCGCCACCCGCGATTTCAAGTCGCCCGTTGCTGGCGAAATCCACATCATTGAACTTGTATACGGTTGACCGGAAGGCGTCATCGAAAACATGGGCCTGCTGCGGCGTGAACTCGCTTGCGACCGTCCAGGCCTTGACGTTGTGCGTGTCATCGTAATGCGAAACGTTGTCAGGGGTGATCCTGAACTGGGTCGTCGGCCATCCTGCCGTCAACGTTGCATTATCGGTCGGAAGGCCGCTGAAGCGCTCAACATACGATGGAAGGCCGATGGGGTCGCAGTCCATCGGAGGGACGGGCGCGTTAGGCGATGGGCTGCCATGCTCGCGCGTCACTCCTTCGACGTGGCGGATGGCATGGTTGTTGTGCGTGTAACTGACAGTGCCCCCTGCCAATGCGTTCTGGCGCACCCTCGCTCCGGTGTTGGTGAAGGTTATGTCCCCTCCAGCAGTAGCATTCCCGTTGATCGTAGCGCCATTGGTGATCCGGATGTCGCCGTTCGCACTGACGCTCCCGGCGATCCTGGCTGTATTGCTGATCTCGAGCCTGCCGGCCGTGATCACGTTACCGGCGTAGTTGGTACTTGCCGTCATGCTGATATCACCGGTGGCGTGAATATCGCCGTGTACGGCAGAGCTGCCGGTAGCCAGGAACGTGCCGGTCGAGTACACGTTTCCGTAGATCGGAGCGTTGCCCCTCAACTCCGCCAGCCCGTCAGATCCAAGCAGCTGGACATGCGCACTTCTTCCTGGCGAGCCTGCATCGTAGCTGCCCGTTCTGGAATCAAAGCTGTCTATCTGCCCGCTTCCGCGAAGGTCCACGTAGTCACACGCCTGCACAACGCCTGTGAACGGTCTAACGCCAGAATTGACCCCGTCACTGGTGAACGCGATCACGGCCTCACTCATGTAGCGCGCGTTCCTGGGCCCGAGTCCCTCGACCTCGATCAGCGCGATGTTGCCGTCCCAGACGGGCTCCCTTGTCAGCCTGTAGTCTACCGTGCCCCCACCAGGCAGCAACACGCTCGGCTGGGGCATGGAGGCAGGTAGCCTCCCGGTGGCGGCAACCTCGTTCTGCAGTGCGACTATTACGGCATCAATCCCCGCCTCGGCGTTGGTCCTGGCTACCGAGTGGCTCACCAGGTTCTGTGACACCATCAGGTTCGAGTTGGTCAGCATCAGAGTGCCCATACCGATGATCATGATCGCGAATGTGACCAGCAGTACGCTGACCAGTGCAATTCCATTGTTTTTATTCATGGTCTCGTCACCGTAAATTCCTCAACCCGCTCAGCTCCACCCTGAACGTAGGTCAATCTGAGCTCCAGTCCTTTCGTGCTTTGTGGCGAGATCGGTGCCGGACTCGGATCGGCAGAGAAACCACTCACGAAGCCGATAACAGCAAGCGCAGCCACGCCCTCGGCGATCGGTTGTGCCTGGGAATCTTCACGTTGCCGCCAGAGGATGCCGTTCTCTACGCTATACGTCACGGCTGTTGCCGACATGTCATCAGCCGCCTCAGCGTAGCGGACAGTCAGGCTGACGAGGGGATGGCTGTCTTCGACTTGCTGACCGAGCTGAAAATCGAGCGCCTCGAAACCCGCGCTGACGTGCCTACCCGCGAATCCGGCCTGTGAGAAGTCCCTCTGGATCGCCTGCACGGCAGTTCGCAACTGTCCACTTGCTTCCGTGACAGCGCGATTGGTCTCATAAGCCCGGCTGCTGCTTACGTACATGCCTCCCAGCGTGCTCAGCAGTACAACGAGAATGGCCCCGGCAATCAGCAGCTCGAGGAGCGTGAATCCGGATTGGGTTTTCACGGCGTCTCCCCCATGACCAGCGTATTCAACACGACACTATGGCCTTCGTTGACGGCGGTCACCGTTATCGCCCACGCCTGGGCAACTGAACCTGCCGCGCAGACCAATTCACTGCCAGCCACGCTGCAGGGGACGGCCTCGTAGACGCAGTCTCCCGCGAAGCTCAGTGGACAGTCGGCGGACCCTTCGGCTCCCGAACCTGCGCCGTATTCGTGGCGGAGCGCTGCGATTGCGCTCCTCGCCTCCGCATCAAGGTCCTGGACTATCTGTGAAGTCCTGGTTGCCCGCAGCCCGTTAGCCTGCAGCGCCCCGGCACCGATGATGCCGACTGCGAGGATCAGTATCGCCAGCACGACTTCGACAAGCGTGAGACCTCCAGAGTTCCTCATTCGACTGACACCGCTCCTCCGCCGCCGACACGCACGGTCGTAGAACCGCGGCCGTCAGATAATGTGTAGGTGAGACCATTCAGAGAGATCGGGTTTCCTGCGCCAGCGCAGGTGATCGGCTGCCCGGTCTGGCTCCAGCGAAAGGCTTCGCCGCTGACCGTGACCTGCGGGTAATCAGCCATCGACAGCGTCCGTACCGGCGTTCCGGAGCATGCGCCCTCGGTGGTTACCAGCTGACCTTCGACCAGGCTCACGCCGACGGGCCCGTTGAGCCGGATCGCGTCGAAGCGGGCCTGCTGCAGGAACGCCTGTACCGAGTTGGTGGCGAGCCTGAGCGCGGGCGGCCGCAGGTTCGGAATCGCGATTCCGAGCAGTACGCCAAGCACCGCAAGCGTGATGACGACCTCGATGAGTGTCAGACCCGCCTGAGAGCGGCGGCCTTCCGGGAGGACGGTGATTGATGGTTCAGTTACTTTGGTGTGTGCGGGTTGGCACATGCAGCCGACCTCCTTCTGAGCACCAGTATCTGTCAGCGGGGATGACGGGAAACTTACAAGGGTTGGGGCAAATGTCCCGTTGGCAGCGGCCTTATCGGTTCCGCAGCTTCGCATAGGCTGCGTTGATCCCCTTCATCTTCTCCTCTGCGAGCGCCCTGAACTCCGGGCCAAGGTTCGCCACCCGATCCGGATGGTATTGGCTTGCCAGCTTGCGGTATGCGGAGCGGATGGTGTCTGAGTCTGCGCCTCGGGGCACCTGCAGTACCTCATGCGGATCAGGCTCGGACGGCAGCGGTCGGGCCGGCTGGGCCGAATGGCTGCGTCGGGAGCCGGAGTAGCCCTGCGAGGACGAGGTGCTGTACCGCGCGCGCGAGGATGCGTGCTGTGCCCGCCGGTATGCCTCGGCGGATGCCTGGGCGTGCGCGGCGGCGGCCGCTTCCTGGTGCATGCGCAGGTACTGGTCCCGCAGGGTCAGCCAGATGCGCATCTTTGCCCGGTAATCCCGGACCATATAGGCGTAGACCGCGAGCAGCACGATGAATCCGACGACCAGAAACGGATGTGGCGCCTGGGTCATTGTCACGAAAACGAGGATGAGCGGCAGGAGACAGCCACAGCCGGGCGCCGTCGGGCGCGGCGGCATCACCATGGTATCGGCTGGTCAGTCGTTTGCTGGTGAGCGCTCATCTGGTCACCGGACAATATCGCACATCAGCCGCTCAAGACGTTTCACGTGCGCTCGCCGTAATCTGTCCGGCTGAATTCAGATGTCGTCGAAGCCGTCGTCCGCCCCCACCTTGCTGTACTGCCGCACCTTCTGCTCGAAGAAGTCGGTCTTGACGCCGTCGAAGTTGTCGACGTACGCGCGGATCCAGGGCATGCTGTTCTGGCTGACGCCCTGATAGAGCTCGTCCATGCCGAGCATGCCCACCATCTTGTTCGCGCGGTACTGCACGTAGCTCTCGAACTCGTCCAGGTCGATGCCGACGATCGGGGCGAGCAATGGCCTGCTCAGTTTCATCTCGCCATCGACAGCCTGGATGAATGAGTCCCTGATGTACTCCTCGAGCTGATGGGTATGAAGCTCGGGGTTCTCGCCCAGGACCGAGCGCAGCAGTTCAGTCAGGAACTTCGTGTGTACGAGCTCGTCCTTGTTGATGTAGCTGATGATCGTGCTTGTGCCGACCATCTTGCCCTCGCGGGCGAGGTTGTAGAAGTAAGCGAAGGCGCCATAGAAGTGGATGCCCTCAAGGATCAGGCTCTGCAGGATCGCGCGCACGTAGTTCTCGGCGCTCGGATATGCGAAGAACGAGTCGTAGGCGAGCATGATCGGACGGTTCCGCTCGTGAATGGACTGGTCGGTGCGCGCGCTCTCGAACACCTGCCACTCGCCCTGCCAGTCGGTGAGGCTGCTAAGCACGTAGCTGTAACTCTGGTTGTGGATCACTTCCTGCTGGGCGATGAATATCAGGTTCGACTGCGCTGCCGGGTCGGTCGTGAACTCCGCGAGCTTGAATATCAGGCGCGCCTGGGGGGCGTCCAGGGTTGCGAGCAGCCCGATCAGGTAGTTGAACGCGTGACGTTCATCAGGGGTAAGCTCCTTGTAGCTGCGCTGATCGTCGTTCAGGCTGATCTCTTCGGGAATCCAGAAGTTGCCCTTCAGCTGCTTGTAGATCCGGTTGAAGCTGGGGTACGCGATGTCATCCCAGTTCAGTATTCCGGACGCCTCTCCGTTGATGATTCCGGTGCTCTTGTTCGGGTGGACGGGCTCCATGATACGGAGCTGCTTCAGCTTGGCCATGGGCCGATTGTACCCGCAATCAGGCGAAAGCTGCACCACATGTATTATCCAAAGCAGACCTGCATACAATATGATGACCTGCGCCGCCGGTGCCGGCGGCGCAGGTCATGCCGAAGTGCCCGGGCCTCAGTAGATGCCCAGGCCGTATACGTCGCTCGCGAGCCTGCGGGCGAACTCGGGGAAGCGGGGACCGATCCAGCGCACGGTGTTGTCGGTAACATAGACCGCCTCGTTAATCCCGGCACCCGTGAGCGCGATACTCGGCAGCTGCAGGAAGCCCTCCACCCCTCCGAGGTTGTCGTATACGCGCTGGAGCATCACGACGACGTCGGGATTTGCCGTCACGACCGCCTCGGACGTGATCACTACGTGCGCGTCGTTCACCCAGGCGCCAGCGTCAACCAGGCCAGCGAGCCTGAGGAGGATGCCGGGGCCGGTGTTTGGACCCCCGTAGATGGTCGTGTCGCCGACCGAGTGAGAGTAGATGAACAGGGCATCGACCCGATCGGAGCGCGCAACGAGCGCGTCCAGCTCCACCTCGAGGTCCTCGACTTCCTGCTGTATGCGCGCTATGAGCTGCCCACCCGCCGCATCGAGTCCGAACGCCTCGGCCAGCAGTTCGATACGGCTGTAAAGACCCGGCAGGCCTCCGGTTGCAGTGTCGCGGACGACGAGGACATCGAGTCCGGCGGAGCGAAGCTGCTCTGCCTTCTCTGGAGTCATGTTCTCCTCGCCCGCGATGACCAGGTCCCCGCCGAGGCTGAGGACTCCCTCCACGCCCCAGTTGACGAAGTGTCCGAGGTCGGTCAGGTCGTTCTCGGGAAAGGTCGAAGCTCCGTCGCGCGCGATTATGCGGTCACCGAGGCCAAGCTCGTGCATGATCTCGAATACGGTGCTGTTGATGACGATGACGGCCTCGGATCCTGCCGCGTCCACCGTGAAGCCATCGCTGCCGGTCACGCTTGCTGCGAACGCCGCACCTGCAAGAGTGAGTGCCGCGAGAGTTGCAGTAATCGAAGTGAACCTGAGTTTCATCTGAGCAATACCTCCAGGGAAATTCCGAGTCGCTTACTCGGAATGCAACTAAAGGTATCCGCGCCGCACCGCCCGATGCAACCACGCGCCCTCGTCCACTAATTCAGGGTCAGCCACTATGCTTTCTGTAGCCGCCCCACGAGGAGCGCCGTGCCTGTCGGCGAATCGGCTTCCTGCCGACCCAAAGGTAGTCAGCAGGTACACAGGTACAACGCTGTATGTTGTTCCGCCGGCGATCCGGCCAACGATTAAGCCAACGTAAACAAAACTGCACCTGCGCAAACAGTTCAGGATCACCTCACCTGCTAGCCTTCCCGCAGGAGGGGCCAATCATGCATAGGAGATCACTGCTAGCGCTTCTATCACTCGGGCTGGCAGCACTGCTCGCCGCTTGTGGAGGTACCGGTGACGGGCCACCAGGGGGAGATCCGCCACCCGGCGGTGGCGACACCGGAGAAATCAGGGGCTTCGTCAGGACTCCCACCGTTGCCAGGAGCGTCAACGGCACGGAAATCAGTATCTGCACGGCCGGCAGCGCCTGCAGCACGTCTGCCAGCGTGCTCGCCAGCTACACGGTGCCACATGATGGACCCCAGGCACCGTTCGGCTTCACCAACCTGTCCGAGGACGGCAGCTACGACCTGGTGGCCGTCAAGGAGCTGACCCTGGAGTCCGACGAGCATCCGGGCGGCCAGCAGCCGGACATCCGCTACTATGCCATCGCCCGTTCCGTCCCTGCCGGGGCTGACGAGGTCACCCTGCAGCTGCAGCTGGAGGCGTCCCGACCGACCAACGGCACCGCCGTTGTGACCGGTACGGTGGAGCTGCCCGGACACCTCGGCACGGCCGACCTGATAGCCGGTGAAGAAGCGGGGCTGCTGGGCGCTGCCGCCATCCCCGGTCACGCGGCCACGCGGCCGGGCGTGAACGAAGACGGACCGCCCGAGGCGGCCGACGGCGGGCTTTCTGCCCTGAACGAAAGCACGACACCGGAAGTCATCCCGGGCGAGATCGTGGTTTCATTCGAAGAGCACATCCTGTACAGCCAGGCGACCCTCTCGACCCTCAGCGCGGCGGGCGTAACCCTGCAGCACCTGAGTGGCGGGTCCGAAGGCGAGCTGCACCTGTACGCTGCCGAAGGGCTTGACCAGGCGGCTACGATCGCGCTCGCAAGGGAGTTGAGGACACACCCGCACATCAGGACGGCCATGCCGAACTGGCGGCTCCACACCTTCAGGGTTCCCAACGACACTGAGTACCCGCTGCAGTGGCACTACGGCGCCCTCAACCTCGAGGCGGCCTGGGACATCGAAACGGGCAGCACCAATCCGGTGACGGTGGCAGTGGTCGACACCGGCAGCATCAGCCATCCCGACCTGGCTTTCACCGGCGGTTACGACTTCGTCAGCACCGGCGGGCGCGACCCTGACCCGACTGATGAGGGCGACTCGTACCACGGAGCCCACGTGGCCGGCACGGTAGCCGCCAGGACGGACAACGGACTCGGCGTCGCCGGCGTCAGCTGGGGCGCGACCCTGGTGCCGGTGCGGGCGCTTGGCATCGACGGTTCCGGCAGCTCATTCGACATCCTCGACAGCGTCCTGTGGGCAGCCGGCGAGTCAGTCGCAGGCGTTCCGTCCAACCCGCATCCGGCGGACGTGATCAACCTCAGCCTGGGAGCCGACCTCGGCGTTACCTGCGCAGAGGCACTGGGCGGGAGCGACACGTTCTTCAGCGACCTGAGCAGCCGGACCGGTGTCATCATCGTGGCCGCCGCGGGCAACACCGGCATAGATGCCCGCCACACGTTCCCCGCGAGCTGCCCGGGCGTAATAACCGTGGGCGCAACGGGCCCCGACGGCCAGCAGACGGCCTACTCGAACCACGGCAGCGTCGTCGACGTGATGGCACCGGGCGGCAACCTTGACCGCAGCTTCACGGGTCCGGACGGCTCCAGGCATGCCGCAGGCATCCTCAGCACGGTGCTCGACCGCAGCTCGGGCCTGCCGACCTACGAGTTCCAGCAGGGCACCTCGATGGCCGCTCCGCACATCACCGGGCTGATCGCGCTCATGCTGTCAGCCGATCCGGGCATGACTTCCGCAGGCGTGCTCGCGGCCCTGCGCGGCGCGGCAAACCCCGTGCCCGGCTGCCGCCCGAACTCTTGCGGCGCTGGCCTGGTCGACGCCGCGGCGGCACTTGGTGGCGGAGCACCTGGCGAACCGCCGCCGCCACCCCCGGTGACATCGGCCCCGCTGTTCATCCAGTTCGACTACTGCCTGAACGAAGACTGTAACCAGGTCGACTACGACCTCACCCAATACGTCAGGTTCGACGGGCTTGACGCCTCGGTCGTGGAGTACGTCATCTGGGACCTGGAACCGGGCACCTACTTCGTCTGGGCGCTCCTGGACCTGAACGATGACGGGCTCATCAACCCCGACGAGTACGTTTCCGATCACGGGCACATCACAGTGCAACCCAACTCGGTGACCCCTGGCGTAGACATACGCCTCGAAGCGTACGTGGACTGAGGGAAGGAAGGGGGGGCAGCCATGGCCGCCCCCCAAACCCAAACCACACCCCCCGACAGATCAGGCCGGAAGCGACCTGAGCCAGCTCGTCAGCAGACGAACGCCGTAGCCGCTGGCGCCCTTGGCCGCATAGGCATGGCCCTTGTCGGACAACGCCATGCCGGCGATGTCGAGGTGCGCCCACGGATAGCTGACGAACTCCTTCAGGAAGGCAGCTGCCGTCGAGGCTCCGCCCGGCCTGCCGCCCGAGTTCTTCATGTCCGCAACGCGGGACTTGATGGCTTCGCTGTGCTCGGGATAGATCGGGAGTGGCCACGCCCGTTCCGAGGATGCATCGGCCGCCTTGAGCAGCTGGTCCCGCAGGGCGTCGTCGTTACCGAACAGCCCCGCAGCAGTGTCCGAGCCGAGCGCAACGACGCACGCGCCGGTCAGCGTTGCGAGGTTGACGACGGCGCTCGGCTTCAGGCCCGCCGCATGCACGAGGGCATCGGCCAGCACCAGCCGGCCCTCGGCGTCGGTATTGACGACTTCGATGGTCTTGCCGTTGCTCGCCGTGAGCACGTCACCCGGGCGGAAGGCCGCGCCGTCGGGCATGTTCTCGGTGCATGCGGCGATGCCGATCACCCGGCGCGCGAGCCCCAGCTCGCCAACCGCCTTCATGGTTCCCAGGACCGCGCCGGCTCCACCCATGTCCGAGATCATGTTCTGCATGTTCAGGGCCGGCTTTATCGAGATTCCACCGGTATCGAATGTCAGCCCCTTGCCGACCAGCACTACCGGCTGCTCGTCGCTGCCTCCCGGATTGTGCTCAAGGACTATGAACTGTGGTTCGCGGGCCGTACCCTGCGAGACCGCCGCGAACGCACCCATCTCCTGCGCCTCTGCCCAGGCGCGGTCACCGACGAAGACGCTCATCGCGTGTTCCTCGGCGATGGCACGCGCGCTGGCCGCCAGGTACTCCGGGATCACCACGTTGGATGGCCCGTTGACCAGGTCCCTGGCCAGCGACACGCCTGCGCTGATCGCGCGCGCGGTCTCGGCACCTCGGCTCACTTCTTCCAGGCGCGACTCATCCGCCTCGACCAGCAGCAGCTGCTGCGGCTGGGACTTGCCCGGCTCCTGCTTCTTCGCTTCATAGCGGTAAAGGCCGAGCAGCATGCCCTCGGCGGTTGCCTGCGCAGCTGCCTCGGCCTCCAGCCCGCCGACGCCCGCGCCGTGAACCACGCTCGCGATGACTTCGGCACCCAGCGACCGGGCCTTGCGCGCCGCAGCACCGGCTGCCCGGCGCGCGGCTTCGACGTCGAACGCATCGCGGTCCCCGAGCCCCGAAACCAGGACCCGCTTAGCAGCGATGGCGCCGCGTGGATACAGTGCGAACACCTCGCCGGCCTTGCCGGTCAGGTCACCCTGTGCGATCAGCTCGCTGATGGCACCTCCGAGCGCCCTGTCGAGCGCTCCGGTCGCCCCGCCTGGCTCCGTGACACCACTGAAGAGGTTGACTATGACAGTATCGGCAGCGACCGACTCGAGTCGCCCGTGAATGGCTTTGATTTCCAAGGCTTCCTCCTGCCAGACAGCCTACACCCGGCGGACACGAAGGCCCGTCCGCGGGTTCAGGCGCGCCGGAGCACGTAACTCCCGTTCCTGAACCCGACCGCCTCAAAGCCGCGGCCGAAGTAGTGCAGCATCACGGCCCGCACAGCCTCGCGCCACGCGACCGCCTGAGAGGGCCTCGAAGCGAGAATCGCGTCGAGATCGTTCGGAACTGCGACGAGCACCTCGGGGCCAACCAGCTCCAGCCTGGTGCGTCCCGGCAGGCCGTCGGGCCCGGCTGCCAGCGCGCTCGGCAGATCGCCGTTGCCGCTTGCGGCAGTGCGCTCGCGGGACAGCCACCAGGTGACCAGGAGACGGTCGCTGTCCAGGTCCGCGTTCTGGGCGTCGGCCATGAGGCCGTAATGTCGCACCTCGTAAATCGAGGTGGTCGCGCCGAGTTTCTCGAGGTTCTGGTAGGCGTTCAGGCCACGCAGCGGATCGAAGGTCCAGGTCATGAGTTCGATGCCTGACTCGAGGCACTGACGCGCCTGCTCCCGCTTCAGCATTGCTCCTATGCCGTGGCCCCTCCACTGCGGGAGCACGCCGAGTACGTGCGAGTGGTGCAGCCAGTGGTGGACGCCGCCGAGCTGGCGCCTGCCGAGGAAGCCGAAAACGAAGCCGGCGAGCTCGTCTCCGACGAAAGCTCCGATCGCGAGGCCGCCCATGTGCGTGGCCGCCCGCAGGATCCCCGGTGGGACGACGCCCTGGCCCCAGATCTGCAGCTCGATCCCGGTGCAGCGTTCGAGCTCCTCCATCGTTTCCAGCGTCCGCAGTTCGACCTTTCCCACGAACCGAATTATAGCTTCAGCGGCGCAATTGTGCGGAGGTTACGGAAATTATCCCGTTCGCCCGTTACAAAGGCGAGCATGGGAGCAGCGGCTTCCGGAGGAGGAACAACGATAATGCGCAAGATCATGATTGCACTGTTCATGGCCGTACTCAGCCTGGCGGTGGCTCAGGTGGCTACAAGCTTCCCGCAGACAGCCAGCTACGGCATCTTTCCGATCGACTCCAGCGGTGTGGGCGGAAGCATCCAGCTCACCGAGGAGTTGGGCCATACCCGGGTGGCCGTAACCCTGACCGGTATCACGCGTGGTTCGGAGTACCTGCCGGTCCTGTTCGAAGGCACGTGCGGGCCTGACCGCGAGATGGTCGCGGCACTCGCCCCGGTCGGCAACTTCACCAACGACCCGTTCGTGAGCCTCGACCAGCTTGATATCGGCATCAACACGCTCACTTCCGGGCAGTACTTCGTCTACATCTTCCAGGGCAGCGAGATGCCGCCTGAGAACGAGGCCGGCTTCGTGAGCATCGATACCGCCGTTGCCTGCGGCCAGGTAGGACTCGGCGCCAACCGCTGACCGCCGATCCGAGCAGAACCAAAGCCAACGCGGTGGTACCCTGAAGACGGAGGAACCACCGCGTGGGTTTTGAGAACATCAATCCGCTGTACATGCTCCTCGCCGGCGTGATCACTGGTGTCACGGCAGCGTTCATCGTGCGGCTCATCCGCCGCGGCCCGCCCCGCAAGTGAGGACCGGCCGCCAGCTGTTTCAGGAGCATGAGGGGCGCGAGTCTCCCGCCTTCACCTGGCTTGGCCAGCATTCCTTCATCCTCTCGCTGGCCGGACACGTCATCCTGATCGATCCCTTCCTTGCCGACATGCCTGAACGGCTTGTCAGTCCACTATTCGGGCCTGCCGACGCGCAAGGCGCAGTCACGCTGACAGTCTGCACACACGATCACATCGACCACCTCGATCCAGTGGCCGTTTCGGGACTCACCGTCGAGACGGGCACGCACTTCGTCGTGCCACGCGCCTGCCGGGCCAGGATGCTCGACCTCGGTGTGCCCGAGGAGCGACTCACCCTCCTTGACGACGGTGAATCCGCCCGCTTCGGCGAGCTGGAGGCCACGGCCGTGAAGTCGGCGCACGAGAGCTTCGATGTTACGCCCGAGGGGCACCACCCATGGCTGGGGTTCGTCTTGCGTGGCGAAGGCCGCAGCGTGTATCACGCTGGCGACACCGTCTGGTGGGAAGG
The DNA here is from genome assembly GCA_964495325.1 of uncultured bacterium. Classification (GTDB taxonomy): domain Bacteria; phylum Deinococcota; class Deinococci; order Deinococcales; family Trueperaceae; genus CAZBVI01. Next base: position 142,832 of record CAZBVI010000001.1, read on the forward strand.
GCTTCAGGCCAGGCTGCGCAGCTGCGGCCCGCTTGACCTCGCGTTGCTGCCCATCAACGGGCGCGACGGCGAGCGATACCGTCAGGGTGTGCTGGGCAACATGACCTACCAGGAGGCAGCCGACCTCGCCGGCGGCCTCGACCTCGCCCTCCTCGTGCCGACGCACTACGGCATGTTCGAGTCAAACACGGTCGATCCAGGCCTGTTCGCAAGCTATATGGATGCGAAGTACCCGCTCCGGCGCTACCTCCTGCCTGTCCTGAGTGAGATCACAGGATTCTGAACCTGCGGTACCCGCGGCGCTGTAACATGAGGTTCGGCAACAAGGCATGTCAACCACACTGGAGGCAGGTAATGAAACGCAACAGGATCGTCCGCTCTACCCTCCCCCACGCAATCGCACTGGCTGCACTGGCAGCGTTGACAGGAAGCGCGATGGCGCAGCTGGTCGCGCCATCGATCCTTCCGGGCAGCATCGGCCGACTGACACCCTGGGAGCCGTCCGCGGGCATGCTCGACAAGTCGAGCGGCCAGAACTTCAAGGACGGTTCACGCGTGCAGCTGTGGATGTTCGCTGGCAACGAGGGCGAGCAGGTGACCCTTTCCGTCGGAAGCAACGAGTTTGACACGTACCTGACGCTCGTCTCCCCGAGCGGCCAGGTCGTCGACTGGAACGATGACGACTGGAGCGAGTCGGGCGAGTACTGGTACTCATCCACCATTGAGGCGGTCCTGCCTGAATCAGGGCGCTACCTGGCAGTAGTCAGCGGCTGGGCGAGCTTCGACCTCGGTGCTTATGAGATCGTTCTCGGAGTCGGAGGTCCGCTGGTGAAGACACGCGACTTCGAGTCGGCGATCCCGCTCGCGGTACCGGGCCAGGCCAGCGGTGTGCTTGATGCCTCGCTGCCGCCGGTCGGTGAGGGCTTCAGCGGACCCGGCCACGCGTACACCTTCAGCCTTGACCGGGACTACCTCACGGCGATCAGGGCTTGGTCAACAGAGACTGACACGGTCATCGCCCTTTACGACAGCGCTGGGGTTCTGATCGACCTGAATGACGACGACTGGTCCGGCATGTACCTGGATGACGAGCTCGGAAGCTGGACCGATTCCGCACTGACGATGTTCCTTACTGCAGGCGACTATTACCTGGTCGTTGGCACGTATTCGGACTGGGAGCCTTTCGGTCCGTATGAGGTCAGCGTCAAGACTTACGTTGAAGCACCCTGAGCCCGCCGGTTACATGCTGTAAGCAACTCGTCACGTCCGCTCGCGCACAATCATAGGCATGTTGGACCTCGTTTCGACCGAAGTGATTGATGCGCTGCCGCCCGGCCTGCTGGACGCACTGGGCGCCGTGCACCAGGATTCAACGGCGGAGGTGCTTGCAGACATAGAGTCTTGGCTGGCCGGGATCGACTCCAGCCAGCCAGACCTCCTGTACGCCGCCCACACGCGGGCGCTTGCGGCGTGGCGATCCGTCGGTCACAGGGACTCGGTCCGGCATGGCCTCGAGCTCGTCAGCCTGGCCGAAAGGATGGACCGCAACGAGTTCAGGTGTCACGCCCACAGCGAGCTGGCCGAGGCTTACAGGCTGCTCGGCGTGCTCGAGCGCGCGGTCACGCACCTGCGCGAAGCGCTCCGCTTCGCCAGCATGAACGAGGCTGACCAGACGGCCATGCCCTTCCTCCGGCTCGGACTTACCTACCTCGCTCTGGAGCGTCCCGCAGATGCGCTTGCCTGCCTTGAGCGCGCGCGCAACAGCTTCCTTCACCTGGGCCTGGTCAGCAACGCGGCCGAAGCTCTCGTCGGCGAAGCCCGCGCGCTCCTCTCTTTCGGCCAGACAGGTGAAGCGCTTCATCGGCTCGAACGGGCTGAAGCAGGGCTGCGCCTTGCAGAGGCGGACGACGATATGCCGCTGGTGTACCGGCTCATGGGCGAGGCCACGGCCGCTCAGGGCGCAGCCGCGAAAGCAGCAGCCCACTTCCGGCTCGCGCTCCGGCTGCACGAGCAGGGCCACGGACGGCGCTTCGAAGCCGACACTTACCTGGCGTTCGCCTCGTTCCAGCTGGACCGGGGCGATCCGTACACGGCCCGGACCACCCTTGAACACGCGCTGGAGCTGTTTCGCAACCGCGGTGACAGCAGGGGCCAGGCGCAGGCGATCCGAATGCTTGGCCAGGTGTTCGAGAGTGCGGGTGACTTCGCTTCGGCGCTGGCAAGCCTCAAGGAGCACCTGCAGCTGCGCAGCGACATCGAGCAGGAGTCCAGTGAACAGGAGGCGTCGCTGCGGGTCATGCAGCTCGAACGCTCGATCACCCGCGAGTACGCGAGCGCCCGCAAATCCCAGCAGGCACTGGTGGACGCGAACCGGGTCCTGCGTGAGCAGGCCAGCCGACTTGAGCAGCTCAGCAAGACGGATTACCTGACGGGGCTGTACAACCGCAGGTACCTGACCGAGCATCTGGAGGCCGAGTTCTCCAGGGTCAGCTCGGTAGCCGGGCTCAGCCTGATCCTTATCGACATCGATGACTTCAAGTCGGTTAACGACCGTTACGGTCACGACTTCGGGGACCGCATTCTCGAGCAACTCGCTCACCTCCTCGTCGACACGTTCAGGCCCGAGGATGTCGTAAGTCGCTGGGGCGGCGAGGAGTTCGCCGTCGCCGTGCCTGCGCTGAACTGCGGTGAGGCAACCGCCGCGGCAGAGCACGCCCGCAGCGCAGTCGAGAACCACGACTGGTCACAGCTCCAGCCCGAGCTCAGCATCACCATCAGCGTCGGCGTCGCCTGCGCCCTTGAGCCCGCGGTCAAGACCCTGCAGGACCTTCACGCCACGGCTGACAGGCGCATGTACATGGGCAAGGAAGGTGGCAGGAACCGCGTCATCAGCGAGAACGATGAGGTGCCTGCCGGCGACGTATGATGCAAATGTCACATGTGACCAGATGCAACAGTAACTAGCAGCTTCTCATCGTACTTTGCTATTCTTCCTCCTGTCCGGGGGGACAGTGGGAGCAGGAGGCGGCTCAGAGTTCGGAAGAGGTCGGAATTTTAGGCTGCGACGACCATAGCTGGGAGGCATTGGCGAGTCGCAGGCCGGGGAGCACTGAAAGTCCGGTCCGGCGGCAGGCACTTCATACAAGGTGTCTGCCGCCGAACTTTGCCGTCTGGTCTTTCTGATAATTGATTACCATCTACGCTGAATTGCCTGCTAGGATGCGGGCAGCATGAGCAACACCGCAAACACCACAGTCAAGTCACGCAGGCAGACGATGCAGCGCCGCGCGATCATCGGTGCGCTTGAGTCAGCCGGTGGTCCCCTGACTCCTCAGGAGATACTCGAGCGCGCCAGCAGTGAACACGCCGGGCTTGGGCTCGCTACCGTGTACAGGAACCTGAACCTGCTTCAGGCGGAAGGAACCGTAAGCACGGTTCTCCTGCCCGGCGAACCGGCACGCTTCGAGCCGGCAGCTGGGAGCCACGGCCACCATCATCACTTCCGCTGTGACCACTGCAGCGGCGTTTTCGCTCTCGATCAGGCCTGCCCGGTCGAGGTGCTCGAGGGCGTGATGCTACCCGGCGGCTTCCGCGTTCAGGGGCACTCACTCACGTTCTATGGCGTGTGTCCCGCGTGTCAACCGGACGTGCGCTGAGTCTCAGTCAGGCAGGAAGAGGTCCGCGAGCTGAGTCGGCACAGCCCGCGGGGCCAGGGTGTGCTGGGAGGCCTGCTCTATCTGGAGCCTCTCGGCCGCCTTCACGCCGAGGGGCGCCGCCATCAGGAATCCCTGGCCGATATCGCAGCCGATATCGCGCAGGAAGGTCCGCTGGTACTCCGTCTCGATTCCCTCTGCGACCACTACCTTGCTGAGCTTGTGCGCCAGCGCGCAGATCGCCTCGACGATTGCACTGCTGCTGCGACCGCTGTCACCAAGCCGCTGGTCCCGCCTGCCAAGGCCGGAAACGAAGTTCTGGGGGATCTTGAGGCTCGCTACAGGCAGCTGCTCGAGGTACTGAAGGGACGAGTATCCGGTCCCGAAGTCATCAAGTACCGAGCGAACCTCCATGCGCCGCAGTCGCTTGAGTGTCCGCACGACCATCTCCGCGTCCCGGAGCAGAATGCCTTCGGTGATCTCGATTTCCAGGCTGTTGGGCAGCATGCCCGCATCCCCCTTCGCGTCGTTCACGTGGTTGTGAAAATCAGGGTGCATGAACTGCACCGGCGAGACGTTAACGGCCATCCGAACCGGTACAAGTCCCGCGCGACGCCACGCCGCAGCCTGCTGACAGACCTCGCGCAGCAGCCAGTGGCCCAGCTGCACTATCGCTCCGGAATCCTCTGCGATCGGAATGAACTCATCGGGCGTGATCTCGCCAAGTTCGGGGTTATGCCAGCGCAGAAGCGCCTCGAAGCCCACGAGCCTCTGGCTCCTGAGGTCGAACTGGGGCTGATAGCGGACGCTGAACTCGCCGGCCGCCATCGCGTTCAGCAGGCGACCCTCGACATCGAGCTGGCGATTCCGCTGCTGTCGCATGTCATCAGTGGAGAACGTGAAGAAGTTGCGTCCGCCCGACTTGACCTGATACATGGCGCGGTCTGCGAACTTGATGAGCGACTCCACGTTGTCACCATCAGTCGGATACACGCTGATGCCGATGCTCGCACCGATCCGGATCGGCTTGCCTTCGATCTGAACGGGGCTGCCCAGGGTGGCAAGCAGCATTCGCGCCCGGGCCGCGATCGCTGATGTGTTCGCATAGCCGGAGATCGCGAGCACGAACTCATCACCACCGAGCCGACCCACGAGGTCACTGCCGTGGCCATGCCCACTGATGCGAGCTGCAATGCTCTGGAGGAGCTGGTCCCCGATGTCGTGCCCATACGTGTCATTCACTATCTTGAACCTGTCGAGATCGATGAAGAGCAGCGCGACCTGCGTATCACCGTGCCTGGCCGCTTCGAGCAGTCCGGCGAGCTCCTCCTTGAAGGCCGCACGCGTTTGCAGCCCCGTCAGGGCATCGAAGCGCGCGGCGCTGGACGCACGCTCGTGGCGGTCATGCCTTCGCTTCAACGCGGCAACGGTGCCCATCAGTGCCCCGAGCGTGCCCAGCACCAGGAAGAGGAGCTGCTGATCCAGAGTCGGAGGCGCCAGCTGACCCGAGCTGCTCACAACCCAGCCGCCGGCGAAGAACAATGCGCCGGCGATGCCGCCGACCATGGTCCCATAGAACCAGCCGGTAGCTAGCAGGGGCACGAGTGCTAACAGAAGCGACCTGATTCCAAACGACTGAACTGTCAGCGCAATCAACATGATCGCGCCCGTCCACAACATCGCGGTAAGGAGCAGCCTGGTAGTCGCAGTGAGCCGCATGCAATACAGCATGCACCAAAAACTGGAACGGCATTCTTACAGTCGGCCGAATTAGTCCGCACAAAGGCATACCGGAGCCGCTATTCGGTCAGGCCACGGACGCACGTCCCTGTTTCCCGGGGGTACCGGCTGCTATCCTTGAGTCAGCAAGCGTCGGCTGGGAAGCCCATGTCCAGCCAGGCGGGAAACGAGGAGGCGACGATGTACGAACGGATACTGATGCCAACCGATGGAAGTGCCGGCAGTGAGGAAGCCATCCGGCAGGGCCTGGACCTCGCCAAGAAGGTCGGGGCGCGCGTTTCGTTCCTCTATGTGCTGGAGAGCCCGATGGCGCTCTATCAGACACCTGAGTCGATCAGCTACCTGCCACAGCTTTACGATGACCTGCGCGAGTCCGGCAACTCCGCCCTGCAGCGGGCCGCCGCGATGGCCGACGAGTCCGGCGTGACCTACAACACGCACCTGGTGGAGGACCGCAGTCCCGTGGACGCGATCAGCAACGCCGAGAGCGAGTACGACCTGGTCGTGATGGCTACGCATGGCCGCAGCGGCTTCAACCGCTGGATGTTCGGCTCGGTCGCGGAGGGCGCCCTGCGCCGCGCCACCAAGCCGTACCTGATCATCCGCCTCTCCGCTGACGAGGAGGAGCCGGACTAGACCAGCCGTGCCGCGGTCCCCACGCGTCCGCCGGAGGCTTCATTAACGCACTCTGAACGAACCGTGGGGACCTGCACACTTGTGTCTGGCTCCGGCGTATACAATCCAGAACATGAATACCAAGCTGCTTCGCCTCATACTGGCCGCAATTCTGGCAACTACTGCACTGGCCGCCTGTCGGTTCTCCGGCGAGGTCGACATCACCGTTCCACCTTCGGACCTGGTGGTGACGACCAACTGGGAGATCAGGCACAACGATGGCACGTTGGACAGGTATGTGCTGTGCGACAACAGGCCTTCACAGATCAGCTCAAGCTTCACGGTATCCAGCTCATCCCAGGTGGACCGCGTTGTCGTCAATCGGTTTGGAGAAATCCAAGGAGAAGGCGATGTAGTCACGTACACTGGCAGTCAGCTCAGTCGTGTAGGTAACCGGGTCAGCCTGCCAACCATGGGTTTCTCACCCGGCTCAACGCCATTCGGCCTCATGGATGTTGATGGCGATCTGGAGCCACAGGCGATCGTGATTGTGCCCTCAGACCCCGCACAGAGGCAGGGCTATCTGCGACTGCACTACACTGTTCACATGACCTCCGGTGCAGCTTTCACGTTCAACCCTCCTGTGCGCATCGAAGTATGGGGCGGGTGCGCGGACGCTTGAACCCCAGCCCTCGCGTTTGCACCAGCGCGTCTGTGCAACACTGACTGACAACAACCCGGCCCAGGCTTTTGGCCATCTGACTGAGGAGAACTGACTGAAATGAAGAAGACATTCTGGTTGCTTGCGATAATGCTGAGCGCGTCCCTGTTGCTTGCTGGCTGTACGGTGACGTTCACTGGCGAGGCCGAGCCCGTGACGGTCAGGCCCACGCCGGCGCCGACTCCCACGCCGACCCCGACACCATCCCCAAGCCCCAGCCCGGCTCCATCCCCTTCCCCGATCACGCCCAGCTTCCCGTTGAACGAGTCGATCACATACAGCTGCACGAACGCCCGCATGGTCGTTCGCTACCCGAGCAACGACTCGGCGCAGGTGTTCTACGGCGAGTGGCTCACCCTGACCCGTACCGTCTCGCAGGACGGCTGGTTCGTCTACCGTGACAGCGATTACGCATGGTTCGCACGCGGCAACGAAGGCTACCTGCAGTACCAGGGCGACACCGTACGGAGCCGCTGCTCTTACTAGCACTCCAAGCTGAATCCCGCTGATTGATTCGTGGGGCGCTCCGAACTGGAGCGCCCCACGAATATATTGGCACCGGCGCCGCGTTCACCCCGGCGGGAAGCGCTGCCCGGACTGCATCGCGCCACAAGCGAACGCCCTGCACCGCCCCAGTCAGGGCGGTGCAGGGCGCAGAACCATAAAGTCAGGCTCTACGGCCGGACGCTGAAGACGAAGTGCCCCTGCACGACGTGAGTGTCAATCGAGAGCACCCGCCACATGACGACGTAGTGCCCTGCGCCGAGCTCCTCGATAAGGTTCACGTTGACCTCCTCGGTCACGCCGGCGGCGGGCTCGAAGCCCACGTCCACCCGCGCTTCGGACTCACCATCGTCCTGAGCCAGCAGCACTTCGCCGACCAGAACCGCGGCGAGGCCGTGCAGGCGCTGCTGGGCGTTGTCGGCATCAAGGTCGACCGTCTCGTCCAGGCGGTACACCTTGAAGGTGGAGAAGCCGGCTTCCAGGCCCTCGGAGAACTCAACCACAACCTCTGTCGGGGCGGCGTCAAGGACCGCCCCGTCCTCAGGCGTGGAGGCGGTCAGGTTCGCATGCGCGATAACGCTGCCTGCCAGCAGAAGCGCCAGCAGACTGACACCCAGGTGCCTCACGGTACCTGGATCGTCGCGGCGTCAAGCACGTGCGGATCGGAGTGGGCGGGCTCGTCGAACACCTCGCTGAACTCCACCGCACCGATGAAGCCGCTCACGCGGAACTGGTAGTTGCCAGCCTCGGTCGGGATGAAGTCGCCCGTGTAGTAACCGGGGCGGTCCGCTTGTGCGCGCAGTGTCAGGGTGAGTTCCGTCCCGTCGGGACCGATCACGACTGCAGTGAGGCTGGCAGCCAGGTTCTCAACCGGCTCGCCGTCGGCGTCACGCACGATCAGGTCGATGCCGTTCAGCTGACCGGAGTATGCCGGGTTGACCATCAGGCCGACGATGACGCGGTAGCCGTCATCGACCTCGCGGGACTGGTGGGCGGATGCGGCACCGATGAGAAGGGCGGCACCCAGCAGGAAGGCGGCGATGGTGCGGAAACGGTTGGTCATTCTGTTACCTCCAAAGGTAGTCGATAAGGCGTGAAAGGTTGCTTGCGGGGTTGACGTCTGCTCCGCCTGAGTGCGGCAGCTCGCTGGTGGAGAGGAGCCCGGTCGCGGCGAAGACTGCCACGAGCAGGACGGCCTCGAAGCCCAGCAGGGATCGCAGGGCCTTCGGTGGCGAGCCGCGTCTGAGGGCGGGCAGGATCCTGAAACGGTTGACGGCTGCGATCAGGACGACGGCAGCGACCAGCACGAGCTTGATGATGAGCGAGCGGACGTACGGCGAGGACACGAATGTATCGGGCTCACCGGCATGCACCAGCGAGAGCACGGTCCCACTGACAAAGAGCAGCCCGACGCTGACAAGGCCGACGGTGGAGAGTCGTTCCATCGCGGAGCGCAGGACTGCCGACGCCCCGGCTCCGAATATCGGCGCCAGGGAAACATACAGGAGGCCGCCTGCCCAGACCCCGGCAGCGAGGAAGTGGACCAGGTCAAGCACCAGCGGCATGGTTCCGCCCATGGCCGCGGCGTGACTGATGTAGGAGAAGGAGCCAAGCACGACGAGTGACAGCGGGATCGAGACCAGCGCGGTCCAGGCGCGCGGCCTGAGGCTGACGGTGACTGCAAGCAGCACCGCCGCACCACTGCGCCACATGACCGCCTCGCCGTGCCGACTGGTGGTGGCGTAGCGCACGAACATCTCCGTGTCCACCACGCCGAGTACCGCCTGGATCGTGGCGTACAGGTCGTAGACGCTTGCGCCGAGCAACAGCAGGGTGCCGCCCCACGCGCCGAGCGTCACGTGCCGGTCTGCACGCCCGGGCAGCAGCAGGAACCGGGCCGACGCGGCACCGACGAGCAACGCGGCAGAGAGCAGCAGGATTGTCTTGATGACGGCAGGAGCCATCAGTGGTTACTCCAATTCTGGAAGCAGGATTCGCATGAGAGTCATCAGAAAAACGCGGAGGGCGGCGGGCCACGCGAAAGGTTCGCCCCACGCAGCCGCCTGGTCTTGATCGACGGGGCTGGGAGCGGCAGAGCCGGCAGTACGAGCGGCACGACCACACTGACGGCACTCAGCACATCCGCCGCAGCCAGACTGCCCGTGACGTCCTGAATCAGATGCGTATGATCCGGCGTGCCGGGTGGATGCGTGTGTCCAGGGAACTCGTTCTGCCCCGCCCAGAAGGGTGCCAGCGCGAGGACGATCACCAGGCTGGCGATTGCGTAGCTGACGAATCCGGCCCTGAGGGCCACTTTCCACCGGGGTGAAACAGTCACTGCCTGCAAGGCTATCACGGCGGCGATAACACGAAAAAGGTGGTGTGGACAGTATGATGTTTCAGGAGTACCCGATGATGACAGCAGAGCCCAAAGCCCACGCCGCCCTGCGGCGCTACCTGAAAGAGCCGGTCAACAGCCTGACCCACATGCTGGGCGCTGTCCTGAGCCTGGCCGGACTGGCGGTGCTGCTCGTTCTATCGTGGGGTGACCCATGGAAAGTAGTGAGCTTTGCGGTCTACGGAGCCAGCGGGGTCCTGCTGTACACCGCCAGTTCCCTGCTTCATTCCATCAATGCTTCGGAACGCACGGAGCACGCCCTGAGGCGCCTGGATCACGCGGCGATCTTCGTGTTCATCGCCGGCTGTTACATGCCCCTGGCGCTCATAGGCCTGCGGCCCGATTATCCCGTCTGGGCCTGGGTGCTCTTCGGCGGCACGTGGGCACTTGCGGCCGCAGGCGTTACCTTCAAGGTCTTCTGGTTCCGTGCGCCGCGCTGGCTGTCAACGGCGCTCTACCTTCTGATGGGCTGGATCGCGCTCGCGGCCGTCTATCCACTGATAATGGTGCTTCCGCCCGGGGCGCTTCTCTGGCTTATGGGTTGCGGCCTCTTCTACACCGTTGGCGCCGTGTTCTACGCACTGAGGTGGCCGCTGATCCGACCGGGAGTGTTCGGCTATCACGAGCTCTGGCACCTCTTCGTACTCGCCGGCAGCGCGTGCCATTTCGTTCTGATGGTCGTCTACCTGTTGCCCGCCTGAGTCGGGCGGCGGATGCCCCGATTCGAGTACCACCGCCAACCAGTGCGCCGTTGATGGTGCATCGCCTGCATGCTAGCCGACGCAACTGCACCAATTGCCATTCTGCAAATCATGGAATCCGCTTACCGGATTGACCGCCTGGTATTGAAGTGGTACGCTTCCATCGGCGCGCAACCTATGGTCACCATGACGGCTTCCGGACATCTTGGCGCCCACCGAGCCGTTAACGCCTGCCGTGGTAGCAACAAATCCAGCTACTGGATTGAAAGGAAGGTCGAGTGTATATGAAACGACTGATGTCAGCACTTACCACCGCCGTGCTCCTGGGAGCCTCATTTGCTCAGGTCACACCAGAGGAAGTTGACGCCGCCCTCGAGGCCAGCGCCCTCGGACCGCACCAGCCACAGGAGGAGGACTGGAACGAGATCGAGCGCCTCGCGCGCGAAGAAGGCGAGGTCGTGCTGTACTCCCTGAGCAGCAGGCATCCCGCCGTGGCCGAGGTCTTCACAGAGCGTTACGGCATCGACGTTGTCTATGCGGCGCTGAACACGGACGAGCAGCTGCAGCGCCTCGATGCCCAACAGCGTGCCAACAGGCCCGAAGTAGACATCATGTTTATCGGTGAGGCACCGCAGGTGTTCGAGCTCCTGGAGTCCGGTCGGCTGGTTGGCTACATTCCCAGGTCAATGGAAGACGTCATCCCACCGGACATGCGCATCCCGGCCATCAAGCATGGAACCGAAGCATTCACGGTGTTGTATAACAACGAGACGTACCCGGAGCCCCCAGTAAGCAGCTGGTGGGACCTCACCCGGCCAGAATGGCGCGGTCTCGTATCGTCAGGAGAACTGACCGGCGCGGTCTACCTGAGCTTCTTCGCCAGCCTCATCCAGAACGCGGACGAGCTGGAAGCGGAGTATGAGCGCGTCTTCGGGGAGCCGATCGAGTATACCCAGCCATACGAGAACGCCGGCTACGAGTTCACGAAGCGACTGCTGGACAATCAGCCTCGCACCCTTCAGTCACCGGCTGAGCTGATCGATGCCATGGCGATGCCCGGCAACGATGGACTCGTCCTGCTCGGAACCGCACAGACCCGCAGGGCCGAGAACCTGTTGCGCGTTGATGACGCGGGCAACCTGGACCTGCCGCTCAGTACCGAACTCACCCCTCGTTGGGCGATGCTCTTCTCACACACGCTTGTAATTCCAGCGGGAGCCCCGAACCCGAACGCGGCCAAACTGCTCTGGCGCTTCCTTCTCGAAGAAGAAGGCTACGCACCGTGGTCTGCACCCGGCACGTTCCCACCAAGGACAGACTGGGAATCTCCACCGTTCACTCCTGCGCTGGACCTCGATCGAGTCTGGATGAGTGACGTCACGTTCCTGGAAACGATCCAGGGCGAACTCCTGGACTTCTTCCTGATCTACCGATAGGCACACGCATAAGCAAGTAATTCGGGACGCAGTGGCTCGTGAAATCAACCCCATGGTTCACGAGCCACCGTGTTTTCAAGCAACAGAAGAGGAACTCCTCCCGTGCACCGAAAGTCATCTTTGAGAACATACAAACTGACTCGGCCGTACCGATTGATCGGCATCGTCCTTCTTGCCGTGATGGCACTTGCGGTCGCAATTCCTCTCGTCATCATCCTGATCGAAAGCGTCCGCGTCCAAGGCCAGAGTTTTGATGTGCGCCTCGCGGGCCAGGCGACTGGATCGTTGTCACCCGTGTACTGGAAGCGCATGTTCGAGCTCCCGCTCGCGGAGTTCCTGTTCTACCGGCCGCTTCTCAACACCCTCCTCGTCGCACTCGTGACCGGGGTGCTTGCAACCGCACTGGGGACCTCCCTCGCCTGGCTCTCCGCCCGAAGCGACATGCCGGGCCGCAAGTGGCTCGCCCTGCTGGTGCTCGTTCCGAACATTGCTCCCTCGTTCGCCCTGTCGCTCGCGTGGCTACTCGTCTTCAGGACGAACCGCGTCAGTGGGACCAGCGGGATACTCGAGCAGCTGGGACTGGTGATCCCGGACTGGCTGGGTTACGGTCCCGTGGCAATAATCACGGTACTCACCGTCAATTACATCGCGTTCAGCTTTCTGCTGGTTTCGATCGCACTCCAGAAGATCGATGGCAACATGGAAGCCAACGCAACCGTCCTGGGAGCGTCTTCGTTCCGGATCTTGCGGACCGTCACGCTGCCGCTGGCGTTGCCCGCCATCGCCTCTTCGTTCATTCTGACGACGGCGGCAGCCCTCGGAACTTTCGCTGTCCCCCAGTTCCTCGGGGCTCCGGTGCGCTACAACATGCTTTCCACTGTGCTCTACCAGAACGTAACCGGCAACCGGTACGGGGAGGCGTACGTACAGACGATCGTGATGATCCTGATCACGGCCGTCCTGATATGGCTCTACGCGAAGTTCGTTCTCGGCGGCCGCCGCAGCTACGCCACCGTAAGCGGCAAGGGTTTCACCAGCATCCGTACTTCGCTGGGCAGGCTCCGGTGGCCCAGCGCGATCGTGAGCCTGACTGTTCTCGGGATTGCAGCGATCGCCCCAATACTGTTCATCGTATCCGAGTCGTTCCTCGAGGTCAGTGGCCGCTACCGCCTCGACAACCTGACACTGCACTATTGGACCGGCAGTGCCCAATCAGGCTGGGGCCCCACAAGCATGGCCGGAATATTCAGCAACAGCAACCTGCTGGCCGCGATCGGCAACACCTTTCAGCTCAGCCTGATCAGCGCACTTCTGGTCGGCATCGCAACCATTCTGTTCGGTTACGTCATTGTCCGCGGCAAAGGCTCCCGCGTAGCCCAGCTTGTCGATCAGGCATCGTTCATTCCATACCTGATTCCCGGCATCGTCTTCGGCGCGATGTATCTGAGCAGCTATGCCGCGGGCTTCGGACCGTTTCCCGCGCTGTACGGCTCCTACATCCTGGTGGTCGCCGCCCTTGTAACCAACCTGCTTCCATTCGCCGCGCGGATCGGCAGCAACGTGTTCTCCCAGATCTCATCCGATCTCGAGGACACGGCCATGACTTTCGGAGGGTGGTGGTCAGCCTTCCGTCGCATCCTGATTCCCATGACACGCGACGGGTTCATCATCAGCTTCATCATCGCCTTCATCGGCGTAGCCAAAGAGCTTGACCTCGTTGCATTGCTCATACCCGCTCGCAGCCCGGTGCTCACCTGGTATGCGCTTGCGTACTATCAGGAAGGCTATTTTCAGCATTGGTCAGTCATCAGCATCGTCCTGCTTGTAAGCATCTTCCTGGTCGTCGGCCTGGCCTATTGGTTCGGCTTCCAGCTGTACAACCGTGAGGCCGAAACGCTTTGAACACCACCTCCAATGGAACAGTTGCCGTCAAGAATCTGACCAAGCGCTTCGGTGACGTGACCGCGGTGAACAACCTGACCTTCGAGGTCAGTCGCGGGGAGCTGCTGTGCCTGCTCGGCCCTTCTGGATGTGGCAAGACCACGCTTCTGCGCATGCTGGCCGGACTGCTCGAGCCAACCAGTGGCGAGATCTTCATGGGGGGACGCTGCGTCTACTCCTCCACCAAGGGCATCTTCGTGCCGCCGGCAAAGCGGGGGCTCGGTATGATGTTCCAGAACTACGCACTCTGGCCCCACATGTCAGTCAGGGAGAACATCAGTTACGGGCTCAAGACCGGACGCGTACCAAAGGGAGAGGCCGCGACCCGGCTCAATACCGCTGCTGACATGATGGGCATCGCCAACTTGCTGGATCGCTTTCCGACGGAACTGTCCGGAGGTCAGCAGCAGCGCGTCGCACTTGCCCGTATGGTGGTCGTAGAGCCCGAAGTATTCCTGATGGATGAGCCCCTGTCGAACCTGGATGCCAAACTGCGCGTGCACACCAGGGTTGAACTAAGGCGAATCCAGCAGTCCCTGGACATCAGCGGCGTCTACGTTACTCACGACCAGGAAGAAGCGCTCGCGCTTGCCGACCAGATCGCCGTCATGAACGACGGGAACATACTTCACCTCGGTTCTCCCGAAGACGTCTATGAGAATTCATCACACCTGTTCGTTTCTGGGTTCCTGGGCTCACCGCCCCCGAATATGATCGGGGGAACGCTGGCCCAAGCGGCAGGCGTCACTGAGGTAACGATTCCGAACTTCGGGCCGATATCGGTTGGCAGGCGACCCCATGAAGCCCCGGCGGACAACCGCGTGACAGTAGCTCTGCGCCCCGAGTACCTGACCCTGCACTCATCCGATGCAGCCGCCGCCGGCCTGTTGGTATCGGATGACCTGAAGGTCGTATCGAGTCAGTTCATGGGAACACATTACGTGATCCTTGCTGCGGGTGGCGATGCCGAACCGCTCTACCTGCGTCGGGAGAAGGGCAGCGATCCAGTCACCGTCGGTGACCGCATCAGGATCGCGATCGAACACCGTCACATCCGTGTCTATGAGGCTGCCTCCGGGCGCCTGCTGCGCTTCGAAGCGTAAAAAGCGTTACGGTTCCCTCCCATTCCTGCTACATTTTTGAGATGAACAATCCAGGCAAGCTGTTGATCCGTCTCACCGCAGTCTTGGTTCTTTCACTCCTAATCACAGCGACCGCCCAGGCGGGATCCGTCAAGGCCGCAGATGCGCAGCCGGAGGTCACTACGGTTTCCGCCGAACCGGGCGCCCTGACGCCTCAGGACGACTGGGTCAGCGCCCTTGTGGCCGGCGGCACCGTGATACTTGGCCCGGGCGAGTTCCGCACGGACCGGACGGTCGAACTCGAGCACTCGGTAACGGTCAGGGGGGTTGGCAGCGACGACACCCATCTCCTGTTCAACTCAGACGGTGGGCTTTACGGCGAGCAGCTCGTACTGCTGGGATCAGGTCCCGAGCGGCAGCGTTTCGAGTTCGCGGGGCTCAGCGTCAGCACCGAGAACGAAACCGTCAGCGATCTGATGGTGGCCATCGGCAACCTGCACCTGGTACTGAGCGGCGTGTCGGTCTGCTGCTCATGGGATGACCTGGAGGCGTACTACGATCCTGAGGATGGAGCGTGGTGGGGCATCGGGCTGATCCTGGGCGAGGGAACGACCGCCTACATCGAGAGATCCGAGTTCAATGTGAACGGCACGCACGGCATCGCGGCATTCAATGCCGACCGGGTGACGGTCGTCGACAGCCTGTTCTCGTACAACTGGTGGTCAGGCATCTATGCGGACAACACGAACCTCACGGTGACCGGCAGCACGTTCGAGTTCAACGATGTCGGAATCGAAGTGGTGGGCGAAGGTAACCGCGTCTTCGCCCGCAACACCTTCGAGGGTCAGGAGTACGAAGACATCTACGAGTGGTGAACCCGGGCCCGGGCTCAGTCGAGGTTAGGCGGGGCGCTGCGGGGAACGCTTCGGGTGAACACCTCGACCCGCTGCTGCGAGTCGGCATTTCCGGCCGTACCCAGACGCCTGATGTTCACCGAGACGTCAGCCCCGTTCACGAGTGACCGGGCGGTCATCACGGTGGGATCGATGCTGAAGTTGACGGCCGTGTCGTAAACGGCCTCGATGGGGGCGATGAAGAGGCGAGCCCCCAGGTTGGTGCCGCTGCGGTCGAGTCCGTCGCTGACCAGCCCTGCCGCGCCGGCGGGCCAGCTGGTCAGGGTAAGTGCGGGCACCGCATCCTTCGGCCAGTCGATTCCTTCGACGCGCACCTCGACGAGCGCCTCGTTCGTGGCGCCCTGCGCGGGCAGCGGCGGCGAGAAGGCGGCGCGGTTGGTGATGCCGTAGAGGAAGCCGCAGTAAAGCGAACCTCCGATGTCGCAGTAGGTCGAGCCGGCAGGCACGAGCACCGCAAGGGCCTCTTCTCCTGTCACGAACGAGCCCTGACCGGGCACGGTGATGGTGGTGCCGGCGGGATAAACGTAAGCGGCCTGTCTGACAATCTCGCTCATGCGGAACAGGGCGAGGCGCGCACTGGCGGCGGCCTCGACCAGGCGGTCCTGCTGGTTCGAGATGCGGCCTGTCGAGATCATCAGCGCGCTCCCCACGGTGAGGATGATGCCGAGGATCGCCATGCCGATCAGCAGTTCGATGAGCGTAAGGCCGGATGATCGCTTCACTGGCTGCCCCTTGGTTCGAACGGCCTGCCCACCTGTGAGATCAGCCTGGCCACCGCGTTGCCGGTCTGGTTCTGTACCGTCAGCCGGATTTCGCGCAGTTCGGGGTTGCGTTCGCCGCTGCACGCGATCGTGGAGCCGTTCAGCGCGAGGCAGCTGAAGTCCGCCACCAGGGTGTAGCGCGCGAGGCGCGGATCCTCCGGCAACGCAGGCAGGACCAGCGTATTGGCGGGTGTGGCAACGTAGTTGTCCAGCACGCTCCAGGTACGTTTGATCGACTCCATGTAGCTGGTCGCCAGCTGTACCGCTTCGGTAGAGACGTTGCTGGTCCTGCGCAGCTGCAGGTTGCCGGTCATCAGGCCGCCCACCGCGACCAGGATCACTCCCAGGATGGCGATCGCTACCATGACCTCGATCAGTGAGAATCCAGCGTTGCGCTTCATCGCAGTATCGCTCCCGTCGGCAACAGGTACACGTCGGACGTGCGGCTGCCATCATTGCTGGCCATCCGGAACACGGTCTGGCCGGGCGGCAGGCCGCGCCCGCTGAGGTTGACACTGACGGTGTTGAGGACCGTCACACCATTCGGAAGCGTAATCCGCCCGAGCTGGGTTCCGGCCGCCGCATCGTGCCAGGTGAGCTGGTCTCCTGCGGCCTGGATGCGCACCGCGATGCTCTGGCTCGTGGCTGTGTCGCGGGCGGTGAGCACGCTCTCGCTGAGCGTGCGTACGCCTTCCTGGAAACGGAGGTGCTGCAGGTAGGCGTTCAGGTTCGGCGCGGCGATCGCGAGGAGGATGCCGAGGACCGCGAGTATAAGGAGGATCTCGATCAGAGTCAGCCCCCGTTCGCGTCTTGTGTCCTGACCCCTCATGGCGTCCTGTCGTAGCCCGCCCGGTAGACGACGTCGGCCGGGAGCTGTTCAAGGGTGTAAGAGTCGAGCAGTATCTCGCTGCCATCGATGAGCACCAGCGTGCTGAAGGTGCCCGTGCCTTTCACGTGGCTGACCATCGAGCTGCTCAGCTGGCTGTAGGGCAGGTGCGCGAGTGGCGGCCCGGACTGGACGGCTACGTCCTGCACGGCTTCGCCGTCCACAAGTACGACGAGCTGCGGTCCGCTGTCGCCGCCGGCCACGACAGGGTCCGCCGCGCTCACGTCCGGGCCGGCCTGAACGGTGTCGTCCGTGGGACGCAGCAGCAGGAACGCGGCGGCGACGACAGCGACACCGAGGGCTATCAGCACCCACCGTTTCAAGGTGCGTTCACCCGGTCTTCGCGGCTGTCGGCGACCTGCCAGTCGAGGGTGATGCCGATGCGGCCCTCGATGATGTTGTAGCCGTAGCCGCCGTTGCGCAGGCGGTGGTCGTAGTTCACGGTTAGCGCACAGTCTTCCGAGCCGTACACGTAGTACTCGCTGGTCGGGGTGGAACATGCCTCGGCCCTATCGCTGTTGATCCTGTTTGCGAAGCCGCTGCCGAACGTCCAGTTCTCGAGCGCCCGGCCGGGGGCCAGGATACCGAGATCGCGCGCCACCAGTCCACCGGTGATGCTCATCGCCTGCATGCTCGTCTTGCCGGCGATGCGCTGGTTGGCGTAGAGGAAGGCGTCGATGCGGTTCACCTGCGTCTCGTACTCGCGACGCGCGGTGTGCACAACGCGGAGGGAGTTGCCGCCGTCCCAATGGTAGCGGGCTTCTTCGCCGGTCTCGTCGGTC
This sequence comes from uncultured bacterium, assembly GCA_964495325.1. Classification (GTDB taxonomy): domain Bacteria; phylum Deinococcota; class Deinococci; order Deinococcales; family Trueperaceae; genus CAZBVI01. The sequence goes on from CAZBVI010000001.1 coordinate 160,966, forward strand.
GTGACGAAAGCGCCGCTGCCCTGCACGTTTTCGACCGCCGACGAGGTGTTCCCGATCGCGTAGCCGGCATCCCTGACGCGGTTGCGAAATGTGTTGAACTGCGCGGTGCTCATGTTGTTGAAGTTGACGCGCCGGTCGATGATCTCGAGCGCCTGGGGGTACGGGAAGCCGGAGTCGATCAGGCTGAAGAGCGCGTCGGCCAGCTGGTTGCCGTTCGTCCATGTTGAATTCGGGAACTCCCAGCGCCAGCTGTTGTACGTGAACTCTTCCGTGCCGAGGATCTCCTGGTACTGCGCATCGCTCATCCAGCTGCTGAAGCCCGAGGACGTGACGCGGCCCGGCCGGAAGCTGCCGCTGTAGCCGTCCGCGGAAACCCGGTTGGTCACCGTCACGCCTTCCGCGTTGACGCAGGGACCACCAGTGCCGTTACAGCGCAGCTCGTCCCCGTTGGAGGCGTCATACTGCCGGTTCTCGTTCCGGTCGAACCCGAACTGCTGGCGGTAGAACTCTGCGGACTGCTGGCCGGCTACCGGCTTGAGGTTGCCGTCCGCGTCGTACTCTGTGTAGTCACCCACGATGATGCTGCCGCGCGCGGCGATCCGCAGCGCATCGGTATCATCGGCGATGCTGCGCCGGGCGCAGGCGTCCGCCGGCGAGAAACCGGTAGCCTCGATGTCACTCACCGACATGATGATGCTGCCCGATTCCGTGACGCACTGGCCTGCTGCGTTGATCCGGTAAGCGGGAGTGACGGAGCGCACGTCGCCTGCGATGTAGACGTTGCGCCCGGCGTAGAGGCCGCCGAGCCCCTGGACGTAACCGGAGATGATCACGTCACCTTCGACCCAGATGTCGCCGTTGAGGTTGATCGGATTGGATTCGGTGCCGTGCAGCACCAGGTTGCCGTTGATTGTGCCCGTCTGGCTGACCGAGGCACAGCTGCCCGGGTTGTAGGTGCCGCCGAGCGGGACGACGCAGCTGCCGGACCCGGCGCTGACGCTGCCCAGGGCATTCTCGATCGCGATCTCGCGGTAGATCGGCGGGAAGTCGGCGATGCCGTCGCCGTCGAGGTCGACCGGCAGCGAGGCGTTCGTGGAGAAGCGCTCGATCACGCCGGTCACCTGGGCCCCGTTGAGCCTGTTCCCGCTCGTCTCGTCGTTCGTGACGTTTTGCGCCGCGAACACGTTGCCATTGACGATGCTCATGCCCAGGCCCGACCCGTTACCACCCGAACCTTGGCCATCGCGTCCTTCCCTGCCCCAGCCCGGGCGCATGAAGACGAGGTTACCGACGTCGCCGTTCACGCGCAGGTGACAGAACATGCAGTCGGTGGTCTCGGAGAGCATTGCGAGGTTGAAAGTGCTGCTGGCGCCGAAGCCGACGCGCCGCACCACGGTCTGGACAGCCTGGCCGTCCACGCCGGCCGAAGCTGCGACGTCGATCCAGCCGAAGGGTGCCGACGGATCGCTCACACCGCGGACCTCCCAGTGGACGGGAGTGCCGTCGATCATGATCGTGTGTACGCCGGCGAGCGCCTCGATGTTGTCACTCCTGACCGAGGTCAGGAAGTTGCCGATCGAGAGGAACGTGTTGTTGAACGACTCGACGATCAGGCGGCGCGCACGCTCCGTGCCGGCGTCCGCCAGCTGCAGGGCCTGCTCAGTCTCGATCGACGCGGAAGTCGAGCGGCGCTCCGCCATCGCGACGATCGAGAACGTCACCGCGAGCAGCATCACGGCCACGGTCACGAAGAGCACGGTGATCATGGCGATCCCGGCCTGCGAGCCGAGGGTGCCGGGTGCAGCTTTAAGCCTTGTTACACTCGTCCTGTCACCATACATGCCTGAAGTATAGACGACCACTGTCACGGGACTCTTACTAATGATCACACATTGAACCCGCCGCCGGATTCCTGCTTGGCAGCCGGCTCAGGTCATCCTCGTTATGTGGTCCCTGAACTCCTGCATGACGTCCCTGAAGAAGCCTGCCGTACTGTCGACGCTGACGTTGCCATCCTGGTCGATCAGGTCGTCCTTGAAGTGGATGAACACCTCCGGCTGGCCGAGCGGGTACACGTCCAGATAGGAGAGGATCGTACGCAGGTGCTGCTGCGCGGGACCGGTGCTGAGCGGGCCGGGCGAGGTGCCCGCCACAAGCGCCGGCTTGCCGGCGAACGAGTTCTGGCCGTACGGCCTGGAAGCCCAGTCGATCGCGTTCTTGAGTACGCCCGGAATCGAGCGGTTGTACTCGGGTGTCACGAACATGAGCGCATCGGCAGCAGCGATGCGCCGCTTGAGGTCGCTAACGGCGTCCGGCATGTCCGCCTCGTCGTCCTGATCGTAATAAGGCACTTCATCGATCTTGAGGTGTTCGAACTCCATGCCGTCCGGAGCCGCCTGCACGAGGGCCTTGGCCAGGCGCCAGTTCAGGGACTCGTCCCGCAGACTGCCGGTCAGAACCGCAACTTTGATACCCATATCCCGATCACTTTCCCCTCGTGGCCTGCGACTGAGGCACTAGCCTGCGTTGACTGCGGCCTCACCCGCGGACTGGTTCACCGCGTCCTCGCGCGCCCAGTCCCGCAATGGGCGCATGGCCCGGGCCAGCCTCAGGCCCCGTTCAGACAGGGTATATCCAGGTGCAGCCCCGGAACCGTGTGCTGGCACGCGGGTCACGATGCCATGGCCAGCCAGCTCGCTCAGCTTGAGCGACAGCGCCCTGGGCGAGATGTCGCCAAGGTCGCGCTGGATATCCGTGAAGCGGGAGGCCCCGGCAGGCTGTTGTGCCAGGTGATGAATCAGTCGGCCGTTCCACTTGCGGCCAAGGATCTCGAAGACCGATTCGATGTGGGGGCAGGTCATGCCGTTCGCCGCCTTTCGCTACATATAGTATAGGCGAGGCAGTCGCGGCGGGAACCTTCGTGAACTACAGCGAGCTGACCGTCTCCAGGGCGCGCCTCACGTGCGCATCAGCCTTGAACGGAGCGGACCACGCCGCCCGGATCACGCCAGTGGAGTCGATCACGAAGGTGGCCCGCCCGGGCAGGAGCCCGAGCGTCCGCGGCACTCCGAAGGCCCGCGCCACCGTCCCGCCAGCATCCACGAGCAGGCTGAAGGGCAGGGAATGGCGGTCGGCGAAGCGCCGGTGGGATGCCTCGCTGTCCGGGCTGATGCCCAGCACGACCGCGCCAAGCTCGCGAAACTCGGAGTGGTTGTCCCGGAAGGCACAGGCTTCGCGCGTGCATACCGTCGAGCCGTCGCGCGGGTAGAAGAAGAGCGCGACCGGCTTGCCGTGATACGCGGCAAGCCGGATCCGCGCTCCGGACTGATCCGACAGTATGAAGTCTGGTGCCTTGTCACCCGGCTGAAGCATCTGACCGCCATCCTAACCGTCTCTGGCGCGAACCGGGTGGACGCCATCCCCGCGCAGTGCCCGCCTGACGCACGATTTCGCCCGGACAGTGACATTTGTCCCTGCCCCGAAACCCGCCTTCGGCCGATTCTTGGACAAAGCACTCCATGATAGAAGTGTGTGCGTAGTGAGAGGTAGGTACAAATGTCCGATACGGCTGAACCGCGGGAGAAAACGACAGCCAGCATCCCCATCGACAAAGCAGAAGGTAGCCGCCTGACCCCGGAACTGGTCAGGCTCGTGTTCGCCTACATCGCCGCAGCGGCCGCATGGCTGGTGTTCGGAACGAGCGTTGGGGAGTACCTGGGGATCAAGTTCGTGTCACCCGAGATCGATTCCGTCGCCTGGCTGTCGTTCGGCCGGCTTCGGCCGGTCCACACCAACGCGGTCTTCTGGGGCTGGGGCTCACTCGCCTCGCTCGGCCTGGCACTCTATATCGTGCCGCGCACGAGCCAGCGGCAGCTGTACAGCATCCGCAACGCCTGGATCAGCTTCTGGATCCTCAACGTCGCGGCACTGATCGGCGTCATCAGCCTGATGATGGGCATCAACAACAGCGGCCAGGAGTACCGCGAGTTCGTCTGGCCGGTAATGGCCATGTATGCGGCCGGCGTCATCCTCATGTTCCACAACCTCTACATGACGATCGCGAAACGAGCGACCGAAGACATCTACATCAGCAACTGGTACATCATGGGCGCCATCGCCTGGACGATAATCGTGCTGGTGATCGGCTACCTGCCCTTCTACACACAGGACGGCATAAGCCAGACCGTCATCCAGGGGTACTACATGCACATGGGTGTCGGCATGTGGTTCACGCCGCTCGCCCTTGGCCTCACCTACTACGCGCTCCCGGCCCTGCTGAACAAGCCGATCTACTCGTACTCCCTGGGCGTGCTGGCCTTCTGGACGCAGATGGTGTTCTACACGCTGATCGGCTCGCACCACTTCGTCTTCAGCCCGATCCCGTGGTGGCTGCAGACCATCGGCATCGTCTTCAGCTTCGGCATGGTCATCACCCTGGCCGCAGGCACCGGCAACTTCCTGATGACGATGAAGGGCAGCGGGCGCACCATCCGCCGCAGCTACAGCCTGCCGTTCATACTCGTCGGCGTGCTCAGCTATTTCATCTTCTCGTTCCAGGGTTCCCTCGAGGCACTGCGTTCGCTCAACGAGGTCTGGCACTTCACCAACTTCACGGTCGCCCACTCCCACCAGACCATGTACGGCTTCGTGGCGTTCCTTCTCTGGGGCGCCATCTACGGGCTGCTGCCGAGACTGACCAACCGTGCTCCCAGCCGGGTTTCCGTCGGGGTGCATTTCTGGCTCGCGCTGGTGGGCATGCTCGTCTACACCGTACCCCTCATGATCGGCGGGACCCTGCAGGGCCTCAGCTGGATCCAGGGCAACGCCTTCATGGAGTCGGTTGCCCTGATGGCGCCTCACTGGCTCTGGCGCGCGATCGGAGGCAGCATGATGCTCATGTCGCACTTCGTCTTCGCCTACAACATGTGGGCGATGCGCCCGGTCCCCAGCGACGAGAAGGCGCCAGCCAAAGCCGTCGCCTACAGCGAGGCAGCGGCGTGAAGCTCGACTATCACAAGAACCACCGGCTGCTCATCGGCCTGATTTTCTTCGGCTTCCTGGCCCTCTCACTCACGATCGCCGTCTTCCCCGCCCTGTGGGTGCAGACGAACAACCAGCCTCTTGAAGGCGCCGTTGAGTTCAGCGAGCTCGAAACAGCGGGGCTGCAGGTATACGTGGCCGAAGGCTGCATCGCCTGTCACACGCAGCAGATCCGTCCGCTGGAGCAGGACCTGGCTTACGGCCGGCCCTCTACTCCCGGTGACTGGGCGGGCACGGGGCAGCTCGACTGGCTGCGGGCCACGCCGGCGCTGCTCGGAACGCAGCGCACCGGCCCGGACCTGAGCGACGTGGGCAGGCGCCAGCCAAGCGAGGTCTGGCAGTACATGCACCTGTACAATCCCCGTTCGGTCGTTCCGGGCAGCGTCATGCCGAGCTACCCTTGGCTGTTCGAGGTGAAGGCCGAGGCAGGGCCCGATGAGTTCGTCGTGCCCCTGCCGGATGACTTCGCGCCCAGACATGGTGTGGTCGTGCCCAACCCGAAGGGCGAGGCCCTCGTCGCATACATGCTCGCACTGCAGCAGACCCCGCTCGAGATAACCGGCCCGCTGCACGGCGGTCACGGGGGCGGCGACCAGACCGCAACCGCTGCCGGGCCCGGCCTGCCGGATGGATCACGGGTGTACGGAGCCAACTGCGCCAGCTGCCACCAGGCGACGGGCCTTGGCCTGCCCGGAGCCTTCCCGCCGCTGGCCGGGAACAGCGTCGTTCTGGCCGACGACCCGACCGAACACATCCGGACCACGATCTTCGGCATCCAGGGCAAGACCATCGACGGCGTCGACTACGCCTCGCCCATGCCCGGCTTCGGCTTCCTGAGCGACGAGGAACTGACCGCGGTCATCAACCACGAACGCACCAGCTGGGGCAATGACGCCCCGACCGTGACGGTGGACGACGTGACCCGCATCAGGGAGGCAGGAGAGTGAACGACCACCACGCCGCGGACTTCGCCACATCCCTGGAGGGCCACTACGTGACCCACTCGGTCGGCTGGCTCGACTACGTGATCATCGCGGTGTCGACCGTCACCGTGCTGATCAGCATCTACTACACGTTCAGGTACCTGCTGCCGGGCAGCCGGAACAATCACCCGAAGATCATGTACGAAGTCCTCGCGGTCGCCAGGGAGGATCTCAAGTGAGCGAACGGCCAAGAAACCACGTGTTCGTCTACCTCGATGACGATCCCGCGCCGATAGCGCAGTACGCACCGCCCCTGCGCTTCGAGCTGGACACGGCGCAGCTTACCGACGGCAGTCACGTGCTGCGCGTCGAGGCTTACGACGCCCACGGGCACATGGGCGTGCGCCACATACCGTTCACCGTGCGCAACGGCCCGGGCATAGCCGTGGAAGGCATCAACCACAACGACGTCCTGGAGGGGACCATCCCGGTGCTCGTCAACTCGTACGGTGGCGCCAACGAACCGAACTGGGAGCCCTCCCGGGCCGAGACGCCGGCTTCGATCCCCACATGGATCTGGGTGCTCGCGATCGGCATCGTCGCCTGGGGCACCTTCTACTTCGTGGGCCAGTGGAGCCCCACGGAACGCTTCATCGACTCGCCCACCTACCAGCCGCTCGTGACCCGTGCGGCCGAGGAGCCGGCAGCGGTGGCAGACACGGCGGAGGACGACGCGCGCCAGGGAGCCCTGCTTTACGCGAACCTGTGTGCGAGCTGCCACATGGCCGACGGCGTCGGCATGCCCGGCTTCTTCCCGCCGCTGGCAGGCGACCCGGTCGTGATGGATGAGGATCCGGACCGGCACATCATGGTGGTGCTGGACGGCGCCCAGGGCAGCACGATCGACGGGGTCGAGTACACCGTCCAGATGCCCGGCTTCGCAGGCATGCTGTCCGATCATGAAGTCGCGCTGATCGTGAACCACGAGCGCACGAGCTGGGGCAACGACGCCCCGACGGTAAGCGAGGCAGACGTGGAGAGGGTCCGCTCGGTGCCGTAACCTGCCGCAACAAGGTCTCGCCTCCCCTCACCTGTGCTAATGTTGTCTAGACATCTAGACATGTGGAGGGAGGCGACAGTACACGCCGTGCAAGCCGGACCGATCTACCAGTCGATAGCTGATGACCTGCGGACCAGGATCGCGGGTGGCCTGCTGCAGGTTGGCGACCGAATCGCCAGCGAGACCGAGCTGTCCGCAAGTTACGGGGTCGCCCGGATGACGGTGCGCCAGGCGCTGGCCAACCTCGTCTCCAGCGGTCACCTGACCAGGAAGCGCGGCAAGGGCACGTTCGTGGCATCGACCAAGGCGGAGCGGACCGCCTCGCGGCTCCTTGGCTTCGAGGAGGACACTCGCCAGCGCGGCCTCAAGCCGGGTACGACTGTTCTGGCCCGAGACTGGCGCGAGGCAGGCCGGGAAACGCTCCTTCTGCTTGACCGCCCGGCCGGCACCAGGGTGCTCGCCATCGACCGCCTCAGAACGGTCAACGCCGAGCCCGTCGGGATCAATCACGTGATACTTCTGCGGGAATGGGCCGAGCGGCTTGAGGAAGCGGACTTCACCGGGTCCCTGTACCGGATCATTCACCAGGGCCTGGGGGACGAGGTGGTAATGGCCGATCAGCGCATCGAGGCCGTCGGCGCCAGCGGGGATCAGCCAGGGCTGCTCAACATCGACGAGGGCGCCCCGCTGCTCCGGATAGTTCGAACCACCTACACAGCGAACCACGGACTGATCGGCCTGACCCGCACGTTCTACCGCGGGGACCGTTACTTCCTTTCACTCACCGTCAACCGCCGCACCCAGGACGGGGGTCTTGCTAAGGCCCTCGCAAACCATCAGCCGCAGGCAACTGCGAGCCAGGAGGAAGACCATGAATAAAGCCAAGTATCTGCTGCTCAGCGCCATGCTGCTCATCCCCGGAACCGCGTTCGCCCAGGACTGCGAACGCGGCGAGCTGGACTCCCGCTACTGCGACGCTGACGGCGACATGCTCGCTGATGTCCCGACCAACGCAGACGACCTGCTCGATCCGTCGACCCTCGTCTTCACGTACGCGCCGACCGAGGACCCGGCCGTCTACCAGGACGCGTTCGGCGAGTTCCTTGACTATCTCAGCGAGATGACCGGCAAGGACGTCGTCTACTTCCCCGTCAACAGCTACGCGGCGCAGATCGAGGCCATGCGCGCGGGCCGGCTGCACGTCTCCGGCTTCGCAGCGGGCGCGGTGCAGGAAGCAGTCAACACCGCGGGCTTTCACCCGCGCGCGATCATGGCGGATGACGACGGCGTCTACGGCTACACGATGCAGGTGATAGTCCAGCCGGGCTCCGACATCGAGTCCCTCGAGGATCTTGAAGGCCGCCAGCTCGCCTTCGTCGGACCGACCAGCAACTCCGGCTACAAGGCGCCGGCAGCGCTGCTTTACAGCATGCTTAACCTGCTTCCTGACGTGGACTACCAGACCGCATTCTCCGGCGGGCACGACAACTCGATCCTGGGCGTCGTCAACGGCGACTACGAGGCCGCAGCGATCGCGTCCAGCGTCATGCAGCGCATGATCGACCGCGACGTGCTCAGCGCCGATGACGTGCGCATCATCTACGACTCGCAGTCGTTCCCCGCCACCGCGTACGGCTACGTCTACAACCTAGAGCCGTCACTGGCCGAGGCCGTGGCCGAAGCGTTCCTGACCTTCGACTGGGCGGGCACGGCGCTGATCGCGGAGTTCAGCGACGTCTCCCAGTGGATAGCGATCGACTACCAGACCGACTGGGAAGTACTGCGCGACATCGCCGCGGCAAGCGCCGCACTGGAGGACTAGGGGCCATACTTTCGATCACGGACCTGACCAAGCAGTACGGCCGCGGTGAGGTGGCGGTACGCAACGTGAGCCTGGAGGTGGGCGCCGGCGAAGTGCTGGCGCTCATCGGCCCCTCCGGAGCCGGCAAGAGCACACTCATCCGCTGCATCAACCGGCTCGTCGAACCCACACGGGGCAGCATCACCCTCAAGGGCGAGGAGCTGACCACCCTGCGCGGCCAGGCCCTTCGGCACACACGCAGGCGCATCGGCATGATCTTCCAGGAGCACGCCCTGGTTGACCGCCTGACCGTGATGGAGAACGTGCTGTCCGGCCAGCTCGGCTACACCGGGTTCTGGCGCAGCCAGCTTCGCCGCTTCCCGCAGACGGTCGTGAACCGCGCTTTCGAGCTGCTTGAACGCGTAGGCATCAGCGAGCATGTCGACAAACGGGCGGACCAGCTCTCAGGTGGCCAGCGGCAGCGCGTCGGCATCGCCCGGGCCCTGCTGCAGGACCCCGAGTTCCTGCTCGTGGACGAACCGACGGCAAGCCTCGACCCGAAGACTTCGCGCCAGATCATGCGGCTGCTGCTCGAGCTTGCCGACGAGCATGGGCTCTCTGCCATCATCAACATTCACGACGTGCCCCTCGCGCAGATGTTCGTGAGCCGGATCGTCGGCCTCAACCAGGGCGAGATCGTCTTCGACGGACCGACCGGCGAACTCACGTCCGAGGTGCTCACCCGCATATACGGCGAGGAGGACTGGGCGCCGCAGCGGGAGGAAGGCGAGGACACAACGGCATGACCGCCTCGGCCGACCGCCGGTGGCGCCCGCCACCGTTCATAAGGAACCCCTGGCTCCGCTGGGGCACCCTGCTCGCCAGCCTGGCCTACCTGTATCTTGCCTTCTCGAGCCTCAATATCAACTGGGACCGCGTCCAACAGGGCTGGTCCAGGGCGCAGACGCTCTTCTCAGGCTTCCTGACGCCCGACTTCGTCAGCCGCACCAGCGCGATCCAGACAGGCATCCTGGAGAGCCTCACCATGACCGTCATCGCGACTGTCCTGGGCGTGCTGATCTCCGTACCGTTCGCCTTCGGGGCTGCGCGCAACGTCTCGCCGCTGCCCGTATACCTGTTCAGCCGCGCCGTCATCGTCATCTCCCGCAGCTTCCAGGAGATCGTCATCGCCATCTTCTTCGTCGTCATGGTCGGCTTCGGCCCACTGGCCGGCACGCTGACGCTTGCGTTCGCCACGATCGGCTTCCTGGGCAAGCTGCTCGCCGAGGCGATCGAGGACATCGATCCGCAGCAGCTCGAGGCGATCCGGGCCACGGGCGCCAGCTGGTTCCAGGTGATGGGCTACGCGGTGGTTCCCCAGATCAAGTCCCGTTTCGTGGGCCTGTCGCTCTACCGCTTCGACATCAACTTCCGTGAGTCGAGTGTGCTCGGCCTGGTGGGCGCCGGCGGCATCGGCGCGACGCTCAACACCTCGATCTCACGCTACGAGTACAGCACGACCGCAGCCATCATCCTCCTGATCGTCGTGACCGTCCTGATACTCGAGTACGCTTCCGGCTTCGTCCGGGCGAGGCTCCAGTAGTGCCCGTCACCGATAAGGACGGGCTCAGGCACTGGACGCTGCTGAGCCGCAGGCAGACGCTGCTGCGGTGGCTTGGACTGTTCCTGGGCGCGGTGCTGGTCGTGATCAGCTTCAGGTTCATCTCGGGCCAGACCCTCTGGATGTTCGTCTGGGACGCCCCGGAACAGGCAGCCGACCTGATCTCCCGCATGTTCCCGCCCGAGTGGCCATACGCCAACCGCCTGTGGCGCGCACTATGGGACACCATCAATATCGCCACGCTCGGCACGCTGATGGCGATCGTCATCTCGGTACCGCTGGCCTTTCTGGCGGCAAGGAACACGACGCCCCACCCGGTCTTCCGGCAGCTGGCCCTGCTCGTGATCGTCTTCTCCCGCTCGGTCAACGCACTCATCTGGGCGCTTCTGCTGGTCAGCGTCATCGGCCCCGGCGTGCTCGCGGGAGTGATCGCGATCGGGCTTCGATCCATTGGCTTCGTCAGCAAGCTTCTTTATGAGGCGATCGAGGAGATCAACCCGAAGCCGATCGAAGCGCTTACGTCGACGGGAGCGACGAAGGCCCAGACGACCAGCTACGGCATCGTTCCCCAGGTGATGCCCACGTTCATCGGCACCGCCGTCTACCGCTGGGACATCAACATCCGTGAGTCCACCATAGTTGGCCTGGTCGGCGCGGGCGGCATCGGCCTGCAGCTTGACGCCGCCATCTCAAGCCTGCAGTGGGGGCGGGCAAGCGTCATCTTCATCATGATCCTCCTGCTGGTGGTTATCAGCGAATGGGTCTCGGCGCAGGCCAGGAAGTCGATAACGTGAAGAGCCCATCCCTTGAGCACATCCGCACGGTGTTCCTGGACCTGGACGGCGTGGTCTGGTACGGCCCGAAGCTCATCCCCCATGCTGCCGGGTTCGTCCGCAGCCTGCGGGCCAGCGGCCGCCGCGTCTGCTTCGTCACCAACATCACCAGTTCAACCGCAGCGATGGTGGCAGAACGCCTGAGCCGGCTCGGCATCGAGACGGGCGAGGAAGACGTGCAGACTCCGTTCACGATACTTCCGTCGCATCCAGCCGTGACGCCATCCAGCAGGATCCTGCTGCTGGGCAACCGCAGGATCAGGCAGGCCGTGCTCGATGCGGGCCTTACCCTGACGGACGACCCGGAGGAAGCCTCGCTCGTGCTCGTGAGCCGTGACACCGGCCTCGTCTACGACCACCTGGCACAGGCCGCCCAGGCGCTGCAGGGTGGCGCTCAGCTGCTCGCCCTCAACCTCGACGCGCGCGTGCCCGTGGAAGGCGGTAAGCTCGTGCCGGGCAACGGTGCCATCGTGGCCGCGCTAACGACCGCCACAGGCGTGCAGGCTGAGGCGATAGGGAAGCCGTCGAAGTTCTACTTCGACCGGGCGCTGGAGAGGTTCGACGCGGACAGGTCCAGGACGCTGATGGCGGGAGACAACCTTGACTCCGACATCAGGGGCGGGCTCGACGCGGGCCTGTTCACGGTGCAGGTGGGCGGGGACCGGTTCTCGCTGCTTGACCCCCCGCCCGTTCCCCACCTGCGGGTCGGGAACCTCGAGGAACTCGGTGTGCTCATCCTTGACCCGGTCACACAGCACCGGCCGTGACCCAGGTCTGAGGTCACGGCCGGTCCGTTTCGGAAACGCTGCAGCTGTTCCCGCTACTTGTCCTTGATCCGGCGGTCGAACACGTCGCGCAGTCCGTCGCCAAGGAGGCTGAATCCCAGCACCGTGATTGTGATGGCGATGCCCGGATAGAGCGTTACGTGGGGCGCCGCGCGGATGGCCTCCCGGCCGACCGCCAGCATGCGACCCCAGCTTATCTGTGGAGGTTGGGTCCCGAGCCCCAGGAAGGATAGCGAGGCCTCCGCGACGATGGCGGTGCCCATTCCGAGGGTCGCAAGCACCAGGGCGGGTGCCCAGGCGTTGATGAGGATGTGCTTGAAGAGCAGGATCAGGCGGCTCTGTCCCAGCGCCCGCGCGGCCTCAACGAACTCTTGCTCGCGCAGCGAGAGCACGTCTGAGCGCACCACGCGCGCCATTATGGGTATCCGCACTATCGCGATGGCGATCATCGCGTTAACTATGCTCGGTCCGAGCGCCGCGACGATCGCGATCGCCAGCAGGATGCCCGGCATCGCTAGGAGCACGTCCATTATCCGCATGATCACGTTGTCGACATGGCCGCCAACGTAGCCGGCGATGGCGCCGAGCACGACGCCGAAGATGAGCGAGATGCCGGTGGCAACCAGCCCTACGATCAGCGACACGCGCGCGCCCTCGATCAGCCTGGAGAGCACGTCGCGGCCAAGCTCATCGGCTCCGAGCGCGTATTCCAGGTTCAGCGAGCCTTCCACCCAGAAGCCGCGGGGTGCGGCGTACCGCTCCCAGATGTCCTGCTGCTGCGGGTCCATGGGCGTGAGCACCGGCGAAAAGATGGCGACGATCACAAGGATCAGGATGATGACCGCGCCGAACACGACGCTCTTGTTCCCCAGCAGGCGCCGGAACATGGGCTTCTTCTTCGGTGCGGCAGCGTTGAGCGGCACGGCGGGACTATCCATAGCGGATCCTCGGGTCGATCAGACCGTAGCTGAGGTCTACGAGGAGGTTGACGACGGCGAAGATCGCCGTGAACATCAGCACCGAACCCTGGACGACCGGGAAGTCGCGCTGGCTGATGCCGTTGAGGATGAGCCGGCCGATGCCGGGCCAGGAGAAGACCGCCTCGATGACGATCGCTCCGCCGAGCAGCGAGCCGAACTGGACACCCACGACCGTAACGACGGGCAGGAGCGCGTTGCGGAGCGCATGCTTGTAGACCACGGTCAGGCCGCGTGCGCCCTTGGCCCGGGCGGTCCGGACGTAGTCGGTGTTGAGTATCTCGAGCAGGCTGGAACGGGTCAGGCGCATGATGATGGCCATGATCGACGTCCCGAGCGCGACTGCAGGCAGCAGTACGTGCCTGAAGTGATGCCAGAGCTGCGTGAAGTCAAACTGTGTGAACACGGACGCCATCGCGTCGGAGAAGGCGGGCCCGCGGCCGCCTATCGGCAGCCAGGCGACGTGCAGGGCTATCTGCGAGAGCAGGATCAACCCCACCCAGAAGTTCGGGGCGGCCACCCCTACGAGCGCCACCGACATCGAGCCGATGTCGAACCACGAGTTTCGTCGTACGGCGGCCAGTACTCCAAGGGGGATGCCCAGGCCGACCGCGATGATGAGTGACCACATGGTCAGCTCGAACGTTGCCGGCATGCGCTCCCAGATGAGCGTCGTGACCGGGATCCGCTGGCGCACGGACGTGCCGAGGTCGCCCTGTACCGCTCGGCTGGCCCAGCGCCAGTACTGGACGTGCAGCGCCTGGTCGAACCCATAGAGACGGTTGAGGTTCTCGACCTGGGCCGGGGTTGCGTCCTCACCGAGCATCAGGCTGACCGGATCGCCCGGCGTCAGCTTGATGAGCAGGAACACGAGGATCGACACGCCGACCAGGATGAGGGCGAGGGAGAGGATGCGACTGATTATGTACTGCAGCAAATGGATACCTCTTGGCGTCAGGTCTTGGCCCGGCCCGCTACAGCTGCGGCGGGTTCCCAGTCTTTCGGGCCCGCCGCACCTGTCAGCCTATATGGCCGGATTTGCCGCTCGGCTCAGCGGTTCTTCGAGATCCGGTGGGCGTTCTGGAAGGTGTTCGGGCTGTAGGGGTGGATGCTCCAGCCTTCGATGTAGGGGTGGTAAAGCGCGAGTTCCTCGACGTAGTAGATGAACGCCATCGGGGACTCCTCGACTACGATCGCCGAGACTTCCTGGTAGATGTCGATCGACTCCTGGCTGGTCGGGTCGGTCTGGGCGCCAAGCTCGAGCAGTTCATTGACGCGCTCGTTGTGGTAGTTGGCGTAGTTCGCGGTGCCGAAGGTGCCGGAGTGGAACTGACGGATGGTGGCGCGGTCGGGGTCGAGCTGGCCGGACCAGCCGCTGATGATGAGGTCGTAATCATCGCTCTGCTGGATGCGGGTCAGGAAGGCGGCTGCCTCCATGATCTCGACCTGGACGTTGAGGCCGACCTGGCCGAACTCGAACGCGAGGATCTCGGCGATCTGCATGCGGGCGGCATCCTCGCTGGTGGTGAGGCGGAGCGGAGCGTCGAAGTCGATGCCGGCCTCTTCGAGGAGCTGGCGTGCGAGTTCCGGGTTGTAGTCGTAGATGCGGACGTCGGGGTTGAACCAGTCGACGGTCGGCAGGAGCATGCTGATGCCGGAGAAGCCGTTGCCGTTCAGGACGCGGTCGACGATCGCTTCGCGCGGGATCAGGTGGTTGAGGGCCTGGCGGACCTGGACGTTGTCGAGCGGTTCAAGCAGGTTGTTGAAGGCGAGGTAGGTGTAACCGGTGCCGGGCGTGCGCTCGAGCACGAAGCGGTCGTCTTCCTCGAGGCGGGGGAGCTCGGTGGCCGGGATGATGCTCTGCGTGACATCGATCTCGCCTGCTTCGAACGAGAGAAGGCGGGTGCTGTTCTCCGGCATTACGCGGAACTCGATCGTCTCGAGCGGGCCGGTGCCGCCCCAGTAGTCGTCGAAACGGCTCATGACCATGCGGTCATCCCGCGTCTGGGACACGAACTGGTACGGTCCCGTGCCGATGGGATGCATCTCGTGGTCGTGATCCGCGATGTTCGGCAGGATCGGCATGCGCGCCAGGTTGTTGATCAGGAAGACGTTCGGCTGGCTGAGGTTGAACACGACGGTGTGATCATCCGGCGTCTCGATGTTGTCGATCGCCGCATAAAGCGCGATGTTGCGCGCGCCGAAGTCGGGATCGAGGACGGTCTCGAACGTGTAGCGCACGTCCGCCGAAGTGAACGGGTGGCCGTTGTGATAGGTCACGTCATCACGCAGGAAGAACGTGAAGCTGAGCAGGTCGTCCGAGAGCTCCCAGTCGGTGGCCAGGCGCGGCTCGAGGCCGAGGCCCTGGTTGAAGACGACGAGTGATTCCATCATGACGTTGGTGCGCATCGCCGAGGCGACGTCAGTGGCAAGGCGCGGGTCCAGGCTCTGTACCTCGGAACCGACGCCGATGATCAGCGTGTCGTTCTGGGCAAGGGCCTGGGAGCCTGTGAAGAGGGCAAACGCAAGGACTGCGCCTCCGATTGTGTTGCGAATTCGGTTCATGGTTCCTCCAAGAAACATGCGTCTGCCAGCGCCTGATTCTGCGCCGGCACGGTGGCAAGAGTGGCAGGATAGATTTTTGGTACCAACTCTTGGTGGGAATGTTACCACAGGCATGAAAACGCCGGTCGGGCCTCCCAGTGGAGCCGCCGACCGGCGTGTTGTACATGCTTTCTGTTAACTCCGTGCTGGACGATAATCCTGGTATCCGGGCACCTTTGTACTGTTCTCCGCTGGTAATCATAACGGCGTTTGCGTAAACGCCGGCAACCAGCCCCGGGCCTCAGCCTGCCTG
Source organism: uncultured bacterium (assembly GCA_964495325.1). GTDB lineage: Bacteria > Deinococcota > Deinococci > Deinococcales > Trueperaceae > CAZBVI01. The sequence continues at coordinate 176,863 of CAZBVI010000001.1, forward strand.
GTCCCTCAGCTCTTCGGGGAGCAGTTCCTGCGGGAAGTTCTGGTAGGCAACGAAGCGCGTGAAGCGCTCGACGGCACGCGTGCCGACGGATGTGCTGCCGTCGGAGCTGGCCGGGTACGGGCCGCCGTGAACCATGGCCGGACTGACCTCGACTCCCGTCGGGAACTGGTTGATTATGAGGCGTCCGACGCGCTGCTCGAGTGCCGCGATCAGCTCACCGCTCTTGAGAAGCTCGTCCCTGTCAGCGTGAATCGTGGCAGTCAGCTGGCCTTCGAGCCCGCCGGCGAAGCCGGCGAGATCGGTCGCACCGTCGTAACGCAGCAGCAGCGTCGTGGGACCGAACACCTCGTCCAGCAGCTCGGCCGCCCCTGAGGCGTCGGCCTCCCAGACGGTCACCGTACCCTGGGCTGCGCCCTCGCCGTCCTCGCCACGTGCAACCAGGCGCGCTCCGGCTCCTTCGAGGCGCTTGAGGCCGGCCTCGTAGTTGTCGCGGATGCCGGCGCCGAGCATGACCTGGGCCGGTGCCGATTCGGTGCTGGCGGCGACCTGGTCGCGCATCGCGTCGCCAGCCGGCCCGGTGGGCAGCAGGACCACGCCGGGATTCGTGCAGAACTGGCCGGCACCAAGGGTGAACGAGCCGAACAGTCCGGTCGCGATCTCGCCGCCGCGGTTGCCGGCGGCCTCGGGAAGCACGAACACGGGGTTCACGCTGCCCATCTCGGCGTAGACGGGAATCGGCTCAGCCCTGGCGGCTGCAAGCTTCATGAGGGCGTCGCCGCCTGCGCGCGAGCCGGTGAAGCCGACCGCCCGCACCAGCGGATGGCTGACGAGCGCCTGGCCGACCTCGTGGCCGTCGTCGAAGAGCAGCTGGAAGACTCCTTCCGGGAGTCCGGTCTTCGCCGCGGCTGCGCTGATCGCTTCGCCGGCGAGCATCGATGTGCCCGGGTGGGACGGGTGCGCCTTGCAGATGACGGGGCAGCCGGCGGCGAGCGCGGAGGCGGTGTCCCCGCCTGCGACCGAGAAGGCGAGCGGGAAGTTGCTGGCTCCGAACACCACTACCGGACCGATCGGCCGTCTGAGTGAGCGAACGTCCGGCTTCGGTGCCGGCTGCCTGCCCGCGTCCGCGGGGTCGATGCGCGCATCGAGCCAGGTGCCGTCATCCAGCATCGATGCGAAGAGGCGCAGCTGGCCCGCAGTGCGGCCGACCTCGCCGCTCAGTCGGAACGATCCGAGAGCAGACTCCTGGTCAGCGCGTTCCACGAGCTCGTCGCGGCGCGCTTCGAGCTGGTTGGCGATCTCGCGCAGGAACTCTGCGCGCCTGGCTGCGCCGAGCACAGAGTACGCGGGGAAGGCTGCCGCGGCCGCCTTCGCGGCGGCATCGACGTCAGCCCCGGTGGCCACCTTGAACTCGCCGGGCAGCTGCTCGCCCGTGGCCGGGTTGAGCCCGCGGAAAGTGCGGCTCACTTGAGCGCCTGAAGCTGCGGCCGGTTGGCGATGCCCTCCTCGATGGTACGCAGCGTCGTCGCCAGTTCTTCGCCGTCAAGCTCGAGGCGGGGCGGACGCACGCGGGCGCTGCCGCGACCGACCTTCTCCTGCGCGAGCTTGATCATCTGCACGAACTTGGTGCCGATGTCCAGGCGCAGCAGTGGCAGGAACCAGCTGTAAAGCTCGAACGCCTCTTCCCTGCGGCCGGCACGGGCCAGCTCGAACAGGTGCACGGACTCGGCCGGCATCGCGTTGACCATGCCGGCGATCCAGCCGACGGCGCCGGCATCGACCGCTTCGAGGGCGATGTCGTCGACGCCCATCAGGATGTTGAGTTCCTCCGAGCCCGGCAGCGTGCGGAGCCAGGTGATGCGGCGCAGGTCCGCGCTGGATTCCTTGACCGCCTCGATGTTCGGGTACTCGCGCTTGAGCTCCATGATCTGCGGCGGAAGGAAGTCCGTCTTGTACGCGATCGGGTTGTTGTAGATCATGACGGGCAGCTCGGTCGAACCGAAGACGGAACCGACGTGGTTCTTCATCTCGCGCCAGTCGCTGCTGTAGATGTAAGGGGGAAGTACCATGAAGCCGCTCGCTCCGGCCGCTTCGGCGTCCTTCGTGAGGCGGATCGCCTCGGCGGTGGAAAGGGCCGATACCATCGGGATGACCGGGGCTTTGCCGTCGAGCCGGTCGACCAGTACCTCGACTACCTTGAGCTTCTCCTCGTAAGTGAGCGTGGCGGCTTCCCCGAGCGAGCCGAAGGGAACCATCCCGACGCCGCCCTCGTCGATCATCCACTCGGCGTGATCCGCGAGGAAGTCGTAGTCGATGCTCAGGTCCTCGTTGAACGGGGTCGTGATGGCGGGAAGAACGCCTTTCCAGTTGACCTTCATGTCTGCTCCTTTTTTGGCCCCTTGGGCCGGTGTCTCTCAGACCGTGCGGGCCAGCTCTAGGGCCAGCCTGTCACGGACGATACCCAGATTGCTGCGGATGTGCGCGCTCATCGCGCGTTCTGCCCGCGGTGCGTCACCAGCCTGGATGGCAGCGCTGATCTCGGCATGCTGCTCCCTGGCCAGGGACGTGCTGTTGATGTCGCTCGTCAGCAGTTTGACCCGCATGACGCGATCGTTGAGCCGCTCGATCAGTTCCTCGAGCACGGGGTTTCCGGCGAGGCGGGCAACCACCCGATGGAACTCGCCGTCGGTCCTCAGGTGGGCCGTGGTCGCGTCATCGGGCAGCGCGGTCATCGCGGCGTACGCCTCACTCAGCTTAAGGCGACCGGCATCGGTGATCCTGCTCGCGGCGAGCCCTGCAGCCATGGCCTCCAGACGCTCCCGTACCTCGTAGGTCGCGACCGCCTCGTCCACGCCGAGTTCAACCACGCTCACACCACGGTTCGCTTCGATGGCGACGAGCCCTTCCTGCGCCAGTCGCCTGATTGCCTCACGGACCGGCGTGCGGGATACCTGCAGTTCCGCCGCCAGCTCCTGCTCTCGCAGCCACTGGCCCGGCAGCAGACGGCCGCTCAACAGCTCCCGGCGAAGGTGTTCGTACACTCCTTCGCTGATCGTGCGGGGGCGTTGAAAATCTGCCATGCCATAATGTATGTTGTATACAACAAACTTTCAAGGCCCCGCCTGACGGGCCGGAAAGAGGTAGCCGACACCGCAGGATCCTGCCCGAACGCCTCAAGCGACCGGGTACGCCTACTCACAGCAAGACCAAGGAGACACATGTTGAAGCCACGCCTGATGACTGCCCTCGCGGCCGCCGCGCTGCTCACGGTCGCATCTGCCCAGACCCACCTGAACCTGGCCATGCCGGGAGCCACCGGCGCAGAGGCCGACCCACACCTCACCAGCAACATGGGTGCGCACACGGTTTCGGAACTCACTTCGGACACGCTCATCCTTTACGAGGATGGCCAGTACGTGCCCGCGCTCGCGCACACCTGGGAGACCTCCGAGGACGGCCTGCAGCACACCTTCCATCTGACCGAGGGCATCACCTTCCACGACGGCGAGCCGCTCGATGCCGAAGCGGTCGTCTTCAACTTCGCGCGCATCATGGACCCGGAGAACCCGCTCTTCGCCGCCGGCCAGCTGGTCGCCGTCACCAACGTCGAGGCACTCGATGACCTCACGGCCCGCATCACGCTCGACACCGTCGACCCTGACTTCCTGCTCAAGCTGACCAGCATCTGGATGGTCTCGCCCGCCAGCGCCGAGGGTGGCGCCACGCCGGTCGGCAGCGGCCCCTTCATCATCACCAACTACGTGCCCGACCAGCAGATCGACCTGGTCCGCAACGACAACTACTGGGGCGGCACGCCGCTGCTCGAGACCATCACGGTCAGGAACATCCCCGAGCCCGGCACCCTCGTGCTCGAGCTCGAGGCCGGCACGGTCGACGCGATCCTCTTCGCTCCACCCAACCACGTTGCCCGCCTCGGCGACCTCGGCTTCGCCACGATGCCCTTTGGCTCGGTCAACACCGCCGTGCTCGGCATCCAGAACACCAACGTTTCCGACGTGGAGCTGCGCCGCGCCATCTGCTACGCGCTCGACCGCGACATCATGCTGAACAACGCCTACGCCGGACTCGGCCGCCCGCAGACCTCGCTGGCACTGCCCGAAGGCTGGGCGTACAACCCCGACGTGCCCGGCTTCCACTATGATCCCGAGCTCGCCATGGAGATCCTCGAGGCCGCCGGCTACGTGGACACCAACGGCGACGGCATCCGCGAGAAGGACGGCGTTCCCCTGAACCTCGACTTCCAGGCGCGCGCCGACGGAGAGTGGCTGCTCGTGACGCAGATCATGCAGCAGTTCCTTGGCGACGTGGGCATCGGCACCACGATCACCGCGTCTGATCGCGACACGTATTACGCCAACATGCGCCTCGGCGACTACGATCTCGGCTGGTGGATCTCGAACGCCCAGCCCGAGCCGCCCATCGTCGAGTACGTCTTCCACTCCGGTGACTTCTGGAACATCGTGCACCAGGACCGCGAGCGCGTTGACGAGCTCGTCATGCACGGCCGCACCACGGCTGACCAGGAGTCCCGCAGGGAGGCTTACTTCGAGCTGCAGGAGATCTTCTATGACGAGGCAGTTCAGTGCCAGGCATTCTGGGTCCAGCAGGCCCACGTCCTGGACGCCAACCTGGCCGACACCATGACCAACTCGCGCGGCGTGCTGTATCGCGCCGAGCGCTGGCACTTCGAGTAACCAGCGTAAAGGAGCCCACTTTCGGGCGGGACGGTTCAATTGCGCCGTCCCGCCCCCGGGCACCACGCTCACACCTGTCCGCCGGAGCCCCCCCCTGATCCATGTATATCTATATTGCCAAACGCCTGTTGCACGCCATCTTCGTAGTCCTTGGCGTGCTGACACTCGTATTCTTTTCCCTGCACATCACGCCGGGTGATCCCATCAACATGCTCGTTCCGGCCGAGGCCGGTGCCGGCGCGAGCGAAGAGCTGATCGCACAGCTGCGGGCCCGCCACGGCCTGGACCAGCCGATCGGTGTCCAGTACTTCCGCTACATACAGAACGCGGTGCAGCTCGACCTGGGCAACTCCATCCGCAGTGGCCGGCCCGTGCTGCAGGACCTGATCAGGCTCTATCCCGCAACTTTCGAGCTGACCGTGGCCAGCCTGCTCATAGCCACACTGCTCGGCACTGCTGCCGGCATCATCGCCGCACTCAACCGCAGCGGAGTGGTCGACAACCTGGTGATGGCATTCGCGCTGCTTGGAGTTTCGCTGCCAGGCTTCCTGCTTGGCCTGCTGCTCATGCTCGTCTTCGCGCTCCAGCTGGGCTGGTTGCCACCATCGGGCAGGGTGGGCGGCTTCAGCTGGGAGGCGATCCGGCACCTGATCCTCCCCGCCGCGACCCTGGGCGTCGCGGCCGCCGCGATCATCGCGCGCCTGGTGAGGGCCTCGATGCTGGAGGTGCTCAAGGAGGACTACGTCCGGACCGCCCGCTCCAAGGGCCTGCCCGAGCGCCCCGTCATCCTGCGGCACGCGCTCAAGAACGCACTTATTCCCATCGTCACGGTCATCGGTCTCGAGTTCGGCGTGCTGCTCTCGGGAGCAATCATCGCCGAGACGATCTTTGCCTGGCCCGGACTGGGCCGCTATCTCATCAACGGAATCACCGGCAAGGACTTCCCCGCCGTGCAGGGTGCGACGGTGGCGATCGCCATCACCTTCGTGCTGGTCAACCTGATCGTCGACCTGATCTACACGGCACTTGACCCGAGAGTGAAGTACAGCTGATGCGCGTCGTCATGAAGCTCGTCAAGCGCAACCCGCTCTCGGTCCCCGCTGCACTCGTCGTTGTACTGCTGTTCGTCAGCGCGATCTTTGCGCCCCAGCTCGCGACCCACCAGCCGAACCGGCAGGACTTCGTGCGCGTGCTGCAGCCGCCCTCTGCCGAGAACTACCTTGGTACCGACGAGCTGGGCCGCGACATCTACAGCCGCGTCGTCTACGGCGCCCGCATCTCCGTCACCGTCGGCATCCTCGCGGTCGCGCTCGGCGGCCTCGTCGGCGTCGGCGCCGGCCTGCTGGCCGGCTTCTTCGGCGGCCTTACCGACACCGTGATCATGCGAATCGTGGACGTCCTGCTGGCGTTCCCCGGCATACTCCTGGCAATCCTCATAGCCACCGCGCTGGGAGCCGGCCTGGTGCCCATCATCATCGCGGTCGCCCTCTATTCCGTGCCCACATTCGCCCGCGTGATGCGCGGCTCGGTGCTCAGCGTCCGCAACACCGAGTACGTCGAGGCCGCGCGCGCCGCGGGCGCCCGCAACGTTCGCGTGCTGTTCGCCCATGTCTTCAGGAACAGCTTCGGTCCCGTGCTCGTCTACGCCACGCTGCTGATGGGCAGCGCAATCCTCACGGCCGCCGCGCTCAGCTTCCTGGGCGTGGGCATCGCGCCGCCCACCTCGGAGTGGGGCGCCATGATCAGCGCGGCCCGGAACCACATGCGCATGGCCCCACACATAATCATCGGACCCGGCGGGGCGATCTTCCTGACCGTGCTCGCCTTCAACATCCTCGGAGACACCCTGCGGGACGCCCTTGACCCCCGCAAGTAAAGGAACCTGATCCAATGACTGACCGCGCATCCTTCCTCGCCACCCGCCGCGAGCGCCTCGCCGCACGCCTGAGCGAGCTTGGCCTCGACGCCTACATCACCTTCAGCCCCGCAAACCGCCACTACCTGACCGGCTTCACCGGCAGCTTCGGCTACGCGCTGATCACCCGGGACGGCGCCGAGGAGTTCTTCACCGACTGGCGCTACCTGGACCAGGCCGCCGCCGAGTGCCCAACGTTCAAGATCAACACGCTGACGGCCGACAAGAGCCTCTGGTCGCCGCTCGCGCCCCGCCTCAAGGAGCTCGGCGTGCAGCGCCTGGGCTTCGAGGGCGGCATCGCCCCGGCGGACTTCGCCGTCCAGGCGCGCGAGAACGTGCCCGTCGAGTGGGTCTCGGCCGGCCGGCTCGTCGAAGGACTGCGCGCCATCAAGGACGACTTCGAGATCGACCGCCTGCGCGGCTCGCTCAGGATCGCCGAAGAGGTGTTCGACCACATCCTGCCGTTCATCAAGCCGGGCGTGAGCGAACGCGAGCTGGCAGTCGAGATGCGCCACCAGATCGAGCTCAGGGGCGCGAACAACTACCCGAACATGCCGATCGTCGCCTCGGGCTGGCGGGCCGCACTGCCGCACGGCCGGGCGAGCGACAAGATCGTTGCCGACGGCGAGTTCGTCCTCTTCGACTTCGGCGCCCTGCTGGACGGCTACCACTCGGACATGACCCGCACCGTGGTGTGCGGCCGCGCCGGGGAGCGCGAGCGCGAGATCTACGACCTGGTCAGGCTGTGTCACGACGCGGGCCAGGCGCTCATGAAGGAAGGCGTGACCGGCCAGGCAGTGGACCGCGCGGCGCGCCAGCCGATAATCGAGGCAGGCTACGGCGACAGCTCGCACGGCTACTCGGTGGGCCACGGCCTCGGACTCGAGGTGCACGAGGACCCGTTCGTAAGCGAGGGCTACACGGACACGCTCAAAAGTGGCATGGTCATTACCATGGAACCAGGCGTTTACATCCAGGGTTGGGGCGGCGTGCGCATCGAGAACACGGTGCTGGTCACGCCCGAGGGCCCGGACGCGTTCAACACCACCACCCGCGAACTTCTGGAGGTCTGAGGAAGCACGTGCAGCAGGTCGAAGTCATCGATTCACACACCGCGGGTGAACCCACCCGTGTCGTCCTGCAGGGCGCCCCCGACCTTGGTGGGGGCAGCCTCGCCGAGCGCCTCAGGGTGTTCCGGGAGCGGTTCGATTCCTTCCGCTCCGCCGTTGTGAATGAGCCGCGCGGCTCGGACGTTCTCGTCGGCGCCCTGCTGTGCGAGCCCGCTGCGCCGGACTGCGCTGCCGGCGTGATCTTTTTCAACAACGTCGGCTACCTCGGCATGTGCGGCCACGGCACCATCGGCCTGGTCGAGACCCTAGCCCACCTGGGCCGGATCGGCCCAGGCACGCACCGGATCGACACGCCGGTGGGGGTGGTCAGCGCCGAGCTGCACGACGACGGGCGCGTGAGCGTGCACAACGTGCCCGCGTACAGGCACCTGAAGGGCGTCAGCGTCACCATGCCCTCGGGCCAGACCGTGAGCGGCGACGTCGCCTGGGGCGGCAACTGGTTCTTCCTTTGCGACGACCACGGCCGGGAGATCGACGTGAGCCGCGTTCATGAGCTGACCGACTTCACCTGGGCCGTGCGCGAGGCGCTCGCCGCCGCGGGCATCACGGGTGAGGACGGCGCCGAGATCGACCACGTCGAGCTCTTCGCCGCCACCGATACGGCCGACAGCCGCAACTTCGTGCTCTGTCCCGGCCGGGCCTACGACCGCTCGCCCTGCGGCACCGGCACCAGCGCCAAGCTCGCCTGCCTGCATGCAGAGGACAAGCTAGCGCCGGGCGCGAACTGGCGCCAGGAGGGCGTGCTGGGCACGGCCTTTGACGCCGTCTACTCGCTGGACGAGGCCGGCCAGGTACTGCCGGTCATCACCGGCACCGCCTTCGTGACCGCACGTGCTGACCTGCTGTTTGACCCCGCGGATCCGTTCAGGGACGGCATCTGAGTGGGCGAGCGCGTCACAGTCATCGGCGGCGGCATCATCGGCCTGACCAGCGCCTGGTACCTGCAGCAGGCCGGCCACCGTGTCACCGTCGTCGAGCGCGGCGGCCGGGACCGCACCGGCACGTCCTACGGCAACGCCGGCATGCTCGTGCCCAGCCACTTCGTCCCGATGGCCGCGCCCGGCGTGATCGCCCAGGGCATCCGCTGGATGGCCAACCCGAAGAGCCCCTTCTACATCAAGCCGCGCCTGAGCCCGGCCCTGGCCTCGTGGGGGTACCGCTTCTGGCGGGCCTCCACCCGCGCGCACGTCGAGCGTTCCGGGCCGCTGCTCCTGCACCTGAACCGCGCCGGGGTGGCCGCCTACCGGGAGCTGGCCGAAGAGCTGCCGGGGGATTTCCTGCTGCGCGAGGGCGGCCTCTTCATGCTCTGCAACACGGAGAAAGGGCTGGAAGAGGAGGCAGCACTAGCTGAGCAGGCGAACGCGCTCGGCCTGCCTGCGCGCGTGCTGAGTGCTGCCGAGACGCAGGCGCTGGAGCCCGACATGCCGCTCGACATCGTCGGCAGCGTCCTGTGGACCGAGGACGGCCACCTTGACCCGGGCCTGTTCATGCGGTCACTTCAGGATGCGTTGATCGAGGGCGGCACGGAGTTCCTGTTCGACACCACCGTCACCGGCGTCAGGCGCGCTGGTGACCGCATCGCGGCCATCTCCACGAGTGTAGGCGAGCTGGACAGCGACACCTTCGTGCTGGCCGCAGGAATATGGTCCGAAAGCCTGGCCCGCAACCTGGGCCTGCAGTTGCCGATGGAAGCCGGCAAGGGCTACAGCATGACGCTTCAGGGAATGGAAAAGAACCTGCGCCACCCCGCCCTGCTGGCGGAGGCGCGCGCCGCCATCACGCCCATGGGCACGAACCTGCGCGTGGGCGGAACCATGGAGATGTCCGGCATCACCGAGGGCGTGAATCCCACCCGCGTGGAAGGAATCATCGACTCGGCCCTGCGCTACCTGCCTTCGCTGGACCGGGCGGCCCTCGAGGCGTCGGACGTCTGGCACGGCTTCCGGCCCTGCTCGCCCGACGGCCTGCCCTACCTTGGCCGGTCGGCCGGAGTGTCCAACCTGGTCGTGGCGACCGGGCACTCGATGATGGGCGTGAGTCTCGGACCGGTCAGCGGCCGGATCGTCAGCCAGATAGTGGCTGGCGAGGAGCCGGAGACCGACATCACCGCGCTCAGCCCGGATCGGTACACACGGCTGCGTATCTGACCTGCTCTGCGTATGCAGACCAGACGCAGGATGGCTCAGCAGCCCGGAACGGGAATCGGAAAACCCAGGCCACAACAACCGGAGGTTACCGTCCGATACTGAAACTCTGTCCATTGCTGACCACTTCCCTGATTGGTGGCGGTCCGCCATCGGTATTGATCAGTCTTGCGTACTTCTCCCGGAAGTGTAGTGCAGGCGCATGCCACGCCCAGTAGCTCAAACTGACAGTAGCTGCCCGCGTCAAACCAAGGGCTCCACGGTCCATATACTATCGCCATTGGGATGACATCAACTGCTGAAATCAGCGGATAAACCGTACTCGACACCGCTGATTCTCGTCCCCCATCGGCGTACACTGGAATGCTGAACAGGGTAGCGAATAGAAAGAGTGTTATCATTTTTATACGCATTGAACTTAATCCTCCTCCTGATACAGCTCATCGAGCTGTAAGGTCGGACACTGGGCCCCCGAATCACCACAGCAGCCTCCGTACTGATTGCAAGGCCTGGTTTCGATGATCGGAGGTCCGTTCGTGGGCGTGCAAGTCCTGGTTGCACTGCCTGTGTACCACTTTGCTGGGCAGCCCAATCCACATAGGAATAAGGTTTCGCAGTAGTATCCGCCACCCATTTGACAGTCCCAGTCGGAGCAAGACCAATCCATAATCTCGTCATCATAGGGAGTGTAGTTTGCAGTGTCTGACTGTGCATATACCAGGTCACCCGGCAGATACGGGGTTGCCGGTAACGGCTCGGCCATCTCGGGCGTATTCAGCAAACCAAGCAAGCTTACTATTGCTAGCGCCCTCATCGAGATGCTCACCATAACTAGGATTCCCCTCTCAGTCGATTACGAGTTTCTAACAGCTAACGCGGCTCCACTCTACTAAGTTGCCTCTCTATGCCTGTCTTGAAACCGAGAAGAACCAAGTCAACCCGCCAGTCAGTTCCAACTACTACGTGAGTTGGTGTCCCAAAAACGCTACCGAATGGGTTGTCGCTATCCACTAGGTAGACGCCTTCTACTCCGACACGCCGCCATGCGGTTAACGCCAGTGATGTTTCTGCCGTGTTCGCTGATATGCCCTGTTCCTGATTAACCAGAACCAAATGAATTGGCAACAGGTTCGCTCGCGACTCGCTATCAAGCCCGGCTAGATACTCAGCTTCTTCGGTACAGACTGGACATGCCTCTTGACAAACTATGAAGACTGCAGGAGCTGTGAGATCGCGAGCTTGTACGAACGTGCCCTGCGTATCGATGAGCAGCAAGGAATCGAAATCAATGTCATACAACTTGTTAATGCTGGAGTCAATCTCGCCGTCGCGTGAAGTGCTGTGGTGACCACCTAGTGCAAACTCGTTCAGCTGGCTAGCAAGCCCATCTAAGCCGCCATGGAATGGCCAGTAGTCTGCATTGAGAACCAGGCCTCTATCCAGCATGAAGACGCTGGGGACTTCCGTCACCCTTAACTCAACCGCCAAGAGATCAGCAGTGTCCCTCAAGACATTGAGATTCGGATACTGTACAATCCACTGGTCCAGCGCGGGTGTTTCTGCGTTGGTAACAAACACCAAGCCATCGCTTCCCATTCCAGAAGCTTCAGCCCATTCGGCGACGTTGTCGCAACCAGGGCAATCCTCTGGTAGGAAAAAGAACAAGACCACCCGTTCTTCAATCAGGCTTTCCGCCCGCATGTTGCCCGCCACAAACTGTAGAGAGTCAAGGAGAGACTGGTTGTTAACGATTGTGCCAAGTTGCGCGGAGCCAAGCGGCATCACCAACGAAATGCCAAACATCAGAAGGTATTTACAAGGTCTAGGTAGCAAGAGAACCATCCTCCTGAAACGGACTGGGCTTCTACCAATGGCGGTGCAGATGTTTTCTTCCTACGGGCGTAAGTTAGCACCCTTCGCACTATTTGTCAAGCCATTCTGCAGCTTCTTCTGTCTACCACTTGCGAGTTCGACGAGTGAGATTAGGAGCACGTAAAAGCAGAACAAGGTACCAGTGCAGAGTTGACAGGTAACACCCGTGGCAAGACTTGCGGAAGTTGTCGAGCTGCCCGGGCTCGAGCCCAAGGTGATCGACCGTGAAGCGCTGGCACCAGACATGCCGCTTGACATTATTGGAAGCGTCCTCTGGTCAGAATATGTCGTCAACACACCAACTCAGCCCGGATCGCTACGCTAGGTCACGGAAGTGAGCATACAAATATCGGGACTCCCGAGTACTGAGCGCCTCGTCAACCTCCGCTGAGCGAGGCACCCAACTCCACTCTTTTCACCTTCTTCAGCGACTCCATCTCGATGTACATCATGTGGCCCGCCTCGCAGCACGACTTGGTGACGTTGCCGAGCAGCTCCGGCTCGAGTCCGAGCACGCTGATCAACCCGGATCGGTACACACGGCTGCGGACTTGGTTCGATCTGCACACGCTGGTGGCTTCAGAAGCCCAGGCGCACCGAGGTGGCCACGTTGATCGCAGCGTGCATCAGCATCGCGACGTAGATACTGCCTGTCCTGCGCCGTGCCTGGAACAGCAGGCAACCGGCGATGAAAGCGAACGCGAAACGCCCAAGTAACGCGGTAAGCTCCACGTCGCACGAGATGTGAAAAATGCCGAACAGGAAGGCGTTGGGAATCATGGCGGCGAAAAATGGCAGCTTCCGCGGCAACCATTCCCGGAAAAGCAGCTCCTCTGCAGCCGGGCCCACGAGCCAAGCCACGACGAGTGCAAACGTCAGGAACAACACAGCTGGGCTGCCGGAGGCAGCAGAATGAATTGTCACTTCTGCGTAACCCGTACCGAACCCCGCCCACGCTGCAAGTAGTAGGTGCAGGACGCCGAGCGCAAGAGCAACGGGAATGATCGCAAGCCAAGCCGAAACGTTGGCTCTGGCCTGCAGCCGTGAGTATTGGCGAAGCAGTACTGCTATAAGCAGCAGGTGAGGTATGAGCATCAAGAACAACAAGGTCGGCTGCTGCTGCACAGCTGCCGACCAAGGAAGCTCCTGGCCCGGTCTGAGCACGGCCAGCAGAACGCTGGCAAGCCCTCCAACCACGAATACAGCCAGTACAAGGTCGCTCCAGTAGCTGCGAGTATCCTTAATCCATGGGTTGGGGGGGTTCATGATCTCAACAGGCTCGCGTGATGTACGGTTAACGCTTACTCCTAGTCAAAGCTTACATCGAATTCTTCAACCTCATAGACGGTAACCGATTGGGTTACTTGCCATCTGCAGACCAAGGTGCCTCCTTCTTCCATGTCGTCATCGTCATCTGTCGCCGGGGCAGGATAGTGCTACTAAGTCAGATGCTCGACTCGTAGCCTCCACCGCGGGAACAGGCTTCCAGCCGGGAGCCAGATCCCAGCCTGAAGCGAGCGGCGGGCTTCATGAAACTTCGTCAATAGCAAGGTCGCGCTTGAACGTTACAACGCAAGGCATCCAGCTCCCTGGTTCATAAGCCTGTCGCCTCCGGATGAAAAGTCGTTTCTGCTCCGAAAGAGTGGACGAATCAGCGAGAACAAGCTCAACCGCTGAGCCAGGCACTCAACTCCGCCTTCACCTTCTTGAGCGACTCAATCTCGATGTACATCATGTGTCCCGCCTCGTAATAGGACTTGCTGACGTTGCCCAGCTGCTCGGGCTCGAGCCCCAGGTGGTCGAACGTGTACTCGGTTGCGAAGTACGGGGTGGCCAGGTCGAAGTAACCCGAGGCCACGTGCACGCGCAGGTGCGGGTTGGTTGCCATCGCTTGGCGCAGCTCCTCGGCCGTGTTGACGTAGCGGTTCTCGAAGTCGCTGTACTTCCAGTTGCGGTACAGGTCCTTGATGATCTCGTAGGGCAGGTCGCTCTCGAAGCCGAGCTCGTCGCGCACGTAGTCGTTCAGCAAGGCAGTGTAGGGCGCCTGGATCTCGGAGTAACTGGGGTCGTGCTCGAAGCTGCCGCCGCCGGCGTCCCGGTCGATGCCGAGGAAGCGGCTATCCAGCCTGCCAACGGTGCGGCGCCGGTCGCGCAGCAGCTCCTTGCAGAAGCGATCGATGCTGATCCGGAGGTTATTGCGCAGGACGAACTCGTGTGAGACGCCGATGTAACGGGCGAGCAGCCCCGCGACCTCGCCGGCCTCGTCGGCAGCCAGGCTGCTTCCACGCAGCAGTGCAGGCGCGTAACGGTCGTAGGTGAACGCCTCAACCTCCTGCAGGAACTCCGCGATTGGCTTCTGCTGGAGGTCATCATCGAGCCGCCGGTGGTACCACGCGGTGGCGGCGTAACTCGGTACATACAGGAGCGGTGCCAGGTCGTTGCCCGGGTCGAAGCGGACGGTGGAGAAATCAAGCACGGACGAAAGCAGCATCAGCCCGTCCAGGTAGATCCCGTGGCGCTGCTGCAGGTGCGCGGCCAGCCCGGCGGCACGGGTGGTGCCGTAGCTCTCGCCCGCCAGGTACTTGGGGCTGCGCCAGCGGCCGTTGCGGCTCAGCCAGAGCCTGATGACCTCGGCCACCGACTCCAGGTCGCCCTTGTAGCCGTGGTACTCACCGGCCTTCTCGCCCGTGACGGCGCGGCTGTAGCCGGTGGAGACGGGGTCGATGAAAACAAGGTCGGTCCTGTCCAGCAGCGACCAGTTGTTGTCAACCAACCGGTAAGGTGCCCTGGGTGCCGAGCCGTCATCATTGAGCTCCACGCGCCTGGGACCGAGCACACCAAGGTGCAGCCAAACCGAGGAGGAACCCGGTCCGCCGTTGAAGGCGAAGGTGATGGGCCTCTCGGCCGGGTCGCCGGCGTCCTCGCGCGTGTAGGCGGTCACGAACACCTCGGCCTTGGCCTTGTGCCCCTGCGCCTTGCCGTCCTCCTCGGACTCCTCACGGAGCACGAGCAGGCCCGTGGTGGCCTGATACGCGATGCGTCGGCCGTCGATCCTGACCTCATGAGTGGTGCTCACCACCCGATCCTCGGGTTCGGGCGGCCTTGCGTCCTTGTCGTTTGACACGTCGTTCCTCCTGGTCCCCCCAACGATACGCCAGGGAGTAACATCGTGGGAGGAGGCGGTACGGTTGCAGTACGCGGTGAACACTCCAGACGAGTACATGAACGCCCTCGAGAACGACTGGCGCCGGGAAACCCTGATCGAACTCAAGCGGCTCTTGCATGAGTTGGCGCCGGAACTTACCGAGTCGATCGCATATGGGATGCTTTCGTTCGACGATGCAGAGGGCGGCGTGTTCGCCCTGAACGCCCAGAAGGGTTACGTCAGCTTCTACGTCGGCAACATAGACACCGTCGACCCGGACGGCGAGCTGCTTGCCGGCCTGAACCGTGGCAAGGGCTGCATCCGCTTCAGCAAGACCCGCAAAGTCGCGGGTACGCGCATCAGGGAGTTCATCGACCGCGCCATCAAGCTGCGGCGCCAGGGAACCAACATCGACTGCTGATCCCCGCTCAGTGGAGCTTGCCGACGGCCCCTTCTGCTGCCGCCACGATCTCTCCGCCGCTCACCATCGCCCGCAGCTTCTCAAGGTCCGGCTTCATGTAGATGTCGCGCTCCAGATGCGGGATGTCCGCCCTGATGCGGCGATGGACCGCCTCCACGCCCCGGCCCGGCCGGAGCGGCAGGTTGAAGTCCAGCGCCTGCGCGGCCGAGGCCAGCTCGATGGAAAGCACCCAGAGGACGTTGTCCAGGATCTGTCGCGCCTTCCGGCACGCGTGCGTGCCCATCGAGACGTGGTCCTCCTGATTCGCGCTGGTCGGAATCGAGTCGACGCTGGCGGGATGCGCCAGCACCTTGTTCTCACTCACGAGCGCGGCGGCGGTGTACTGGCTGATCATCAGCCCTGAGTGCAGGCCGCCCTGTGAAGCCAGGAAGGCAGGCAGGCCCGACAGGGACGGATTAAGCATCTGTTCCACGCGCCGCTCCGAGATGTTGGCCAGCTCGGCCAGCGCGATGCCGGCGTAATCCGCCGCGAGCGCAAGCGGCTCGCCGTGGAAGTTACCGGCGGAAATGACGCGGCCCTCGTCGGCAAAGATGAGGGGGTTGTCCGTCACGGACACAAGCTCGATCTCGAGAACAGAGGTCACATGCGCCAGAGCGTCGCGGATCGCCCCGTGCACCTGCGGCACGGTCCGCAGCGAGTAGGCGTCCTGAACGCGGTCGCAATCGGCGTGTGACTCGTTCAGCGCGGACTCGGCCAGCAGGCTCACCATGTTCTGGCTCACCTTGTGCGCCCCCGGGTGCGGCCGCACGCGCGTGACCGCTTCACTGAACGGCTGGTGGCTGCCCTTGAGCGCCTCGACGCTCATGGCCGCCGCGATGTCGGCGGTCTTCAGCACGGTCCGAGCGTCGGCAACGAGGAGCGCCAGCTGGCTACCCATCGCCTGTGTACCGTTGATGAGTGCCAGGCCCTCCTTGGCCTGCAGCACGAGCGGCTCCAGTCCCAGCCCCGCCAGCACTACTGCACTCGGCTTCACCACGCCTTCGTACTCCACCTCTCCCTCGCCGATCAGCGCCAACGCCAGGTGGGCGAGCGGGGCCAGGTCGCCGCTTGCACCGACCGAGCCCTGGCTCGGCACGACCGGGTGTATGCGGTGCTTCAGGAATGCCAGCAGCAGCTCGATCACCTTGACCCGCACGCCGGAGTGGCCGTGCGCAAGGGAAGCGGCGCGGAGCAGGAGCATGCCCCGCACCACGTCGGTGTGAAACGGCTCACCCACGCCGATGGCGTGCGAGAGGATCAGGTTGCGCTGCAGCTCCAGCAGCTGGTCCTGGGCGATCCTCACGTTCTGGAACTTGCCGAAACCGGTGTTGATGCCGTAAACCGCGTTGTCGTCGTCGACAAGTTTCTCGACGTACGCCCGGCTCTTCTCAACGCGTTCGCTCACTTCGTCACTGAGCCGCGCCTGCTCGAAACCGCGTACGACGCGGATGAACTCGTCAACGCTGAGATCGAAGCCGATCTCCACCATTGTTTATCCTTCCTCCTTCTCGCCGGCAATCCATGTCTCGGCCACCGCGTTCCCGCCGAGCGTGTAGCTGAGCAGGCGCCAATCAGGGCCGTCAAGCACGATGAAGTCTGCCGACGAGCCCGCTTCGAGCCTGCCAAGCTCGTCGCGCCCGATCGCGCTGGCGGCGTTGGCAGTGCCGGCGGTGAGCGCCTCGGCTGGCGTCAGCCCGTTGATGCGGACGGCGAGCGCCTGGGCCAACGCGGTTGAAGCGAGCGGACTCGAGCCGGGGTTCAGGTCGGTGCCGACCGCCACTGGCACGCCGCCATCGATTAGCGCCCGGCCCGGTGCGGCCCGCAGGCCCAGGTGCAGGGTCACGCCGGGCAGTACGGTCGCTATGGTGCCGCCGACCGCGAGGGCCTCGATCTGGTCCGGTCCGGATGCTTCGAGGTGGTCGACCGACAGGGCTCCCAGCCAGACGGCCAGCTCGGTCCCGCCGATCGCGTGGAACTGGTCGGCGTGCAGCTTGACGCCCAATCCAAGCCGCCGCGCCTTCCTGAGCACGCGTTCGGTCTCGGCCACGCTGAACGCCTCGCGCTCGGTGAAGACGTCGACCGAGGTGGCCAGGCCACGGCGCGCTGCCTCGGGCATGAGCTCGGTGGTGACCATGTCCAGGTAGGCGCTGCGTCCGGCCTCGTCCTCCGGGGGAACGTGGATGAGCAGGGTCGGCACGAGCCGCGCCCGCGTGTACCTGCCCAGCATCCGGATAGCTTCCAGCATGCGCAGCTCAGCCTCGGCCGTGAAGCCGTAGCCACTCTTGACTTCGATCGTGGTTGCCCCGCTGGCCACCAGGTTTCGGATACGGGGGAGCGCCAGCTCGGTCAGCTCCTCGACACCCGCCCTGGCGGTGCTCCGGATGGTGGAACGGATGCCGCCTCCACGGCGCAGGATGTCCTCGTAAGCCAGACCCCGTGTCCGCGCGTCGAAGTCGGCCAGCCGGTCGCCGGCCCAGACCGCGTGCGTGTGCGGGTCGATCAACCCGGGCACGACCGCACGGCCACCGAGATCGATGACTTCCTCGCCCGGTCCCGGAGTCAACTCCGCCTGAGCACCCATCCAGGCGATCCGCCTCCTTTCCACGCGGAAGGCTGCGTCATGGATGATCGTCAGCTCGGCCTGTTCCGGGCCGCGCCTGGGCCCGCTACCGCCGGGTGTCACCAGTTGGCTGATGCCAATGAAAACCTTGCTCACCCGAAGTGCTCCGCGAGTGTCTCGACCAGCAACCGGGCGGCAACGAGGCTGCTAAGCCCACTGGGGTCCAGTTGCGGTGCGAGCTCGACCAGGTCGATGCCGACGATCCGGTTCCGGCTGACCGTCTGGGCTATTGCCGAGAGCACCTCGTCATAAGACAAACCGCTGACCTCGGGACTGCTGGTTCCTGGCATGATCGAGGGGTCGAGGGCGTCCACGTCGATGGACAGGTAGACGTCGCGCCCCTCCGGCAGGGCATCCGGCAGGCGGTCGAGCTCCCAGGCTGCCACCAGGGTGTGCCCACGGGCCCGGGCGGCCGCCACCGCCTCGGGATCACTGCGCAGGCCACGCAGGCCGATGGTGGTGATGTGCACCAGGTTGCTCAGGTCCTCTGTGGCCCGCCGGAAGGGACTGGAATTGCTGAAGCGGGTGCCGTTGCGCTCGTCGGTGAAGTCGAGGTGGGCGTCGATCTGGACGACGTGCAGGCCACTCACGTCGTCAAAAGCCCTCAGCAGCGGGTGCGTCACGCTGTGGTCGCCGCCAAGGAAGACGGGCAGTCTCGCACGCTGCCTCAGCTGCCGCGCGGCCTCCTCCATCAGCGCACGTGCAGGCGCGCTCTCCAGCGACGGCAGCGGCACGTCGCCGGCATCGATGATGCTGACACCGGCCAGCCGCATCGCGTCCGTACGCAGGTCGTAGAGGCCTTCGGCTGGAATCGCGTAGCGCAGCGAGGCTTCCCGGATGGCGCGCGGCGCGAAGCGGGCCCCGGGTCTGAAACCAAGCGCGAGGTCGAACGGGATGCCAAGCACTCCGACGTCGGCCCGCCAGTCTTCTGTGAGTGGAGCGGCCGGTGCGCGTGCGAAGGTCACCAGTCCGGAGTAGGGCAGGTGGCTGGTCATGTCTGTCTCCATGCTAACGCCGGATCAGACGAGGTCGAGTCCACGCTCGGCCGCCACTGCCCGCGCGAGGTCGTAGCCGGCGTCGGCATGGCGGATCACGCCCATGGCCGGATCGTTCACCAGCGCGAGCGCCAGCCGCCGCTCGGCCTCCTCGCTGCCGTCGGCCACGATCACCAGGCCGGAATGCTGGCTGTAGCCCATGCCGACGCCGCCGCCGTGGTGGAAGCTCATCCAGCCCGCGCCGCTGGCCACGCCCACAGCGAAGTTGAGCAGCGGCCAGTCGGACACGGCGTCCGAGCCGTCCAGCATCGCCTCGGTCTCGCGGTAAGGGCTGGCGACCGAGCCGGCGTCCAGGTGGTCGCGGCCGATGACGATCGGTGCCTTGAGGTGGCCGTCGCGCACCATCTGGTTGAAGAGCAGCCCGGCGCGGTCCCGCTCGCGGTAGCCGAGCCAGCAGATGCGGGCCGGCAGCCCCTGATACGCAATGTGCTGGCCCGCCCAGCCGAGCCACTGCTGCAGGCGTGCGTCCTCCGGAAAGAGCTCCAGCAGGGCGCGATCCGTGGCCTCGATGTCCTCAGGATCACCCGAGAGGGCCACCCAGCGGAACGGGCCGCGTCCCTCGCAGAACGAGTCACGGATGAAAGCGGGGACGAAGCCGGGGTAGTCGAACGCGTTGTCAACCCCGGCGATCTGCGCCTGGGCACGCAGGTTGTTGCCGTAATCGAACGCGATCGCGCCCCGCTCCTGCAGTGTCAGGATGGCCCGCACGTGATCCGCGATTCCTGCGCGGACGCGCTCAAGGTACTCCTCGGGGCTACGCTCCCGGAGCAGGTCGGGGTCCTCGTCGGCACGCACGGGCGGGATGTAGCCCCACATCGGGTCGTGCGAGCTCGTCTGGTCGGTGACCAGGTCGGGAGTGAAGCCGAGCCTGACGAGCTCCGGCACCAGCTCGGCGGCATTGCCCTGCACCCCGATCGAGACTGCTTCGCCCGCTTCCTTGGCCTGCATGGCGCGCTCGAGCGCCTGGGGCAGCCCAGAGGCCACCTCGTCCAGGTAGCGGGTCTCCAGCCTGCGCTCGATCCGACCCGGATCGACCTCGATGCAGACGGCAACGCCGCCGGCAAGCTTCACGGCGAGTGGCTGAGCACCGCCCATGCCACCCAGTCCGGCGGTAACGGTCACGGTCCCCCTGAGGCTGCCTCCGAAATGCTTGTCTGCGGCCGAGGCGAACGTTTCAAAGGTGCCCTGCAGGATGCCCTGGGTGCCGATGTATATCCACGAGCCTGCCGTCATCTGGCCGTACATGGCCAAACCGGCCTGGTCCAGGCGGTCGAACTCCTCCCAGGTGGCCCACTTCGGCACCAGGTTGCTGTTGGCGATCAGGACGCGCGGCGCCAGTTCGTGGGTCTTCAACACCGCGACCGGTTTGCCGGACTGAACGAGCAGCGTCTCGTCGTTCTCCAGCCGGTCGAGCGTCTCCACGATCTTGTTGAGCGCCTCCCAGTTCCGGGCCGCCTTGCCCCTACCGCCGTAGACGATCAGCTCGCCGGGCTTCTCAGCCACCTCCGGGTCCAGGTTGTTGAGCAGCATCCGCTTGGCCGCCTCCTGGATCCAGCCCTTCGCCGTCCTGTTCGGCCCGCGCGGCGCGCGCACGGGAACGTCACTGCTGAAGCGCATCTTTCACCTTTGCCTTCCCTGTTGTGCCTGCGAGTATATGACCTCCATGCCTGTGGTTTGACGGGCCATGGCGGCCGGATGCATCATGGGGGCATGGAACTGGAAGCGGTCATGAACCGACTGGAAGCGCTCGGCAACGAGTCCGTCCGGGCCCGCAACCGCAAGCGCGGCGCGCAGGATGACAGGCAGTTCGGCGTGATGATGGGCAACATACGGAAGCTGGCCAAGGAGGTCGGCCGCGACCACGAGCTGGCCCTGGAACTGTGGGCGACAGGCAACATCGATGCACGCCTGCTCGCCATCCTCCTGCTCACTCTCAAGAAGCTGACGGAAGCCGAGCTGGATAAAATGGTGCGCAACGCGGACTTCGTGCAGGTGGCCGAGTGGCTGGACTCCTACGTGGTGCGCAAGCGGGCCGACAGGGAGGTATTCCGGGAGGGCTGGCAGAACGATCCGAACATCTGGGCCGCCCGCGCCGGCTGGAGTCTAACGGCAGAACGCATCGGCAAGGATGCAGGCGGGCTCGACCTGGACGGGCTGCTGGACCGCATCGAGGCGGAGATGGCCCTTGCCCATCCCGAGCCGCAGTGGACCATGAACAACTGCCTGGCCGGCATCGGCATTCACCACGCTCCCCTGCGGGAGCGCGCCATCAGCATCGGCGAGAAGCTCGGCGTGCTCAGGGACTACCCGACCCCGAAGGGCTGCACCTCACCGTTCGCCCCGCTGTGGATCGAGGAGATGGTCAGGCGCAACGGCTGAGCCTTCAGGCGAACTTCTCCAGAAGCCGGATGAGCGTCTTCACGTTGCGGAGCGTAGCCGGCACCTTGAGCCGGCGGATGATGAGGCTGTTGCTCAGCTTCGAGTCGTGGGAACTGCTGGCGTAGCGGATGATGGCGGCGCCCTCGACCAGGCGGAGTTCGTCGGGCGCGTGGTCGGCTGCGGCCAGCTTGCTGAGGCCGTCCGCGTCCGGTTCACCGTCCCAGAGGCTGATCTGGACGCTTCCTTCCTCGGGGACACCGAACGGGTTCGCGTCCACCAGCACGCGCAGTCCGGCCGCGTCGCGCATGATCGCGTCTGTATCCACGCCGAAGTGAGCATGGACCAGTGACTTGAGCCGTTCGCCCAGGCCGGCATGCACCGGCTCCGGGAAGACCAGGTTGCCGCTGGCGAGCATGAACGTGACCGGGCCCAGGCCCTCGGCCTCAAGCACGCTCACGAGCTCCTTCATCGGCACCTTGTTGTGCTTGCCCAGGTTCACGGCGCGCAGGAAGGCGAAGGTCGGATCGGTCATTGCCTTGTGAGGGTAGCCGCGTGGCGAGGGCCTCGTCAAGGCGCGGGTGTGGCTGCGACCGACATGCCCGCACCATTTCGCTCAGCGAGTAGCCGCGACGCGGTCGACAGAGACGACCAGGCCTTGACCAGGTCACCGAGAGAGGTTATCATTTGAACATGCCTGATGTCGTCTCAATCTCCGAAGCCAAGACACAGTTGAGCAGGCTGGTTAAGCGGGCACTCGCTGGCGAAACCATCTACATTGGCGCTTACGGAAACATTCAAGCCGTGCTGGGTCCTGCACCTGCCAGGAAGCCGATTCCCATCGGTGTGTGGGCAGACAAAAGGGACCCGAGCTTCGATTACGGAGCGACCGACCTGGTTGGGTCCGATTCTGAGATAGTTGCGGAATTCGAGAGAAGCCTCAATGCCGGTGTTCCTTCGGATGATGAACATTGAAGCTGCTTCTGGATTCGCATGTCTTTCTATGGCTGTTGTTTGACCCGGACAGGGTGAAGCCCCGGGTCAGGGAGGCAATTGGCGCAGCTGAATCCGTGTCACTTTCGATCGTCAGCCTCTGGGAGCTGGCCCTGAAGCACACTGAGGGAAAACTGCCTCACGAGCCTGACAAGCTGAATGCTGGGGCAGAAGCACTGAATCTCTTTATCCAATCCGTCCGTCCGGCCCACATTGAACAGTTGCCGGGAATCGAATTGGAACACCAGGATCCGTTTGACCAGATGCTGATTGCGCAGAGTCATGTCGATCAGTTGATTCTTGTCACAGCTGACAATCTATTGTTGATGTCTGATTACGCAACGATTGATGCCCGTTAACCAAGGGTAGGGACCCACCGGGTGCTACGCTCCGTGGATGACAGCAGAACGGATTCGCTGGGGAATCATCGGTTGCGGCGACGTTACCGAGGTCAAGTCAGGTCCGGCCTTCAGGCGCGTGCCGGGCAGCACTCTGAGCGTGGTGATGCGCAGGGACGCTGCCAGGGCGCGCGATTATGCGGAGCGCCACGGCGTGCCGCGCTGGACGAGCGACGCGGCCGAGGTGATCGACGCGCCGGATGTGGACGCCGTCTACATCGCCACGCCACCCGCCAGCCACGCGGAGTACACACTCCGGGCCGCCGCGGCCGGCAAACCCGTATACGTGGAGAAGCCGATGGCCACAAGCACCGTGGAGGCAAAGCAGATGGTGGCCGCCTGCAGGTCGGCGGGCGTACCGCTCTTCGTAGCGTACTACCGGCGGGCGCTGCCGCGCTTCGAGTTCGTCAGGCGGCAACTTGAGGCCGGTGCGATCGGGGAACCGACGCTGGTACAGATGGACCTGCGTGTCCCAGCGCCGTCCGGGCCCGAGCACGCCGGTTGGCGCTGGGACCCGGATGTGGCAGGCGACGGCCTGCTGTTCGACCTGGGAAGCCACGGCCTTGACCTGCTCGACCATTGGTTCGGGCCCGTGACCGATGTTCACGGCTTCAAGGTCAGGCGCCTGCCCTGGGCGCGAGTGAACGACGAGGTGGTCGGCAGCTTCCGCTTCGAAAGCGGTGTGCTGGGAACGGCCACCTGGGGCTTCGCGGGAACCGAAGCACGGGACCTGATCACCATCACCGGCTCGGCAGGCAGCATGAGCGTCCCGCTCTTCGACGACGGTGCCGTCAGGATCACGGACCGGGCAGGAAGCGTGAGTGAGCACGAAGTTGCACACCCGACACACGTGCAGGAACCGCTGATACGTTCCGTCACCGCCGAGCTGACCGGCACCGGAGGCCCTTCCGCAAGTACCGGCCACAGTGCGCTCAGGACTCAGCGGGTGCTGGACCTGCTACTCGGGGTCGGCGTTTGAGCTGACACCCACCCGGACGGAGAAGCGGTCGGTCGCGCCGATGCTGATCACCATGGGCTTGCACCTGGGAATGTTCAGGGACAGCCAGGCGAGTTCCGCTTCCAGGGCGTCCTCTCCAACCTCGGTCCACCACGCCTTGGGCTGCGAGCCGTTTCCGGGATTCCAGCGGTAGCGACGGCGCTTGAGGTGGTCCTTGGAGTCGAACGGTGCTCCCACCGCATGGATGCGGTGCTGAATCTGCGCCGACCGGCGCAGGAGTTCGGCCAGAGCGGTCTCGTCGGTGCCGTTTAGTTGCTGCGCGAGCAGGTAAACCCCGGCCTCGCAGTCGGCATCGGCCCGGTGCTTGTCGTAAAACGAGCCCGCCATCATCGTCAGGTACTCGAGCTTGGCTCCTTCGAAACCCGCTCGCCTCCAGCCGACCTCGCTGGCTGAGCACGCCCAGGGCATGCCCTCGAACAGGTCAGGCAGCAGCCGTTCGACGAAGGGTCGGTCGAACCCTGCGTTGTGTGCGATCACGAGCTCGGCGCCGTCAAGAACCGCGGCAACCTCCCCGGGATCGATGCTCTTGCCCCGCACGTCATCATCCGTGATGCCGGTTATCCGCGTGATCAGCGGCGGGATCGGTCGCGACGGCTCGCTGAACGCGTTGAAGCCGTCCAGAACGCCGACCACCCTGCCCTCATCATCGAACTGAAAGGGCAGCATGGCCAGCTGAATGACTTCGTCCCGGTCGGCGCGAAGGCCTGTCGTCTCGACATCGAGGAATACGGCCTTGCGCAGGTTCGCGTCCGCCAGCCTGCTGGCACGCGGAAGGTTGATTTGCCGCAGAACGCGGTACTTGCCCGAGGCTTCAAGCGCGGCGGCCATCGCCTCCAGATCAGTCTCATTCATACCGGTCAGGATACCCGTGGAAGCCGCACTCGCGGGTACTCCGGGTCGGCTCTGGGGGGCGAGGAGCACCGGCACGGCTCCCCCCTGATCACCTGTCAACCTTCGGTTTCGGTCGGGAGAGCAGGTTCAGTCAATGGTTCCCAGCTCACCTGCCCGGTTGTCCTTGAAGCGCGTGCCGGATTCCGCGCAGGCTGCCTCGGGGTAGCTGCCGTAGCCGTAGCGGTTGTTGTTGGCAGAGAAGTTGTCGCTGATCGAGGCGGCGCCGGTCGACCCGCAGAAGATGCCGTCCAGCCCGTTGCCCTCGTTCGTGTTTCCGCTGAACTCACCGGTCGCGTCATGGTTGACGGACAACCCCATCCAGGTGTTGTTACTGAACGTGTTGTGCAGGACGGTCGGGCTTGACTGTTCGCCGGCGAACATGCCGTGGTAGCCGTTGTCCGTACTGGTGTTGTCCTCAAAGTGCCCGGTGGCCTGTCCGATGGTGATCATGCCGCTGTGGGCGTTGTTCCTGGCCGTGTTGTCCCGGACGACTGCGTGGGCCTGGTCGCGAATCATCAGGCCGTTCTCAAGCCCGTCCTCGAACAGGTTGCCGGTGATCGTGGCGCGCGAGGTCTGGCCGACCGCGATGCCCGACCAGCTGTTCCCGGCGAACCGGTTGGCCACCACCTCAACGGTGCCCTGCCCGAAGGCCTCGAGTCCGAAACCGTCGTTGTTGCTGATGTCGTTTCCAGTGATGAGTGCGGTGCTGTGGTTGTTCAGCAGGATGCCGGGTCCCCCGTTGTCCGTGACGCGGCTGTCGATGACCTCGGCTCGTGCCTCACCGGTAAGGGCGATCCCGAACGCCTCGTTATCTGTCACGAGGCTGTCCCTCATCGTTGCCGTAGAGGACCAGGCGAGCTGAACGCCGGCACCCTGATCGCCCAGTCCGCCCCGTACGACCGCGTCATGCAGCTCCAGATGGCCGGAAACCACATACAGGACGCGCGCCTCTTCGATACCCATGTATTCGATGGTGAGCCCGCGAAGGGTTACGTTGCCTTCCGACTCCGCCTGCACTGCACCGAGAGCGCCTTCGCGCAGGCCCACGATCCTGATGGTCGTGTGCTCATGCCCGGCACCGATGAGCTCTACGTCCGCCAGCAGTTCGAGCGTACTGCTGAGTACGAACCGGCCCTCGGCCAGGTGTATGACTCCGCCCGCGGCAACGGCTTCCAACAGCCGGGCCTCCTGGCCGGGTCCGACGCGAACCTCGCCGGCAGGCGGCGGTACCGCGCGCCCCAGCATGCTGGCCTGCACCGAAGCGCCGGCAAGGAAGAGCGGAACTAGGAACAATGCCCGGGTGAGCCGGAAAACCTGCATGACAAGCCTCCACAATCTCCCCCGGATTTCCTTGGTTGGACTCCGCGTGCATTATACTGCAACGCTGCTTTACCCGGCAAGGGGCCGGTTCGGTGTCCGGCCGTTCAGCGGCCGAGCGCTTCAAGCAACACTGTCGTATTGAAGCGCAAGAGCTCCTGATACGACTCGACATCGTTGAGGCCGCCGCCCTCTGGATCCAGGATGTAAAGCGGCAGCCCGGCCTCGTCCGCGACCACCTCGGCCGACCGCGTTGACAGTTGCCGCTCCCCGAAGATCGCGCGCGCTCCGCTGTCGCGGATCAGGGCAAGCGCCTGGACGATGTAATCCGGCGTGGGTTCGCGGCCGGGGAACGGTTCCAGCTCGATGACCAGGTTCAGGCCGTAGCGGTTCGCGAAGTACGGCCAGGCATCGTGAAACGGTACGAAGGACTCGCCCCGCAAGGGCTCCAACGCGTGCATGATCCACTCGTCGAGTTCCTCGAGCTCGGACAGCAGCACCCCGGTGTTGCGGGTATAGGCGTCTGCGTTGCCTGGATCGAGCTCGATCAGCGCGTCGCGGATCGCCTCGGCAGCGCTCATGGCGATCGTGACATCCAGCCATACGTGTGCATTGATGAAGTGCTCACCGGCCCGCAGGTCAGTGACGTCGACGGCGGGACCGCGGCCGGTGCCTGCGCTGGTGCCGAGAGGCGTGAACTCGATGTCGTCCATGATCGAGAGAACCGCGGCATCGGTTCCACTGGCTGCGATCAGCCTCAGCACCCATTCATCGAGGCCGACGCCGCCGTTGCGGATGATCAGGTCCGCGTTGGCGACGCGCATCACGTCGCGCGGAGTCGGGTCGAAGCTGTGCGGCGAGACGCCGATGGGCAGCAGGCGCGTGGCGTCGATATGGTCGCCGCCGATCTGGCGTGCGAGGTCGAAATAGGGATGGATCGTGGTGACCACCTGCGGCTTCTGCGCGAACGCTGCCCCGGCGACCGCGAGCAGGGCGGCCGCCAGGAAGCGGGAGAGTCGGTTGGCGTTCTTCAGGGTCATATCACGGGTCCGTTCAGTGCGACTCGAAGTCGCCATCGAGCATGAGCACGCGTATGCCCGCCGGGCTTCCGGGGACGGTAAACGAGTCCCCGACTTCGAGCCCATTATCGTGCAGGTTGACGGTCATGACTGCGCCGCCGACCGGATCGGTGACGAACACGTGATCGCCAAGTGCCGCGAGCCCGGGGCGGCCGGACTCGGTTTCGGGCGCGATGATCCCGGTGATGGCGTTCTGAAGCTCGGCGGCGCCGTCCCCACCCACGCGGATCAGGCTCAGGCTCCCATCGGACGTGAGCGCGACCATGCGGCGGCCGGTTACCACTGCACCCAGGACGGAGCCCGGCAGAGCGATCGTGGCAATCTGCCGTGCACTCACGTCGACCAGCGCGATGCCCGCACCGAAGTTGCCGATCGCGATGTCTCCGATGCGGCCGTAAAGCGTGGCGACACGCGCGCCCTCGGCCGAGCCAGCGGGATTGGGCACGTGATGCCAATGGAAGTGCTCACCATGCAGCTCCGCGAGCAGCACTCCGTCGCGACAGCCGAACACGGCGGTATCACCTACGAGCAGGGCCCCGTGCAGGCCCGGGCAGCCCTGGGCGGAATCGACGAGGTTGCCGTCGGGTTCGTACACATCGACACCCTCGGTACCGGGCTGCCCGGAGAGTATGAAGTCACCTACCAGGAGGGGCGCCCCATGGTCGGGCCCGACCGTGTCCACGATTCCGTAAGTCAGGCTCAGGCCGAACAGGTTCTCGTCCAGGATAGCGATGCTGCCGTCCTGGTCGTTGAAAACCAGCAGCCTGTGGTCGACCGTTACAAGATGCGTCGGCTGGCGGCCAACGTTCATAGTGGCCACGACGTACGGGCTGGTGTGCAGCAGATGGGCGTGGTCACCATGGTCCTCGCTGATTAGCCCGGAGTGGATTACCGATACCCGGTTCGCATCACGGTGGCCCACAACGGCGTACTGGCCGCTGCCGGTCACGGCCAGGCTGCCGCCGGTCGTGCCGGGCACGGTGAAGGTGCCCACGACTTCTCCCGACGTGGCATCCAGCACACGGACCGTGTTGGTCTGTGCGTCCGACACGATCAGCCGTGCGCCTTCGACGGCTCCCCCGTGATCGTGTTCATGTTCATGTTCGTGCGCGCCCTGTGCCATCGCGATCCCAAGCGCCGTTACCGCGACCAACAGGCTGATGATCCTTGCTGTACTCTTCACGACCGTCCCCTTTGCCCACCTGCCACTGGCTTGAGAATCACTTCTCAGTAGCGGGGCCGGGTCATCGTACACGGACGGGTGTCACAACGTCAACAGCCCCACCCCCGGCAAGCCGCCAGTTGAGCGGACCGCGCGATGGCGATGACAGCCTCAGCCAGGCTTGCACTACCGCTTATCATGCCCTCATGTCTGAAACCATGGTGACGGCATGACCCGTAACACTGCCAAGGCCCTGCGTCTGCGCGAGCTGGAGCAGCTCCTCAGGCTCCGGCCCAGGCGCGTGGTCGAGCTCGCGGGCCACTTCGCAGTCAGCCGCCGCACGATCGAGCGCGACCTGGAGGACCTGCGCACCATCGCAGACCTCGAGCAAGACGGCGCCACCTACAGCATCCGTGAGACGCTGCCACCGCTGAACGAGGTCGAAGCGCTGGCCGTGCACAGCGCGACACGCATGCTCGTGCACCACACGCAGATCAACGAGCGTCACTACCGAACTGCGCTGGAGAAACTCTCGAGGCAACTGCCCGAGGTCGCCCGTGAGAGCGTCGACCGCAGCGTGAAGCACCTGGCGGGACAAAGCACTGAGAACAGCCGCCTGCTCGACCAGGTCGCCCAGGCCTGGTTCGCCGGCAGGACTCTCAGGTTCGACTACCTGAGCCTGGGCAGCCGCACTGGCCGCGCCCACCCGCAGGAGCTCCAGATCTATTTCTTCGAGATCAGCCGCACCAACCTTGCGGCGTACGTGATCGGCCTGGAGACGAACTTCCACAACGCCATCCGCATCTTCAAGCTGGATCGCATGCGCAACCTGCGGCTGACAGATACGGGCTACACGATCCCTGAAGACTTCGACCCGCACGACTACCTCTCGACCGCCTGGGGCATCATCGTCGGCGAGCCGGTCGAGGTGACGCTGCGTTTCAACCCGGCGGTGGCGAAGCAGCTCGAGGAACTGCCGCTGCAGAAGACGACGATCAAGGGCACGGATGCCGAAGGCTTCGTGACCGTCACCGCGCGCGGCAGCGCCGCAAAGGACGGGCTGCCTCACGACCTGCTCGCCTGGATCCGCGGCTGGGGGCCGATGGTCGAGGTGATCGGTCCCGGGGCGGTCAGGCAGCACATGCGGAAGAACCTGGAGGAGGCGCTCGGACTGTACGGCTGAACATTAACCTCAGCCGGTGAACTCTCCGCAATCATCGGGCGCAGCCGTGCCGAGCGGCAGCAGGCCGCGCATCCAGGTGATCGAAGTCTCGAAGCCGGCCTGGCGCGTGTCCCGGTGGCGGGCCGTCGGGTAGTTGACGTAGCGGACTGCACTGCCCGCCTCACAAAGCGCGGCGACGAAACGCTCCTGGACGGGGTCGCTGATCACCACGTCGCGACCGCCCTGGACGACCAGGGCAGGCGCACCGTGGCCACCAAGCCCGGCGTTGTTAGCGTCCAGCGCGGCGGCGAAGCCCGGCGCTACCGAGTGCAGGTCGCCGTCCTTCAGGCCGCGATCGAACGCGTCGGTAAAGAAACCACTGCCGGCGACCGGGTAATGAACCTGCACGCGGTCGATGCACGAAACCGCCGCCACGCTCTCCAGCGTCGACAACCAGCGTTCCGCGAATATCTCGGCGGGCCTGACCGAATCGCCATATACGGAGGCGTACGACAGCACGACGTAAGGCGCGTAATAGGCTGCCTCACCCAGCAGCGCCTGCACGTCTGTGGTGCCGGCGAAGCTGAGCACGCCCTCCAGTGGCACCTCGGGCGCGTAAGCAGCGTGGTGGTCGGCCACGGCGAAGGCCGCGTGGCCACCCTGCGAGTAGCCGCCGAAGAACGCCGAGTCAGCCAGCTCCGCTGACCGGCCCGAGACCACGAAGAACTCACGGACCGCCCGCGCCGCGTCAAGCAGCACGTGCGCCTCGGACTCGGCATGGAAGTAAGCCTGCGGCGTGTCTGCAAGGTCGAAGCCAAGGTAGTCGGGAATCACCGTCACGAATCCCCGGCCCGCATAGGCTGCGAGCAGGTCGGCGTAGCGTCCGAGCGGCTGATCCAGCATCGCCTCGCGCGAGGGCGCGCAGGCCTGAGCCACGCCCGTCGTGCCCGAGCCGTACACGAGCAGCGGCGACTCGCCGCGGGGCGCGGCCACCGGCACGAACATCTGCGCCCGGACCTGCACCGGCCCGCCCGAGTGCCCGGTGGTGGCCAGCGTGATCAGATAGCTGTCGACGTCGTTCTCGATGACCGGCTGGCCCCAGCCACCGAAGAGCGTCGTGGCCTGCGCCTGCACGCGCTGCGCACTCAGGCGCCCGGTGTGCTCCGCCGAAATCAGGCGACCCGGCTCCCAGGATTCCTGGTCAGGCTCGATCGGCGGCTGGGCAACGGCAACGCCGCTGCCGATAACGATGATGATGATGTTGATGGCCGCGAGTCCGCGGCCGAATAGGGATAACGGGATCACTGTCGTACCTCCTGACAGTCCGAGGGAGCCTGCTGACCCGCAAGCCGGTCGCGGATCCACTCAAGCGTCGTGTTGAAGCCGATATAGCGCGTCTCGTGACGCGTCCTGACGTAGTTGACGTAGCGGACGGGGCTTCCGTGGTCGCAAAGCCTCAGCACGTAGTCGGTCTGGTCCTGAAACGGAACGACCGTGTCCTCCGTGCCCTGGAGGAGGAGGACGGGCAGGCCGTGTGCGTTCACCGCGGTCGCGTTGGCCGTGAACACGTCAGCCCAGTCCGGGAAGTCCTCCCCCAGCGTCCGGTTGTCAAGGGCGCTGAAGAACTCGGGCGTGTACAGGCTCGCGGCCTCGGCCGGGTAGACGACCTGCGCGGCAGCGATGCAATGGGCACGTACGTCGTCTTCAAGCGTCCTGGCGAACTCCGGGGCGAGCACCTCGGCCGGGTCAAGCTCATGATTCGGAAACGCGTGGGCGTATGACCAGACCGCCCACGGCACGGTGTACGGAAAGTTGCGGAAGAGCACGGCGACGTCCCCACTGGCGCCGAAGCCGATCACGCCGCCAACCTCCAGGTCCGGAGCGTAAGTCGCGAGTCGGTCGGCGGCTGCCATCACGGCATGGCCGCCCTGCGAGTAACCGGCCAGGAAGCCCGCCTGAACGCTGATGTCCCTGCCGATCCGTTCGAGCGCCTCGATCGATGCGCGCAGGGCATCTATCATCACGGTGGCCCCGGCCGTGGCAACGAAGTAGGGCTGCAGTCCGTCGCCAGCAAGCGTGCCGAGGTAATCGGGCAGCACCGTCGTCAGGCCCTGACCCGCATAGGCAAGAGCGGTTGAGCCGTATGTTTCCAACGAACCCGTACTCAGCAGTTCATGCATCGGGCCGCACGTCCCCGGCAGTCCCGTCGAGCCCGCCGCGAACGCCAACAGGCCAGGATCCGCCGCCTGCTGCGGCACGAACAGCTGGGCGACGCCAGTGACCTCGGCGCCGTCCGGCGCAGTCGTGCTGAAGCTGATGAGCAGGAGCTCGACCGACGTGACAGCGGACGGGGCTGCCTCGCCGTTGTTGGCGAAGCGCCCCGCGACCTCGGCATCGACCTGCTCCGGAGCGAAGAGGCTGTGCGTCTCGTGCGAGAGCAGGCGCCCCGGGCCGTCCTGGCCGGTGACTGCCCCGCTGAGTCCGAGGAGGAGCAGCAGCTGAAGCAGCCGCCTCATGAACCGGCCCCACCGGGCAGGAAGTCCCTGCGCGTGAGGTAGCGGACCGGTACCTCCCAGATCACCACCTGGGGCGGGCCCGAGACGAAAGCCTCGGAAGCCAGGTAGGTCCTCATCGGCTCGAGCGGTCCGAGGCCGCTTGCGGACGCGTCAAGCACGTCTGCTGCAAGTGCGAGTCGCAGGCGGTCGGCAAGGCTCCACGCCTCCCCTGCGCTGTAGCTGGTTCCGACCAGTACGGCCGGGACGATGACTTCATCAAACAGTCCCCCTTCCGGGCTGCCAGCAGGCATGATGCGCTGTGTGGTGATGAGTTCAGTGGGATAGCCCAGGCGCCCCGTGAGCGCACCGAGAGCGAGCAGACGCGCCAGGTCGCCCTCGTGTTTGACCTCGGCCGTCTCGCTGATCTCATGTTCCAGCGTTCCGGACAAGCCAGGAAACGCCTCCCGGACGACTCCTGCAACATGGACGGCCGCCGCTTCAGCTCCCCGGGGCGTCCAGTGGGTATCCGTGCGCAGCCAGGCTTCCTCGCTTCCCAATGGCCCCCGGAGGTCCACGGCGGTGATGCCCAGCCATGACAGCTCCTGCAGCAAGGTCTCGTAACTCGCAGCTTTGGCCGGCGGCAACGGCGGCGCGTTACCAGACAGCGAGGCTGCCTTGGAGGGAACGAGAGCGACTATGAGTGAAACGCCCGCCGCACCGAGCTCGGCATCAACTGCCGCGATCTCCTGCAGCCAGGCTGACTGCGCGGCCTCAGGTTCGCTGGCTGAAGCGTACTCCTCTTCCGTGAAAAGCCAGCCATCCCCGCCTGTCAGCACGCCGGCTGGACCCTGCCCGAAGAGTGCCAGGTCGACGCCGTTCCAGAAGGCCCGGGCCGGCGCGAGCAGGTAAAGACCTTCGGTGAACGCTTCCTGGTACCCGCTGCTCCAGCTGCCATCCGCCAGCGCCGCCCTGGGCGAGGCAAGCAGGGCCGGGTTGAGCAGGGCGCCAAGCCCGCCGATCACAAGCACCACAAGGAGAGTGCCCAGGGACACGCGGCTGTACTTGTGGCGGGACGGCTCCTTCACGCTCAGAACCTGAAGTACAGGAACGGCGTGGCCGTGTCCGCGATGGCGCGGGCCACCGCCAGGAAGAAGAGTACGCCCAGCCCCAGGTGCATTGGCCTGGAAGCGCTGAAGCGTGCCAGATCCAGGCGCGGCAAGAACGACACTACAAGTCCGAACAAAAGCGTAAGCAGCGCCCGTGACTGCAACTGCCACGCGAGCTCGTTCGTGATCGCCCAGCCGTGCACACCGACCATGCCGACCAGGTGCGACCAGGCGGACGCGACGTCAGGTGCACGGAACAGCACCCAGCCGATCAACACGGCCAGGAACGTCAACGCCACCTTCAGCGGCACGGCCAGCGCGCTGCGCTCGGGTAGCCGCAACGCCCGCTCGAAGGCAAGGAGCCCACCGTGCCATGCCCCCCAGAGGACGAAGCTCCAGGTGGGGCCATGCCAGAGCCCGCCCAGGACCATGACCAGCATCAGGTTGACGTAAGTACGGGAGGCCCCGTGCCGGTTGCCACCGAGCGGAATGTAAAGGTAATCGCGCAGCCACGCCGACAGGCTCATGTGCCAGCGCCGCCAGAAGTCGGTGATGCTCGTGGCCAGGTAAGGCATGTTGAAGTTCTCGGGAAACCTGAACCCCAGCATGCGGCCGAGGCCGATGGCCATGTCGGAGTAGCCGGAGAAGTCGAAGAGCAGCTGAACGGCGAAGGCGAGCACGCCGAGCCAGGCCTCGGCCGCCGTCGGGTTGGCAAGCGCGAAGGCGCCGTCGGCGATGGGTGCGATCGAGTCCGCGACCAGCACCTTCTTCACGAAGCCGAGCATGAACCGGGCCGATCCCTCGGCCATGCCCGCCAGGTCCATGCGGGGCGCGCGGAGTGTCTCGGCGATCGTCTTGAACCGCACGATCGGCCCTGCGATCAGCTGTGGGAACAGGCTGATGTACGCCGCCACCTGGTACCACGGACTGTCCGGACGGGCGTCGCCCCGGGCGATGTCCGCCAGGTAGCAGATCGCCTGGAAGACGTAGAACGAGATGCCCACGGGCAGGACGACGCCGATCAGCGGCACCTCCGAAGCACCGAGAGAGGCGAGCAGTGCGTTCAGGCTCCGGATGCCGAAGTCGGCGTACTTGAACCAGGCGAGCACGGCCAGTTGAACGGCGACGCCCGCGTACAGCGCGGCACGGGCCCTGCCCGGATCACTCCCCTGCCACTTGCCGATCAGCCGGCCGGCTACTATCGCCATCAGGGTCGAACCAGCGAACACGAGCGCAAAGTCCGGGCGCCACCAGGCGTAGAACACGTAAGATCCGACCAGGATCACTACCGTGCGCAGGTGCGCGGGCGTCAGCCGGTAGACGACGAGGAAAAGCGGCAGGAATATGAACAGGAAGACTGTGGATGTGAAAACCACGCGTTCCTGCCAGGCGTCAGTTCACGCCGGACGCGGTCACGAGCACTGCGACCGGACCGGCCTCACCGTCGTAGACCACGACAGTGTACGCCGAGCCCCTCTCAAAAGAATGCTCGCCCAGCTCCGCGATCGCCACGCCCTCGTGCATGACCTCGAGCGCGGTCACGGCCGCGCTGACCTGGATAGCCTCGGCCTCAAGGGGTCCGACCGACTCCACGACAACGTCACCATCCTCCGTCACCAGTGCAAGGTCGGCGCGGGAGGTAAGGTTCATCAGCCCGAGAAGCCCGCGTGAGATGTCGCGCAGGGCCGGGTCTTCGATGACGACCGGGCCGTCAGGCAGGAACGCGACCGTCAGGAACGTCCCCGGTTCGGAGCTGAGCTCGATCACCGAGTCCGCGTGGCCCAGCGCGTGAGTACCGGCTTCAGCGGGCAGGTAACCCGAGGCATGTCCGTACTCCGCTGCCAGCTCGGTCCCGTCCAGTGACGCGGTCAGTGGCTCAGCCATAGCCAGGTTGAAAATCCTGATCCACGCGGCGTCGGCCGGCGCCTGGTCGCCGTACAGGTCGCCCTGGGCCAGGACCGGGGCGGCCAACAGCAGTGTGGTCAGCGCCAGAACGGCGCTGACCGGCTTCCATGTGCGGTTGCGGTTCCCATCGAAATTCATCAGGAGTCGAGGGTACCCGGCTGCGGCCGCCGGTGATTGTA
Organism: uncultured bacterium; assembly: GCA_964495325.1. Taxonomy (GTDB): domain Bacteria; phylum Deinococcota; class Deinococci; order Deinococcales; family Trueperaceae; genus CAZBVI01. The sequence continues at coordinate 211,997 of CAZBVI010000001.1, forward strand.
TCGGACTACGGGTTGGCACCAGGTTGGTACTCCAGCTCAATATCGGAGGCGGAGCTGAAGTGTACTTCGCAGCCGCCCCTGCAGACGGTTTCCCCCGACCGTGCCAATACACTGACCACCAGCGCCGTGGCACTGTCTGCCTCGAAAGAGGGCAGGGCGGCCAGCAGGTCGATCCTGTGTTCGAGCGTGCGGATCTGGCGGGTATCGGCGCCGTTCATGCCGACGGTCACCTCGTAGCTGACGGCTCCTGCAACCGGATCCCACGCCAGCGCGGGGCGTCCGCCGTCGATCGCCACCCGCAGGTTGCGCGGCGGCATGAGTGCACGACCGGCGTCCACCTCGATCTCGATCCTTTCGGTGTCTGGTCCGATATCGACCTCAACAACATAAGTGCCGCCGCGCGGAACTGAAGCCAGTGGCGTGGAGCGCCTGTGCCAGGAGACCTGCAACTCGCCGTCCATGATCTGATCCCCGTCGGGACCGAAGAGCCGCCAGGGTGACCCTGCTGCCACCTCCAGATCGCTGACGACGATGTCGAGCACCAGGCTCGGCTCATCCCCGCCCGCAAAGGTCGCCGTGCCGGCGGAGAACCAGAACGGGAGCATCCGCTCCGGCACCTCAGGGAGGCCCCGGCCGTCAAGGAAGCGCTCTGCCTGCAAGCGCGTGGCGGGGTCACTGAAGGTTTCCAGGGCCGTGCCAAGCGCCTTCAAGGCCTCCCGGTCCGGCTCCCGCACCGCCGCGCGGAACGCCACCAGCACCTCGAGTCGCGCCTCGTCATCCCTGAATAGTGGCAGCAGCAGCAGGTATTCGGGGCTGGGCCGGACCCCTCCTTCTGCAGCAAGGCTCCTCAGCCTGTCCGCTGCCACGCCGGCCACGAACGAGGAATCGAACATGCCGTGCGCGAGCGCGTGCGCCGCGAGCCTGGCCCACGTGTCGTCCGGCAGCGGAAAGCGACCGGGTTCCGCCAGGAAGCGCGAATGGCTCCAGAAGCTGCCGAAGATGAGGCTCTCGAACCTGTCCGGCTCGTCGGCGCGCAGCGCCCAGCCCATACTGTAGTTCTCCAGGTCAGCACCGTGCGCCCTTGCGTGGTCGACGACCACCCGGTTCAGGACGTCGGCGAACCAGTCCACCGCCTCGCGTCCGTCTTCAAGCGAGAGCGGCCCTTCCTCGATGTGCAGGTGTACCGTCGCGCCGGAGGGGAGGTCGAACAGGTACGTGGTGGGCACCATAGTGAACGGCGCTGGCGTGACCTCGTGCGCGTCGTGTCCGGGCACCCCTGTGTTGGTAGCAAGCCCGCGGCGCACGAGCTGTCCGTCCCTCCGCTCCTCGATCAGCAGCCACGCCTCACCGGGAATGGCAGTGATCGCGCCGGTCGCGCCAGCGAGCAGCACACCGTTGCTCCGCGTGGCCCAGACGGTCGTGAATCCCTGGTCCGGTGCGACATCCGCTTGCGGAGCTGCAGTGCCGGTAAGCAGCAGCGCGAATGCCGCCAGCAGGGTGGAAAAAGTCACCAGGGGCGCCACACCGCCGCTCCCGCTTTGCCTGCCGAGAAGGCGTTGGACCCGGGCGAGCAGCGATCCGCCGGTCGCAGCCGCCGCGAAGGCGTGCTGAAGGCGGGCCTCGCCCAGCCGCGCCAGTGCCGCGACGTACTCGGGCTCACTGCTGCCGGCCAGCTCTACTGCGCGCTCATCGCAGGCGTGCTCCCGTTCGGCGCGCATCACGGCGGAGACCCACCAGGCCGCAGGATGGTAGAAGAACAGGATCTCGACGACCCTTTGCAGTGCGTTGACCAGCAGGTCATGGCGCCGAACGTGGGCGAGCTCATGCGCGAGCAGCAGCTCCAGGTCTCTGGCAGAAAGACCGCTGAGCGCCGAGACCGGCAGCAGAACAAGTGGCCTTATCACGCCGAGCACCATCGGCACGTCGACCATGCGCGATATCCTGAGTGCTGGTACGCGCCTCAGTCCGGCCTTCCGGGCCAGGCTTGCGAAGGCCTGCAGAACGTCCACGGAAGGCAGGGACACACGCTTGCGCCTCAGGCGCTGCATGACCATGAACCCGCCCGTGAGGCGAAGGGTCAGGAGCACCACCCCGACGAGCCACAAGGCCACGAGGGCGGGGCCGTAAGTGTGAACGATCGCGTCAAGGGTCAGCGCCTGCGTACCGTTATCCGCGCTCATGGTGGCTGACCGCTGCGAGCCCTGCGATGCCGCGGGCTGCGCCAGAGCGTGACCACCGGTTGGCGTGAACGCGCTGGTCGCGGCGGGCGCTGACTCAGGCACGAAGGACCCGGCCGCTTCCGCGTGGGTCGCCGCCGCTGCCTCCATTTTCCCGGGAGCCGCGTTCACACCCGGCACAAGCAGCGCGAAGGTGGCTGCCGGCATCGCGACCAGCAGTGTCAGGGCAAGCGCGGCGGCCGCGTAGCGAATGCCGGTGCGCCTTCCCGCGAGCAGAAGGACGCCGCCGAGAACGGCGGCAACGAGCGCGCCCTGCCAGAGCGAGTGCAGCAGCGTCCATGCCAGCGGCTGCAGCAGCCCCCAGCCGCTGAGCAGATCAATCACCGGCATCCGGGTCCACCTCCTTCAGCAGCGCCCTGATGCTGTTGATCTCGGCTTCCGAGGCGCCGCGGCTGCTGAGCACGCGTGCCACGAGACCCATGGCGGAGCCACCGAAGACGCGGTCAACGAAGTCGCGCGCGAGCGACTCTTCGAGCTGGCTGCGCTCGACCGCAGCTTCGTACAGGTGTGCGTGCCTGGACTCGTCGCGGCGCACCAGGCCTTTCTCATGCATCACCTGCAGTACCTTCAGCACGCTGGTGTAGCCCACGCGCCTGACCTCGGTCAGGGTCTCGTGCACCTGGCGGACTGTGGAAGGCCCAAGGGTGAACAGGACCTGGAGAATCTCCAGTTCGCGCTCTGTCGGGTTGTGCTTCTTTTTGGCGATCATCGCTGGCCTCCTGGAAGTCTGTTTGCAGCCAAGATAGTACGAAGCCCCTCGTAGTGTCAACGAAGGGCTTCGTAGAGCCGGGAGGCTTAGGAGTTCAGCAGGGACTACTTGCGGCCGAAGAGTCCGCCCAGCAGGCCTCCCAGATCGAGTCCGCCGTCCTGCTGCTGGCCGGGCTGCCTGCCGCCGAGTACGCCACCGAGGAGGCTGCTGAGGTCAAGACCCCCGCCTTGCCGGGAAGCGTTCGCCTGCTGGCCCTTGTTGCCTCCAAGGAAGTTGTTCGCCAGGAAGCTCATGGCAACGGGGGCGAGCATCGGCAGCAGCGAATCCATCAGGCCGGCACCGGCCTTTTCGTCGGTCGCGCCAAGCTGCTGCACCACCTGCTGCCGCTTGTTTCCGAAGACGTGATCGAGGATCTTGTTGCCGTCCGCCGTGTCGACCCGGTCCAGCTCGACCCTGTTGCCTGTCACAAGGTTGTTGTTGTGCCTGGCGAGCGCGCCGGCCAGGTTGTCGGCATCACCTGCACTGGCGTTATCCTGCAACTGGGCAAGCAAGGCCGGCAGCGCCGCCGCCATCGCACGCGCAGCCGTCTGCTCGTCGGTACCAAGCCGGCTGGCCACCTCGCTCACCGGAATCCGCTGCAGCAGCTGCGTCAGATCGGCCGGCGCACTTCCCTGTTGTTTAGGGCTGCCAAGCGCAGCCAGAGCGGCGCGGTACTCATCCAGTCGCCGTGACTGCGTCGTCTCGTTGATCAGTGACCATGTGATGATCCCGTCTGCATCTATCAGGAAGCTGCCGCGCAGGGCCAGCCCGCGGTCCTCGGCAAACACGCCGTACTCCCGACTGACCGCGCCGTGGGGCCAGAAGTCAGACAGCAACTCGAACTGGTAGCCCTGCTGGCGCTTGAACTCGTTCAGGGCCGGCGCCGGATCGACCGAGATTCCCAGCACGGTCACGTCTTGCGCCTGGAACATCACGAGGTTGTCCCTGAGTTCGCAGAGCTCATCCGTGCAGCGCCCGGTGAAGGCGTGCGGAAAGAACACAAGAGCGACGGGGCGGCCCCTCAGGGAGCTGAGCGTGAGGGGTTTATCCGTCGTTCCCGGCAGGGTGAAATCCGGTGCTGGCTGTCCGACTGAGGCAGTTCTTGTGATCTTCATGACTCTGAAACCTTCTTTCTTTGCACAGCCTCTGGGGTCTGCCGTGTTGGCTGATTGTATACGGCCAGGATCAGGCCTTCTTGACAACGCTTGACTTCAGCTTCATGCGTCCGAAGCCGTCGATGCGACAGTCGATGTCATGGCCATCGACCGGCTCGACCAGCCGGATCGCCCGCACCTTTGTGCCCGCCTTGAGGTCCCCCTGCGCTCCCTTTACCTTCAGGTCGCGCACGACGATCACCGAATCACCGTCGGCCAGTACATTACCGACCGAATCGGTGACAACACCGCCCACTGATTCGACCGGGTTCCATTCATGCCCGCACATCGAACATGCCAGAAGTTCACCGGATTCGTAGAAATGTTCGCTGCCGCATTCCGGGCAACTCTGCGTAACTTCACTCATAACTGCAATGATACTTAATCCTGCCGGGCCGCGAGCAGCCGGATGGACTCCGCGTGGCTGCCGCTGCCCCGATACGTCAGAATGGCAACATCGACCTTGAACGGCACGGCTGTATAGTCACCAGATGAACGTGGTCCGGGTCATTCGGCTTTTGCTGGTCACGCTGGCATGCGCCGTTGCGCTTTCCGCCTGCGGCGACCTTTTTACGGCCGGTCCTGACAACGGCCCGTCGGCTCCCGATCCGCTTGAGAACGAGGAACCCGAACGGCAAGAACCAGGCGATCCTGAGCCACACGACCCCGCACCTGACGAGCCAGAACCGCCTGCGCCCGAACCTCCCGCACCAGAGCCAGGCGATCCCGAGCCACGGGACCAGGCGCCGGACCCGGAGCCTGCCGAGCCTGCAGAGCCGGGGCCGCAGCCCGAACCGGAGCCGGACCCGGAGCCAGAACCGGAGCCGGGGCCACCTGAACCCAACGAGCCTGAACCCAACGAGCCTGATCCTACCGAGCCGGAACCGGAAGAGCCCGAGCCGGAAGAGCCCGACGACCCTGAGCCCACGCCCGGTGATCCCAACGAGCCTGACCCGGACCAGCCCGAGCCGTTCATCCCGGGTGTCGGAGCGTCCATGCTCGAGATGGTCAACCAGTTTCGCTCCGAAGCCCGGCAATGCGGGCCCGATCTGATGCCGGCCGTTGCCCCACTGCGGCGGGATTTCCGCCTGGACTCAGCTGCGCGGTTGCACAGCGAGTACATGGCAGAGGTCCAGCAGATGAGCCATACCGGCCGCAACGGCAGCACGCCCTCTGAACGGATGACCGCAGCCGGCTACTACTGGAGCTGGGCGGGCGAGAACGTTGCCTATGGATACGCTACGGATGTCATCGTGATGCTCGCATGGGTGCGCAGTGAAGGGCATTGCCGAAACATGATGAACCGGCACTTTCAGCACATGGGATTCGGCATGGCCAGGGATGCGCTGAACCGGCCGTACTGGACCCAGAAGTTCGCGGCCCCACACTGAGGAAGCCTGGGCGAACGGCTGCCCGGATCAGATCGAAGAACCGATCTGGCTGCCATCGACCTCTGATTCCAGATACTGCTCGTAAGCCAACCACATCGCGATGACTGCCCGGCCGCTTGGACTCAGGTCCAGGCTCGCCAGCGCATCCTCAGGCACGAAGTAGGCCATGCCCTGCCCCTCGCCCAGGACAAGCTCCCCGACCTCCGCCTCGATCGGCACGATGTACATGTAGTACTGCAGCGACTTCCCGTGCAGGACACAGAACTCCTCGGCCCGCGTGATGCGGAGGCCGAGCTCCTCCTCGAGCTCCCGGTCAAGCGCCATGCGCGGGGTCTCACCCGGATCCAGGTGGCCGCCGAAGAGCGCCCACTTGCCGGGGTTGGAGATCCAGGGCTTGTCGTCCCGGTGGTGCAGCAGGATCTTCCGGTCGGGGTGCAGGAGGAGGGCACCGGCTACGGACGGTCTGTCATCCGCCCGGTCGTTGAACAGTGAACGCTCAGCCATTCATCCATTATCGCCGGACGGCGTCCGGACGCCCCCTGGGCCGCCAGAGTTGCCAGCAGACCGGGAAAATAACCTAGACTGTCCTGACCACTTGGCCCCTACAGGTGGCACAATCGAACTGGAGGAATCATGCATCACCTTCGCAGTGTGCTTACATGCCTCGTTATCGCCGCCTTCGCCAGCGCCGGCCTGGCGCAAACGCATGAAACCGGTCACGGCGGCGCAGCCGCCACGGTCGATGAACGCGTCACCGCGGCAGCCATCACAGTGCTCGAGCTCGGCGGCAACGCAATCGATGCCACCGTCGCAGCCGCAGCTGCCCTCGGCGTTACCGAACCGTTCAGTGGCGGGATCGGCGGCGGCGGGTTCATGCTCATCTACCTGGCCGAGACCGGGCAGGTCATCAGCATCGACGGCCGCGAAACCGCGCCGATGGCGGCAACACCCGACATGTTCATGGACGGCGACACCGCGCTTCCGTTCAACGAGCGGCGCGGCAGCAGCCTCTCGGTGGGCGTACCCGGCACCCTGGCCCAGTGGCAGGTGGCCCTTGACCGCTACGGCACCATGGACCTGGGCACCCTCTTGCAGCCCGCGATCAGGCTGGCCGAGGACGGCTTCGAGGTTGACGAAACCTTCGCCAGCCAGGCACACGGCAACCTCGAGCGGTTCTCCACCTTCCCGGCCGCCGCGGAACTGTTCCTGCCCGATGGGGCCGCGCCCGAAGTCGGCAGCATCCACCGCAACCCTGACCTGGCCGCCACCTACCGGCTGCTGGCCGAAGAGGGCATCAACGCCTTCTACCGCGGCGAGATCGGCTACGACCTTGTAGCGACCGTCCAGTCGCCGGCAACGGTCGACGAGCCAACCTACGTGGTGCGCTCCCAGGACATGACGATGGCAGACCTGGACCTCTACCATGCGCCGGTACGCGCCGCCACACACATGAACTACCGTGGCTACGACATTTACGGCATGGGCTCGCCCTCCAGCGGCGGCCTGACCATCGGCCTCATCCTGGGCATGCTGCAGCAGTTCGACCTGTCGGAGATGAGCGAAGCCGAAGCGCTGCACCACATGATCGAGGCGAGCCGCCTGGCCTACGCGGACCGGGGCGCTTACATGGGAGACTCCGATTTCGTGAACGTGCCCGGCGCGGGCCTGCAGAGCAGCGGCTTCGCCGCCGCCCGCGCCGAACTGATCGGTGATGCCCGCAGTGACGGCGCCACGCCCGGCAACCCCTTCGATCACCAGGAAGTGGGCAGCCCACCACTGCTCGCCCCCCAGGAGACCGACGAGGAGGGGATCAGCACCAGCCACATCACGGTGGCCGACCGCCATGGAAACGTCGTCGCATACACCATCACGATCGAGGGCACGGGCGGCAGCGGCATGGTCGTGCCCGGCCGCGGCTTCCTGCTGAACAACGAGCTGACCGACTTCAACGCGGCTCCGGGCACCGCCAATTCAGTCCAGCCAGGCAAGCGCCCGCGCTCCAGCATGGCGCCCACCATCGTGCTCGCAGACGGCAAGCCGTTCATGGCGCTCGGCTCGCCCGGCGGATCCACCATCATCACGACCGTGCTCCAATCGATCATGAACGTGATCGACTTCGGCATGAGCCCGGAGGAGGCGATCGCAGCGCCGCGCATGTCGCAGCAGGCCGGCACGAACACAGCTGCCGAACCCGGCTTCACTGGCGAGCTCATGAGCGGGCTGTCGGAACTTGGTCACACTTTCAGCGAGAGCAACGAGATCGGGGCAGCAACGCTGATCATGTTCAACGATGACGGCAGCATGACAGCCGTGGCCGAACCCGTCAGGCGCGGGAGCGGCTCGGCCCGCGTCGTGAACCCGCAGTAGCCCTCGGGGCACGCAAGTGAATCATGGGGAGACGTCGTTCGCGACGTCCCCCCGAGTAACTCAGCGTTCAGCTGAAGGTGACGGACAGCGCGTCCCTGCCGCCGATCTCAATGCCGAAGCTGTCCCCAGAAGCGGCGGGGATCATCCTTGCCACCGAGCCCGAAAGGACCGTGTCGCCCGGGAGGAGCTCCGTACCGAACGAACGGAGCCTGTTCACCAGCCAGGCGACGGCGTTCGCGGGCTGCCCCAGCGCGCCAGTTCCGGCGCCCTCGGCAACGCCCTTGCCGTTCTGAGTGATGGTCATCAGGACAGTGTCCAGCGAGGCCGGATCAAGCCCTGACTCCCAATCAGCCACAACAAACGCCCCGAACGAGGCGTTGTCGGCGACAGTATCCTGGATCGCGATCCGCCAGTCTTCGATGCGACTGTCGACTATCTCGAACGCCGGCGCGACCGCCTCGGTGGCCGCCAGCACGTCCTCACCTGTGACCTGACCCTCCGGCAGGCTGCTGCCCAAGAGGAACGCGAATTCCGCCTCGATCCGGGGCTGCAGGAACCAGTCAGCCGGAACGCTCGCCCGACCGGAGACCACTGGCACGTGCCGCGACGCCCAGAGGTTTCCGAAGTCTGGCTCGTCCACCCCCATCTGTTCCTGCGCCACGCGCGAGGTCAGGCTGATCTTGCGCCCCCGGATGGTGTCACCGGCGGCCTGCCTCAGCGCCGCCCATTCGGACTGGATAAGGTAGGCATCCTCAAGCGTAGCCAGGCCGCGTGCCTCCGTCAGTGGCGGCACTGGTCTCCGGGTCTGCCATGCCACCTCCAGGAGCCGTGCCAGGCGGGCGTGATCAACGTCAGCTTTGCTTGTCATCTCTCTCCTCTGCTGCGGTCGATGCTTCGCTTCGTGGGCACGCTACTCATGGCCTCAGGCCCCCGTGATGCCCGAGTCCATGCCGAGCAGCGTGCGCCCGAAGGCGGACATCGAGATGGCGGGGTTCAGCTGTGAGTGCTGGGCCAGCGCATGGACGTCGCGCAGCACCCGCTGAAGCGGGTGGTCGTCGAAGATCGCGAAGCCCCCGCTCGATGTGAAGACACGGTCGACGACACGAAGGCACTCCTGGGTGATGTGGGCGCGCCAGGCGAAGTAGCGCACACCGGCGTCCTCACTCGGCGCTGTACCACTCACCGCGGCCGTCATCAGCTCATCGGCGTACCGCATCAGGAGCGTCTCGGCGGCGTCGACGCTCGCCGTGCACTCAGCCAGCGTCAGGTGCGCGCTGCCGCTTTCCTTCTGCTGCCTCTGCTCGAGCATCAGGTACCGCTTCTGGACGCTCTCGCGGAAGTACTCGAGCGCGGCCCGGGCACCACCGATGGCGCTTGGCACCAGTACCGAGCCCAGTGTCGCCGTGAACGGCAGCCTGAACAGCGGCGACTCGTTGATCGCGTGGCCCGGCGCCACACCCGTCTCGATGACGCGCTGCAGCGGGAACGCGCGGTAATCCGGGATGAACGCGTCGTCAACCACGACCGTGTTGCTGGCCGTGCCGCGCAGTCCCAGTACGAACCACTCGTCTAGCACCGTGTACAGCGACCTCGGGAGGAACATCATGAAGTGCTCGGGTGGCCCGCCGTCCTCCGGTGAGGCGAGCGCGCCCAGAGCGACGTACTCGCTCCATTCGATCCCACTCACGAACTTCCAGGTTCCACTGAGCCGGTAGCCGCCGTCCACACGCACGGCAGTGGCCAGGGTCGGGAAAGAATCAGCGAACAGCACCGACTGGTCTTCGCCCCAGATCTCCTCCTGCAGTTCGGGCTCGGCCAGCCCCAGGAACCAGTTATGGATACCCAGAACTGAATACACCCAACTGGCCGAGACGTCGCCCTGGGCCAGGGCGATGGCGATCCTCAGGAATGTGCCCAGGTCGGTCTCATGACCACCGTAGCGTGCGGGCTGAAGCGCACGGAAGAGTCCCGAGTCGATCAGCTCCCGGACGGTCTCGTCCGACAGGCGCCGGTTCCTGTCTGCTTCCGGGGCGCGTTCGCGAAACTTATGTCCTAGTGCCTCCGCCGTACTGATGAGCTTCGCGGAAGTGCTTGCCTGAGCCTTCAAGTCGGTCACCTCGAACCAGTGTATTCAAGGACGGCCACTTGAAGTGACCGGACGCGGCGTTCGGCGCATAATGAGGCATGAGCACCAAGTTCGACGCCCGGTCCTACCGCTCCGTGATGGGGCGCTTCGCCACGGGCGTCTGTATCGCTACCACCGAGGTTGACGGTCAGGTGCACGGCGCCACCGTCAACTCGTTCACGTCCGTCTCGCTCGACCCGCCACTCGTCCTGATCTCGCTGGACAACCAGACCCGCCTTCTGGAACAGATCAGGCAGACCGGACGCTACTCGCTCAGCATCCTTACCAAAGACCAGGTGCAGCTCTCCAACCACTTCGCGGGCAGGCCGCAGGAGGGCCTCGAGGTCGCCTTCGACTGGGTCGACGGACACCCCCTGCTGAGCAGCGCCGTCGGCCATATCGCGACCGAGCTGGAGACAGAACACCTGGCCGGTGATCACACGCTCCTGATCGGCCGGGTCACTCATCTTGAGGCTTTCGACGAGGAGCCCCTGCTCTTCTTTTCCGGCAGGTACGCGACCATGGCCGAGCAGTCACAGCCCGCGCCGATCGGCGTGTACTCGGTCATAGCCATGAGCCAGTTCCTGGCCGATGACGAGGTCATCCTTTAGGTCAGGCCTGATCCGCTTCCCAGTGGCGATAGCGCCTCACGGGTTGCTGACGGTAATCCCGGGCCAGTTCCAGCAGCTTGGCTGCCGCAGCTTCGACGTAGCGCTTCCCCTTTTCAGCGGTCGCGGCGGTCGCGGCTCCCATCACTCCCTCGGGCGTCTCGCGCTGACGCTCCGGGAACGTGACCATGCTGCGGAATCGCTCCGAGACGGATGGAACCCATGTTTCATCCACTGCCCTGCTCATGTCCACGAGCTCAGGCTGCAGATGCAGCTGCAGCGAAGTCTCCCACTCGCCGGCATGACCTATCCGGTCGTCGACATCGCCCCAGTCCCGCAGTTCCTCGGCCATCAGGTCCCAGTGGCTCAGGGCAAGCATGAACAGGTCGTGCTCGGAGACGCGGGCGGCGACCGCCTTGAGGAGGCTGTGGTTCCCACCGTGGCCATTCACCGTGATGATGCGCTGGAAGCCGTTGCGGTGGATGGCGAGGCAGATGTCGCTGATCAGCTCGACAAACGTTTCGAACTGCAGTGTGATCGTGCCCGGAAAACCCTGGTTGTAGTGCGTGAAGCCATACGGAACGGCTGGAGCAACGATGAAGGGAAAGTCAGTAGCCTTCGCCGCAGCAAGCTCGACGATTGCACTGGCATTGCTCAGATCAACGTTGACGGGGCAGTGCGGACCGTGCTGCTCGATCGATCCGACTGGAAGCACCACAACGGGCTCGTGCTGCAAGGCCTCAGTGAAGTCATGCCGACGCATCCGCTGCCAATACAGCGGCGCCGGTCCGGCCGGGCTGCCGCTACTTGTTCCTGACAAGCTCTGCCTCATAGCGCGCCTTCGTGTCCGCGTTCATGGGATAGACATCGAAGACGCTCGCGCCTTCACCGACCAGTCCGTATATGAAGTCCTCGCGTCGTTCCTGGACGAGGGAATCGCGGGCGACTTCCTTTGCGAGATAAGCAGGGATCACGACGACGCCTTCGGCATTGCCGACGATCGCATCGCCGACTTCGACCAACACGCCGCCGCAGCCGATTGTGACGTCGTAGTCGACGGGGTGATACTTCGTGAGGTTGGTGTTGGCGTTCTGGCCTGATGCGTAGGCCTTGATGTCGAGCTTACGGATGCTGGGTGTGTCGCGGTAGGCACCGTCGGTGACCATGCCGCCCGCACCCCTGACCTGCAGCCGCAGGGCGAGGATGTTGCCCAGCGAGCCGGACTCCGACATGCCCAGGCCGTCGATCACCAGGATGTCACCTCGGTTCATGTCCTCGATAACCACGCGCTGCACGTTGTCGCGCGCACCGAGTGTGTCGAGGGTGTCAATGTCCTCACGCATCGGCACGTAGCGCAACGTACGGGCCGGTCCGACCATGTTCTCACCGTAATCACGCAGCGGATGCACTCCGTGCAGGAACCTGTTCTTCAGCCCACGCTTGAACAGCTGCGTTGTGATGGTCGCGACGCTCACCTGCTTCAGGGCGCCTACCGTATCTTCGTGACTGAACCATTCGGGTTGTGTGCTCACTTTTCCACTCCTATCGTCGGGACCAGATCAAGGTCTGCTGCTGTATGAACAAGGATCTCCATCACTGCCGCGCTTGAGCGCTGCAAGTGACTGCGCATCGCCTCCGCAGCTCCCGGTCCGTCGCCATTGGCGACGCACTCGAGGATGTGCAGATGCTCCAGGTAAGACTGTTGCTCGACTTCCAGCCGACTGCGCGTCATTCCGCGGATCAACTGGGCCTGAAGGTGAAGGGTCTCGTACACCTTGGCCAGCAGCCGGTTGCCTGACCACTTCACCAGCGCGTTGTGAAGCTCCTCGCCCAGTCCGCCGAGCTTTTCTGCTCCCAGCGTGGTCGGGTCGGCCGATTCCAGCCGGTCCAGCAGCGCTGTCGCTTCGTCAACCGGACGGTTCAGGGCAGCCAGGTAACTCGCGAGCGTCTCCACGGATTCGCGCAGCTGGAACACATCGACCAGGTCCTTGGCAGTGAGCCGGCGAACGAATGCACCCTGCTTGGGGTAGTAGTCGATCAGCATCTCCTGGGACAGTTGCCAGAGGACCTCACGGATCGGCGTGCGGCTGAGTCCGAACCTTTCGGTCAGGCTTCGCTCCGTCAGGGCTGTGCCGGGCCTTAGAACGCCGCTGACGATCTCGTCCGCTACCTGCCTGAAAGCGGTCTCCTTCGTGTATCTCACAACGCACCGCCCCGTGGCGCCGGCTGCAGGCGCCTCAGTTTCACTCGCCTGTCGCTGTGGACACCCTTCAGGATCTCGCCGCCGAGCATGACGTGAGCGACCGACCCGTAGGCCCGAGTGCTCTCGGTCGGGTCGGAAGCAAGCAGCACCAGATCAGCCTGGTACCCGGGCTGAACGAGCCCAACCTGGTCCTGGATTCCCAGCGCCTCAGCGGCTGCGGAAGTCGAGAGTCGTATCACCTCGACCGGATCCAGCTGCAGGAAGTGCTCCGCACAGAGCATGCTCAGCCAGAACTCCTCGAAGCGGCACGATGCTACACCCGCGTCGCTGGTCAGGAAGACCTTCATGCCCTTGTCGAACATCGCCCGTTCCGTCCTGAACCGCTCTGATTCGATGGCACCGATGTCACTTACGCCCTTCAGCACGTTCTGCAGAAGCACGCGGATGTTGCCCGCCATCGTCAGGCTCACGTGGATACCCTGAGCCTGGATGCTGGCGATCGTATCGGCGTCGAAATCGAACGCAGCATTCTCGTCCTGCCAGCGGCAGTGCTCGAGCGTGTCGATCCCCGCCCGAACCGCCCGTTTGATTCCTTCTGTCGACAGCACGTGTGCGGCTGCGCGTCTGGAGAGCCTGTGTGCTTCGTCCGAGAGCGCAGAAACCTGCTCCTGCGAGTACTGGCAAGCCAGCGTGTTGCTGTCCTTCGTCATGCGACCACCTGTGAGCATCATCTTTATAACGTCCGCATCATCCTGAACCATATTACGGACAATGCGGCGGACATCCTCTGTTGAGTCTGCCCGCCCACCCAGGTAATGGCAGTGCCCGGCAGTCGTCGTTACCGGCATGCCGCTGGCAAGTATGCGCGGTCCGATGCTGAATCCCTCATAGACCGAGTCACGCAGCTGCTGCGCGAGCCTGCCACGCCCACCGCACTCGCGCACCGTAGTGACCCCGCTCATGACTGTCCTTGCTGCGTTCCCGGCCATGAACATGGCCAGTTCGGCATCATCCAGCGCGGCATAGACTTCCAGGATCTCCTCGGTGGTGTCAAAGCCACCGAATCCGAAGTGGACGTGTCCGTCGATCAGCCCTGGAGTCGCAACCAGGTCACTGAAATCCAGCACCACGTCATCGCGTCGCAGGGAGGCGGGAGGACCCGCAGAGACGCCTGCTATCCTGTCGCCTTCGATGACGACGGTCGCATCGGCGATGGGCTCACTACCGGAGCCATCGATCAGTTTCGCAAGCCGGATAATCGTTCGTGACATTCGTTACCTCGGAAGACCCTTCGCGCTGCGCGGGTCCAGGATGTCGCGCAGTCCGTCACCAATAACGTTCAGGCACAGCACGGTAAGGGAGACTGCAAGGCCGGGATAGAGCATTATCCAGGGAGCGTCGATCATGTACTGGCGTCCCTCAGACAGGATGTTGCCCCAACTCGGAATCGATGGTGGCGTGCCCACGCCGAGGAACGACAGGCCCGCTTCCGCAAGAATCGCGTACACAAAAATAAAGGTGGATTGCACAACCAATGGCGAGAGGATATTCGGCAGCACATGCCTGACTATGATCCGCACGTCGGAACCACCCATGGCGCGCACGGCATCCGCGAACTCCAGCTGTTTCGCCGACATGACCGAGGCCCTGACCAGGCGGGCGATACCCGGGATGTAAACGATTGTGAGGGCCAGGACGGCATTGAACTCGCTGCGCCCGAGGACGCTCATGATCGCGATGGCGAGCAGGATGGAGGGAAACGCCATCATGGCGTCCATGATGCGCATCAGGATTCCGTCCATGCGCCGGTAGTACCCGGCGATCGCTCCGATGACCAGCCCCGCGATCGTGGTGAACACGACGACGAGTGCCCCGACCCGCAGTGATATCCGGGCCCCATAAACGACGCGCGCAAGCATGTCCCGCCCGAAGTGGTCCGTTCCCAGGAGGTAGGTGGCGTTCGGCGACTGCATCCGGTCGATGACCATCATCTCTTCCGGGCCGAAGCGGGTGATGAGCGGGGCGGCGACGGCAGCGAGCACGAGCAGCAGGAAGACGATGGCTGCACCGGCGGCATGAGGCTGACGCCTGGTGAACTCGCCAAGCACACCAAGCCTGGTACGGGAGCTAGTCATACCGGATCCTCGGATCGACCCAGGCATACATCAGGTCAACCAACAGGTTCACCACCACGTACATGAGTGCGGTTACGAGCAGTACACCCTGAACCAGGTTGTAGTCGCGTTGCTGGACGCCCTGAACGACCATCCTCCCTATACCCGGGTACGTGAACACCGTCTCTACGATCACGACGCCACCGATCAGTGCGCCAAGCGTGGTGCCGACGACCGTGATCGTCGGAATGAGCGCGTTCTTCAGCGCTCGGCCGAAGATGATCGTTCGCTCACGCAGCCCGAAGGCCCGGGCCGTACGGATATAGTCCTGCCCGAGCACCTCGAGCATGCTTGCGCGGGTGATGCGCGCGATCAGCGTCGCGTGCAGGACTCCAAGGGAGAACGCCGGGAGCACGGAGTGCCTCAGCGAGTCGACGGGATCGGTGAGCAGCGGCACGTAGCCACCGATGGGGAACCATCGCAGCTGTACTCCGAACACCCAGATGAGCAGCAGGCCCAACCAGAAAACGGGGATGGAGACGCCGAGCAGGCTCATCAGCATCACCGCCCTGTCTACCAGCCGGTTGTGTCGGACCGCTGCCACGACGCCGGCCGGAATCCCGAGCGCGATTGCCATCACGAACGCGACCCCCGTGAGCTGCAGCGTGGCCGGCAGCCTCTCGATGATGGCTGTACTTACGTCGCGACCGAGGAAGAAGGAGCGGCCCAGATCGCCCTGGACCACACCTCCCAGCCAGATGGTGAACTGCGCAACGATGCTGCGGTCGAGGCCGAGCTGCGCCCGCACCGAAGCCACTTCCTCCGGCGTTGGCGCCGGTCCCAGGATCAGCAGGCTCGGGTCACCGGCCGCAGACCTGATCAGGCCGAACGACATGACAGCGACGATCAGCGCCACCGGAATGGCTGCGAACAGTCGTTTTATTATGTAGACGCGCAACTAGAACCCTTCGATCCGCAGTGTGATTCTGCCGGGCTGGCCGGTATGGGAGCAACCGGCCAGCCCGGCCAAGGAGGCAGCGCTTTGCCTTACTCGCCAACGCTCACGTTGAAGCCGCGCATGTAGGGCCAGGGCGTGTAGCCCTCGACGCGCGCGTTGATCCCCTGGAAGATGTTCTGGTCGAACAACTTGATCCAGACGGCGTTCTCATACAGGTACGCCTGCATGTCTGTGTAGATGTCGTGCCTGACGTCGTAGTCGGTCTCGAGCCTGCCCTGCTGGAAGTACTCGGAGACCTGCTCGGATCCGAACGCGAACGGAGAGCTGCTCGGCTGCAGGTGGAACTCGATGACTGACGGGTCTTCCTGGAGCAGGTGACCGCTCAGGAAGATGTCCCAGTTGCCCTCTGCACGCGCGGCAAGCGCGCCGGGCCAGTCATACACTTCGACCGCCGTGTTGACTCCGATACTCTGCAATTGCCGCTCGATCATGAGAGCAGAACGGTACATGACGTCATAGCCCGTGTTGGTGATGATGGTGACCGTCTCGCCGTTGTAACCAGCGTCTGCCAGCAGCTGCCGGGCGAGCTCGGGATCGCGCTGGTCGAACAGGTGCGTGCCACCATCTGAAGTCCAGAAGCCGAAGTAGTAAGACGGGTTGAGTGAGCCGTAGCCTTCTGACGCGACCGCCATGATCTCGTCATGGTTCAGCACGGCCTGTACGGCCTGGCGGAAGGAGGTGTTCGCGCTGATGTGCTCATCGCGGAAGTTGAAGTACGCGAAGACCATCATGTGCTGCTCTACCTCGACTATCTCGAGCCCGGGCTCCTGCGCGAGCCTGCGGCCAGCCGAGTAAGGCAGGAAGTCAGCGACGTCGTACTCGCCCGTCTGCAGGCCGTTCGCGCGTGCGCTCTCTTCCGGCACGGGCAGGAAGCGCAGCTCGTCCACCAGGACGTCCTTCTGCCCTACGTTGCCGTTGGCCTCGCCATTGCGCGAGACGTAGTTCTCGAAGGGCACGAGCCTGACATGTTGGTCAGGAAGCCACTCGGCGAGCTGGAACGGGCCGGTGCCGACTATCTCGGCTTCCCCGCCGGGCACGCCTTCGATCGCACTGCGGGGCATGACAACAGCATAGGTGGCAGCCAGCGCCTGAAGCAGGACCGAGTTCGGCTCGGACAGTACCAGCTCAACCGTGTGATCGTCCACGACGTTGATCTCGGAGATCGATCCGAAGCGCGCCTGCTCGGGCGAGATCGCCAGGACCCTCTCGAGTGAGGCAAGCACGTCATCGGCAGTCAGGACTTCGCCGTTGTGGAATTCGACGCCCTCATGCAGAGTGAACGTGTAGAGCAGGCCGTCATCGCTGATGGTCCAGGACTCAGCCAGCTGCGGCCGAATGCTGAGATCCTCGCCGTAACCGACGAGTCCCTCGAACACGTTCATGGCGATGTCGCCCGTGATCCTGGATGGGTTGAAGTGTGCATCCAGGGTTGGCGGACCCGATGTCTGGGCGATGCGGAGTACGTTCTGTGCCGTGGCAGTACCGGCCAGTGCGATCGTGACTGCTGCTATCAGAAGCGTTCTTAGGCTTTTATGCACGTATTTGCTCCTCCTGAGCTGTTGAGGGATGTTGAGCTGTTACTTACGGTTCCGGCGGACTTCAGTCGGGTTCCACCTCCAGACTCAAGTGTTGGGAGCGTCAGTGGACGCGAGCGAAACGGTCCTGAGTGAGCGGGCTGAGTCATCGACAGCCAGGGCCATCTGCATGGCCAGAATCGACGGGGTTGCCCCGGTCAGCGGCTCGGCGCGTCCGGCTGCACAGTCGAGGAAATGGTGGAGCTGGGGGGTCAGGCGGTCGCCCAGGGTGGGCTGCTCCCAGGTCGCGCCGGACACGTAGATGCCTTCATCGAAGTACTCCAGGTGAGCGGTTCCCCTGGTGCCGAAGACATCGAGTTCGAAGTGGAAACCGACCGGGTAGCTGTCAGGCAGGAGCCAGCCCGTCTCCGTCTGACCGACCAGGCCGCCCTCGTACCTGAAGGTGGCATAGGTGATGTCGTCGATCTCGAAGCCCTTCGAAGGCATCAGCTTGCGCACTGCCGCGGCGTTGACGCTTTCCGGCTTCGCGTCCAGGTACCAGTTGATGATGTCGTAATCGTGTACGCCAAGGAACATCGGTGACGTGACGCGGCCGCGCAGTATCTCCTGCAGGCTCTGCCGGTTCTGCCGACGCGTGGTCACGCTCAGGATCTCTCCGAGATCACCATTGTCGATTCTCTGCTTGAGCAGCACATACTTGGCGTCATAGCGCAGGCAATGGCCGACAACGAGTGGGAGTCCCGCGTCTTCTGCAGCCTGTGCGATAACCTGGGCGTCCGCCATGGTCGTTGCGATCGGTTTTTCCAGAAGCACTGGCAGCCCCCGGTCGAAGCATTCGAGCGAAGGCTCGACGTGAAGGCCGTCCGGTGTGCAGATGATGGCCGCATCCAGGGTCTCGTGCTCGAAAAGCTCATCGAGGCTCCCGTAGCCGGGAACTCCGAACTCCTTGGTGGCCAGCTCGAGCGTTGTGGGATTGACGTCGACGACTGCCGCCAGCGCGGCCCGGTCAGATCCGGCAACGATCCGGACGTGGCGCAGGCCCATGTTGCCGAGGCCGATCACTGCGATTCTGGGAAGTGCTCCGCTCATCTGTTGCCTCCACGTGCCCTGGCCGCATCGAGCCACGCCTGTCCGCCCGACAGTCCGTCCGCATAGGCGAACAGCGCGGGTGCGCCGCCGGTATGCAGGAATATGACCGCGTCTGCATCTTCGCGGTACTGTCCCTGTTTCATGATTTCGATCAGTCTGGCGAAACCCTTGCCGGAGTAGACAGGGTCGAGGAGGATCGCTTCCGTGCCGGCGAGCAGGCGGATCGCCTCCGCCGCCTGGCTTGAGAGCTGTGCATAGCCGCCCTGGGCTGCGTTCTCGCTGAGGACGATTGCCGGTTCGATCCGGTTGTCCAATTGCAGAAGTTCTGCTGCTTCGTTGTATAGCCTCGACACGTTGTCCTGTGGATCACCCTTCTCGGACGGAGCGAGTCCGGTGATTCGCCAGTCCGCGCCCAGCACGTCTGCTCCCAGAAGGAGGCCAGCCTGCGTGGATCCTGATGAAGTCAGGTAAATGTCGGCCTTGCGCACGGACGACCCATCAAGCTGTGCAGCCAGTTCCACCGCGCAGCTCACGAAGCCAAGGGCCGCCAGCCCGATACTCGAGGTAGGCAGCACGTATGGAGTTCTGCCCCTTGACCGGTACTTCTCGGCCACTTCGAGCATGACGTGATGCAGGCCGAACCGCGGGTTGACGTCCTGTCGGGCCTGATCGTCCGGCACCAGCCAGACTTCGGCCCCAAGCAGATCGTCAAGCAACAGGTTGCCCTGCATCGCCTGCTGGTCGGAGGGCCCCCGGTTCAGGACCAGTACCGGCTTCAGACCGGCCTTGACCGCTGCTGCGGCACACATCCTTGCGTGGTTCGACTGGGCGACACCACCACCCGCGATGAACACGTCCGCGCCCTGTTCAACCGCCTCTCCGATCACGTACTCGAGCATGCGCGCCTTGTTGCCGCCGAAGGCGAGACCGCTCTGGTCCTCGCGCTTGATGTAGAGGGGCGGGCCTCCGAGTTGTCCGGACAGCCTTTCCAGCCGCTCAAGTGGCGTCGGGTACGTCCCGAGCGACACCTTCCTGTGTTTTGCCAATCCTTCGCTCAACGTAGTTACGTTCGCGTCCGACACGTGAAAACCCCCGTGCTACTCGATGCAAACCGTCCAATCCGGCTTGGCATACGTGTGGTATACTGCTGGTGTACAGTATGCTCAGCCCGTTCGGGTTTGTCAAGGCGCGCAGGAGGTCGGCCGGGTGTTCAACAGCTCAGGAACTGCAACAATGTACTGCTACCCATGGGATCTTGCGGGCGTGGAACTCAAGCCCCGATTCCAGTTGCTGCGCGAGCTTGGCGTATCGACCCTGCAGCTGGCCGTGAGCTACCACGCAGCCACTTTCCTGATGCCAAATCAACCCGCCAGACTCGTGTTCGGCGCAGAACCCGGAGCCATATATTTTGAACCGTCGGGAAGGCTGTTCAGCGGCCAGGGTGAAATCACGCCGCACGTTGCAGGAACCCGCTTCGATCTAGAAGAACTGGTGGAGTCGGCTGCAGCTGCCGGACTTGAGACCACAGCCTGGACCGTGTTCTGCTACAACCATTCCCTTGCCGCCGTCTATCCGGAACACGCTGTCAAAAGCCCATTCTCAGAGCCTCACATCGCACAGCTCTGCCCGAACAGCGGCGCCACACGCGATTACTTCGAGCGCCTTGTCGCTGAGCTGACCGACAATTACAGGTTCAAGGGCATCGTCTTCGAGTCACTCTCGTTCCTGCCCTTCAATTATGGCTGGATCAACCCCAAGGAGTCTGTCGTCATGCCCGCCGAGCTCTCCCGGCTCCTGTCCACCTGCTTCTGTGACTCCTGCCTTGCAATCGGCGCACGGCACGGGTTGGACGGCGCACGCATCCGCGCGCAGGTACAGGCAGTCTGCCGCCGGGAACTGAACCGTCTGCCACTGCCCGAGGGCTCTGCCGTCTCGCTTTCCGGGTTGGACGTACCAGCCTTCGAGCGTTACAGATCTTCAAACCGGGCCGACCTGAACCTCTTTCATCAGGAGCTGCTCGAACATGTGCGCGCGGCCGGATTGGCCGTGGACAGCACCGCAACCTATGACTCACCGCCTCCGGAGGTTACGGGAATCGAGCACTCCTCCCTTCGGCACGTGGTTGACAGTTCACGCATCGCAATCCGACCCGACATGACCAGTGACGAGGTCCGCTCGATCCTGAATGAGAAGCAGGCGGCGTTCCCCTCAAGCCGCATCGATGTACTGCTCGAGCCGGGTGACTTCGGTTCGAGGGACTCCTTCCTCTGTACACTCGCCGCCTGCCGGTCAGCAGGCGCACGCAACTATCGGTTCTACAGCCTGTCGACGATCACGGAGGAACAGCTCGACTGGCTTGAGGCAGGCAAGGAATACTGGTCAGGTCCCAGGACCTGAGAAATCGGAGGCAACATGGGAAAGATCGACGAAAGACTGGCGGAACTCGGCTACACACTTCGGATCGACACGACGCCCCGCAAGATCGAGATGTTCAAGACAGTGGGCGACATCGTTTACCTGTCCGGCCATGGGCCTCACGACCTGGACGGCAATCTCGTCGCAGTTGGGCGCGTCGGCAGCGACGTCACGGTGGAACTCGGATACGAGGCCTCGAAACGCGTAGCGCTCAATGCCCTTGGCACACTTAAGAACGCGATCGGCGACCTCGACCGGGTCGAGGAGATCATCAAAGTGCTCGGCTTCATTAATTCGGCTCCCGACTTCCACCGGCAGCCTGAGGTGCTCAACGGCTTCACGGACGTTCTGATCGAGGTGTTCGGCGACAAGGGTCGGCACGCCCGGTCCGCCGTTGGCACGAGCAACCTGCCGAACAACCAGTCGGTCGAGGTCGAGATGATCGTCAGGATAAGTTGAGTCCGCAGCCGGCCAGCTACCGGCTGGATACAGGCACGGTCGCAGTCGTGACTGGCGCTGCGGGACGGTTCGGGCTGTGTATCGCGAGGACCTTCCATTCCGCCGGTGCCGCTGTCGTGCTCGTGGACCTGGATGCCGGCCGGCTCACCGAAATCACGGACGAGCTCAATTCGATCCGGCCGGCGTCTGCCACGGCAATTCCGGCGGATCTGACCGCTCCGGCTGTGGCAGCGGGCCTCGTCAACACGGCAGTGAGCGCACACGGGCGAGTCGACGTGCTCGTCAACTGTGCGGGACAGCTCGGAGGCTCTCACTTCCTTGACTACGACGAGGCGGCCCTGCGCAGCATGATCGACCTCAACCTGACCGCAGCCCTGCTCTGCTCGCACGCTGCTGCGCGCGTGATGGCGGCAGGCAAGGGCGGCACCATATTGCACATCGGGTCGGTCGGCAGCGTCAGGGGCCATGCAGACGCCGTTCCCTACGACGCCAGCAAGGGCGGGCTCGATGCTGCGGCCCGGGCGATGGCGGTTGATCTGGCACTCCATGACATCCGGGTGAATGTCATCGCGCCAAGCCGGCCGGCAACGCCGGAGTCGGCTGAGCCGCCCGCCCTGGGAAGCGGAGTGGTGCTGCCGGAGGATGTGGCGAACCTGGCCGTGTTCCTGGCGTCAGGGCACGCAGTCCGCATCACCGGGCAGGTGATCTTCGTGGACAACGGGCTCACGGCCACGCTGCGGCCGTGAAGCGCCTGAGCATGAAGTCGCGCTGACCGGCACCTGAATCGCGTCACGATGCCAAGATGGGTCCGTGAAGCAGGCAACTGCAAGACGTCCGGACCTGGACCGGCTGATAGCATCCACCGGCGCCAGGATCGTTGGCCGCGAGGTGATCCCTGCCTCGGCCGGCGAGTCGGTGCCAGTCCCGGGCGGACTGCCCTCCGCGCTGCACGACGCCCTTGCCTCCACCGGGATCAGGCACCTGCATGCCCACCAGCGCGACGCGGTGGCAGCGGTGATCCGGGGCGAGCACGTCCTGCTCACGACCGGCACGGCGAGCGGAAAGAGCCTTGCATACCAGTTGCCCGCACTGGGGCAGCAGCTGCGCGATCCGCACGCAACCATGCTCGCGCTCTTCCCCACCAAGGCGCTGGCGCACGACCAGGCCCGGGCGTTCGGGAGGCTTTCGCGCGCTGCCGGCCTGCCGGAGACCGCCGTGGCGAGCTACGACGGTGACACGCCGAGCGGCCGCCGACCGTCGATCCGGGCGAACGTACGCTCGCTGATCACGAACCCGGACATGCTGCACGCGGGCCTGCTGCCGCACCACACGCTCTGGCGTCGCTTCCTGCAGGGCCTCAGTCTGGTGGTGGTCGACGAGCTGCACACGTATCGGGGCGTCTTCGGCAGCCATGTGGCCGGAGCGCTCAGGCGCCTCAGGAGGCTCGCGCGCCACTACGGTTCGCACCCGACCTTCGTGCTGACAAGCGCGACGCTGGGCAACCCGACCGAACACGCATTCCGCCTGACCGGTGCAGAAGTCAGACACGTTCAGCACGACACCGCGCCGCACTCGGAGCGCACCACCCTGCTGGTCCAGCCACCGCTGGTGGACGAGGACCTGGGCATGAGGCGGCCCGCGTTGCAGGAGGCGATGAGCATCACGCGCAGCCTTGTGGGAGCAGGGCAGCAGGTACTGCTGTTCGCCGGCACGCGACAGGCGACAGAGGAGGCTGTCCTCGGCCTGAAGGGCAGCGTTCCGGGCGTGCGTGCGTATCGCAGCGGACTCCTGCCCGCCGAGCGCAGGCAGATCGAGGCGGAACTCCGGGACGGAACGGCCCGGGCCGTGGTCAGCACGAACGCGCTCGAGCTTGGCATCGACATCGGCGGCATGGACGCCGTGGTGATGGCCGGCTATCCGGGTTCCGCAGCCGCGTTCCGCCAGCAGGCGGGCCGCGCCGGACGCCGCGACGGTCCCGGCACGACCGTCCTGGTGCTGGGAGCAGGTCCGCTGGACCAGTACCTGGCCGTGAACCCCGGCCACCTGTTCGGCGCGACCTCGGAACGCGTCCTCTGCGAGCCCGACCACCTGCTCATCGCCCTGGACCACCTGCGCTGTGCTGCCTTCGAATCGCCCGTCGCCGAGGGCGAGGAGTACGGCGGACTGTCTGCGGATGACGTGGCGCTGCTGATGGGTCAGCTCCGGGAGGAAGGCACCGTGCACGGCGCGGCCGGCCGCTGGTACTTCGTTGGCCAGGAGTACCCCGCGCAGGGCGTGAGCCTGCGCACCACCTCCGGCACCACAGTGTCCCTGCAGGAGGACGGCGAGACGATCGGATCGGTGGACTTTGACAGTGCCCACTGGCTGGTGCACGAGGGGGCCGTTTACCTGCATGACGGCCAGCCGTTCGTGGTGAACTTCCTCGACACGGCTGCCGGCATCGCCCGGCTCGAACGAACCGATGACCGGTTCATCACGCGGGCGAACCGCGAGATCAGGATCGATCCCGCCGGCGAGGTCCGCTACGCCTCGGTCCGCGGTGCCCGGAAGCTCTTGGCGGACGTGGTCGTCTCGGACAGGGTCACAGGCTACCGGCGGATGCTGCGGCAGACTCACGAGGTGCTTGCCCGGTTTCCGCTGGACTCTGAGCCGGTCACGCTCTTCACGGCCGCATACGGGTTCACGCCGGATGAGTCGGTAGTGAACCGCCTGCGGGAAGCCGGCTCCTGGAGCAACGACACCAACGACTACGGTCCGGACTGGCCGGCCATCCGGCGGGCGGTGGTCGAACGTGACGGACGCAGGTGCCGGCTGTGCGGCACCTCAAGTGCGACCGGCACGCTGCTTCAGGTCCACCACAAGGTGCCTTTCCGCGAGTTCGCTGATGCGAAGTCGGCGAACGATCCCGACAACCTGATCACCCTGTGCCCGGCGTGTCACCGCCGGGCCGAGCAGGGAGTGATGATCCGCAGCGGCCTCGCGGCGACCGCTCACCTGCTCCGCGCGCTGGCCCCGCTACTGGTGATGTGCGACGGGCGCGATCTGGGCGTGCACTCAGACCCGGCCAGCCCCGTCACGGGCGGCGCACCGGTCATCGTCATCTATGAGACGGTGCCCGGCGGCGTCGGACTGGCCCGCGAGCTTGCCGACCGGCACGACAGCCTTGTGTTCGCTGCGCTCGACCTCGTCACGGGCTGCAGCTGCAGCGACGGCTGCCCCGCCTGCGTCGGCCCCGCCGGCGAACCCGGTCACGCCGGCAAGGCCGAGGCGATCGCCCTCCTCAAGGAACTGACGTGAGCGACCTGCTGGCCAGGCTGAGGGCGATGCGGGGCGGAGCGGTCGCGGGGCCCGGAACCGTGGCCCCGATGCACGGGCTGGCCGGGGCAGCAGCGAGCATGGGCGCCAGCCTCGTCGAGGCCGACGGCGGGATTCACTTCGCACGCGAGTCACGACTGCCCGCCGGGAGCGTGCACGGCGCGGCTCCCCTGGGCGGACCGGGGCTGCATCCGCTGCTGCGGCGCCAGGCCGGCGCCGGGAACCCGGAAGGGCCGGTCATCTACCTCGATACGGAGACGACGGGCCTGTCCGGCGGCGCGGGCACGTTCGCCTTCCTCGTGGGCGTGGGCCGGCACGATCCCGGCGGGTTCAGCGTGCGCCAGCTGTTCCTGCCCGGGCCCGAGCATGAGGTCTCGCAGCTGCGGGCGCTAGCGGCCATCGTCCATGACGCGTCCGCGGTCGTGACCTACAACGGAAGCAGCTTCGACCTGCCGTTGCTGCGGAGCAGGTTCGCTCTCAACAGGCTCGATGACCCGTTCAGAAGCACGGCGCACCTGGATCTGCTCACCCTTGCGCGCCGCCTCTGGCGCGAGACCCTGCCCGACTGCAGCCTCGGTACTGTCGAACGCCACGTGCTTGGCGCGCGTCGCGGCGCGGACGACGTACCCGGCTTCGAAGTGCCCGCGCGCTACATCGCCTGGCTGAGGACGCACAGGGCCGAGGGGCTCTCGGGCGTGCTGTCCCACAACGTGTCCGACATCGTCGCTCTGACGGCGCTGCGCGCCCGCTTCGAGGATCTGATCGAACAGCCAGAGCCATCGCTGGCACCACCCGAGCTGCACGGCATGGGCGCGTGGTTCGAGCGGCTTGGCGAACCCGAGCTGGCACTGACGCGTTACCTCGCGGCGGCTTCCGGGCGGCAGCAGTCGGCCTGGCAGGCGTCGCTCCTGCTGAAGCGGCTCGGGCGTCTGGACGAGGCCACCGCGCTCTGGCGCCAGCTGGGCAGCCGGGGGCACGCGGCGGCATGGGTTGAGCTGGCCAAGCTGCAGGAGCACCGGCACAGGGATTACGCCGAAGCGCTTGCGTCCGTCGAGGCGGCCGGATCATGCCGCGACGCCGACCACCCGGAGCTCGAGCGGCGCCGCGCGAGGCTTGCGCTCAGGCTGGCGGCGAGCGACCGGTAAACGGCAGCCAAGGGCAGAATCAGGTACCCTCGACCGATATGACCAGCACAGTCACTGCGCCGGATCAGGCCCTGGAACCCGCTCTGCTGCTGCAGGACCTGTCGATGTCGTTCGGCACGAAGCTTGCCGTCAAGGACGTGAACCTCGCGATCCCCCAGGGCCAGTTCTACGCCCTGCTCGGCCCCAACGGCGCGGGCAAGACGACCACGCTGCGGATGGTGGCCGGCCTGATGAGGCCCACTGCCGGCGACGCGTTCATCCTCGGACACAGCATCACCCGTAGGGCCGTGCGGGCCAAGGCCGAGCTGGCGTTCCTGCCGGACGAGCCGCTCCTTTACGGAAAGCTGAACCCACTTGAGTACCTCGAGTTCGTGGCCGGCCTCTGGAACGTTTCGGCCGACGAGGCCGCGCCAAAAGCCCGCGAGCTGCTCGAGATGCTCGACCTGTGGAAGAACCGCTTCGAGCTGACCGAGACGTTCTCAAGGGGCATGAAGCAGAAGCTGGGACTGGCCGGCGGCCTGATCCACGGGCCGCGCGTGATCATCCTGGACGAGCCGCTCACGGGCCTGGACGCCGGCGCTTCCCGCGATGTCAAGGACCTCCTGAGCGACTACGTCGCAGCCGGAAACACCGTCGTCATGACTACCCACATCATGGAGATCGCCGAGCGGATGGCCGAGCGAATCGGCATCATCAACCACGGCGAACTGATCGCGCAGGGCACGCTGGCCGAACTCCGGGGTCTGGCCTCGGACACCAGCGCTACGCTCGAGTCGGTGTTCCTCGAGCTGGTGGAATCCGGGTGACGCCCGGCACCCTTCCCTGGCTCCTCCGGCACGACCTGAGGGTGGCGTGGCGCGAGTTCACGGCTACGAGCACGCCGGGTTCGCTGATCGCGACCGGCGCGATCCTGTTCGCCCTGGTTCACCTTGCACTCTGGTTCATGGCTCAGGGGCTGCGCGGCTCGCTCACGCCGCTGCATCCCGCCGCGATTTATGTGGCGGTCGCCCTCCTGCTGGTCGCAACCCCCCTGATGCTGGCCCTCGCCATGAGCCGAAGCGTTCAGGCGCTGTTCGAGCGCGGCGACATGGATCTGCTCGCCTCGTCGCCGCTCTCCAGCCGCGTGATCTTTGCCGGCCGCGTGCTGGGTGTCGCGCTCACGGTCTGCCTGATGTCTTCGATATTCCTGCTGCCGATCGCCCACGTGGGCGTGATGGTGGGCGTGCCCCAGCTGCTGGGCCTTTACCCGACAGTGGCCGCCCTCTCGTTGGCGGTCGCCAGTGTCGGCATGATCCTGACCGTCTGGCTCGTCCGCGTATTCGGCGCCCGGCGCGCCCGGGTCCTCGCCCAGGTGGTCGGCAGCCTCGCCGGCGGCGGCTTCTTCATGCTCGCCATGATCCCGAACCTGCTGGGCAACAACTGGCTCGACTCCCTGGCTGCCAACATGGCGAATATCGTGCCGCTCTTCGAAGCCGGTGGTCCGCTCGCGCCGGAAAGCCTGCTGTGGTTCCCGGCCCGCGCCCTCTTCTTCGACCCGCTCTCGCTCCTGCTCGCGCTGGGGGGCAGCGCACTCGTCTTCTGGCTGACCACCCGCTTCCTGCACCGGGCCTTCATGACGGGCACGCTCGAACCGACGACCGCGGTACGGAGCCGCAGGCCCTCGAGCCAGGGACACTACAGGTTCCGGCAGGGCACACGGCTGGTCATGCTCCTCAAGGAGTGGAAGCTGATTCTCCGCGACCCGTACCTCGTGTCCCAGACGCTGCTGCAGGTAATCTACTTCATCCCCATGGCGGTGATCATCTGGAGACCCGCCACCGACAGCTCGCCGTTCTCGAACCTGGAGGGACTCCTGGGTGCGGGCGCCGTGCTGCTGGCGGGAACGTTCAGCGCGACCCTGGCGCGCATCTGCCTGGCGGGCGAGGAAGCCCCCGACCTGCTGCGGGCCTCACCGGTGCCCTCGGCAGAGGTGCACCGCATCAAGCTGACCGCCGCCGTGCTGCCCTCCATTGTGCTGGTGCTGCCGCTGGTTATCGGCTTGGTTTCGCTCAACGCCTGGCTCGCCCTGCTGATGGCCCTGATCGCCCTTGCTTCGGCAATCGCTTCAAGCCTGATAAGGCTGTGGAACCCGATCAGGGTAAGGCGCTCGGACCTGTTCAAGCGCGCGCGTAACCAGGGTGACACCATCCTCAACCTCATCGAGGGCGTCGTGCCGGTCGGGTTGGGCCTGGGAGCGTACGGGCTCAGCGTCGGCCAGTGGTTCGGGCCCCTGGGCATCGGCATCTCCCTGGCGGCGACGCTGCTGGCGTGGTGGCGCAGTCGCGGCTGGGAAGAGGACCTGGCGTACTGAGCGACTCACCTGCGCCCCTGACGTGCCTTCCTGAACGCCTGCAGCGGTCCCCGGTGCTCCCGGCGCGTCTCGATCAGTGAGACGACCACGCCCGCACTGACGATCACCAGGATTCCGATCCAGGCCAGCGCGTCCGGCAGGTGCCCGTAGGCGAGGTAGCCGTAGAGCACCGCCGTCACCATCTCCGTGTAGCCAAGCGGAGCCAGGAAGGTCGCGGGGGCATGATCGAACGCCTTGATGATCAGGTAGTGCCCGGCCGCCGCGAGCACGCCGAGCAGCGCCATGATGCCCAGGTCGCCGGGCGATGGCGCGACCCAGAAGAACGGCACGATCACGCTCATGACCACCGCTCCGAACACGGCCGTGTAGCCCAGCGTCACCAGTGGCGGAGCACTTCCGGCCAGACGGCGGGTGAAGATCAGGTAGAGGCCGTGGATCACTCCCGCGGTCAGCGCCATGACGGCACCCCAGGCCGACGCGTCCCCGCCGGGACGCAGGATCAGCATGACGCCCGCGAAGCCGACCGCTACCGCGATCACCTGCCAGGGCCTGACGCGTTCACCAAGCAGCGCAGGCGCGAGCACGGTGACCACCAGCGGTGAGACGAAGAAGAGCGCGAGGACGGTGGCCTGCGGCATCAGCGACAGAGCGCCGAAGAACATGGCGGTGGCCCCGAGCAGGAACACGCCCCGCACCAGCTGTACGCCGGCGCGCTCGGGCAGGAGTTCGTGCAGACGGTAGCGGCTCAGCAGGACGGGCAGCATCGCCAGCAGGTGGAACAGGTAGCGCGCCCAGACGACCTGCAGGACCGGGTAGCGCTCGCTCAGTCCCTTGGCGAGGCCGTCCATGATCGGCAGCAGGATCATGGCACCGATCATCAGTACGGCTCCGAACAGCAGCCTGGTAGGTGGTGTCCTGGGCTGTGACAAGGTGCCCCGATGATACGTGAGTCCGCGCCCAGGCGATAACGCTGCCGTAACGTACCGCGCAATAAAACGAGTAGCATGACTGGCAATGGGCCACGCTCGCATCCGGCTCCTGGGCAGATTCGAAGCCGGCGGAACATCCCTTCCGTCCGGCAAGCGCAGCCAGCTGCTCGCCTACCTTGCCTGTGCGGGCGACTGGGTATCCCGCGAACGCCTTGCCGACCTCTTCTGGCCCGATGTCGATGCCGGTGCGTCCAGGCGGAACCTGCGCCAGCTGGTGAGTCGCGTGAGGCAGCTGAATGGCGCCAAGGGACTCGAGCTGGAGAAGGAGCGGATCCGCTGGAGCGTCGACTGCGACGTGGCCCTGTTGCGCGAAGCCGCGCGCAGGGACGACTGGCGCACGGTAGCAGCCCTCTACGGCGGCGACCTGCTGGCCGGACACGAGCCCGACGGAAGCGGCGGGTTCGATGCCTGGCTTGATCTGGAACGCGATGAGCTGCGCACCCTGCATCGCCGTGCCGTGCTCGCGGTGGCGAGGGAGCTTGCAGCCGCCGGCGATCATGCCCGGGCGGCTGATTCACTCGAGCCCTTCGCAAACGCGCAGGAGCCGGACGAGGAAGCTCTTAACGCCTTCATGGAACAGGCGTACCTGGCTGGCCAGCGCGACCGGGCGCTCCGTGCCTTCCGGGCGTTCGAAAGCATGCTCGAAGCCGAGTACGGCCTCGGGCCACTCGACGCGACGATTTCGCTCGCGGGAACCATCGGCGGGTCCGAGCCGCTGGACGTTGCGGCCATGACCGCCCGGCGCCGGGACCGAACCGTGCCGCTCGCGGTACTGCGGCCGCCCCGCATGATCGACCGCTCCACCCTGGCGGCCAGGGTTGTCGCCTCCCGCGCCGGAATGGTGCTCATCAGGGGCGAGGCCGGTACGGGCAAGACGCGCCTGCTGCAGGAACTCGGCCCCGGCGCGACCTGGCTGAGCTGCCTCGAAGGCACGAAGCCGGTGCCATACCGCGCCCTCAGTGCCCTGATCAGCCGGCTGGTGCCTGTCCACGGCACTCCCGCAGGTCTGAAGGAGTACGCAGGTGACCTCGCGCGGCTGGTGCCCGAGATCATGCCCGGAGAATCGCCACCCGCCCTGGCCCCGGAGGAGGCCGGCCCGCGACTGCGGGAGGCACTGGTCCGTTACCTGACGGAAGAGGCCGGGGATGCCGACGCCCCGTTCCAGCTGGTTGCAGACGACCTCCAGTGGGCCGACCCGGCCACCCTCCAGGTCCTGGCAGAGGTTGTCGCCCGCGGCGGACTGCGGATTCTGGGGGCTTACCGGCGGCATGAAGCGACGCCCGAGCTGCGTGAACTGCAGTCGCAGCCAGGCGTGGAAACTCACGCGCTTGATGAGTTCGGCCCTGATGCCCTCCGCGTGCTGCTCGCCGATCTCTCGGGCCGGGCCGACATCCCCGCCGCGTTCAGCGACTGGCTGTACGCAGCGACCGGAGGCAACGCACGCTTCGTGCTCGAGATTCTGCAACACCTGTTCGAGACCGGCATCCTCGACGAATCCGTCGTCGGCTGGCACGAAGACCTGGCTTCTGTTCCCGCCCTGCTGGCACCCGGTCACCTGCCCAGATCCGCCGGTCAGCTGATCGGACGACGCACGGCCCGCCTGGGTCCGGCCGCGCGCAGGGTGCTTCATGGCGCGGCCGTACTGGCCGACGCGACCGATCCGGAGCTTCTGGCGCTGCTGGCCGGCTGCAACGAGGACGACGCGCTCCTCGCACTGGAAGGCATCGAGGAGGCCGGCCTCACCACTGACGGCGCCTTTCCGCACGATGTCGTGCGCGAGGCGGTGTACCAGGCCATCCTTCCAGCCAGGCGCCGAAGCCTGCACGGACGCGCGGGCCAGGTGCTGGCCACCCGGTCCCAGCACCTGCAGGCCGCCGGGCACCTGTTCGAGGCGGGCCAGTCGGTGCCGGCCATCAACCAGCTGATGGCCGGTATCAGTGCGCTGCGGCTCACGGGACTGTACGACCAGGCACTCGCGGTAGTGACCTCGACCCTGACCCGCCGTGCAGGCGACCTCACGGACGAAGCGCGACTCGCACTGCTCGGGGAACACGCCGCGCTCCTGCGGGGACTGGCCCGCCTCGACGAGGCCTGGGAGCTGGCCCGTGAGGTAGTCGATCTCTCCAGCGTGCCGCTGACACTGACGGCTTCGTTCGCGACTCTCTCCTCCATCGCCCTGCAGCGGGGCGCCAGCGAGGAAGCCGAGCTCCTCGCCCGCGACGCGCTGCGCGAGGCGCGTCGTGCGGGTGACCGCTGGCATGAGCAGAACGCACTGTCATCGCTCGGCATCGCCCATCACTTCCGGGGCAGGACCGAGGAAGCCCTCGCCACGTTCCGGCAGCTGCTGGTGGAAGTACGGGAAACCGGTCCGGACATCGATGTGGCCGCCCAGCTCAGCTCCTGCGCCGTGCTGCTGGACCAGCTGGGCCGACCGCGGGAGGCCCTGCCCCTGCACGAGGAGGCGGTATCGATCGCTACACGACTCGGGGCCAGGCGCCAGCAGGTCGACCACACCCTGAACCTCGTCTGCTGCAGGGAGGATCTTAAGACGCTGGACGAGGAACTCCTGCAGCAGGTGGTGAACACGCTGGCGCTCGGCCGCTTCGAGGGCACCGACTCGCTCCGTTACACTTACGGCAGGGCGTTGAGCGCCATGGGCCGCGAGGATGAGGCCCGGGCGCAGTGGCTTCAGGTGACGCAGGACAGCAGGGACCCAACCCTGCTGCTGATGACCTGGAGCAAGCTGGCGCGCGCCGACGAGGCCTCCTCGGATCCGGAGTCCGTCCGCGCGGCGCTGGAGCAGGTCAGGCTGCTCGCCCCGCGGACCGACCTCCCGGAGGCTCTTGCGGCAGCCGCGATCACCCTTTTCGATGCCGGGGACGAACCGAACGGACGCTCGCTGCTCACGCGCTCCGGTTACACGAAGGAGTCGTTGCCGCCGCACCTGAGCGCCCTGCGGCAGCGACTCGACGCCTGAGTCTCACTGGCAGTTCGGGCTTGTTCCCGTCATGACGGCCACGCCATCGACATACAGCGCACCCGCCTCCTCCAGCAGGGGCAGGTAGGTGCTGCTTCCTTCCTGAGCGGAGTGAAGCACAACGACAGGACCGAGCAGGCCTGACTCGACCGCCCAGCGGCCGGAGTCCCGCCTCGTTTCGCTGTCGGAGGCGCTCACCCCGCCGAACGATCCCGGGCCGTCCGCCCCGGGGACGTCCGCACTGAAACTGTAGTGGTACTGGTACTCGTAGCTGCCCGAGGAGCACAGGTCCAGCCACCTGGACGTGTTCGAGAACGCGCCTCCGCTCACGCCGGTACTCGAGTCACTTGAGGCGATGCTCAGGCGCAGGCCGGTGAGGCGGTTCGAAGCGTCTGATGCGTCTGCCTTCAACGGCGCGGAGAGGATCGCGCTGGCTGCAATCGCTTCGACCAGTTGCTCGATCTGAGCGCTCTCTGCGGCGGTGCCCAGGCCGGCTATGGTAAGCACGTTTCCGCTGCTGCCAGCCACACCGATGATGTACAGGGCAAGCTGTCCCTGTGGACCGAACGCGGTGAACCGGCCACGGGCCACGCCGTCGGTCACCTGCGGACTGCCCTGGGGCTGCAACACCAGTCCATCGGCATCGAAGGCCCGGCCGAGTTCGCGCACTGCGACGTCAAGCTCCATGAAGGAAAGTGCGGTGGCAATCACCAGGCCGGGCCTCGTGTCGGAGACGACTACAAAGGCGTTCTCGCCCGGGTGGAAGCCGGCGTAGTAGCCGTCAGGGACGATGAACGAGGCACCTGCGTCGGGCGAGCCGATCCGGGTGCCGGCCTCGTAGCGCTGACCGGTCCGCGCCCGGATCAAGCCCGCGGGCTGCACGGTGGTCGTGTCCTGAACGGCCGGCACCAACAGCCTGCCCGGCGCGGCTGGGGTGGCCGCGGTTGGCGCCTGCACGCGGTGAAACACGTACTCGCCTGCACTCTCCGGGTCGGGCTGACCGGTACCGGGATCGACCAGAGCCATGATCATGTACAGGCTGTCTCCCTGCAGTTCCGCCTCGAAGTAGAGGTCCTGTTGGCCGGTGAAGACCGTGCCGAAGATGCCCAGTTCATCGAGGCTCCCCTGGACCGGATATGTTTCTGCGCCCAGCACCATCTCGCCCGAGATGACTTCGACTGTTTGCTCGAGGCGAAGCGTGATGTCTCCAGCATCCGTTGGCATCACGAAGTTTCCCCGGTAGTCCTGGGCGCTCGCTGAGCCAAGCACCACGAGCAGCGCGGTTGCGGTCGATAGCAGTGTTCTTCTCATGCCCGACACTATTGACGCCGGTGCGTTACGCCTGCGTTACCGATCTCATCGCCTGCGGCTCCCTGCAACGGCGCAAGAACCGTGCGCCAGCACCAGGTGGCTGCTCCCTGGTCTCCCTACAGTTGCCGGGTAAGGCCGCCGCGACGACGGCCGGCCCGGTCAAGGAGGCCACCAATGGGAGTCGTAAAGGTAATTGAACTGCTGGCCCAGTCGGACAAGAGCTGGGAGGACGCGACGCAGCAGGCGCTGAGCCACGCTTCGCGTACAGTGCGCAACATCAAGTCGATCTATGTCAAGGAGATGCAGGCGATCGTGGAGGACGACCGCATCGTCCAGTACCGCATCAACGCCAAGGTTTCCTTCGCGATTGACGGTTCCGGCGGGGAGCGTGAGCACGCCGGCTGAGCCCGGTCTCGGGTCCGGGGAGGCAGATCCGGGCAATAATCGGCTTGGTGCCTGACTATTGCCTGGAACTATCAAGAATCGGAAGGGTCCTCTGCTGCGCCCTCCTGCTGGCAGCCGGAGCCGCGGCAGCCCAGTGGGAGCCGGTCGGGACGGTTCACGGCCCCGTTCCCGTCCAGCGTGTCATTGACGGTGACACGATCGTACTCTTCTCCAACCTGGGGCCAAGGACCGTGAGGCTCATCGGAATCGACGCGCCCGAACTGCACCAGCAGGATCCCCATGGCAGCGCGGCCGCGGACTGGGTCGGCAGCCTGCTGGCACCTGGCACCCAGGTGTTCGTGGAGACCGACCTGGGACTGGAAGACATCTACGGCCGCCTGCTCGGTTACGTCTACTTCGAGGATCCCGCAGGCGAGTGGACGATCGGTCCGCACCGCGTCAGCCAGCTCAACCTGGAGACGGTTCGAGCGGGATGGGCCACTACCCTGCAGATCGCGCCGAACACCACCTACGCCGACCTTTATGAGGAGGCCGCCACGCAGGCGGCCGAAGTCGGCCTTGGCATGTGGGGAACCGCTTCGACCGCAGCGACCGAGCCGGTCTCGCACGGTCCGATCAGCATCGCCTGCATCCTTTTCAACCCCTCCAGCCCCAACGATGCGGACGAGGAGTGGGTCTCCCTCCGCCTTGCCACAGAGATGGACACACGCGGGTACTACCTGTTCGACGAGGGCTCAGGCGTGCGCCTGCAGCTGCCCGTGGGCGTCCAGCCGGCCGGCGACCTGCGCATCTACAACCCGGGACAGGGGATCTGGAACAACAGCGGCGATACCGTCTATCTCATGCTGGGCGGCAGCGTCGTTGACTCCTGGGAGTATCAGGGCCGGGGACTTCCGGAAGACACGGTCATCTGCCGCGACGGCAGCAGCTACCGCGAGCCCGCAGGACCGCACGGGCAGAACGGCTCCTGAGCGGGCTGTGTGAGGGCATGGCCCCGTGCGTCCCGCCCGCTGCTGCGCAGGCGGCTTTACGGGACCCGGTCCTGGGCCCGGGTGTGCAGCCCTACCCGCAGCCTATCGCGTCACTAGGTGTCGTCGCCGTCCCCTAACCTGTCAGGTCCATGCAACCGCCGCGCAAAGGCGGGACAGGAGGACGGTGCCAAATGACCATCAGAGCGAAGAACGAATCCATAGCGGAGTTCCTGGTGAAGCGCCTGCCGGTGACTTCCGTGCGCAACATCGGCGAGGGTCAGTGGCGACTTACCTGCAGCGCACCGCTTGGCAACGGTCCCGACGCAGACCTGAACGTGCCATTCACGGTCGTATGCGACGAGAGTGCGGGCAGCGCAGTATTCCGGCATACGCTCGACTTCGAGATCAGCGCCTCGAACGAACGTGAGGCCGAACGCCTGCTCGCGCTGATCGGCAGGAACCACAACGGCATCACGCCCGAACCCGGGCGGGACGGCATCGGACTGCAGCTGGTCTACAGGCTGGATTTTTCCGGGGCCGACGGCCAACCAGCCGTTCAGCCGGACAGCGTAGTGATGGCGCTGGTCGAGGCCCTCGTGGTAACCGGCCCCCTCCTGCACGCGGTCGCCGTGGACGGCGTGGACGCCGAAGCGGCCTTGAAGGGCCGGCCTGCTCCTTGACCACCTCACGGGAGAGACCCACGAGGCAGCCGGGTTCCGCCCGAGCCGTATCAGTGCCGCTGGCTGGTCGCGGCCTCCCGGGTCTGAACTCCGTTCACGCCGAACCCTCCAGCCCGGCGACCTTCCTGACCCGCGCCATCCGTACGACTATGATTGACAGCTCGTAATTGAGTATGAGTGGTACCGCCACGATCGCCAGGTTGAACGGGTCGACCGTAGGCGTGATCGCCGCCGCAAGCACGACACCGACCAGGATCGCGACGCGGCGCTGCCTTACCAGCATCGGAGCGTCGATGAGGCCGAGCTTGGCAAGCAGGAACGCCAGAACGGGCAGCTCGAACACCAGGCCGAAGACTGACATGAACAGGACGATGGTCGATATGTAGCTTGCCGTGGAGAGCAGCATCGTCGCCTCGCCCTCCAGGAAACCGGTGATGATCGGCACCGAGAAAGGCAGGGCGACGTAACGGGCAAAGAGAACGCCCATCGCGAAGGCGAGCACCGTCAGCAATATGAAAGGTACAGCCCAGCGGCGTTCAGACGGATAGAGCCCGGGCGACACGAATCCCCAGAGCTGGCCGCCGATGACCGGTGATGCCAGTACCAGGCCGAAGAAGGCTGCTATCTGGATGCTGACAGTCAGCGGCTCCATCAGGTGGAACGTGTGCAGCGTCAGCCCTGGCGGAAGCGGCTGCTTGAGCCAGTCCAGGAGCACGAACCTGAACGAGAACGCGATGCTCGCAGCAGCAAGCCAGGCACCCAGGGCGAAAAAGAGTCGCCTCCTGAGTTCCTCAAGATGCTCCCAGATTGAGGCATCCTCAGAACGCCTCGACATTACGGTAAGCAGGGCTCGCAGCATCAGTCAGCAGCCTCCCGCCGGACCGGGGTCCAGGCAGTCGCGCCTGTCAGGCGCCCGTGTTCTGCTGTTCACTGTTGGTAGCCGGTGGTACCGAAGCGGGTTGCGCTGCTGCCTGGCTGGCCTCGGCAGCAGGTGAGGGTGCAGGCGAGGGCGCAGCTGCTGGCGTGCTGTTCACGTCGTCCCCGATGTCCTTCACTGCCTTGCGGAACTCCTTGATCCCCTGGCCGATACCCTTTGCCATGTCCGGCAGGCGCTTGGCGCCGAACAGGAGAAGTACGAGGACGAGGATTATCAGCAGTTCCCAGATTCCAAATGGTCCGATTCTCATGATGTGTTTCCTCCAAAGTTGACGTGCCGGCCGGAAGCTGACTGGTCACGCCCTTGTGCCGTGTTCTCGGGTGGTGGACCGTAAACCTGTTTGTTGTTGCCCGGCGTCGGCAACGGAATCGGGTCATACGGCAGGCCTAGTTCCAGCGCAAGAAAGCGCATGTTGATGATGTGCATGACAGGGATGTCCAGTTCGGACAATGACGTGATCAGCCCCGGCGTGCCCTCCCTGCATGTAACGGGAGTGTAGCTTACGACGGACTCGAGGCCGGTCAGCTCGAGGCAGTTGCCCATAGCGAGCATGCCGCCACCGACGTTGATGAGCATGGAGATGGCTGCCGGATCGACAACCGACGAGATCTCGTCTCTTGCGGCCTCTACAAGCCCGGCGAGCGAATCAGCGTCGATCAATCTGACATCGTTGCGGGCCGCTGCGGCCCTGACCTCGTCGGTGCCCTCGAGTCCGATTCCGATGGCGTCGTAGCCACCCATGACTGCGAAGATCGGACCCGTGGACAACAGGTTGGACCCAATCAGGCTCGAATGCATGTCCAGCCACGTGTAAGAGGCATCGACGGCTCCGTACATGGAACCGCCCACGGAATCGATCACGAGCGTCGTCACTCCGAGCGCCTCAAGGGCAACCAGAACGGCGACGTTCGCGCCGACCAGGGATCCGGAAAGCGTTACCAACACGGTGTCGCCCCCGGTTATTCCGTTCCTGGCAAGCAGCCCGACGATCGCCGCGGCAAGATCGGGATTGGTCGCCGTCCGTTTGGAGCCGAGCGCCCCATACGTGGTGACCAGGCTGGTGAGTTCCGGGCCGATCAGGCCGGTCTGGTTCGGATCAAGCTCACGGTCCTGCATGAGGCCAAGAGCCTGTTTGTCGACTGCAAGCAGCGCCATGGCACGCTGCATGTTCCGGGCGGCCTCAAGGGCGGTGCCGTAATGATCGCCAAGCGGACTGGCGAGCCTGGGGCCCAGCACGAGCCAGGCGGCAACCGAGATAGCCGCCGCGGCGATCACCGGCCAGCCGATCGGGCGCAGCCGCGTCATGCGAGCGCCACCACGATCAGGCGCGTGAGAGGCGTCGCGATCGCGATCGCGATCAGGGTGCGCAGGAGTCCCTGCCGGTCGACCTGATGGGCGATGAGTCCCGGCACCACGTAGCCGATTCCGCTCCATTCAAGCGGAAGGCCCGTGAGCTGGGGTCGGGAAACGTGAACCAGGCTGCTCAGAGCCAGGCCGATCAGCACGGCGACGCCGAAGCGGCGCCTTCCGAAAAGGACCGTGAAGCGGCTGACGAGCAGGACAAGCAACCAGGTCACTCCGGAGAGCAGGGCAACCATCAGCAGCGCCTGGGGTCGGTCCAGGATCACGGCCAGGTACCCGGGCACGATGATCCCGCCGGGTACGATTCCCGCCAGTTCAGTCACGAGGAGGCTGATGACAACCCCGACGCTGAGGAAAGCAGTCAGCATGCCGATGCCCGCACAGCCCGGCTGAGCCCCGCGCCCAGACCATGTTCGTTGCCGACGCCCCACGCCATGCCGTCCTGAGGGACGCTGGCGGCCACGGCAGCGAGCACGGCACCCGCACCGCGGGCAGAGAGCGGTTCGATGCTAAGGCCGTAGCGTGCGATCAGCCGGCGCGGAAGGTGCGCGCCGACCAGGAAGATGTGCGCGGACGGCGAGCGTTCCTTGAGGAACCCGAGAAACTGCCCGGTGCGCAGGGGCCTGTCAGCACGGGCGTTGAGAACGACGACGTCGGCGTCATCCACACCCGCTTCGTCAAGCAGCATGCCCAGCGATTCCGTGTCGTTGCACGCGAAGGCGTCCAGGAAAGAGAAGCTCCTGTCCGCCACGGAAAGAGGGAAGGGCCTGAAGGAGGCGCCGTCGACCGGCTCGGCCATGATCGCGTGCCGCGCGGCCTCGGCCCGCGCGGGCACAAGGGCCGCACACGCAGTGATTGCCAACTCCTTCAGTTCCTGAATCTGGGACTCTGCCGGTGGAGCGACCCCAAGGGTTACCCCCTTGCGTGAGGCGAGCTCGCGCAGCTCCACTGTTGCGGTCGAGGTTGTGCTCACCAGGACAGATCCCTTGGGCGGAAGCAATGCCGCCATCCGGCCGTACTCCGTCTCCAGCTGCTCGGCCTGCTCCTCCAGGTGATCGGGCCGCAGGTTGGTGATCACGACGACATGCGGGCGCAGGATACCAGCGATCACGGCATGCGAGAGCCGTGAGTTTATCGCCATGTTTTCGACAGCGATGGCGTCTGCGCCCTGCCTGGCGGCGCGGTGCACGACGCTTTCGATCTCACCTATTGCCGGACGGCCGAAGCGGGGCCAGACCGACTCGGTTCCATCAGTTGCCAGATACTTTGGCACGGTTCCGCTGACCCGGCCGACAGTTCTCAGGCCGGCGGCGCTCAGGCCGGTCCGGATGAGGCGTGTCGTGGTCGACTTGCCCCTCGTGCCGGCGACCAGCACACGCACGCCAACCCTTGCGCGCGACCGCTGCAGCCGCAAGCGGCTGAAGGACAGCAGGCACACCACTACCAGCAGACAGACCGCACAGATGACTGCGATATCAGTGTCGCCAGGAGGGAGGAGGGTCAGCGGATGCACGTGCTTGCTACCAGCCCACTACCAGACCCTCGCGGCGCGGATCCACCGCTCCTGCAGGCCCTGCATCAGGCTGCCGCTCGATGCCGTTCACGGCACCGGCTGCGATTGCCCATGCACCGTAGTCGCGGATCTCGTGGCCACGCTCGCCAAGCTCGGCGGCGACTCCTTCTGCGAACCTGTTCTCCAGGCCGACAGCGTTGCCACCGAGCTGCCAGCGGAAGCGCGGAGCTTCGATCGCTTCCTCGAGCGTCTCGCCCTTGTCGATCAGCCGGGTCAGCACCTGCGGCAGGCTCTGCCAGATGCCGGTGCCGCCCGGTGTGCCCAGGGCAAGCCAGGGCTCGCCTTCGTTCAGCACGATCATCGGCGTCATGTTCCAGGGCACGCGCTTGAGTGGTGCGAGCGCAGAGGCCGAGCCTTCATCGGTGCTGAAGAGCGTGAGGGAGTTGTTGAGCACGACGCCGCTCTCGCCGGCCACGAAGCCGCTGCCCCATCCGTCGCCTATCGAAAGGGTCATGGCGACCATGTTCCCCCGGGAGTCGATGACAGAGATGTGACTCGTGCCGGGCTGCTCGGGGCCGACCGGTCCGGAGGTGGCGACAGACGTTGAATCGATCAGGCTGCGCTGCTCGGCGGCGTACTCATCCGAAAGCAGGTGATCGTATGGCACGGGCTCAGCGAGGAAGTCCGGGTCACCGCCCCAGGCCGCCCGGTCGCGGGCCGCGAGCTTGATTGCCTCCACCAGGTGATGGACGTAATCGGCCTCATCCCAGGCGGCGACATCGTACCCCTCGAGGATCTGCATCACCTGCAGCGTGGCCAGCCCACCGGTCGAGTTGAGCCGGGGTGCGTACAGGCCATAACCGCGGTAGTCGACGCGCAGCGGCTCTGACCAGAGCGGCTCGTAATCCCGCAGGTCCTGGGCAGCGACCACTCCGCCGTGCTCGGCCAGGGCACCAGCGATCAGATCCGCTACCTCGCCGTCATAGAACGACAGGAGGCCCTGCTCGGCGAGCAGACGATAAGTGTCCGCCAGCCGTTCATTGCGGATGATTCCGCCGGCTTCAGGTGGGAAGAGCTCACCGTTCCACCAGGTCATGGCGCCGATCTCGTCCCATTCATAGAAGAGCCCGGCGGCCCAGGACATGGCTTCCGCCGTGTAAACGGACGCCTCGAATCCCTGCTCGGCCAGCCTGATCGCCGGCGCCAGGATCGCACTGAGTTCGAGCGATCCGAAGCGCTCAAGGGCAGCGTGCCAGCCTGCGGCCGCACCGGGGACCACCACGGAGCCGGGGCCGTCGATGGGGATGTGCCCCCCGGACAGCAGGGCATCCTCGACAGCGGCCGGGACGCGCCCGCTGAAGTCAAGCACGTGCACCTCGCCGCTCTCGGCCCAGTAGACGGTCATGAAGCCGTCCCCGCCGATTCCGGACAGATAGGGCTCGGTAACACCGAGCGTTGCAGCCACAGCGACTGCGGCATCGACGGCGTTGCCGCCGTCAAGCAGGATGTTCAGGCCGGCGACAGCCGCCTGCGGCTCGCTGGTGACGACCATCCCCGGACTTCCCGGGGGCAGGCCGCCACCAGCAGCCGAGGCTGCGGCAGCGATCTGCAGCACGGCCAGGTGGAGCAGCAGGCGGAACCTCATTCTGCGCGTGCAGCCTGCGACTCGGTCTGGAGCCAGTGAATGATCAGGTTCAGGTCAGAGTCCGAGATGCCGGTGCCCACGGCCATGCGCCGGGCGAAGCTGGGCCATTCACGCGGCCGGAGGCGCTCTATCAGCTGCTCGACCGGGCCGGCGTACCCCACATGGCACCTGGAGCAGTAGCGCTGATACACGCCAGCTGCTGTCGTGAACATCTCTTCCCTGT
The DNA here is from genome assembly GCA_964495325.1 of uncultured bacterium. Lineage (GTDB taxonomy): Bacteria > Deinococcota > Deinococci > Deinococcales > Trueperaceae > CAZBVI01. Next base: position 253,283 of record CAZBVI010000001.1, read on the forward strand.
CCTCAACGAGCGCCTCGTTGGCAACGTAGCCGGTGAGCTCGACCTCGGCGAAACCTTCTGCCGCGGCAAGCTGGGTCAGCAGCGAAGCATCAACGGCGGTCGTGATCTCGATCTCGTCCACCGTGTTCGTAAAGACGACATCGCTCTCGGCTTCAGCACGGATGAAGCCGGTGATCTTGACGAGCGAGTGGGCATCGCCTTCTTCCAGCACTTCGACTTCCGAGGTGACCCTGAGGGCCGTGAGTTCGGTGTCGGCTTCCTCGCTCCCGTAAAGCGGTGTCTGGTCTACCGACACGTAGCGGACTCCGGACGCCAGCGCGACCGCGCCGAGCATCAGGCCAACTGCAAGTGCACTGAAGATTGACTTTCTCATCTTGTACCTCCTTCGGCCGGATCAAGCAGATAAGGGCCAAGACCCTCGTTGATCAGACCCGTGTATTCGGGAATTCCCTCCAGCCGAACGGGGCTGTCGGGATAGAAATCGTTATAGGCGTCAAGCAGGCGGGTGAACGTGGCAAGGTGCCTGCCGACCCGGTCCTCGATGGGCATGCCGTACTCGTGGTCATAGTCGACGTAAACGAGGCCGGGCCTGGAGGTCGCGCGCAACAGGTACTCGTCGCGACCGCGCAGCACCAGCTCCTCGTTGATCTGGGCGTGCACGAAGTCCATGGCGATATTCGGCGTTTCGGAGAGCACAGCCAGAACATCGGTATGGTCGCCGAGCTCACGCTGGCTCACACCCTGGAACAGCTGCGGAGTGATCTCGAGCCGCATGCCGATGTCATCCAGGAACTCAAGGTCGATCACCGCGATGGCGGCTATGTCGGCCGCGTCCTCATGGGCAACAACCGCGTTGACAATCGGGTTCATCGGCCTCGCCTCGTGCATGTCAAGCATCACGTCCACGTCCTCTTCGTGGATGATCTGCTGGATCGCGAACGCGATCTGCTCGGTGAGCGTGCCGTTCGCCCTTCCCGGGAAGTTGCGGTTCAGGTTCCTTGCTTCCTGGCCCGATCCCAGTGAGCCGCTCGGATGATGAATGTGCACCTCCGGATCCGGGTACTGGTGGATCGGATTCGTGAGGCGGTCGCCATAGCGGAAGTGGCGCTCACCCCAGGGCGTCTCGAGCGTGAACCCTTGCGGGGAGCCGTGGCCGGCGGTGTTGTGCGTGTACGCACTGGAATTGCCGAAGGGAATGATGATGAGGCGGCCGGCCTGGACAGTCGAGTTCTCGAGCGCGAGTACGGCTGCCAGCATCCCTGCGGGCTCGTTCGGGTGGACCCCGCCGAGGAGCAGGGCGGTCCCACCGGGCTCGCTTCCTTCCAGGAAATACACCTCCGTATCGCCCATGGTGTCAGCAAGGGGACTGTGGTAGTCACTCAGCAGGGCCTGACGCGTCACTTCGCTGCGAATCACGACGGTGTCAGGCTCGTACATGGAAAGGAACTGAACGGCGACAACCGCGATCACGGCTGCTGCGGCCGCCAGCAGGAGGCCGCTTGCAACCAGGCCAGCAGGAGCTGCCCGCCCGCGACCGCTCATTTGATCCCCAACGCGCGCAGCGCGAACGGGATGAGCAGCATCGCGTAACCGACCTTCTCAAGGAACTGGCGTTCGCGGAAGAGGTTGACGATGATCAGTATCGAGATCAGTGCGATCAGAATCGTGTAAGGAATCAGCATCTCTGCACCTAGTACCTGACCAGCCAGTCAAGCCGGTCGGCGAAGACGACTATCGCGAGGCCGATAAGGCTGGCGATGAGCCACGGTAGCCACATCTTCTTTAGCACCGCGCCGTAACTTCCCTTGTATCCGACCGACATGACCGCGGCCTGGCCGACGATCGCGGTTGGTGGCGTCAGGCTCGAGAATGCGGCCATCAGGCTGAGCCCGATGATTGCCAGGACGGGATCGCGGTCCAGCAGAGCCAGGGTCACGGGGATCCCGAAGACCGTCCCCGAACCGTACGAGCCCAACAGCGCTCCGGCCAGCACGAAGCCGAGCAGGATGAATACATAGAGGCCGATCTCGGGCAGCGTCACTGCGGTGATCACGAACAGTCCGCGGACACCGGTCAGCGTCATCACCTGGACGAACGCGCCAACCCCGATCAGTATTCCGACCACCGGCATCGCCTCGCGAATACTGCCGGTGACAAGAGGAAGGATCTTGAGTCGTGGAGACAGGATCAGTGCAAGGACCAACCCGAGGATGAAGATCATCGGGATACCGGGATTGGGAAGGCTTCCCGGAAAAATCCTGGTCAGAATCATGGTGCCAAGCACGAAGACGAGCGGCAGGTAAGTAGCGAGCGGGCCGATCGCTTTGGCCTTGGTGGTCTCCTCCATCTCTTCGATCAGCGTCTGTATCTGATCGTTGCGCTTGAGGTAACGCCCGCCGAGCACGATCGAACAGATCAGGCCCAGGGGGATACTGATCAGGGCGAGCGCAAAGAACATGCCTGAGTAAGGCATGTTGATGCCGTTCGCCATCGCCATCGCGGGGATGTTGACGGGCGGAGCGAATGAGCCGATTACGCCGGCCAGCGCGATGATGGCGACGGTGTTCACAGCCGGGATCCCGAGTCCGATCAGGACGGCTCCGACCAGGCTACCCACGGCGAGGACAGCTGCAGTTCCCGAGCCGGTGAGGGCTCCGGGCAGCATCACGACAAGGGTGAGCACGGAGAGAAGTATGAAGGGTTGCCGGTGAAAGCGCCTGATGATGTCGAGGATCATCCGGCTCAAGGCGCCGGTCTCCCGCAGGACACCCAGGAACATCATGGCAGTCAGAATTATCAGCACCAGATCGAAGAACATGAAACTGCCCTCGACCAGGTGCCGCAGCGGGATGCCGTTGCCGGCAACCAGTGCGCCGCCGATCGCTGCCAGGGTAAGTGAGATGATATGTGGAACCTTGAGGAACCAGGCCCCAAGGAACACTACGATCATCACCCCAGCGCTCAGGAGCGCGATGGTGGATTGGTCCACGCTACCGCCTAGTCCGCGACGAGCTCTGCGATCGCCCCGGGCACCTCGTTGGTACGCTCAAGCAGTACCAGCGGAACGCCCTCGGATTCCGAGACACCGTTGAAGTAACCGTCGGCATTGCCCTCGGCGGTGACCACAAGCAGGTGCGTGCGGCCGGCAACTGCGGCGATGAACGGCTCGGACAGCGGTCCGCGCCTGCCCTCGCCACCGATATGAACGCCTACTATCACGACTCCTGCCTCTTCGGCAGCGCTCAGCAATGCATCCAGCCTGGCGAGCTCCGCGCGCGAGTCGATGCCTGCGGCTCCCAGCGCCTTCTGGCTGGCGCCCAACACCAGCAGCAGTGTGCCCGTGTCACCCAGGTCTGCTGCCGTCAGCTCCTCCACCAGTTCAGCGTCCACTCCGGCGCGCCGCAGAAGCGCGTTGAGCACCGTGGCATCTGCGCTCTGGCCCGCGGAGGTGATCACTATCGGCTGGCGCAGCACAACTTCGTCCTGTGCCAATGCCAGAGCTGACACGAGCATCAGAACGATTCCGGCCAGCAACCTCATTCGTCGAACCCTCCGAAAGCCACGTTCGCATATTCGGCGTTGTATAGCTGCAAGTTCGTATGCAATTCGTTTACGATATTCACCAGTCGCCTGAAGGCATATTCATCCTGATTGTTAAGTATATGCATTACTACGCTCCCCCGACCGTCCGCCACCCTGAATTCCACCCTGGCTTTGCTGCTGTCTACGCCGCGGTGCGGGAGGACGTCCGGTCCGCTCATCTTGTCGATCGTACTCTGCACCAGCTGCCTGGCATCCTCGGGAATATCCGGGAACATGTCCCGGAACTCAACCGTGTCCGCCTCGCCGTCGTGCACCATCCGGACAGCGCCAAGTCGCGAGAGCCATCCGAACCGGTACTCCATGCCCGTTTCGGTTTCACTTCTCTTCACCGAGCGGAACACGCCCTTTGTCGCATAGTCGAGGATACACGCCTCGACCGTGGCACTCTTTTCCTGCACCATTGAACTTTCCCTCTCGTTGAATGTGCCGGGAGGGTTGTCCCTCCCGGCGTCTCAGTTTAGGTACTCAGCACGGAGATGCGCGCCTGCGCGCATTATCTGTGCTCAGTGGTAGTAGGCCATGACGCCCGGCTCGACCTTGCCGAGGAAGCCGGGTTCGTACAGCGAGCGGTCCCAGAACTCCTTCTTGCCCTGGCAGACGATCAGCGAGGGACGGCTCTCGTTCTCCGCGATCGCCCACGCGCGCTGCAGGGCGGGCAGGAACTGGCTGGGCTGGTTGACGTACTCGCCGTGGGCGCCAAGACCCTCGGCCAGCTTGTCGTAACGCAGGTTCTCCTGCATCAGGTGGATCGGCAGGTGGATCGGGCTGCTGGCAGCACCGGTCCAGGTACCCCAGGCGTTGTTGCTGTAGAGGATGTTCACGACGGGCAGGCGGTAGCGGGCCTGAGTCTCGAGCTCGAAGCCGCTGAAGCCGAAGCCGCCGTCACCGGTGAACGACATGATCGGGGCACCCTTGTAGGCCGCCTGCACGCCGGCGCCCTCGCGCACGGCTGTGGCGGTTCCGACTGCGAAGGCAACGTCAGGGCCGATGGCGGCGAAGTGGTACGCGCCGTTGATGATCTGGCCGGCGCGGTACCCGCGGAGCCAGCGACGCACGTACCTGGCGATGCCGTAGCCCCCGCCAACGATCGTCGTCTGCTCGCGCGGAATGTCACCACGGTACAGGAAGTCGGTCGCCTGCTGCGCGATCACTGCAGGATGGATGGCCTCGTCGAAGTTCTCGTACATGCCGTAGTAACTGGCGTTCTCCGCCTCGAGCGCATCGCGTGCCGCTGCGATCTCAGCTTCCCAGGCGGGCCTGGAGCCTGCGGGCAGCAGATCCGCGATCGCTTCCATCGCCAGACGCTCGTCGGCGACGATGCCGACGTCGGACGGCTGGTTGCGGCCGATCTTCGAGCCTTCCGGCTCGATCTGGATCACCCTGGCGTCCGGGCTGAAGGCGAAGCCGCCGGGCTCGCCTGCGGGGGGCATGTTGTACTGACCGACGTAGATGATCAGGTCAGCACTCGCGTAGGAGTCGGGTGCCGCGTCCGCGGAAAGCCTGTGATCGGCCGGGATGTGGCCGTAGCTTGCGCCCGAGGTAACCATGGCTATGTCGTTCTTCTCGGCCGCGCGGATGATCGCTTCCCAGGCCTGCGAGTAGAACGAGCCGGTGCTGGCGACGATCATCGGCCGCTCGGCACGGGCGATCATGTCAACGGCCGCCTGCACTGCCGCCGGATCCGGGTACGGGAGGCTGTGTGCCCGGTAACGCTCGATGCCCCAGCTGCGAACGAGTTCGCCCTGGTTCTCGAAGATCGCACCGTGGACCTCGGAGGGGAAGTCAAGGTGAACCGGCATGGGCTCACCGTGGCGCAGGTGGCGGAACGCGTAGGCAGCGTACTCGGCAATGCGGTTCGGTGTGATGATGCGCTTGCCGTATTTCTTCATGCCCTCGGTCGTGACCTGCTGATATGGAGAGGACATCTGAAGCATCGCTTCAGCGTCGTCCTGTGCGACCTGCATGTTGCTGGCAAGGACGAGCAACGGAGTGCGGGCGGCCTTGGCTTCGGCGATCGCGGTCACCATGTTCGTGAAGCCGGGGCCTTCCGTTCCGGAGCAGGCGGCGAGCTCCCCGCTGGCGCGGATGAAGGCATCAGCAGCGTGACCACCGGAACGCTCGTCACGGCAGCTGACGACAGGGATCTGCTCATCGGCGATGGCGTTGACGATCGTGTAGTTACCGGGCGAGCAGAACAGGGCGGCGAGGCCTTCGGCCTTGGCGATCTTCGCAAACACCTGCCCCCCGCTCAGCGGCCAGGTTGATTCCGGGAAAACCGCTGACTTGAAGTCTTCATACGCTGCCGGGACCGTCGGTACGACGCCCGCATGCGGGTCCACAGGTGCGGGAGCCGCAGCCTCGGCTGGTGGCTGTGCCTGGGCCAGGACCGTCGAGGCAACCATAGCTGCAGCACCTACGCCGCTGGTCCTGAGGAAGTTCCGTCTGCTCAATAATTTTTCATCCATTGGCTTGTCTTACACCTATCTTTCGTTCTGACGCAGCTGCGTCAGAGTGAGGAGTCCAATCGTACAGATTCAGGACTTCAACTTGCGCCCAGTCCGGAGTTAAAGGAACAAACCCCGACAGTTGCGGCACAAACTAAGCCACCTCCTCCCCGGAATCAATATTCGTTACAGGTTATATGAGCGGTGCCTGCCGGCGATTTTTTGTACCTTGTGTATGTACACAGATTGGTACGCCTTGACGTGCCAGGAGCATCCGAGCGCCTTTATCCGCAACGCGGCAATCATCTGGGCTCAGACGCGCGTGTCCTCCTCGCCGAACCAGTGAGCGTCCGGCACCCAGGGCCCCGCGCCGGACGGGTACGATGCACGGAGTTGTAGCCGGTTCGGGCTCGCATGCGCACCTCTCCCAAAGCGCAGGCCAGGACGGCAGATCGGAGACCCAGCAAGTTGAAGGTACTGAACGCAGAACAGACGGCAGACCTGCTGCCCTATCCCGAGGTCGCCCGCGAGATCGAGCACGTGCTCAAGCTGTGGCGATCAGGGGAGGTCACGGCCCCGGACCGCATCTACATGCCACTTCCGGAGGGAGGCACCTATCTAGCAATGCCCGCTGGCGACGCGGACTACGCCATCTGCAAGACCGCGTCGGTTCATCCCGGCAACTCCGCGCTCGGCCTGCCGACCATCCAGGGCCACGTCAGCGTGCTCGACGCCCGCGTGGGAACTCCACTGCTCCTGCTGGACGGAGCCATGGTCACCACCCGGCGCACCGCAGCCCTCTCGCTCCTTGGTGCCTGGAAGCTGGACGTCAGCTCGGACGACGCGATCCTGATCGTCGGCGGCGGGGCGCAGGGTCATGCGCACGTGGAGGCGTATGTAGCCGGGCTGGGGACGAAGCGGTTCTTCATCAGCTCACGCAGGCCGGAAAGTGCCGAGACGCTCGCCGGGCATGCGCGGTCACTCGGCGCGGAGGCAACGGCCGTCAGCGACGTGGCCGAAGCCCTGGGGCAGGCCCGGGTCATCACGACCTGCTCGACCAGCAAGACGCCCGTACTGCCCGAGAGCCTGGCCGATGACACGGTCTTGATCGGCGTCGGGGCCTACCTGCCAAGCACTGCAGAGATTCCGCCCGGAGTCGTGGGCCGAAGCACCGTCCTGGTCGACACTCTTGCCGGCACCCGGCGCAGCGCCGGCGACCTGTTGCAGGCGGTCGAGGCGGGCACATGGGACTGGGACCGCGCGATCGAGCTGGTCGACGCGCCCGAAACGTTCGACCCCGGTGGTCCACGCATCTTCAAGAGCGTGGGACATGCGGTGTTCGATCTGGCTGCCGCCCGCGTGGCTGTCACCCGCTCGGGCTGACAGCCTCATGACGTGTTCCCCGTATCGTGCCAGCGGGCGCCTGGCCGCGCCATAATGTCACTATCTCTGGGAGGTCCCAATGCGAATCATCCTGACACTTGTTTCCGCACTGCTGATCGCTGTCGCCGCCGCGCAGCCGAGCGGCACGCTCAGGCTGTACACAAGCCAGCCTGACGCCGATGCCGCGGCCACCGCCGCGGCCTTCGAGGCAGTCCATCCCGATGTCAACGTCACGATTTTCCGCTCCGGCACGGAACAGGTGATCGCCCGCTTCCTGCTCGAGGCCGAGGCCGGTGAGCCCCAGGCGGACGTCCTCCTGCTGGCGGACGCCCCGACATTCGAACTGCTGAAGGAACGCGGGCTGCTTGAGAGTCACGAGCCCACCGGCAACGTCGTGGACGCTGCCTTCAGCGATGCTGACGGCTACTACTTCGGCACCAAGGCGCTGGCCACCCTGATCATGTACAACACGTCACTCGTGAGCGATCCGGTCAGCAGCTGGGCGGAGCTCGCCGATCTGCCAGCCGGTCAGATCATCCAGCCAAGCCCGTCGTACTCGGGTGCAGCTGCGTTCAACCTGGGCGTGATCACGCGCGATTCCCGCCTGGGCTGGGCCTGGTACGAAACGCTTGCCGGCAACGACGTTACGCTGGTCCAGGGCAACGGCGCAGTCCTGCGCGGCGTCGCCGAGGGCGAGCGTCCTTACGGGATCGTCGTGGACTACCTGCCGATCCGCGCCCTGGCGGAAGGCTCACCAGTGGACGTCGTCTACCCCACCGAAGGCGTGCCCGTGATCACGGAGCCCGTCGGCATCGTTTCCGGAACCCCGAACCTCGAAGCCGCCCGCGCTTTCGTGGACTTCCTCGTGTCAGGGGCCGGCCAGCAGCTGGCGGTCGACCTCGGCTACCTGCCGCTGAGCGACGCGATCGAGCCGCCGTCCGGCTTCCTGCCGCTCAGCAGCATCACAGTCCTTACCGCCGACGCCGCCGACCTGGCGTCCACGCGCGAAGCCGACAAGGAAAGGTTCGCCGAACTCTTCGGCGAGTGAGCGTTTGACGGAGCCCGGTGCCCGGACGTTACCGGGCCGCACCCGGCGGCGGTTCCGCCCGAGTCCCACCAGCGTCCTGCTGGTGGGACTGCTCCTGTTGCTGGCCCTCACGAGTGCCCTGCCGCTGGCGCGGCTGCTCCTGCGCGGCCTGGCGCCCGAGGCCTACGGCTGGGTGCTGGAGAGCAGCCAGTCGCTTCGCGCGCTGGCCAACACGCTGCGCACCTCGATCGCAGTGGCGATTCTCGCGACCGGAGCGGGCGCCGTTCTCGCCTTCCTGCTCGAACGGTTCCGCATCCCCGCCAAGGTCCTGCTTCGCGTCCTGATAATGCTGCCACTCGCCGTCCCTCCCCACATCCTGGCCCTGGCCTGGCTCAGCTGGGCGGGGCCAAGGGGGATCTTCAGCCGCTTCATCAGCGGCCTGTTCGGCACCGACGGCGTTCCCTGGACGCTCTACGGCGAAGGCGGGATCATCCTGTTGCTGGCCGTGTTCGCGTTGCCGGTCACGTACCTGACGATGGCCGCCGGGCTGAGCCGGGTGCCGGCCAGCCTGGAGGAGGCCGCACAGCTGGACGGCGCCACGCCGGTACAGACAGCCCGCTTCATCGTCCTGCCGCTGCTGCGTCCGCACCTGCTGGCAGGCATGATGCTCGCGTTCCTGGCCGCCGCGGGCAACTTCGGAATCACCGCGCTGTTGGGCATTCCCGGCCGCTTCAGCACCCTCCCGACCCTCATCTACCAGCGGGTCACCAGCTTCGCCACCGGCGGGCTCGGGCATGCAGCCGCACTTGCGCTGCTTCTCGCCGTCGTTGCGGCGGTCGCTCTCGGCGCGCAGTACATGCTCAACCGGGGCGCACAGCCCGTCGAGACGCACCTGCGCCGCCGCGTGCCGGCACCGCTGACGGGACCGGGACGACTGCTGGTCCCGTTCGTCTGGGCCTGCGCGCTCTTCATGGCGGTCGGCCCGTTCGCCGCGCTGATTCTGACCAGCCTCAGTCGGGCTTACGGGCTGCCCATGAGCCTCGAGAGTCTGGACTTCCGTCACTACGCGTTCGTGCTGACCGAGCTGCAGTCGTTCCCGCGGGCGCTGGCGAACAGCCTGATGCTTGCCACAGCCTCCAGCGTCATCGCCGCCGGCCTGGCCGTGCTGCTTGGTTACGTGCTGCTGAAGCTGCGGCGCAGCACGTGGCTGCAGCTGATGGTGGACCTTCCCTACGCGCTGCCGGGGATCGTCTTCGGGCTGGCGATGATACTCGCCTGGCTGCCCTCGCCGGTTCCCGGCCTGAGGCTGTACGGAACGATCTGGTTGCTCGGCATCGCGTACGTGGGGCACTACCTTGCGTTCGCGCTGCAACCGGTCGGTGCAGCATGGCGGCAGGTCGACCCGCAGCTCGAGGAAGCGGCCCAGCTCGATGGGGCCGGACTCTTTCAGACGGTTCGCTGGGTGTTCCTGCCCCTTCTCGCGCCGACGGTGGTCGTCGCCACCCTGCTCGTGTTTCTGAACGCTGTCTCGGAGATCTCGCTGTCTGCCCTGCTGGCGGGTTCCGGCACGGAGACGCTCGGCTGGCTCATCTACGGGCTCGAGCAGGCCGGCACCGGCCAGCAGGCCGCCGCGCTCTCCGTGGTGCTGCTTGTCATCCTTGCGGTGGTCGCCGCACTTGCCTGGGCTGTAAGAAGTTGGGCCGCCGCCGCGCAGACGCTGCGCAGGCCGGGTGCGTCCGCCGGCTTCAGGTAGCAATGGCCGTTCAGGCGGGCGCTGTGGTCACGCTCCTGCCGCCGTCCACGTACAGAATCTGGCCCGTCATGAACGACGAGTCATCAGAAACGAGGAACCTGATGACCCCGGCGACATCTGCCGGCCTGCCGGTCCGTCCCAGCGGCGCCGCCCTGATCGCACGCTCGCGCACCTCGGGAGGGTGGATGCTCGTCATGCGGGACTCGATGAAGCCCGGTGCGACCGCGTTGACCCGGACGCCGCTTGCGCCGAGTTCAAGGGCAAGTGTCCTGGTCAGGCTGACCACCCCACCCTTTGACGCGGTGTAGCTCGCCTGCCCGGCGTTGCCCAGGTGGATCCTGGAGGCGGTCAGCACGATGCTGCCCGCGCCCTGGCGGCGCATCACGGCGCTCGCGGCGCGCGCGACGATGAAACTGCCGGTCAGGTTGACCCTGATCACTTCTTCGAAGTCGGGCAGTTCCATGTCCCAGTGCATCGCGTCCCGGGTGATCCCGGCCACGTGCACCAGGCTGTCGATACGGCCGTAGTCAGCAACGGCGGTGTCCATGACATGCTGCATCGCCACCTGGTCCGCGATGTCTGCGTCCAGCGGGATGATGCGACCGGGACCGGCGGGCTCGGCGCCACTCGGATGCGCAAGGTCCACCGCGAGGACGGTCGCACCCTCGTTCGACAGCCGCTCGGCTGCGGCCAGGCCGATCCCGTTCGCGGCGCCCGTCACGACCACGATCCTGCCGGCTAGTAGGCCGGTCAACCGTTGTTCACAGACTTATGGTGCGCGACCAGTGCGTTGGCGTGGCCATGACCCAGGCCGTGTTCGTCCTTGAGTGATTTCACCTTGTCCATGTGTTTCATGTCGCCCAGGCCGTCCAGCACGCCTAGCCAATGGGAGATCGGCTTGCCATACGCCTTCTCGATCGACGGGAAGTAGGATACGGGGCCCTTGACCTTGTCTTCAGCCATGAACTTCTCCTCTCCGTGCACCGTGCGAGTGCAGGATGTCGCCATGTTACAGGCCGGGGAGGGCTGGCCTGGTTACCGCAATCAGCCGAACGTGACGTCGCCTTCAAGGATCACGATCCACTGCGTACCGAACCGGTCTGTCACCTCGCCATAAAGCTCGGCGAACGGGGCCGCACCGAGCGCCTCCTTGACGGTCCCCCCTTCGGAAAGGGCGTCGAAGAGCCGTCGGGCCTCATCGGCGTCGTCCGGAACGAGCGTGAGCTGGACGTTACCGGCCGTATTCAACTCGCGCTGCATGCTCTCGGTAACGTCATTGCCCATCAGGGAGATCTTGTCCGTCAGAGGCAGGCTGATGTTAGCCAGCAGGTCGCCCTCGCCTTCACGCCAGCCCATGTCGCTGCCGAACTCCCGGTAGTACGTGCGGCTGTCTACCTTGCTCTGAAACACGCCTTCGTAGAACTCGAACGCCTCTGCGGTGTTGCCTCGGAACAACAGGTACGGATGAACGGTCTTCATGGGGACGCTCCTCATGGTGCTGCTGGGTCCGTGCCAGAAACTGCGCCCGTGCGCTCTGACTTTGGGAATCCTAGCATGTGCCCCACCGGATCAGCTCAGCCGCCAGTGCCTGCCGGCAATGTAGCTCCGCCCCTAGCCCCGGTCATGCCCACGGCGCACCATTACAGCAGCCGCCGGGCTGCTGGCGGCAGATTGGATGCGCGTGGCCAGAGGCGAACAGGCAAGGAGTTCCGAAGCACGAAGGGCAGCGTTCCCGTCCCGGGTGCGCCTGCAGCTGGCCACGCCGGCCGACAGGCCACCGTCCGGCAAGGACTGGCTGCACGAGGTGAAGTTCGACGGCTATCGCATCGCGGCCAGGCTGGAGAAGGGCCGGATCAGGCTGCTGACACGCAACGGACTCGACTGGACGGACCGCTTCCCGCGCATCGCGCAGGCCCTGGAGTCGATCGAAGCGGAGACGGCGGTGATCGACGGTGAGATCATCGCCCAGGACGACGCTGGACGCCCTGACTTCGCGCTGTTGCAGGCTGCCGCCGCGGGCGGAGACAGCTCGAGGCTCAGCTTCCAGGCCTTCGACCTGCTCTACCTGAACGGCCTGGACACGCGAAGGAAGCCGATCGAGGAGCGCAAGTCGGAACTCGAGGTCCTGCTGGGCAGGAAGAAGAGCCCGCGCGTGCATTACACCGGCCATCTTGAACTGAAGGGTGAGGACGTGTTCGACCATGCCTGCCGGATCGGACTCGAGGGCATCGTCTCCAAGCGGGCCGGCTCGCAGTACCGGCCCGGCCGCGGCATGGACTGGATCAAGTCCGTGTGCCTGCGGAACGGCGACTTCGTCATCGGCGGTTTCACGGAGCCGAAGGGCAGCCGCAAGGGCTTCGGCGCGCTGCTGCTGGGCGAGCACGACGCCGCGGGCAACGAGCCGGTGTTCGTCGGCAAGGTCGGCACCGGCTTCAGCGACGAGGAGCTTGCCGCGCTGCGGGAGCGCCTGGAGAAGCTGGTGCGCAAGTCCTCACCGTTCAGCAACGAGGTAACGAGGCCGGTGCTGCGGGGCGGGGTCACCTGGACCAGGCCCGAGCTGGTCGCGACCGTCCTCTACTCCGAGCGTACGGGCGAGGGCATGCTCAGGCACCCGCGCTTCAAGACGCTGCGCGAGGACAAGCCGGCCGATGAGGCAAGCGGGAGCGCGAACGAGGTGCCTGTGTCGAAAGAAACGAACAGGTCCGATGACGAGACCGTCGTTGCGGGCGTGAAGCTCAGCAACCCCGACCGCGTGATGTACCCGGGCCAGGGCGTCACGAAGGCAGACCTTGCCCGGTACTACGAGTCCGTAAGCGAAGCGCAGCTGCGCTGGCTGGCCGGCCGGCCCCTTTCGCTCGTGCGCTGCCCGGAGGGCGCGCGCAAGGAGTGCTTCTATCAGAAGCATCCCGGCACCTCGTTCGCCGCCTCCGTTCCGCGTCTGGAGATTCAGGAGAAGGACGGCACCGGCGAGTACCTGATGGTGCGCGATACGGGCGATGTGGTCGCGCTCGTCCAGGCCGGCGTTCTCGAGATCCACGCATGGGGCAGCGTCGCGGGCAACCTGGAGCGGCCCGACCTGCTGGTCTTCGACCTCGACCCGGGTGCGGGCGTCAGTTTCGATGAGCTGAAGGAGCATGCGCGCAGACTCAGGGCACTGCTCGAGGAGCACGGCCTCGTGCCGTTCCTGCGCACGACGGGCGGCAAGGGGCTGCACCTGGTCGTGCCGATCGAACCCGATGTCTCCTGGGACGACGCGAAGGAGGTGTCCCGCAGCCTCGCGACGGAACTTGCCGCAAGGGATCCGGGCCGGCTTACCGTAGTGATGTCGAAGCGGAAGCGCAAGGGACGCGTGTTCATCGACTACCTGCGCAACGGCCGCGGCGCGACCGCCATCACCAACTGGTCGACCAGGTCACGGCCTGGTGCGCCCGTGGCCGTGCCCCTGCGGTGGACCGAGCTGGGCAGGCTGGCATCGTCCGACGCGTACGACATCGACTCGGCCCGCAGGCGCCTGCGTTCGCTGAAGAAGGACGCGTGGGACGGCTTCGAGCGGGGCCGCGCGTCGATCAGCAAGCTGGTGGGGCGATGAGCGCGCGGGCCATGTGGAAGGGTGTCCTGAAGTTCGGCGGCGTCGAGGTCGGCGTCAAGCTTTACTCCGCGCTGGAGAACAAGTCCGTCTCGTTTCGCCTCCTGAGCCGTGAGCACCGGGAGCCCGTCAGGCAGGTCCTGCTGGACCAGGAGTCGGGCGACTTCATTCAATACGGCGCTGCCGGCCGGGGCTTCGTGCAGGGTGACGCGATAGTGGCCCTGAGCGGCGACGAGCTCGCCTCGCTCGAACCGGAGCCCTCCCGCGTGATCGAGGTGAGGAGCTTCGTTGCTCCCGAGCTGCTGGACGCCCGCTGGTTCGAACGGCCTTACTGGCTGGGCCCCGACTCGGGCGAGGAGGGCTGGCACGCGCTCGCGGCCGCATTGGAACGGACTCAGAAGGTGGGCCTGGCGCGCTGGGTGATGCGGAAGAAGGAGTACGTCGGCGGGCTGCGCAGCTACCGGGGCTACCCGATGCTGGTCACGATGCGCAACCGCGAGGAGGTCCTCCTGCTGGATGCGACCGACCTGCGCGACGACACCGGAGTGAAGGAGCGGGAGCTCGCCATGGCCGCGCAGCTGATCGCGATGATGGAGGGGCGGTTCGAGCCGGGCAGCTACGCCGACGAGTACCGCGAGCGCGTGCTCGATCTGGTCGAGCGGAAGAAGCGGGGTAAGACCGTGAAGCTGCCCGAACCTGAGGAGGTTGCGCCGGTGACCGACCTGGCCGCCGCGCTCGAACGCAGCCTGGCGCAGGAGGAGGCCCGTGCCTGAGCGCGAGCAGCTGAACGTGAGGAAGCGCCGTCCCGTCTGGTCGGGCACGCTCGCGTTCGGACTCGTGACGCTGCCGGTCGAGCTGTACCCGACGGTCCGGCCGGGACGCGGGTCGCTCAGGATGATCGGGCCGACCGGCCAGCCGCTCGCGAGACGCTACTACAGCGAGAGTGGCAAGGAGCTGCTGCAGCAGGACGACATCGTCCGGGGCTTCGAGGTCGGGGACGGCGAGTTCGTACTGATCGAGGACGAGGAACTGGAAGCGCTCGATCCCGACCATTCGCGGGTGATCAGCCTCGACTCGTTCGTGCCGCTATCGGACATCGATCCGGTGCTGGTCGAAAACACGTACGTGCTAGTGCCCGGCAAGGACGCCGCGCCGGCCTACCGCCTGCTTGTTGCTGCCATGGCGGAGGCCGAACGCGCCGGCATCGCCCGCTTCGTGCTGCGTGACAAGGCCCATCTGGTGGCGATCGTCTCGCGGGAAGGCAGCCTCCGGACGATGACGCTGCGCTATCACGACGAGGTTCGCACACCAGAACAGATCGGCCTGCCGGAGCCGGAACCTGCGGATGTGGAGCTGATCGGCAAGATCGAGAAGGCGGCCGGGAAACTCACGGGCGACGTACTCGACGAGAACCTCCTGCGCGACGAGGCGAGCGGGCGCCTGGAGCAGTTGGTGAAGCGCAAGCTGAGCAGGCACGAGGACGTGCATGAGATGCCCGCTGAGGACCCGGACGACGAGGACGACTTCGAGCCCACCGACGTGATGGAGCTGCTCAGGCGCAGCCTGGAATCCGAAGGCAAGCGTCCGGGCTGAGGCCCGCCTCAACCCGCCCGTATCACGCTGCCCCGCTCGATGAGTTCTGCGGGCAGCCTTACGCGCTCGACATGCGCGTCCTCGCCCTCCCTCATGAGCCGGAACAGGATGCGCACCGACTCCTCCCCCATTTTGTCCACCGGTTGCGCGAGCGTGTCGATAGCCGGGGTGAGCAGCTCCATCCAGGGGTAGTTGTCGAAGCCGAGCAGGCTCACGTCCTCGGGTACCCGCAGTCCGGCCGCCCGCAGGGCCCGGTACGCGCCGGTGGCCATCGTTCCCGTCAGCGCGAAGAGCGCGGTGGGAGGCTCCCGCAGGGCCATGAGCTTGCGCGTCAGTTCGAAAGCGTCGGACTCGACGGGCGCGGCGGGCAGGGCGTACTCGGGCCTCACCCTGAGGCCGTGCGCAGCCATCGCCTGGGGAAAGGTCTGGACCCGCTCGTCGCGGTTCAGGTCCGAGTACTTGCCGAGCGCTGCGATCCTTTCGTGGCCGTAGGCGACCAGGTGGTCCACGCCGGCCGTGACCGCCCCGGGGTTGTCCAGCATCACGTGAGAGTACGGGCTGCCGGGCGCGAAGTAGTCGAGCTCGACGATCGCCACGCCGCGCCGGTTGAGGCGCGCAAGGTAGTCGAGGTTGGACTGTCCGTACCCGCTGCGGATTATCAGGCCGGCGATGCGGTTGCCCGAAAGGGCCCTGAGGTGGGCAAGCTCTAGGTCGCTGCGGTACTCGTTGTCAGCCACGATAACGCTGTAGCCGTGTTCCCTGAGCCGCGGCCCGATCGCGCGGGTGATGTCGGCGAAGAAGGGCTCCACGATGCTGCCGATTATCAGGCCGATGGTGTTGCTGTGGCCGCGGCGCAGCGCAGAGGCCACCTGATCGGGCTCGTACTGGAGCGTCTCGATGGCCTTGAGCACGCGTTCGAGCGTGGCAGGCGCCAGCCGGTCCGGGTCCCGTATGGCCCGCTTGGCAGTGGTCGGAGAGACGCCGGCAAGGCGTGCCACATCAAGAATGTTGGCCACGAGCCCATCGTAACCGATTCGCAGCTATTGACAAACGCTCGCTGCAGGGTCTACGGTGATGGCCACGAAACCATGGAGCTCCCGCGCTCGCAAGTTCGCGAGTCGAGAGTGCGCCGGCAAGGGCTTGAGCACGCATCACGCTCGAACCGCCTTCAGCCTGGAGCTGGTACCGCAGGAGTCGGAAGGAGGAGTGGACAGAGAAGTGACAGTCCCACAAATGGCCACGTGGCCATTCCACGAGCTCGCTCACTGGAGGTTTGACATGAACGCAGGAAAGCAACTTCTGAAGCGCCTTCCGATCCTCGCAGCACTCTTCACGGCAGGCGCGATCGCCACTGCCCAGACGACCGTCACGATCGCCACGGTCAACAACCCCGACATGGTGGTTATGCAGGAGCTGTCGCACGTCTTCGAGGCCGCCAACCCGGACATCCGGCTCGAATGGCTCGTCCTTGACGAGGGCACCCTGCGCTCACGCGTCACCACCGACGCTGCGATCGGCGGCGCCTCCTTCGATATCGTCACGGTCGGCGCCTACGACACCGCACTCTGGGGGGCCAACGACTGGCTGCACTCCATCGACGAGCTCGCCGCCAGCCACCCGGACGCGGCCGAGGGCTACGACTTCGACGACCTCCTGCCCGCCGTGCGCGATGGCCTGCTCTACGACGGCTCACTCTACGCCGTGCCCTTCTACGGCGAATCCTCGTTCACCATGTACAACGCCCGACTGCTCGACGAAGCCGGCCTGAGCATGCCAGAGCAGCCCACCTGGGAAGAGATCGCCGAGATCGCCTGCGAGCTGCACGACCCTGCGAACGGCGTCGCCGGTATCGTCTTGCGCGGCAAGCCCGGCTGGGGTGACAACATGGCGCCCATCACCACGGTCATCAACACGTTCGGCGGCCAGTGGTTCGATGACGAGGGAAGGCCCACCATCGACACCCCGGAGTGGAACGCAGCCATCAGCTTCTATGCCGACCTCGTCCAGCGTTGCGGGCCGCCCGGAGTGACCGGCATCAGCTTCCCCGAAGCCCTCGCGCTGATGAGCCAGGGACGGGCCGGAATGTGGGTCGACGCGACCGTGGCCGCCGGCTTCCTCGCGGGTTCAGAGGCGGGCGCAGACATCGCACACGCACTCGCACCCGTCGGGCCGGTCGCCAAGGGCAACCAGTGGCTCTGGAGCTGGAACCTTGGCATCCCCACCACGAGCGACGCCGTCGAGGAAGCGTTTCGCTTCATAATGTGGGCCACGAGCAGTGACTACATCGAGCTGGTCGCAGAGGAGCGCGGCTGGGCCGCCGTTCCTCCGGGCACGCGCACCAGCACGTACGAGCGCGCGGAGTACCAGGAGGCCGCTCCCTTCGCCACCATGACGCTCGGCGCGATCAACGCCGCGGACCCGCTCGACGCCACCGCCAACCCGCAGGTCGCGCCGGGTGTGCAGTTCGTCCAGATCCCCGAGTTCCAGGGTATCGGCAACGACGTTGCCCAGCTGATCGCGGACGCGCTTGCCGGCAACATCACCGTCGAACAGGCACTCGAACGCGGCCAGCGTGCTGCCGAAGATGCCATGCAGGACGCCGGCTACTACTAGTCCCTCGCCTCCGGGTGGCATCAGAGCCGCCCGGAGGACCACTTTCCGGAGTCAGGACCATGGCGATCACCAGCGGGACGGGCACAGGCCCCAGCACACAGCCGGCAGCACGACGCAGCCGCAGGGACGCACGCAGGTTCCTCAGCAGCCCGGCCCTCATCTATCTGATCCTGGTGACTCAGGTGCCCTTCGCACTGACCATCTGGCTCGCGTTCACCAACTGGAACCTGCTCCGGCCCGCCAGTGCGGGCTTCAACGGCCTCGGGCAGATCGTCAGGAACTTCCGGCGCATCCTCACGAACCCGGACTTCCTGCTGGTCATCTGGAACACCATCTATCTGACAGTCGCGGTCGTCCTGATCACCTTCATACTTGGCATGCTCTTCGCGATTCTGCTCGAGAAGCCCTTCCCCGGCCGGGCTCTTGCCCGGACCCTGCTGATCAGCCCGTTCCTGCTGATGCCGGTCGCTTCGGCCGTGCTGTGGAAGAACCTGATGCTCGATCCGTCGTTCGGCCTGTCGGCGTGGGCGATGCAGCTGTTCGGACTGCAGAGCGTCTACCTGGTTCAGGAAGCCCCGATGCTCTCGATCATCGCGATCGTTTCGTGGCAATGGACCCCGTTCGTGATGCTGATCCTGCTGGCCGGGCTCCAGTCCCTGCCTGCCGACACGCGCGAGGCCGCCTGGCTTGACGGAGCAGGACCCGTGACGATGTTCCGCTTCATCATCCTGCCCCACCTGCGGCGCTTCATCGAAATCGCCGTCCTGCTCGAAGTCATATTTCTGCTCAACATATTCGGAGAGATCTTTGTCATCACCTCAGGCGGACCCGGTCTGCAGACCACCAACCTGCCTTATCAGATCTACCTCGAAGCCTTCAGCCGCTGGAACCTGGGCACGGCCTCGACCTACGGCATCGTTGCAATAGTGCTCGCGAACCTCGTCATCATCGCCTTCATCCAGGTACTGCGGCAGAAGCGCAAGGAGATGGCATGAAACGCTCACGCACGCAAACCATCCTCTGGTCCGCCGGCACGCTCCTGGCGGCGCTGCTGATGTTCTTCCCCATCCTCTGGATGGCACTGACCTCGCTCAAGACCGAGAGCGCAGCCATCACCTTCCCACCACAGTTCGTGTTCACACCTACCCTGGAGAACTGGCGGGCAGCCGTGTTCAACGGCCCGGTGATCGAGTTCATGCAGAACACCGTGATCATCACGGTCGGGGCCACGCTGCTGGCACTCCTGCTGGGCATCCCTGCGTCCTATGCGATGGCGTTCTACCGCACCAGGCGCACGGACTCGAGCATGATCTGGATCATGTCCACCAGGATGCTGCCTCCAGCGGGCGTGATCGTTCCGCTCTTCATCCTCTTCCGCGACCTGTCGCTCCTGGATACGCACCTGGGACTCATCCTGCTCTTCGGCGCCGTCAACCTGCCTCTGGTCATCTGGATGGTGGTGGGTTTCATGGAGGACATTCCGATCGCCCTGATGGAGGCCGCCCGCCTGGACGGCGCCGGATTGTGGCAGGAGTTCCGCAGCGTACTGCTGCCCCTGCTGGGCCCCGGACTCGCAGCCACCGCGCTGCTTTCGTTCATCTTCACGTGGAACGAGTTCTTCCTGGCCGTCAACCTGACGACGCGCGCCGCCTCGCCACTGTCCGTGTACGTCAGCACCTTCAAGGCCGCCCAGGGCGACCTCTTCATCGCGAAGATGTCCGCCGTGGCCACCGCGACCGCGATACCGGTGCTGCTCGCCGGCTGGTTCGCCCAGCGCAAGCTCGTGAGCGGCCTCACCATGGGAGCTGTCAAGTGATTCCTGAAACAATGCCCGCCGCCGTCTTCGATTCGCCAGGCCAGACCCGCGTGACCAGCCTCCCCGTGCCCGAACCCGGGCCGGGGGAGGTGCTGATCGAGGTCGCCCGCGCCGGCATCTGCGGGACCGACATCCACATCCTGAAGGGCGAGTACGAGCTGAGCCGCTTCCCTCTCACGCCGGGACACGAGTTCGCCGGCACGATCCGCGCGATCGGCTCCGGCGTGCTCGAGCGCACGGTCGGCGAGCGCGTCACCGCTGATCCGAACATCCCCTGCCTGGCCTGCAGCGAGTGCCACCGCAGCGCGTTCAACCAGTGTCTCCGGCTGCAGGTCGCGGGTGTCACGCGGGCCGGGGCGTTCGCCCGCTACGTAGCGGTACCCGAACGAGTGGTTTACCCTATCGGGGACTTGCCGTTCGGGGAGGCCGCCCTGATCGAGCCCCTCGCCTGCGTCGCCTGGGGACTCAGGCGCATCCGGGTGAACGCCGGTGACCGCGCCCTTGTCATCGGCGCCGGCCCGATGGGCTGCCTGTTGATGCAGGCACTCAAGGCCGCCGGGGCCGTACAGGTGGCGGTTATCGACCTGGCACGGCACCGGCTTCAGCTCGCCCTCGACCTCGGTGCCGACCTGGCCATCACACCCGCGGAGACCGATCAGCTCCAGCGCTTCGCGCCACAAGGCTTTGAGGTCGTCGCCGATGCGACCGGTGTGCCCGAGGTGCTGGCCGGATCGATCAGGCACGCACGCGCCGGAGGCACCGTCTGGGTGTTCGGTGTCGCGCCCGACAATGCACTTATGAGCGTCAGCCCGTACGAGTTCTTCAGGAGGGATCTGACACTGGTCGGCTCGTTCGCTGTCAACAACACGTTCCAGGATGCGATAACCCTGATCGAATCCGGCGCGGTCAAGGTAGCGCCACTGGTGTCCCACGTGCTGCCCCTGACCGACTTCGACGAGGGTTTCCGGCTGGCGCAGCACGACCCGGACCGGATGAAGGTCCAGTTCGACCTCTCGTGATGCTGCCGGGCCAACCGTAACGCACGCATAACGCCTCTGGCTCCAACCTGTGGCCAGGAGGTAGACCATGCCCACACTTGCGAAGTACTGGGGAAAATGGCTTCAGACCAACGGGGAGCTCCGCAACGCGCTGCTCGCCATCCTGCTCCTCGCAGGGTTTCAGGGCGCGGCGCTGGCCACACCGGACCTGGGTTCCGCGATATGGGGCGCCGATCCGAACCCGGTGACGGCAGGCGCGGACATCCAGGTAACCGTCAACGTCCAGAACGTCGGCACGTCACCAGCCGGTAACTCTGTGCTGGCCATCGCCTTTCCGGGGGCAAGGGCCAAGCTGGGCAGCCTGCCCCCGAACTGTTCGGCCACGAGTACGGGGGCGGCCTGCAACCTACCCGCGTTGCAGCCCGGTGAGTTCACCCAACGCACGGTTCTGTTCACGGCACCCGCGGTCTCCGGCGTCGTGCAGCTGACCTCACGCGTGATACTGACCGCTGACCAGAATCCGGCCAACGACACTTACACTGTGCCTATAACCGTGTCCTCCACCGGAGAGAGCGATCTGGGAATCACCGCGGAAGGCCCGGACGAGACGATCCTGCCTGAGGGCGCCTTTTTCTTCTTTCACGCGAAGAACCACGGTCCGGACCCACTGCCGGGTGGCGCCCGGATCGACATTGACCTGCCGCCAGACTCAACCCTCGTGGGGCGTGAAGGCATTTGTACCCACGTCCTCAACACCTTGGAATGCGAGCTGTTCAATGAGCTCGACGTCGGAGAGACCAAGAGGATCAGGGTCATAATGAACCCTCCCGCTCCGGGACCGTTCAGCCTCGGGGCCAGGATCATCAGCAGTCCCGCGGACGACCCGAACGAGGAAAACAACAGCGTCAGCATCTCCTCCACTGCGCTGGAGCAGGCCGAGGCAGACCTGTTCATCCAGAAGAGCGCGCCCGCGACGGCTTTGGCCGGCAGTTCATTCAACTACAGCCTTGTCGTGCACAACAACGGTCCCGACGCGGGTGAGGACGTCCGCGTCACCGACGAACTGCCGGCCGGTGTCATCGTCCATTTCGTTCCGCTGGGCTGCAGCGTAACCGGCCAGACCGTGACGTGCGACCTCGGGACCTTCGCAGCGTACAGCACCAGGAGCCTGATCCTGAGCGTGTCGATGCCGGACAGTCCGGGTACGGTGACAAATAGGGCGACCATCACGGACCTGGGTTCCACCGTCGACCCGCATCCCGACAACAACTCTTCGAGCGCGACCACCACCGTAACCGCAGCCGATCCTGTCGACCCCGACCCGATTGATCCCGACCCGGTCGACCCGGTCCCGGTCGGTCCGCCCGGGACCGATGCAGACCTTTCGATCATGAAGCTTGGCCCGGCCTCCGTGAGCGCGGCCAGTGAGTTCGGCTATACGCTGCTCGTGACCAATCACGGCCCTGCGGCCGCTACCGGCGTCGCCGTCACCGACACACTTCCGGACGGTCTCGCGCTGCAGGACGCACCGGCTGACTGTACGTTCAGCGCACCTGATCTGGTCTGCGCGCCAGCTGCGCTTGCGGCCGGCGAAAGCGTCCAGCTCATGCTGCGGGTAATCGCACCGGATGTCGCTGCCGAGCTGCTCAACACGGCGCACGTCGCGGCGACGCAGGCGGATCCGGACCTGTCGAACAACGAGTCATCGGTCGCAACCAGCGTCGTCACGCTCCCGCCCGAGCCCGAGGCGACGACCCTGACACTCGCGCCCACCCCCGGCAGCCCGACCGGGCTTAGGACGAGGACGGGCGCAGCCGGCATTACCGCCCTGGGCTTCACGGTCACAGCGGGCGGCGACGGAATCGCGACACTCACCGGCCTTGAGCTGGAGGCGCTCGGCAATGACGCGCACACGGCCGTTCTGAACGTGAGGCTATACGCCGCCGACGACACGGCCGACGATGCTGTCTCTGGCGAGCCGCTCGCCGCGGGCCACTTCGATGCCGAGGGCAGCCTCGTGCTCGAACCGGCGCGGCAGCACGCGCACTCACACATCGAGGCCGGCACCTCCCGCGAGTTCGTCGTGGTGATCGACCTTGGCGTGGCTGCGGCCCGCAGCACTCCACTGGCCGTCCTGGCACTGGCAGCCCTGGCGTTGACGCCATTCGCCATGCGGCGCCGCCGCGTGATGGTCGCGCTGCTGGTGGGGGTTGGCCTGGTCATCCTCGCCGCCTGCCAGACCACCGGCCCGGACAGGAACCCGCCGGACGGGCAGCCGCAGGCCGCGGAGTACAGGCTCGTCCTTACGGGCGTTACCGCCAGTGGCACGATCGGGGCCGATGAGATCATCGCCGCCGGCGTGCCGGTACACGGTCCGACACTGACGGTCGATCCGGACTGACCTCAGGCAAGAAACCCCCGGGGCGGACCGGCACGCTCAGCCGGCCCGCCCCCGTATCGTTTGCACTTGTGCAGTATGTGCACGCCTGCATATGATGCTCGGATGCAAGAAACCCCAAGTCTCCGTGAGCGCAACCGCCGGGAAGCCTGGCTCGCCATCCATACCGCCGCGGCCGAACTGGCGCTGGAGCACGGACTCGCCCTCACGACAGTAGAGATGATCGCCGGCCGCTCCGGCGTGTCCCGCCGCACGTTCTTCAACTACTTCGCCACCAAGGAAGACGCGATCCTGGGAGTGCAGGAACTCTATATTCCCGAGCATGCCCTCGCCAGCTTCCGCGCACACAGGGCCTCGCTGCTGGAACGAACCGTCACCCTGATGGCCGCCGTCATGCGCTCCGCCACCCCCGACGTGGAAACACAGAAGCGGCGCGCAACACTGGTTGAGGCGCTCCCGGAACTTCACACGCGCATGCGCCGCTTCGTGCTTTCGGCCGAGGAGCTGCTGGAGCCGATCCTAGGTGACGAACTCGGCGACAGCGCGAAAGCCGAGGGAGGCGTGCGGGCACTCCTGATGCTGTCCAGCACGATACTCCGGTATGCGTACATGCGGGACCCGGTGTCAGTCACCGGTGGAGACGAATCCGCGCTCGCGGCGGCCATCAGCACTTTTCGGGACGCTGCCGGAGTGAGCGCATGACCGGCAGGACGCAGGCCGCGCTGCCGCAGCCGCCCAACATCCCCCTGATCTTCCTGACGCTCATCATCGTGATGCTGCTTGCCTCGCTCAGCCAGATGGTACTGTCCAGCGCCTTGCCGACGATCGTCGGCGAGCTGCACAGCGTCGAGCTGATGCTGTGGGTGATCACCGCCTACATGCTCACGTCGACGATCACCATGCCGATCTACGGCAAGATCAGCGACCTGCTGGGCAGGCGCCCGATACTGGTGGCGGCGATCGTCATCTTCGTGGCAGGTTCGATCCTTGGCGGGCTCGCGCCAGACATGACCACGCTCATAATCGCGCGGGCGATCCAGGGCGTGGGCGGTGGCGGGCTGATGATCCTGTCGCAGGCGGCGATCGCCGACGTCATCCCCGCGCGGGACCGCGGCAAGTACATGGGCATCATGGGCGGGGTCTTCGCGTTCTCGTCAGTGGCCGGTCCGCTGCTCGGCGGCTGGATAACCGAGGTTCCGGGCTGGCGCTGGGCCTTCTGGCTCAACGTTCCGCTCGGCGTGCTCGCGACCGTCGCGACGGTCGCGCTGCTGCGGCTGCCCAGGATCCAGAACGACACCCGGCCGAAGCTCGACTACATGGGCATGGGCCTGCTGGCCGTCCTGACCACCGCCATCGTCCTGATCGGAACATGGGGCGGGTCCGTGTACTCATGGGATTCCCCCGTGATCCTCGGGCTCGTGGCCGCGTTGCTGGTCTCGGGCGCGCTCTTCGTGCTGGTCGAGTCACGGGCGGCCGAGCCGATCATTCCCCTCGCGCTGTTCAAGGACCGCAACTTCAACCTGGCGACGTTCGCCGGGCTGCTGGTCGCAGTGGGCATGTTCGGCGCCATCGGCTACATGCCGACGTACTTCCAGATGGCTAAGGGCGCGACCGCGACGGTGGCCGGCCTGCTCATGATCCCGATGATGGCCACCCTGCTCATCACCTCGATCGGGGCGGGCGTCATCGTCTCGAAGACGGGCCGGTACCGGATGCTCCCGTTCGCCGGCGCCGTCATCCTCGCCCTCGGCCTGGGGCTGCTGGCGACGGTCAACGTGGAAACGCCGGTCTGGATGATCTGCACCTGGATGGGCATCATGGGCGTCGGCCTGGGCGCGAACATGCAGCTGCTCACCCTGATCGTCCAGAACTCGTTCCCGCACCGCATCGTCGGGACCGCCACCGCGGCCAACAACTACTTCCGCCAGGTCGGGTCGAGCCTCGGCTCGGCCATCGTCGGCTCCGTGTTCGCGCTCAGGCTCACCGGCCTCCTCGGCTCCAGGCTGCCGGAAGGGGCAGGGCCGGCGGACGGGGCCAGCTCGCTGACGCCGGGCCTTGTCATGGCGCTGCCCGAGCCCGTCCGGCGCATCATCGTCGAGTCCTACAACGAGGCCCTGATCCCGATCTTCATCTACATGGTCCCCCTCGCCGTCGTCACCGCAGTGATGGTCTGGTTCATCGAGGAACGGCCGCTCTCGACCCGCGTGGGCGCCGACGCGGATGTTGCGCCGCCGAAACAGGAGGCTGTCGCGGCGGACTGAGGCGCGTGCGGTTCAGCCTTTCACGCCAGTACTCGCGATGCCGGTCGTGATGAAACGCTGCAGGAACGAGAACACGACCGTGATCGGCACGAGCGTCAGGACCGTCATCGCCAGCACGTAGTGCCACTGCACGTTCAGCTCGCCCTGGAAGGCGTTCAGGCCGACCTGGAGCGTGAAGTTCTCGCTGCGGGTGAGCACGATCAGCGGCCACAGGAAGTCGTTCCAGCGCCACATGACCGAGAAGATCGCCAGCACGGCCAGGGCCGGTGCCGAGAGCGGCAAGACGATCTGCCAGAATATGCGCCATTCCGAGGAGCCGTCGATCCGGGCGGCGTCGAGCAGCTCGTCAGGCAACGTCAGCATGTACTGGCGCAGCAGGAAGACGCCCGTCGGCGTGGCCGCACCCGGGATGATCACGCCCCAGAGGTTGTTCACCCAGCCGATCTCGCTGATCACCAGGTAGACGGGCACAAGGATCACGCTGAGCGGGATCATCAGCGTGCCAAGGATGACCAGGAAGACGGCGTTACGGCCGCGGAAACGGTACTTGCTGAGCGCGAACGCGGCCATGCTGTTGATGATCAGCGTGATGAGCGTCGCCATCACTGTCACGAAGACGCTGTTGCCCAGGTAGGTGGCGAAGTTGAACTGCCGGAGCGGCACCGTGTAGTTCGAGAGCGCGAGCCGGAACTCCCTTACTTCAGTCCGCTGGTCGATCGGAACGCGGATGATCTCGTCGGGCGCCGCCGGATCGACCATCTGCGCCTCGAGGCCAACGCGGCGTACCTGGGCCAGCCGGGCGGACTCCCCGTCTGCCAGCGCCACGTCGAACAGCTGGAGCGGTTCCGCGTGCCCCTCGACCGTTGCCATGACCGACGCGAGCGGCAGCAGGCTGGGCGGGAACTCCAGCAACGCCGCTGGCGTCTTGAACGACGAGAGCACGAGCCAGGCGACCGGTCCGAACATGACCAGCACGCCCAGCAACAGGTAGACATACGTGAGGATGTCCGTCACATGCGGCCGCCTCCGGCCGCGTAGCCGCAGCAGGAACGTCGCTGTGCGGCTCACGCCAGGTGTCTTTCGCTGCCCCGGCCGACGCGCAGCTGGATCAGCGTCGCGATCAGCAGGATCAGCCCGAGGACGACGCTGGCCGCCGCGGCCAGGCCGAAGCGCTGCACCTGCGTCGCGAAGCCGGTCGTGTAGATGTACTGGATCAGCAGCATCGTCGCCGTGCCGGGACCGCCGCCGGTCAGCACGTAGACCTCGTCGAACATCTGGACCGCCCGGATGAGCGAGAGGACGAGCACGACCATCATCGTCGGCATCAGCAGCGGCATCGTGACGCTGACGAAGGTCTGGCGGGGGCCCGCGCCGTCGATGGCGGCGGCGTCATAAAGCTCTGCCGGGATGCTCTGCAGTCCCGCCAGCAGTATGAGCGTGTAAAAGCCCATGTTGGCCCAGACGCTGACCGTCACGACCCAGAACATCGCCCAGTCAGCGTCCAGCAGGAACGGGATCGGATCGAGGCCGACGCTGAGGAGCAGCGCGTTGAGAACGCCGTCACGCTGCAGGATCCACTTCCAGATGAGCGCAACCACCACCGGCGAGAGCAGTACCGGATAGAAGAAGACGCTGCGGAAGAAGCCGCGGAAGCGGACCTTTTGGTTCAGGACTACCGCGGTCAGGAGCGAGAGCAGGATCATCCCGCCTACCTGGGCGAGCACGAACACGAAGGTGTTGCGCATGGCCCGCCAGAAGCGGTCCTCGCTGCAGGTGTTCGGGTTCAGGAAGTTCTCGCAGTCGAACAGGCGTTCGAAGTTGGCCATCCCGACGAACGGCCGGTCGGTCGGGAAGAGCTGTGTGCCGCCGGTGAAAGAGTAATAGAAGTTCATCAGCATCGGGAAGAGGATGAACAGTGAAAAGATCGCCAGGTTTGGCAGCAGGAAAACCCATGGCATCCGCTTCACGCCGACGACACGCTGCAGGGGTTCCATTATCAGCCCCGCAGCGTTCATCACGAGGCCGTATGCACCCGTTGCGCCCCGGGCAATCAGCTCGCCGGGACGGAGTCGGCTTGACTTCAACTGCTACTTCCCATGGGTCTCCGGGCCGGACTCCCCGCCACGACAGACTTCGCGGCGGGGAGCGCCCGGGTTGGAGGCTTCCTGGACGGCTGGGCTTACTGGGTTGCTTCCCTGATGCCCTCGTCGATGTCGGCCTGCATGCGCTCGAATGCTTCGTCCATGCTGAGCTCGCCCACGTACACCTGTGTGAGACGGTCGCGCAGCGCGTCGAAGATGAAGCGGTTGAGCGAGTACGCCTGAAGGTCGTAGGCCGTCACGTGGAGTTTGGGTACCTCTGCCGAGAACGCGTCCAGGGCAGCACGCGTCTGGTCACTGTCCGTCACGAAATCCACGCCGGTTTCGGCAAGCCCGAGGTGTCCCGGGATGAAGAGCGTGCGGCCGTAGAACTCGGCGAGCGCTTCCTCGCTGGCCAGGAAGTCCATGACGCGGGCGACCTCTTCGGGATGCTCGGTGTCGGCGATGCCGACCAGCGCGGCGCCACCGGGCATGCCGGTGCAGGCGGCCGGGCCGCACGGGTTGGGCACTACGACCCAGTCGAAGGCATCCCCGATCAGCTCATCGAACTGACCGACCTGCCAGCTGCCTGACATGTAAAGAACGACCTGTCCGTTGACAAAGAACTCGTTGCCGGCCGCATAACCGCCGCCGGAGCCGATCCAGACATCGGGGTTCATGGTGCCGTCAGCGTGCCAGTCGACCATCAGCTGTGCCATCGCACGCATGCCGTCGTCGTCGATGACCGGGTTGCCATCAGCATCGAAGAAAGCCGCACCCTGGCCGATCGCGGGTCCCGCGAGCCGGTGCCCGGTCCGGTCCATCGCCATCGCGAACGGCGTGCCGGTAGCTTCGGCTACCTGACGGGTAAGGTCAGCCCACTCTGCCCAGGTGGTGTCGCCGGTTGGAATGTCAACGCCTGCCTGCTCGAAGAGGGTGGCGTTCACGAACGGCCCGGTGACAGTCAGCTGCGTCATGAAGCCTGGAATGGCGTCCGATCCCGAATCGCGCATCCAGTCCATGAACGGGCCGAAGCTGGCTTCCCAGTACGCGGCGTCGGCAATGTCACCGCTCATGTCGAGGAAGTGATCCGACAGGCCACCAAGGTCGGTGACACGGGCCATGTCAGGTCCGTCACCGGAGGCCAGCTGCAGGGGCAGTGACTGGAGGATGCCGGAGCTGTAAGGCACGGTGTCAACGATGACGGTGATGTCGGGATTATCGGCCTCAAAGGTATCCAACAGGTCACGCAGGACCTGTCCTTCATTGCCGTCGTCATACCAGGTCATGCGGAGTTCGACCTGCGCGGCGGCGAGGCCAAGGCTGGCAATCAGTAATGCTGCCAGTACGAAGTGGGTACTGAGGGTGCGGAACGGTGTCATGCTGGCTCCTTCCTTCCCACGGCCCAACAGTTCGGATCGCGGGATTGCGCACCGGCTGCGGAACCTGCTCGGTTTGTTTCCAGCAGATTATATGCTGCATGTGTGCGTTGGTGTCAACGATGATGGTTGGACTTCTTTCCCTGTGTTGCTTGGCAATTACCATGGGATTGTCATCCTGTATGGCGAATTGCAGCGTACCCCACAGTGTGTAGGCAGGGTGTTGACCGTGGCTGAGCCGCTCAGGACGCTCGCCGCGTTCAGGTTTGCCGGGCGCAGCGGCTCACGCTTTATCCTCAAGGAAGTGGGCGGCGCCGGCCGCCTGCTACTCACGCTGCTGGACAGCGGGCTCTTGCGGGTGCAGTTGCAACCGCTTGGCCACGCAACGGTGCCGCGGACCTGGGCGGTAGTCGGCAGCCACGGTGACGCGCCTCAGCAGGGCCGCGACCGCGAGGACCTGAGCGCGTTTTCGTGTCCTGAGCCAGCCCGAGTTGTGGTCGGGGACGCCACGTTCACCCTGGCTACGGAACGGTTCACGGTGACTGCTGACCTGGCGAACCTGGCGTTGCGCGTCACGCTTCCGGATGGCTCTGTGCTGGCCCGGGATCATCCGACACTTGCATACCGAACCGCCACCAACGCGGGAACGCGCGGCATCCGCCACACACTGGTCCGCGACCTTTCCGAAGCCTACCTGGGCCTGGGTGAAGCCTCGGGACCGCTCAACCGCCACCACAGGCGCTTCCGCCTGCGGCCGACCGACGCGCTCGGTTACGACGCCCTGAACTCCGACCCGCTCTACAAGCACATCCTTGCCTGCGTGACACTCACGCGCCAGGGCCACGCGGTCGGAATCGTCTACGACACCGGCGCAGAGGCAGTGTTCGACTTCGGCAGTCAGCTTGACAATTACCACGGCTACTTCCGTTACACGGAGCTTGCAGCCCGCGAGCTCGATTACTACGTGCTGGTGGGGCCATCGGTAGCCGAAGTGGTTCGCGGGATCCAGCAGCTGACGGGCTTCGCCCCCCTGCCTCCGCGCTGGACACTCGGTTACCAGGGTTCAACGATGAGCTACACGGATGCCGAGGACCCGGGCGCAGCACTCGCAGGCTTCACGCAGCAGCTGGAGCGGCACGGCCTCGCCTGTGGCGCCTTCAACCTTTCGAGCGGCTACTCGCTGGGCGATGACGGGCTGCGCTACGTGTTCGAGTGGAACAGGCGGCGCGTGCCCGATCCACCCGCGATGCTCGAACCGCTTAAGTCCGCGGGCATCAGGACGCTCGCAAACATCAAGCCGGCGATCCTGTGCAGCCATCCGCAGTATTCGGCGCTGGCCGTCCGCGGTGCGTTCGTTCGCTCCGCTCAGGGCGATGATCCCTGGGTCGGTGGCTTCTGGGGCGGTCCGGGCAGTCAGGTGGACTTCACGAACCCGGATGCGTACGCCTGGTGGGTGTCCAACGTGCGGACCCGGCTGCTGGAGCACGGCATCGACGCGACCTGGAACGACAACAACGAGTTCCAGGTGACTGACGACGCGGCGAAGCTTGCCGCCGGTGAGGCCGGCGACCTGCGCCCGGTGCTGACGCTGCTGATGAACATGGCGAGCCGCGACGCGCAGCGCGCGCACGCTCCCGAGTCTCGTGACTACCAGTTGACCCGCAGCGGCAGCCTTGGCATGCAGCGCCTGGCCCAGACGTGGTCGGGTGACAACTACACCTCCTGGCGCTCGCTCAGGTACAACCTGCCGATGGGGCTGAACATGTCCCTGTCCGGCTGGGCCAACCATGGACACGACGTCGGCGACTTCGCCGGACCGACCCCGGACGCGGAGCTGCTGCTCAGGTGGGTCGAAGCCGGGATATTTCAGCCCCGCTTCTGCATCCACTCCTGGAACGACGACGGCAGCGCCACCGAGCCGTGGACGCATGCGTCCGTGCTGCCCCAGGTGAGACGACTGATGCGCTTCCGCGACGCCCTTGTCCCCTACCTGTACACGTTGCTGTGCAGGAGCACTTTCCACGGCGAGCCGCTCACCCGCCCGTTCGTTTACGCCTTCCAGGACTGGCAGCCTGGCCGGGATGAGAGCTTCGCGTACATGCTCGGGGACGCGCTGCTGGTCGCGCCCATGCTTGAGCCCGGCTCAGCGGCGCGTTCGCTGCTGCTGCCGCCGGGCCGCTGGCTGGAACTGCAGACCGGCCGCGTGCTTGCGGGTGGCGTCCCGGCGGAGCTCAGCGCCGAGCCGGGCTGGCCACCGGTGCTGCTGCGCGAGGGGCACGCGCTGCCGCTCGGCGTGCCGCTTCAGGACGCCGGAGGACGGGGCTTCAGGGACCCGCTGGCGGTTGACTGGCTGGCCTTCCCGGACTCCTCGGACCGATTCGGCGGTGAGCTGCTCTGGGATGACGGGCTGAGCCGGGTTGAGTCACCTGAGGGTGTCAGCACCGTGCGGCTGAACGGGACGCAGTCCGAGCTCGATGTTCGGACTTCCGGAGCCGGCCTGCCGGTCGGGTTCGAGCCGGTCTCGCGCGTGCTGGTGCCCGGTGGTGGCCTGGGCGTCGAGTGGTTCAGGGAGACTCGCTGGACGGAGGTTTGCTGAGTGTCCGGATCGCCTCTTCGATCTCGAGCTTCAGAACTGGAACATCATGGGTGATCGTCGCCTTTGCGATGTCGTCGTCGATATTGAAGTATGCATGTGCGACGCGATTGCGAAATGACCACATCGCATGCCATTTGTCCCCGAAGTACTCTTCCCGACGCGTAACGGTCAGACCTGCCAGCTCCTCAATACAGGAAGCAAGTCTCAGGCACGCGGCATCCAAGACAACCTGCCTGTCCAGTGATCCTGATTTTAGGTGCCCCTCCAGGATCTCAAGGTGCTCCTGCGCATTCTGAAGCCAGAACAACTCATCTTTCTTCACAGGGGCACTGCCTCTGCAAGCACCCGACCCCGCAAGCGAGTCCGGAGGCCTGAAGCAGGAGTGAGCTGGACCTCGCCATCAAGGAGTCTCCCAAGCGCGAGCTCAGCCTCGGCAAGGTCAAAGAGGGTAGTCCCAGGCGCCACGTCAACAAGCAGGTCGATGTCTGACTCAGCATGATCCTCACCGTGCGCGACACTCCCGAACACCCGCGGGTTGCTGTGCCCTGCTGCCTTCAGCAGTTCGATGACTTCGCGACGCTTCGCGGCCAGCACCCTGCCCTTAGGACTGGAGGGAGCAAAACGGAGCAGCCGTGATACTTCCGGCTGACTTCTTCCGATAGCACCTGCTATCTCACGCTGCGACATGCCGGCTGCCGCCGCACGCCTCGCGGCCTGCCGAAGCATCGTGCTGGCGCGCTTCCTGAGGCAGTCCGCTTCGGCTGCAACCTGCGCAAGCTCTTCCTGCAAACCTGTATCCGAGAGGGACATGATAGCATATGCTATCACATCTCGAGGCTGAAATCAGGGCTGGCCACCGCGCTACCGACTTGACGACCGGCTAAACAGTCGTTTAGTCTATTAAACATGTGTTCAGTAGCGCCAGCCGAAACGACCGCCCCCGACCTGACCGCCCGCGCCAGGATCCGCGCGGCGGCCATCCACCTCTTCGGCAGGAATGGCATCAAAGGCACCAGCGTCCGGGCGATCGCAACGGAGGCCGATGTCAGCCCCGGACTGGTCATCCACCACTTCGGCAGCAAGGAGGAGCTCAAGCTTGCGTGTGACCGGTACGTGTCCCGGGAGCTCATCGACACGGAGGTCGCCGCTTCGGAACGCGACCTGATCGGCACCATGCAGCGCTGGCTTGCGGAACCGGAAGCCTTCCGCCCCGAGTTCGATTACCTGAGCAGGATGATCACCGAAGGATCTGAAACCGGCGACACCCTCTTCGACGGCCTGGTAGACCGGACCGAGGAGATGCTGATCCAGGGCGCGGACGCGGGCCAGATGACGCGCTTCAGCGACGTGCGTACTGCCGCTCTGATCGTCGCGCTGATGGGACTGGCACCGCTGCTCATGGCCAGGCAGGTGAGCCGCGCCCTGGGAGAAGACGGGCTCACCGCAGCTGCCCTGCAGAAGCTGGCGCTGCCATCGATGGAGCTGTACACCCACGGCCTGTACTCGGGGACAGAACTGCTGGAGGCAACCAGAGCCGCCATGAAAGGGGATGACTGATGACTGTCGCGATCGAAACGAGGGCCTTGAGCAAGCGCTACGGCCCGACCGCTGCGCTGGCCGGACTCGACCTGAAGATCGAACCGGGCGAGGTCTTCGGCCTGATCGGGCCGAACGGCGCGGGCAAGACCACCGCCATGCGGCTTATGTTGGACATAATCAGGCCCAGCTCAGGCTCAGCGCGGGTGCTTGGCAAGGCACCACGTGAGGGCGGCGCCCAACTGAGGCGCAGGATCGGGTTCCTGCCCGGCGAGCTCAGGCTTGAAGGCCGGGCCCGCGCCGGAGAGCTGCTGGAGCACTTCGCCCGTATCAGCGGCCCGGTCGCACCGGGAGCCATCACGCAACTGGCCGAGCGCCTCGGCCTCGATCTCAGTCGCCCGGCAGGCAAGCTTTCCAAGGGCAACAAGCAGAAGGTGGGACTCGTCCAGGCCTTCATGCACCGGCCGGAACTGCTCATCCTGGACGAGCCCACCAGCGGCCTCGATCCACTCGTCCAGCAGGAGTTCCTGGCCATGGTGCGCGAGGCGAGCGAGGCCGGCCAGACCGTCTTCCTGAGCTCGCACGTCCTGAGCGAGATCGAGCAGGCCGCAGACAGGGTGGGGATCCTGCATCGGGGCAAACTGATACGCCTGGGGCGCCTCGAAGAGCTGCGTGCCGGTCGCCAGCGCCGCGTGCGGGCATCGGTCGCCACTGCGGACGGCCTGCAAGGTGCGATGGCAGGGCTCGAACGCGTGCGCGACGTGAGGCTGGACGAACGCGGCGGCGAGACGCAGCTGAGCCTGCGCATCGAGGGTGAGGTCGACCAGCTCATCAAGGCACTGGCGCGCTTCGAGGTGCGCGACCTGCTGATCGAGGAGCCCGAACTCGAGGACGCCGTCATCGGCTTCTACCGGGGTGAGGAAGCGTGAACCTCTTCAGGCGCGAGCTGCGCGAGTCCCGACCCGGACTGGTCGGCTGGATCCTGGGCCTGGCGGCAGCCGTGCTGCTGTACATGCCCTTCTACCCGAGCGTCGGCGGCTCGGAGCTGATGGAGACGTACGTGGAGATGTTCCCGCCGGAGGTATCGAGCGTGTTCGGCCTGGACATGATGGCGACGGGTGCGGGTTATGCCCAGGCAAGCTACTTCGGGCTGATGGGCTTCCTGCTCCTTGCGATCGCCGCGATCGGCTGGGGCAGCCGCAGCATCGCCGGCGCCGAGGAATCCGGCGCACTCGAGCTGACCCTGGCCCATGGCGTGACCCGCTGGCAGGTGCTCCTCGAAGCCGGCCTGGCGCTGCTCGTTCGGATTGCTGTCCTGAGCGCCGTCGGCTCCCTGCTCATACTTGCACTGAACGGTCCTGCGGAGCTTGAGCTGGAACCCGTCAACCTGCTGGCGGTGACTGTCGCGCTGTTCCTGCTGGCCGGACTCGTCGGCATCGCCGCGCTCGTCGGCGGAGCACTCAGTGGCCGACGCTCAGTCGCCACCGGACTGGGAGCGATCACAGCGGTGGCCGCGTACGTGCTCGACGCCGTGGCTGATATGGCGACTGTCCCGTGGCTGGCCGGCCTGTCGCCTTACCACTGGGCGTTTGGGCAGGATCCGATCACGACGGGGTTCGATGCAGGAGGCCTGCTCCTGCTGCTCGGCCTGATGTTGGTGCTTATGGCCGTGGGCGGCTGGCGCTTCGACCGGCGTGACGTGGGCACCTGAGTCGCAGCTTAGCGAATCCGCATACATCGCGAAAGCGTGTCGCCGAAGATAATCCCGGCAGCCCCCGTTATACTTAATATATAGCGGCGCGCGGACTTGAGCGCGATTCCCGGATGTAAGACGTTTTACCCATGTCGCAACCAGGTCCGGATGTCAAGGACTGCCCGGTATGAGCGGCGCTGCGCGGAACCGAGGCGTGAAAAGGGGAACATATATGGCTGGATTCGAAGGAAAGATCGCACTGGTTACCGGCGGAGCGAGCGGCATCGGCGAGGCTACCGTCCGGCGTCTGGCGGAAGAAGGCGGCACCGTCATCATCGCCGACATCCAGGACGACCGTGGCACTGAGATCGCCAACGAGCTCAGTGGCAACGGGCTCAAGGTCAGCTATAAGAACCTTGATGTGGCCAGCGAGGAGGCCTGGGAGAAGGTCATCGAAGAGGTAACAGAGGAACACGGCCACCTCAACATCCTGGTCAATAACGCAGGCATCGGCGACAACGAGCCAATCGAGGTAACCACGAAGGAGACCTACGACCGCGTCGTGGCGATCACGCAGACCTCGGTCTTCCTGGGCCAGAAGGCAGCCTCGGCCGCCCTCAAGGCATCGGGCAACGGCTCGGTGGTAAACGTCAGCTCGATGTTCGGTCTGGTTGGCGGCTTCGGCACCAGCCCCGCGTACCACGCGGCCAAGGGCGCCGTCCGCATCCTCACCAAGAGCACGGCCCTGGGCTGGGCTAAGGAAGGCGTGCGCGTCAACTCGGTGCACCCCGGCTACATCCTGACTCCGATTCTGGGCGAGACCGACCAGAAGATGCTCTCCGACATGACGCCGATGGGCAGGCTCGGGCAGCCCGAAGAGATGGCGGCAGTGATCCTGTTCCTCGCCTCGGACGACGCATCGTTCGTGACTGGCGCGGAGTTCGTCGCCGACGGCGGCTACACCGCGGCATAGGCGACGCCACCAGCCAGATCAGTGCGGAACGGAAGTGTGGTGCGCAGGGCGTAAAAACCCTGCGCACCACACTCCTACGGTGCCACCTCGCGGTGGCGGACATCGTCAGGGGGCGACTGGCCCGAAGCTGCCCACCCGGACGGCCGTAGCCATGGCGTCCTCGATGCTCATGCGGGGCAGCCAGATGTCGGAGTCGACATCCAGGTCGGTCCCGATCAGGTTCCATCCATAGAAGCTGCGCACATTGTTGTACCAGGCGTCCACGACCTGGACTTCCGCCTCGGCAGCGTTGCGGTCGATCACGTTGCGGCTCGCGTAGAGGGCGCCCCATTCGGGCGAGATCGCGTACTGCGGCGCACTGGCGACGTTGTCCCAGCCTTCGAGCACATACAGCGCCCAGTCCTCAAGGTCGGCGATGCCGATCTTCGTATCGAACTCCAGGTAGTCGGCGTTCGCGTTCGCCGCGATGGCGTTCCCTACCAGCATGACGTCATCCGCGCGCTTGGCGTTATCGACACCGTAGTTGTCGTTGAACGCGAGGATGCTGCCCGTGATGCTGACATGCGTTCCGCTCTCGATCGAGACTCCGGTGCCGCCGAAGGTCCCGAAAGCGGTGTGCTTCTCGTTGAACACGCTCGTGTTGTTACGAAAGACGTAAGTGGGCCAGTCAGCCGGGTCATCCGCCGCGACAGCCGTTGCGAGCTGGAAGCCGGTTCCCGTGTTGTTGACGGCGACGCTGTTCTCGACAAGCACCTGCGCCGCGGCACCCGGGAACAGGGCGATGGCGCCCTGCGTCGGCGCGGTGTTCAGGGCAATGATGTGCCGGACGATCACGGTGCTGTCCACGCCGGTGGTGATCACGAGCGCGCCGCTCTCGGGAGTGGGCGTGTCGCTGGGCGTACCCATCCGGATGATCATGGCGCCGTCGCCGGCATAGTGATTACGGGGCCCGTTATCGAAGATGATTCCGTCCACCACCACCCTGTGCTCGGTAGGCTCCCCGCGGGCCTGCATCAGCCTCGTCGCGAAAGCGCTCGTGTTGATGAGCAGGCGTGCCGTGGTCACGAAGTTCTGCGCGTTGTGGATGCCTGTGAACACTGTCCTGCTGCTGCCCCACGGATCGCGCCGGCTGAAATCCGGGCTGAAACCGCCATAGATCTCGACGGGTACATCAATGGAATCCGAGCCGTTGTCCGCACGGCCGGTGTACGTGCCGCCGGTGATGCAGACCACGTCTCCCGGCTCCAGGTCAGCCGCGATCGTGCCGAGGTCGCCTGCGGGTCGCTCAAGGCTGGCGACGCGGCCGCTTCCCTCACTTGAGACATACTTCGTGCACTCCTGCGCGATGGCGCCGGAAACCAGCAGTGAAACGGTCAGGCCGATGATCAAGCGATGGTTCATGTGCTCCTCCTTCAGGGTTGCTGCTGAGAGTAATTCTGAAGGGGCACCGTTCCATCTGCGTTCCAGCGGCTGTGACTAAGGCTCAGCTGCGGAGACGAGTCGCCCGATCTCGCGGGTCAGGGCCGGCCCCGACAGTTCCCCCACCTGCGTGCTGAAGTGCTCACCGTTGCCTGCAAAGAAGTAGGTGGTGGGCAGTCCGAAGCTGCCCATCGCGATCCCGGTGCGCTGGCGGGGGTCGAGCAGGACGTCCTCCAGCACCACTTCTTCGTGGTCAAGCAGGTAGGCCCGGATCACGTCGGCCGACTCGCCCTGGTTGAGATAGATGATGTCGATCTCCGGCCAGTCCTGCGCGGCGCGGGCAAGGTGCGGCAACTCGCGCTGGCACGGGCCGCACCAGGTCGCCCAGAGGTTCAGGACAACGGGCTTGCCTGACCTGCCTGCGAACTCGAATGTGCCGCCCTCGAGCCGCTGGAACACCTCGTTCGGAAGCGCGATGACGCGGTCATCGAGCCTGTCGGTCACGTACGGCACCGCCAGCCACACGCTCAGCGCCGCAGCGACCGGGAGTGCCGCCTGGCGCAGGTTTACCTTGTCCCTGGCCACGGCGACAGCCACCACAACCGCACCGGCAGCCACGCCCCACCAAGGCGAGAACCCTCCCTGCCAGACCTTGAACACGCCGAGCGGATCGCTCAGGTAGTAGCTCGCGTTCCCGAAAACGAAGCCGAGCCTGGCCCCGATGAAGACGGCCGCGGCGGCGGTCCAGGCCCAGCCCGGGTCGAACCCGGCACCGTCCCGCCTGGCGGTCCGTGCCAGCACCTCCGCGACCGCGATCAGCACCAGGAGCCCCAGGCCAGCGTAGAAACGCGGGGCTGAGATGACGAGCGGACCGAGCTGCACGGCGTCCATCAGCTCGGACATGTCCCGTCAGCGTTGCGGTTCCCGATCAGCCAGGGAATCGCGGCGTCCACGACCGCCTGCTGCCGCATCAGCCTCGCAACGGCATTGCCCACGAGCCCGGTGGTGACCAGTCCCTCGTGGGCCTCGATGTGCTCGCCAAGGGCGACGAAATCGTCGGAGTCGACGTCCGGCTCATCGAAAGTGCGCCAGACACGCCGGTCCCCTGCCATGACCGGCGCCCCGGTCGGGATCGTGATCTGCGCGGTGCCGAACGCCCGCCTCTCGGCCAGATGCAGCGAGCTGTTGCTGTCGTGTCTCACACCGAGCAGCAGCACGTCGCCACCCAGCCGGTACATCGCTCCCAGCGGCGAGCCGTTCCCCAGGCCGTCCTCAAGGTCATGCGTGCCGCAGATCTCTTCTGCGAGCGGCCCGAGAGCCGCGAACGAAGCGGTCGGATGGTTGCTGCGCCTCACGCCGGGCAGCGCCCGGAAGGCCTCGGCGATCACGCCCATCCCTCGTGTGGGAGTGGCGGCGGGATCGAAAGCCGGCATCTGCGCCCGGATCACCGGCCACCAGGAATCGGGAACCGGCGGATTCTGCCAGTAAGACGGCTCCGAAAGGCCGGCCGAGTGGGCCGGCATGACCAGGGTCCCCTCCGGACCGAGTACATGCCGCAGCGCAGCGATCACCGTCTGCTGCGCGCCGCACACCCAGCCCAGCGCGCTCATGGAGGAGTGGACAAGCAGCAGTGAGCCGCGGCTTACTCCGAGCACCTCAAGGTCCTCCCGCAGCGATCCGACGGTTGCCGGTCCGCGCTGCGACCTGTTCACTGCCCTGCTTTCGCCCAAGACCCTCTCCTCCCTGCGTCCGTTGCCTGAGCATCGAGGATAACGCAGCCGGACCGGGCCGGCCGATCGCGGGGCAACGCCTGATCGAGCCCCCCGTAATCCCCGGCTTCTCCGTGTTATCGTAGCCAAGACCGCAATTCGTATATCCCGTTGTCCGCTACAGCTCACTTCGGGAAGTTCACATACTTAAGGAGCCAGAGATATGAAATTCTCGCTGACAAACAGTCGAACGCTGCTCATTGCCGCTGCCTCGCTGGCACTGATCGGCACTGCCGCCGCGCAGGACCCGATCCGCATCGGCCTGCAGGCACCCCTGACCGGCCCCTGGGCCGTGGAGGGCGAGATGGCCCAGAACTCTGTCCAGGTCGTCGTCGACAAGATCAATGCCGACGGCGGCGTGCTCGGCCGCCAGATCGAGATCGTCCTGGGAGACGACCAGGGCGAGCCCCGCCAGTCCGCGCTCGTCGCCCAGCGGTTCGTGACGCAGGGTGTAGACGCGGCCATCGCGTCATACGGCTCATCCGTGACCGAGCCCGCCCAGCTGATCTATGAGGACGCCGGCATGCTCAACATCGCATACGGCGCGACCGCGGTTTCACTCACCTCGCACGGCTACGAGTACTTCTTCCGCCCGACCTCACGCGACGACAGTGAGGGCGCATTCTTCGCGGAGTTCGCCACGCAGACGCTCGGCGCGGACCGCATCGCCATCGTGCACGACAACACCACGTTCGCCCGTGGCCTTGCGGACGCAGCCCAGGAGTCACTCGGCGCATACGAGGGCGCGGAAGTCGTCTTCTTCGACGCCGTCACCCCGGGCGACCGCGACTTCTCCGCAATCGTCAGCCGCCTGCGCCAGCAGGATCCCGACGTCGTCTACTTCACCGCGTACTACCCGGAGGCCGGCCTGTTCATCCGCCAGCTCCGTGACGCGGGCGTCGATATCGACTTCGTGGGCGGCAACGCTGCCGTGAACGCCGAGTTCATCGAGATCGCCGGCCTGGACGTAGCTGTGGGCGCGATGGTCCTCCAGGAGCCCCTGGTAGCCGACCTCGAGTACACGCAGGCAGTCGACTTCCATGACGAGTACGTCGCCCGGCACGGCGCTGCTCCGAGCACCCCGTGGCCCGTCTACGCCGCGGACTCACTCAACGTGATCGTCGCGGCCATGGAGGCCACCGGTTCGACGGATTCCGCCGACCTCGCGGCCTGGCTGCACAGCGGCGTCACGGTCGACGGCATCACCGGCGAGATCAGCTTCACTGAAGCCGGTGACCGCGCAAGCGCAGTCATCAAGGTCTACGTCGTCGACGACGAAGGCCAGCTCGAGGACACGGGCTACTAAAGAATCCCCTTTCCGGGCCCGCCGCAAACATGCAGCGGGCCCGGCGCCTTCAGGGTGACCGCCGGTCCCGAAGGCATTCTCTCTTAAATGGATATCTTTCTCGAACAGCTTATCAACGGCCTGACCCTGGGCTCGATATACGCCCTGATCGCCCTTGGCTACACGATGGTGTATGGCATCCTGCGCCTGATCAACTTCGCGCACGGCGACCTGTTCGCCCTCGGCGCGTACGTCGGCTTCACTATCCTTGGCGTGGTCTTCAGCTCCGATGTCCGGGCGATCTGGCTGGTCCTCATCGTGATCGCGCTCGGCGCGACCATCCCGGTCGTCATAACCTCGCTCACCATCGAGCGGGCCGCCTACCGGCCACTGCGGACGTCGCACCGGCTGACCACGGTCGTATCCGCCCTCGGCGCGGGAATCGTCATCCAGAACGCAATCATGCTCATCTGGGGGTCGCGCTACCACGCCTATCCGGGCTGGGCGGTACCGAGCGGGCGCTACGAGATCTTCGGCGTCAACATCACGCTCATGCAGATCATCATCCTGGCCATCTCGCTGTTGCTGATGGTCGCTCTCTACATGTTCGTGCAGCGCACCGTCATCGGTATCGCGATCCGCGCCACGGCGACCGATCACGACACCGCCAGGCTGATGGGAATCAACGTATCCGGCATCATCCGGCTCGTGTTCATCATCGGGCCGGCGCTCGGCGCGATTGCCGGCGTGATGATCGGGCTCTATTACCGACAGATTCACTACACCATGGGCTGGTCCTACGGCCTGAAGGCATTCACCGCAGCGATCCTGGGCGGAATCGGCAACATCCCGGGAGCGATGCTCGGCGGGCTGCTGTTGGGAGTGCTCGAGATCATGGGGGCCGGCTACATCTCGGCCGCCTGGAAGGACGCGTTCGTGTTCGTGATCCTGATCCTGCTCCTCATCTTCAGGCCGCGCGGCCTGCTCGGTGAGAGAGTCGCGGAGAAGGTCTGATGGCCGCGAACACGCCGGCCTGGCGCCGCTTACTCCCTAACGTACTGCTGCTCGGACTGCTCATCTCCTTCCCGTTCATCGCCGACGCCTACTGGACCGACGTCGCCGTCTTCTTCGGCATCTACGTCATCCTCGGCCTGAGCCTCAACCTGATCCTGGGCGAGGTCGGCCTTTTCAACATGGGTCACGCGGCGTTCTTCGGCATCGGTGCCTACCTGACGGCGATCCTGTCGATCAACTTCGGCATCCCAATCATCCTGCTGCTGCCCGTGGCGGCCCTCGGAGCCGGCCTGGTGGCCTGGATACTCACCGGACCCATCATCCACCTGCGAGGGGACTACCTCCTCATCGTGACGATCGGCATAAACGAGATCGTGCGCATCGCACTGATCAACAACCCCTTCGGGCTCACGGGCGGACCGAACGGGCTGCTCCTGCTGCAGCGCATCGAGATCTTCGGCTGGACCGTGCGGACCCCCGCCGACTTCTACTGGCTCGTCTGGGCCTTCATCGTAGTGCTGATAATCGTCCTCATCCGCCTGCAGAACTCCCGCATCGGGCGGGCCTGGAACTACGTCCGGGAGGACGAGGTTGCCGCGGCGGCGATGGGCATCAACGTGCGCAACGCCAAGGCGCTCGCGTTCACGCTAGGTGCTGCGCTTGCGGGGGCGGCCGGCACTTTCTATGCCGCCAAGATGCGGATCATCTCGCCGGAGAGCTTCGTGTTCTCCGAATCGGTCATCCTCTTCGCGATCGTAATCCTGGGTGGCATGGGTTCAATCCCGGGCGTCATCGTGGCTGCCGGCGCGATCATGGTGTTGCCGGAACTGCTGCGCGGCTTCGTGGAATATCGCATGCTGTTCTTCGGAGCCGCGATGGTGCTGATGATGATCTTCCGCCCCCAGGGCCTGTGGCCGAGCAAGCGCTGGGCGCGCAAGCTCAGCATCGAGGAGCCTGAAACGGCAGCCGCGGTGGAGCTGGAGGAGAAAGAATGACCCTGCTCGCGACAGAGGGACTTACCAAGAAGTTCGGCGGCCTGACCGCCGTTGCGGACCTGGACTTCAGGGTCGAGAGCGGCTCGATCACCAGCCTGATCGGCCCGAACGGCGCCGGCAAGACCACCGTGTTCAACGTGATCACCGGCGTCTACAAGGCCGACGGCGGCTCGATCAGCTTCGTCGGCAGCGACATCACCAACATGAAGCAACACGCGATCGCGGCCATGGGCATCGGCCGAACGTTCCAGAACCTGCGGCTCTTCGCGCCACTGACCGCGCTGGAGAACGTCGTCTCGGGCCAGCACACGCGCTCCCACGCCGGCGTCTTCGGCTCGATCGTGGGCACGCCTGCCCAGCGTCGCGAGGAGCGGGAAGTGTACGCGGTTGCGGAGCGATGCCTGCGCCAGATGGGCCTGTTCGAGCAGCGCGACGTGGTGGCCGGCGGCATGGCCCACGGCGACCAGCGCCGCCTCGAGATCGCGCGGGCGCTCGCGCTCGAACCGAAGCTGCTGGTGCTGGACGAACCGGCTGCCGGGCTCAACCCCAACGAGACCGAGGAACTGGTCCGGCTGGTGCGCAAGATCCGCGACCAGGGCATAACCGTGCTGCTGATCGAGCACGACATGGGCCTGGTCATGGAGATCGCCGACCACGTCACCGTGCTCGAGAACGGCCGCAAGATCGGCGAGGGCACGCCCGCCGAGGTGCAGAGCAACGAACGCGTCATCGAGGCGTACCTCGGCGTTGATGACGAGGAAGACTTCGAACCCGCCGAGGCTGTCGCCTGATGGCAATCCTCGAGCTTGCCGACGTCAGCATCGCGTACGGGCAGCGCGACGCGGTCAAGGGCATCAGCATGCAAGTCAGCCAGGGCGGCATCACCACGCTGCTCGGTGGTAACGGTGCGGGCAAGACGACCACGCTCCGGGCCGTCTCGGGCCTGAGGCCCGCCCGGGCCGGCACGGTCACGTTCGACGGCCGCAACATCACGCGTGTTGCTGCCCACCGGATCGTGGAGCTCGGAATCGCCCACTGCCCGGAGGGCCGCCGCGTCTTCCCCACACTCACGGTAGAGGAGAACCTGACGCTGGGAGGCTTCGTGCACCGCTCGCGTCCGAAGGAAGTGAAACGCACGCGGGACGAGGCCTTCGAGCTGTTCCCCCGCCTGCTCGAGCGGCGGAGCCAGCTGGCCGGTACCCTCTCGGGCGGCGAACAGCAGATGCTCGCAATCGGTCGCGCCCTGATGGCCTCACCCAAGCTGCTGCTTCTGGACGAGCCGTCGCTGGGCCTTGCCCCGATGCTGGTGCAGGAGATCTTCCGCACCATCCAGGAAGTGAACAACCGCGGCGTCTCCGTCCTGCTGGTCGAGCAGAATGCAAGACAGGCGCTGCGGATCGCTGACAACGCCTACGTGATCGAGACCGGTCGCATCCGCATCTCCGGCACTGCTGCGGAACTCCAGGGCAACGAAGAAGTGCGCGCGGCCTACTTGGGGCAGGCGAAACAGGCCGCAGCGGCTTCCTAACGCCGCCGGGTATTGGCCCGAAGCCACTCCTGCAGATGGACCAGTTTGAAGCTGTCGGTTCGATAAAGCCCCATGATGAACCCGTACGTGGCATCAGCCGAGGCGACCAGCTCAACCCCGTTTATCTTCAGGAACGTGAAGGTCG
The DNA here is from genome assembly GCA_964495325.1 of uncultured bacterium. GTDB lineage: Bacteria > Deinococcota > Deinococci > Deinococcales > Trueperaceae > CAZBVI01. Next base: position 297,168 of record CAZBVI010000001.1, read on the forward strand.
CGGCAAACGCGGTCCGCTTGTTTCCATCGATGAACGGGTGGTTCTGTGCAAGGCTTTCCCAGAGTGCCGCCGCCTCATCCAGCAAGTCCGCATAGTATCCGGTCTGTGGCCGGTGCAGAGCTGCTTCAACCAGCCCGAAGTCCCTGACGCCATGAGCCCCGCCATAGCGTTCGATCTGATCCTGGTGAATCGCCAGGATGTCAGCCATGGTGAGATAATCAGTCACTCTGCAAGCTTCTTGTAAAGCCCTGCGTACTTTGCATGGCTGCTCGAGTACGCTTCCATCACATGAGTACGCGGCTGTTGCTGCCGCCGCTTCTCCAAAAGGTCCAGGAGCGCTTCGTCCATGAGTGACTGCAGCTGCCGGCCCTCCTGCCGGGCAAGAGCCCGGACTTCGACCAGTACCTTCCGGTCGACCTGAGTGGCGAACTTCTCTCTTGTATTCTCAGCCATGCCTTGAGTTTAGCATGCTGTGTCATGATTAATCATGACAGTGGGCGGAGGCCGTGGCGTCACGGAATTTCGCACTCCCATGATATCGTCCGACACGGACTCGCTTCAGCAGTCCCGAACGGGGTGACCCACAGGTGAAAATCGGATCGCACGTCTCCTTCTCAGGCTCTGGACTGAAAAACGCGGCTACGGAAGCGATCGGGTACGGAGCGACGTCGTTCATGATCTACACCGGGGCGCCACAGAACACCCGGCGCAAGCCGATGGAGAACCAGTTCATCGACGAGGGCCTCCAGCTGATGCGGGACAACGGCATCGGTGAGATCGTCGTGCACGCTCCCTATATCATCAACCTGGCGTCCTACAAGCCGGAAGTTTTCGAGCTGGCTGTCGAGTTCCTGCAGAGCGAGATCATGCGTACCGACTTCATCGGCCAGCACGGCATCGGGATCGTGCTTCATCCGGGCGCCTATACGGAGCGCGACGCCGAGTACGGCATCCAGCGCATCGTCGAAGGACTGAACGAGGTGCTGAGCCAGCCGGCAAACGTGAACATCGCCCTGGAAACCATGGCCGGCAAGGGCACCGAGATCGGCCGCAGCTTCGAGGAGCTCGCCGAGATCATCAGCCGGGTCGACAATTCCGAGCGCCTGCGCGTCTGCTTCGACACCTGCCACGTTCACGACTCCGGCTACGACGTCGTGAACGACTTCGATGGCGTGATGGAGCAGTTCGACCGCACCATCGGCCTCGACCGCATCGCGGTGTTCCACATCAACGACAGCAAGAACGCCCGTGGGGCGCGCAAGGACCGGCACGCCCCGCTTGGCGCCGGCCAGATCGGCTACCAGGCGCTGCACAACATCGTTCACCACGAGGTGGCCCGGGACCGGCCCGTGATCCTCGAGACCCCGTGGATCGGCGTGGACAAGGCGCGCACACGGCCGATGTACGAGGCCGAGATCGCGCTGCTCTCCGGCAAGTCAGCTGAACGCTTCGGCGCCGCCTTCGCAGACGACGTCGAGCTGGTACGCAGGCTCGTGAGCGAAACGACCGGCGCGTCCGGCCGCGACTTCGTTCTGGGCACGTGGAACGAGTTGCTTGACAAGAAGGCCCGCAAAGCCGACCCTCGCGAGCCGATGCGGCGGCTGCACGACCTCGTCGTGGAGAAGCAGCTGTTCCCCGACTACAGCGAGGAGCACATCAACCACCGGATCGTCGGCTACTTCGCCGCCGGTGGCTGAGCGTACGGCCCCTGACCCTATTCATCTGACATGCAGTCATGCTTCCATCATGAGCCAGGCTGCCACGAACAACAGTGAACTCGACCGGGTTGGAGCCGCACTGCGTGCACAGCCGGATCTGGTCCTGGCTTTCGCGTTCGGTTCAGTCGCCTCGGATCAGGCGGGGCCCGAAAGCGACATCGATATCGCGGTGCTGGCCGAGAAGCCGGGACTCAGGCGCTCAAGCCACCAGGTGGAGTGTCCATCACGTAGTTCACGTACCAGCTCATGAAGCGCTTGAGCAGCTCGACGTTCGCAGGGGTCGGCTCGCGCTCCTGAATCGCGCTTCCCTTTCCCTTCGGGGAGTCGGGGCCGAACACCAGGTCCCGGTACACGCCTACCTGTTCTTCCCGCGCCACCGGGTCGAACTCGTAGTTGCTCAGCAGCAGGTCCGTATCGAACCTGACGATGACTGATTCGACATCGAGGAGGTCCGCCGCCGGCACGGCCACCTCCCAATCGGGCGACTCCGTGTACGAACCGCTGAACCCGGGCGGGAAGATGAAGAGCCTCGTTTCGGTGGCGTCCCCGGGATCGCCGGCCAGCCGTGCTCCCAGCGATGCAGCGTGCCGGATGAGCCCGTGCCAGGCAGGCAAGGCGAACCGAAGCGCCTCCGCCAGCGTAATCTCCTGCTCCACCTCGTCGTCCGACTCGCTGTCATACTCAGCCGAGGCCGCCTCGACACTGGCAGCGTAAAGGTCCAGAAACCTCATGAACGCAGCAACGTTGGCATCACTTGAGTCGTGTTGGGTGAACATGAGCTCGTCGAAGCCCGTTCCTTCGGGCTCCAGGTCCAGGTCAGCGAATATGCGCAGGCGCTCTTCCCCTGCTTCCGGGTCGTCATCAATCTCAGCAAAAACGACTTCGGTGCCCACCTGGGTGAACCCGACGGCGCGAGACTCGACTCCGGTGCCCGTGACGCTCAGCATCCACGGTACGGGCAGTCCGAGCTCAAGGTAGTCCTCCAGGTCGGACGGGTAGATCTGAAAGAGGTCCGCCTCGCCAACAGTCAGGTAGTGATCAACCTCATCCTCATCGGGACCGAACCGGAAGCCCCGCCTGTGCGCGTGCCTGAGCAGGCTGTGATGCTCGGGGTGCGTGTGCGCCAGGATCTCGTCGAGTTCGATGTACAACGGAGCGTCAACATCCTCGGACAGCCCGGCCGCGTCCGGATCATCGTCCTGGCCGATCGCCGCCATCCGCTCGGCAAGCATCTTCGCGGCGTCGTGCTGGGCGGCCGAGCGGGCATCCAGCACATCGTCCTTGGCGAACTGGAAGGACTCCGCGGTAGCGAGCCATGCTTCGCACCAGACCGTCTGTTCCTCAGCATGGTGAAACAGGGTCGCAGCGTTGCCCGGCTCCGGGTGACGAATCGAGACTTCATGCTGGCCCCGCTCGAACGAGTAAGTATGGTTGAAAGTGAAACCCCCGGCGATCAGGTCTTGCTTGAGCGCATGTATGAGCGTCGACAGGAACTCCGGGTACGCCTCGTTGTCACCTATGAAGAAGTGGCTGAAGTCGGTTCCCTTGATCGCCTGACCGTCATCGTCCAGCAATGGCGGCAGGTGCAACATCACGTATCCGATGTCGTGACTTATGTATCCGAAAGGGCCAAGCATCTCGCCGATGCGATCCAGCATCTCCCAGAAATCGCCGTACTCACCTGCAGAACTGCTCAAACCAGCCACCCTCTCACGCCGGCGCCAGCACTGTCAGGCCAAGTGCCAGCGCCGCCTCGGCCTGACGTTCATCAAACGTGACTATCGAATCCGCCCCCAGCAGGACGGCTGCCGCCAGATGAAGCGCGTCCAGGCAGCGCAGGTCCGCCTCGCCCATGAGGCCCGCCATGCGGTAATGGCTTGCGTCCGGCTCCAGCAGAGTGACGCGTGCAAGAAAGTCGCTGACTGTCGACTGCTCCAGCCCGGAGTGCACGGCGAACCGACGAAGCTCAGTCTCGAGCAGCAGGCTGGCAGCCAGATCATCACCGACAGCAGCTGCCTCATCGAGCGTGGCCGCGATCGCATCCGCCTCGGGCGCGCCACTCAGCAGTTTCACTGCTGCGGATGTATCGATGTAAACCGTCACCTGTCTGACCGCAGCTGTTCGAGAACGCCAAGCACGCCTTCATCGAGCCGCTGTCGCCGCAGTTCGTGGAAACGACCCGTGATCCTTGCGGGTTTGAGCTTGAGCCGGCTTCGGCTTCCCGGCGGGCCGAGCATCGCCACCGGCTTGCCATGGCTGGTTACGAGCATGGTCTCCCCTGCCTGAGCCCGACGGAGCACTTCACCGCTCTGGTTCCTGAACTCGCGGTGACTGATGGTTGGGTAGGCAGTATCGGGCATGTAGCAACCGTAGCACGCAATCTTGTTGAGCGCTCGGGCCCGGCCGTACGCAGCCGCCCGGCCACGGAGACGATCCGTGGCCGGGCGGCACTGCTCAGAAAGCGGCTGGGGTTGCGTTACTGATTCTTGGTGATCAGGTGCGCGTTCTGGAAGGTGGCCGGGCTGTACCCGTGTACCGTCCAACCCTCGACATAGGGGTGGTAAAGCGCGATCTCCTCGGCATACCAGATGAAGGCATACGGGCTCTCGCTGACGATGATGTCGGACGCCTCGCGGTAGATGTCGATGGACTCCTGGCTGGTCGGGTCGGTCGCTGCACCGAGTTCGAGCAGTTCATCGACGCGGGGGTTGAAGTAGTTGGGATAGTTGGCCGTGCCGTCATCGCCCGAGTGGAACTGACGGATCATGGCGCGGTCGGGGTCAAGCTGGCCGGACCAGCCGCTGATGATCAGGTCGTAATCCGACGTCTGCTGGATGCGGGCCAGGAAGGCGGCTGCTTCCTCGCTGTGAATCTCTACCTCGAGCCCGATCTGGGTGAACTCGAATGCCAGTACTTCCGCGACCTGCAGGCGTACGTTGTCCTGGTTCGTATGCAGGCGGAACGGTGTGTCGAAGCTCACTCCGGCTTCCTCGAGGAGCTCACGCGCACGCTCGGGGTTGTAATCGAACTCCGGACCGTCGGGGTTGAACCAGGCCATGGTCGGCAGCAGCATGCTGATGCCGGGGAAGCCGTTGCCGTTGATGATCCGTTCGACCAGCGCCTCGCGCGGGATCAGGTGGTTGAGGGCCTGCCGCACGCGGTAGTCGTCGAAGGGTGCCACTTCGGTGTTGAACGCCAGGAAGGTGTAGCCAGTTCCGGGAGTGCGCTCCATCACCCAGTTGGGATCCGCTTCAAGCCTCTCGAGCTCGGTGGTGGGCAGCTGCGTCTGGGTCACGTCAAGCTCGCCGGCCTCGAAGGCAAGGAGGCGCGTGGAGTTCTCGGGAATTACCCGGTACTCCAGGAACTGCAGCTCGCCGGCGCCGCCCCAGTAATCGTCGAAGCGCTCGAGGATCATGCGGTCGTCGCGCACCTGCGAGACGAAGCTGTACGGACCGGTGCCGATCGGATGGACCGAGTGGTCATGCTCGGGATCATTGGGCACGATCGGCATGCGCGCCATGTTGTTGATCAGGAACACGTGCGGCTGGTTCAGGTGGAACACCACCGTGTAGTCGTCAGGTGTCTCGATCTCGCCGATGGCTGCATACAGCGCGGCATTGCTCGCACCGGCATCGGGATCGAGGACGGTTTCGAACGTGTAGCGCACGTCTGCCGAGGTGAACGGGTGCCCGTTGTGATACACCACGTCGTCCCGCAGGTAGAAGGTGAGGGTGCTGATGTCATCAGCCAGTTCCCAGCTGTGCGCAAGGCGCGGCTGCAGGGCAAAACTGGGGTCGAAGACGACGAGTGGCTCCATGATGGCATTGAGGCGCGTGAACGACGCCACGTCTGTGGCCACCATCGGGTCCATGCTCTGGACCTCGGCGCCGATGCCGATCACCAGGCGGTCGCTCTGCGCGAACGCGAGGCCGCCAAGTAGCGCACCGGCCACCAGGGTACGGACGGAATTGCCGATTATTCGCATGGTTCCTCCTGTGCTGCATGTACCTGCCGCGATGCTGCGGCGGGCACCAGATTGGACTGGGCTGCAAGTGATGGGTTTATTACAGTCCCTTACCTCGAAAGTACCACAGGGTGCAGGATGTACCCGGCAACAAACGAAACGGGTATGTACACATGCAGCGACACACGGAATCGCCAGTACCGTCTGGGATGGTTCATACAGACCGGAACCGGACGCGCCACGCAGGGGCTGAAGCGGGGGCGAGAAACCCTTACCAGAGATTCCCGCTCCGACGAAGTACTCGGAACGGGAATCTCTGTTGCAGTGACTCAAGTGACATCGCTTAACCATGCCCGGCGCCCGCAATCAGCCGGTAACCAGCCTGCCCTCGGAATCAAAACACTTGACGCGGCCTTCCAGTGGTCCGATCCAGACGGTGTCGTCGGGCGACAAGCCCAGATCAGCCTCGACGCGCACAGTCATCTGCTGACCGCCACTGACCACCCGCAGGTACCACTCGGGACCGGTAGGCAGTACCGAGTAAACGGTAACTGGTGAAAGCCCGACACCGTCGCTGGCGGAAACCTGGAAGTCCTCGGCCCGCAGGCCGATGCTCACGTCCTCGCCGACCTTGGTGGCAAGTGCTACGTCAAGCGGGACGGTGAGGTCTCCCGCACGCACGTGCAGGCTGCCGCCCGAGCCCTCGACCTTGCCCTTGATGAGGTTGATGCGGGGACTGCCTATGAAGTCGGCGGCAAAGGTGTTGATAGGGTAGCGGTACAGGTCCATGGGAGCAGCCAGCTGCTGCAGGACTCCGCGATTGATGAGGGCGATATCGGTCGACATCGTCAACGCTTCGATCTGGTCGTGCGTGACGTAGATGATGGTAGAAGCCATCTCGTTGTGCAGCCTCTTGAGTTCCGCGCGCATGTCCATGCGCAGCGCGGCGTCAAGGTTCGAGAGTGGCTCGTCGAGCAGAATCACCTTGGGCTCGGTGACGAGCACACGGGCGATCGCTACTCGCTGCTGCTGTCCCCCCGACAGCTCACTGGGGAACCTGTGCAGGTAATCCCCGATCTGCATCGCCTTGGCGATCGCCTCAACCTTGTCCTGTACGGATTTGCGGGGAAGGCGGCGCGTCTGCAGGCCGAAAGCGATGTTCTGCAGCACCGTCATGTGTGGCCACAGGGCATAGCTCTGGAACACCAGTCCCAGTTCACGCTTTCCAGGGGGCACGAACGCGCCGGTATCCGACGAGTAGACGTCAGTGGCGCCGATACTGATGGTGCCACTGCTCGGTGTCTCCAGGCCTGCAATCATGCGTAGCAGTGTGGTCTTGCCACAGCCTGATGGACCCAGCAACGTGGTGAACGAACCGTCCTCGATGGTGAGGCTCATGTCGTTGACCGCCACGGAGTCGGCCCCGAACTTCTTTGTGATGTTGGCAAGCCTGATGGTCGCCATGGACTAACCTCCTATGCCCTTGGCCAGGTCTGTCTTGAAGATGCGCTGACTGAGTATCGTTGCCGTCAGCACGGTAACCACGATCAGGACTACCACGCCATTCGTGTACGGATACCAGCCTCGTTCCGTGTACCCGATGGTGATGGATGTGGCCAGCTGGTTGCCCGGACTGACAAGTAGAACGATGAGGCTGAGCTCCCTCATGGCTGAGATGAAGGGAAGTATCAGCGCGGAGAAGAAAGCAGACTTCTGCAGGGGCAACACGATCTTGCCGATACGCCGGAACCAGCCAGCTCCCCCCATGATGGCGGCTTCCTCGAGCTCAGGTCCGATCTGCATCATCGCTCCGATACCAGCCCGCGACGCGTACGGCAGGTACATGGCCACGCATGCGATGACGAGCAGCGCGAATGTACCATACAGGCTCGGAATCGGGCCGCGCTGCACTGCGAAGAGCACCAGGCAGATTGAGCCGAAGGCAATTGACGGGATCAGGTAGGGCGCGAAGGACATCTGATCGAGCAGTTTCGACATGAACGTGCCCCGGGTACGCACCACCGTGTAGCCGATCAGCATGCCCAGGACGCCGCAGATCAGTGCGACAACCACGCCCAGCCGCAGGCTGTTCCACAGCGCATCAAGAATGGCTGGGTTCCTGAGTATGCCCCACTGACCCGTGCCCAGTCCGATGGTGTTGCTGGGCTCGCCGATCCAGTAGTGCAGCGTGAAGTTCTGCAGGTTGTATATGCCCGGCCTGAGCATCACTGTGTCGATGGCAAGAGCTGTGAAGGGAACCACGGTCACCATCACGAGAAACAGGACCAGCGCGCCACCGATGACGTACTTCCAGACGCCAAGGTCGACCATGCGCTCGCGAGCACCCTTACCGGAGATAGTCACGAAGCTCCGACGTGCTCCGATGAACTTCTGGTTCATGTAGAGCACGAGCGCACCGAAGATTATTAGTACGAGCGCTATCAGGTAACCCATGCCAGGCCGCTGGCCTACGAGGTTCGCGTACAGGATGGTCGACAGAACGTATTCGCGGACGGGACCACCCAGGAACGCGGGGGTTCCGAAGGTGCCTAGTCCCTTGGCGAAGGTCAGCAGGAAGGTCGAGAAAATCGCGGGCAGCACGAGGGGAAAGACGATCTTACGCAGCACCAGGCCGCGGCGTGCGCCGAGGAGCTCGGCTGATTCCTCGAGCTGCGAGTCGATGTTCTTGAGCGCCGCACCGATGAGCATGAAGCCGAACGGAAAATAATGAAGTGCGAGGCAGATGGTGATCGGCACTAGGCCGTAAGAGAACCAATCGGGCGGGGCGATCCCCGTCATGTACTGGAATACTCCTTGCGTGCCGCCCAGGCGGGGATTCTTGAACAGTACGATCCACGCGAGCGCCAGTGTCCACGACGGCATTATGTAGGGAACTATGGCGATGTTGGAGATAAACTTCTTGAAGGGAAGATTTGTCCGCACCACCAGCCAAGCCAGCAGGCCGCCTATCGAGAGGGACGCTACGGCCAGGCTTATGGAAATGAGCAGGGTGTTGAGGAGCGGTTTGTAAAGAAAGGCGTACGAGTTCTCGCTGACGAATATCCGCTGCCAGTGACTCATCGTGTAATCACCGGGTACGGACCCGGGAACCTGGAATCGCTCCAGCGGATGCACGATGAACGTCTCGTGCAGCATGATCAGCAGGGGAACGAGCACCACGTAGCTCAGAGCAGCGATGAATACCGCCATCATGATTGTCTGAGGTGTGAGTCGGGCCCAGAATCGTCTCGCGAGGCGGCTTGCACCTGTCACTGTTTCTGGCTTCCTTCCTGTGCTGTGGTCGGTAAGTTGTCGGCCGGCCCTAACCTGTTCGCAGGTGGGCCGGCCGACCAAGCATCAAATCAGCCGTGTTCGATTTCGGTCAACGGCCTACTGAGACAGGAAACGCAGCCACGCATCGAGCACGACGCCCCGGTTCTGCGCGGCATACACGGGGTCGTAACCCCAGATGCGCTCTTCCCACCATTCCCATGGCATGTCGTCAGGGCTGCTTACGAGCTCCGGGTGCATGGAGTAGAAGCCCATCGCGTTGTCCTCACCCCACGGTGCGAAGCCTTCGTCCGTGAAGAGGAAGTCGGCGAAGAGCTGGGCGGCGTTCGGGTGCGGGGGATTGGCGGAAAGCTGGATGTAAATGCCGTAGTAGTAACCCGCCATCGGACCAAGCTCGCGTACCGCGTCGATGGCAAGGTCCTTGCTCTCGGCGTGGCGGTGATGCGAGAAGACGTAGAAGAGCCCGACCGGCGGATTCTCCTGTCCGCGTGCACCGACCGCTTCGGAGATGCGGGTGTCGCTCGTCATCAGGATGAGGTCGTTCTGCACGAGGCGCTTCATGAACTCCAGCCCTGCGTTGGCTTCGGTCAGCTCAAGCGGCTCTCCGAAACGGCGCTCATAATCGGCAGCCAGCTCGTCGGAGCGACGGACTAGTTCGGTGAAGGCGTTCTGGTGCTCTCCCGTAATCGCCAAGTCGCGAATCATGACCCGGCCACTGTACTCAGGCGTTGTCAAATCCCAGATGCTGCTGATGGGCTCCTCGGCATGAGCTTCGGTGTTGTAGCCAATGATGCGGCTCAGGTACGCGAAAACCAGCGGATCCTGGTACTGCTCCGGAATCGCCTGTGCGGATGGTGGCACGTAGTTCACCAGGTAGCCTGTGTTAACCAGGAGTTCGAGTACGCTCGGGATATCCTCAATCAACAGGATGTCCACGGCGTTCACACCTGCGCGCGATTCCTGGAAGGTGCGCTCAATGATCTCAGTTTCTGACAGTCGGTGAGCTTCGACCTCTATTCCATAGAGCTCAGAGAAGATCTCCGCTGCCAGCGTGATGCGGCTGGTCGTGGAGTAGACGACAACCTTGCCCTCTTCACGTGCTGCTTCGACGACTGAATCCCAGCTCTCTTGGGCGGATACGGATAGAGACGCGACCGTGCATGCCAAGGCGATGGCGATTCGACGCATGCTGCGCGGGGCAGTAAGCTGGCGGATACCTGATAGAGCCATGATCAATCCTCCGATAACCCTCCGCGACCACGATCGCGCGATTACTCTCCCACGGCGTGCGTGGGATTTAGGGTAGGTACCATCCTACTGCATAGTTTCATCATCTGGCGGAAGTGAATTCGAGTGCCTGCGCTCCTCCCCGCTAGGCACATGGAGCAGCAGCCGGCACGGGAACTTTCACGTGACTGTGACATCTGATTCAAGCTCACAGTTGCAACTGCATCTAGCGCGCGTGGAGCAGGTGCAACATAATGACCTTCATAGCCGGGGGGCTAAAGCGGGGGAAAGAAACCCTTAGCAGAGAGCCCCGCTCCCGGAAGAATCAAGGGAGCGGGGCGTTCTCTTTGGTCGCGTCGCCTAAGACGGTTTCTCTCCGGAGTGCTCAGCCCACGGTTTTCGAGAACAGATTGATCACGAGCACGCCGAGGACTATCAGGGCGATCCCGATCAGGCCAGGAAGATCAAGCACCTGGCGGAACAGGATAACGCCGACTGCGGCGATGAGAACGATGCCCACCCCACTCCAGATCGCATAGGCGATTCCGACGGGCATGACCTTCAGCACGTGCGACAGGAGGTAGAAGGCGCCCAGGTAAGCGACAGCCATGATGAGTGTGGGAAGAAGCTTCGTGAACCGGTCACTGATCTGCAGCATCGACGTGCCGATTACCTCCAGCACGATTGCCGCTCCCAGCAGCAGGTAAGCGGAAATGACGGGGTTCATGACGCCACGATAAGCCAGAGGGATACCGCAATCATGCTATCTTGACCGTGCCCCGACCAGGTTACCTGGGGGACCATCCAACGGCTGGAGAAAAGCAAGAGCTGACTATGAACGACTCGATCTGAACCCGACAACCCCGCGCAACCGGAAATTCTCGTGGATGGAGTTCAAATTGAGTCTCATCGTCACTGGCGTAGCCAAGTCTTATGGCACGCTGAAGCTGTTTTCTGATGTCAACATCACGGTCCCACAGGGACAGAAAACGGCCCTGATCGGCCGCAATGGTACCGGCAAGAGCACGCTGCTGCGGGTACTGGCCGGCCTTGAGCCACCCGACTCGGGCAGCGTGAATGTGACCGGCCAGGCAGCCCTGCTGGAACAGCAACCCGCGCACGCAACCGGCACGGTGATCGAGGTGGTGAAGCCGGCGCCCCTGCGCGCAGCCCAGGAGCGCCTGAATGCTGCCGAGCGGTGCCTTGCCGACGCAACCGAGGCGAGCCTGGAGGACTGGGCAGCAGCCGAAGAGCAGTACCGCGTCCTGGGCGGCTACGACTTCGAAGCACGCGCTGCCACCGTTGTGCGGGGCCTGCGCCTCGCGCCGGACAGGCGTGTGGAGAAGCTGTCCGGCGGAGAGCAGCGACGGCTGATGTTCGCGCAGCTGCTGCTTTCGCCGGCCGAGGTATTGCTGCTCGACGAACCCACCAACCACCTCGACGTCCCGGCCCGCGAATGGCTGGAAGACTGGCTGCGCATCAGTCCAGCAACCGTGCTGTTCGTCTCGCACGACCGCGTCTTCCTCGACCGGCTCGCCGAGCGCGTCCTGGAACTCGAACGTGGAACCGTGCACGATTGGCCGGGGAACTACAGCGAAGCGATGGAGCTCAAGGCCACCGCGCATGCCGCCAACCAGCGGGCCTGGGATGCCCAGGAGCGCAAGAAGCGCAAGCTGCGGTCAGAGGCGGGCACCCTGGGTTCGCGCGCGCGCAGCGCCGACCGGTTCAACCGCAAACGCGCGTCAGGCCAGGCGCTGATACTTGCCAAAGCCAAGGCCGAGAACGTATCGCGCACGCTGGCTGGCCGCCAGAAGGCACTCGAACGGCGGCTGGAGCGCATGGACACCGTCAGCAAGCCCTTCGAGGACAGCCTGAGCTTGGGCATCCCGTTGCCGGACGTATCCCTGGGTCCGGAAGAGGTGCTGCGGACGGAGGCGCTCGGCGTAAGCCGCGGTGGCAGGACGCTGTTCACTGACGTGAACCTGCACGTTCGGCGAGGCGAGAAAGTCGCCGTTCTCGGCCGGAACGGCAGTGGCAAGACGAGCCTGCTTCAGGCACTCCTTGGCCACATTCCCTCTGCCGGTCATGTGCAGCTGGGCCACGGGCTCACGGTCTTCGCCGCCTCCCAACACGGCGAGGAGCTCGATCAGTACACGAGCGTTGAGGCCGCGATCCTGGCGGCCCAGCCGCAACTCGGGCGCCAGGACCTGTACCACCTGATCAGCCGGCTTGGACTGCCGGCTGATCCTGAATTCCCGGTCACGGACCTGTCCGGTGGTCAGCGAACCAGGTTGGCCCTTGCGCGCCTGGCGGTGACGCGGGCGCACCTGCTCGTGCTGGACGAGCCGACAAACAACCTGGACCTGGAGGCCATCGCTGCCCTGGAGCGACTGCTTCACGATTACGCGGGCACAGTCATCTTCAGCTCTCACGACCGCCTGCTCGTCCGGAGCGTGGCCACAGCGCGTTGGACCTGTACGCCGGAGGGCGCTGTCCTGGCCTCATGAGCCGACGGCACATGCAAGTCCGGCGGCCACACAGCGCGGCCGCCGGACCAGACTGCTTTGTCGGAAAACTCAGCCGCTCTTGCCGATCTTCACCCTCCAGGTCTCGGGCCCTTCCTCCAGGTACTCCCAGTCGAGGACGCCGGGGCGCTCCGCCTGGAACTGGTAGTAGAGCGGCTTGGGGTCATGGTCGTTGATGAGCTCGAACGACTCACCTACGGCAAGCTCGTCGAACGTACTGAAGATGAGCGGGTGGCGCTCCCTCGGTTGAATCGTGCGAACGTCAATCTGGTTCATGCTTCTTCCTTTCCTTCCAGCCAGCGGATAGCGCCGGTGGGACAAGCAGACATTGCGTCCAGCGTCCGTGCTGTCACGGCCACGCGCGCGGCCTCACCACGGATGCCCGGGGCGAGCTCCTCGCAAAGGCCACACTCGATGCAGGCCTCTGCGTCGATCCACATCGCGTCCGGCCGCAGGCTTGAGCGGTGCTTACGGAGCACTGGACTTTCCTTTCAGCCGGCGGGTGCCGAGCACGGTGAAGGTGCCGTCGCCGGCGATGAGCGCCTTCTTGCTGCCCGGAAGGATGTGCACCACGTCACCGACCGACACCGCGTGCCGCTCGGCATCCTCCCTGATGAAGCCGCTGCCTTCCAGGACGGTGAAGACGGTCTCGGTGACATCTCCTTCGGGCGCGATGATCTTCTGCCCGTTCTGCAGGCAGAGCAGCATCACCGCGATGCCGTCGCCCATGCTCAAAGGTCGTGGCACCGGGCCGCGCTCGGAGTAGCGTGCATGATCAAGTGGCCTGAGCAGGGGCATACCGCTACACGACTCCCAGTTCGAGCAGGCGGACAATGAGGGCTTCCTCGGCCTCGTCGCTGAGCCCACGGATCCGGAACGCCTGACCAAGGCTCACGGTACTTGCCATCGCAAGCCGCATCACCGGGTTCGCAAGCGGCGCGAAGCCTCCCGCAATCAGCGCATCAAGCGCATCCTCATGCGCATCCAGGATGCTCGAGACGCGCATGCCCAGCAGCTGATCACGCCGACTGACTGCAACACTCATCACGCTGCCAAGCATCGCAGCCAGCGCGGCTTCCACTCCATGACCTGGGTCATGGCCAGGGAACCAAGTGCTGGCCGAAACTTGGAAGACCATGAAGGATCAGTTCCTTGACAACCGTGGCCTCGAGCCACCCAACCCGATGATCCGCACACTGGAGTGCCTCGACCAGATGTCGGAAGGCGAGGTCCTCGTGATCCACAACGACCGGGTACCCATCTACCTGTTGCCGCAGCTCGCGGACGCGGGCTCGGTTTACGAGGTTGACGAACAGCCTGACGGCAGCGCGCGGGTCCGCATCACCAAGGGCGGCTAGTTACCATGCTGCCGCGCCTGGGCGCCGACGGTGCGCCGCCGGCGCTGCCGATAGCGCTGCTGTGGCTCGGAGCGGCCGTGCTGGCTGCCGGAACCGTTGCGCTGAGCATCTCGCCCCGGCCGCTGGTCGGTCACAGCAGCAACGCAGGCATGGTCGCGCTGGTTCACGTATTCACGCTTGGCTTCGTGAGCCTCGTATTGGCGGCAAGTGCAGCATCACGTATCCGATTTCGTGACTGACATACCCGAATGGTCCTGTAATCTCACTGATGCGGTCCAGCATCTCCTCGAAGTCGTCGTATTCCCCTGGGATGCCGCTCAAGTCAGCCACCTCCTCACGCTGGTGCCAGCACGGTCAGGCCAAGTGCAGCTGCCGCCCGGGCCTGGCGCTGATCGTAAGTGAGGATCGAGTCCGAGCCCAGCAGGATCGCTGCCGCCAGATGAAGTGCATCCAGGCTGCGCAGGTTCGACTCACCCATGAGGCCCGCCATGCGGTAATGGCTGGCGTCCGGCTCCAGCAGCGTCAGGCGGGCCAGAAGGTCGCTTACGAGCGACTGCTCCAGGCCGGAGTGCACCGCGAAGCGCCGCAACTCCGTCTCGAGCAGCAAACTGGATGCCGGATCATCACCTTCAGCAGCAGCCTCATCGAGCAGGGTTGCAATCGCAGCCGCCTCCGGCTGGGCGCTCAGCAGCTTCGCCGCTGCGGAGGTATCAACGTATAGCTTCACCGCTCGGATCGCAGGTCTTCAAGCATAGTCATCACGCTTTCATCGATCCGTTTCGTAAGCATCTTGCTGAAGCCACCTCTGGTCCTTGCGGGTTTGAGCCGAAGCCGACTGCGGTTCCCCGGAGGCCCGAGCAGTGCCACCGGTTTCCCGTGACTGGTCACGAGCATGGTCTCGCCTGCCTGCGCCCGGCGCAGCACCTCACCGCTCTGATTCCTGAACTCACGGTGGCTGATGGTCGGATACTCGGCGTCAGACATGTAGCAACCGTAGCGCGTCATTACAACCCGGAGGCAGAAGGCCACGTGACTGTGACATCTGATTCAAGCGAAAGGTGGCAACTGCATCTATCGCGTGCTGAGCTGCCGCAACATAATGACGTTCATAGCCGGGGGGCTAAGCGGGGGAAGATAACCCAAGCAGAGAGTCCCGCTCCGTTGAACAGTACGGAGCGGGACGTTCTCTTGGTGCGCCAGCGTGCTCGCCACGAGCTCGCGTCTTCCTTACTTGCTGGCCCGCGCCAGTTTCGAGGGCCACCAGATCCTGGGTCCTATGTCGTAGGCCAATGCCGGCACGAGCAGTGTGCGTACCACGAAGGTGTCGAGCAGGACTCCGAACGCCACGATGAAGGCGATCTGGGCGAGGAACAGGATCGGGATGACTCCCAGGGCGGCGAAGGTGGCAGCGAGCACTACGCCGGCTGAGGTGATCACGCCGCCGGTGATGGCCAGGCCGCGCAGGATGCCTTTTCGGGTGCCATGCTTGAGCGTTTCCTCACGCACTCGCGTCATCAGGAAGATGTTGTAATCGATCCCGAGCGCCACGAGGAACACGAAGCTGTACAGCGGCACGGCCGGGTCTGCGCCCGGAAAGCTGAGCAGGTTGTTGAACACCAGAGCGGCGACGCCGAGCGCGGTGCCGAACGAAAGCACGGTCGTTGCCACCAGCAGGATGGGCGCAAGGACGGAGCGCAACAGCATCATCAGGATCAGCACGATCACCACGAGGACTATAGGGATGATCAGGTTGCGGTCGCGGATCGAGGCGTCGTTGGTGTCCAGTGCCGTGGCGGTCACCCCACCGATAAGGGAGCCGGGGAACGCGGTGGCGAACTCGCTGCGCAGGGAACGCACCGCTTCGATGGCGGACTCCGAGTCTGCAGCGCTGGTGAGGGTCGCCTGGAGCATGACGTCACCTCTCACGACGGTCGGCTGCGCCGGCTCGGAGCCTGGCCGCCCGACACGCACGCCCTCGCGGGTCATGCCGGCAGTGCCGGTAGCGCTGTCGGCCGTGACAACCGACACGCTGGCGACAGTGCCCTGATCGAGCAGCAGGTTGGTCGCTCCGAGCAGGTTGGCCTGCTCGGTGACCACCAGCACGGGGCTGCCGGAGCCACCGGGGAAGTGCTTGCCCAGCGCCACCTGGCCATCGCGCGCCTCGGAGGTGCCCAGGATCAGATCGGACTGGGGCACGCCCGTGGCGTCCAGCTGGGTCAGCCCGAGGGCGCCCGCGGCCAGCACGACGGTGGTGAGCACCCAGATCAGGCGCGGCCGGCGCGGGATCAGCCTGGAGATGGTCAGCCAGATGCCCTTGGTGGGCAGGCCGTCCTCAGCAGCAACGACACCGGGCTCGAAGCGTGGGGCGCGCGGCCAGAAGGCCGTGCGGCCAAACGCGTAAAGGAGCGCGGGCAGAAGGGTGAGGGCGGACAGCATGGCGAAGACGATTCCGATCGAGGCGACCGGGCCGAGCGTGCTGTTCGACTTCAGGTCGCTGAGCAGCAGGCACAGGAGTCCGGCGATGACGGTGCTGCCCGAGGCAACGATCGGCTCGAACGATCCGCGCAGGGCGCTGCGGGTAGCGGCCCACTTGTCCTGCTCGACGCGAAGGGCCTCGCGGTAGCGGGCCACGTACAGCAGTGAATAGTCGGTGGCTGCGCCGATGACGAGAATGAAGAGGATGCCCTGCGTCTGGCCGCTTAAGAGCAGGATATCGGCCTTGGCCAGCCACCAGACGACCAGAAGGGCGACCGTGAGGGCAGACATGCTCGTGGCGAGTACCGCGATGGGCAGAAGCAGCGAGCGGTAGACGAAGACGAGGATAATGAACACGGCCACGAGGGTAACGACCAGGAGGAGTCCGTCGATGCCGGTGAAGCCACCTGTCAGGTCGGAGATGAAGCCCGCCGGTCCCGTCACGTACACGGAGACCCCTTCAGGCACGCTGGCCTGCAGCGATGCGCGCATCATCCCTACCGTCGCGGCGGCTTCCGGTCCCGCATCCACCAGGGTGAATGCCTGGGCCGCGAAACCGTCCGCAGAAGGGATCGGTGGCGATATCTCGGGCGCGACGCCCTCGATGGCTGTCAGCCCGGAGAGTGCTTCCGCCATCTGGGCGCGCGCGGCTTCACTCAGCGGCTCTGCACTCTCGTAGACGATGATGGCCGGCGCGGCATTCGCACCACTGAACTCACCCAGCAAGCCCTGCACCAGCGTCGCGTCTGCGGATTCGGGCAGGTAGGTGGTCTGGTCGTTGGAAGATACTTCCGATACGCGGCCGAAGTACGGCCCGCCTATCGCTGCCAATGAAAGCCAGGCGATGATGAGGAGGGCGGGCACGACAACGCGCAACCAGCCGGCCGGGCTGCCCTTCGCCGGGTTGTTCTTCGTCACTGCAACTGTTCCTGCTTGAGCTTCTGACACTGCTGCTGCCTCCACGTTTAAGCCGCTAGCCTTTATGCTAGTTTGGCTAGCAAGCAACCTAGCATATAGATAAGATGCTGTAAAGTGTACTTGTGACGGACGATCACAGCAGCCAACACAAAGCCACGATCTACGACCTTGCATCCAGCGATCCGCACGGCTTGCTCATCGACCGACAAGGCATGGCCGAAGCCGACGTCCTGCAGATCGGCGAGCTCATGGCCGCCCTCGGACGCCTGCGCGACGCTGAACAGATCCTCACGGAAGCTTCGCTCAAGTACATGAAGCTGAACCGCAATGACATGCGCGCACTCCACTTCCTGATCGCCACCACCAATCGCGGGGAGATCGCCACGCCTGGCGACATCGCGACGCACCTGCGCATCTCTACCGCCTCCACCACCAAGCTGCTGGACCGGCTCGAGCAGGGCAATCACATCCGCCGCGAGCCGCATCCCACCGACCGGCGTGCGCTGGCGATCAGCATCACGCCCGAGACGCACGAGGCCGCGATGAACACGGTCGGCCGTCAGCAGGCGCGCCGCTTCCACGCCGCCGCCAGGCTGAGCAGCGACGAACGGGAAGCGGTCATCCGCTTTCTGAACGACATGACCGGGGAGATCCTCATCGGCGCAGAATCATGGACGGGTGGCGACCCGCAAGATGGTGCGTAAGGCCGTTCCCGCTTCAGAAGCGTTCGACCGCGACCCAACCTCTCGCAGCACCAGGAGCTCGGATGGCTGTGAGCGGACTCAGCCTACGGTCTTCGAGAAAAGGTTGATCACCACCACACCAAGCACTATCAGGGTGATCCCGATCAGGGCAGGCAGGTCCAGCACCTGCCTGAAGAGGACGAAACTCACCACCGTGATCAGGACGATGCCCACGCCGCTCCATATGGCATAGGCGATTCCCACGGGCATGACCTTCAGCACGTGCGACAGCAGATAGAAGGCCCCCAGGTACGCAACCGCCATCACGACAGTGGGCAGCAGCTTCGTGAATCGCTCACTCAGCTGCAGCATGGACGTGCCGATGACTTCAAGCACGATTGCCGCTCCAAGCAGCAGGTAGGCCGACGTTACAGGATTCATGGTGCCACGATAAGTCAGCGGTGGCGCCGACCGTGCGCGCGGACGCTCGGGGCTACCGGACCGGCCCGCAGCGGATGATGCAGCTGCGGGCCGTTTCAAGCTCTTCCTGAACCGTCCTGAATCAGCCGCTCTTGCCGATCTTCACCCTCCAGGTCTCCGGGCCTTCCTCCAGGTACTCCCACTCGAGTACGCCGGGGCGCTCGGCCTGAAACTGGTAGTAAAGCGGCTTGGGATCGTGGTCGTTGATGAGTTCGAACGACTCACCGACAGCAAGTTCATCGAACGTACTGAATATGAGCGGGTGGCGCTCTCTGGGAATGATGGTACGAACGTCGATCTGGTTCATGCTTCTTCCTTTCCTTCCAACCAGCGGATAGCGCCGGTGGGACAAGCTGACATCGCGTCCAGCGTCCGTGCGGTCACGGCCACGAAGGGGGCCTCACCACGGATGCCCGGGGCGAGCTCCTCGCAGAGGCCACACTCGATGCAGGCCCCCGCATCGATCCACATGGCACTGGGCCGCAGATGCGGGAGCCGTTTACGGAGCACCGGACTTTCCCTTCAGGCGGCGGGTGCCGAGCACCGTGAAGGTTCCATCGCCGGCGATCAGCGCCTTCGCGCTCCCGGGCAGGATGTGGACCACGTCTCCGGCCGCCACCTGGTGCCGCGCGTCATCCTCCTTTATGAAGCCGCTGCCCTCCAGAACGGTGAAGACGGTCTCGGTCACGTCGCCTTCGGGGGCTGCGATCTCCTGCCCGTTCTGCAGGCAGAGCAGCATCACGGCCAGGCCGTCGCCCACGTTCAGCGGGCGCGGCACCGGGCCGCGCTCGGAATAGCGCGCGTGCTCGATCGGCTTCAGCAGCGGCATGCGGTTACACCACTCCCAGCTCTAGCAGGCGGGAGATGATCAGTTCCTCGGCCTCGTTGCTGAGACCGCGGATCCGGAACGCCTGGGACAGGCTTACCGTGTGGGCCAGTGCCAGGCGCATGACCGGGTTCGAAAGCGGCGCGAAACCACCTTTGATGAGCACGTCGAGTGCGTCCTCATGGCCGTCCAGAATGCTGGAGACGCGCATTCCCAGCAGCTGATCGCGCCTGTCGATGGCAACAGTCACCACGCAGACAAGCATCGCAGCCGGCAAGGGCTTCACTCCATGACCTGGGTCATGGCCGCACTGACGCAAGCGGCGGACACTGGAAAGGCTATGGAAGACAGGTTCCTTGACAACCGCGGACTCGAGCCGCCCAACCCGATGATCCGCACGCTGGAGTGCCTGGACCAGATGGCAGCGGGCGAGGTCCTGGTGATCCACAACGACCGGGTGCCCATCTACCTGCTGCCGCAGCTCGCGGATGCGGGCGCGCTTTACGAAGTTGACGAACAGCCTGACGGCAGCGCGCGGGTCCGCATCACGAAGGGAGAACAGGCCTCTTGATGCCGCGCCTGGGCGCAGGCGGTGCGCCACCGGTCCTGCCGATCGCACTGCTGTGGCTTGGAGCGGCCGCCCTGGTGGCCGGGACCGTCGCGCTGAGCTTCTCACCCCGGCTGCTGATCGGTCACAGCGGCAGCGCGGGCATGGTAGCGCTTGTTCACACCTTCACGCTTGGCTTCGTGAGCCTCGTCTTTGCGGGCACGCTGCAGCAGCTGCCGGCCGTGATGTTCGTTACCAGGCTTGCGTGGCCCCGGCTTGGTTACGTGAGCACTCCCCTGCTTCTGATCGGCACCGTCCTGATCGTGTGCGGCTTCGCTGCGGGCTTCGCCGGCCGCCTCCTGGCGCTGGGCGGCCTCACGCTCAGCGTCGCCTGGCTGCTGCTGCTGACCCAGCACCTGGCAACGGCACTGCGCCGGTGGCCGAAGGACGCGGGCGGACAGGCCCTCGTGATGTCGGTCGTCTTCCTGACGCTGACTGTCGTTGCAGGCCTCATCCTGGCCGGTGCGCGTACCACGCCGCAGGTCGCAGCCACTGTGGGCTACCCGGTTGGCCTGCACATGACGCTTGGCTTTTTCGGCGCCTTTCTGCTCGGAATCATCGGGTCGGGCCAGAAACTGCTTCAGATGTTCGCGTTGTCCAAGGGCGGTGCGCAATGGCGCGTTCGCTCGTCCGCATGGCTTGTGGCAGCCGGGATCACCGCCGAGGCTCTCAGGGCTTTCGCAGTCCTGGACTCGGGCCTGATGCCGCCGATCCTGATCGGTGCCGCCGCGCTGCTGCAGCTGCACGAGGTCCACGCGATCCACAAGCGCCGCCTGCGCCGGAAACTCGAGGCGCCGATCCAGCGTTACGTGCTCGCACATCTGTTTCTGCCCGTCGCTGCGCTGCTCTGGCTGGCTGGCCTGCCTGTCGCGGCGGCGGCGGCTTTCCTGGTCGGTTTCACGGGGATGGCTGTCAGCGGGATGCTGGTCAAGATCATGTCGTTCCTGGTCTGGACCGCGACCTTCGCAGGCTCGGCGACCGGTGGCGTCGCGGGCGGCGCTCCGCTGCTGCGCGACCTGGTCCGCGACGAGCTTGAGCCGGTCACCACATGGGGGCTCGCCGCCGGCACGCTCGCGCTGTGCGCCGCGCTCGCCACGCAGCTGGTGCCGCTGGCGTACCTGGCCGCAAATCTGCTGCTGATCGGCGCCATCAGCCAATTGCTGCAGGTAACCAACATCGTATTGAGCACGATTCGGGCGAAGCGCAGGATCGAAGTGAGCTCGGCACGGGAGTCCACGGCATGACACGGACCGAGTACACGGAAACCAACCCGAACCTGCCTGGAATAACGGTGCTCGAGTTCCTGAGGGCCGTGATCGATCCGGAGCTCGGCATCGACATCGTCAACCTCGGCATGGTGTACCGCATCCAGGTCAATCGAGGCGATGTGCGCGTCGAGATGACGCTGACCACGCCCGGTTGTCCGCTGCACGGCAGCATCCGTGCAGACGTCGAGCAGGTACTCATGAGCGTACCCGGGATCGATACGGTCAACGTCGAGCTGGTCTGGGACCCGCCATGGACGCCCGACTTGATGAGTGACGAGGCTAAGTACAGCCTGGGCTTCCCCTGAGGCCGACCTGCTGAGCAAACCGGCGAACGAAACCGTCAGGCACATCCGCAAATAACGGCGCGTGAGCGTTACGCTCAACCAACGCCCCGGGCCGGTCGTGCTCGCGTGCTGCATGCCCAGGTGGCGAGCGGTCCCGGGCGCCTAGGAGTAATCGATGATCCCAATATCCATCCTGGAACTCGTCCGCATCACCGCTGAAACCGACGCGCGTGCTGCCCTGAACAACGCCCGCGACCTTGCTGCCAACGCCGAACGCTGGGGGTACAACCGGGTCTGGGTAGCCGAGCACCACAACTTTGCCGGCATCGCAAGCGCCGCAACCTCGATCGTCATCGGTCACATCGCAGCGGGCACCAGCACCATCCGTGTGGGCGCTGGCGGAATCATGCTGCCCAACCACGCGCCCTACGTGATCGCAGAGCAGTTCGGCACGCTTGAGCGGCTGTTCCCCGGCCGGATTGACCTGGGGCTGGGTCGCGCACCGGGCACGGATCAGCTTACGCTCCAGGCTCTGCGGCGAACGCCGGACAATTCCCAGCACTTTCCACAGGACGTACTGGAACTGCAGGCGTTTCTGGCGGAACCGGCGCCCAACCAGGGCATCGTCGCGGTTCCCGCTGACGGAACGAAGGTGCCGCTCTGGATCCTGGGCTCAAGTCACTTCGGGGCGATGCTGGCCGCTGAGTTCGGACTGCCTTACTCTTTCGCATCGCACTTCGCACCGCAACTCCTCAACGAGGCGCTGCAGATCTACCGCAGCCGTTTCAAACCATCCGCCCAGCTTGACCGCCCCTACGCGATGGTGGGCGTCAACGTGATAGCTGCCAGTACCGATGACGAGGCCCGCCGGCTGGCGACGAGTCAGCAGATGAGCTTCACGGACATCATGAGGGGCAGGCGTCAACTCACACAGCCTCCGATCGACGACATCGATGACTACTGGACGCCGCTCGAGAAGGTGCAGGTCATGGGGATGCTCGAGCGGTCCATCGTCGGTTCGCCCGACACGGTACGCGCCGGCATGGAGGCGCTCGTCGCAGAGACGCAGGCGGACGAACTCATCGTTGTATCTGACGTCTATGACCACGGCGCGCGACTGAAGTCACACGAGATCATCGCGGACGCCTTCGGTCTTTCCGCCCTGTAACCCGGCTAGCGGCCGACGCTGGCGGCCATCTCCTCAAGCACCGCCCTGTCGCGCGCGGTCACGGTGCGTCCGCTCATGCTCACTGCACCGTTCGCCACCATCCGCGACAGGTTCCGGCTGACCAGCTCCGGCACCGTGCCGAGCTCGGCCGCGATCGCCGCGTTGGTTTCCAGCGTGAACGGCGTCTGTTCGCGCGCGAGCAGGTAGGTGGCCAGGCGGTGGATGACCTCCTGGAAGGACAGCGCTTCGACCAGGTCGACCAGGCGCCTCAGTCGCCTGCCCAGCATGCGCATCAGGTGCAGCGCCACGCCCGGCCGCCGCGCCAGCACGCCCTGAAACCCCTGCTGGTCAAGCACGAGCAGCTCTGTCTCATCGACCGCCTCGGCGTTGGCGGGGTAAGTGCCACCGTCCAGGGCGACCAGTTCGGCGACCGCGTTGTAAGGGTGGTCCATGGTCAGGATGACCTCTCGCCCACTGCCGGGCGAGACCACAAACACCTTCACGCGCCCGCGCACCACTACATGCATGCCCTGGGCCTCTTCGCCGGCGAAGAACACGGCCTCACCCGGCTCCAGCCGCCGCCGGTGAGCGACGGCCGCGAGGGCGTGCAGGTCGTCCTCAGACAGCTCCGCGAAAAGTGGGCAGCGTGCCAGGATCTGGTCGTCTGCGAATGGCATCCTGTTCAGAGTAACGCTTCGGCTGCTTGACGACCGGACCGGCATTCAGCAGTTATGTAGCCTGCTTGTCGGCCTCATGCGCGTGGTTGACCATCTCCTGCAGTGCCACGGCGGAATGGGCATAGGCTCCGCCGGCCCGCATCTCGGCGGCCACCCAGATCGCCTCCATCAGCTGCTCCTCGGTCGCGCCCTTGCGCAGCGCAGCCTTGGTGTGCCCCTTGATGCAGTACGCACACTGCGTGGTGTGAGCGACCGCGACCGCGATCAGTTCCTTGGTGACCGAGGGCAGGGCACCGTCCTTGAAAACGGCCTGGCCGAACTGACGCCATGCCTCCATCGTCTCCGGTGCGAGTTCGCGGCGCTTCGCAGCAAGCTCGCGCGTCATCTCGGGCAGCATCTCGTTGCTCATGGCTACATCCCTTCCCGGCGCCTCAGCGCCTCGTGCGTGACAGTGACTCCAAGCTTACTGCAGGCACAAAGCAGCGGCCGTAAATTCGGGAGTGCGTGTCAGTCGGCCATGCGGACCAGACGGGGAGTGAAGGTTCCCTCCACGTCGACTATGTGCTCCTGCAGCCGCATTATCTCCCTGATCGGCTTGTACACCTCGGGCGACTCGTCCAGCGAACCGCCGATCAGCTCGATCCCCTTGTTCCGCATCTCCGCCTTCAGGTTCATCCCATGCAGCTCCCGCTTCGCCTGCGTGCGGCTCATCACGCGGCCACTGCCGTGGCTGGCGGTCTGCAGGCTGGACTTCTCGCCCCTGCCGCTCACCAGGTATGCGGGGGTGGCCATACTGCCGGGGATCACTCCCCTGACGCCCTTGCCGGCGGGCGTCGCGCCCTTGCGGTGCACGACTGCACTGACAGTGTCGCCGTTCGCAGCCACGTCCTCGATCCACGCGAAGTTGTGAAAGTTCGAAATCAGGTCACACTCCTGCAGTCCCAGGTGGTCCCTGATGCGCCTGTGGATGGCGTTGTGGTTCGCGGCGGCGAACTTTCCGGCAAGTTGCATCGCGCGCCAATACTCCTGGCCCTCCTGCGAGTCAAGGTCCAGCCAGGCCAGGTGCCCGACGCTCCTGTCGAGCTCGGGCCTGAGCCTGCGCGCGACACGCGAGTAGTGGTTGGCGATGTTCGCGCCCAGGCCCCGGCTGCCGCTGTGGGTCATCAGTCCCAGGTGGCTGGTGCTGTCCGGCGATTCGACGGTGCCGAAGTTAACGAAGTGGTTCCCGCCGCCGCTCGTACCCAGCTGACCGCGCGCCGTGTCCAGCAGCTTCGGGTTCTGCCTGAGCCACGGGTGTTCGCGCCACTCGCTGCTGTCAAGCACGGGATCGTGGTTCCTCTGCCGGCCGGTGAAGGCCTGCCCCGCTCCGAAGATCGTGTTCCTGATAACCGCATCCCTGAGCTGCCCGGTCGGCACGCTGTCCGGCGCGGCATCGAAGATGCTCACCTGCATGCGGCAGCCGATGTCCACACCGACCGCATAGGGACTGACCGTGTTTCGCGTTGCCCAGACCCCGCCGATCGGGATGCCGTAACCGAGGTGTGCGTCCGGCAGCAGGTAACCCGCCACCGAGACGGGCAGCTCCACCGCGCGCTGCATCTGCTCTATCGCCGCCGGGTCGATCAGCTCGGCCCCGAGCACGCCGAGCGTGGCACCTTTGTCTGCATTCATGAAAACCATGCCCCCTATCCACAAGGATAGCCGGTGGTGGCGAATACTCAGTAGCAGGCAGTCGGTGGAACGCCGGTCCGTGTACCGCGAGCCTGTTACACTCTTCACCGATCATGAATGACGGACCAATCCTGACAGTCGATTCAGTGACGAAACGCTTCAGTACCGTCCTTGCGGTCGACCAGCTGAGTTTTGAGGTGCGACGCGGCGAGATCTTTGCGCTGCTGGGCCCCAACGGGGCCGGCAAGTCCACGACGGTGCGCATGCTGGCCGGCATCACGCAGCCTGACTCCGGTCAGCTCGGCTTCCGGCTCGAGGGCAACAGCAGCGTTACGCCCAAGGCACACCCGGCCCGGCTCGGCTACCTGCCCGAAGAACGCGGCCTCTACCCCGACAAACCGATCCTCACCTCGCTTGTCTACCTGGCCGCCTTGCGCGGCATCGACCGGCAGAAGGCGGAGCAACAGGCGATGCACTGGCTCGAACGCTTCAGCCTGGCCGACCGGGCGAAGGACAAGGTGAACACGCTCTCGAAAGGCAACCAGCAGAAGGTCCAGCTGATCGCCGGCGTGCTTCATGAGCCCAGCCTGGCCGTGCTCGACGAGCCGTTCTCAGGCTTCGACCCGGTCAACCAGGACCTGGTGCTCGGCATCATCCGCGAGCTGCGTGACGCCGGCATGACCATAGTTCTGAGCGCTCATCACATGGACCTGGTCGAAACGCTGGCCGACTACATCCTCCTGATGCACCAGGGTCGCAGCGTGCTGGAAGGAACGATGGCGGGAATCCGCGCCGGCGCGGGCATGGGCCAGCGGCTGAACCTGACCTTCGGCGGCGATGCGCCCGCTGAAGCCAGCCTGGCGGGCGTGCCCGGGATCGAGGCGGTGCTTTCGCGCACCGGCACCTCCGCGCGTGTCGCCCTTTCCCCGGAGGCCCGGGTCGGCCCGGTCCTGCACGGTCTGACGCGTGACATGGACATAGTCGATGTGGACACGGACACGCCCACCCTGCGCGAGATCTACCTCAGCACCGTCAGTGGAGGTGCGGCATGAGCTACTGGCAGTCCGTCAGGCTCATCACCGGCTGGGAGTTCCGGCGCTTCCTGAGGGTCGGCGAACTCGTGATGACAGTGCTGATCACGGCCGGGTTCGGCATCCTCGTTCCGCTGGCGATGGACTACTTCGCAAGCCGCGGCGAGGCGTCCACCGTCACGATCGCCGTGACGGGCACGGAGGCACTGCCCGCGTTCGACGGCTTCGAGCTCCTGTACATGGATCCGTCCAGTGCGGAAGCCGCGCTGGACGCGGGCGAGGTCGAGGCGGTCCTGGATGCCTCGGACCCCGAAGCGCCCGTGATCACGCTCGAAAGCGAGGAGGCGTGGATTCCGACGCTGAGCGAGCAGCTGGTGCAGGCCACTCTGGATGATCGTCTGGCCGCCTCCGGCATCGATCCGGTTGCATTCGGCCAGGTCCTGCAGCCTGTTTACCTCCAGGTCGAGTTGCGGGAAGCCGAAGACGGCATCCCCGGCACGCTCGTGATCAGCCTGGTCGCGGGAGCGATGCTGTTCGCCATCTTCCTTGGCACCGGCCTGCTGTTCGCAGCGATCACGGGCGAGAAGACGCAACGGATCACCGAGCAGATCGTGAGCGCGATCTCGCCTCAGGCCTGGATCGACGGGAAGGTACTCGGCACCGGGCTGTACGTGCTGCTGAACATGAGCCTGTTCGCATTCGGAATCGCCATAGCCGTCGTCGTCAACATGCTGCGCACAGAGGGCGGGCTGCCGCCGCTGCCCGACATGGGCATCAGCCCTTCCGTGCTCATACCCGCACTGCTGTTTGCCGTCCTGGGTGGCGCGCTGTATTTCATGTTCTTCGCCGCCATCGCCGCGACGATCGACGACCCGGCCGCAAGCCAGCGCGGCGGCATCATCATGATTCCGCCTCTGTTCATCGGCCTCAGCCTCCTGGGTCTGCTGGGCAGCGTGGACAACGCGCTGTTCCGGTTCATGAGCCACTTCCCGCTGACAAGTCCGAGCGCGATGCCGATCCGCCTGCTGCTGGGTGACGCCGGCTGGGGCGAGGCGCTGGTCTCGCTGGCCATCCTGGCCGTAAGCGTCGCCCTGATGCGCCGTCTGGCGGGCAAGATCTTCGCCGTCGGCATCCTCATGACGGGGAAGGAACCGAGCCTCAGGGAGATGCTGCACTGGCTCAGGCGTGCCTGAGGCGAAAAAGGAGCAGCCAAAAATGCAGGTAAGCATCATGAAGCTGCGCGAGAGCGCGATACTCCCGGCCTACCAGACCGAGCTGTCCGCCGGGATGGATCTGTGCGCGGACCTTGAGCAGGAGATGGTACTGGCTCCGATGGAGCGCGCTCTGGTGCCCACCGGCCTGGCCATCGCCCTGCCGCAGGGTTTCGAGGGGCAGGTGCGCGCGCGCAGCGGCCTGTCCTACCGCTTTGGGCTGACCATGGCGAACGGCGTGGGCACGATCGATGCGGACTACCGGGGCGAGCTCAAGGTGCTGGTCGTGAACCTGGGCAGTGCGCCCTTCACGATCACTCCCGGCATGCGCGTCGCCCAGCTGGTGGTCGCCCGGCACGAGCGGGTTGAGTGGGTCGAGGCGAGCGAGCTTGGCAGCACGGAACGCGGCGAGGGGGGCTTCGGCCACACCGGCAGCTGAGGCGTTTGGCTAGACGCGCGGCCTGACGGTAAGAGCCTGGGAGAACGCTCCGAGCGGGCCGTCCTTGTCATGCAGGATGCTGTGCGTGAGGCCAGCCCCGCTGGGCCCGTACGACTGCGAGGTGTCCAGCCCGATCCACTCGCCCTCCGGCTCGCGGAACAGGTGAACAGTCAGGTCGACGTTGGGAAACGCGACGTCTGCAGGATCGACCAGGGCGGCCACGCCATTGGCTCCGTCGATCATCCCGAGCATCCTGGCGGTGGGGCTGACGGCCTCGTCTTTGATCAGCTCGTGCACGGTGCGCATCCAGTAGTTCGCCCGGCCCTGCCTGAGCAACACGCGCCATATCTCGAGCGAGGCCACGAACTGCCCGGGCCAGCTGGTGTCCAGGCCCCAGCGCTTCATGCCTTCGCGCGGCGGCAACGGATCGAACCCTGAACCCGTGATCGCTTCGGTCTCGTACGTGGCTGTCAGCCACGCCCGGGCGATCACAGCCGCGCGGCCGCCGTGACTCATCCTCGCCTCGACCAGCTCTATCGTCCGACCCGGCCTCAGAACGCTGACCTCAACACTCACTGTTTCGATCGGGATCGTCCCAAGGATGTCACACGACAGGCGCGTGAGCCTGAGGTCCTCATCGCGCCTGGCCCGGAAGTCACTCTCGATGACATGCGCAAGCAGTCCGATCGCGGGAGCGATGTGCTGCTCCTTCGGGTTCCAGCCGCCACTCACCAGCGCTGTGGGCGTGAACTCCGAGGCTGATTCGCGAATGAAGTATGCGCCGCTGTCCTCCAACTTGCCCGTATTCTAGCGCCAGGTCAGGCAATCAAAGGCGTCACACCTCACCGAGTGCGCTTTAGTGCGAGTATCATGCATCGCGCGGTTCAAGAGGGCCGCCTGGAGGCGTCGCCACGCTCGAAGCTCAGCAGTCCGCTCACCCTCGCCTGACGGTGCACGCACTCGGCATCGTCCAGATCTTCACCTTCGGCACAACGCTGTACCTGCTCTCTGTCCTGGCCGAGCCGATCGCTGCGGACACCGGCTGGCCAGCCACCTGGGTGGTGGGTGCCCTCTCGATCGCCATGCTCGTCGCCGGTCTCCTGTCGCCGCGCGTGGGAGACGCGATCGGCAAACACGGCGGGCGCCAGGTGCTGGCGCTTGGTTGCACAGCGCTCGCCGCAGGCCTGAGCATGATCGGCCTCGCCCCCGTCCTGATGGTGTACCTGCTCGGCTGGGCGGTGGTGGGAGTGGGCATGGCCGCCGCGCTGTACGACGCTGCCTTCGCCACCCTGGGCAAGATCTACGGCCGGAACGCGCGGGTGAAGATCACGGTACTGACCCTCTGGGGCGGCCTCGCCAGCACGGTCATGTGGCCGCTCTCTGCCCTGCTGGTAGAGAACATCGGCTGGCGCGGAACCTCCCTTTGCTACGCGGGCCTACTGCTCGCAGTCTGCGTCCCCCTGGTGCTCTGGCAGGTGCCGGCGGTGCGACTGACCGGGGCAGCCCCGCAACAGGATGCCGGGGCGCAGGTCAGGCTGACCGGTCCCGAGCGAACCCAGTTCACCCTGATTACGCTGATCCAGGTGAACGCCGGCCTCTTCGCCACCATCATCGCCGTGCAGTTGCTGGTGCTGCTGCAGGCGCGCGGGCTGACGCTGGGCGAGGCGGTCGCGATCGGTGCTCTGGTCGGGCCCGCGCAGGTCGGAGGCCGGCTGCTCGAGATGGCAGGGCTCGGGCGTTTCCATCCGCTCTGGTCGCTGGCGGCCGCCGTGCTTCTCTGCGCCGCCGGGCTCGGCCTCCTGGCCTCCGGCGTGCCGGTCGCGGGCATTGCCGTGATCATCTACGGCGCGGGCAACGGCATCCTCTCGATCGCCCGCGGCTCGCTGCCGCTCGCGCTTTTCGGACCCGAACGCTACGCTCCGCTGATGGGTCGCATCGCGAGGCCGGCGCTGGCTGCGCAGGCGGTCGCACCGCCGCTCGGCGCGCTCCTGATCACTCACTTCGGTGCCGGTGGAGCACTGTTCGCCATCACAGTGGTTGCTACAGTCAACGTGGGACTGCTGGTGGCACTCTTCAGGGCTCGCGCGGCAGCCAGCGCATCATGAAAGGTCTGGACATGCTTCATTACAGGTACCTGCTGATCGGAGGCGGCATGGCCGCCGATTCCGCCGTAAGGGGCATCCGGGATGTCGACAACGTCGGCACCATCGGCCTGCTGAGCACGGAGGCCGATCCGCCTTACGACCGGCCGCCCCTGAGCAAGTCCATCTGGCTCGACCACGAAGCCTCCGAGCTTGACAGGGGCACCGCGTCACTCGATGTGAGCCTTCACCTTGGCCGCCGCGCACTCAGCCTGGACCGCGAAGAGCGGACAGTGACCGACGATGCCGGCCAGGTTTACCGGTTCGACCGGCTGCTGCTCGCTACCGGAGGCAGCCCCCGCAGGCTGCCGGGCCGGGACGACGGGGTGATCTACTACCGCACGCTGGCCGACTACCGGCGACTGAATGCGCTGTGCAGCAAGCCCACGCGAGTGCTGGTAGTCGGAGGCGGCTACATCGGAGCCGAGCTCGGCGCGGCGCTCTGCCTGGCTGGGCACGAGGTGCACATGGCGTTCCCCGAGGCCACGATCCTGGAGCGCCTCCTGCCTCCTGAGCTGGGCGAGCACGTGAACGGGCTGTACAGGGACAACGGCGTGACGCTGCACCCGGGCCGCCTGGTCAGCAATGTACAGGCAGAGCCGGGCGGGGGATCGCTGGTGCGCTTCGAAAACGGCAGCGAGCTGCAAGCCGGAGCTGTCGTGGCCGGCCTTGGCATCCTCCCCGAAACCGCTCTAGCCGAGGCCGCCGGCCTGCGGGTGAGCGACGGGATCGAGGTGAACGTATACCTGCAGACAGACGATCCCGAGATCTTTGCCGCCGGCGATGTGGCCAGCATCTACAGCCCTGCCCTGGGCAGGCGCCGGCGCGTGGAACACGAGGAGAACGCTAACCTGACCGGTTTTCGCGCCGGCAGGGCGATGGCGGGCGAGCTTGAGGAGTACATTCACCTTCCGATGTTCTACTCCGACCTGTTCAGCGAGTCCTTCGAGGGGGTAGGCATCGTCGACTCGAGGCTCGACGCGCTCATCGAGTGGGAGGAGCCGCTTGCCAAGGGCGCGGTTCATTACCTCGAAGACGGCCTTCTGGTGGGCGCGCTCATGTGGAACAGGTGGGGCGAGCTGGACAGCATCCGGGAGCTGATCGGATCGGCCGGCGGGCATAGACCGGGCTAACCGGTCGCCACCCCCCTGGAGCAGTCGGGTAACATTGCACAAATGACCACGGAGGGGCCGAGACTGCGAGTCAACCTGCTGGGCGAGCCCGACGTCAGCTGGGACGGTGAGACGCTGCGGATCCCCAGCCGCAAAGGCCTGGCGCTGGTCTGTTACCTGGCCCACATCGGTGCGCCCCTATCCCGCTCCGAGCTCGCGGAGATGCTCTGGCCCAACTCCGCGGCAAGACTCACCAACCTTCGCTGGGAGCTTCACAACCTGCGGAGCCTTTCAGGCGCCGCTTCGTGGCTGTCCACCCCCGGGCGCAAGGTCGCGGTACGGGCGGAAACGGACGTGGAGCGCCTGGATGAACTGCTGGCCGAAGGCCGCTTCGCTGCCGCCCTGGAGATGGCCTCGGCACCGTTCCTCAACGACTTGAGCCTCGTTGATGCACCCGCGTTCGTGGAGTGGCTCGAAGACGAGCGCGCCCTGGTCGCAGACCGGCACATGAGGGCGCTTGCGGGCGAGGCCACGCGCCTTGAGTCCGGATCCCGCCTGAGCGAAGCCCGTGAGCTTGCGGATCGGCTCCTGATGCTTGATCCCCTGGACGAAGCCAAGCACCGAACGGTGATGCGGCTCGCACTGAAACAGGGTGACCTGAGTGTGGCAGCCGAACAGTTCGAGCACTGCAGGCGCGTACTCGCGCAGGAGCTCGGTCTGCAACCCACGCCCGAGACCCTTGAGCTGGCCGCCGCCATCGAACAGGCTGCAACAGTCCGCGGTCCCGCGGTGACGCGCAAGCGGCTGCCGCCAGAGCTGTTGCGTCCGCCGCAGCTGGTGGGCCGGCAAAGCGAGTGGGAACGGCTGGGCGCCGCCTGGGACCAGCAGCAGATCATCTTCATCTCAGGGCGTCCCGGGATCGGCAAGACCCGGCTCGCACAGGACTTCATCCGCTCCAGGGTCGGTGAGGACGTCGCGGTTCTGCGGGGCCACATGGGGGACCAGTTCCTTCCGTTCAGTGGCTATTCGCGTGGCTGGCGCGGAGTCTTCTCGCGCCGACCCGAGCTGGCCGAGGAGCTTCCCGAGTGGGTCAGGGACGAGGTCGCGCTGTTCCTGCCGGACATCTTCAAAACCACGGGGGCGCCGCGCATTGAGACGCGGTTCGCGAAGGCCCTTGTCGTGCTTTACCGGCAGCTGCTGGCCAGCTTCGGTGCCGCGCTGGTCGATGACATCCAGTACTTCGACGAGGCGTCCTGGCGCCTGGGTGGCCTTGCGCTGCAGGAGCTGTCAACAGAAGCGCACCAGCGGCTCGGACGCATGGTGATCACGTTCAGGACTGACGAGATGCCCCCTGAGTTCATGGTTGGCTTAGCCGGACTCGTCGCCGGCCGCTACGCCGTCCACATCGAACTCGGGCCACTACAGGAGGATGGACTGGCCGACCTGCTCACCAGCCTGCAGCTGGACGCGTCCAAGGCGGGCAGGCTCAGCCAGCTCACGGGCGGTAACCCGTACTTCGTTCTGGAAGTGCTGCGGCAGCTGCATTCCGAACCGGACCTCGACCTGAACCGGCCGGCCTCGCAGCTCCTGGCCGATACCGTTCATCACATCATCCGCGCCCGCCTGGAACGCCTGCCCGGCAACGCACTCAGCGTCGCGCGGGCGCTTGCGGTGCTTGGCGAGATGACCACGCCCCGACTGCTGGCCTCTGTCACGGGCTTGAGCGAGTCGGAGGCCGAAAGCATGCTCGATGTGCTCGAGTCGTTTCAGATGGTGCGCCGCATGCGTCTCACGCATGACCTGCTGCAGGAGGCGATCCTTACCAGCCTTCCGGGTGCGGAGCGAAGGCGGCTGCACGCGCGCATCACCGAGCTGCACGAGGCCGGGACCGTGCCGGCGGAAGCGCTCAAGGGCCACAGGCTGCTTGCCCGCTAGCGGGTCGGACTTGCATTCCGTGCCGCTCTCGGGACAGGTCCTGATCCCGGGAACGAAGGAGCCATGCCGGAGCCGGATATTCACCCGGCGACTTACAATGCCCCCATGACCAAGACCCGGACTGATGCCGGTCCGCTGCAGCAGATGCTCTCTGCCGCTGTGTCCGGACTGAGAAACAGCGGCACAAGGATGCGCAACAACCTGGCGCGCCTCCTGCCCGGCAAGCGCCCGGGCTGGGTGGTGCTCAACCTGCGCGGCAGCTACCCCGCACGCAAGGAAAAGCGCAGGCTGTGGTCAGCGGACACGCTGATGGGGAAGAAAGCCGAGCTCTCGCAGGAGGAACTTGACGCACTCGTCAGCGCGATGCTCAAGGCTGACTGGCTCAAGGGAGTCGTGGTGCGCCTCGAAGAACCAGGCTTCGGCCTCGCTGCGGCATACGCCATCAGACGGCAACTTGCCCGGCTGAAGGAATCGGGGCGCCGCGTCGTGTTCACCGCGAACCATCTCGGCCTCGCCACCTACTACCTGGCAAGCGTGGCTGACGAGGTGATCATGCCCGAAAGCGCCGAGCTCACCGTGGCCGGCCTGGCGATCAGCAACACCTACCGCGCCGACTTCCTGGGTCGCTTCGGCCTGCGGGTGCAGAAGCTCGCCATCCGCGAGTACAAGAGCTCGATGGACGATCTCGCCCGCTCCAGCATGAGCGACGGCAACCGCGAGCAGCTGAACGCGATCCTGGACAGCTTCCAGCAGACTTTCGCACGTGACGTGGCGGCGTCACGCGGGGTGCAGCCCCTTGATGTCAGCCGCTGGATCGACGAAGGCGTCTCATCGGCTGCCCAGGCCAGGGCGCTCGGCATGATCGACCGCGTCGCCTACGAGGATGAGTTCCTGACGAAGAAACACAAACCGCTCCCGGCCGCGAGGCGCTTCCTGATGCGTCCGCTGCGGCCGGTGTCACAGGGCAGGGTTGCCTTCGTCTCGCTGGACGGCGCGATCATCCCGGGAAAATCGCGCCAGTTTCCGGTGCCCCTTCCGCTGATCGGCGGAAAGATGGCGGGCAGCGAGACGCTCGTCAGGGCGCTGCGCGCTGCCGGGAGGAACCGCGCGACCAGGGCGGTTGTCTTTCACGTCGAGTCGGGCGGCGGCTCTGCCCTGGCGAGCGACCTGATCTGGCGCGAGGTCAAGCTTCTGGCCGACCGCATGCCGGTCGTCGCCGTGATGGGCGCCGTCGCCGGCAGCGGCGGCTACTACGTGCTGACGCACGCGACGAAAGTGCTCGCCTCGCCCGTGACGATCACCGGCTCCATCGGCGTACTGACAATGAAGTTCGTGATGGACGAGTTCAACAGCAGGTACGGCTTCAACCACGAGGTGATCAAGCGTGGCCGCTTCGCTGACCTGTCCGATTCCTCCCGCCCCTGGGACGACGCGGAGGAGGCCCAGGTCGGGCGCTACATCGACGAGATCTACGGGCGTTTCGTCACCCGCGTCGCCGAGGGCCGCAAGTTGGATCCGGTGCGGGTGAACGAGATCGGGCGGGGTCGCATCTGGTCCGGCGAAGACGCACTTGAAATCGGCCTCATCGATGAGATCGGCGACGTATCGAGCGCAATCGGTTTGGCCAGGCAGCTGGCGGGACTGCACGAGAACGCACCTGTCTGGACGGTCGAGACGCCGCAGCAATACGTTCTGCCCGTCGGTACCGACGCAGACGCCGTTCAGCGCGCGGTCATGCCGCTGCTGCGCGAGCGGGCGCTGCTGGTCACGCCCCATGGCGGCCTGCAGCAGATCACCCGGATCTAGTCGCAGACGTCGTAAGGCTCAACGTCGATGAAGGTGATGTCCGACATGCGCACGTTGTCGGGCTCCCAGTGCCTGCCGAGGTCGATTCCGCATGTTTCGCTGCCGCGCAGGATCAGGTTGTCAAGTTCGATGATCGCGTCCGCGTTCCGGGTGCCGCGCACGTGAAGCAGGCCGTTGTATGTATCCTCATCCGCCCCGCCCCAGCTGATGTCGGCATGGCTGATCCGGCTCGGACCCGCATCAGACAGTACGATGCTGTCCCAGGCGCCTGGTTCATCGACCAGGCCACGGAAGGTGATTCGTTGCCCGGGTGTGCCGACAGCGTTCAGAACGCCTCCTTCGTACACGTGCAACCCGCCGCCAGGTCCCATCACGATCTCAGTGCCGGCCTCGATGTCCAGGGATGCTTCACCCCGGACGAAGACGGCGGAGAAGAACGGGGTCGGTCCCTCGCCGATGTAGTACGGAGCGCTCAGGTTCGGCAGCACATGCGCGCGGGCGTCGACGATGTCATCTCCGATATACACGTAAGGCTGGCCGTTGACTTCACCGGCCCCTGCCCCGCTCAAGTCACTGGCCTTGTCGAGCTTCCCGGCGTCTCGCGCCGCAAGCACCACGCCGAAGCCCTCGTTGCCCGCGAAAGTATTGTTGCCGAATTCACCAAAGTTCAGTCCATGGCCGTTCAGGCCGTTGGTGAGCGACCCCGTAACGACAGTGTCCCTGATGTTTACCGGTGCATGGGCGACGCGATAGAGGCCGCCGATGGCCGTGCGACATGAGTTGGTGCCATCGTAAACCCGGCCCGCCCACGACAACCGGACGTGTTCCAACCGGCTCTCCGCGTTCTGTCCGAAGCAAACTCCGTACCATGAGCCGTGCGTCTCGGTCTCGCCCGTCAGGACGACCGGCGCGTCATCCGTGCCTACTGCGCGGATGCTGCCACCGTAATCGACCACGACCATCACGTCGTCAGCGAAAACAACGACCGTGCCTGGCTCTATCTGCAGTCGAGACGTCACGAGCACGAAGGCCCGCTCTGCGTCCCCGGTCACGTAGTAGTCGCAATCCTCGGGCCCGTTCGTCCACGTGGTGAAGGTACTGATCTCGCCAGCCACGGTTTCGCGGCATTCCCCAGGCTCAGGCGTGCCGGGACCCCCATTGCCGGGATCGCCCGGGTTCGGGCCAGGGTCCGATCCCCCACAGGCAACGAGTGCGCCACTGATGATCAGGCTGGACAGGACTCTACGAACCATTACACCCTCCACACAGCACTTGAAACTGGCTGAAGCGAGTCACGTTATCCAGTGGCGTGCACGCGAACCGTGTCGGACGTTGCGGTACCGGCGGTCCGACTTCGAGCGCCCGCCAGCCAGGCAGGTGCTAGAGTGCGCGCAGGATGAATACTGAACGCGCGGTCAGAGACGAAGTACTGACAGTACGTGATGCTGTGGTTGACCTGCTCACACGGAACAACTACGTCGTCCAGCAGAATGTTGAAGGAGTCACGCATGAGAAGGCACTGGAGCTCATAGGTCCCGGGGGCAGCAACCTGAATTGGCTGCTCGGACACATGACGGCCAGCCGCGACGTCTGTACCCGCCTGCTTGAGGCAGAGCCTGCATGGGACAAGGACCGCGGCCGCCTGTACGGGAGGGGCACGGCATCGATCAAACCGGAGAACGCCACGCGGCTGGAAGAGCTGATCAGCGCACATGCCGAGGCAGGCAAGCGACTGTCAGAAGCCCTCATGGCTGCGGGGACGGAGTCCCTGACTCGCCCGAACCCCCGCAACGCTGGTGAATCGGTCATGGATGCGATCTGGTTCCTCGTCTGGCACGATACGTATCACACCGGCCAGACAGCACTTTACAGACGCCTGGCTGGACTGGACGGGGTCTTCTGATGGGAGCAACCGATGAGTGAACAACGGAACGGTGACAGGACTCCGGCTTCCGGCGGTGCGGGCGGCGGTTCGATAGCGGCCGGCGTCGCCCTGATCGTGGTCGGCCTCGTCTTCCTGCTCAGCAACGTCACTGGCTGGCGGTTCAACAACTGGTGGGCGCTCTTCATCCTGATTCCGGCTTTGTTCCTGCTCGGGAACGCGGTTCGGCAGTATCGGGCTGATGGCCGCTTCTCCGGCCGCGTCACCCAGGCTGCCACAGGAGCGATCTTCATGCTCCTGGTCGCGTTGGTGTTCCTGTTCAACCTTGACTGGGGTACCGTCTGGCCCGCGTTCCTGATCATCGGAGGCATCGCCGCGATCAGCTCGGGCTCACGAAGCGGCTGATCGCTTCGATATCCTCGAGGCCGACTTGGTGCACCGCACCGCTTGCCCGCACTTTCAGTTCGATGAGGCCATCGGTCAGGCCCTTCGACCCAACGGTGATGCGAACCGGCGCGCCGATCAGGTCCGCATCCGCGAACTTCACTCCCGCACGCTCTTCCCGGTCATCAAGCAGCACGTCGAAATCGGCCGCGCGCAGTCGCTCGTAGAGCTGTGCGGCAGCAGCAGCCACCTCGCCCGTGCCGTCCCGGTCCAGACTCGTGATCACGGCGTCGAACGGGGCGACGGCTGCCGGCCAGACGGGGCCGGCCCCGTCCCGGTGCGTCTCGGCGAGGCTGGCCATGACGCGGCCGGGCCCGATGCCATAGGATCCCATCACGAACGGTTTCCACTCACCATCCGCGTCGCGGAACCCGGCCTTCATCGCTTCGCTGTAGCGCGTGCCCAGCTGGAAGATGTTGCCGACCTCGACCGCCTTCTCGGCGCGCAGGGCTGCTCCGCAGTTGATGCAGCCGTCACCGGCCGCCGCGAGTGCTATGTCGGCGACCACGTCCGCCACGAAGTCCCTGCCGTGGCGCACACCCGTGACATGGAAGCCGACCCGGTTGGCGCCGGCAACCAGGCCGGGCGCAGCGTCGACGAGCTCATCGACCACCACCCGCACGCCCTCGCGGCGGATCGCCAGCGGGGAAGCGTAGCCCGGCTCAGCCCCGCACGCCCGGATCTCGTCCTCGGTGGCGGGCCGCAGCCGGTTGGTGCCGACAACCGCGGCGAGTTTGCGCTCGTTGAGCTCCGTGTCGCCCCGCACGACGGCGAAGACCAGCTCGCCCGGACTGTCCAGCGGTTGCGTGGTGAAGATCAGGGCCTTGGCAGTCATGCTTGCAGGCACGTTCAGGAGCTCCGTCAGATCCCTGATCGAGGTCGTTCCCGGCGTCCTGAGCTCCCGCATCGGTGCCGACTCGGCCTGTGGCTGTGCAGGCTTCCTTGAGCGTGCCACCTGGCTGTTGACGTGCTGGCCGCAGGAGTCGCAGAGCAGCACGGTGTCCTCCCCGACGGGAGTGATCACCGCGAACTCGTGCGCCCTGTGTCCGCCCATCATGCCGGCGTGCCCCTCGACCACACTCACTTCCAGGCCGATGCGGGCAAAGATCCGCAGGTACGCCTGGTGCATCCGTGCGTAGAACTCGTCAAGATCCTCCGCCGTGGCGTGAAACGAGTACGCGTCCTTCATCATGAACTCCCGCACGCGCAGAAGGCCGTTGCGCGGACGGGGCTCATCCCGGAACTTCGTCTGGATCTGATACACGGCAAGCGGCAGCTGCCTCCAGGAGTCAACCATGGAGCGGGCCAGGTTCGTGGCCGCTTCCTCGTGCGTAGTGGCGAGACACAGCTCGCGCCCGGTCCGGTCGGTGAAGCGGGCCATCTCCACCCCGACCTCGTCCCAGCGTTTGCTCTCGCGCCACAGGTCCGCTGGCTGGACCAGGGGCATGTTCACCTCGAGCAGCCCGAGCGCGTCCATCTCGGCCTGCATCACCCGGGCGATCCTGCGCAGTACCCGCAGGCCGAGCGGTGTAAGCGTGATGAGACCTGCGCCAACCGGCAGGACGTAGCCGCCCCTGAGCAGCAGCGCGTGCCCTTCGCTTTCAGCCTCGATGGGACTGCTGCGAAGGCTTCGGAAGAGGAACTGGGACATGCGCAAGCTGAATGACCTCCCGGGCCGTCTCTGGTCCTACCAGAGCGTTCCTCAGCTTACGGCAGGATCACCCGATCCGGAGCTTCATGCCCTCATGCGAGGCTGTGAACCCGATGCGCTCGTAGAACCTGCGTGCGTCAGTACGTGACTTGTCGCTGGTCAACTGCACCATCATGCAGTCGCGCTCGCGCGCACGTGAGACCGCCCGCTCAAGAAGACTGCCGCCAAATCCGTGTGACCGCCAGGCGCTGTGCACCCGTACGCTTTCGACCTGACAGCGCAGCGCACCCTGATGGCTGAGCCCGGGGATGAACGTGAGCTGCATGACGCCGACCACGTTTCCGTCCACGGTCGCTACGATCAGCTCGTTGTTCGGATCCCCGTCGATCTCGGCGAACGCGTCAGTGTAGGCTCGCGGCAGCGGATCCGAAAGGCGCTCCCGCTCCGCACCCAGTGGGTCATCGGCGAGCATCGCGACGATCGCGGGCAGGTCGCCCACGTGGGCTTCCCGGAAGGTTGGTGTTATCGATTCATCCATGGTCGCTCACGGTAACCGAACTGGACCGCCTGTCGTACGCATCGCTGCAGATCGTCGCATACTCACAGATCCTGCACTGATCGCGGCTCGGCCTTGCGCCGAACTCGGCCCGCGCGATGCCGCGCGCTGTCTGCTCAGCGCGTCCGTACGCGCCCGCCAGCTCCGTGGGGCCGAGCACAGCGAGCTGCCCGGCGCGCAGGTACGCCAGCATCGCCTGCCTCCTGCCGGTGGCAGCTGCGTAAACGGCGAGCTGCATGGCATGTCTGACCGAGTCGGGCACCCGGTCGGTCTTGTAGTCGATCACCGCAGCGTGAGTCACGGCGTCGATCCTTCCCGTGAAGTTGATCCCGGCCAGCTCGGCCCGGATCGAGTCCTCCACGCTGTGACCCAGGGCGAGCTGCTCGCGGGCAGGCTCGAACACGGGATCCGTCCGGAACGCCTCCGCCAGCCTCAACGCCTCCTCTACCCGGCTCACCGGCAGGCCGGGGTCGTGCAGGCGCAGCTCATCCACACTTCGTGTCCCATGCTCGAGCGCGATATGGGTCAGGTCACCGACCCGCCGTGCGGCGGAAGGCGGAGCATCGCCTGCGCCTTCGGCCGCCGCGAACTCCGGCTGGCTGCCCGGATGGTCCTTGACATGCCGGTACTCGAAGCGCTTCGGACACGAGGCGTAGTACGCGAGCGAAGTCACCGGCAGGTGGCCAAGGACAACCGGCACGGCGTCCTTGATCACGGGAAGTGCCTCTCCCCCGACCGGCTCGGATTCCGGCCAGCGCCAGGGGCCGAAGTCTGCCGGCGGCGGCTCAATGTGGGCGACAGGCAGGCCGCTCTCCTCGAGCACCGGGCTGAGTGTCTTCCAGAGGCCCTCGCGCCTGCCCGACGCGCTCAGGACGAGGCGATCGGCCGCGCGGGTGGCTCCCACATAGAGCACGCGCTTCAGCTCCGCCTCGTCCTGAGCGCGGTTCCGCTCAGCCAGCAGGCGCCAGGCCAGCGAG
The DNA here is from genome assembly GCA_964495325.1 of uncultured bacterium. Taxonomy (GTDB): domain Bacteria; phylum Deinococcota; class Deinococci; order Deinococcales; family Trueperaceae; genus CAZBVI01. The sequence continues at coordinate 337,493 of CAZBVI010000001.1, forward strand.
CCTTCCTCGTCGCTGCCGGGATAAAGCGCGCAGCCGACCGCGGCCCCGAAGCGCACGGCCGGATGCGTCGCGCGACCGCGCCGGGAAAGGTCCGGCATGAACACCACCGGCCATTCGAGTCCTTTCGAACGGTGGATGCTCAGCAGGCTGACCGCATCGCCGGCCTCCAGCCCCGGCCGCGGCAGCTGACGCTCGTGTCTCTGCAGCTCGGCAATGGTCCGCACTACCCCGACCAGCCCCGCACCGGACGCCTCCAGGCGCATCACGAACCCGGAAAAACCCTGCCAGTCCGCCAGCCTGCGCCTCGCGCCGGGCAGGCCGGCCACAACCGCCGTGTATCCGCACAGCCGGTCGGCCAGCTGCAGGAGCCGCACCGGGCGCTCGAACGCGGCGGCTTCGAGCAGCTCGTCCAGTACGCGAACCGCCCGCTCGGTCTCCTGAAGCCCTGAGGCCCTGACCGCGTGCCACCAGCTCCGGTGCCGCTCCTTGCCCAGCGCGATACGGGCCAGCACGCTGTCCGAAACCGTGAAGAAGGGACTGCGGAGCACCGCGACCGCCCGCAGGTCATCAAGCGGGTTGTGCAGGAACCCCAGCAGCGAGGCGGCGTCCCTGGCTTCGGCCGTACCGAGAAGGTCCTCTCCACTCGTTACCACCAGCCCGATACCAGCCTCGGCGAACGCGCTCTCGTAGTTCGCCATCGCCTGCTGCGTGCGCACGAGTACCGCCACGTCGCCGGGCCGAACCGGCCGGTGCGCCTCGGCGCGTCGGTCCCACACGGGCTCCGCGCGCTCGATCATCCCCCGAACCGCCCGGGCGACCTCGCGGGCCTCGGCCCGGGCGCTGCCCCGCCCATCCCTGATGATCGAGACCGTGACGCGCGGCGAACCGGAGTCTCCGAAGGAGCGCTGCCCCTTCAGGGGCTGGTGCAGGTCTTCCAGCAGCGGCTCGAAGACGCCATCCAGCGCGCGCAGCAGGTCAGCGTGGCTGCGGAAGCTTGTTCCGAGCTTGACGCTGCCGCCGAGCCTTCCGGCCAGCTCTGCGGAGAGCTCCGGTGCCGCGCGCCGGAAGCCGTAGATGCTCTGCTTCACGTCCCCGACTGTCGTGAGGTTCGCGGCTCCCGCGGTACCCAGCCCGCTCAGGAGCTCGATCAGGCGCAGCTGCACCGGGTTGGTGTCCTGGAACTCGTCGATCATGAAGGCGTGCCAGCGGCCGCGGAGCTCCGCGCGCACGTCCGGGTTTTCCAGGGCGCGCAGGGCGCCGAGCTCAAGGTCGTCGAACGTCGCGATGCGTTCCGTGTACCTGAGCTCCTTCAGCTGATCGTTGATCAAGGAGAACGCCTGCCTGAGCGCAGGCAGCTGGGCGTCCAGCAGGTCGTCCGCCCCGGTGCGTTCAAGCAGCATCATGCCTGAGGCGAGCTCCCGTCGCGCACGTGTCCTGATCTCGCCCAGCGCCGCCTTGAGGGCGGCAAGGTCACCAGGATCCCAATTCCTCGAGCCGCCCCGCATGTTCGTGCCATCGATGGCACGCAGCAGGCTCGCGGCCTCGGCCGGTGTCGCGCCCGCCACAGCGCCTGCCTGCTCCAGGAACTGGACGCGCCGCTCCTCGTGCCTGTCCCTGGCGGCGGGGTTCGCCCGCTCCCGCAGTACGTCCAGAAGCGGCCCGATGTCGCGTTGCCAATCCCGCTTCGCTTCCGCACTGGCCTCCTCCAACAGTGCCTGGCGCGCTGCAGGGCTCAGTTCAAGGCTTCGCTCGGCGTCGTACGGGTCCTGCAGCAACTCGCGCAGCGTCGCGTCCATCTGGCTGTAGGTGAGGTGGCTGAACAGGGACGCGGGAAGGCCCGCCAGGAGCGCGGGATAGGTGCGTTCGAACCACAGGGCACCGTCGATCTCGTCGACGATGGTGAAGCCGGCTGCAAGGCCGCTCTGCTCGGGATACTCCTGGCAGATCAGCTGACACAGCGCGTGAATCGTGCTGATGGCAGCCACCTCGAGCTCGGCGAGGAGCCGGGCGTCTTCGGGGTAAACGCGCCTCACTTCGCTGCGGATCCGACTGCGCAGCTCGGCCGCGGCGGCCTCGGTGAAGGTGGTTGCGACGATCTGCAGTGGAGAGAGACCATGTGCCAGGTGGTGCAGGTAGCGGTGGGTGAGCAGGTACGTCTTGCCGGTGCCCGCTCCTGCCAGCACGGCAACCGAGCCCTGGGCGGTGACAGCCTCGGACTGCTCGCGGGTCAGGCTCATGCTGGTGCCTCCTCTTGCCGCTTGTGCTCGAGCCGACCGCCGTGGCGGCAGACCGACTTGAACTCGCAGTACTCACAGGCGTCCTGCCTGACGTCCGGCCGCACCGGGAAGTGGCCGCCAGCAAGCATCCGCAGGCTGTCCTGCACGAAGCCGTCAAGGAACCCTTCGGGCGGGGCATCCTGCTTGATCACCTCGGACTTCCGGATACTGAAGTAGCGGCTGCCGGCGATGTTCCGGTCGGGGAACAGGGTGGCGCCGATCTCGGTGTAGACGGGCAGTTGGAGGTCATGGCTGAGTTTGCCGTCCTCGTCCTGCACCTTGCTGATGAAGGTTCCCAGCTTCACATCGACCAGGACCAGGCCTTCGGCCGACTGGTCGACCCGGTCGATCATGCCGCGCATGCGCAGGCCGCGCCACTGCGTGTCGAACCTGACCTCGCTCCCGATGGGATCGCCGGCGAAGAACTCCTCGCTTGAGGCTGCCCTGACCAGCGCGTCCAGATGCTCGCGGCGGATGATGCTCCAGCCGGGCAGGCTGCGCAGGTCGAGCCCGTCCCTGCCCAGGCTCGCCTCCACAACCCCGAACGCAGACGGTATCTCGGTGGCCAGGTTCGCCCGCAGATCGGGGTCCCCCCGCTCTTTCAGGCGCGTGAGGGCAAGGTCGAGCGTCTCGTGATACAGGCTGCCGACCGTGAGCGGGTCGGCAACGCTGAGCGCGTCTTCGTCGGGTGACAACCCGAGCATGTAGGCGGCGAACCACCGGAAGGGACACCGGCCCAGCGTCGAGAGCTGGGTCACGCTCATGCTCCGCTCCGACATGTCGGGGCCGATGCCGGTCACTCCGTCGAACTCGTCGTGGTCAGATTGCCCCTCGCGCCTCAGCTCGATCTGCAGGGCTCGCCTGGCCGCTTCGAGGACGGGATCGTCCGTCGGCCCCGCCTCTAGTACCGCGTGCCTTCGTTCCTCCTCGGCGCTGGCGAGCAGCGGGCTGCCGGCTGCCGCCAGGCTGATCCCGAGTTCACCCAGCAACGGGCTTGGCACCGCAGCGCCGCGGCCTGCGTCGAGCGGCAGCGTGAAGTGGACGCTTTCCGTCGCCGAAGCGACGGCGGACCTGATCAGGGCAGCCTCGCGGTTCACCAGCTGGGTGATGCCTTCCAGGCCTTCCACCTGTTGCCGCAGGTACCACGGCAGCGCCGGGTCGTTCCCTGGGCGCGGTGGAAGCCTGCCTTCCAGTGCTCCCAGCACGAACACGTGCCGGTAGGATGCTCCGGTGACGCTGAGGGGCGTGTGCAGCTCGAGTCCGCCCCGGCCCGGGGCTGCCGGAACTCCGGTCAGCGCCATGAGCTCCAGGATGTCATCGCGCCACGCGGTCAGCCCTGTTTCCTCATCGGGGGGTTGGAGCGTTGCCAGCTCCTGGACCCCGTTCGTCAGCGCCTGCAGCGCGTAAGCTTCGTGCGCGGAACGGGTCGCCCGGGCGCTCACGTCCCACGCGTCGAAGCAGCCGGTTAGCAGCCCGGCGAACCTGCCGGGGGACGCGCGTTCGGGCCAGGTCAGCAAGCCGGTATCCAGGCCGTGCTCCCGCCAGGCTGCCGCGCCGGCGGCACCGCTCCGCCGGGCAGAGCGCCAGGCTGCGCGGGGCAGCGCCGGACCGAAGGCATGCCCGGCCAGGCGGGTCGTGGCCTCGAAGGGGAGTCCGCCGGTCACTACATCAAGGACCAGTCGCGTCAGCTCACCGATGCGGGTGTGCGCCAGCTGGATGGTGTTGTACGAACTGACCCTCAGGCCGTACTCCCACGCGACCGCCTGCACAGTGGGGCCGTAGCCTGCCTCGTCACGCGTCAGCAGTACGATCTCGTCCGGCCGGACGCCGGAGACGACCATATCCTTGGCACGGGCCAGCACGGCCCGAACCTCGTCTGCCTCGTTCTGATGCGCGGCCGCCGTCATCGCGGGGGCGGCCTGCGGGTCGGCTTCGCTCCGATCGGTCACCGTCCAGCCGAGCGCCCTGAAGCTGGCGGCAAGCTCGAAAGTCGCCGAGTAGGCAGTTGCGCCGCCGGTGCCGAGCACGTCGCGCACCGGCAGGTGAAGCTCACTGCCCGGCCCGGCCAGCGCGGCTATGAACGCGGCCTCGCCGCTGCCCAGGTGCGTGTACCCGAAGACTCCGATGCTTGCGGGCACGGGCCCGGCCTCGACCGCGAGCCAGAAGAGCTCCGCCGGGTCGAACAGCGCCTCATCCCGCAGCCGCGCCCGGTACCGCTCCAGGAGGGCTGCCAGGTGAGCTCCGCGCGGTCCCGCTGCCGCCAGCGCGCGGGGATCGGTGCCGGTGCGGATCACCTCCCGCAGCGCGGGCATGTACCGCGCGCTGCTGCCCGCCGGGTCGTGGCTCCCGAGCTCCCGGCTGGCACTCGTCAGCAGCCGCCGCGCCTTGAGCGGAGGGCAGGCGGCAGACCCCGCCCTTGCAAGCAGCATGGTCGCCTCGGTGGCGATCGACCGGTGTAAGGCGCCGTGCGCACGCGCGGCGCGAGGGTTGGCGGTGAACACGTGTTCGAAGCGGTCATGCGGCTCCCTCGCGTGACCGCTCCTGGTTACGAGCACGAGCGTCCTGTCCTGCATGTGTGTACAACCATAACAGGGTGCGCCCGGCTGCCACCGGCTCAGCTGGCCCGCGGTCCGCAGGGGCGGCAGAACTGCCGGCGATACGCCCCGGGGGCAGCGCGGGTTGCGTGAGGCCGGACACCGTCCGGCGCCACAGTCAACAGGCGCGCCCGGCGGCCACAATGGCATCCTTAAAGCCCGCTTCGACCGTCCACAAGGCGCGCGATGCGACGGATGCGCACTCGTGACACACACGTGCACATGAGCCGAAAGACGCCCCAGAAGGCACTTCCTGATACAACCTTGACATCTGTTCATGATTCGATGACAATTGACAGGTAGTCTCAGTGGCAGAGTTACAGCCCGGTCCCGCTGTGGGTCCGAAGGCAAAGCACCGTAGCGTGTCACTGGAGCTGTCTCGTAATGGAGGTGTTTGATTTGCGTAAGGTCCTGTTGTCAATCATGGTCGCGGCAATGACTCTCGGAGTCGGTGCTGCGCAGCCGGTCACCATAGAGGTCTGGCACTCGCTCGGCGAAGCATTCGGTGCTCCTGAGTTCGAAGCGATCGCCAACCGCTTCAACGAAGTGCAGGATGACATCGTCGTGGACGTCGTATATGCGGGTGGTTACGTCGACGCGATGCAGCGCGCACAGGCGGCCTCGGCTGCAGGCAACCTGCCGAACGTCGTGATGTTCGAGCAGACCCGCGGCGCGGGCTTCGTCGACGCCGGAAGCATCCTGGCCCTGAACGACTACCTCGAGAACGATCCCGAGGCCAACCGCGACGACCTGTTCGAGCGCCTGCTGCTCACCTGCACGTACGGCGACACGCTTTACTGCCTGCCGTACAACAACAGCACGCCGCTGCTGTACTACAACGCCGACGCGTTCCGCGACGCCGGCCTCGATCCAGAGACCGATGTCCCCACCACCTGGGAGGAACTCCTCGAGGTCGGTCCGCAGCTGGCCCAGTACGACGACAACGGCCAGCTCACCCGCTGGGCGCTCGGCCTTGGCGCAAGCCCCGGCTGGCTGATGGACGCCTTCATGGGCCAGGCCGGCGGCCGCTTCCTGAACGAGGACGGCAGCCGCTTCGTGTTCGACGGCCCCGCCGGCGTCGAGACGATGAACTACTGGCTCGAACTGATCGAGAACGACATCGCGATCGTCAGCACCAGCCAGACCGAGGACCTCTTCTCGGGCCGCCAGGTGATGATGCTGCAGTCGACCGCCAACCTCGTCGACTACTTCAACACCGCCACCTTCGAGATCGGCGCGACGCAGCTTCCCTGCCACGTCGAGTGCTACGCGCCCATCGGCGGCGGAAACTTCTACATCATGGATGTCGGCGACGACGTCAAGCACGACGCGTCCTGGGAGTTCATGAAGTGGATCCTGAGCCCGGAGAACGGCGCGGAGTTCGCCGCTGCCACCGGCTACATGGCGCCCCGTCCTTCGGCCCTCGAGACCCCCACCCTGGTCGCGGCCTTCGAGGCTCTGCCCGAGGCGCGGGTCACCTATGACCAGATGGCAAGCCACGGCTACGCACGGACCCTGGTTCCGTTCTGGAACGAGGTTCACAACGCCTACGGCGTCGCGACCGAGGAAGTCCTCCTCTCAGGCATCGCACCGGAACTCGCACTCGAGATAGCGGTGGAAGAAGCAAACCGCCTGCTGGACGTTTACGCCCGCTAGGCAATAGTGACTGATAACCGCCACGCCGGACGCTCCCGATTGGGGGCGTCCGGCAAGTCCTCATACGTGAAGCGCAGCAAGCGCAACACGGCCATCACGGCCTACCTGCTGCTTCTGCCCGCTTTCGCGATCCTGTTCACGTTCCAGTTCCTGCCCGCGTTCGAGGTGTTCAGGCTGAGCATGACGGACCGCCTGCTTCTGCGCCCCGAGTCGAACTTCATCATGTTCGAGAACTTCGTGCGGCTCTGGAACGACTCCCGCTTCTGGAACTCGGTCTGGAACACCTTCTATTTTGTCGGCGTAAGCGTTCCGATTCAGACCGGGCTCGCGCTCGTATTCGCGCTCGCCCTGGCGCGCGTGTTCCGCGGCGTCGAGATACTGCGGACTATCTTCTTTCTTCCCGTAGTGGCGTCTCTGGTCAGCGTATCGATCGTCTGGGACTGGATCTATCACCCCCGGATCGGCCTTCTGAACGAGGTACTGAGCTGGTTCGGAATCGAGGCACAGCGCTGGCTGCTCGACCCGGTGCTGGCGATGCCCTCGATCATCTTCCTCGTGATCTGGTCAGGAGTCGGCTATTACATGGTCATCTTCCTCGCCGGCGTGCTCGACGTGCCCAGCGAGTACTACGAGGCCGCGCGGATCGACGGGGCCACGCGCTGGCACCTGTTCCGGCACATCACCTGGCCCATGCTTGGCCCGGTCACCTATCTTGTGCTAATCCTGCAGATGATCAACAGCTTCCAGGTGTTCACGACCGTGTATGTGATGACGGGCGGCGGCCCCGTGCGCAGCACCGAAGTGGTCGTCTTCTATCTGTATCAGCGTGCGTTTGACAGCCTCGAGTTCGGCTACGCGTCCGCGATCTCGGTAGCGCTGTTCCTGTTCCTGATCACCCTGACGATCATCCAGCAGCAGGTGCTCGGGAGAAGGGTGAACTACGACCGATGAGCTTCCTGGGCCTGTACTCACCCCGACAGTTCCGGCGCCTGCCTGCCGGCAAAAGACGCGACGTCATCACCTCCACGGTCGTGACGCTCGTCATGTGCATCCTGGCATTCCTGTGGCTGTTCCCCTTCATCTGGTCCGTCCTGACCTCGCTGATGACCAGCGCCGAGCTCAGCAGGGGTGGCCTGCAGCTCCCGAGCACACTGATCTGGGACAACTATCCCCAGGCGTTCGACCGCATGAACTATCCCCAGGCTTTCCGCAACAGCATGTTCTTCGCTGGCGGCACCGCCCTCCTGCAATGCATCACCGGCGCGCTGGCAGCGTACGCGTTCGCGCGGCTGGAGTTCCCCGGTCGCGGCATCCTCTTCATCCTCGCCCTCGCGACCCTCATGATCCCGGGTACGGTCACGCTGACCGCGAACTTCGTGATCCTGAACAACCTGGGCTGGCTCGACACGTTCGCCGCACTCATCATCCCCAGCGGCGCCAGCGGCTTCTCGATCTTCCTGCTCAGGCAGTTCTTCATGACGCTGCCCAAGGAACTCGAGGAGGCAGCCCGCCTGGACGGCGCAGGACCCCTGAAGTTCCTTTTCTACATCGGCCTGCCCCTGGCCCGACCGGCCCTGGTTACCGTCTTCATCTTCGTGTTCATCAGCTCCTACAACGAGTTCCTCTGGCCGCTGGTCATGACCTCGAGCCGCAGCATGCGCGTCCTGCAGATAGCGATGCAGACCTTCCGGAGCGAGCTGGGCGCCGGCATCATCCAGGGTCCGCTCCTCGCGGCAGCGATCCTGACGATGCTGCCAACCATCATCCTGTTCCTGTTCATGCAGAAGGCATTCATCCGTGGCATCACGCGCTCGGGACTGAAGTGAGGTAGAGCAATGGCAATCCGTTTCATACGTCTGTCAGTAATCGCATCCGTCGCCCTGTTTGCCGGTCTGGGCCAGGCGGATGCCCAGGAGGAGACCTGTATGTTCGTTCAGGCACACCGTGGCTTTTCCGAGAACTACCCCGAGAACACCCTGCGCGCCTTCGAGGAGGCGATCAACGCGGGAGCGGACCGCATCGAGACCGACCTCGCCCTGACCCGCGACCGCGAGGTCGTGCTGATGCACGACCGCAGCCTCGACCGCACCACCGACGGCCGTGGGCGCGTTCAGTCCTATACGCTCGAGCAGATCAAGGAGCTGGACGCCGGCAGCTGGAAGGGCGAGGAGTTCGCGGGCGAACGCGTGCCCACACTGCGCGAGGCGCTTGAGCTGACGATGGGCCGCGCCATCCTGAACCTCGAGCTGAAGACCGGGCAGTCGACGATGATCATCAACGAGGACACTTTCGACGGCCTGGTCGAGGTCGTCACGGAGCTGGACGCGTTCGACTGGGTCATCGTCTCCTCCTTCGACGCGAACGCCCTCAACTCCGTTGTGGAACGCGAGCCGCGGCTGCGCACGCTGCTGCTCGACTGGAGCCCGCCATCGGCCAACGACGGCCTCGCACTCGCCATCAGTTTCGGCTTCAACGCCTGGTCGCCCAGCTCGCAGCACATCATCGAGGACAGCGTCCAGCGCGCCAAGGATGCCGGCATCAGCGTCCATGTCGGCGCGGGAGCCAACACCGACCTCGCCCGGTTCAGCGCGTGGGGCGTCGACGGCGTCTCGAACGACGACCCGAGCCTGCTGGTCGGCATGCTCGAACGGGCCGGACTCAGGCCCGCTGACGGCAGCGGTTGCCTGGAGCAGGCCAGGGCGCGCTGACACCGCACCACCGGGCATCACTGCCCATGTTAGCGCGGGAGGCCGATCCCGCATACTCTGGAGGCCATGCCCTACAAGCTCACCGGTGATGGCAGCCTCACCCTCCACAGCGAACGTTACGGCCAGACGTTCCACTCCCTGCATGGCGCCGTGGCCGAGTCCCGACACGTGTTCCTGGAGGCTTCCGGGATCGCCGGCCGACTGGCTGCCGGCGAAGCCTGCCGAGTGCTGGAGGTCGGCTTCGGCACGGGCCTGAACTTCTGGCTCACTGCCGATGCCGCCGTCCAGGCTGACGCCCCACTGGAGTATGTGGCTCTGGAACAGGACCTGCTGCCGGCAGCAGTCGTGAAGGGCCTCGGCTACGCCGGCTCATTGAGCAATCCCAGGCTCCTGCAGCGCTACCTCGAAGTCCGGGCGACCCTGCCCGGTCAGGTTCCTGCAGGGCGCCATGCCTTCGAGCCGGCACCTGGCGTCATGCTTCACCTGCTGATCGGAGACGCGTGCGAACAGGCGCTGCCGCAATCCTGGGCCCACGCGGTCTATCACGACGCCTTCAGCCCGGACGCCAATCCCGAGCTCTGGACCGAGGAGTTCCTGAGCGCTCTGGTGCGGGCGCTGGTGCCGGGCGGCGTGCTCGTCAGCTACTCCGTCAAGGGCGAGATCCGCCGCAGGCTCCAGGCATTGGGACTCGAAGTTAGCAAGCGACCCGGACCACCGGGCGGGAAGCGCGAGATGCTGGTTGCCACGGCGCCCGCTCAACCAAGCCCGCTGCGGTAAGGGCTCAGCGCGCGCAGGTACGTCCAGCGGGTCAACAGGAAGAACGCGAACTGCACCGCCGCGAAAAGCGCGACGACCATCAGGCTGTAACCGATCACGTTGACCATCAGCAACCCTCCGAGCGCATCGAGCGCCACGACCGCGTGTATCGAGCCTGCGACGAACGGCAGAAGGAAGACGACCGCGATCTGCGTGGTGACGTGGCGCCTTATCTCGCGGGTCGTCGCGCCGATCCGCCGCAGGCGGACGTTCGTGCGCCGGTCCTCTGGCAGCTCGGTGAACAGCTTGAAGTAGATCAGGCTGCCGGTGCCGATGAAGAAGAGGAGCGACACGAACAACCCGGTGAACATCGACATGGACAGTACCTGCAGCAGGGACCGGTACTCGCCGTAGCGATCCGCTGCGTACCTGAACCAGTCGTCCGGACCGACGATCCGTTCGAGCTCGGAACTCACCAGGCCAACACGGGGACTGTCCTCCCAGTCGAAGTAGTCAACCCGGAACGGCGCGCCGCTCAGTGCATCCCAGGTCTCGTCCGGAACCGCGTACCAGGCTGAGCCGGCCACGGGCACCATCGTCAGGCCGACCTCAAGCGGGGTCGCGATCACACTCTCACCCTCGACTTCAAAGGGCACGGGATCGGACGGCACGAGCGTGATTCCTCCGGCTGCGGCCAGCGCTGCAGCTCCCGATTCGGAGACGACGTAGGCGTCGAGCAGGTGCACGCTCACAGTGCCGTGCGCTGTCACGTCGATCCCGTGCGACCGGGCGAGCCCGATTACCGTCTCGGGCTCGAGTCCCGCACCCTCGTGAATGGAGAGCGCGGTCGGGTACATCTCGTCCACACCCTGGTAGAACAGCTGCGTGACGATGTAGAACGCCCCGGCCGCCGCGAGCACGACCGCGCTCAGGTTGGTGATCGTCGCTAGCAATCGCGCGTTGTCCTTCAGTCGGAAAACCAGCTGGGAGACGCTCAGCATGGTCGTACCCTGCAGGTACCCGGCGGAGCGGCGCAGCCTGTTCAGGACCCAGACAGTCGCTTCGGAGAACACAAGGTAAGTGCCGGTCACCACGACGACAACAACGGGCACGAAAGCCACGACGACTGCAGCCTGCTCGGCTAAGAGCGCAACGATGTAGCCGGTGCCCATGAGCAGCAGGCCCAGGATCGCGACGATGGGCCTGGCACGCGGTGCGGCGCGGGGGCGCCTTGCGTCCTGAAGCAGCTCCAGTACGCTGCGGCGGCCAAGTCCGAAGGAGCTGAGCACGATCACGGCCTGGAAGAGCAGGAAGAAGCCGCCCGCTGTCGCAAGAAGTGCCAGGGGCACCAGCTGGACGCTCAGCGGCTGTTCGACCTGCAGGACGCGGGCAAGGCCGAGGAAGAAGAGCCTGTTGAACAGGAGTCCAAGCAGGATCCCGGCCAGGATGGCGAGGCCGGAGAGGAGCGTGTTCTCGAGCCAGACGAGCCGGCGCAGCTGCGTGCGGGTGGTCCCGAACAGGGTGAGCATCCCGAACTCCTGGCTCCTTGCACGCAGGAACGCGCCGAAGGAGTAGGTGACGAAGAAGAACGCGAAGACGGCGACCAGCACCAGGCAGACGGTCAGGACGACGCGCGTCGTGCTGCCGCCGTACAGGTAGCCGCCCGCAAGGTCCGGGTGGAACAGGAACTGCGCGTACATGAAGAAGAGCGTCACGCTGAAGGTGCTGCTCAGGAAGAATGCGGCGTAGCGGAGCCAGCTGCCGCGCAGGTTGCTAAGGGCGAGCTGCCGGAACGTCACTGCCGCGCGCCCCCATCACGCTGAGGCTGTCCATGATCTGCTGAAAGAACACCTGCCGGTTGTCGCCGGCCACGAGCTCGCTGAAGGCACGCCCGTCACGTATGAAGAGAACCCGGCGGCAGTAGCTGGCCGCGAACGGATCGTGCGTGACCATCACTATCGTCACGCCGTGCTCCCGGTTCAGCCCCCTGAGTGCGTCCATCACGTCCTGTGACGCCCTGGAGTCGAGGTTGCCGGTGAGTTCGTCCGCCAGTACGAGCTCGGGTTCATGGATCATCGCGCGGGCGATCGCGGCCCGCTGCTGCTGGCCCCCGGAGACCTGGTAAGGCCTGCGGTCGAGCACCTCCGAGATGCCGAGGGTCTGCGCGATGCGCTCCAGGCGCTCCTTCATCTCGCGGACAGGAACCCGGTCCAGCACGAGCGGCAGCAGGATGTTCTCGCGGACCGAGAGGGTGTCGAGCAGGTTGAAGTCCTGGAACACGAACCCGAGCTTGCGCCTGCGGAAGAGCGCGAGCTCGTCGTGGCTCATGCCCGTGGGATCGATTCCGCCGATTGTCACCGTGCCCGAGGTGGGGCGGTCGATGGTCGCGAGGACGTTGAGCAGCGTGGTCTTGCCGCTGCCCGAAGGACCCATCACGCCGAGGAACTCGCCCGGCGCGACGGTGAGATCGAACGATTCGAGTGCCGTGTGGCTCAGGCCGCCGCGCTGACCGCCGTAGATGCGCGTCAGGCCCCTCGCGGTCAGTACCGCGTTCTGATGCCGGGGATCATGAACTGCAGTGTGCATGGGCACACCTCCTGTCAGCCACCACGGTAGTGCCCGAGGTGTGTCATGTTCACGCGCCGAACCTTTCAGCGTTGTCACCAAGGCGGTGCACACCCGCGGCGTGGAAGCTGACGGTGACCGTGGTGCCCTCGCCCTCGATCGACTCGATCCGGAGTCCGTGCCCGAGGTGCTCGCAGATCCGTGCGGCCAGGTGCAGGCCCATGCCGGTCGACGCCGTGCGGTGCCGGCCCTGCCGGCCGGTATGGAAGCGGTCGAACACGCGCGGCAGGTCGCTCGCGGGGATGCCCTCGCCCTCGTCGCTCACCCTGAGCTCGTCCGCCGAAACGGAAATCGTCACGTGCTGGCCGGGCCCGCCGTACTTGATGGCGTTGCCCAGCAGCTGCCGGAGCACCACCCTGAGCCACTTCGGATCGGTCTCGGCACTCGCGCCCTCCCCTTCGATGACCACGCGGGGATACATGTCGGCAAGCAGCCAGCTGCTGCGCAGCTCGTTCACGCCGGCGCGGACCAGCGCGGCGAGGTCGGTCATGGCGGGATGCAGGTCCAGCTCGAAGCGCTCGAGGCGCGCGGCGGCCAGCATCGTCTCGAGTCCTTCGGCCAGGCGGCCGGCCTCCTCGGCGACGCTTTGCCAGGCGCCGTCGCCTGGCTCCTGCGCCGTGAGCTGGAGGACCGCTACGGGTGTCTTCATGTTGTGGACCCACAGGTCCATGAAGGTGCGGTGGTGCTCGGCCTGTTCACGCAGCGCGCCCAGTTCGCTCCCGTGCCGCGCCTGCACGCGTGCGAGCAGTTCGGCGACGGCGCGTTGCTCGCGGGAGGCCGGATTGCCGATCGGCGCGGCGCTGGGAGCAGCCAGCCGGGCAAGCAGTTCGCGCCGGAAGGCGCGGTGCCGGGCATAATCAACACCGAGAATCACCAAGGTGGTTACGAGGGCAAGGAGCAGCAGGTACAGGACGTCACCCGCGTTCAGCGGCGCAATCGCCAAGTGCACCACCAGCAACAGGAACATGGTTGCGCCCGCGAAGGCCAGCAGAAGGGGGATGCGGTCGAGCACATAGTCGACCGGCTTCATGGCAGCTCCAGGCGGTAGCCCTCGCCTCTGACTGTGTGGACCGCGCCGCCGAGGCCGAGGCTGTCGAGCCGGCGGCGCAGGCGCGTGACGTTGACGGTGAGCGTGTTGTCGTCGACGAACTCGCGCTCGTCCCACAATACGCCCAGCAGGCGCTGGCGGCTGACCACCCGGCCGCTCGCCGCGAGCAGCGCCTCGAGCAGCACGGCTTCGTTCCGCGTCAGGCTGACGCTCCGCCCCGCCCAGCTGGCCCGAAGCCTGAGCGGGTCGAGCCTGACGCCGGTCGAGTCCGCTGAGTCACCGCTGTACTCGCCGTACGCCCGGCGAAGCTGGGCGCGTACGCGGGCGGTCAGGACGTCGAGGCTGAAGGGCTTCACGATGTAGTCATCGGCACCGTGCTCGACGGCGAGCACCTGGTCCATGTCGGCGCCGCGGGCGGTGACGAAGATGATGGGCACCTTGGAGACGGTGCGGATCTGCCTGCACCAGTAGAAGCCGTCGAAGTGGGGCAGGTTCACGTCGAGCAACACGAGCCCGGCACCCGATTCGAGGAACTCCTGCTTCAGGTCGTGCAGGCGCTCCGCGATCACGGCCTCGTGTCCGTAGCGCTGCAGGTTGTCCGCCATCAGGCGGGCCAGCTTGGGCTCGTCCTCGACTATGAAGATGCGCATGGGCGTCATCGGCTCAGTGGAGCATATATCTGCCAGCGTCCACAGCCAGGTAATCTTTTCATCTTGCTGAGCGACCTGTGCAAACTCCGATGAGAACCCTCCCGCAGCCGCATACAGCTCAGGCGACTCGGGCTTGAGCGCGGAGTGAGCCCACTTCTGTCCGGAGTCTGCAGCGCGTTGCACCCTGCTGGATTCGTGTTCCACTTGATGCTGCCAGCGAAAGCGTCGGTACAGTGGAGCACCTCCGCTGGCGAGCCCATCACACCGGTGGGCTCAGCGTTTGCGCAGCTTCCACACCTGCTCGCCGGGAAAACGCCAGGCCCAGTCGGCCGGCTGGGCGAAGCGCTCCCCACCTTCGGGCGAGGCCGGACGCGGCTCACGGTAGTCCTCGACCTCGAAGCCGACCTTCCTGAACAGGCTGAACCAGTCGGAGACGGGCATGTTGAACTCGATGCCGCCCGGATCGATCTCGACCTCGGTCCAGTCATGCGTGTGCATCCCGAAGTACGGCCTGACCAGCCGGTCAGTCAGTGCGCTGCCATCAAGTGGAGAGCAGACGTAGGCCATGGGGTGGTGTCCCAGGAAGACGAGCCGGCCGCCGCGCCTGAGCAGGCGGTGTGCCTCGGGAATCCACAGGTGCGGATCGCACCAGATGGCCGCGCCGTACTCGCTGATCGCGAAGTCGAAGCTGCCGTCGTCGAACGGAGTCGCCTCGGCGTTGCCGTGATGCAGCTCAAGATCGATCCCGTGCTCGGCCGCCAGGCGCGCGGCCGTGAGCAGCTGCTGCTCTGAGTTGTCGATTCCGGTGACGGTTGCACCGCGCCTTGCCATCCAGGCGGAGACGTAGCCGGTTCCGCAGCCCAGTTCGATCGTGCGCAGGCCCTGCATGTCGGCAGGCAGCATCTCCAGCTCGGACTCCGGCACGCCCCATATGCCCCAGACGGGCTCAGAGAGCCTCCATTGCCGTTCGCCCGCGGCCACCCATTCATGGGCGTTGGCGTCCCAGTTCCTGCGGTTCTCGGCTACGTGCCTCGGCAGATCATCGTTCTCGCTCATTGCTCAGTTTACTGGGCCGCAGGCAAGCCTCAGGCGCGCGCTTCCGGCCTCTCCACCACGGCCGGCAGGCCGGTCACAGGCGTGACGTGGACCTCCTGGCCGACGGCCAGCGAGCCGAAAGCCACCGGGTTGGGCACGTCGATGAGCAGCTGGCCCACGTCGGGTACGTTCACGACGCACTCCAGGACGCTGCCCAGGAACATCGCGCGTTCCACGGTGCCCGTGAACAGCCCTTCTTCACGACTGACCTCGGCGGCCTCGGGCCGGATCATCACCTGGACGGGATGGCCCGGCCGGAAGTCGTGCGGCTGGACGGCGATCTCCCTGCCGCCGATCCGGATGCGGTCGGCGTCGATGACTTCTGCCGGGATGAAGTTGGCCTTGCCGATGAAGTCGGCCACGAAGTGGCTGGTCGGGCGCGCATAGATGTCCTCGGGCGAGCCGATCTGCCTGATGTGACCACTGTCCATGACAACGACGATGTCCGATATGCTCATCGCCTCGACCTGGTCGTGCGTGACGTAAACGGTGGTGATGCCCAGGCGCTGCTGCAGCTCGCGGATCTCCACGCGCATCTGCTCGCGGAGCTTGGCGTCGAGGTTGGACAGTGGCTCGTCGAACAGCAGCAGGCGCGGTTCCATGACGATGCAGCGTGCGAGTGCGACACGCTGTTGCTGTCCGCCCGAGAGCTGGCTGGGAGACCGCTTCGCGTAGCCGCCGAGCCCGGTGATGTCCAGCACGCGCTCGACCCGCTCGCGCATTTCGCGCGCCGGCAGCCGCTGCAGCTTGAGGCCGAACGCAACGTTATCGAACACGTTCAGGTGCGGAAAGATCGCGTACGACTGGAAGACCATGGCCGTGTCGCGCCGGTTGGGCGGATCGCTGGTGACGTCGCGATCGCCGAACAGCACCTGGCCGCTGGTGGGCTCCTCGAAGCCGGCAATCATGCGCAGCAGTGTGGTCTTTCCGCACCCGGAGGGGCCGAGCAGCGTGACGAGCGTGCCCCTCGGCACCTCGAGGTTCGCGCCACTGACGGCGATGACACTCCCCGTGCCGTCGTGGCCCGGGAACTCCTTGCGCAGGTTACGGAGGGTGAGGTCGTTCAAGTGTGTGCCTCCTTCGGTTCGGGCGGCATCAGAACCGCACGCTTCCGGAATGCCGCGTCCAGCGGCTCATCAGCAGGTTGAGCAGGCCCATGAAGATCACGACGATCACGATCAGCAGCACGCTGAAGGCTGCGGCGACGCCGAGGCGGCCGGAGCCGACCTGGTTGAGTATCTGCACCGTCATCAGGTTCCAGTTGGCCGACACGAGGAAGATCGCGGCGCTGATGGCGGTCATCGCCCGGACGAACGCATACACGAGCGCCGAGAAGAACGCGGGTGCGATGAGCGGAAGCGTGACCTTGCGGAACGTCGTGATGCTGTCCGCGCCAAGGTTCTGGGCCGCCTCCTCGATCGAGGGATCGATCTGCCTGAGCACGGCTATGCCGTTCTGGATGCCGACCGACATGTACCTGAACACGAACGCCGCGACCAGGATGGCGAGCGTGCCTGTCAGGATGACCGGCGGGCCGTTGAAGGCCAGGATGTAGCCGATGCCGACCACCGTGCCGGGCACCGCGAAGTTGAGGATGCTGGTGAACTCCAGCAGCTGCCTGCCGGGAAAGCGCCTGCGCACCACCAGGAACGCGATCATCATGCCCATCAGGCCGCTGAGCGGCGTCACGATGGCCGCGACTATCAGGGTGTCCTTGACGGCGTTGAAGCCGACGTCGAACACGTACCTGAAGTGCTGCAGGGTCATCGTGTAATCGAAGCCCCAGACGCGCGTGAAGGCGCCGACGAGG
Source organism: uncultured bacterium (assembly GCA_964495325.1). Taxonomy (GTDB): domain Bacteria; phylum Deinococcota; class Deinococci; order Deinococcales; family Trueperaceae; genus CAZBVI01. The sequence continues at coordinate 354,711 of CAZBVI010000001.1, forward strand.
ATGACCAGGTAGAAGGCGGCGACCAGGATGCCGAACAGGACGGAGATGCCGTACAGGATCCACTTGACCGGTTCACTGACCAGCTTGGACGTGGACGTGCTGGGCTTGCCCGTGACGGTCACGTACTGGCGCCTGGAGATCCAGTAGCGCTGGATCGCGAATGCGGTGAGGCTGGGGATGAGCAGGATGACCGCAAGGGCGGCGCCGCGCGGTAGGTTGAACGAACCGGTGATCTCAAGATAAGCCTGCGGCGCCAGCATCGGGAAGGTGGCCCCGGCCAGCACGAGCGGGTTGCCGAAGTCCGCCAGGGACTCGATGAACACGATCAGCAGGGCGCTTGCCACGCCCGGGAGCGAGAGCGGAAGCGTCACCTTCAGGAAGGCCTGCAGCTTGGTCGCGCCGATATTGAGCGCGGCGTCCTCCAGCGTCGGGCTGATCGACTGCAAAACACCGCGAAGGGAAAGATAGGCGATCGGTGTGAAGGTGAATACCTGGCTGAGCACCACGCCGCCGAAACCATAGATGCTGAAGTCATCGAGCTGCAGCAGGTGGCGGGTGACGAGGCCGTTGAACCCGAAGAGGAAGAGGATGGAAACCGCGCTGACGAACGGGGGCGAGATGATGGGCAGCATTGTGACCATGTGCAGCAGCCCACGGCCCGGGGTTCGCAGCCTGGTCGTGACGAACGCGAGGATGTAGCCGAGCAGGACGCTGATCAGTGCCACCGTGCCGCCAACCACGAGGCTGTTGCGCAGCGCGGTCTGGTAAAGGCGTCGAGTGGTGAAGAGCTCGTAGTTCTCGAGCGTCCAGACGCCGGCCCTGGTCTGGAAGCTGGTGGCGAACACCTTGACGAGCGGATAAACCACGAAGAGCCCGAGCGCCGCGAAGATGATGATGATCAGCGCGAGCAGGAGCGGATCGCGGGCCAGGCGTTTCAGCTGATTCACAGGCAGGTAAGGTCGGGGCCCGGGAGCGATGCTTCCGGGCCCTGCCCCTCAGTTACTGGCCCAGAACCTGTTCGAGCCAGCGGTCGACGAGTTCCTCGCGCCGCTCGGCGGCGACTGCAGGGTCGTACGACACGAGTTCGATGCTGTCGAGTGTGGGGATGCCTTCGCCGGCGTTCACGTCGGCGCGGACCGGCAGGAAGTAGGTCTGGTTGACGACCAGCTCGGCCTGTCCTTCGGCGGAAGTGATCCAGTCGACAAGCGCGTGCGCCTCTTCAAGGTTCGACGCACCATCCAGGATGGACACGGCGGCAACCTCGTAGCCGACGCCTTCGCTGGGGAACACGATCTCGATGGGGAAGCCCTCGTCACGCAGCTGCAGGAAGCCGGGCGAGAACTGAAGCGCCATGGCGGTTTCGCCCACGCCGAGGGCACCGGACGGCGCCGTTCCGCTCTGGGTATAGGTCTGGATGGTCGGGTGCAGCTCGGCAAGGTACTCGAAAGCGCCGTCCTCGCCGAGAATCTCGATCAGCGTCATGATGACCGCGTAGCCGGTTCCGCTCGACTGCGGCGAGGGCATCTGCAGGAGCCCCCGGTAACCGGGGTCGGTCAGGTCTGCCCAGCTGGTGGGGACCTCAACACCGCGACTCTCAAGCGTGTCCGTGCGCACGCCGATCGCGAGCGGGTTGGTATAGATGCCGTACCAGTAGCCGTCCGCATCGCGGAAGTTGTCGGCCAGTGCGTCCGCGTTCACGCTGTCGTAAGCCTGAGTCAGGCCACGCTCGGCCGCGAGCACGTGGTTCTCGCTCGGCGCGCCGAACCAGACGTCAGCCTGCGGGCGGTTGGACTCCGCCTCGATGCGGCTGAGAGCCGGACCGGACGACAGGAATACGAAGTTCACGTCGATGCCGGTGTCGCGGGTGAACGCGTCGAACAGCTTCGCGGCGTTCTCTTCGTCTACGCTGGTGTAGACCGTCAGGCTCTGCGCCAGTGCGCCGCCGATGAGTGCCAGGGCGAGTGTTGCTGCTGCCAGTTTCCTCATATTGCCTCCTCAGACCGTAATCTTGCGGGAACGGGCCTGCCGTCCCACGCGTCGATCACGTTGAAGTCTGATGGTAGCAGCTGGTCCTTGTCATGAACAGCTGACAATTGACCCTTGGGACCATCTTCATGTCACGGTGATCCGCCGCCGGGCACCAGCCACAGGAAATCATTCTGCTGAACGGCACCGAAGAGTCTCATGTACGGGAGGCCCACCCGCACGGCGTTGGCGCCCGCAGGCTCGGGCCCGCCGGGAAGAGGTGCCTCCAGGCGGAGCACTACCGTATGGAGTCCGGTTGCCCCGTCCGAGATCACCCTGGACGGCTGAAGTTCCCCGGACTGTTCATACAGCTCCCTGTATGAGCCACCGGACACCGCTGACTGAAAGGCGTCCAGCCTTGCGTCGATGACGGCGGCAGCCGTTGTTGCCTGGTCCTCGTCGCCGTACACGAGCAGCGCAAGTCCGGACTCGCTCTCCCCATCGGCAACCGAAGCGAAGGCAAGCAGGGCATACGGCGGCAGAACGTGCGTACCCATGGCGCTCAACAGCGTCTCGAACGCATCCTCTGGGGCTGCGTCTCCTGCTACGAGGTGAGCCATGTCAGGAACCGCAGTTCGGAACGGATGCACGACCGTCACCGTCGCAACGTGCGCATGGGCATCCAGTACCGCAGCCAGCGCGTGGACCTCCGCATAGTCCGCCATTGAGCGGTGATCTCCATTCCCGACAGCGGCGATTGTCTCGACGACTTCGATTGCGGGTGAACCCGCGACCAACCGGTCGTTCGCCCACACCGGAAAACTGCGCCCAAGGTCGCCCCCGAAGGCGTTCGCCGGCATCCTGTTGAGGATGTCGGCATGGGCGCCCGTGTCGCAGCCGGCGGCAGGACACAGGAGGCTCCCGTGCCCGGCACTCCTCGTGACTTCATAGCCGCGGGCGCCGAAGGCCGCCGTGATCGCTTCGGGGTCGAACTCACCGATAAAGGCGATTCCGTGTGATGGCGGGTACCCGAAAGTCACCGTGCTGCTGATGTCGAAGAAGTCGAGCCCCAACACCTCAGGATACTCCGGTCCTGCGATGATCACGTACTGGACGAGCGACGGAGCCAGTCCGCCTGGCAATGCTGCCAGGAGCAGTTGCAGCTCTGCCCCGTCCGGCAAGGCTGCCCAGCTGACCGGCACCTCCAGCCCCCGCATGCCCAGTCCCGCGGAGACGTCGGCGAAGGTGATTTCTGCGTGTGGCTCGAGCGCGAACGTGTCTGCCGGAACCTGTGAAAGCGCGTTCAGGAACGGGGAGTTCAGGTCCGGTTGGCCGCCCAGCACCAAACAGGTCAGCAGGCTGCACAGGGTGACGATTGGGCTCATGATTCGACCTCCTTGGTCCAGCCAGTCGATATCTGGCATGACGCTGGCTGCCGCCGCACTTCCGGGCAAGGCGCATGTGAGTGTTCCCACAACCATCAGCCCGTAGTGACGGACAACCATCGCTGCCTGACAATATAGGGGCAAAGTGGTACAGAGGTGCATGATCAGTAGCTGATGCATCTCGCGTAGACTGGAAAGTTACATCCACCTGGAGAGGGCAGCCGGGAGTTGCCCAACGACGTTGGAGGCATTCGTTGCAAGCGATTCGCTCGATCAGCACAACACCGAGGCACTTCATCCTCGAGCTGCTCACGTCGCGAAGAAAGCTGATCAACGCCGTCCTGGTCACTTGGCTGGCGATTCTGGCGGTGTCCATCGCCGGAGACCTCATAGCGTTGTCCGCAGTGGGAGAACGTGCCCCGTTCGGCCGCAACGCCCTACTGCTGCTCGCGGTGCTGATCGCGTTGCGGCAGAACCTGTTGGGGCGACCGGGCGTCGCCATGCTGTATGTCACCGGGACGATATTCACCGTCATCACTATCACGGCCTTCGACACCGGCCTGCAGGGGCCCCTCACGGTGCTGGACCGGTACTACATACCTACGGTGCTCGCCGGCCTGATGCTGAACCGCCGCGCGCTGTTGGGCACAGCCGCCGCGACCGTGATCGTGAGCCTTGGACTTCTCGGCATGCAACTGGTGGGCCTGCTTCCGGACTCAGAGGCAATTGCTTCACCCGGGGCCGTACGAACGACGCTTCAGTTCCTGCCCATCTACGTCACGCTCGTGGTGGTGCTCGATCAGTTCGGCACGGTGGTCAGGGATAACCTGGCCCGCGCGGCGGAGCGAGACGGCAGGCTCCACGCGGCGCTCGAAGCCCAGGTGTACGTCGAGCGCGAACTCGACGACGAGCGAAGGCTGAACGCAGCAATCGCCTCGAACATTCCCGGCCTGCTCTTCGTCGTGGACGAAGTCGGTAACGTGATCCGCAGTGGGGAGCGAACCAACGCCGCCCGGGAGCCACAGCCGGGCAATCCTGGCAAGCTGCATGATCTACTGCATCCGTTACCCGAAGGTGAGCTGCAGGAGCTGATCGACGAGACCCTGAACAGCGGCACTGCCACGCGGCTGCTGCAGCTTCATGACGACGCCGGCGCATCATTGACCTACACCATGCAATCCACCAGACTTGAACTGGCAAAGCGCACCCTGGTGATCGGCGTTGGACTCGATACCAGCGAACTGAACGTCGCCAAGCAGCAGATCGAGTCGCTCAACACAAGGCTGCGCGCGCGGGTTCAGCGCCTCACCGCCCTGCACCAGATCGACAAGGCGATCATCGCCAGCCTGGACCTGCACGTGATGCTGGACATCATCATCACTGAGATCACCCGTGAACTGGCGGTTGACGCCGCGAGCATCCTGCTGCACAGGCCCGCACGCGGCGTCTTGCAATGGGGGGCGGACAAGGGTTTCACGAGCGCTGTTTCGCTGCAGGACCTCTCGCTTCCGCTTGGCACGGGCGTTGCCGGCAAGGTCGGCCTCGAGCGCCAGCAGGTGTTCCTGCGGTCCGAGCAGGAGATCATCCGTCACTTCGAGGACCGGGCGCCACTGAGCCTCGACGGTTATCAGAGCTACGTGGCGGTACCTCTGGTGGCAAAGGGCCAGCTGCAGGGCGTACTCGAGCTGTTCCATCGAGAGGTGTTGGATCCCGATGCGGACTGGTTCGAGTATCTGAACGCGCTGGCAACGCAGACAGCCATCGCCCTGGACAACGCATCGTTGTTTGAAGGGATGGAGCGCGCGAATAGCGAGCTGCTGCAGGCGTACGACACGACCATCGAAGGCTGGTCCCGCGCGCTGGACCTGCGTGATCACGAAACCGAGGGACACAGCCAGCGTGTCACCGACCTCACCCTCAGACTCGCCAGGCGGCTCGGGGTGGGCGATGACGACCTGGTCCACATGCGGCGCGGAGCACTGTTGCACGACATCGGCAAGATGGGCGTGCCCGACCGCATCCTCCTCAAGTCGGACGGGCTGACGCCGGAGGAGCAGGAGCGCATGCAGGAACACCCGAACCTGGCGCTTGACCTGCTCTCACCGATCTCCTTCCTTCAGCCAGCGCTGGACATTCCTTACTCGCATCACGAGAAGTGGGACGGATCCGGCTATCCCCAGGGTCTCGCCGGCGAACTCATTCCAAGGGCAGCGCGCATATTCGCGTTGGCCGACGTGTACGACGCGCTCACCAGCGACCGGCCCTACCGCAAGGCATGGACGGCCGAAAGGGCCCTGGAGCTGATCGCGAGTGAAGCCGGCAGGCACTTCGATCCGGTGATAACCGAAGAGTTCCTGGCCATGCTGCGCGCAGGGCCACAGACCGACGGATAGGCGCGCTGCCACGCCTGCGGCAAGCAAGCCGGCACACATTGCAGTGACACCCCGGGGGGTATCATCGCTGCCATGGCTACTACCGAAGTGACCACCGAAAACTTTAACGCGACGATCGAGAACAACGACATCGTACTCCTCGACTTCTGGGCCGAATGGTGCGGTCCTTGCCGCGTGTTCGGCCCCGTGTTCGAGAAGGCGGCCGGGGAGCACGAAGACATCGCCTTCGGCAAGATCGACACGGAGGCCCAGCAGGACCTTGCCGCTGCGTTCCAGATCCGCTCGATTCCCACCCTGATGGCCTTTCGCGAAAAGGTGCTGGTCTTCTCCCAGCCGGGCGCGCTCAACGGGAGCCAGCTTGAACAGGTCATCGACGCCGTCCGCGGCCTGGACATGACAGAAGTGCATGCCTCGGTCGCAGAGCAGGAGAAGGAAGCCGAGGCTTCCCAGCTGGCAGGCTGATGGCCGACAGGGACGCCGAGAAGCGCATCATGCAGCGCCTCCTTCGGGCTCAGGGACAGCTCAATGCGGTCATCAGGGCGGTCGAAGCGCAGAAGCCGTGCCGCGACGTCATCACCCAGCTTGCCGCGACCACCAAGGCGCTGGAGTCGGCCGGCGTGCTGATGATCAGCAACGCGATGCACGAGTGCCTCTCCGATCCCGAAGCCGGGCTAAGACACGGCGAGCCCACTGCCCAGGACTTCGAGAAGATGTTCCTGATGCTGGCCTGAGCCTCCCCCGCCCGAACGCCGCTGATACAATCCCGAAGGTGGCATCAGTGCCCCTGACTGGAGTGGTTGCATGAGCGGCTCGGGTTACGTGGCAGCAGAACAGATCGGATTTGACGACTTCCTCAAGGTTGATATACGCGTGGGACGACTGACCGCTGTTGAGGATTTCCCGGAGGCCCGCAAGCCGGCCTACCGGCTGACGGTTGATTTCGGACCCGATATCGGTGAACGCCGGAGTTCAGCCCAGATCACCGAGCTGTACACGCGCGAGGAGCTCGTCGGCCGCCGCGTGATGGCGGTCGTCAACTTCCCGCCCCGCCAGATCGGACCCGTCCGGTCCGAGGTGCTCGTGCTCGGCTTCTCAGACGAGCAGGGCCGCGTCGCCCTGGCGGTTCCGGACAAGGACGTGCCGCTCGGCGCACGCCTGCACTGAGCGGCCGGGCCGGCCTTCAGGCGACCGCCTTGAGCAACTGACGCACGGCTCCAAGGTGGTAGGCGGTATGCGCGAGCGACGCTAGCGCACCGTTCATCGCCATGTCGTCGTTCCAGCGTTGTCGGCTCAAGATGTTGGCGAGCAGAGTGTCGCCAGTGGCGCGCAGGCCTGAGCGCAATTCGTTCCACGCGGCCTCATCGACCCCGCTGACCTGCCAGCTTTCCGACCAGGCCGGTCTTGCAGCGACTCCATCGAAATAGTCGTTGACCAGCTGCAACGCCCAGCGGACATGTTCCACATGGGCGGCCAGCGTCGTGCCGTTTACCTCACGTGATGCCTGTTCGGCGCTGATACCTTCGATGCTTCCGTAAAGCGCGCTTTCCTTCCCACCAGAGATCGTCCAGACCGGTTTACCCTCGGGCGCACCTTCCAGGAGTTCCCGGAAGCGATCAGCAAGCATCTCGGTCAGCGCGTCGCCGCTGACCATCTCGCCGCTGTCTCCATCGTTTCCCATCACCGACACCTCGCTTTCAGCGTGCAGCATAGAGGCTGTGACCGCGACAGGTCGTGAGAACGGCTGAGGCGCGCGCCTGCGGCCACCCCCCGGGGATCGAGTTTCGTGAGGGTTCGGCGCCCCGCTGGGTACGCGCGACCAGCCAGGATCCGAGCGGCGCCGCATGCCCTTGACGAATACCGTATATCAGTGTATTATTGTCTTTATCGAAACGCGCCCCTGAGGGCGCGATTTTTATTGGCCCCTACAACCCACCGCTGGGAGCAGGCTTGACAGGTGAATGCCCAACCCGCATACTGCACCACATGGTTCACTATGCCCGGGCCTTTGGAGCCCTCGGAGACCCAACGCGCCTCGCGATCCTGGACCGGCTGGCCGCCTCGCCGGCCAGCATCTCGAGCCTTGCCGCCGACAACGCGATGACGCTCAACGGGATCCGCAAGCACGTGAAGGTCCTCGAGGACGCCGGACTGGTAAGCACCCACAAGTCCGGCCGGGTACGAACCTGCCGGCTCAGGCCGGGCGGGCTTGAGAAGGCAAGCACCTGGATGGAGCAGCACCTCCGGATGACGGAGGAACGTTTCGACCGGCTCGACGAACTGCTCGGGCAGATAGGCAAGGAACAGGCATGAGCAACAACCAGGATGTAACGACGGCAGACCGCGAGGTCACACTCACACGCACCTTTGACCACCCGCGCAGCCTCGTCTGGCGGGCCTACACGGACAAGGACCTGCTGGCCCGCTGGTGGGGGCGCGGCAACCCCCTTGAAGTCAAGGAGTACGAGCCGGTACGCGGCGGCTTCTGGCACCTGATCGAGCGCGCAGACGGGCAGGAACACGTGTTCCGGGGCCGGTTCCGGGAGGTATCGCCCGAGGACCTGATCATCTACAGCTTCGAGTACGACGGCATGCCCGGCCACGTGACGATCGACCACCTGCACTTCGAGGACCTGGGCGGCACCCGCACGAGGCTTACCAGCATCACGCAGTTCCACACCAACGAGGAGCGGGACGGGATGCTGGCAAGCGGCATGACCGACGGTGCCGAACTGAGCTTCCGGGCGCTCGAGCGCCTGCTGGGAGAAGAGGCGTCCGATGCTTGAACTCACCTGCCCTGAGGGCTGCGACAACGCGCCACGCAAGGCCATTCTCTGTGGCTTCAACGTGGCTTTCAGCGATGCGTATGAGTTCCCGGGCCAAGCAAAGACAGCTCCGATCAGGGAGATCGTCTCGTATGCCATCAGCCTCCGCTGACCTCTGCGTGACACTCAGGCGGATCACGCGCAATAGACTCGCTGGCGAAATGCGATGCGATGCGTTCAGCTGACTCACACACGCCGGTTCCGCCGCAGGCAGCAACCGCGGTCCCGCAGCACCCAACGGCGGTCCGGTCCCGTGATCAGGCGGGCGACCTGGGGCACCGCCAGTCCGACGAAGGCAACCGGTCCTGCCGCCGCAGTAGCTGCACCCGCGAGCACGATGACGGACAGTGCCGCGAGGCTCCAGATCCTGAGTGGCGATGCCCCCAGGGAACGACTGAGGTCCTCTCCGAGCACCGCTGCGTCAAGTGCACGCGCGAGCGCCAACACACGCGTTTTCTGGATCCCGGCTCGCCTAAGAACTGACTACGGTGTTCCGGCCGGCGCGCTTGGCCGCGTACAGGCGCTGGTCGGCCAGCTCAAGCAGCTTCATCGGATTGCCGCCCACTTCGCGCAGGCTTGCCGTTCCGATACTCACCGTCACCTTCAGGCCGGGCGCTACCGAGTTCCAGTCGTAACCCGCGAACGTCCGCCGCAGCTTGTCCGCCATCGCGTGCAGATCCCCCGGATGGATGTCGCTGGACAGCAGGATGGCGAACTCCTCGCCGCCCATCCTGGCAGCCAGATCCGAGCGCCTGATACCGGATTCCAGGATCCGGGCCGTCGCCCTCAGGACTTCATCACCGATGCCGTGTCCATACGTGTCATTGACGCCCTTGAACCGGTCCAGGTCGATCAGGACTATCGAAAGGTCCTCACCGGTCTCCAGGCTGTGTTTCGTGAAGCTGCCCAGTCGGTCATCGAAGTAGCGGCGATTCGCCAGCTCGGTCAGCGAATCCCGGTAGCTGCGCCATTCCAGTTCGACTGCCCGCGTCGACAGCCGTTCGTGCATGCCGCTCAGTTCGGCGAGCGACTCGGCCAGCTCCCTGCGGCTTGCCCGCTCATGCTCGGCCTGACGCCGGACGCTCTCAAGCTCGAGGCGTGACCTGTGGACCTCGAGCTGGCTGGCTGCCTTCTTCTGACTCTCAGCCAATACCAGTTCGTGATAGCTCCTCAGGTGTCGGTACGCGTTCTCGAAATCGCCAAGCTCCCTGTACGCGTCCGCCAGTAGGCCATGGGAGTCCCTGACGCTGCTCTGGTAGCCCTTCTCCTCCGACTCGGAAAGCGCAGCGAGCAGCAGGTCGCGCGCCTCGGCCGGCTCGCCCTTCTTCGTCAGGATCGTGGCAACGGCACGCCTGAACATGATCGAGTAACCGGGGTCGCCGACCTCGGAGATCGCCTCCTCGGTCTCACGGGCCATATGAAGTGCTTCATCCAGGTCTCCGGTCTCGGCCATGGCGAAGGCCAGGTTACCGACGGCCGTGGCCCTGAGCAGCGTGCTCTGCGCCAGCTCGACCGCCTCGCGTCCGAAAGCAACCGCCTCCTCGTGCCGATTCATGTAGCGCAGCAGCCCGGCCAGATTCGTTAGAACCACGGCGACACGCTCAGCCTCACCCGCCTTGCGGTAGTAGTCCAGCGCGCGCAGGTAGCAGGACTCGGCATCCTCGAACTCGTCGATGCGCATGTAGATGGCCGCGCGCACGTTGTCACAGCGCGCCTGACCGGCCTGGTCGCCCGCCTCCTCGAAGTGCCTGGTGGCGTGATCCAGGTGTACAGAGGCATCGATGATCGATCCCCCCAGGTCATGGACGATCGCATGGCGCAGATGCGCCAGCGCAAGGATCCCGGTCCGCTCACGCCCGGCGGGCAACCTGCCGGCATCCTCGATGACTTCACTGAACACTGTACGGGCGCCGGCCAGGTCTCCGCTGACGCGCTTCGCATTGCCGAGCTCGCTCAATGCCTGTATGCGCTGCGATGCAGGTAAATCCGGTGCCCGGGCTGCGTCCGCGAGTGCCTCAGCAGCCCTGAGGTACGGGGCGGCGCCCTCCAGCTCGAGCCTGCGCACGAGAGCTAGCTGATCACCGAAGGTGGTCGTTGCGCGCACCTCCGCTTCCAGAGACTCAGGTTCAACGGTCAAGCTGCCTCCCGGCACTGGCTTTGCAGTGCCACTGCCTGCATTGTGCCATGCCTGCCCGCACGGCGCACTCGCGGGCAACAGGCCGTACACTTGTTACCGAGACGTGATGAGCGATCGGGATGCCAGACAGTCAGGGGCCGAGCCGGACGAGGCCGAAAACGAAGCCCGCGCCAGGGCGCGTAGCGCAGGCATGCGCATGATGCTGGTCACGCTCGCCGTTGCCGCCGTCGCCGTCACGCTGCTCGGCCGCCTCGTGGCGCCCCTGCAGCCCGCATGCGTCAACACCGTGATCGACTCAGTTCCCTCGCCGGATAACGCCTGGAACGCGATCGTCTTCGAGCGCAGCTGCGGGACCACCACCGGCTTCACCTCGCAGGTCTCGCTCATGCAGGCCGGCTTCGACCTGCCGGACCTGGCCGGCAACGCGTTCGTCGCGGCGGACGGTGAGAGCGCCGGGTCAACCGCGTGGGGCGGGCCGGCGATCGCGGTGGCGTGGACGGGCGACCGGCAGATCGAGATAGCGTTCGATCCCACCGCGCGGGTCACCACGCGGAGCGAGTCGGTGGGCGAGGTCAGCATCGGATTCGTTGAGGCTGCGCCCGGCCCCTGACCGAAGCAGCGTGTTCGCCTCTGTCTTACTGACCCATCTCGGGCCTGCCGTCCAGCACCTCTTCCTGCGGGATATCGCGCGGGCGGGCGGCGGCGACCTCAGCGGCGGTGTACAGCTGCGTGCCCTCGGGCAGTGCCTGCTCGTTGCCCCAGGCAACCAGCATGAGGTTGAGCAGCGCGGCCATGTCCTCGTCGTCGAACTGATCGGCGAACGGTCGGTGCCGCAGGCTCTGCATCTCGCCGTACAGGAACGTTTCGCCGAGGGCACCGAACAGCATGACGTCCACGAGGTACTGACGACCGCCCGCGGCGGCGAACAGTTCGGGGATGTAGGTTAGCTCCTCATGGCAACCGGCGCAGCGGGCTTCCCAGATGCTGTCGGCGTGGGCGAACCACGTGTAGCGCTCAGTCAGCTCGTTGCCGGCGACACCTGGCTGCGCACCTTCCCGGGCTACTGAGACGCCGAAGCCTTCGCTGCGCAGCAGACCGAAGCCCAGGGCGGCGATCAGCAGCACTGCGCCGGCCAGGTATGTCAGGTTGCGTTCCACGTTCCTTGCCATCGTCACACCTCCTCGGGGTGGTCTTTCCTACCCGCTGGTCACGGCTGCGGGCCGTCGGTCGGGTCCAGGCTGTTCACACCAGATCGAAGCGCTCGGCGTGCACAAGCCTGGCCGGCACGTCGTTCGCGGCAAGCGCGGCTTCCACCGCATCGATCATGGGGTTGGGGCCGCAGATGAAGTAGTTGCGCTCGAAGCCTTCCTGCGGCAGGTGGCGGCGCAGCAGGCCGGCGTCCACGTAGCCGGTCTCGCCGTCCCAGCCCTCGGGCGGATCGTCGAGCGTGTACACCACGTCCAGGCTGAGCCTCTCCTTCAGCTCCTCGATCTCGTCACGGAAGGCCACGTCCTCCCAGCGCTTCTCGCCGTAGATCAGCTGTACCGGCCTGCGGTCGCCGCGGTCGGCCAGTGTACGCAGCATGCTGATCAGCGGAGCGATACCGACGCCGCCGGCGATGAGCACGTAGCCCGGCGCCTGGCTCAGGTCTGTGGAGAAGGCGCCATGGGGCCCGTCGATGAACGCCACGGTGCCGATGGGCACGCTGCCGATCCGGTCGGTGAAGTCGCCGAGCTCCTTGATCGCGAACTCGATCTGTCCGGTGTGTTCGGCGCTGGAAGAGAAGGAGAACGGGTGCTCGTGGATGGTGTACGGGCTACCGAGCTTGAGGTAGCCGAACTGGCCCGGCAGGAAGCGCATGCCCCCGTGCCCCTCGGGCCTCAGGGCCAGCGACCAGACGCTACCGCGCTCGGGGCGAACCTCGCTCACCAGGTACGGCCGGCGGCGCAGCTGTGCTGGACGCACCAGCCTCACATACACCAGCAGCGCGACGGCCACGGTGCTGATGGCGATGAGCAGGAGTTCCTTCCACAGCACGTTGGTGTACCGGCCCGAGATGTGAACGTGCACGTGCGAGAGGACGATGGTGGCGACACCAAGCAGGGTGTGGGATATTCGCCAGGCCTCGTAACTCAGGCGGAGCTGCTTCCGGAGCACCGAGAGCAGCACCAGCAGTATGAGGGCGTATATGGCCCAGTTGGCGGTGCGGACTCCCCAGTCGTTATAGAGCGGATTGAGCAAGGCGGCCATGGCCGGCTCGTGCAGCACGAGGATGATGGGGTGGGCGACTATGAACAGCAGAGCGATCATCGCCACGTACCTGTGGAAGCGCAGGATGACGTCAACGCCATACGACACGGACAGTCGCTCGAAGCGGGCGATCAGCACGAACTGCAGCGCCAACTGAACCAGCCCAACGAACGCCAGGGCAAGCGACAGCTCTACCAGGAAGGGCCGGGCGGGGGGCGTGGGCCGCCACATCATGGCGATCAGGGTGATCAGGATCACCCCCAGGTACGCGACTACCAGGCTCCTGTGCACGGTGCGGATTCCCATCATCTCACCTCCTGTCAGTTGATAACAGGCTAGCGCACACTGAGCCATCAGACCTAGAGACACGCGTCCCACGTGGGAGCAGCGCTTGAACCGAGATACCCGTGGCGACAATTGGGTGATGCATGGTATCCTGATGCCATGCGCGTGACAATGGACCGGGCCGGACGCATAGTGATACCGAAGCCGTTGCGGGACAGCTTGGGGTTGCAGCCAGACACCGAGCTGGATCTCTATCTGGACGGTTCCGGGCTCCGGATCGAACTTGCTGATTGGGAAGGCAGGCAGGTGCAGCTCGGTGCGGACGGGCTGCCTATACTTGTGCCCGTGCCCGGTGGCGAGTTCACCAATGAGGACATAAAGCGGCTGCGCGATGAGCTCCAGCGCTGACCCGCAGAAGTGGGCCTGCGACACCAGCGTTGCGATCGCCTCGCTGGACCCGTCCAATCCGCTGCACCTGAAGTGCAGGCGAGCCGTAAGGACCCACCGGCCAGCGCTGGCTGGACACGCCGCGTTCGAGTGCTATTCCGTCCTGACCCACATGCCGCCGCCATTCAGGGTAGCGCCGGCCCAGGCTGCGAAGCTGCTTGCTGACGCCTTTGCCCAAACGTGCTGGCTGGACCCGGCAGACGCCGCAGAGCTGCTGGTAAGGCTGTCAGACCTGGGAATCAGCGGCGGAGCCACTTACGATGCCCTCGTAGGCGAGGCCGCACGCAGCAATGACTGCCGGCTCCTTACGGCAGACCGGAGGGCCGAGCACACGTACCGCGCCCTTGGAGCCGACTACCTCTTCGTGCAGTAGGCACGGCAAGCCAAATGCGGCGCCCGGCTTGACTTGCCCCTGCGGGACCGTCTAGACTGCTGGAAACGTTTCCAGTCGCGAGTCCATCGCCTTCCTCAACACAGCAAGGGAGCCGGAACTGCAGCCCAAGGTCACCATCAAGCAAGTCGCCAGCCACGCCGGCGTCGGCATCGCAACGGTTTCACGCGTGCTTAACGACGAGGGCGACGTCGCACCGGCGACGCGCGAGCGCGTGCTGGCCGCCTGCGAAGAGCTCGGCTACACCCGCAGCAACCTGGGCCGCAGCCTGAAGACCGGCGCGACCGGCAACATCGGCGTCGCGATCATGTCGCGGCACGCACCCGTGATCCTCAACCCCTTCTACACGGTCGTGATCGGCGGCATCGAGCAGGAGCTCAGCCAGGCGGGCCTGCACCTGCTGCTCAGCAGCCTCAAGCGGAGGGGCGACCTGCTCGCGCTGGCCCAGGAGGGCCGCGTGGACGGCCTGCTGGTCGTGGGCTGCGACATCGACGACGAGGACCTCGAGAACCTTCGCAGGAGCCGGCGGCCGGTCGTGCTCATCGACCACCAGCATCCCGGACTGCCCTCGGTGTCAGTCGACCACGAGGGCGGCGGCCGGCTCGCCGCCCAGCACCTGCTCGAGGCCGGAGTGCGGCAGCCCGCGTTCGTGACCGAGAACCTGACCAACCCGAACTTCCGGTCCCGCCTGCGCGGCTTCCAGGCTGAACTCGACCGGCACGGCGTCGCCCTGCACGCGACCGGCATCGCCCAGGGCGGCGACAGCTGGGACGGCGGCTACTACGCCATGCGGCAGGTACTGGAGCGCGAAGAGGCGCCCGACGGCGTCTTTGCAGCCAACGATCCCGCCGCGCTCGGTGCCCTGCGGGCACTGGCCGAAGCCGGCCGCAAGGTGCCCGACGACACACGGGTAATTGGCTTCGACGACATCCACATGGCCTCGCAGACGGGCCTGACAACTGTGAGGGTCGGCAAGCTCGACCTCGGCCGCACGGGCGCACACATGCTGCTCGAGCTGATCGAGACGCGCCAGCCGCCGCGCGACGTGACACTCACCGGCGAGCTCGTCAGAAGGGTGAGCGCCTGAGATGACGACCAAGCCTGTCGCACGTCCGAGACCGCGCCGAGAGCGAAGCAACCCGATCGGCTACCTGTTCACGCTGCCGTACGTCATCTTCTTCGGCGTCTTCGTGGCCTACCCGTTCGGCTTCGCCATCTACCTGACGCTGCACAACTGGAACATCGTCCGGCCCGAGAAGCCGTTCGTGGGCCTCGCCAACTTCGAACGGCTGCTTCGCGACGAGATCTTCTGGAAGGCGCTCATGAACACGGGCATCTTCCTGGTCGTCCACATCCCGCTGCAGATCGTGATCGCCCTGCTGCTCGCCGTCGTGCTGAACCAGCAGCTCCGTGCCCGCGGCTTCTTCCGGGTCGCCTACTTCCTGCCTTACGTCACCTCGGGAGCCATCGTCAGCCTCGTCTGGCTGCGCCTTTACGCCGACGACGGCCTGCTGAATCAACTGCTCGGCGTGGTGAACATGGGACCGATCGGCTGGCTCTCGGACCCGCGCATCGCCATGACCAGCATCGCCGTCATGGCCACCTGGAAGAACGTCGGTTACTACCTGATGATCTTCCTCGCCTCGCTGCAGTCGATCCCCGCCCAGCTGTACGAGGAGGCGACGCTGAACGGCGCGACCGCCTGGCAGCGCTTCGCGTACATCACGTTCCCCCTGCTGAACCCGGCCTTCATCCTCGTCGTCGTGCTCAGCACGATCGGCGGGTTCTCCCTGTTCGTGGAGCCGTTCGTGATGACGGCCGGCGGCCCGCTCGACGCGACGATGAGCCTGGTTCTCTACCTGTACCAGAACGCCTTCCAGTTCCTGCGCATGGGCTACGCAGCCGCGATCGGCGTGGTGCTCGCGGTCCTGATCTTCCTGGTCACGGTCGTGCAGCGGCGCTACCTTGAAAGGGAGGTCGGTTACTGATGAACCTCGACATCCAGCGCCGCCTCGAGAACTGGCCGCTCGGCATGCGGCGGCTGCTGTTCTACACCCTGCTCACCCTCGGTGCGCTGGTGTTCCTCCTGCCGTTCCTGTACATGACGTCAACAGCGTTCAAGGGGCCCCGCGAGATCCACACCCTGAGCCTGTTCCCCCAGGAGCCGACGCTGGACAACTTCAGGGCCGTGTTCACGCAGATTCCCATCTGGCGGGCGCTGTTCAACAGCGCGTTCGTCTACGGCGTGCAGACGCTCAGCGTCCTCGTGTTCTCGTCCGTGGTCGGCTACGCGCTCGCGCGCCTGAAGTTCTTCGGCCGCGAGTTCGTGTTCAACGTCATCCTGCTGACGATGATGATCCCGGGCCAGCTGCTGCTGATCCCGCTCTACATCCTGATCGTCAACTTCGGCTGGAGCGATTCGTACACGGCGCTGATCGTGCCCGGCATGGTCAGCGCGTTCGGCATCTTCATGTTCAGGCAGAACTTCAAGACGATCCCGCAGGAGCTGCTCGACGCCGCCCGCATCGACGGCGCGAACGACCTGCAGATACTTTTCCGCATCGTCTGGCCGCTGAGCGTGCCCAGCCTGATAACCGTCGGCATCTTCACGTTCATGGGCGGCTGGAACGACTTCCTGTGGCCGTCGATCGTCAACCGCGACATCGAGGTGCAGACGCTGACGCAGATGGTCACGCTTTACGGGATCGGCGGCCAGGCCGGCGGGCAGACGGGCGCGATCATGGCCTCGAGCCTCATCGCGGTGATCCCGATGATCCTCGTGTATCTGGTCTTCCAGCGGTATTACCTCGAGGGAGTCGCCTCGAGTGGAGTGAAGGGATGAAGGAGGTAGGAAGTGTGAATGGATTAAGGAAACTCGCAGCCGGGGTGCTGCTCCTGGCAAGCGCCGGACTCGCGGCAGCACAGACGCAGGTGACGTTCTGGCCGTCCTCCAACCCGGAGGAGATCCAGTTCGCCACCGAGATCGTGAACGCCTGGGGTGAGCTGGACACGGACATCACGATCCGCATGCAGCCGCTGCCGGCCAGCCGCTCGACCGAGGAAGTGCTGCTCGCGGCCATCGCGGCCCGCACCACGCCGGACGTCGCGGCCAACATCTATCCGGGCGCGATCAGCCAGTTCGTCGACGCCGGCGGGCTTTACGCCCACGACACGCTGCCGGGCTTCAGCGAGTTCATGCTGGAGCGCAGCGGCGAGGCCGTGGTCGAGCTGTACACGCACCCGTCGGGCCACGTCTACCAGATCCCGTGGAAGGCGAACCCGGTCATGTTCGCCTACAACGTCAACCTGCTGGCCGAGGCCGGCATCGAGCCCGGACAGCTGGCGACCTACTCGGGCTTCCTGGACGCCGCCCGCACGGTGAACGAGCACTGGGGCGGCGAGAAGTACCTGTACACCCCGACGGTCGACGTCACGTGGTGGCAGCGCTTCTTCGACTTCTACACCCTCTACATCGCGGCCAGCCAGGGCCAGACGCTGCTGGATGATGAAGGCAACGTCGTCTTTGACAACGAGGCCGGCACCGAGGTGTTCGAGTTCCTGGCCACCGTGTTCGGCGAGGGACTGGCGCCGAAGGGTCAGACCGCCCAGAACCGCTTCTTCGAGGGCGTGACGCTGCTGGAGCAGGCGGGCCCGTTCACCATGCCGTTCTACGAGCGCAACGCGCCTGAGGGATTCGAGTTCGCCCTCATCCCGCCACCCGTCCCCGACCGCCTGGCCGGCGAGCCCGTCTTCACGTACGGCGACCCGAAGAACATCGCCATCTTCACCACGACCGATCACCCCGAGGAGTCCTGGGAGTTCATCCAGTTCATCCTGTCGGCCGAGAACGACGCGCGCTTCATGGAGATCACCGGCCAGATCCCTTACCGCATCGGCATGGCGGACGACCCGCTCTTCAGCGACACGCTCGAGGCGCGACCCAACCTGCTGGCCTTCCTGGACCAGAACGAGCGCACGCGCGGCGTGGACGACACGCCCTACCTGATCGAGATCTTCACCGCCATCAGCCGCGAGTACGAGGCCGGCGTCATCCACGGCACCCGCGAGCCGGCCGCCGCGCTCAGGCGCGCCGCCCAGCAGGCCCGCGACATCATCTCCGGATTCTTCTAGAAGCCTCACCGAAAGGAACGACATGAAAAGACTCGCCATAACAGCCTCCCTCCTCCTCCTTGCCGGCTCGGCCCTGGCCGAGACGCGCAGCATCACAGTCGACGTGCAGGGGGATAATGTCCCCGTCGTCCTCGACCTGCTGAGCGTGCGCAACGCCGTCGGAGCGGACTTCCCGTTCGACTGGGCCGACCTGCGCGTGAGCGTTGACGGCCAGGACATCCCGTTTCAGATCGACGACACAGACCTGAACGGGCGCGTCAGCGCCGGCGACCAGCTCGCCTTCGTCGCCAGCGGCCAGGCGACCATCACGGTCAGCGACGAACCGCTCGATCCGGTAAGCCATGAGGCTGCCCTTGAGGTCACCACTGACGGCGACGTGACCGTCATCTCCAGCCTGAGCGGCAACGGCTTCACGGTCGAGGTCGGCTCCGAGGGCCTGGCCCGCATCACCGGCTACGGCGACGTGAGCGAGACCCTGGCCGCGGAGCTCGGCATCCTGCGCTTCGCCGGCTACCCGGAGAGCACCTGGTGGGCCGATGAGCAGTACGGCCCGCATGAGGAGTACACCATCCTCGAAGACGGCGGCGCGCGCTTCGTGCGCACCGAGGTCCTGCCCGCCGGCCCCGCCCGCGTGGCCGTCATCACCGAGTACGCCTCCGACCGCTTCGTCGGCCTGACGCAGCGCATCGTCACCAGCGTCTATGCCGGCGGCGACGTCGACGTGCACAGCCAGGTGACGTTCGGCGGCTACAGCGACATGATGAAACTCCAGCACATGGCGACCAGCGTGCTCTCGCAGGCCGATCCCGAGGCGCAGCACGTAATCCCCGGCTTCCGCCGCCTCGCCTGGGCTGACCAGCTCGGCGTCAGCTCCGACGACTACTTCGCGGAGCGCGACGCCGTGAGCGACGGCGTCATCGCGTTCAACAGCAACGACAACCTCAGCCCGCTCTACTGGGGCGCCGCCTACATCTTCGCTTCGGCCGAGCCCTGGCGGGCCGCGTACAGCGACGACCTCGGCATCGCCGTGATCGAGGCGGCCTACGAGGTGCCTGAGATCGCCGAGGATTACGACGAGTGGCTGTCGGGCAACACGTGGGTGTTCGAGTCGCAGGAGTTCCGCACCGGCGTGTTCAAGTGGATCGCCGACGAGTTCATGAGCTATGACGCCACCAGCGACGTGACCATGAACGAGCCCAACCACTACCTGCCCGGCACCGTCATCGACTTCCATTACCTGTACAGCGTTCGCGACGCGGACTCAGCAGCCGACGCGGCCGAGCAGGCCGCCGCGCTGGCCGCGGCGCTCGCCAGCGTGAACCTCGAAGAGTGAGAACATTCCTTTCCGCCCTGGTCAGCCTCGTGCTGGCCGGGGCGGCGCTGTCATCCAACCTCGAGCACCTGGACCACCTGAGCCAGGAGTTCGAGGTCGAGGGCGAGACGCATCGCGGCGTCTGGATCTACGCGGAGCCGGGCCTTCAGCCTGGGGACCCTTACGTGTTCCGCGAGGCGCCGGGCGAGGGCGTCACGGACATCGACGATATCGCGCGGGCCGCCATCACCTACATGTGGGTGGACCGGCTGGACTACGCCCGCGGGCAGCTCGACTTCGTGCTGGCGATGCAGGACGAGGATGGCACGTTCTACAACTTCGTGTTCGAGGACGGCAGCATCAACCGCATCGGCATCACCAGCCGCAAGGGCACCAACTTCTGGGCCGCCCGCGCCCTGTGGGCGCTCGGCGAGGGCATGAAGGCTTTCGGCGACGACGCCGACTACTACGCACAGCTCCGGGCGGCGTTCCTGCGCGGCGTAGAGCCGTTCGCCGAGCTGGTCGACGCCAGCTACGGCACGTACGTCGAGCGGCACGGCTTCAGCGCGCCCGCCTGGTTCCCGGGTGACGGCAGCGACGCCGCCGCCAACCTGCTGCTGGGCCTGAGCGCCTTCCTGGAGGTCGACGACGACGCCCGGGCGCGGCAGCTCGCCGAGCGCATAGCTCAGGGCATCGCGGAGTTCCAGTTCGGGCCGCCCGAGCAGTTCCCATACCTGGCGCACCCGTCCTTCGCCCGTGACCCGCTCGTCTGGCACGCCTGGGGCAGCCGCCAGTCGCAGGCGCTCGCGCGTGCCGGTATCGCGCTCGGTGACGAAGCGCTGATCGAGAGCGCGGCGGCCGAGGCGGGCCACTTCTTCGTGCACCTGCTCGCCAACGACGGTCCGGTCGAGCTGGTCCAGCCTGCCGTGAAGGTCGCGCCCCAGATCGCCTACGGCATGGAATCCCTCGCCAGCGGCTACTTCGCCCTGCATGACGCCACCGGTAACGAAGTCTTCGCCGAGCTCGGCGGCCTGATGACGTCGTGGCTGCACGGCAACAACATGCTGCACGAGCCCATGTACGACCCCGCCACCGGCCGCACCTTCGACGGCCTGGAGCGCGGCGTGATCAACCGCAACTCCGGCGCCGAGTCGACCATCACGGCGTTGCTCGCCCTCCTGCAGGCCGAACGGCACGAGGCCGCGGCCGCCGCGCTCGACTGGCTCTGGGTGTGGCAGCACGCCGACATCACCCTGGAGGCCGAACTCGGCCTCGACTTCGGCGAGCCGCCCCGCGTCGAGCAGGACAACCAAGCGGGCGGCCAGCTGGTCGCGGTCATGGCCGATGGTGCCGCGATCACGGTTGAGACCGTCATCCCCGAGGCCGGCGCGTACCGCGTGATCGCCCTGTTCCGCGACGAGCCCTGGGAAGCCTCGGTTGCCGTCTCACTCGGTCGCGAGCGCCTGGGAGTGGCCAGCACTTCCGTTGCTGCCGAGTCCCGGCAGGTCGCCCGCGACCTCGGCGTCCACGAGCTGCCGGCCGGTGATGCCCGTTTCGTGCTGAGCCACCTGGACG
Organism: uncultured bacterium; assembly: GCA_964495325.1. Classification (GTDB taxonomy): domain Bacteria; phylum Deinococcota; class Deinococci; order Deinococcales; family Trueperaceae; genus CAZBVI01. The sequence continues at coordinate 375,804 of CAZBVI010000001.1, forward strand.
GCCGCGAGTTCCGTTTCGACGCCCTCGTCCTGCGGCCGGTACTGAGCCAGAAGCTGTTCGCCCGCGAGGGCGAGCGCCTGCTGCTGGTCAAGGGCTGGAACGAAGAGTCGATCAGCCTCGATGCCGACGCGCTGGCTGGCCACGCCGTGGCCGGGGCCGGCGGCAGTGACTTCAGTGAAGTCGACCTCCGCGTCTACGACCGCTTCGGCGAGACCGTGCCGGGCGCTGAGCTGCCCCCGTTCGGCTTCGCGCTGATTGATTTCACCACGACAGACTCCATGCCCGAACTGTCGATAGCCGCATCTGACGGCGAGTCGTTCGAGGTCGGCTTCAGCTTCGAGCAGGACGGTTTCAGCGGCCTGGACCTTGCCTCAGTCTTCAACAACGACGCGTTCTCCGACCCGCGCTATCCGGCGAAGGGCAACTTCGACAGCCGCTCGGGCGCCCTTGGCGCGACGTACCCGGCTGAGCGCGCTCCCGATCCGCTCACGGTTGCCGAGCTGGCCGGGGTTCCGTTCATGTTCCCGCCCTCGCTGGACGATGCAAACAACGTCGCCCTCTTCGGCCAGACTGTGCACCTGCCGGCGGGAACGTACGCCCGACTGCACGTCCTGGGCTCGAGCGAGCAGGGCAACTACGAGGCGGCCACCATTCTCCACTACGAGGACGGGAACGAGAGCATTTCGCTCGGCCTGTCCGACTGGTGCCAGCTGCCGCGTTACGGCGAGGAGGTCGCGATCGAGTTCGCCCAGCGCCGCGGCGCCAGCGGCGCGGTCGAGCGCATCGCCTGCCGCATCCTTGCCCAGTCGATCGAACTCGATCCCGCGCGCGTACTGACCGGGATCACCTTCCCCGACCGCGAGACCATGCACGTCTTCGCGCTCACCCTGGAGTTGCCGTGAAACTTACCCGCCATCCCGCCAATCCCGTCCTCAGGCCCGATCCGCTCAACGAGTGGGAGGCACTCAACGTCTTCAACCCTTCCGTCGTGATCCATAACGGGCTGTGGCACATGCACTACCGGGCGCAGGGACTGGACTACGTCTCGCGCGTCGGTTACGCAGTCTCGACCGACGGCGTCTCATGGAACCGGCTGCGCGATCCCGTCCTCTCGCCCGAGGGCGACGCGGAGGCGCGCGGGGTCGAGGACCCGCGCGTCACCGAGCTGGATGGACGCTTCTACATGGCCTACACCGCCTACGGCCGCGGCGGGCCCCATCCCGGCAAGGGCGTCATGCCCACCAACATCACGCCGATGTACGCGGTCAGCGACAACCTGATCACCTGGGAACGCCTGGGACCGATCGTCCTGAACGAGGACAACAAGGACCATGCGCTCTTCCCCGAGAAGGTCGGCGGCCGCTTCGTTACGTTCCACCGCCGGCCACCCTCGATCTGGCTCGGCTTTTCGGACGACATGCGCGACTGGGGCGACCACGTCGAGATCATCGCCCCGCGCCCCGGCCTCTGGGACGGCAAGCGCGTCGGCGCCGGCGGCCCGCCGATCCGTACGGAGCACGGCTGGCTGGTGCTGTACCACGGCTACAACGACGAGCACATCTACTGCATGGGCACCGCCCTGCTCGACCTGGAGGACCCGAGGAAGGTGCTGAAGCGGCCCGAGGCCTCCATCCTCGAGCCGGCCGAGACGTGGGAGATAAAGGGCGACGTGCCCCAGGTCGTGTTCGGCTGCGCCAACCCCGTGCATGACGGCACCGTCTACCTCTACTACGGCGGCGCCGACCGCGTCATCGGCCTGGCCACAGCAAAGCTTGACGAGCTCGTGGAGTGGACGCTGGCCGAGGGATAGCGAAACGAATCCCGGGCCCTCGCATTCCAGGCTCATGCCATGCCTAAGAGGGCCCGGGTGTTCAGCAGTTTCGCCGACGCCGACGAGGCCGAGCTGCAGTATTATGCTGACCTGACTCCGGACGAGCGCGTCGCAATCCTCCTGGAGATCATCCGGCAGCATCGGGAGTCGCCTGGTGAATCTGCACAGCGATTTGAGCGAGTTTATCGGATTACTGAACTCTCAAAGGATTTAGGGTCAGGCAGTCGGTGCCTGTTAATCCGACCGTAGTGAACCAAGGCACGAAACGCAATCTGCCCCCGTCGTAAAATAGGATGGTGGAGACGGTAGCTCCTACACTTACTGCTAGCCAGCAATCTCTCCTGGAGCGACTGGCTGGTAAGTACATCTGGTGGAAGTCGCCACAGGTTTCGATAGGCAGGCCTGAGCGCGTTATCGCACAGGTCATGGACATCGGCGACTACGAGGATGTGCTGGAACTCGTGGCGGTTATGGGCGAGCCAGCGTTAAAACAGGCCCTCAAAACAGCCGGACCCGGACAACTATCGCCACGTTCCTGGAACTACTGGCACGTCAAATTGGGGCTCGCCGAGCAAGGATCTGTACCATCTGTACCCGTCAGGCACTTCACGTGACCGTGCTGGAGCCACTCTTGCATGTGCTGCCCGCAGCACAGCGCAGAATCTGGCCAAACCTGGCTCCCACGACTCGCCTGGGTTTTGTTCTGTACGGGGGAACCGCAATCGCACTTCGACTTGGGCACAGGACGTCGATCGACTTCGATTTCTTCACAGAACAACCGCTTGACCATGCAGCAGTAAGAACGTCACACACGTTCTTTGACCAGGTAACAGTCCTACAGGAGGGGCCTGATACTCTGACGGTGCTGGTACATGATTCGGTTGAACCAAACTCTCATGTCAAAGTCTCCTTTTTTGGCGGAATCGATATCGGTAGGGTAGGAAGACCGCAGGTAACCAGGGACTCCGTGCTTCAGGTCGCATCAATCCAGGATCTGATGGCCACTAAGCTAAAGGTCATGCTTCAGCGAGCGGAAGCGAAGGACTACATGGACGTTGCAGCCATGTTGAATAGTGGCGCCAGTCTCGCACACGGGCTTGCATCCGCACGTGCCATATACGGCACATCCTTTCAACCGAGTGAAAGCCTGAAGGCACTCGTCTGGTTTGAAGACGGTGACCTCGACCAGCTGTCAACAACAGACCGTGAGGTGTTGGCACAGGCTGTTCGTGGTATCGATACGCTGCCCACGGTGGAAGTCAGCTCAATGCGCCTCGCGGCAAATTGACCCTGCACATGACTGTGACACTGACGGAGAGTGCGTTGACGCCCGGGCGCTCAGGCTGAGCACGGGGATTGCTACCGTTCCGGCTATCATGGCCTGATGCTGGATTCCGGCCAGGACGTAGTGATAATCGGCGGTGGCGCAGCGGGCTTCTTCGCCGCCATCACCCTTAAGCAGCAGCAACCCGCCGCGCGTGTCACGCTCCTGGAGCGGGGCGCGGCCGTGCTGTCCAAGGTTCGCATCTCGGGCGGCGGGCGCTGCAACGTCACGCACGACCAGCCGGATCCCGCGCTGCTCATCCAGAATTATCCTCGCGGCGGCAAGGCGCTGCGCGGCCCCTTCACTCGCTTCGGCCCGCGCGAGACGATCGCCTGGTTCGAGGAACGCGGCGTTCCCCTGAAGACCGAGGCGGACGGCCGCATGTTCCCGGTCACCGACAGCTCCGATACCGTGATCGACTGCCTCGTGAACACCGCCCGCGCCGCCGGGGTCGACATCCGCACGCGGGTTGCCGTGACAGGTCTGCGCAGGAACGGCCTTGGGCGCTTCCGGGTCGAGCTCAGGGACTCAGAGGCGATGGAGGCCGACCGCGTGGTCCTCGCCACCGGCGGCGCGCCCGCCGCCTGGAAGTGGGCGGCGGCACTTGGGCACAGGATCGAGCCGCCTGTACCCTCGATCTTCACCTTCAAGATCGAGGACGCGCGCCTGGAAGGCCTGGCCGGCGTGTCGGTCCAGCACGCACGGGTCAAGGTCGATGGTGCGAAGGAGTCGCACGAAGGACCCGTGCTCGTGACGCACTGGGGCCTCTCCGGACCCGCGGTGCTGAAGGCTTCCGCCTGGAGTGCACGCTCGTTGCACGAGCATGACTATCAACTTGGCCTCACCGTAGACTGGATGCCTGAACTGAGCGAGAACCACGTCCGTGAGGCACTTCTCAACGCGAAACAGGATGACGCCCGCAAGAATGTGCTTGCTTCCGGACCGTTCGACCTGCCCCAGCGGCTCTGGCGTTCACTCGCGACGGCCGCTGGCGCGACCGAGACCATGCGCTGGGCCGACACGTCCAAGGCGCTGCTCACCGCCCTTGCACGCGAAGTGCACGCAGGAAAGTTCATGATCAACGGCAAGGGCGTCTTCAAGGAGGAGTTCGTCACAGCGGGAGGTGTGAGCCTGAAGGAGATCGATTTCAGCAACATGGAGAGCCGCTTGCAACCGGGACTGCACATCGTTGGCGAGGCGCTCGATATCGACGGCATCACCGGCGGCTTCAACTTCCAGAGCGCCTGGACCACCGGCTGGCTTGCCGGGCGCGGCGGCCGGAGATGAAGGTTCGGCAGTTCGGGCCTGCGGACGAGTCGGACGTCATCCGCCTCTGGACCGATTGTGGCCTGGTGCGTCCGTGGAACGACCCGCGGCGGGACATCGCCCGCAAGCTGACCGAGCAGCCCGAGCTGTTCCTGGTGGGCGAACAGGATGGAACGGTCATGGCAACCGTCATGGCAGGCTTCGACGGGCACCGCGGTTGGCTGTATTACCTGGCGGTTGACCCTGCGCATCGCGGCCAGTCGCACGGTGTGACGCTCGTCCGGACGGCAGAGCAGCTGCTGCTTCAGCGCGGCTGTCCAAAGGTGAACCTGATGGTGCGGTCGGATAATGATGCCGTCATCGAGTTCTACCGGCACCTTGACTACAAGGTCGACGAGGTCGTGGTGCTCAGCCGCAGGCTGGTCAGGGACGACTGAGCATGGCGAAGCGCAAGAAGCCCAAGCAACTGCGTCCGGACCCTTCCCTGTACCGGGGCAGGCCGTCGAAGCGGCGCGATACGCTCAACGCCCGCGCACACGCGGTACAGCGTGCGGCTGAGCGATTCGGAACCGAGCTCACCAAGGCCGACATGGCCCAGCTGGTAGGAAAAGTTCAGCGCCGCGACGGCCGGCGGTTGGAAAAGCAGCAACAGAACCGTGAGTTGTGGCTGGTCACCTATCGGAGCCAGTCGATCCCGGTCGTGTACGACACGCGCGGCAAGACCATCGTGAGCGTGCTGCCGGCGGATCACAAGAGCGTGGTGGCGCACATCGGCCAGGCAGACCCAGCCGCCGGCGGTCAGCGAGACCCGTGGCTTTCCGCGCTTGGTGGCGTGGCCCGTGAACTCGGCATCGACAGAAAGTCGGCCAAGGACGAACCCGTCATTCGGGAAGGCGCAGTCGCCCGCCACGAACCGAGTGGCATCGAGGGCGAAGTCCTCGACGCCAGCATGGAGACGAGGACGATCACCATCCGCGTGGGCGAGACCGGCACGCTTCGCGACCGGATTCCATGCTTCAGCGGACCTGCGGTTGACCGCACATAGGGTCCGCGGTCTCAGTCCAAAGTCGCTACAGTATCAATCTGGAACTCGGCTTCGATACTGAGCGCATCGTTCGGATTGTGCAGGACTTCAACGCCAGTCTGGTACGTCAGCAGCCCGGTGATACTTCCGCGGATCATCAGTGAGCCGCTGTCTTCGCGTTTAGCAACTTCGTCGATCAGCAGCTCACCTTCGCTCAACCCGTAGTAGTCGTTCAGGTCCACGCCGCGTGGGAAATACCGGACCACCGCAGACTCGGCCTGAAACTCGTACGTCTCAGGATCGAGGCCGAACTCGATGGTGAGCTGCCCGTCAGTTTCCGGATTCTCTTCCGGGCGCAGGTCGATACTCACCAGGATCTGGGCAGGAGCAAGAACCACCGGACCGAGAGACACCTCCGGCACGAGCCGGTAGCGGGCGCCGTGCTGGACCGCATCCACGAAGGATTCGATGAACTCCCGAACGATCTCATCCTCAATCTCTTCGCCGAGATCTTCAGGAACCCGCGCGGCGTATGAATGCAGCTCGATGGAATCGCCGCTGATCTCGCCTGTAAGGAGTCCGGACTCGTGCCATTCGGCCTGTGCCAGGGCCATGTATCCGGTCATCATCCCCAGTATCGCGATCATGAGCTTCTTCACCTGGCCCCTGCCCCTCTCTCGTTACCGACGCCCCTGTAATCCGGTATCAGGCCCGCTGCTCAGTCGCAGTCTTCTCCGTATGGCCACCACTGACTCCGGGCCGCTTCGGGCACCAGGCAGACTATGTCGTCATCCAGGTCGTCATCCTCGCGGTCGTAGTCAAGATCGATCCGGTGGCTGCGCGCCAGCTGGTGAAGACTGATCCAGCCGTCACTGCCGTGGATCTCAAGCCGCCTGCGGTCATTCAGGCGGCCGTCATGGATGAGGACGGTCCCGTCCCGGTAGTGGATGCTGACGCGCAGTGGTTCCTGGACCCGCTCGAGGATCTCGAAATCGAGTTCCAGTTCGCCGTCGTCGCGTTCGAACTCGCCGCCGCCCACCAGGCGGCCGTCCATCTGCGCTACTAGGATGAACCGAGCCTGATCGAGCGAAGCTGCCATGGCGCTTGGCAGGAAAAGTCCCAGCGCCACCAGCAGTACCAGCGCCCGGAGCAGCAGGCTGCGAATTGTGAGTCGTTTGTTCATGATCAAAACCTCCCTTCGGATAAGCATGGCCCATGAGCGCATTCGTCCGCGTTAGGGGCCAATTAAGAAACGCTAACCCTCGCCTGCCGCCCCGCTGGCCAGCGGCGGCGCCGACGTGAACGGCCGGGCCAAGCGCCGAACAAGCCAAAGCTCGGTGACAGCGATTCCGCCGATCAACACAACCTCGGCGACCTGGCCCAACACTTCGAAATCCAGGGCCGGCGCCAGGCCAAAGCCAGCGAACGCCAGCAAGGCACCGACCCCCAGCCACGGCCAGCCCTGCGCCGCCCAGAGGATGATGCCGACCGCCGCCAGTACGACCATCGTTACCATCGCGGGCATCGGGAAGCCCGCCCCGCCTGCCGGGACATAGCTGAGCACGCCATCGGCCGATTCTGCCACCAGCGACAAAGGCAGCAGCTCGAAGATCACGCCGTAGGCGATTATCGCGAGTGTCAGGCCGATCAGTCCGTAGCGTCCCGCCGTCCTTGACGCCCAGGCGAGATCCGAGCGGCGGGCGAAGTCCAGGGCGACGATGATGAGCAGGGGCGTGGCGAACGCGTGGATCACGTAACGCGGCCAGTTGAGCGCTTCAAGCAGCGGGCCGGTGCCGATGAGGGAGCCGGCGGCGATGACTCCATTGTCGTAAATCAGGCCTATGGTAACGATCAGCGCGCAGAGCGCTCCGAGCGAATGGCTGCGCGCGTACAGGCCGCCGAGCCAGAGGGCCAGGGACAGGAGGACGGCGGCGGAAAGCCAGTAAAGGGCGAGCTCCATGGAGCCAATTGTTGGCCGCGGTTCAGCCAGATGAATAGGTTGGCGGTAACACTGTGAGCTTCTGTTGCGCTAAGACCGCAGGGCCTGAGCCTTGCGAGCGACAGCTTCGGCGAACCGCCTGGCGATTGCAAGGGTGTCCGTGATGGCTGTCCCGACCACGACCGAGTGGGCGCCAACACCGTACGCTGCCACAACCTGTTCGGGCGTGGCGAAACGCCCTTCCGCAATCACAGGTCGACTCTGTTCCTTCACGAGCCGGGCAACAAGCTCTATGTCTGGTCCTGTGCCCGGCTGCCCATTTCCCGTATAGCCAGAAAGCGTCGTGGCCACCAGATCGAAGCCTGACTCGTCGGCCATCATGCCTTCCTCCACATTGGACACGTCGGCCATGACCGGCAGATTTCCGAACTCCGAGCGGATCTGGCGCAGCAAGGCATTTGCACTCGGCGCTCCCGTTCCCGTCCGCGGCCGGGACGTGCCATCGATCGCGATGATGTCGGCCCCGGCCCTGACGAGTTCAACGACCGATTCGAAGTGCGGCGTAATATACGCAACCGGATCGATATCGCTGCGCTTGTCGATACCGATGATCGGCAAGTCAGTGACCGCCCGGATCGCCCGGACGAACTCTGGTCCGTTGGCCCTGATGCCAACTGCCCCGGCCATCTCGGCGGCCTGCGCCATGGCAGCCATGTGGACCGGATGACGCAGTGGGGAGCCCTCCGGAGCCTGGCAGGAGACGATCAGGCCAGCGTGGATCGATGTCAGTACGTTGCGTGCCTGCTTCGCTGCTTCAGTGATGCCACGCGTATCGGAAAGGGTCATCCTTGGTCCCCGGATCCAGGCTCAACTTCATGAATGCTGAAGTCGATCTCGAAGACACGTCGCCACGGAAATGACAGCGCAGTGACGCGGTACGGGAGCCCAAAGCTGTGAAGTTCCGTATCGAGCAGTTCCATCGCAAGCCTGGCCGCGAGCTCGAGCTGGGCATCGGTCATGAATCCGCCGAGGCCCAGCTCCTTGAATCTCGCATCGGCCAGGAGCCGAGTGCGCACCCGCGCCTGATAAAGCCAGTCATCGAGGAAGCGCGCCACAGTTGCGTGGCGCAGTTTCGCCTTGTCGGCTCCAAGAGCAGCCAGGCATCCCAAGGCCACTGCCGAACCAAGGGCATTTCCGGCCGTATTCCAGCCCCCGTAGCCTGACAGTGACGGAAGAAGATTGCGGGCAGCCAGTGTTGTCATCAGTTCGTCGTCCGCTCCATTCACGTGTGCGACATCAGCAACGGTGACGGCATCACCATCCTTGAGCAACTCGCCGGTCACGTCAGCGAAGGAAGCAAGTGACCTGTCCGGTCCCCCTACGCTTGCTTCCATCCGCTGCAAGGCACCGCGCTCCTCACCTGTAAGGAAGCCTGGCTGCCTATGGGCTTCTGCCAAAGCGAAGTTCGCACCGCCTTGGCCCTGTGCCACACTCGGGCTGTTGATCGCCACCCAAGCGTCCGGTTTCCTGGCGGAGGGGAGCAGCACTGCGCCTGCTGCACGGGTGTGCACTGCCAGCAGATCGCCCAGTGGCCGGTCTTCGTAGGCGGTCTGAACTTCTGCACCGCGGCGGGATGCATAGTAGCTGCCCAGCCGAATCCGCCGGCCGCGGACCTGCGCGGCCAGGCGAGCGATCAGCACTTGGGCGACTTCGTCGGCACCGGGATAGATGAACACCCGGTCCAGAAGCCGCCGGTCACGTGCCTCCTGCTCGAGGTACTGGCGGTGCATGACATTGACGCCCCAGACGGCCGTATCGTCCTGGTTGAGCACGAGCGTGTCGATCACGCCTTCCTCGACCAGCTTCAGCGCTTGGATGTTCACCGCAGCAGTGCGGGCACGGATGGCGATCTGGTCTTCCCAGACGTGCTGCGGGATCTCCTCCTGCAGGCGTTCAAGTTCCTGCATCTCGGAATCTGTAATCCGTCCGGCAAAGTGGCGATGCTCCAGCTGCGAACGGCGGAAGATCGCGTTGCCATGAGTGCGGTAGTACTGAGGCTCCTCGCCGTCGTCGTTGTCGCGACTGACACGCTGGATGCTGCTGAAAGCGAGCAGCGGCAGTTCGGGACGATCCAGCTTCAGCTGGCGCAGCACTTCGAGCCGCGACATTGCCGCTTCAGCATCGTTATCCGACTGACGTGAGGGAATCAGCCCGCCCCATGCAAGCGTGTCGATGGCAATAACCGCACCGACTGCGCCCGCCGACCCGGCATTGTCAGCGAGCCAGCGGCCGAGGCCCGCCATGTCCGCAGGCTGCTTGCGGCTCCCCAGCAACTCCGTGGGAATGCGGGCATCCCAACCGGCGGCCGCCGCGAGCAGGCGGGGATACTCGGAGTTGATGGGGCGCTCATCCAGGGGAACGAGCAACAGTGCTTTTCCGGTCATTCTTTCCCTTCTCAGCCCTTCACACCCGTGGTCGAAACACCTTCGATAAAGGTCTTCTGGGCGAAGAAGAACAGCAGGATGATGGGCAGGCTCATCAGCAGCGAGCCGGCCATCAGCAGCGGCCAGGCCGCGGAGTGCGTGCTCGAAAGCTGCTGCAGGCCCACGGCAAGCGTGTAGAGACGGTCGTCGGTCAGGTAGATTAGCGGATTCAGAAAGTCCGTCCAGGTCCAGATGAAAATGAAGAGCGACGCCGTGGCCAGTGCGGGTCGGGCCAGAGGCAGGATGATTCGCGTGAAGATCTGCCATTCGCTGGCGCCATCGATGCGCGCTGAATCGCTGATGTCCTCTGGGATGGCCCCATAGAACTGCCGGAGCAGGAAGACTGCGAAGGCACTGCCGGTCAGCGCCGGAGCGATCAGGGGCAGGAACGTTCCTACCCAGCCCAGGTTCTGGAACATAACGAACTGCGGGATGAGAGTCACCTGTGGTGGCAGGACCATGGTGGCCAGGAGGCAATAGAAAAGCGCATCGCGGCCGGGCCATCTGATCTTGGTGAACCCATATGCCACGATCGCGGAGGACGCTATATAGAACGAGACGCTCAGAACGGTTACGAGGACCGTGTTGCCCAGGTAGCGCAGGAATGGAATCTCGGACATGAGGCGCACGTAGTTTGACCACATGACCGGGGTCGGAATCCATTCCGGCGGAATCGCAAACACCTGGGCGTCCGTTTTGAGCGAGGTGGAGATCATCCAGATGAAGGGGGTCAGGAAGAAGGCAGCTCCGACGATCAGCAGAACATAGATGACCGTGTTTCGGATGGCGCGGCGGCCCGTGATCATCGTTTGCCCTCATAGTGAACCCAGCCGGACGTCCTGAAGATGCCGATCAGCGCCACGACTGTGATGAGCAGCAGCACCCAGGCCATGGCGGATGCGTAGCCCATGCGGAAGAACTGGAATGCGTTCTGATATAGATAGAGTGCGTAGACCAGGGTCGAGTTGGCTGGTCCGCCACCGGTCATGATGTAGATGTTGGTGAACGCCTGGAACGATGTGATGATGCCCATGATCAGGTTGAAGAGAATGACCGGCGACAGCATCGGCAGCGTCACGAACCGGAAGCGCTGCCATACGCTCGCGCCATCCAGGTCAGCGGCCTCATACAGGACGGTCGGCACATTCTGGAGTCCGGCAAGGTAGATGACCATCGACCCCCCGACGCCCCAGAGGCTTGCAAGGATCAGTGCGGGCTTCGACCATACCGGATCCGCCAGCCAGCCTGGCCCGTTGATGCCGAGTTGCCAGAGGAACTCATTGACTGGCCCGTAATCGGGATTCAGGAACCAGCGCCAGAGCAGCGCGGCTGCGACTGCCGGAACGATGCTGGGCAGGAAGTAAACGGTGCGGAAGATACCCTGCAGCCTTACCTTGGTGTTCAGCAGCATTGCGATCAGCAGGCTCAGGATGAGCGAGAACGGTATGCCGATGATTGCCAGGAACATCGTGTTGTAAAGCGTGGTGCCGAAGAGCGGATCGGCGACCAGGTCCGTATAGTTGCGCCAGCCGATCCAGCGCGGCGCAGAAACCACGTTGTAGTCGGTGAAGGAATAGTAGAGCGAGGCTGCCACGGGGTACAGCGTCAGGACAAGGAAGCCGACCAGCCATGGTGAAACGAACGCCAGCCCCAGCCAGAGGTCGCGCCGCTGCCGCTTAGTCATGCGGCTGCGGCCGCGGACGGCAGATACCTGTCCGTCAGCACTTCGCTGCGTCCTCATGGCCGGGGTCTGATTCATCAGTCGTACTTTTCCAGTTCGCGCAGGACGTTGCGCTGGGCGGTCTCAAGCGCAGCCTGCGGAGTGGTGTTGCCGTCCTGTACGGAGTTGACGGCCTGATTGAGCTGTTCACTCAGGTAGAGGCCGACCGGCAGGCCGGGAGGGGTGTACACGTAGCCTTCCAGCAGCATGTCGATGAACACCTGCAGGTGCGGCGTGACCGTCTCGCCGAAGGCGGGCAGATCGAGCGCCGCCTGCCGCGGTGGAATGTTGGCAAGCGCGGCGGCGAAGCGGGCGGACTGTTCCGGCTCGGTGAGCCAGAGCAGGAACTCCAGGGCTTCGTCCCGGTGTGCTGCCTGTGCGGGCACTACCCAGAACGAGCTCTGGACCGGAGCCACGTCGGCGCGGCCGCCTTCCGGTGCCGGGAAGTTGGTGACTCCCCAGTTGAGGTCGGGGGCATGGACCGTGCTGGCGAGGGCCTCCCACTGGCCGCCTTCCTGGATGCCGATCTGGCCGCGGTAGAACGGGTTGAAAGGGCTGGCCATGTCGCCCCAGCCGGCCTGGAACCTGCGTATCAGGTTGATGTCGTACTTCTCGTAGTAGTCGGCGAGCCACTGAAGTGCGGCCACGTTGCCGGGATGGTCGAGCGTAACTTCGAGCGTCTCGGGATCGTACAGCTGGCCGCCGAAGGCATAGAAGTAGATCGACGTCACGTTCGGGTAGAAGCCGAGCCGACGCAGGTTTCCTCTCGCATCCATGACCGTGAGCAGTTCGGCGATCTCGTCGAGTTCCTCAATCGTGCGGGGCGGAGCTTCGGGGTCCAGGCCGGCTTCCTCGAAGACGTCCTTGTTCCACGAGAATCCGTATACGTTGAGGGTGGTGGGGAGGCCATACTTCTCGCCCTGATAGGCGCCGTACTCCCAGATGCCGGGCAGGAAGTCTTCCTCGCTCAGTCCGACACTTTCCAGATGCGGACTCAGGTCGAGAAGGGCTCCGCCGTAGCCGAGTGGCACGACCATCCAGTCCCATACCGTTACAAGGTCCGCCGGCGATCCTCCCGCAAGCGAGGCCAGTATCCTTTCGCCATCCCCGATGGGAACGAACGAGCCGCGCACGTGAACATCGGACTGCATGGCGTTGTACTCATCGATCAGTTCAGCCAACGCCTGCCCTTCGCTTCCGCCCCAGGCGTACCAGAAGGTGATTTCCGTCTGCGCCAGCGCACTTCCGGCGGCGACGCTCAGCAAGACCGCCAGCATCAGCCGGCGTGCGAATCCGCCTGGCCCCGTCACTGCGTACGCTCCTCGAGGTACGCCGCGTAATCCTCGTACAGTTTTGCGGCGGGTCCACCCAGCCGGGGGCTCATGTAGTGCGTGAAGTCGAAGGCCACGAACTTGCTGACGTAAGGGGCTTCGAGTGCCAGCTGTTCGATCAGGTTGTCTATGCTGGTGGGCACGGCCTGCCAGGCGAGCTCGTCGACCGGCCAGCCGTGCGTCTGCCAGAAAACCTCAAGGTCGGACCAGAGTTCCACGCCATGGCGGTCCGCGACTTCCTTGAGTGCGCGATAGACCGGAACACCCTGCTGAGCGGTCGTGCGCCTGGTGCCAACGCCGTCCTGCAGGGCGATTACGTCGATGCTGGCCTCGGAGAGCGTCGTGTCCCACCAGGCGGCGTACGCGCCGGCGTCGGGATTTATGCCGAAGTATGGTGCGACCATGACGGGACGGCCCAGCTCATGCGCCGCCTCGGCCATGGCGACCAGGTAGCTGATCATCTCCGTGTGCACCTCGGGGGAAACGGAGCTGCGGTCGTCGATCTCTTCCGGCAGGTAGTAGCCAGCCAGGGAGGGTGAGTCTCCGTACAGCGCTTCGAGCTGAAGCATCAGCGCGATGTTGGCGGTGGCCGACTCATCAGCGTTGAACTGGCCCTGCCAGTAGGCCGGATCCAGGCTCAGGCCGAGCCACACCTGGAAACCGACCTGTCCGGCAGCCTCGAGTATCTCGCCAAGCGGATCCCAGCTGGCCATATCAACGTCGCTGTCAACATCCGACCAGCCCACGGAATCGCCTGCTGCCGAGTACACGCTGCCATCCGGGGAGGTGAGCACTTGAATACTCGCGGGCAGCTCTACCCCCGATATGTCCGAGCGCATGAACACGGCCTCGACCGAGTCCAGCTGCGTTTCCGAACCGAGGTCGAAGTCTACGGTGATGGCCTCGCCTGCATGTTGCCAGCCGACCATGTCCGACCATGCGAAGTTTGCAAAGCCGTCCGTCAGTTTCCCACCACTGGCGGCCCCGGGATCGAGATAGTTTCCGGACGGCGCCGGTGACAGCGCGTAGCCGGACCCGGCGGCGATGTTCTGCTCGCCACTGATGACACGGATCTCGGGCATCATCGTCCATTCGCGGCTGTTCGGAGTGACACTCACGCGCAGGTAGCGGGCGGTCGTGCCGGCCGGGGCTGCCCACGTCAGGGTGCCCATCGACTCGGTGGGTGGAAGCTCGTCCGAATCGCCTGTGCCTGTCGTGACACCGGTGGGATAATAGGTGACGTCGCCGTAGCGCGAGTACTGGACGATCAGCGTATCCATGCCGATATCGCGCATGTGCGAGAGCTCAGATATCCAGCCATCCGGGCCCAGCGCCGTCAACTGGGCATTGAGCTGGACGAAGGATCCACCGAGCACCGGTTCGGACTGGGCTCCTGCGGTAGCCGCCATCAGCATGCCACCCAGGAGAAGCGTGTTTCGGGTTCTGCGCCTGAGCATTCAGTCGCCTGCTTCCTCTTCCGCCTCTTCCTCAACCTCAACGACTTCGGGCACGGCGTTGCCGGTCTGGATAACGACCTCGGCGGTCATGAGCCAGCCCGTGCGGGGCCGGATATCCAGCTTCACGTAGCGGGCCGAGACGGGATTGGCAAGGTCCTGCCAGTAAACGGAGTTGATCAGTTCGTTCATCGGCGGTGCCGGCTCGGTCCTGGCGGCGAGTCCGACGACCTCGAAGTTCTCGCCGTCTTCCGAGACGGAGACGATGATGCTGTATGGCAGGTTCACTCCGGATGCAAAGGAACGCATGAACAGGCCCGCCACGCGGGTGATGCCTTCTACCTGTTCGCCCAGGTCAACGATCACAACGGGATTGTCGGTCGGGTCGGCGATTCCGACCATGTCGCCCCACGCGTACTCGTACGAGCCGTCCGTTAGCTGGATGCCCCCTTCGTCCGGGTACGCTTCGGATGCCTCCGGCTCAATCACATAGCCCCGGCCCAGGGCGACGTTCACCGCTTCTTCGGTCGGTTCGGCCGTCTCGACCGGCTCCGGCAGGAGGTCTGCCGGAACGGGACCATTGCCTACCTGGACTTCAGCGACCATGGTCCAGCCGGCGCCTGTGGGAAGCAACTCGAACCTGACGAACTGACCGTAGCCCGCCCACTCCTCGTCGCTCCAGACGAGCGTGCCGACGGTATCATTCCCGATTTCACCTTCCAGTACGGTATCTGCCATACCGAGGTCTTCCCAGAGCAGGCCGTCTTCGGAGAAGGACACGATCACGTTCGGTACCGCCACATCGGAACCGTCCGAACGCATGACCTTGACCGCTGCGTAGCTGATGTAGTCGTTAGTTGCTCCCAGATCGACGACCAGCTCGACGGGCTCCGGTCCCTCGAAGCCGACCATGTCGTCCCACGAAAACTCGAACGAACCATCGGTGAGTTTCAGACCGTCCGGATCCGGGTAGGCTTCACCGGGCGCACGGCTGGCTTCGACCGTCTGGCCCGCGGCCACGTTGAATGCATCCGTCTGAGCCAGGGCAGGGGTGGCAACGAACGCCGTGGCAGCCAGTACTGAGAGGGCCTTGAGGGAAACCTGCTTCATGTGATCCTCCTGGAGCGCCAGCCGTTCGACCGCTTGCCTGACGACTCTTATATTGAGTCTCACTCCAAAACGTTGACGGCGTGATGGAGCTGGACTCCTGCATGTATCCTAGGCGCGGAGTATTCTGCTGTCAACTGACAGGCGGTCAGCGGAGCACAATGAGGGAGCGAAGACATGTCGCGTCTACTTACCCAACTCAGGTCGTCGCACGAACAGATGAGCCCGGTCATGCGGCGGGTCGCGCAGTACGTGCTTGAAAATCCGGACATGGTCATATACCACACCGTTACCGAACTCGCCGAAGCCACGCATAGCAGCGAAGGAAGCATCATCCGCTTCTGCCAGGATCTTGGCTTCTCCGGATTTCAGGAGTTCAAGCTGTCCCTCGCGATTGAAACCGGCCCCCAGGGCAACCGGGAGTCCGCCCCGCAGCCACTCACGAATGGCAGCCTGATGGGCCGACTCGCCCGTCACGCCGCCGGCACGCTTGACGAGACCGCGCTTCTTTACGAGGAGGGCGCCTTCCGGGAAGTGGCAGGGCGCGTTGCGGTAGCCAGACGCATCGATGTCTACGGCGTCGGCGCCTCCGGCGTCATCGCCCAGTACTTCGCCTACAAGTTCCTCCGCTTCGGACTGGCTGCCTACGCCTTCGCCGACGTGCACCTGGGCCTGATGAGCGCATCCAGCTCCACAGCGGCCGACGTGGCCATCGGCATCTCAAGCTCGGGCTCCACGCTGGACACGCTCCAGGCGATCAA
The DNA here is from genome assembly GCA_964495325.1 of uncultured bacterium. GTDB lineage: Bacteria > Deinococcota > Deinococci > Deinococcales > Trueperaceae > CAZBVI01. Next base: position 392,044 of record CAZBVI010000001.1, read on the forward strand.
GGCCGCCAAGAGCGCCGGGGCGTTCACCGTTGCCGTAACGAACAGGCTGAAGAGCCCGCTGGCGAAGGTAGCAGACCAGAGCCTCTTCGCCTCACCGCCCGAGTCACCGCTGACCGGCGGTGACGTCTTCGCAAAGATCGGCCAGATGCTGGTGCTCGAGGCGCTCTCGCAGCTGGTCATCGACTCCAACGAGGACCTGCGCGAGGACATCCGCCGGACCGCACACGTGGTGGCCGACCGGAGCATGTGACATTGCCCGTGGTTCTGGCGCTCGACATCGGTGGCACGAAACTGGCAGCGGCCCTGGTTCGCGATGCTGTCGTTGTTGCCAAGGCTGTTGCGCCCACGCCCGCATCCGAAGGCCCAGAGGCAGTGGCTGCCGCCGCGCTGGCATTGGTCCGTAAGCTCCTGGACCAGTCAGCGTCACGACCTGCCTGCCTGGCTCTGGCGACCGCCGGCCTGGTCAGCAAGGGACGCGTTCGCGCCCTGAGCCGTGACCTCATGCCCGGTTGGGACGGGTTCCCATTGGCCGCCCGGCTCGAGGAAGCCATCGGATTGCCGGTGCGCGCACTGAACGATGCCCAGGCCGCAGCGTACGGCGAGGCGGCCCATGGCGCCGGCAAGGAGAGCGGCTCCGTGTTCTTCCTGACCGTCTCGACCGGAATCGGTGGAGGCTTCGTCAACGACGGGGCGCTGTTGGCCGGTGCCACGGGCCTTGCCGGCCATCTTGGGCACACCCGAGGAGGGGTGCTCGAAAGGGTCAGCTCCGGCACAGCTCTGGCGAGGCGGGCACTGGAGCTCGGCTACCGGCAGAACGCCAGGGAGGTGATCGAGTCTGCGAAGGCCGGCCAGGACTGGGCCGTGCGCCTCGTTGACGATGCAGCCATGGCGCTTGCCGATGTACTGCTGGACGTGAAGTTCCTGCTCGATCCCGAGCTCTTCGTCAGCGGCGGGAGCACCGGCCTCAATCCGTACTACCTCTCAGCACTGCAGTCAGCATTGCAGCTCCGCGACGTTCCCTCCCCGGTCAGGATCACACCTGCGTTGCTCGGCGCCGATGCCGGTTTGATCGGCGCGGCGGCCTGGGCCAGGGCACACTAGGCACCCCCATATTGACTAACTTGGTTAGCCTCTTTAGAATTAGGCATGGCCACGAAGGTAGTGAACATTTACGAAGCAAAGGCCCAGTTGTCGAAGCTGATAGAGAGCGCCCTGAAGGGCGAAGATGTGATCATCGCAAGGGCGAATCAGCCCGTTGTAAGGCTCGTCAAGTGGGTGCCTACCGGTGACCGGGTACCCGGCGTTTGGGAGGGCCAGGTACGTATTTCCGCAGATTTTGACGACTTCACGAAGGATGACGAACGCGATTGGTACGGCGAATCGCCATGAGGTTTCTGCTCGACACCCACGTTCTGCTGTGGTGGCTCGCTAACGATTCGCGCCTCTCTGAACCGCATCGCAGCCTCATAGCAGATCGCACAAACTTCGTTCTCGTGTCAAGCATCTCCATCGCGGAAGTATCCATCAAGGCTTCGCTCGGCAAGCTCGAGGCCCCAGCGAATACTCATGATGCCGCTCTTCAGAGCGGCTTTGGCCTGCTGTCCTTTGAAGCCGCCCACGCCGAAGAACTCCGTGAGCTGCCCTGGATTCACCGTGATCCCTTTGACCGCATGCTGGTGGCACAGGCACGGATCGAAAAGCTGAGGTTGCTGACTGCAGATGCACGGATTCGCCAGTACGACGTATTGCATGGGTAAGCGATAAGAGCTGGCGACGACACAGAGTCAACGGCCGCCCAGCAAGGTTCGCTACAGGAATCTTAAAGCCGGGCAGTCATGGCCGCAAGCCAGTCCGTCTCGTCACTGCTCAGATGTGGCGCCAGTCTGTCGAACACGCGCCGGTGATAACGGTCAAGCCAGGCAACCTCCCGTTCATCCAGCAGCTCCACGTCGATCAGCACCCGGTCGAACGGACACAGCGTCAGGGTGTCGAACCGGTAGAAGTCACCGAAGACGCTCTCGCCGGCTTCTGCGGTGACAATGACGTTCTCAAGGCGCACACCGAACTCTCCTTCGAAGTACACGCCGGGCTCGCACGAGTTCATCATCCCGGGCTCGAAGGCAACCTGATTCGTTCTGTTGATTCTCTGCGGACCCTCGTGAACGTGCAGGTAACTGCCGATTCCGTGGCCGATGCCATGACGACAGTCCCACAGCTGATTCCAGAGCTGATACCGGGCTATTGCGTCGAGCTGTTGGCCGGTGGTGCCCTTCGGGAACCTGGCTGAACCGAGCATGATCAGGCTCTTCAGCACCGTCGTGTAAGTGCGCTTCTGGTCGGCTGTCGGCCTTCCAAGCACAACAGTCCGCGTGGTGTCCGTCGTGCCATACGAGAACTGCACGCCGCAGTCCAAAAGCAGCAGGTCATCCGGCCCAAGTGCCTGTGGCTTTATGCGGTCAAGCTTGTAGTGCCCGACAGAAGAGTTCGGTCCGAAACCGACGATTGTCTCGAAGCTGCGGCCACGATAGCCGGGCAGTCCCGAACGAAACTCTTCCAGCTTCTCGGCGACCGACAGCTCTGTCTGCGTGGTTGGGTCGGTAACGCTGAGCCAGTGCAGCAGTCTGGTCACCGCGATGCCATCCTGCAGGTAGGCCTCAGCCGCGCCTTCGAGTTCCGTACTGTTCTTGACAGCCTTGAGCAGCTGAACGGGGCTGGGCGTGGGAACCAGTTGCATGTGTTCGGCCGCCTGATAGAGAAGCACGCTGGTCTTCGCAGGATCCAGCGCCAGCGATGTCGCGGCAGGCAGGTCGCTCAGGTAGTCAACTACCGAATCGTACGGCCTGATCTCAACCTCGTCCTGCAAGGCTTCAGCCAAGGACGTGCTCACCTGATCCTGATGCACGAAAAGCCTGACTCCGTCCATGCTCACGACACAGAAGGCCAGAGCCACGGGGTTCAGAGGAACGTCGGACCCCCTCAGGTTGAGAAGCCAGGCCACCTCGTCGAGTCCGGTAACCAGGATTGATGTCGCACCGATCTCGCTCAGCCTGGCGCGGAGCCTGCTCAGCTTCTCCGCTGCGGATTCTCCCGCATACGCGAGCGGGTGCTCGGCAAGGGGGGCCGGCTCTGTTGCGGCACGATCCGTCCAGATTGCGTCCACCAGGCCTTTGACGGGGCGCACCTCGGCATTCAGCTTCTCGCGTAGTTCCACCAGGGTTTCAGCGCTGACCGCCTCGGGATCAAGTGAGAGCGTCGAGCCCGGTGCGAGTTCGCCTGAAAGCCATTCGATAACCTCCGGCGTAGCGGGCCGCCCCTGCTTGAAGACAGTAATCTCCGTGCCCGCCGTCTCGCTGTCGGCCCGCATGTGATAGCGCGAGTCAACCCACAAGCCAGCAATGTCCCCTGTGATTACCAAGGTGCCCGCCGAACCGGTAAACCCGCTCAGGTAGGCCCGTGTCTGCCAACGCTCAGAGATGTATTCGCTGAGGTGCGCGTCACCGGTCGGGACGAGCAGGACGTCGATTCCATGCTGATTCATGACCTGTCTGGCCCTTGCCAGGCGTGAATTCGTATCGGGCATGCCAACTCCTAACGGCGAATGTAACCACGCAGGCGCGCCTGCACAAGCGTTCGCTTCGCCAGCCTTCTCATACTGTTGACAATCTAGCACAGCGGGGGCTACGCTTCCTCACAGTCAACATCTGGGCGCCAGTCACCAGGCGCCGCCGAGCGTGCATACGCAGTCGCGTTAAGGGAGGGAAGTCGATAGCCAACACGTTGGAGTTCGCCAACCACGAGTTTCTCGTGCGTTCCAGAGTGCAGAAAGTCCACGCAAGGCACAGGGAGCAGCACACCAGATTTCAGGAGATTCAGGATGATAGCCAAAAGATTGGCAATGATCGCAATAGCGACGCTCATGGGCTTTGCGGCTGCGCAGCAGGCCGGCTCAACACTTGTGGTTGGGATGACTGCATTGCCCAACACCATCGACTCAGCTGACGCTAATGACGGCGGCTCGATCGGCGTAACGCGCCAGATCGTCGAGCGGCTGGTTGAACTCGGCGAGACCGAGCTGGGGCCGGGTCTTGCCACCAGCTGGGAAGCCAACGAAGACTCCACACAGTGGACGTTCCAGCTTCGCGAGGGGGTAGTGTTTCACGACGGCACCCCCTTCAACGCCGAGGCAGTCAAGTTCAGCCTCGACCGCTGGAACGACCGCGCCAACCCTTATCACTTCGGCTCCGAAGGCAAGGCTTACGTGGGCTGGCGCAACCTTTTCGGGGGCTTCCTCGATGACGGCAGCGCCCTTGACTCGGTGACCGTCCTGGATGAGTACACGGTCAGGCTCAGCCTCAACCGTTCGATCTCATTCGTTCCGTCACTCCTTGCGGCCGGCTACTTCGGCTTCGACAGTCCCACCGCAGTCATGGCGGCCGGTGCCGATTACGGCACGCCTTCAGTGGGATCCGTCGGCACCGGGCCGTTCGTCTTCGACCAGTGGCAGGAGGGCAGTCGTCTTGTCCTGCGCGCCAATACCGAGTACTGGGGCGGTGCGCCCGAGACCGAGCAGGTAGTGTTCGTGGGCGTCGGTGATCAGACGGCTCGCCTGGCGCAGCTGAAGGCCGGCGCCATCGACATCGCTGCTGACCTCGCACCAACTGACCTTGACAACGTAAATGCTGATCCCAACCTGCAGACGATCCTTGGCAGCGGCGGCCTGAACACAAGCTACCTGGCCATGCACCAGAACCAGCCACCCTTCGATGATGTGCGCGTCCGCCTCGCTGTCGCGCATGCCATCGACAGGACCGCGATCGTCGAGGCGTTCTACGCGGGCCAGGCAACGGTTGCCGGAGACATAGTCCCCGCGGTTCTCTGGGGCCACGGCGACTACGAGCCGTACGCTTACGACCCCGAACTGTCGCGCTCGCTCCTGGCCGAAGCGGGCTACCCCGATGGATTCAGCACGGAACTCTGGTTCCGAAGCAGCGGCCTGGAGCCGGTCATCGCAGAAGTCATCGCCTCGTACCTGGCTGATGTCGGCATCAGCGCCTCCGTACTCACGGAGGATTGGGCCTCCTACCTGGCCAACTACATGGCCGGCAACTTCCCCATGTACACCCTTGGCTGGAACGCAGATTTCGCCGATCCCGACACCTTTGTGTACACCTTCTACGGACCGCCCGCCGTGCGCCGCTTTGGCCTGGACAGGCCGGACATCGTCGCGCTGGTGGAGCAAGCACGTGAAGTACCGAGCCAGGAGGAGCGCCAGGCGCTGTACGCCGAGGCCCTCACAGAGATCCACGCTGAAGCACCAATGCTGACGCTGGCTCACGAAGCCAAGTTCCTGGTCGTTCGCAGCGGCGTCGAAGGTCTCCTGATGAACCCGTTGGGGGCCTTCCCATTGCTGAAGGACGCCACCAACTCAGCGCCCTGAGCGACTGAGGCAGGGGTGGTCGCGGCCCGCATCTCACGCGTCCGCGACCCCCTCCGGTCAAAGCCGCTCCCCATGTTCATGGCACACATGAGTTCGAAGAGAGACCACCGGTGAACACATACATCCTCAGGCGGATTCTGGGCACCATCCCCGTGCTGCTCGGCGTTACTTTCCTGGTCTTCGCAATCAACCGGATCATCCCCAGCAACCCGGCCGTGGCTATCCTCGGGGACAAGGGAACGGTCGAAGCACAGCAGCAGCTTGCCGAGGAACTGGGTCTCAACAAGCCCGTCTTCATCGATGTGGCTGGCTACCGGCAGACCGGCCAGCTCGGCACACTTTTCGACAGCCAGTACGTGACATACATGCGGGACCTGCTGACGGGAAACCTTGGCCGGTCCTTCATGACGCGTTCACCCGTAGTGGACAGCCTGAAGGTTCGCTTTCCCGCCACCATGGAACTGGCGTTCTTCGCCATCATCATCGGGGCTCTGGTCGGCATCCTCCTGGGCGTGCTGGCCGCCCTGTTCCGAGGCACCTGGCTCGATACCACCATGCTGTTCATCGCCGTCTCGGGCGTGTCCTTCCCCGTTTTCTGGACGGCGATCATCCTCATCTATCTTTTCTCGGTGCACCTGGGCTGGTTCCCGCCAGCGGGCCGCCTGGCAGTCACCACTACTTTTGAGCCGCTGACCGGCATGTACGTCCTTGACGCCCTGCTGCGGGGCCAGTTCGCCACAGCGGCCAGCGCGCTTCACCACCTGGTGCTGCCCGCCTTCGCCCTGGGCACCAACGCCATGGCCCTGATCATGCGCATGACGCGCTCATCCATGCTCGACGTGCTCAAGCGCGACTACGTTCGCACCGCCACGGCCAAGGGCCTCGCCCGCAGGGTAGTGGTGATCAAGCACGCCCTTCGGAACGCGCTCCTGCCGATCGTCACCGTGGCCGGGCTGTCGTTCGGCGCCCTGCTTTCGGGTGCGATCCTGATCGAAGCAATCTTCAACTGGCCGGGGATCGGCAGCTGGGTCTACAACGCCATCACCCAGCGCGACTACCCGATCATTCAGGGCGGCATCCTGTTCATCGCTGGCGTGTTCGTACTCCTGAACCTGCTCGTCGACCTGTCGTATGTGCTCATAGACCCGAGGACCAGGTATTGATGCGCCGCTTCTTTCGCAACCGCTCCGGACTGCTCGGCCTCGGCATCGTAGTCTTCTTCCTGGTGGCAACCCTGCTCGCCCCCGTACTCAGGCCCTACAACGCCGCAACCGACCGCGACCTGACCAACCGCCTCAAGCCGCCCAGTACTGAGCACCTGATGGGTACCGACGAGCTGGGGCGCGACGTTCTGACGAGGGTATGGCACGGCGGGCGCGTGAGCCTGAGCGTCGCCATCGTGGTCGTCGCCATTTCCACTGTGCTGGGCACACTGCTGGGAGTGCTGGCAGGTTTGGCACGCGGCTGGGTAGACCTCGCACTCTCGTGGTTTGTCGACATTCTGCTGGCGTTCCCGGGAATCCTGCTGGCCATCACCATGGTGGCGACGCTGGGCGCCACGCTGTCGAACGCCCTGATCGCCGTATCAATCATGGGCATACCCGGTTACTTCCGCGTAATGCGCTCCACCGTAATCGGCTTGAGGGACCTGGAGTTCGTCCAGGCGGCCTCGGCGGTCGGCTCCTCCAGACTCAGGATTGCCTTCAGGCACATCCTCCCCAATGGCTTGTCGCCCCTGATCGTGCAGGTGACGGTCGACCTTGGCCGGACCGTTCTCAGCATAGCCGCCCTGGGCTTTCTCGGCCTTGGGGCGCAGCCGCCGACGCCGGAGTGGGGCCTCATGATCAAGTCCGGTTACAGCCAGTTCCTGAACGCACCGTGGCTGTCCATCGCACCCGGATTCGCCATCTACCTGTCTGTGCTCGGCTTCAACTTTCTGGGAGACGCACTGCGCGACTACCTGGATCCGCAACTGCGAGCGTAGCGGCAAACGGACACTCGTGTCTGAAACGTGAAATGGAGATAGTAATGACCAATGCCAGTGAGGGCTACAAGGGCACGCACGATGCGTTGCCCGACCCGCGTAATGAGAACGTGCTCATCTATGTGAACGGCGAGCTGGTACCGCGCCACAGTGCCACGGTCTCAGTATTCGACAGCGGCTTCCTGGTCGGTGACGGCGTGTGGGAAGGGATCCGCCTCCAGGACGGGGTGCTCCTGTTCCTGGACGCTCACCTCAAGCGGCTATACGAGAGCGCCGCTGCCATTGCGCTCGATATCGGCCTGACCCGGGACGAGCTGGTTGCGGAACTGAAGAGAACCCTTGCAGCCAACGACATGTGGGATGGGGTGCATGTGCGGCTGATGATTACGCGCGGCACCAAGCGCACGCCCTCACAGGACCCGCGACTGACCGTTGGCGGGCCGACGATAGTTATCATCGCCGAGCACAAGACGAGCAACCCGGGGACGCTCAAGAGCGGCGTGAAGCTGTTCACCTCGACCGTCAGGCGTCCCTCCCCTGATGTGCTGGATCCGAAGCTGAACTGCCACAGCAAGCTCCACGAGGTCCTCGCCCTGAACCAGGCGCTGCTCGCCGGTGCAGACGAGGCGCTGATGCTCGATCCCCACGGCGCGGTGGCCACCTGCAACGCCACGAATTTCTTCATAGTCCGCGAGGGTGAGGTATGGACCTCGACCGGACAGTACTGCCTGAACGGCATTACCCGCGGCAACGTAATCAAGCTGTGCCGCGCAGAAGGGATACCCGTCTTCGAGCGCGACTTCTCGCTGACCGATGTCTATGGGGCCGACGAGTCCTTCGTGACCGGCACGTTCGGCGGGCTGACACCCGTGACCAGTGTCGATGGACGAACCATCGGGAGACACCTGCCGGGACCGCTGACCGCCAGACTTGGTACTCTCTATGCGAGCCTGAAGGAGAGTTGGATACGCAGTTGCGGGGAAGTACATGGCACTAGAACTGTTGGAGGCGGTTGAGTCCGGAGGTGATTCTGGCACGACCTTGCGCGAGCGACTCGTAGCGGCCCTGCGCAATGCAGTTCTCGACGCAACGCTGCAGCCCGGCAGCCGCCTGGTCGAGACGAAGCTGGCCGAGCAGCTTGGGGTCAGCAGGGGCCCTCTACGTGAGGCGATCTTCCAGCTGGTCAAGGAAGGCTTGCTGGAGCAGGTTTCGTTCCGTGGAACCGTTGTCAGGTCGCTTTCGGTTCAGGACATCCAGGAGATCTATTCCTTCAGGATTCTGCTGGAGTCATTCGCATTCAAACTGGTGTGGCCCAAGCGGACGGTCGAGTACTTCGCGGCGCTTGACTCTCGCCACCGCGCACTGAACTATGCGATATATGCGGGTGACCAGCAACAGGCCATCAGACGCGAGATGGATCTGCACGGCTTGGCCTACGAATTCTCGAACCACCGCAGTCTGATCGAGTCCTGGAACCTGATGCGCGGCCGGCTCCATTTCTATTTCACCCTGCACCAGCAGGCACACAAGCGCGCGGCGGCGCTGCCAGACGCTCATGACCGCTACGTCGAACTGTCAAAGGGCGACGATCTGGACGCAATGCTGCACGAGGTCGAGGACCACATGCGGCGCGGGCTGGACACGCTTGAAGCCTTCGTCCTGGAGCGCGGCGGCGACACTCCCTGAACAGACAGTGAAGGGTTTTTCGTGTGCGCCCCGGGTAATAATCGAGCCGTGGCCTGCAGCAGCCAAGCCCTGGAGGAAAACGTCAAATGCTTTACCATGTACGTCTTACGATCGGCATTTTCGTATCGGCAGCATTCTCTATCGCCGCCTTCGCAACAGCCCAGGGAGAAACCTTCAGAACTGGCGTGATCGAAGCCGTAGTCGATGGCCAGAACTACAGTGCTTACACCTACGCCACGGAGGTCCCTGACGACGTTGCCGACGGTGTCACCGACGAGCAACAGCGCGCCATCCTTGAGCGCGTTGCCGGCACCACACAGCATTCCGCAACGTTCATGCACCAGGACGCGATGGTCATGGCGAGCATCGTCTTGGCCCCTGAAACCATCTACGTCACACTAAGCACCCGCACCGATCATCCGGAGGGGGACAGCGTCGGCTCGTTCCTCGTGAAATTCAGCCTCGATCCGGAAGCGCTCGAACTGCGCGAAGAAGCGGATGTCGCGGTCACGTTCTATCCGCATGGCTCTTCATACGACGACTACTATGCCCTGACTGACGGCGTGCTCCAGCTGACCTCGCTCGAAGTTCTGGACTCTCAGACGATGGCGATAAGTGGCGTAATCAGTGGCCTCCTGAGCCTGCAGGACGACTTTGATGTCGCGCACAATCCTGATGAGGTTCTACAGGTCGAAGCAACCTTCAATATCGAGCAGGTAGCTACGTCGAGCCTGGCGTTCGAGCTGGTCACGAGCGAGTAGCCTGCCCGAATGAACCTCAGGAGTTGCTGCCATGCAGGTGCACGGAGCGCAGCAGCAGCTCCTCGACACCTGCTTCCAGGGTGTCCTCAAGGGCCCGGGTTACCGCCGCACCAGCCCGCTGCACGGCCTGCCCGGGTTCGGCTCCTGCCAGCAGTTCGGCAGTGATGCTGGCGCTGAACATGTCCCCCGTTCCCTTCACTGCAGAGTCGACCCGTTCATGGGCGACAACATTTCGCTCGGCATCCGTCACCACGGCACTCAGCATCTGACCGTCCTGCCACACCTTGGGTGCGGCACTGGTCGCAACCACCCAGTGAACCCGACCGTGCAGAAGGCTGCTTGCGGCGGCGTGAACTTCGCTTACTGTGTCCACTGGCATGCCGGTGAGCACGCCAAGCTCGAACGCGTTGGGCGTCAACCCGCTGGCGAGCGTCACGAGCTTGAGCCAGCCTTCGACAAGTTCAGGATGCGTGTAGATGCCCTTGTCGGCGTCGCCAAGTACGGGATCCATCACGACAACAACGTCGGGATTCACCTCCAGCAGCCGGCTCAGCCAGGCATGGAGCACTTCCGCCTGACCGGGCTCACCCAGGTAACCGATCTGCACCGCCCGGATCCCTGAAACGGCGTCCCGCTCGAACAGTGAGTACAGCCAGCCGCTGAACCACTCAGGCGGCACGGCGCCACCGTGAATGGTGGGATAGTGCGGTGTGTTGCTGAGGATGATCGTCGGAACCTGCGCGACCGTGAGTCCGTGTGACTGCAGCACCTGGGCCGCCGCGGTGTTGCCGACGGCCCCGTACACGACCTGGGACTGGATCGACACGACATCGGGTGAGAGCGGCCGGCTCAAGCGCTGCCGCCGGGCCAGTAGTGCTCCTCGTTGAGCAGCCGCTCGCCGAAGATCGAGGTGCCCACACGTACAGTCGTTGCACCCTCCTGAATCGCAACCTCGAAGTCAGCGGACATGCCCATCGACAGCTCGCTGGCGCGTTCATCAGCTTCGAGCGACTGGTCCCTGAGCTCCCGCAGCGTGACGAAGCACGGCCGGACACGGTCCATGTCATCCGAAAACAGGGCCAGAGTCATCAGCCCGCGCAGGTTCAGCCGGTCGTACTGCTTGAGCGTGCTCACGAACTCGACCGTTTCCGCCGGCTCCAGCCCGTACTTGCTCTCCTCGCCCGACGTGTTGACCTGCACGAACACGTCAAGGGTTCGGTCCTCGAGCTCGAGCCGCCGTTGGAGCGTCTCGGCCACCCGCGTCGTGTGCAGGCCATGGAACTCGGCTGCGAACCGGGCCAGGTCCCGTGCCTTGTTCGTCTGAAGGTGACCGATTACGGCCCAGGCCAGGTCCGGCAGCTCCTCTCGAAACGACTCGTGCTTCCGGCGTGCTTCCTGTACCTTGTTCTCGCCCAGGAGCCTGATCCCGGCCGCATGCGCCGCCCGGATGTGCTCAGCACCGAATGTCTTGCTAACCGGGATCAGGCGGACCGAACCGGCTTCGCGGCCCGCTGCCTTTTCGGCCAGAGCGATCCTCTGCCTTATCTGCTCAAGGTTGTGGGTGACGGTTTCCTGCACTTCAGCAACATCGTTGGTCATTGCCTGAAGTATAGGCACTTCCACCGGAATTGATGGTTCTGCCCCGGAGCTCGTTACAGTTCAGGAGCTTGGGGACACGAACCTGCAGCGGGGACCATGTGCACAGGTGAGCCGGTGATCCAGCGTCACCAGTTCTGCGTCGAAGTATTCGGCAATCGACACGTACCAGGCGTCGTAAGCAGTCAGGCTGCTCCGGAGCTCCCAGATGCGCTCAGCGAATGGCACGAACGCATACAGGCTCAGCCGCAGTTTCAACAGCTCGCCATAAGCCTGTGCGGCCGTATCCGGACTGATCTGGCCGGAGGCGGCACTTCGCCGCAAGACATTGGCGACCTCAGGGTGAAGCAGGTGCGGCGCGGCAAGCCTGTGACCCTGCAGCTGTGCCCCTGACCAGTCACCAGCTGCACCGGAATCAACGAGCATGGCAACCACCGCAGAAGCATCAGCTACGCGAACTTTCACCTTCGCTCGGCCTCAAGATGGCCAAGGATATCCTCGGGGCCCAGCTGGCTACCGGTCCGCCGAACGCGCTCTCTGGCGCTCGCGATGAGCTCAGCTGGGTCGGGAAGCGACGCTACCTCAGTAAGTTCCTCCAACAGGTACTCCTGCAACGAGCGCCCTGACTTGGCCGCGCGGGCTGCGAGCTCGTCCCGGACTTCGGCAGGGACCTTCCGGATAGTGATCGAAGTAAACATACATGCATTATGCCTGCACCGTCAGCGCTTTGCAATCACTGACGCGGAACCAAGCGATCAAACTCCACGACACCGGCCTCGGCCACCTTCAGGTCTTCTGCCGCCGAAGCACTGCTGACGCCGATCGCACCGACCACCGCACCACCTGCGACAAGCGGAATGCCGCCTGGAATCGTAGTGAACCGGCCGCCGCGCTGCGCCTGTATTCCGAAGGCGGGCTCGCCGGGTACCGTTACCGGTCCCAGTTCATGCGTCGCCTTGCGCGCTCCGGCTGCGGTGACGGCTTTGTTGATGGCGATGTCGACGGCAAGGAACTTCGCGCCGTCCATGCGGATCATGCTTATGAGGTTGCCTGACTCATCGACCACGACGATGTTCTGGGGCGCCCCTATCCGCTGCGCTTCGGCTTCGGCTGCGATGATCACCTGACGTGCGGCCGCCAGCGTGATTCGGGGAACGGACAGCGTGACATCAGCTTTCATCAGCCGATCCTCATCCCGCCGTTGACGTCGATCGTGGCGCCCGTGATGTACGCAGCGGCCGGTGAGACCAGGAATGCAATGACGCGCCCGATATCGATCGGATCGGCCAGGCGACCGAGCGGGATCATTCCGCGCAACCTTTCCCGGTTCTCCGGAGTGACGTTTTCACGGATCAGGTCCGTGTCCACCACGCCGGGGGCAACGGAGTTCGCGGTGATGTTGTGCACGGCCATCTGACGTGCAAGCGTCCGCGTGAAGCCCAGGATGCCGGCCTTCGTGGTGGCGTAGTGGATACCGCCGTTCATTGCGCCCTGCTCGGCGACCTGCGATGCCATCGAGACCACCCGGCCGAACTTGCCGTCGATCATCCTCGGCAGGACGGCGCGCGTGCACAGGTAGACGCTCTTGAGGTTGACCTTCATGAAGCGGTCCCACTCGTCTTCTTCTATGTCCAGGATGCTGGCGGCATGGTCCATGCCGGCGTTGTTAACCAGGATGTCGACGGGTCCAAGTGTCCGGGCGATCTCGGCGACCATGGCATCTACCTGAGACTTGTCGGAGACATCCGCCGCAAAGGCTTTGGCCTCATCGCCGATCGCCTGTGCTCCCTCCTCCGCCCTTGCGATATCCAGATCGTTCACAGCGACTCTGGCGCCGGCTTTCACGAGCTCAGTGGCAACAGCGAGCCCGATCCCGCGACCAGCTCCGGTAACCAGGGCCACGTGGCCCTCCAGGTTTCGTTCCATATGTCTTGTGTCGTCCTTTCGTGAAGGGCGTCAGCCTTTGACTGCACCCTGTGACAGGCCGGATACGAGAAAGCGGCCCAGGAAAGCGAATACGATGATGATGGGAATGATTGCAACGCTCGCGGAGGCGGTCAACGGCCCCCACTCCCGGCCGAAGTAACCGATGTACTGATAGATGGCGACCTGCACCGGCCTGAGATGACCGGAATCGACCATCACCGAGCTCGAAACGAAGTTGTTCCAGGCTCCGATGAAAAGGAACATTCCGGCCGCCCCGAGTGCCGGCCTGCAGAGCGGAATGACGATGCGCCAGAGGACCCCGAGCGGACTGGCACCGTCGAGCAGGGCTGCTTCATCAAGCTCTCTGGGAATTCCTTCGATGCTGCCCTTGATGATCCAGATGGCCATCGGGAGGTTGTATGCCGTATAGACGATTGGCAGGGTGTACCAGCTGTTGGTCAACCCAAGCGTTGTCAGATAAAGGTAGTTGGGAATCACCAGCGCCGCCGCGCCGATCGAGAGGGGAATGCTGCTGACCACCAGGAGGAAGAAGAACCTCTTGAACCTGAACTCGTAGCGGTCGAAGCCATAGGCAGCAACGGATCCCAGAACCAGTCCAAGGACCACGGTCGCGGCGGCATACAGGGCGCTCACCCGCAATGCCTGGATGAAACCGCTGTCCACCAGCCGCTGATAATGCTGCAGGGTCAACTCGTACCCGAACAGCTGAGGGGGATAAGTCAACAGGTCCTGGGGCGTTTTGAGCGACGTGAGGAAGCCCCAAACGAGCGGGGCGACACTGATCGCTGTCAGGACCAGGAAGAAGATGAGGGCGATCCAGCGCGCGGTACCAAGACGTGGGCGATCAGGCACGCCAGCCCACCAGCCTCACATAGCCCAGTACGAGCAGGATGTTGCCCACGAACATGCAGATCGCGAGCGGTATGGCGGTCGCGAAGTCGTACTGCGCGAACGCACGTGAATACAGGTCGAGCGGCAGGATATTCGTTGCCTGCCCGGGCCCGCCTGCGGTGGTGACGAGCGGAGTTTCTACATTGTTGATGTAACTGAGTGTCAGCACGACTGTCGCGATGAGAAGCGGAGTCTTGAGCATCGGCAGCGTGATGAAACGGAAGATCTGAACGCCCGATGCACCGTCCACTCGGGCAGCCTCGAAGTACTCGGTGGGAATGCCTTTCAGGCCGGCCAGCAGCAGCACCAGCCCGTAACCCACCGTTCGCCAGGCTGAGACGATGATCAGCAGAATCATTGCCGAGGTGGCGCTGGACAGGGGATCGAAGTGCACGCCGACCAGGCTGAAGAGATAGCGCCCGATGCCGATCTCACTGACGAACACCCACCTGAAGAGGAGCGCGGCCACGACTGCCGAGATCACCCAGGGCAAGATCACGACGATCTGTGCACTGAACGCGAGGAAGCCCGTCTGCCTGTCGATCCAGAGGGCGAGGAGCATCGCAACGACCAGGGTGAGCGTTACGGTCGAGGCGGTGAACACCAGCGTGCGAAGGACGATGGGGACGAGATCCGGATCGCTGAACAGCCTCTGGTAGTTGCCGAAGCCGATGAACTCGGTCATCTGCAGGAACCGTATCCGGAAGAGGCTGTAATAGAACCCGTAAGCTGCCGGCATCATCAGCAGCAGCAGTATGAGTGCCATTGCCGGGGCAACGAATAACGGTCCTAGAAATCGGGATCTCACAGTGTCTCCTGGTCACGCAAGGTCAGTCAATAGTGGCGATCAGCTTCCGAATGGTGCGGATCCCAGGACAGGGACCCGCACCATTGCTCTGACTACTGGTTTCTGCGGAGGAAGTCAGCCTCGGCTTCTTCAAGTGCCGTTGCCGGATCGGCACCGTGCAGGATGACGTCCTGCGCGGCCTGGTTGAGGTCCTGGCGGTAACCGCCGATCGGGAATGCGATCGGGGCCACCCAGCTGTTGTTGGTGATTCCTTCAGCCGCTGCGATCACGTACTCATTGGCGGGTTCTGCGAAGAACTCTTCCATGGCGCTGATGGTGCCCTGGCGCATCGGAATCTGCCCACCCACTTCGACCCAGAGCTGGTCCGCGGCGCTGCCCGTCATGTAGTCAAGGAAAGCACCGGCGGCTTCCTGCACATCACTGCCGGACCAGACACCTACTCCCCAGCCAAGGGCGGGGCTCGGTGCGTTGCCCTCGCCGTCCTGGCTTGGCCAGAGCATGAAGCCGACATTCTCGGCACCGATCTGCTGCTGCATCGTCGAAACACGCACGCTCGCGCCGGTAATCATGGCCATGCGTCCGGCAGCGTACAGTTCGTAGAGATCTTCGGCCGAGTAGTTGACGGAAGCCGGAGGCGTCGGCCCTTGTGGCGACACATATGAAGTCATCTCCTCCATTGCTGCTACCCCGGCTTCGGTCGCCCAGGCCGGTGTGCCGTCCTCGTTGAAGATGTCGGGCTGCTGCTCGAGAACGAGTGGCACATACATCTGAGGATCCGGGAAATCCGGCGAGAACTGCTGACCGAAGCCCCAGCGGGTGACAGTGCCTCCGTCATCGATGACAGTAAGCGCTTCTGCAGCTGCACGGAAGTCTGCCCAGGTATCGATTTCAGCTGCGTCGATCCCCGCTTCCTCAAAGAAGTCCTTGCGGTACAGGACGCCGATGTAGTTGCGCGAGGTGAACAGGCAGTATTGCGAGCCATCAACGTTGCACAGCTCGTAATAGCTGTCCGTGATGTCGGCACGGTAGTCATCGGTCCAGTCGTTCATGAAAAGGCCGTTGAGATCAGCCAGGGATCCGGAATCAATCACGTCGCCCAGAAGATCGGTCGAGACCCAGATGATGTCGGGGGCGTTTCCGACGCTGTGCGCAGCCAGGAACTTCGGAGTCATCTGATCCCAGACCTGCTGCTCAACCAGGATGGTGATATCCGGGTTCTCTGCCTCGAAGTCGGTGATCATCTGTGCCAGCGCCACCTCACGGGGTGCAGTGCCGGTCGGATTCAGGAAAGTCCACATCGTCACCGTCTGCTGCGCGGCGGCAGTGGACCAAAGCATCGCGGCGACGCCAAGTGCGGTCAGCAGGAACTTGAGGTTGAGTCGTTTCATTGTCTGTCTCCCTTGAACATTCTGGTGAAGTTGTCGGTTGCGGCACTGCCTCGGAGCTGGTCTTTAACTGGATCGCCTCTTCAGGACTGCCTCCCTTCCGCAACGAGTGGCTGTTTGGACAGGTCATGAACGGCATCGCTGAGTGACCGGGCAAGGTGCCCTTTGATCGCGACGCGGAAGCTGTCTTCGTTCCGGTTGCGGATGGCCCGCGTGATGGCGGCATGCTCGCGCTTCTCGCCCGCCAGGCGGTCCTTCCAGCTGGAAAGGCCGGTCTGAACCCACGCACCGACCGTGTGTTGCGCGATGCTGACATAGAGGCCGGTGAGGGCGTCGTTGCCAGCGAGTTCCACCAGTTGCAGATGAAAGCTGGCGTTCAGCTCGATGTGCTGGCGGTGATCGGCGGCGCCGTCGGTCTCGAGCTGCAGAAGGCTCTCGTCGAGCGAGTCGAGAGCACTCTCGGTCAAAGAACCCGCGCCGAGCCGTTCAATCACCAGTTCGCCAGCCGTAATCTCCAGGCCCCGGCGTACCTGCCAGAGTTCTGTTATCCGCTTGAGCGTAGGTACGGCAACTTTGTAACCACGGCGGGGCACCGCTTCCAGATAGCCCTCGGTGTGAAGTCGGGTGAACGCCTCCTTGACAGGAGTGACGCTAATCCCGAAGCGATCAGCGAGTTCAACAGGGTAAAGGCGCTCACCCGGTTTAAGGTCACCAAAGGCGATCATCTCGCGCAGTGAGTTGTAGGCCATGCTCGAGAGCTTCTCGCCGGCCTCTCCCAGCAGTATCAGAGCGTCTTCACGCATGCGCGGGACTCATACTCTTACCGAAGCGCTGCACCAGTGCATCCCAGGGAACGTCGATGCCAAGACCCGGCAGCTGCTCGAGGCTGTAACTACCGTCCTGAATCTGCGCCCGGGCACGAACATGTTCATCCCGTAACGGATTCAATAGGCGGTTGGCCTCATATACGTCGAATGTGGATGCCGCTCGACACACGTGCAGCATCGCGGTGATCCCAATACCAGTGCCGACACCGTGCGGTGCGAATGCCACGCCGTGCTCGGCAGCGAAGTCGGCGATGCGCTTACCACCAGTAATGCCACCTGCGCGTGTCACGTTCGGCTGGACGATATCGATGGCGTCACGCAGGACCGCGTTACGAACTCCGGCCACGGTGAACTCGTTCTCACCCCATGCCACCGGCATGGATACTGCCGCGCGCACAGCACGGAGGCCCTCGATGTCATTGGCTGGCACCGGCTCCTCGAACCAGCCAATATCAAGGTGGCTGATCTCACGCGCGAACGCAATCGCACCCTGCACGTCGAACCCACCGTTAGCATCAATGAGAATCCGGATGTCGCTGCCCACTTCCGCCCTTACCGCTTCGAGGTTGTCCAGGTCACGCTGGAGGTTGTCGCCGACCTTCGCCTTGATAGCCCTGAAGCCCTGATTAACGTAGTCCCGTGCGGAGCGTGCGGCTTCAGCCGGATCATCGGAGAAGGCAACGGGGCTTGAGTACGTACGAATCGAACCAACATTGCTGCCCAGCAGTTCCGCCACGGGCTTTCCTACTGCCTTGCCGGCGATGTCCCACAAAGCCATGTCAAGGGCGGAGAGCCCTTCCATTAGGGGGCCTCGACTGTGACCAAGGTTCACGAAGTAACGCTCAATCTCGTCGAAGATTGTCGCTGGATCGGTCAGGGTCTGGCCGACCACCAGCGGCCCGACGACGCTCTCGACTGCAGAGGCAGAAACAGAAGGGGACGGAATTCCGAAGGCCTCGCCGTATCCGTGCAGGCCGGTATCAGTGGTGACGCGGACAATTGTCGACTGCTGACCGATCCGTTTGAAGCGCTTGAAATGGCTGGCCGGCGTGAGGAGCTTCGGCGGTACGTTCTCAATTCCCCCGAAGATGCTGGCGAACGTGAGTGTCATCGGTAAGGCTTTTACCTCAGCTATCCGCATTGGTCCTCCTCAGGCAGAGCCGCAGAAAATCGAAAATATTAAATTCAAACTAGTGTGATGATAGTTTGTTTTTCTTGCTGAAGTCAAGGGCTGCACGTCGCTCAGCCCGGTTACTCTGTAATGGTGAACAACACAGAACACGGCAAGACCTGGGGTTTCGGCATCCTCGGCACCGGCCTGATCGCCGAGTATCACCGCCAGGCGATCGCTGCAACTGACGGCGCAGTGCTCCAAGCCGTCGGACATTACAACCCCGACAAGCTGGCGCGACTCTCGGAGCAGTTCACCGTGCCCGCTATGAGCGAAACGGAACTGCTGGTCCGCCCGGACATCGACGTCGTCATCATCTGCACGCCGAGCGGCCAGCACGCCGAACAGACTATCCGGGCCGCGGAAGCAGGCAAGCACGTGCTGGTCGAGAAGCCCATGGCGCTTTCACTGGAAGATGCTGATGCCATGATCGAAGCCTGCCGCACAGCTGGCGTGCATCTGGGAGTGTGCCTGCAACGCCGCACCGAGCCGATGTTCCAGAAGGTTCGTGCCGCGGTGGCCGCCGGCGACCTGGGCGATATCACCCTCGCGGGGCTTACCATGCCCTACTTCCGCGGTGATGCCTACTACGCGCAGGCTGACTGGCGCGGCACATGGGCCGGGGACGGTGGTGGCATCCTCATGAACCAGGGCATCCACCTGATCGACCTGCTCGTCTGGTTCCTGGGCGATCCGGAGGCAATCCAGGCTCAGGCCGCGACGCTCAAGCGGTCCGTCGAGGTGGAGGACACGATCGTAGCAACGCTGGGCTTCCCGGGCGGCGTGCTTGCGACGGTGAGTGGCACCACCACGGCCGAGCCGGGCTTTCCACACGAGCTGCGCCTCCATGGAGACCGCGGCAGTATTGTCATCAGCGGCGAAAGCGTCAGTACGTGGCAACTGCTTGATCCGAAGGCAGCCAAGGTTGAGCCTGTGGCGCCCAGCGCCAGCGAAGGTAGCGGAATGTCGGGGGATCCACGTGGCCTCAGTATCGATGGCCATGTCAAGGTGCTGCACGAGTTCGTCTCTGTACTGAACGGCCAAGGCGAGCTCAGTATCGATGGCGAGGAAGGCCGTCGCAGCCTGGCGGCTGTTGTCGGGATCTATGAGGCAGCCGGGCTCAGGTGAAGGGTGAATGCGAATTCAGGCTTTCAGTACCGGTTCATCATGAGCCTGGCGGCTGTCTACGTATCTCAGACACCATTTGATAGTATCGCGGAAAGTTTTGCGGCTCGATAGGGACGCTACTTGGGGGGCACATGACGCGCAATGGCTTGGGGATGGTCTGCTTGTTCCGGTACTGGAGACGTGGTGAACGGTGGCGCATCCACGTGCGGGATCTTTGCATCCTCAAGCGGAACACAAGGGGTCGAGATCAATCGGGTACTGGTCGACGAACACCACAGCGACCGGACTTTCCTGTGTGGACCGTTTGTTGAATAGCCCCGACCAGGTACATGCTGCGGACCTGCACGGCCTGCTGGAACAGGCGGCGTTGCTGGAGAACGAACGGGCGGCTGACTACCTGGAGCTCGCCCGCCTGGCGGCCGACATGGCCGAGGAACCCGGCGTGCCCTTGGGCGAACGGCTGCGCGCCCAGAGCGAGCTCGGTAACGCGTACCGAATCAACTCGCACTTCACGCAGGCGCTGGAAGCGCTGAACGGCGTGATAATCGCCGCCGTCGAACTTCCGGGGCGCGAGCGGAGCCAGATGCTGGCCCTAGCGCACATGCGCAGTGCGATCGTCTACGACGTGCTCAACTCGATCAGAGCCGGCCTGGAACAGCTCGAGCTGGCGAACCGCTACTACACCGAACTCGGTGACGAAGCCGGCCTCGCCAAGTCCGGCCTGGTCAGGGGCGCCCTGTACTCACGCGCCGAAGATTTCGATCACGCTGTTGAATGCTTCCTCGGCAGCCTGGCGTACTACCGGGCCGCGGGAGACAACTCGAGCGCTGCAAGTGCCCTGTCGAACCTTTGCGTGATGTACCGGATACTCGGACGAAACGACGAGGCGATCATGGCCGGCAGGGAAGCCGGCGAACTTGCCGCCAACGTGCTTGTGCGCGCCGCTGCACAAAGCAACGTGGCTTTCGCACTTGCCAATGCGGGCCGGATCGAGGAAGCGGAAGCGCAGCTGCTCGAAGGCGGCCGCCTTGTCGAAGAGATGGGCGATCCCAACTACATCATCGAGCACCAGGTGGTTCGTGCCAGTGTCGCCGAGGCAGCCGGCAGGCTGACGGAAGCCCGCGACATCCTGGAGGACGCTCTGAGTGCCGCGAGCGCAAAGGGCATCCGCCGCAACGTCATCCGTGCCCACTCCGAGCTGGTTGGCCTATACCGACAACTCGGCGACTACAGGCTGGCACTTGAGCATTTCGAGCAGTATCACGAGCTGGCCATGGCGGATGCCAAAGACCACTCGCGGCAGCAGCTCGAGCTGCACAAGTGGCACACCGAACTCGAGCAGACGCGCATTCAGGCTCAACAGGAGCGTGACCGGCGCAAGCAGCTGGCCGAGTCCCTCGCCGAACTCGGCGTGATGCACGAGCAGCTGTCAGCCCGGGCAACGAAACTGGAATGGTACAGCCATCGCGACGCGCTCACCGAACTTGCCAACCGCCGCTACTTCGATGAGCGCCTCGCACTTGAGGCCGAACGCAGTGAGCTTACGGGCGCATCGGTATCGCTCCTGATGATCGATCTGGACGACTTCAAGTCGGTCAACGACAGGTTCGGCCACCTGGCGGGCGACGAAGCCCTGCGCAAGACTGCCCGCCTGCTAGAGTCCCACACCAGACGCACCGATCTGTGCGCGCGGATGGGCGGCGAAGAGTTCGCAGTCCTGCTCACGTCCGACCACGACCAGGCGGAGCTGCTCGCGGTCGCCGAGGACCTGCGCAGCGCGTTTGATAATCATGACTGGACGGCTGTCGTCCCAGACCTGAAAGTGACAATCAGCATCGGCATCGCCTCGTTGGATGAAGTGAACCACGATCCGCTGAGCCTGCTGCACCTTGCGGACAGTCGGCTTTATGCCGCCAAGCGCTCAGGTCGGAACCGGGTCATCAGTGGTCAGCCGACGCGGCGGCGGAAGCGGTAGGCACCATCTTGTAGCTGAAGTGACGCCAGCGGCCGTAACCTTTCCTCAGTCCCCATCGGCCTGCCGGAGAATCGCTTCAAGGCGACCCCTGGATCCACGCCTATCAGCTGAACGCGGTACTCGGCCCCTGCTTCCATGCCCATCGCGTAGTCACCGAGCCGGAAGACGAGCCTGTCACCGTCAGCTGGATCGTACAGCTGAGCGTTCAGCCTCCATCTCGGCGCCGTCATCTGTGGACCGAGCCCCGCGGGCGTGTACTCGTGAATGCCACCGGCATGCACGTGACCTTCGATGTACAGGTCGTCAGGCCAGCCCGACCCGGGAGGCATGGTGACCGTCCAACTCGTAGTGGCTGTGGCTCCCGCCGCCTGGAGGAAGTGTGGCGATCAGGTCGAGGCTGGCTGTGGCCGGGGCCCCGAACGGCAGTTCAGCGAACACGCTGCCGTCGGCCGGCTCCTGCAGTTGCAGGCGACCTGATTCCAGGAGCAATACCAGGATGCCGCTTTCCCGATCGAGCGCAACGCCACGGTTCTGGATGGAACCGCCGTCGGTCCCGGCTCGCGGATACAGAAGCTGCTTCGTTCGAGCCTCAGCATCGTAGGCGATGAGATGGCTGCGGGCTTCGAGCCACAGGATCTCAGGACCGCTCCCGGCGAATCCTGCGAACCAGGCCGCTGCAGCCGGAACCGTCCAGTGCATGTCAGGTGCTTCGAGGTCGAATAAAATCAGGTCGGCATCACAGTTCAGCACCGCGTACCAGCGGCCATCCGCACTCACGTCGCCAAACGTGTCCGACAGGCAGCCACCCGGATTCAGGGAACTGATGCGGGTCGGATCCACAGCGTCCACCACGGTGATTACGCCGTTGGGTTTATCGAAAAAGCTGATGGCACGGCCGTTGACGCTGGTGGTCACGTTCGATGCGACCGGACCGACCTCCCGCGCGCCAAGCTGCTCCCCGGTGCGCACGTCCCACCAGTAGTGGTATTCCCGGTCGTCCTGCTCACCGGCCATGTAAGCCGATCCGTTGGCAAAGTGGCTTGCCCGCAAGTCAAGCTCAGCGGGCACATCAATCGTGGCTGAGAGCCCGGCCCCGCCACCGGTCGGCACAACGTTGTAGACTACTGTTCCCGAATCTGCGCTCAGCCTGAACGAGCGGATGCCCTCGAAGCGGCGCTCGAGGTGCATCTCCCACGAGCCGTGCAGCACCCTGGCATCGTCAGCAACCGAATGGAGCGGATCCGTTGCTTCATGGCTGCGTGCATAGACGATACTCTGGCTGTATGCCAACGATAAGCGTCACGGGCTTGACCATACAACGCGGTCACAGACAGGTCCTGCGGGACTTCAACCTTGACCTGGCGGCAGGCGAGCTCACCGGACTGCTCGGCCCATCGGGCTCCGGCAAGTCCACGCTCATGCGCGCCCTCGCCGGCGTGCAACGCATCCATGGCGGCAGCGTTACGATCTTCGGCCAACCAGCGGGATCACGCGCCGCCCGCGGCATGATCGGCTACGTCACGCAAGCGCCCAGCGTGTACGACGATCTGAGCGTGGCCGACAACCTTCGCTTCTTCGCCGCTGTTCTGGGAACTGGCACGGACGCCGTCGAGCGGGTCATCGACCAGGTGGATCTGGGCACGTACCGCAGCGTAGGGGTCGACCGGCTCAGCGGCGGGCAGCGCAGTCGAGTGTCCCTGGGAGTCGCCCTCCTTGGAAAGCCCCGACTGCTGGTCCTGGACGAACCGACCGTCGGTCTGGACCCGATCCTGCGCCGCGACCTTTGGCAGCTCTTCCGCAACCTGGCGGACGACGGCATTGTGATCCTGGTCAGCAGCCACGTCATGGACGAGGCCTTGAACTGCGACCGCGTGCTGTTGATGCGCGAAGGCAAGCTCCTGGCCGACTCCACTCCACCGGAGCTGCTGGTCAGCACCGACGCAGCCACGCCCGAGGATGCCTTCATCGCCCTCGTGAACGCGAGCTCGCAAGCATGAATCCGCGAATCGCCCTCGCCACAGCCATGCGTGTCCTGCGCCAGGTCGTGAGCGACCGCCGGACCATGGCCCTGCTCCTGGTGGTGCCAAACGTGCTGATCGGCCTGGTCGCCTGGCTCTACTCGGGCAGCGACGTGTTCCAGCAGATCGGCCCGGCGATGCTGGCCCTGTTCCCGTTCATCGTCATGTTCATGGTGGCCAGCATAACTACCCTTCGCGAACGCCGTTCCGGCACGCTCGAGCGTCTGCTCGCCATGCCCATGAACCGGATCGACTACATCCTCGGTTACGCCATCGCACTGGCCCTGCTGGCCGCACTTCAGACCGTCGTGGCCAGCCTGGTCGCAATCTACGCCTACGGCCTGGACATCGAGGGCAGCTTTGCGATGCTGGTCATGACCGCCGTCTCAGCCGCCGTGCTGGGAGCGACCCTCGGCCTGCTGGCCAGCGCCTTCGCCGCCAGCGAGTTTCAGGTGGCCCAGTTCATGCCCGCGCTCATAATTCCCCAGATCCTGCTGGGCGGGCTGCTCATGCCGCGTGAGAGCATGCCGGCCGCGCTGCATGTACTGTCCGACTACCTGCCGCTGACCCATGCCATCGAAGCGGTCGACCGGGCGGCAAGAGCGGCTGATGGGGTCGGGTTTCACATCGGCGTCGTGATCGTGTTCGTCTTCGCGGCTATCTTGCTCGGAGCGCTCACGCTCAGGAGGCAAACTCCGTAGCCATAAATGGAGGATCCGCTTCCATTCGTTCACAGGTAGCCAGCGATTGCGCAGCTGAAATTGAGTCAGTCCATATAATGCCAGACGAAATCTTCGGGGGGCTCTGCGCTGGTCGTCAGTGAGCCCGATTCAACGGGGATGCGGGTGTAGAGGTTCCACCCCGGCTGCAGATCGAGCTCGACTACGTCGCCCCAGCAATCATCTTCAAGCTGTACAGCCTCGTCGACATAGGCAAGGTAGGAGTAGGCAGAAGGTCCGTACATGCCCCAAGCCCCGGGTGCTTCATTGGTACGCCAGAGTTGGCCCACAGTCACGTCGTCGACCAGCACCTCGATGTGCGTCACGAGACCCACGTTGATCTTTCCTCCACCACAGACCTGCGTCTCCTGCAGCTGTTCCGGTTCCAGCTCGGCAGGCAGGTCGGCATGGAAAACGCCGTCCGTAACCTGAGCGGTTGCAACTGCCACCGTACTGAAGGCCATCATGTCATCGATCATTCTGACTTGCAGCACTGCACCTTCGGGCAGCGCAGTTGGCAGTTCCCCCTGCAGGATATGGCGATTTTCCTCAGCAACAGCGAAGTGCACCAGTACTGAGACGGACAGGACTACAGCAATTCTGAACATGTTCCATGATGGCACACCTCAGCCAGTCGCAGTCGCTGGGCGGTTTTCATCCGGTTGTCTCGGGGCGCCAACGGTGCCACAGTGAGCATGATCACCGCGAAGATCACGAGCAGCGTCCGCAGTCCGTCGGTGCGGACCACTTCTCGTATGACCATGATCACAGACGAGCTTTTGGCTGCTTGCCAGCGATAAGGGTCACGGCCCGACAGTAGGGCGCGGTCACCGAGCGGTCCTCCTAGCTTGCAGCCTCACGCCAACGGAGTTGTGGAACTGGTGGCGCGGCTGGCTGACGGGATCGGGTTTCACCTTGGCATCGTTGTCGCCTTCTCGGCGGCACCCGAGGGCTTGGGGCGCTGACATTCACGCGGCAGACACCATAGCTGGGGGTCCCCGATTCCGGTGGCGTCAGCCCTTTGCCAGCCTGACGCGTCTGATCTCCCGGGCCGGGTGATCCTGAATGTATGAGAGCCACTCGATGATCGTCAGCGGTCCCAGGTCGTTGTGTCGCACTCTGGTCTCCGTGTCCGTACCGGACGCCTGAATCTGGCGGGCGAGCTCCAGAGACTCCTCGCGCGCAGCCTGAAAGGCGGCCTGCAGTTCAGCGAGCGAAGCATCGTCCGGAAGTCGGTAACGACGGTTGCTGTCCAACTCAAAGGTGACTTCACCGGTGGCGACCCGCACACGGTTCGCGCTCCAGCGTTCGATGCCGATGAAATGATTCAAGGCTTCACGGTTGCCGGCAGTGTCCTCTGCTCCAAGGATTCGCGGCATGATCTCGGTGCCGGACGATTCAAGGTTTGCGATCACCTGTTCCAGGCTCAAGCCCCTTGCCTTGCGCCGTGTATACGGCCGCAGGAGCACTCCCAGTATCCTCTGCATCACGCTCATTCGTACCTCCCCGTTGCGTCAGCATCCCACAACCGGCCGAAAAGCACCGATTTCAGCTGACAGCGTGCGTTACTCGCTCTTCTGACTTCAGTCGAGCATCTGGAGCTCCCCATGGCCGCCGAGGACCTGCGCAGCGCGATTGCATACTGGGGGACTGGCCCAGGTGGAACCTTCGTCAGCGATACACGTCCCGGCGATGTCCGACGATGACTGCAACAATCGTCAGTTCGGCGTCCTCGATGGTGTAGATGATCCGGTAGTCCCCGACGCGAAGACGGTACGCATCACGTCCCGTCATCTTCCTTGCGGCTGGTGGTCCCGGATCGGCTGCCAACAGAACGAATGCGCCTTGAATCCGGCCATGAATGCGCGAGTCAAGCTTGTGCAGCGCCTTCAGTGCCGCGGGCCGGATCTCGAGTCGGTACACCTAGGTCCAGCCCAAGTCGGCCTTGACCTGCTCCCAAGGGATGTTGTCACCCTCTTCAGCCATCGCTTCATCGAAAGCCCGGATGTCCTCGAGCTCTTCCAGTGCGGCGAGAAGCTCTTCGTGGCGTTCGGGGCTGATGATGACCGCCGCGGGCCGTCCGTATCGTTCTACCAGCACGGCCTTGTCCCTTGAGGCCTCCACGACCTCTGCGAACTGCGCGCGGGCTTTGCTGACATCGATTGGACTCATCACCTTATTGTACATCTTACTTAGTGAGTTGTACAACCAGCTCGCTGCGACCGAACTTGTCGATCGGCGGTAGACTCGGCAACTGACATGACCAAGAAGATCGGCTTCCTCTCCTTCGGACACTGGACCCCGTCCCCGCACTCGGAAACCAGGTCCGCGTCCGACGCACTGCTGCAGTCCATCGACCTGGCCATTGCCGCCGAAGAACTCGGCGCCGACGGAGCCTACTTCCGCGTCCACCACTTCGCCCGGCAGCTCGGCTCCCCCTTCCCGCTGCTCGCCGCCATCGGCGCCAGAACCAGCCGCATCGAGATCGGCACAGCCGTCATCGACATGCGCTACGAGAACCCCCACTACATGACCGAAGACGCCGGCGCAGCCGACCTCATAGCGGGAGGCCGACTCCAACTGGGCATCAGCCGCGGCTCACCCGAACAGGTCATCGAAGGCTGGCGCAATTTCGGCCACGAGCCTGCAGAGGGCGAGACCGACGCCGACATGGCCAGGCGCCACGCGCTCTTGTTCCTCGAGCTGCTGGAAGGCAAGGGGTTCGCCCGACCCAACCCGAGGCCCATGTTCCCCAACCCGCCCGGGCTGCTCCGGCTCGAACCCCACTCAGAAGGACTCAGACAACGCATCTGGTGGGGAGCCGCCTCAACCGCAACCGCCGAATGGGCCGGCCAGCTCGGCATGAACCTCCAAAGCTCCACCCTGGTGTTCGACGAGACAGGCCACCCGCTGCACGTGCAGCAGGCAGCCCAGATCCGGGCCTTCCGTGACGCCTGGAAGACCGCCGATCATGCCCACGAGCCAAGAGTATGCGTCAGCCGCAGCATCTTCCCCCTGATGGATGACCGCGACCGCGCGTACTTCGGGCAGAGCCGCAGCGACACGGACCAGATCGGCAACATCGACGAAAAGACGCGCGCCGTATTCGGCCGCAGCTACGCCGCCGAGCCCGACAGGCTCATCGAGCTACTGGCCAAGGACGAAGCCATCACCGAGGCGGACACCCTGCTGCTGACCATCCCCAACCAGCTGGGCGTCGAGTACTGCGCGCATGTCATCGAGGCGGTCGTGAAGCACGTCGCGCCAGGGCTTGGGTGGCGGTGAGGACAGTGGCTACGGCGCCGCCAACAGGTCGGTCATCCGTTCCAGGTCGGAAGGCGAGGATAGTATCCGCTCGTTCAGATGTACCAGCGACAACGCCGTCGTACCGTCGTTAGCTGAGATCCCCGGATCCGCCCCCTCCTCGATCAGACGCTCGATGAACCACGCTCCCCACGCCTCTGATCGCGCGGCATACATCAACGGAGTCCAACCGGCGTGCGTCTGATGGGTCACGTCCGAACCACTCCAAAGCAGGAAGTTGACGGCCCGATCGGCATCGGCTGCAATGGCATAGATCAGTGGTGTCTGACCGAACTCATCGGTGGCATCAACAGGCACCGGCCCGCAGTCCATCCCCAGGTGAGGTTCGCTGACTTCGACGGCCGCTTCCGTGAACGCAAGCTGGCTGTCGATGATTGGTCCGATCATCACGTAGTACGCTTCGTCGTCCAACTCACTTTCCATGCAGGCGATCGTCTGGGAATAGTACAGGTTGCCGCAAGACTCCTCAGTCAATCCAGCGAGAGCGACTGCCTCGGCAATCACCCGCTCGGCCGCCGCGAAGTCCACGACCTCCTGTGCCAGGGCGCTACTCGGAGCGAACATAAGTGCGGCCAAAAGGATCCTCATCGCTGGCATGGGCACGATCTCATCGCTTCACCTTTCGCCAAGCACTCAAGAACCTGGGCGGAACCGTAGCAGTCCCGCCCATTCAAGCACAAGGAAGTGTAGGCGCTCTCCTACCTGATCGTCACCCCATAGGTATCGATCCGCTCGGTCGCCAGGACGTTCAGGCCCTCGACGTTGTCGGCGATGGCGACGAGCTGCCGCTCGGTGTGAAGCCAGAGCCACGGGGCTTCCTCGAAGGCGACCTGGAGGGCGTCGGCGTAGATGGCGCGGCGTGCCTCCTCGTTCGTCTCGACGCGGCCCTGGTCGAGCAGCTCGTCGAACCTCTCGCTGCTGTAGAGCGAGCGGTTGGAGCCGAACGGCACCACCTGGGAGCCGTGCAGCACGTTAAAGAGGCCCTGGTCGGCGTCGCCCGTGGAGACGCCCCAGCCCATGAGGCCCAGGTCGGTGATGCTCTCCTCGGCCGGGCGGCCGATCTCGGCAAGGTAGGCGGCCCATTCGAGCGTGACGATCTCGGCGTTCACGCCGACGTCGGCCAGGTAGCTCTGGACTGCCTCGGCGATCTGGATGTCCTGCATGTAGCGGCCCGTGGGGCTGTGCAGCGTGATGTTCATGCCGTCGCCGAAGCCGGCCTCGGCGAGCAGCTCGCGGGCGCGCTCGGGGTTGTACTCGTACACGCCGGTGGAGTTGTAGCCGAACACGCCGGGGGCGATGGCGGCGTCGGACACGCGGCCGGCGCCGCCGAGCACGAACTCGACGATCGCTTCCTTGTCGATCGCGTGGTTGAACGCCTGGCGGATACGGACGTCGGTCCATGGCTCGCGGTAGTTGTTGAAGAAGATGTAGATGGTGCGCATGCTGTCCACCTTGTGGACCGTCACGCCGTCCATCGCATCGACGCGGTTGACGTCCTGCGGCGGCACGTTGATGGCGACGTGCGCGGCGCCGGACTCGACCATCGCGACTCGCGTGGTGCCTTCCGAGATCGGGAGGAACGTGACCGAGTCGAGGTTGGTGAGCTCGCGCCAGTAGTCGTCGTTGCGGACGAGCTTCAGCTGGATGCCGCGCTCCCACGAGTCGAGCCTGAAGGGGCCGGTGCCGACGGGGTTGCCGAACAGCTCCGGGTCATCCATGCTGGACGGCGCCATCATCGCCTGCGAGGCGTGCGTGAGGTGCGGCAGCAGCGGCGCAAAGGGGCCAGGCAGGTGGAAGTCCACCGTGAACTCGCCGGTCACCTCGACGGAGTCGACTCGGCCCATCATCGTCGCGAACGCGTTGGCAAGCTCCGGGTCCTTGATGCGGTCGATGTTCGCCTTGACCGCCTCGGCGTTGAAGGGCGTGCCGTCGTGGAAGAAGACGTCGTCGCGCAGCGTGATGCTGACGACGGTGCCCTCATCGTTGACCTCGTAGCCGGTCGCCAGGTGCGGCACCACGTTGCCATCGGGCGTCAGGGCGAAGAGCGTCTCGAATATGTGACCGGTGACGTTGAAAGTCGGCGTGTCGGTGACCGCATGGACGTCGAGCGTCACCGCGTCGGTACCGACTGCGATCACCAGGTCCTGCTGCGCGAAGCCAACGCCAAGCGCGCACGCGGCGATCAGGGAAGCTATTACTGTGCGGGCACGGCCTAAAAGCATGCTTTCCTCCAAGGGAACACGTGCCGGCTTTTGGCCCGCTGCGTTCCAGAATGATGAGTTGGAGGGACTATATCACGCTGGTGCGGGCACTGCGCGGTGCAGTCGCGGGTGGCTGGGGACCGCTCAGCTCGCGAAAAGCTCCACCCGAACGCCAAGTATGGCGTAAGTCGAAGCGGCACGTAGGTCCCGGGTAGCAAGTGGCAAGTCGGCGTGCTTGGCCGCGAGTGCCACGATTGCGTCGTAAACCGCCCCGCCACTGATGCCGGCATCCCTGAGCAGTGCATGTATCCGGATGGAAACAGCGGAAGGAAGCACAACGGCCGGCATGAAAACCGCGTCGATCAGGGCGGAGGCATGTTCAGGCCGCAACCGGGCGTCACCGGGCAGTCGGGTCAGGACTGAGTATGTCTCCGCCAGTGAATGTGCCGTAAGGCAAGGCCTGAACCTCATTACCCGGCTGCGGAGTGACTTGTGTTCGGGATGTGACTTCAGCAGTATCGGGACAGCGATACTGGTGTCCAAGGCAAGGTTCGCCCCAGGTTCACTTGCGTCCGGCATCAAGCAGTCCGAGAATCACGTCATCGGTGATGATCGTGTCCGATTCGGCTACCGGCAAGCCATCATCCGCAGTAGTCAGCCTGGCAGTACGGCCACCTGGAACAAGCTGGAGACCCTCGCCGTACCTGCTGATATCAACAACCGTCCCAGGCTCAAGGCCCAAGGCATCCCTGAGCGGCTTCGGAACGACTATCCTGCCCATCGCGTCAATCGTCGCACGCATGGCATCATTATACCAGAAGATTCCCAGTCGAGCCGACGCGGTGCGTGTGGTCACCGGGATCTCCAGCATCACATCCGCGTTGCTTCCAGCATCGCCAGTATCAGCGCGCCCTGACCCCAAGGGAACACGCCCGTGGGCACGCCCAGGTATGCATTGCGCGACCCGACCGGGGTCTCGCCCGACACGACCAAGGCACCGTCCGATCCGGCCGCCGCGTAGAGGGCGGCCAGTGCGGCTCTGAGGCACTCGTTCAGCTCCCGGGTCCGCTCCACGAAGCCGTGCCGCCGCGCGGAATTCAGCGTCGCCACGAACAGCGCGGTCGCCGAGCTCTCCAACTGCGAGGACGGGTCGTCCAGAATGGCGTGCCAGTGCCCCGACGCGTCCTGCAGGCTCACGAGCGCGGTGACGTGTCCGCAGATCAGCTCCAGCAGGCGCCCGCTGCCGGGGAACTCTTCGGAGAGCTCGGCCAGCGTCTCTATCAGCCCGTAGAGCGCCCAGCCGTTGCCCCTGGCCCAGCTGCACTCGGACTGACGGCCCGATTCCGTATCGAAGCCGTGCCGGAACAGGTGCGTCGAGTGGTCCAGCAGGGCCTCCGCGTAGCCCAACGCCGCGTCCAGTCCACGCCGCTCCAGCGCTTCGCTCTCGGTGACCGCGCCAAGGCGGGCCAGGAACGGGCCGTCCAGCGCCATGTACTCGGCGCGTATCAACGAGTCCCGGTCGGGTTGGTGAACGGCGACGCCGCGCGAGACCGGGAGGGAGGCGTGCAGGGATGCCAGCTGGACGGCAACGTCAAGGTAGAGCTCGTCCTCGGTGTCGTAATAGAGGTCGACCAGCAGCGCGCCCGGAGCAGCATGGTCCCTGACGCCAACGCCTGCAAACTCCCGGCACCAGGGCCTGACGACTCCTTCGACGACCTCCCTGTAATCCTGGTGACGGCTTTTGAAGCCGGTGCCGATCTGGTGGCTGTCAAGCTCATAGAGCGCGCTCAGGGCGATGCTCTCGCCGACGCTCCAGTACTGCCAGTCGTGCTTCAGGAGGTGCTGGGCGGCCGCGTCGGCCACCCACACGGGGTTGGGGCGGCGGCGGAACACTCAGCCCGCCCCTGGTTCCGGGAGAATACCCACCGACCTGCTTTCGAACCTGTTGCCCACTGCTTCCACGACAGCACCTCCGACTTCAGAATGGCCAGAGCGTCCCCACCTCGAACTGAACTGGTTGCAGTTTTCACCGTCTCATGGGCGAGCGTCAAGCCTCGGTACGCCGCCAGTACGAACGGGAGACTGCGGCCGCGCGAGAGCCTCGCTGCATCACTTGGCGGAACCACTCCATGGACGAATTGTGGCTAGCTCCGCTGCAAGAAGATCCTTAGCGACTTCCGTATCGAACGCGCCGCGTGATGCACGTCAAGCGTGACTAATCCCGCTTGTGCGGTACCTGCAAACTCCTAAACGCCCTCCTACTCTCCGAACGGTGACTCCACCCACGGGTACTTGTTCAGGTCGGCGCGCTGCAGCGGGATGCTGGTCATTATCGGTGCGATCGCGCCGGGTGCGCCCATGTAGATGACCTCGCTCGCGATCGGGGCGAAGCCGGCGTAGAAGTGCTGGGTGGACTTTACGACCAGCACCCGGTAGCTGAGCGGATCCAGCCCGATGTTGCTGAAGACGGTCGGGCTCAGCACCTGGCCGCGCTTGGTATTAACCACCACGTCCACCCCGCCGATGCGGAGGGCCACGGCGTCACCGCAGTCGATGATGAGCTCGCCGTCGGTCTGGGGCCAGGTCTGGGTGTGCCCGGGTCGGACCGCAAGCACTTCGGCTTCAACATCCAGCGGGTCGCCGGAGGCGGGTCCCATCTTGCCGCCCAGGCGCAACTTCAGCCGGGCACCCACGCCGCCGGCCATCGCCGTGTGCACCACGATCGGGTCCCACATCATCGCCAGGGCAACGCCCTGGGCGCCCCGCTCCAGCAGCTCGCGGAGCACGAAGGTCGAGTCGCTGGGGGCTCCCCCACCGGGGTTGTCGGCCTGGTCGGCCACCACGACGGGGCCGCTGTCTGCGGCCAGCGCGCGGTCGAGCGCCTCTTGCATTCCAACCGGTTCGAGCGTCACCTCGCGGCGCAGGGCGTGGAAGCGCCGGCCCCACTGCTCGGCGAGCGCGGCGGCTCCCTCGGGGTCGCCGTCGGTCACGGCCAGCATGCGACAGCCCAGGTCGGGCACGTCGCCCCAGGGGAAACCGTGCGCGAGGGACAGGGACAGCAGGGTGTCGCGTCCCCCGGCCTCGCGGGTGCTGCGCGCGGAAGACTCCGCTTCCATCATGTCGTCTACAAAGGCCCGCACCGGCTGGAACGGACTCAGGTACATGCCGATCATCCGGCAGTCGAACATCGCCATGGTCGGCCTGACCTTGCCCTCGGCGGCGTCGGCGATGATGTCGAACAGGTCCTCGGCCCGGTCCGCCATGTCCGTGTGCGGGTACTCCTTGAAGATGACGACGGCGTCGGCAGCATCGAGCAGCGTCTGCGTCAGGTGGCAGTGCAGGTCGAGCTCCACACCGATCGGGACGTCCGGACCGACCACATCGCGGACCCGGCTCACCAGGTCCCCCTCGCAGTCGTCGTAGCCCTCCGCCACCATGGCGCCATGCAACGGGAGCAGCACCATGTCCACCGGCAATTGCGACCGCAGCGAGTCGAGCACTTCCTCGCGCAGGTCCTCGTACGCGCTGCGAACCGTCACGCCGGCGGGCTGCGCCGACGCCTGCAGCGCGAAGGTGAACTCCCAACCGCGCGAGAGCGTCCGGCGGCGCAACGCGGCGATCGCGGCGCCATCGACGTCGGCGACCACCTGTGACCGGTGCGTGTCGAAGTCAGCCGCGCCCGTGGGCGCTGGGGAGAAGGTGTTCGTTTCGGTGGAGATGGTGGCGGCGAAGACTTTCAAGTTGGACTGCCCTTCCTGAGTCGCAGAGGCGATTCCTTAGATGAGTCCGAGTATGGCACAGAAGAGATATGCCGTGCCCTGGCTTATTCGTCACAAGCCCGTGCCATCGGCATCGACCTCCCTAGACCCCCTGCGCGCCACGTACCTATGCTGGTGAATGCGCATTACCTGCAGGTCCGGGCGGTACTCGAAGAAGAGGTAACCGAAGGACAGCGAGCTGGACCCGGGGTCGTCATTGAAGACCTGGTAACTCACGCCAATAACGTTCGGGGCATCCACGCTGACTTCAAGCCAGTCATAGGTGGACGCGCCGAAACCGGACCGCAAATCACCGATACCCATGTCCTTGATCGACGAGATGAGTGTGCTCGTGGTCCGATTGGCTTCTCCCCGAGTCAAGCCGGGAATTGTCAGACAAGTGTCGTCCAGAACGACGAACGGTTCGAACTCACCGGTGATCGCGTCCCGGAAGTACTCCATCGTGCTCGCGGCAAAGTCGGTCACCCACTTGGCCGCCTCCCCGGTGCAGGAATCGTCCGCGTATGCGATCAGCGGGAACTCAAGCCAGTGGCCAAGGGAGGGCTCCTCAACCAACGCCATGGCCCGAACGGCAGTGCCGTAATTCTCAGAGCTCGCAGCACCCGCCACCAGCACAATGAAAAGCAACGCAACCAGTCTCGCCATTGAAAAGCCTCCAAGCCAAGCCCCATGTTTTCGTGAACCGCTATGGACGACCTTAGCAGGGATGCCTGGCGGTGAGGCGCACTGGCCCGTCAGCTGACGGCCTTCCTGATCAGCTCGGCAATCCGCTTCTCATTGTCCGTGTTCAGCTCCCGTATGGCAAAAGAGGTGGGCCACATCGTGCCCTCGTCCAGATTCGCCGGGTCCTCGAACACCAGTGCGGCGTTCCTGGTGTCCCATTTCGACTTCGCCTGAAAGAAGCAGACCACCTTGCCGGCCTTGTTCGCGTAGGCGGGCATGCCGTACATCGTCTTGGGTGAAAGCTCGGGAGCATTCTCCTGGACCAGCGAGTATATGCGCTCCGCCATCGACCGGTCCGGTTCGGGCATCTCGGCGATCTTGTCGTGGTGTTCTTTCTCCATCTTGGCCTTGCCCTTGAGCTTGCCCTCGCCCGCCTCCAGCTCGAGCTCCCGGACACGTGCCTGCATCGCCTTGCGTTCTTCCGCGGAGAAGCCACCGTCCAACTTGCTGTCGCTGTCGTCTTTACGTGAACTTCCTGACTTGCTCATGTGGCAATCCTAAAGCCTGCCGGCGCCGCATGCTTCTTGATTCCTGACCGGCGAACCGCGGACCAAAGGCTGACTGTGACATTTGATTCAAGCCCACAGTTACAGCTGCATCTATCGCACCGTCAGCAGCCGCGACATAATGACACCCATAGCCGGGGGCTATAGCGGGGGCAGAAACCCTAATCAGAGAGCCCCGCTCCCAAGAGAGAACCGAGGGAGCGGGACATTCTCTTGGTCCGCTCACGCAGCGGCTACGATGCACCCATGGACAGGAAGTGGGACTACAAGCGCGACGAGAAGTACCTCGCAGCCGCATCATTACTCAGCAAAGTACGTCCCGTCTGGGCGGCATGGGCCGCGATAATCAGATCATGGGCGCCCCGGACAGTTCCAGTACGCCGCACGTGGGCTATCAATCGGGCATGGTGAACGGCAGTAACCACAGTGTATTCGAGCACTTCAAGCGCATCCATGATCGCGGCCAAAGCGCGTGAGCGAGTAGCCGCACGCTCCGGGGTATCGGCCAGCTCGATACCTGTCCGGTACTCAGCCACGGTGATCGCAGCTATCGCCAGCTCGTCGTCATCGAGCAAAGCACGGTCCAAAAGTCCCCGCTCGTAATCGATCAGCACCGTTGAATCGAGAATTACCCGTCGGCCCACGGGTCTGCATCCTCATGACTTAGGCTCGCTACCGCACGGCTACGTTCTCGGCGAAGCTGACCCAATGGCCGAGTGGCGAGTCATCACACCGACTGCAGCGCAAGCCGTACGGCTTCCGGATCGCGATCTATGACTTGCAGATACGCTCGGGCTGGCCCTTCCGGCTGGCGTCGCCCCTGCTCCCAATGGCGTAGGGTGCTGACGCTGAAGCCGAAGCGGCCGGCAAACTCTTGCTGCGTCATGTCCAGCTTCAGCCGGATGGCTCTTACATCGATGGCTTCAGGAATGTGGACTCGGTAAAGGTTTCCGTCACCCGAACCTTCGGCGTATGCGACAGCCTCTTCCAGGCCCTTGCGAATGCTCTTCGCGACGTTACTCATCTCTTCCTCCGCTTCAGGGCGGCAACCAACTCGGTGGTCAGCTGCTTCAGGTCGTTTCGGTCTTTCTGGCTCAAGACCTCACGGTCGCTCTTTGCGTAAGCCGTTAGGACGAACAGTGGCATCGCGGTGCTGTGATAGTCGTAGACCACACGTGCTCCACTTCGCTTGCCGCGGCTCTTGAGCGCCCACCGAAGCTTGCGGACTCCACCTATTCCCTGGATCAAATCGCCTGCCGTTGGGTTGTAGGCGAGGTAGTCGACAAGCGCAGTCCGATCTGCGTCGTTCATGACCCTGGCAGAGGCGGCCCGAAACTCTGGCGTCTCAACGACAGTTGCTGGCGCCCCTTGGGCCAAGGTACTCCAATGGAGTATGCGAATCAAGCGCCGCTGGTCACAAAAGCACCCGGAGCATCCGACAGGGCTGCCCAATGGATTCCTGTGATGGCGCGGCCGTTGGTAACCGCGCCATCTGTGTCGCGCCAGAACTCACCGCAGCGCGGACAGGTTCACCCTCACTTCCGCCCCCTCGATCGGCAGTCCGCTCGTGCTGGCAGGCGCCCCATCGATGGTCGCGTCTACGCCCGTCAGCTGGAAGCGATACCGCAACTGCCCATCGGGCACCGGCTGGCCGCCACCCCCGCCGCACGCGGTGACGATCAGCATCAGTAGAAGGGCGACGACGATGCCACCGAGCAACCTTCGGCCGCGCCCGCTCCCGAACGCCGCGAGCGGCAGCGCGATCAGCCCGGCCAGCACAAAGTGGGCCAGGCCCATGCCCTGGGACCCACTGATGTTGACGCTCACGTACAGGCTGGCGTTTCCACCCGGCTCGCCCGTGAGTGGAGAATCGAACGTGACCACGGCGCGGCCGCTTGCGTCCACGGTCGTGGCCGATCCCAGCAGGCTGCCGTCGGCGCCGCCCAGCCGGACCTCGAGCGCGGCTATCCCGCTCGCGTCGAACGCGGCGGCGCCGCGGTGCAGGTCGTCGATCGTCACGGTGATGCCGCCCACGTCGACCGACGAGGCGTTGCCGGCGCTGAACGCGAGCGCGGCGGTGAGCACGTGGAGGCCGTCCTGGCCGGGGCCGGCGGTGACGTTCGGGCCCTTGGCGCCGGTGATGATGACGCTGGCATCTTCGGGCTTCGGATCGGTTCCCGAGCCGGACAGCGTTACGGTCGCGGTGCCGCCCAGGGCGCGGCCGCCGAGCGCGGCAGTGATCACGGCCGTACCGGGAGTGCCGCCGGCCGTGTAGGCGGCGGTGTAGGTGCCGTCGGCGTGGTCGGTCACCTCACCGAGGCTGCCGAGCGTGCTGGCCAGGGTCACCTCGCCGCCGGAACGGCCGAGCGGGCCCCCGCCCGGCAGGCGCAGCTGCACCGTGACGGTCGCGGTGCTCGCGCCGTCCGCCGGCAGCGAGGACGGCGCGACCGAAACGGTGGAGCCGTCGAAGTCGAGCGGCAGCTGCCCGCGCAGATGGACGGCGAAGTCGGGCATGTTCCCTTGGGTGCGCGTATCGGTCCAGGTGCTCAGGCCCAGCAGCGGCGACCAGATCATGCCCGGGTGGCCACCCACTTCCTGCACCTCGCGGCGCAGCCAGCGCGCGTCGCCGTACCCCGAGACGCGCCCGTCGTACATGGGGGCGATCATCAGCCAGTACGTGCCGGGCGCCAGTTCGATGCCGGCCGCCGGCTCGAGCATCGCGAGGTCGATCGTGATGCCGCCGAGCAGCTCCACACCGGGACTCAGCGGCGGGGAAACGTGACTCCAGAGGGGCTCGTCCTCCCCCGGATAACCGGCGGGCCGGCCGCCGTCGTCCCCGAACACGTACCAGCGGATCTCGCTGGTCTGGCTGAGCTGACCGCCCCTATCCTCACCGGGCAGGTGGATGTACTCAAGGATGACGTCTTCCGTGATCTCGAAGTCCACCGCGACGTAAGCGCCGCCACCCTGGGACAGCGAGACGCTGCTCAACAGGCTGCCGGCCCTGAACTTCATCTGCTCCCAGAGCAGGAGCCGACCCTGGGGGCGCGGCCGCGGATGGCTGATCGTCACCTGGTAGGTCTGGGGGAGCTGTTGACCGCCGACCCGGGCGGTCACCGTGGCGACGCCGGGGGTCGTCGCCGTCAGCGTGGCCGAGTAATGCCCGGCGGACACCTCGCGGATGCTGCCGACGGAGCCGTACGTGCTGGCGATGCTGAGCTCGTCGGCCGCGCCACCGAGCAGCTCGCCGTGCCCGCTCCTCACCTGCACGCGGATCTCGCCCTCGGCGCGCCCGCCCTCCAGGACCATGGGGAACGGTGCCAGGAGCGACGAGCGGAGGGCGGACGGCTGGGTGCTGGCCGACGGGGTCGCGTCGATCGCGCCGTCCACCTGGATGAGGGGGATGCGGCGGTTGCCGGCGTCGCTGCGCGAGTCGGTGACCGTCAGGCCGGTGCTGATCAGGGCGTCGAGCACCTCGGAGACGCTCCAGTCGGGGTGGGCCTCGCGCAGCAGCGCGATGGCACCGGCCACGTGGGCGGCGGCCATGGACGTGCCGGTGTACTCGGCGAACGCGCCACCCGGCACGGATGAGCGGATGGAGGTCCCGGGCGCGAGCAGCTGGAGGGTACCCGACGTGTTCGTGGAGCTGGCCACTTTGTTCGAGTCGTCGGTCGCTCCCACGCTGATCACGCTCGAGATGCACGCTGGCGCCGAGATGGCGGTGACGCTGTAACCGTTCCCCGACGCTGCGACGGTGGCGATGCCCTCAGCCCGCAGGGTGTCGATCAGCGGCGTCAGCAAGCTGTGGTTGCACGTGGTTGGGACCGTGGACTCGGCCAGGCTGAGGTTGACGGCGGCGATCGGCGTGGCGAAGTCGCCGTACCCTTCGGCCTCGCCATTCGCGAGCTGCAGGACGAACTCGAGCGCGGCCATTACGTCGGAGTAGAGCAGCGACGCCGACCCGGAGCCCTGCCCGCTGGCGGCCTTGATCGAGACGAGGCTCGCGCCGGGCGCCATGCCGGTGAAGCCGTCGCCGCTGCCGGCGATGATGCCCGCCATGTGCGTGCCGTGGAAGCAGTTGACTCCGGTACAGGCGGCTGCGCTGCCGGGGCCGACGTCGCGGGCCGCGCCGCCGCGGCAGAGCGAGGTGAAGAGGCTGTCCGTCGTACTGAAGCAGGCCTCCGCGACGACGCGGCCGGCCAGGAACGGGTGGTCCGCCTCGACGCCGGTGTCGATGATCACGACCGCCTGGCCGGTCCCGTCGAAGCCGGGAACGCCCTCGATCACCGCGTCAGCCCCGGTCAGGGGCACGCTCTGCTGGAGTGCGACCTGCAGCGCCGTGTCCTCATGCACGGCGGCGACCGCGGGGTCGTTCATGAGCGCGAGCAGGCCCGCTTGGTCGACGCGCAGGGCGATGAACGGGACCGTGCGCAGCTGCCGGACCGGGTGCTTTGGTGCCACGGCCAGGCTGCCGATCAACCCTTGCTGCGCGGTCGCGATCCGCAGCCGCTGGTCGGAGACCGCCTGGGCAGACAGGCCCGCCTCGGTCTCCGCGGGTACCGCAAGCTCGACCAGCACCCGCACGCTCTCGCCGGCCGCCGCGCGCTCAAGCAGGTCGGGGACGTCCGGGCCCCGGGCCGGCCAGGCCGCCGTGACCGGGTCGCCGGCATGCACGTCCGGTTCGTGCGGCGCCAGCGCCTCGGGCGTGCTGCAGGCCGCCAAAGCGAGCATCAGGATAGCCAGCGCCCCGAGCCAGGACGGGCGGGCGTTCGGTGAGCGAAGGATTTTCTGTTGCATTTCTGCCTCCCGGCCGGGACCGGCAGGACAATGGCACCGGCCCGAGTCATGTGGATTCTGGAGCAATTATGCGGAGGGAGGCGTAATTTTCTGTTAAC
Organism: uncultured bacterium; assembly: GCA_964495325.1. Classification (GTDB taxonomy): domain Bacteria; phylum Deinococcota; class Deinococci; order Deinococcales; family Trueperaceae; genus CAZBVI01. The sequence continues at coordinate 431,805 of CAZBVI010000001.1, forward strand.
GCCTGACTGCCGCTTCAGGCGGACCAATTCCGGTCCTCGATCATCGCAGGTGAAGCGGCATGACCAGTTGATCATTGGCTCGGGCGCCGTTAATGCAAACTTTACGGCGGTGAACCTACTGTAGGCTTGGCTCGTTCAAGGAGCAGGCAACAGCGGACTTGTACGAGGAGGAGGCAGGCTGATGAACTTCCCGCGGCGCTGGCTGCGGCCGATACTGATCCTGACGGGACTGTTCTTGCTGGCCCCGCTAGCCACGAACCTGGTCGCTCATCTGACGACCCGAGGGCTCAGGCCGAACCAGGACTGGGTGGCAGCCATCCAGGCGGGCGGGACCGTCCTGCTCGGTCCGGGCAAGTTCAGCACCGACCGCACGATCGAAGTCACAAGGTCCGTCACCATCACGGGTGCGGGTTCTTCCAAAACCACTCTTCTGCTCGACTCCGACGATGGAGAGTACGGGGAGCAGTTCGCAATAGTCGCACCCGGACCCGCCGAGGTGAGGGTGATCATCAGCAACCTTTCCATCGTCCATGGCGGCACTTACATGTCTGACCTGGTCACGGCCGCCGGCAGGGCTCACGTGGAACTCCGGGATGTCGGGATCAACCTGACCTACTTCACCGTGCGGCAACTGTTCCAAGGTAACGGCATCGGGTCGGGCTGCGGTGTTCTCGTCACGCCCGGCGCCAGCCTGAGCGTCGAGGCGGGATCCTTCCACGGCAACCTCCACGGCATCTGTGGGACGGGCGCTTCCCAGGTGAGCGTGGCCGGGAGTTCCTTCGTTGATAACCTGCAAGCCGGGATCTACGTCGAGGACACCCCTGTCACCGTTGAAACCAGCCACTTCGAACGGAACGAAGTCGGCATCGAGATACACGGTTCGGCAACTCGTGATCTGACGGACAACTCGTTCAGGGATCAGTTCCACATGGACATCCTCGAGGAGTAGTAAACCCGGGAGCACAATGCTTCGAAGGTCGACTTCCGGTGTGGCGCAACGTACTTGGAGACCACTTGTGTTCATAGTCTTGACGAATACCGCATACGGGTGTATATTGAAGATATCAATCGCGCTTGAGGCGCGATTTTTTTGTTTGTCCATCCCGGGGCGAGCCGCGGTGGTTCCGCGGTCGCCCTGCTAGACTCAAAACATGACAAAGCGAATCTGGATGTGGGGCACCGTGCTTGCCCTATGCTTGGCTGGCACTGCGCTTGGACAAAGTGACGCGGCCGCTGCCGACGAGCTGTCCAGGCAGGTTCAGCTCTTCGAGACAGCGGACGCGGAACTCAACGCCGTGTACCAGCTTGCGCGTGAACTGCTGCCAGAGCAGGTCTTCATCGCCCTGCGAGACACCCAGCGCGAATGGCTGGAGGGCAGGGACACGCGAGCGGCCGACATCGGCACCTTCAACCGCGCCATCACGGAGGACGACCGGCCGGCCGCAGAGTCGCCGGAATTCTGGGAGGCCAGGCGATGGCTGACCGAGGACCGCACGGACTTCGTGCGCGGTTGGATACGGGCTTACGACGGCTCGCTCGATTCCCTGGGCCGCTGGGAAGGCGTCTGGACCGACGGGTACGGGGGCGGCTTCAGGCTGCTGGACACCGGCGACGGCCACCTCCTGCTCGACATCCTCGTGGTGCGCGGGCCCACCGCGCACACGGGGGCGGTCAGCGGTCGGGGAGACGTGCTGGAGAACGAAGCCGTCTTCTCATGGGAAGTGCCCGGTCAGGATGATGCCGCCGAGCTTCGCATGCGCCGGCTGGGTCCACTGATCGTAATCGAGACCAGTGGTCCGATCGACTACTTCCACGGCGTGCGCGCCTACTTCGATGGTTCGTATGTGCGAGTGGACGCGCTCTCGCCTCTTCAGCGGCTGGAGCTGCTGGATGGCCACGCACCGAACTGAGGCGCCATTCTTTTGTTGGGTCGACATGGTTCAGCAGCCTAGGACGCTGAGTGCAGCGGACTTGTAATCGTCCGCTGCTTCGATCCATGTGTCCTGAGTAGCTACAACTCTCACGCCAGCTGCCAGCGTTTCGTCTATGAGGGCGGGCTGGCGTGCGTCCTCGCATTCCAGCAGCACCACATCCAGCACCTCGGTCGGTGCGATCTGCGGCAACAGTTTCAAACCCCCTACGTAACCCAGGTAGATCAGTACCGCAGCATCAGACAAAAGAATTAACCGCTTGCGCCCTCAGTTACCGGATTAGTGAGGTATGCGGATAATTGCTTGCGCACCTCCATCAGGGGTTTGCCAAGCACTTCAGCAGCACGGGAGGTCGTTATCGCGTCCTTGAGTAGCGCCCGGTAGGTGAGCCGTTCCAGGCGCGATTGTGGTTGTGACTCAGGTACGGGGAGTGAGGGGCTTTCCTCCTCGACCCCGAAACGCTTATTGAGCATTCCGACCTGCTGACCCGCCTGTCTCTGGGTGATCATGCCAAGGGCTCCAGCGCGTAACAGGACCGTCCGCATGCTGACGCCGTACTTCAGTTTCATGTCCCCAAGGACCGGTTCTGGGATCCAGCCCCTCTGCAAGCCGCGCAATTCCTTCTCCATGATTGGGCGTGGAAGCAGGGCGGCGCTGGCGAAGTAGTTGGCGGATTTTTCCCTCGGATCACTTCGACGCTTTGCTGGCTCGACAGGTCTGTCGTACTCCCTGCGGTGAAAAATCAGATGGGCAAGCTCGTGAAGAGCAGTGAAGTACTGCCGTTCCAAGGGGTGATTGCTGTTGATGACAATGATGCCACCCCAGGCATCCGTGTAGGCTGATAATCCTGAAACCTGTGTGGGCAACGGATGATCGAGGAGTTTGAGACCCTTTGCTTCAAGCAAGGCCAACACGTTGCCAAGCGGTGCGTCATCCACACCCAGCCAATCCCGGGTCTCGCGCGCGATGTCCTCCACCAGCTCGGGTCGGAAGTCTTCCAGAGGCCTTGACTCCGGCAAGATAGGCAATTCTCCGGCGAACCGCTCTACGGCGGCATAATCCTCTGATTTCGCCGAAAGAAGATCTCGAAGGCCAGCCGAAAGCACCTCTGGGTCGTCCGCCCTGAACAGAAGTGCTGGCCCTTTTCGGCCTTCAGAGCCAAGCAGCACATGCAAAGGAACCCCCAGAGCCTTCCCGATACCTGCAAGCTGTGCAACGCTCATATCGCGACTTCCCTTTTCCCAAGCCGCTATTGTCTGCCGAGTAACTTTAACTCGGTCACCAAGTTCTTGCTGAGTCAACCCAACCTGCTCACGGATCTCCTGAAGCAAGTTAACATTTGAGCGCAAGGCAAGACCTCCCTCCAAGCTATTATGTTATATCCATCTTACATCTTAGGTTGGAATGACGACATGAGCAAGCGTCGATCGATCCATGTAGTACCGAGAGGGGACAAGTGGGCGGTCCAACGTTCCGGCAGTACGCGCGCCCACCACCTTACTGATATGAAAGTAGCGGCAGCGGACACCGGCAGGGGTATCGCCCGGCGTCAAGAAGCCGAACTGGTGATTCATAGGCGGGGAACGTCGTTCCGGTACAGTCAGCGTTCGCTTAGCGCTTGGAGCAGTTCCGCCGCCAAGATTGACACCTGCAAAGATACTGCAGCAGGGTTCCCGATACCTTCCTCAGTACGTCCGGCCATCGTGGATCCTGGTGCGCCGACATCATCGGCAAACTGTTCCTGCAAGTAGCTCAGTGCAGTACTTGCAACTTCCGTGCTGGCCTCAGAATTCAGGAGCTTCCCATAGCGTTCCGCTAATTCTTCTTGACTGATTTGGAGCAGGATGCGGTAAACGTCGTGGGCGTCCTTGTCATGCTGGCGGTCCGGTCTGCCCGACGCGAGGCGTTCATGAAGTTTGTAGAGCTTGGAGACCAGCAGGGCTGCGGGTCCAGCCACGCGAACCGAAATCCGTCGGTTATCCAATTCGGGTTCCAGTGACTGCAACTCCATTACTTTGTTGTCCACCAGCGTTCCCTCAAGTCCCTTGGTCTTTCGCGCTACGTGTTTTGCATGAGGCGAGATCCGGGCGGAACGTCGGCCACCTTTGCTGACCCCATGCGGAACCATCAGATCAAGCTCATCTCCCCCTCGAACCCACGATCCGGGGAGGTTGGGATCCCGCAAGGTAAAACCAGTTCGGGCAAGAAGTTCGTCGATCAGTGGCTCATCCAGTAGTTTTTCCGGGTTGATGACCATGTCGCTGTCTCGGGTGAAGGGAGCGACGGCCGTCTGAGTTGATGGTACCTGGAGGTATATCGCATGGGCGCCCACTATGATCAACGAATCACGGTGCCCTTCCAGTGCTTCAAGCACATCAAGCATCGCTCGCCGCGAGCTGATCATAGGGTCATCCATGCGTGCGCCAGCTTTGCTCGTGCGTCTGCATCCAGGTAAGCAGCTTTTCGGCTTCGGCGGGACCTCGGCCGGGACCTGTGAGCAGGTCAACAACCACTTGAGCAGGGGCGGCTATGTGCAGACCAGCGTCATTTACAGTTGTGCGTTCGAGCATTACGTCGTATGTCGGTTCGATCAGCAGCGTGTTCGCACCAGCGTCTGCCCCGTGGAGCCCCCAGCCACTCGCAGCTGCCTCCGTATCCGAGACATACGTCATGGCGATGACTGCAGGAGCATAAGGAGCCCATTCTGCGGCGGCAACGGTGCCGGTGAGAGCATGCCTGAACGCCGCGTTGTGCCTCCCGGCGGATGCAGCCATGTGCTCCAGCAGGTGCGGTATCCCACGTGGAGCGATCCAGCGTGAAGTACGGTTGCTACCGGTGAGGCTGTAGTCAGTGCTCCATGCCCGCAGCAACTTCGCCCAGTCCGACACATGAACTCTGCGCCTATCATCCCGCTTTACGTGGCCTTCACGTTCAAGGTAGTCAATAACGCGGTAGGCGGCTCCTGTGGAGGCCCCGGATTCCTTGACGAGTTCGCGCATGGACCAGACCTTGTCGATATCAATGAGGGCGCGAACCACGCGCGCTGCCGGCTCACCTTTGAGCGTGCCAAGGGGACGACCGGGCCCACGCCAGGGATCGGCATCAGCGCCTCGATCCATCAGGAAAAGCCCGGGCCTCGAAAGCTCGACGCGGATGTTCCCCGTGAGGTCAACGTACGAAAGTCCAGCTTCCTGAAGGCGCTCGCGAACCGAACCTGACAGATAGGGCGCGACAACAACGGCTTGGGCTTCCACACCGTGGTCTGAGTAATGACTCGCTGCACGAGACAAGTGACTTTTCAGCCGTTCGACGTCACGCCCCACAACATTCAGCTTGGCTTCGATGATGAGGAGCGCACTCTCCCCGTCAGGACTCGTAACTTCCACGATCCCGTCCGTCTCGGGCTCGGTCGAATGCCTCGCCTGCCCTGACCAACCTGCTGGTAGGCGGCTGACAAGGCCCGTGACTGCCCGACGTTGCGCTTCGCCTTGTGTACGGGGCTGATCGCCCAATTCTGATGTCACTCCGACCTCCTGTTCGGGAAATACAGTAGCACAGTTGGCAGCGGACTGAATCAATTACCCGAACACAGATCTTTTCCGAAACCTTCTGGAGTCTAGCCTTGGTGCTTACAGCGCCTATTTCGGCGGGGTTCCCCAGACGTTGCAGCGGCACGAAGCGTGAATCCGGGAATCATTCCTCCTCGATGATGTCCTGAAAGCTCTGCTCAGCGAAAGTGTTGCCCGTCAGGCTACGGCTGGCCGTGCCGTAAATCTCGATACCGACGTTGTTCGCTTCGAAGTGGCTGGCATCGACTGTCACTGGGGTGTCCTCGACATGAAGCCCGGACAGCACGTTCTCGACGAACGAGCTCGCCGCCACGCTCACCTGCGCGGCGCCAACCGCGCAGATGCCGTGGACGTTGCCGTAGAAGTACCCCGCCTCTACAACCAGGCTGGCGCCGGGCGTGACGAGGACCCCGCAGCCCCACCAGTTGCCGTTACCTTCCAGCATTTCCTGCAGGTCATCAAAGGCCAGGCCAACCCCAACGTCCCGGAGTTCGACGTGAGCCATGCCGTTGACACTGATCAGGTCAGACACGTGGTTGGAGCCATGGACGAAGGTGAGGCTGCTGATGATCGCCCGCACCTCGACTGCTTCCTCGGCGAAGACCGCGAACTGCTCCCGGTAGTCGCCGCCGTCCGATTCGAGCAGGAGGATGGTTTCCGCGTGACCCGCGCCCGTAACTGTGACGGACCGCGTGACCTCGATCACCCGGTCGGTGCTGTACTCGCCCGGACCAAGCACCACGGTACCGCCCGCCTGGATGGCGGCGACCCAGTCATCGTCGGGGGTGAGGGTCGTGGCGAGCGCGGTCTGCAGGAGCAGTACCGTCAGGATCAGCATGGGCCCCGGCCAGGGCAGTTGGCGCCACTTCACTCTGTTGCCTCGTACACGTCCACGGTTATCTGCTCCTTGAACGTGTTGGCGACAAGGACCCGCGTTGCAGTGCCGTAAACTTCGATGCCCACGTCGTTCATCGAGAAGTAGTTGCCTGAGGCGGTCAGTGGCGTGTCCATCACGTAAATCCCGGCCCATGCGTTGTCATGGAAGCTGCTGTTCGTTACGACGAGCCGCTCGGCATACAGCGCCGTGATTCCGTTGGACGAGTTGGAGTGAAACTCCGACGAATCGACCAGCGCGCTTGCACCGGCACCAAGAAGCAATCCGGAACCCATCCAGACGTCCCACTCATCCTCATAGTAGTCGTACTCGTCAAACGCGAAGTTCAGACTCACGCCGGTAAGCACCAGGTGGGCATCGCCCCAGACGGCCATGAGGTCGCTGGGTGCCAGCGAACCCTGCGAGATGTCCATGCCGGTGAACTCGAAGCGGGCCCGACCCGACTCGGGGGCGACGAGGGCCAGCTGCTCCCCGTACTCCCCACCATCGGAAGCGAACCAGAGGCTGGTGAAGCCCGAGCCTTGCCCTGTCACCGTCACGGATCTGTTCAGCTCCACGTACTCGCTGGTCTCGAACACGCCGGGCCCCAGCTCGACATGGCCACCGGCGCGCAGGGCTTCCACCCAATCGTCCTCGGGCATGAGCGCCTCCTGCGCCAGTGCGGGCGCGAGAGCTGTGATGAGTACGGTCAGCAGGATCGGATGGGCGAGCAACGGTTTCATGGGCGCAATTTAGCAGATGGATGTAACAGCTGGCGTCACACTTCCGGTAGCCGAGCAGCTCCACCGGGGCATGTTGCGTTCATACCCTTGACGAATATCGCATACGGGTGTATATTGAAGGCATCGATCGCGCTCAACGGCGCGATTTTTTTGTTTAGCTCACCCATTTGCACGACGAAGCACCTCGATGCGTTCAGGATACTGGACATCATGCATCTAGCTTCCTGCGTCCAGAATCCTGCACATCGTGCTATGATCCGCCAATGTCCAACATTCCGGACACCAAGGCGCCTGGTCCCGAGTGGGCCAACGCATGGTCGAGCGAAGACCTCGGCAGGCACATAGCGGCCCTGCGCCAGGCGAAAGGCTTGCGACAGGAGGACTTCGCGGCCCAGCTGGGAGTGTCACGAACAACGCTATCGGCCCTCGAAAACGGTGGATCCGTGTCCCTGCGCCTCGCCACCAAGGCCATCAGCTGGCTTGGTTCGCGCATGGTGATCCTGCCCAAGGACGCCCAGGTAAGCGTGAAACTTCGTGAGTGACACCCTGACCGTCTGGCTGCATGGACAGGAAATCGGCAGCCTGCAGAGGCGGCGCCGCGGCGCATCTTTCCGTTACAGCGACGACCTCATCGACAGCTCTCGCGACCTGCCCCTGCTGTCTGTAGCCTTGCCTGTACGGCCAGAATCTTTCGATGCCCGTCAGACGGCCAACTGGTTCACGGGCCTGCTGCCCGAAGACCAGCAGCTGCTTGAAGCCATGAGGCGTTTCAGGCTGGTCGAAGGCGACTATCTATCCCTTCTGGCCGAAATCGGGTGGGAGTGTGCCGGCGCAGTACTGACATTGCCGGCACGAATGCAACACCGAACCGGCTCCCTGCAACCATTGGATAATGAGGAACTGGCCGAACGTCTCAAGGCGCTTCCGGCGCGTCCTTTTGACCCGGAAGCCGCCCTGCGCGTGTCGATGGGCGGCTTCCAGGCAAAGATGCTGGTGACCCTCACCGATGATGGGTGGGCACTACCGCTTGAAGGCGCAATGTCGACCCACATCCTCAAGCCACAGCCGCAGACGCAGTGGCCCGGCCTGGTGGAGTCGGAAGCCTGGGCCATGACCGCTGCAGCCAAAGTGACGCCGACAGCCGCTGTCCGGTTGCTGCGGATCGGCGACGCACCGGTGACGCTGGCCGTGACGCGCTTCGACCGCTCGGGCACTGGCGACGGCCTGCGCAGACTGCACCAGGAGGACGCCAACCAGGCGATGGGACTCAGCCCCCAAGCCAAGTACGCCAGTGCCGGACCACCATCACGGAAAGACCCGTCGCTTGGCCGAATCGCACAGATTCTGGAACGGCACAGCACCGAACCCGAAGAGCAGCTGACCCGCTTGCTGCAACAGGCTACAGTCAACGTTGCGGTCGGCAACACCGATGCGCACGCCAAGAACTACGGCCTGCTGCATCCCACACCCGGCACGGTCGAACTGAGCCCCCTGTACGACGTCGCCCCAACGATAATCATCAACCCGGGCATGCCTCAAATGGGACTCAGGGTCAACAACATCTTGCTCCTCGATCGAATTCGCGGCAGCAGCCTGGTTGACGAAGCAGCGAGCTGGGGGTTGAACAGGCGAACCGCCCGGTCGACCACGGAGGAAGCCCTCCTCGCCCTCCAGGATGGCATCGCGTCCGCGACCGAGCGTTACCCGCAGCCTGGCGAACGCCTCGCACACTTCGTCAAGCAACGCATCGACGGCCTGTTGGCCAGCCTTACCTGACTTGCGCCTGCGTCAGGCACTGCTCCGGTTCATACTCTTGACGAATACCGCATACGGGTGTATATTGAAGATATCAATCGCGCTTGAGGCGCGATTTTTTTGTGCACCCACCAATCAAGTCACCATGACCTGGAACGCCCGGCCGGTAGCCTGACCGTGTCGATCGACGTCTGCTGATACCGTTCGGCCCGCGGGAACGCCCGCAGGGGAACCACAGCAGGAAGGAGTACCGAATGACCAGGCCCAGCGATGGCAGCCAGGCCACAGCCGGGCCGCTTCCTGGCCGATGTTAGACTGAATCGTGCCAAAAGCTTGGCTTCAAGGAAGTACGGAAGTGCCCAGTTTGCTGGGAGGCCAAGAGCTTGACCTGCAGGTCCACCTTGCTGCTCTCGAGTACTCGCTCGCGAATGCGATCGTTATCCGTGACCGAGAAGACATTCAATCGACTCGACACTGGTCGGAGCACCTTGAACCGTTTGATCATCAGATCCGTAATCTGATAACATTCTGCCGGCGAGCGCCTGTAGCTCTGATCGCAGATGACGTAGGGCTGGGGAAAACCATCAGTGCCGGATTAATTCTCAGCGAACTGATGACCCGTCGCAAAGTGTCACGCACGCTGATCGTTTGCCCCAGCATTCTTATGCAGCAATGGCAAAGTGAGCTGAAACAGAAATTTGGAATCGGTTCCGTCTTTGAATCAGGGCGAAACCTCTTACAACACCTCCGGGGAGACAGTCCGGTCGTGATCACCACCTATCACACCGCACGGGACCGGATCGCAGAAATCGGTGAGGCCGGCTTCGACATGGCTATCCTTGACGAAGCCCACAAGCTGAAGAGCCTTTATGGTCAACGCAAGCCTGCGAAGATGGCTCGTGTAATGAAACAGGCTCTCAGTGAGAGCCTGTTTTCGTTTGTCCTCATGCTTACAGCAACACCGATACAGAACACACCATGGGATCTGTATTCTCTGATAGACCTTTTAACCTCTGCAAAAGCCCACCGGAACCCATTAGGCAGCCCGCAGGAGTTTGAAGCCAAGTACCTTGAGAAGCCACCGTCAAAGGGTCCACCTCGCTTGAGACCGAGCCAGGTCGAGCAGTTTCGGCACATCATTGCGCAGTACGTTGTGCGATCAAGTCGTACGACCACACAATTGCCCTTCCCTAGCAGAGAAGTTGAACAGTTAAGTGCCGGGTCCCAGCGCGGGCGAATCGAGGCCGAAGAGCTTCTCGCGCAGGTTGTTGACGGTCTCAGTCCGCTTCAGCAATCCAGCGTCTCTGAAGCGATGATGAGCAGCCATGCTGCCTTCCTCCAACAGGTTCAGAACATGCTGGCTAGTGGGAACAGTAGCTCAATTACGGAGCACCTTGTTGAAAAGATCAGAATACTAGCAGAACTTGATCCACTGGGGCCGAAGTTCCCTGCGCTGAAAGCAATAATCGAAGAAGCTAGGTCAGCTAATCCCGATTTCCGAATTGTAGTATTCACAAAACGCAGAGCTACTCTTTCCGCCTTAGTTGCAGCCTTGGAATCGATGAACATCAAAGTTGGAACCATCTCTGGTGGCCAGCCATTGGTGAACAGGCGCTCAATCGCAGACTTCAGCCGCGAGAAGCCGGACATTAACATCATCGTCAGCACGGACGCCGGTGCAGAAGGAGTTAACCTTCAGGTTGCCAACCTCCTCGTGAACTATGACCTGCCATGGAACCCGATGATAGTTGAACAGCGCATCGGTCGCGTTCAGCGTCTTGGATCTACCTTCGATTCTGTCAAGGTGATAAACCTGGTTGTCTACGGATCCATCGAAGAGGAGATCGTGTCCCGATTGATCTTGAAGTTGATGCAGGTCACAAACGCGCTCGGAGAAATGGAGCCGATTCTGGAGGCCGCTGCACTCGAGGGCGACGACGGAATGGCCTTCCAGTCTCGCATGCGTGAACTAGTCCTCGATGCACTCAGTCGCAAGGACACAGAAGAGAGCCTCAGAGCTATCGAGGCCGATATCACGCGAGCCAAAGACACGTACAAGCAGGAAGAGGAATTTGTTCAGGAAACGCTGGGCGACCACTTGTCCGAGATGCATAGCGCGGGGCCAGCTCTACCGGAGCTGAGCCCAATCGAACCTCGGTTGTCTGTTCGACAATTCGTCGAGTCCGCCTTCCAGGCGGATGGCGCCTCGATTCAACCGGACGATAAAGGCGCATTTATGGTGCTCAGAAGTGGCGAACCCCCATTCCGGGCGACCTTCGATCCGTCCGACCCCCGACTAAGTGTCGTCGGGCAGTATGGTCGTCGGCCCGGTGCAAATGTTCGACTTTATGACGTTGGTTCGCCGCCGTTTGAACAGCTTGTTGGAGACTGGGCTTCGCGAACAGCGCACTACACGCTCGACCTTCGCAGCTCCAGCCACAGAGCAGCCAGCGACTTGGTAAAAGCGTGGGTGGAGCAGCTTGACCCCGAGATTCGCATCGTCCGAACGGACGCTGATGTAGGCAGCCCAAGGTTCACGGGGGAGGTATCCATCCGCGCCACGGTCGGAGTCGCGCACGACCGACTCGATCGCCTGATTACGCTCAATATAGGGGATCCGATTCCTCCCGCCTTGCTGGCAGGGACCAGTAAAACTGCAGTTGCGCAGGCACTCAGGCTTACTGACTATGCCGAATTCGATGAAAGCCTCATACAAACCGTGGTGGAGAATGACAAAGACCTGTCGCGTTTCGCAGACTTCTATGAGGAACGCCTTGGCGAAGAACTGACCAAAGCAGACGGCGAGCAGCGCAGCATTATTGCGCGGCAAAACTTCTCACCTCATTTTGCCGCACGCGTACAGGCCGCTCATGGAGTAATCACGGAAGCTGCCCAGCTCTCCGTTGATTTTACGGTCTCCGGTGCTGGACCTTACTCGTTTCGCGCTCGAGCCGCTGCAGACCGTTTGATTGAGATCCCCGAAACTGGAACCTGCGCCGAGACTGGCCGGAAGGCACCGAGCGTTGCGTTCTCAACCTGTGCGATTAGTGGTGGTCGCGTACTGACGCACTTGCTCGTCAGATCAGCCAAATCGCAGCGAGTTGCGCTATCAAGACATTCCGGAACCTGCGAAGTCACCTCCAAGCCATTGTTGGTAGACGAGCTCGGCACATGCACTGTTTCAGGTCAGACTGTAGACCTTGGTCTTCTGCACAGTTGCGCTGTGAGTGGCAACCAAGCGCTGCTGAGCCATCTGGAGGCCTGCGCGCTTACGGGTGCTCAGATTCTTCCTGAGTACATCGCGACAAGTGAGGTTAGCGGACGCGCTTACAGACGCGACCAACAGGCAAGTTGTGTCATGTCCAATACGTCAGGCCACATGAGTGAGTTCATGACGTGCAGTGAAACGGCGGCCCAAGTGCTAGCTGAGTACATTGGCACCTGTGGAGTGTCTGGAGCCGCAGTACGTCTAGATCAGCTGCATCAGAGTGAAAAGAACCCCGAGTTTAGAGCGCTGCGGAGGCTTCTGCGAAAGTGTGAGTCCACCGGCATGTTACTTGGCCCAAATGAAGGCGCCCGGTCCAGCGTCTCTGGCAAGTGGGTAGATAAAGATCTCCTGGTTCCATCGGACAAGAGCGGGGCCCTCGCACTTGCAGACGAGCTGATTAGCTGTGAGGTAAGCGGAATTCGCCTGGCTCCTGGCGAAACCGGCATTTGTGCAGATACGCAGCAGCGCGTAGACAGCGGCCTTCTTGAAGAAAACAGAGTGACTGGCGAGAGTATGCTGAAATCAAGCATGCAGCTGTGTCCCGAGTCGCAAGCTTGGGGGCGAAGACAGGACTTCGGCGAGTGTGAATCTACAGGATACCTGGTCTATCCCGCGCTACTGGTTCGATGCACAGCTACCAACAAACGCGTTCTGCACCGGCTCACGGTCCCTTGCGAGGAGTGCAAGAACTTACTCCTAAGATCAGCAGCTACCTCAACAACCAACGGCGCCCTGGCGCATGCCAAGTGTACTCAACAGTGTGTCTGGACGGGAACTGTTCAGATCACCAGGGACAGCAAGCGATGTGTAAGCACCGGGGTCGTTTTGTCAGCCGAGCACCTCAATCCAGCAGGCCGTGCATCAGCAATACATACGCTACTTGATGATTCGACGAATACAACTCACACATCATCCGAGGCGGCACTTGGACTAGCTCGAGAGCTCGGCTACCGACCCAGGCGCGTAACTGGACTCCTCTCACCTACCCGCCAAACACTTGCCCTTTTGGTCCAAGAGAGCCAGTTTCTTGGATTTGGTACTCGGAGGACCTTCCTCTTCGTTGATCGCGCTTCCCGCAACGTTCTAGGCGAAGCACTGAGCAACCTGTGAGGCACGGCCCGCTCAAGCCGCTGTAAGACATCCGTCACAGTGCGAGAAGCATCGCCATGCCAACAACTCTGGACATCATTGCTCTCCTTTCGACGCTTGACCAGTCCGGGTCGCTTTCCGCAGAGTTCGGGGGCCCGCAGATAGCGTCGGACCCGCATAGCATCTGCGAGCTACTGAAAGCCAACTGTGTGCTGATGCGGCTGATAGCATCCCCATCTGACAAGTGGTCTCCGGAGGCAGACAGCGTTCCCACCCTCGTTTACGCCCTGATTACGGCCCGCAGCTACGCTAAGTAAGTCGATTGCTCCATTGTTGCTGCGATCTCTATCGGCAGGTCATCTTGGTGCCAGTACTACCGGCATTAAACCGTCTATCGAGGATCGCGCACCGCGTGAGCAATTATGGGTTTCTGTTTGCAAGTTGAAAGGACCAAAAGTGCTGATTGCCAGAATGCGGGGAACTCCGTCGTACCAGACTAAGAAGATACCTCTTAATGCGCTTTCTTTACTGCTGGCTCTCGTGTTTCTAGTAGGGTGTGGCGGTTCAAAGCAGGAACCGGATCCGATCGCAATCGAGCCAGAACTGCTGCTTGTCGTAGAAGCGCATCAGAGTAGAATCACTCTGAACTGGACAGATGAGGCAGCTGTCAGTAACGGCTACATCCTGGAACGCCGCGTCGGCAACGCCGCTTTCAGCGAGTTAGCCAAGCTTGACAGCGTCACCCGAACCTACAACGACTATGACGTCGGTACCGGAAACATCTACACCTACCGTCTCACAAGCCAAGCCGAACGTGGCCAGACGCTCAGCAACCTGGCAGGCGAAACTGTCGCTGTTCCGGTCCACTTTAACGAGTCCACCCATATTTTCAGCCTGCCGGGCTCAGTGATTACCGTCGGGGGACGGACTTTCACTGATACCGCATTTCTGCCGCCAAACCGGATGGCGATGGTGGAAGTAGGGAACGTTCCGTATCTTGTCAACCCGAGCATGGGAATCAGCGAACTCACCCTGCGCAACTCAATAAGGCACTTGTCACTGGATGGCTTCACGCCCCCATCGCTGGACCAGTCCGCCGTAACCTTGTCCACCGGCGTTGACCTCCGCCAGGTCGGCCCTTCAACCGGCGCCAGCGCGACGTACAGGTTCACGAACCGGAAACACCGGTGGGTGGCAGTCGAAGTTATAGAGCCTGGGGGCGCCCAAAAAGTTCATTATCTGCAGGCCAACGGTTCGTTGCTCAGCATAGGACTACATGAGCTCATTGGTGGAGCGGAGAACACTGCACCGGGAGCACCGGCAAGCCAAGATATCGAAATTCCTGCCCGTTCCACTGTCCGGGTATATGGAAGCTTCGCACGCGGTGGCCTTGGCTACTACCTCCCGTACCTGCGAGATTCCTCGTTTCGCGAAGCCAGGAATCAGATCCAGAGAACCAACGAGTTGCTCTACGTAAAACTGAACACAGTAGACCTCATTGACTTCCTATGGCAACCACTGGCGGGTGTTCTGCTGGATTCAGTCGGACTCGACGACGTCACGCTCGAAACCCTCAGCAAGTGCTTCGTGGATTTCGCAGGGGGACCTGGCACGACCTTCCTGGAAGACACCGTAAATTCAGTCGGAGGAGGACAGCGCGTTATCCGGGCCGCACAGCAGTCAGTGGCTGAACTGAACGACGGCATGAAGTTAAAGCTCGTCGCCTGTGCATCGAGCCTATTCGACCGTGACCTCGCAGAACTCGTCGGCAATGTCATAGGCATAGTGGGGACGCTCACCGTAATAGGGGATTTCTTCGTTGCAAACGCAGACGTCGCCTCAGTTGCACTCTTCAACGAGTTTCAGATGCCACAACTGAGAGTTTCGCATGATCCGCCGGACGAACTTGGTGCGGAAACGCTCCTCCATGCCGACAGCTCAAGCCTGTTCGACTTCGACATCCACTCCATCGAATGGCGACTCCCAGGTGAACGCGATTCGGCACCTGGAAACGCCCTGTTGACTAAAGCACATTCATTCGGTAACAACGCCGGTCCCCTGGTAACCCTGGCCATGGCATTGACCACAAGTTCGGGTGACTTCACCAGCGGCCAGTTGCGCCTGAACACAACTACGCATTTGGACCTTAGCCTTGGTGACCCAGGACTGCCCTATGCAGACGTTAGTGGCCAGTGGGTGGGCCCACTGACTGACATGACTACCCAGGCCAGCCCGGTCCGCCTCAGCCTCAATTCCCATGCACCAATAAATGGAGAAATCGGCCAACTTGTATACAACAAGCGGTACTGTTTCGTGGCACTTATCAGACAGCCTGAGGTTGAAGGTGAACTCAGAATGGCCCAAGAACATCGAGGAGGAACCGGCTCCTGCCTGCCTGGCGAAGTCATAATAAATCGTCATTCCAATGAAGCTCTCCACGTAGAGCTTCAGAACGACTCTGGAAGTGTGGAGTGGTCTGGCGTACTGACCAGACTGGAAGCGCACTCCATACCGACCGCAATTACCGCTGGGCATCTCCCCAGCAGACTCTATAACGTGGGGCTGAGTGAATATGGGTATGACGAATTACTCGGCCCCGTGGTCACGACCAGTGGTCAAGCGATACAGTTGTTCGACCTGGCCTATTGCCCGGATGGAGCTCTGTATGGGGTCACAAGCACCACCCTCTATGAAATCAATCCAGCGGACCTAGTAGCCACCTCAATACGCAACATCGGTGGAAACTCCAACGCACTCGTCTGCTCCGCCACTGGCGAGCTTTATGTCGGCATTAACAATCGGCTGCTCGAACTTGACCGCACAACGGGTCACGGAATCGAAATCGGCCGATTGGGCGTTTCCGGAAACTTCTCCGGTGACTTGGTATTCGGCAACCAAGGCCGCCTCTATGCAACGCTGACAGGAAGCCCGAACCGGCTGGCAATCATCAGCCTTCATACTGGCCAAGCCTCTGTAATCGGTCCAATACCAATCAGCAGCGCGATCCATGGCCTGTCCTATTCGAATGGCATCCTGTACGGACTTAGCAACGAAAGACAATATGGGTACCTGTTCGAAATTGACCCGCAGACAGCTGACAGCACGTTCTTACGCTATATGTGGTTTCCGGCATACGGCTCGAACCGTGTCGACTGAGCTGAAAGGGTCGCCGACTTCAACGACTTAGCGAGGGATCGGAGGCCAGGTCGGCAACCTCATCGACGCCCGGACAAGGTCCAGGTCGAGTGAAGCAACCACGCCCACCAGGTAGCTGGTACTGGCGCCCTTGGACAAGCGGGAGAGCTGCTCGTCGACGCGAATGAGGAAAAGCGCTCGACCGCACCCCTCGGACAGCCGCGACGCTGATCGCCTTGTGATGCGAGCAGTTGCGAAGGAAAGTGACACGTCCAGTTGCAGCACGACTTCAGATGGTGGCTGTGTCAAAGTCGTGCCGGAACAGGCAGGCGGCGGGATCGAGCACGGCGTCTGCATAACTCAGCATGAAATCCACCGTGCGCAGCTGGAGCGCACCGCGTTCTGTAAGGTCATGCCTCCGCTGTCAATATCGATGGAGGGTATACAACTCAGTCGCTTGACACTAATTCATCGGGGGGCTACAGTAGTGTCATGAAAGAGCTGTCAGTATCTACCGGCAACAGTACAGGCAGGCAGGTGACACGCTCCGTACCATTTGCCTTAGCCCCGGTCATTGAAGCACTCGAGTTTGAGGAAGCCTTCCTGGTGACTACTGATCGTCTGGATGAACTCCGGCTGGAAGCGGGAATCAAGTCAAGCACCGCGATGGTCGCGAAGCGGCTGAGGGACCGGGGCTGGCTCCTGGAGACACCGCAACGGGGCGTGTGGGAGTTCGCGCCGGGCAGTCATGCCGGCCCCATCAGCCGCGGACAGCCATTCACTGACGTGCTCGCGGTGCTGGAGGCAAACCCGGAGCTTCAGGCCGGCATCAGCCTTTCATCCGCCCTATGGGCGCATGGATTACTCGACCGCAGTCCTGACAAGCCTGAGGTTGCAATTCCTGTAGGCAGGGAAGCTCCGGCGCCACTGAAACGCGCAGCCCGCACAGTCAACTTCGACTGGGTGCTGCCCCTGGTTACGAAGAAAGGCGCCCCGGTCCACGCGCTGGAGACCATCCTCGTTCACCTTGCCGCAAGACCGACAGCGGTCCGGTCCTGGAGCGCAGTCCTGGAAGCACTGCCTGACGTTGTTGCCGAGGTCGACCATGCTGATGTGCGCAAGGAAGTCTCAGGCCGCCCGGCAGCTGTCGCGACGCGCCTGGCTTACCTGGTGCATGGACTCTCACCTGACCTGGCAGTGGCTGTAAAACCACAGGATC
Organism: uncultured bacterium; assembly: GCA_964495325.1. GTDB lineage: Bacteria > Deinococcota > Deinococci > Deinococcales > Trueperaceae > CAZBVI01. Next base: position 449,388 of record CAZBVI010000001.1, read on the forward strand.
ACGGAAAAGTGTGGTTCGGACCAAGAGGCCCACTGAAACGGCACAACAGTGAATTCAATATCGCTGACACCGTACTGCCGGTTAATCCCGCCATCCTGAACGATCAATGGGCAGCGTGAGCCACACCCTGACCCTGAAGCGAGGACACATCCTCAGGCACGGGCCCAGCAAGGGAGCGCAGGGACGTGAAGCCGCACTGATTGACGTTGCACAGGACCTGCTTCTGAGAGCCCTGTCTGATGCCGGAGTGCTGGAGCTTGTCACATTCAAGGGAGGCACCGCGCTACGCAAAGTCCTAGCCGGCGCCAGCGGCCGGTTCTCCACCGACCTCGATTTCAGCGTAGCGAACATGGAAACCAATCCGCAGCAGGTGCTGGAGCTCATCCTGGAAGCGATTGACGGACTGAGCGCCGGGCCATTCCGGTACGGAATCCAGGAGCGCCGCGGTCGCGCACACATCACGTACGCCAATGATCTAGGGTTTGAAACTGGAGAACTCAGCTCAAAGCTCGATGTTGGACCACCCCCGTGGCTGCCCACCACACAACAGGCCTGGGTTCCACTCCCCATCCACAACGAGTACGGCGGACCTCTGCCGCTGTTACCGGTAGTCAGAATTGAAGAGAACATTGCGGAGAAGATTGCGCGCCTGAACCGGAGAACATTTGCCCGCGACATGTATGACCTCATATGGCTTGCGCAGAAACCCAGACTGGACCTGGACCAAGCGCTCATCAGGCGCCTGGCAGTACTGAAATGCTGGGTCGACAAGAACGGGCTCGCTTCTGAGCATCACAGCTGGAATCAGATCGGTGACGCAAGGGAACTGGATGTCGAACGCTGGCTTCGGCCGCGCACTGAGCAGAGCTTTGATGACGAGCAAATAGGCCTACTGACAACTCCAACGCCGCACCTGGCAGACCTGGCCGCGGACTTGATTGCCCACTACAGCTGGCTCAGGAACCTGGACGAAACAGAAACAATCCTCTCAGCTGGCAAAGCGACAGACCGGAACAGCGCATTGTCACAACTGAAGGCACTCGAAGGCAGCAGGCTCGAGCACGTCTGGTAAACGCTCAGCGTTTCCGGCGGGCCCAATACAGGGAAAAAGCAAATCGTGTACTGCACTAATGACGCAGCGTGGCCCGCATGTCTCCACGTTCACGACATCCAGCGATCTTGACGGGAGATGGTGAGCCACTACTGGACTACACCTGATTCCCTTAACAACCGTCAGCAGACCAGGCGATCCAATGCCCGCGCCTCAATACGCGCACGCGCAAGCGCCTCATCTCCACCACCCCGCACAACCAACGCCCCACCGACACCGGCGCCGATCACCCCGGCATCAAGGTACTCCCGAAGGTTGGAACTTCCGATCCCGCCAACGGCCAGCATCTCAAGGTCGGAGTAAGGCCCGAGAAGCTGCCTCACGTAACCTGGCCCGAGCGCAGAGGCGGGGAACAGCTTGATGAACCGCGCTCCAACCTCGCGTGCGAACGCGATATCGGTAGGCGTCATCGCGCCGCAGATCATGCCCAGGTCGTGCTCGGCCGCAAAACGGATCACTGTCGGCGAGGTGTGCGGCGTGACGAGGAACCCAGCCCCGCTATCCCGCGCCGCCGCGCTCAACTCGGCATTCATCACGGTCCCCGCCCCGACGTGGACGTCGGCGGGAAGCGCTTTTCGCAGCATCTCGATTTGCCCGAGCGCACCCGGATCGGACAGGGGCACCTCGATCAAGCGCCAACCCTCCTCAACAAGCATCTCGCAGAGCGGCAACAGCGCGTCATCCGGCACGCCACGCAGGATGGCGACCAGCCGGGACGCGAGCAGCTGCGTTCCGAAGGCTTCAATGTTGTTCGCGCGCATCGGTGCTTCCATCAGACCCCAAGCTCAACTGACCGCTCATACAACCACACGGCCCCGGCCGCCGCGGCCAGGTCGGCAACCTCATTGTCCACGACACTCACGTTATAACCCTCGGCCTTACACAGTGATTCAAGAACCCCGGAAAACACGCCCATACCGTAGACGATCAAGGGCCCATCGACCCCGGATGCCCGAACGAGGTCCAGGTCGAGTGATGCAAGCACGCCCACCAGGTAGCTGGTCATGGCGCCCTTGGACAAGCCGGCGAGCTGCTCACCGACGCGAACGAGGAAGAGCGCCCGACCGAACCCCTCGGACAGAGCAGCATCCGCACCGGCCAGGGCAACCTCCATATCGAGAGATAGGTCATCCAATGGAACCGTGCTGCTCTTCAGGATCGTGCCGCTCAGCACGGCGTCAAGCAGCTCGCCGGTGGGTGCGGTAAGCGAGCGCAGGATGCTGCCGTCGGCCGCGACGCTGATCGCCTTGTGATGCGACCCGATGTGCAGGAAGGTCGCGGGTCCTTCCAAACCGAGACCCTCACGCAGTCCGACCAGCTCGGCCTCCTCCCCGCGCAGGACGTCGCCCTCAGCAAGCCCGGCGAAACCGGAACCACCGGGAGTCGTCTTGACGCCGGGGATGAAGTGGACTGCATGGCCGTCGAGGCTTACCCGGACGATTGCCTGGGCGATGTCGTCGGGCGAGGCGGGAGCGTGCAGGTGCGGAACCTCGTGCAGCCCCATGTTGGATGTGATCATCCCGGAGCAGATCACCGCGGACGGGGGGCCCTGGGAGGCACCAAGCGCGGCCAGCAGCTCGAAGAGAGCAAAACGAATCGCGCGGTTATCTCCGTCGATCGCGGTGTTTCTGGCGCCGGCTGTGCGCTGCCCGCTCCACACGACCGCGCCATCGCGCCAGCCGCGCACGCGCGTGGTGGTGGTGCCGGAGTCGACTAACGCGTACATACTCAGGAAACTTCCAGCCGGCGCACAACCGACTCATCAACCTCGATACCAAGCCCGGGACCCTGAGGCACGGGCAGGTGCCCGTCCACCACGCCGAGCACGGGCTCGAGCAGGATGGCGTCGCCAAGCGGGTTCGCGCCGAACCAGTACTCCATCTGGTGCAGGTTCACTGAGGCCGCCGCGACGTGGGCACTCGCCACGAAATGAATGGCCGAGCCGATGCTTACATGGGGCGTGAAGGCAACCCCGAAGGCATCGGCCAGCACGGAGATGCGCTTCAGCTCGGTTATGCCGCCGCTGCGGCACACGTCCGGCTGGACAACGTCGAGGGCTGCGCGCCTCAGGTACTCGAGCACGTGGTAGCGAGTCTTGATCACGTCATTCGCGATGGGCAGGGCGAGGGCGCGGGCGACCTCGGCGTAACCCTCGACATGCTCGAAGGGCAGGGGCGCCTCGAGGAAACCGACGTCGAGCTGCTCTAGCTCGCGGCCGACGAGGATGGACCGGCCAACGTCGTAGTTGCCGGCGGCGTCGGTGAAGATGCGCGTGTCGGGGCCGACAGCGTCGCGGACGGCGGCGACGGAAGCGACATCGGCAGCTGGATCGAGGCCGATGGCCATCTTGAGACCCGTGAAACCGCGCTCGGCGGCACTTAGGGCGGCGTCGATCATGCGGGTGTGGTCGGCCTCACCCCTGCCCGCGCGGGTGGCCGGAACGCCGGAGGCATACACCAGGACGCGGTCGCGGTAGGCACCACCGAGCAGGCGGTGCACAGGCTCGCCCACGCCCTTGCCGATTATGTCCCAGAGGGCGATGTCCACGCCGCTGAGCGCCTCGACCATGAAACCGCCGTCGTGCGCGCGCAGGCGCATCGAAGCATAGAGCGTCTCCCAGATGACCTCGACGTTGCGGGGGTCCGCACCGATCAGCTGGTCGCGGAACAGATCCTGGATGATGTACTTCGTCACGCGCGGCGCGACGGGCGCCTTGGCCTCGCCCCAGCCGACGATCCCGGTGTCGGTCTCGATGCGCACCAGCACCGTCTCGAAGCCGTCGGAATACGACGGCCGCATGCGGCCCGGGTGGGGGAAGCGCGTGGAGTTCCAGTGCGCCAGCGGATCGGACTCGCCCTCGGCCCCCCAGGAAGCCTTGCCCCAGTACGCCTGCTCAGCGGAGTTCTGGGCCTTGATCGCGATGGCTTCGACGTCGGTAATCCGCATCAGGCAACCCTGTATTTCTCGACCACGTCCTCGCGGACGGCGAAGCCGAGCCCAGGTGCGTCGTCGGCACAGAGCCGGCCGTCGCGCCAGTCGAGGGGCTCTTCAAAGAGGTCGTCGACCAGCGGGTTGGGAAAGACCGGGTACTCGTGGATGAAGGCGCTCGACTCAGACAGCGCCCAGTGCAGGGATGCGGCCACGTGGATGGCCGAGCCGATGCTCACGTGCGGGGCGACGCGCAGATTGTGCGCGCTGGCCAGCACACCGATGCGGTGGCAGGCGGTGATGCCGCCGGCGCGGCAGACGTCGGGCTGCAGCACGTCGAACGCACCGCGACCGATCAGCTCGGCGAAGCGAAAGTGGGTGCATTCGCACTCACCGCCGGCGATGGCGATGTCGACCTTCTCCCGCAGGCGCACGTAGCCGGTCACGTCCTCCGGCGGGACGGGCTCCTCGAGCCAGGTAAAGCCCTGGTCCTCAAGCACCCGGGCCATGCTGATCGCCTCGGCCGTGGAGTAGCGGCAGTTGGCGTCGGCCATCAGCGTGAAGTCGGGACCCACGGCGGCGCGGGTCTCCTCTGCCTTGCGGCGGTCGATCGCACGGTCCTGGCCCACCTTGATCTTCATGGCGGTGAAGCCCGCGGCCTGATGGCGCCGGGCGGTCTCGGCAAGGTCGGTCGGGTCGAGCCAGTGCAGGACGCTGGCGTACGTGCGCACGCCCTGCTGCGGCCTCCCGCCGAGCAGGTTGTACACCGGCTGGTCGAGCAGCTTGCCGAGCACGTCCCAGACGGCGATGTCCACGCCGCTGATCGCCTCCTGCATGAAGCCGAGCGCGTGCCCGCGCGGGCGCATGAGCGCATGCATCCTGTCCCAGAGGACGGCCGGGCCGAGGATGCTGGCACCGACCAGCGCGGGCGCGATGAGCACATCGATGACGCTTTTGGTCACCTCGGGCGCGACCGGGGCGTGCACCTCGCCCCAGCCGACCGTGCCGTCCTCTGCGGTCACGCGCACGAGGGTGGTCTCGGCGAATTTGAAGGGCATCGCGAAGCTGGCCGCGCGCCACGTCTCGATCTCGGGTACCGGCGCCTTCAGCACCAGCGCTTCGATGGACTTGATCTTCATGCCCGCGTCGCCTCCAGCATCGCAAGGATCAGGGGGCCCTGGCCCCAGGGGAACACGCCCGTGGGCGCGTTGACGTAGGTTTCGCGGGGACCGACTGGCGTGGCGTAAGAAACCTGAAGCGCGCCGTCAGCACCCACGGCCGAGTACAGCACCTCGAGACCCGCCTTGATGCAGTCGTCCAGCGGACCCGAGGCGGGCAGGTAGTCGTACCGCCTGGCGCACATGAGGCCGGAGACGAAGAACGCCGCGGTCGAGTTCTCGAGCGGCGAATCGGGATCGTCCAGGATGGTGTGCCAGAGGCCCGAGTCGTCCTGGAGCGCGATCAGCGCGGCGGCCTGCGCCTGCAGCAGCTCGAGCAGGCGCGAGCGCCCCGCAAAGCCTTCGTCCAGCTCGGCGAGGGTGTCGATGAGGCCGTGCAGCGCCCAGCCGTTGCCGCGCGCCCAGTTGCAGCTGGACTGGCGGCCGGTGGCGGTGTCGAAGCCGTGCCGGAACAGGCCGGCGGCGGGATCGAGCAGCGCGTCTGCGTAGCTGAGCATGAAATCCACGGCGCGCCGCTGCAGCGCGTCGCTTTGCGTGAGTGCGCCAAGGGCCGCGAGGAAGGGACCATCCAACGCCATGCAGTCGACCCAGATGAGCGAGGAGAGCCCGTCAAGGTCGGGCCGATGCACGGCGACGCCACGCTCAACAGGAAAGGAACCCTGGAGTGCAGCCAGTTTGACGGCGGCATCCATGTAGACCTCTTCGTCATCCTCCATGTACAGGTCGATCAGCACAGAGCCGGGCGCGACGTGGTCTTTGAAGCCGGCTGCATCGAGCCGTTCACACCAGGGGCGCACGAGCCCCTGCACGAACTCGAGGTAGTCGGTGGCGCGAGCGGTGAATCCGGTGCCCAGCTGGTGTTCGTCCAGCTCCAGCAGCGCCCTCAAGCCGATGCTTTCGCCAAAGCCCCAGACCTTCCAGTCGTAATCGACCAGGTGCGGCGCGGCAGCCTCGGCCACCAGCGCAGGGCGGGACGGGGACCGGAGCACTCAGCCCGCCACGGGCGGATCGAGCAGATCGGCCAGCTCACCCAGCAGCGTGCCCAGCTCCGCCTGATCGATGTCATCGAGCGGCACCGCGCCCATGCGGACATGGGCCGAGCCGATGATGCCGCGGCGCCTGAGCACCTCCTTGGTCATGTTCATGCGGAACACAGCCTGGAAGATGAGCAGGGGCAGACTGCGGTTGTAGAGGGCGCGAGCGCCGGTTTGGTCGCCGGATTGGTACAGCTCGAAGATCTTTACGTGTACCTCGGTGATCTCTGCCGCCGGCATGGCGCCGATGGCGCCGCGGTTGAGTTCGTCCATGATGTAGCGCCCGCCGGCACCGCCGAAAACGCCATGGATGGAGTCCGGTGCCTGCTTCAGGAGCGAGGTGATCAGCTGGCCGCCGGGAGCGCACTCCTCCTTGACGTAGCTGAGCCGCGGAACGCTACGCATCAGCTCGGCGATCACGTCGGCGCGGTATGCCGAGCCTAGCGGCGGCGGCGCGTTCTGCAGCATCAGGGGTGCCTTGACCGCGGCTGCGAGGCGCTCGAACAGGCGGGTCGTGCCAGGCAGACTGTCGCGCACCACATAGGGCGGCATGACGATGATCGCATCGACGCCGAGGCGGTCGACGGCCGTCGCCAGCTCGAGGGCGGTGTCGGCGTTCTGGGCTGTGGCGGTGCCGACAACGGGCACGGCGCCGCCGACCTCGTGGATGATCAGCTCGGTCAGCCGCACGCGCTCGGTGTCGGTCAGGGAGTAGAACTCGCTGGCCATCGCAGGGAAGGCAACTCCGTGGGCGCCGGCGGCCAGTACGTAGCGGACGACGCTTCGCATGCCCGCCTCATCAACGCGTCCGTCGTCATGAAAGGGGGTGGGCAGGATGGGGATGATGCCTCGGATCTCGGTCATTGTTTCACTCCTCCGGCGGCGATGCCTTGGACCAGGAAGCGTTCAAGGAACGCGAACAGCAGGATGACGGGGATGATGAACAGCAGGGACGCGGCCATTATCTCGTTCCACTGCACAAGGTACTGCTGGTTGAACGAGGCGATACCTATGGGTCCGGTCCAGCGCGCCTCGCCCGTTACGAGCGTGGCGGCGAAGACGAACTCACCCCAGGTGAGGATGGCGCAGTAGATGGTGGTTGCCGCAACGCCGGGCAGGGACAGCGGCAGGACGATCCGGACAAGCGCTCCGAAGGCGGTCGAGCCGTCGATCATGGCGGCGTCCTCCAGGTCGCGGGGGATGCTGTCGAAGAAGCCCTTCATCATCCACGCGCCGAACGGCACGATGAAGGTGGTGTTGGCGATCACCAGCGACAAGTAGTTGTTGATCAGCCCGAGCCGGGCAAAGATGATGTAGAGCGGGATGATCAGCAGGCTGGCCGGCAGCATGCGGGCGACCAGGAGCAAGTAGCCGGTCTCGCGGATGCCGCCGTAGCTGAAGCGTGACATCGCGTAGCCCGCCAGCGTCGAGACGGGTACGGCCACCGCCATCGTCGCGAGCGTGACGACACTCGAGTTGGCGAACCAGCGCATGATGTTGCTCTCGGTCAGCACGCGCCGGAAGATGTCGAGCGAACCGTCACCCGGTAAGAAGCGGGGCGGGTATGACAGCAGCTCGCCGCCGGGGCGGATGGCGGTGATCACCATCCAGTAGATCGGGAAGAGCAGCACTACGAGCGTGCCGACTATGAGCAGATAGAGGAGAAACGTGCTTGCCGGGCTGCGCCGCATCAGTAGAACGACCTCGACGTGGCACGCAGGTAGATGAAGGTGGCGACCACGGACAGGAAGAGCGTGACCATGCCGACGGCCGCAGCGTAGCTCATCTCGAAGTACTGGAACGCCTCGCGGTAGATCTGGATGGCGAGCGTTTCGGTGGCGCCAGATGGGCCGCCGCCGGTCATCACGAAGATAATGTCGAAGACGCGGAACTGCCACAGGGTGGCGATAATGAGCGAGATACCGATAACGGGCGTGAGGGCGGGCAGCGTGATGAAGCGGAACTGCTCCAGCGCACCGGCTCCGTCAACGCGGGCTGCCTCATAGAGCTCCTTGGGGATTGACTGCATGCCGGCAAGGAGCGAGATGGTGAAGAACGGATAGCCCTTCCAGATCGTCGCCAGGATGACGGCCAGCAGGGCGGGGCCGGGCTGGGTAAACCACTGCACCGGCCGATCGACGATGCCTACCTGCATCAGCAGGTAGTTGATGACGCCGAAGGAAGAATTGAACATCCACATGAAGATGGTGGCGGCGACCACGCCCGGAATCGGCCATGGCAGCACCACGAGGACGCGGGCCAGCGCCCGGCCCCGGAACGGCTGGTTGAGCAGCACGGCAGTGAACAGTCCGATGCCGAACGAGCCAACCACGCCCCAGAGCACGTACTGCAGCGTGACGCGCAGCGACTGCCAGAAGGCCGGGTTCGCGAACATGTCCCGGTAGTTGTGCAGGCCGACGTCGCCAGTAAGGCCGCGGTCAACGCGGAAGATGCGCACCTCGTGAAAGCTCACTGGCCTGCCAGCAGCAGCGGATAGACGATGACGACCAGGACGACGATGATCGCCGGAGCAAGCAGCGCGAACGCGTACATGCGATTGCGCGCGGCGCTCCGGAGGCGCCTGCGGGGGATATTTGGTGCGGTGGTGGCCATCGTCTCGGGGACCTTGTCCGTATCCGGCGGCACCCATAGATGCGGGTACCGCCGGATCCGGGAAGCGGTCTTACCTCAGCCGGTCAATCTGACCCTGGAGCTGATCGAGCACGGAGTCGGGGTCGGCCCCCTGCAGCAGAACAGCCAGGGACGCCTCGATCACGTGGTCACGGAAGCGCGTGTAGTCTTCTTCCATGCCTGGCGGGATGTAGTCACGGGCCGAATCGGCCGCCGCGACGTACTGGGCCATGTTCTCGCTCTCGGCAAGGATCTCGTCGGACAGCACGCCGGCGCGGGCGGGCGGCTGGCCGGCAATCGTGGCGTAGTTCGCCTGCCACTCCTGGGTGGAGAAGAGTTCGATGAACTCCCAGGCCAGGTCCTCGCGCTCGGGGCTGAGCCCGGCGGGGATGGCAAGCACGTTGCTGGCTCCGCCGTAGATCTGGCCCTGCGTCGGGGTGGGCGCCACGCGGAGTCCCTCGCGGATGCCATCGGCGGCACTGTCGATGTTGCCCTGGATCCAGGGACCCTCGAGCATCATTGCGGCGCGGCCCTCGACGAAGTACTGGCGCTTGCCGTTGTTGTCCACGCCGAGCGGTACGGAGCCTTCCTCGATCAGCTGGGACAGTACACCCCAAGCGGACTTGATGGCGTCGCGGTTGAGCTGGCCTTCGGCGTCCACCCAGTGGCCGTCCGGATCGGCTTCGAAGAGGAAGGTGCTGACGGTGGTCTCGACGCCGGCGTGGGTGATGGTCGGGAAGACAAAGCCGTACTGGTCGATGTTGCCGTCGCCGTCGCGGTCGATGGTGAGTTGGCGGGCGTAGTCGATCAGCTCGGCGCTGCTGGTGGGCGGGCCGCTCAGGCCGACTTCCTCGAATGCGGTCTGGTTCCAGCCGAGCACGTAGCCGTAACCGAGCACTATCACGCAGTACGTCTCGCCCTGGTACTCGCAGCCTGCCTGCACGGGCGTCCATTCGTCAAGGATGGGGCTGTCTGAGGCGGCCATGCGCTCGTCCAGCGGCGCGAGCCATTCCTCCTGGGCGTAGATCATGAAGTTTGCGGCGGGCAGGTGCAGGATGTCCGGGGTGTTGCCCGCGGCGAAGCGGGTGATCATGCGGTCGTTGTAACCGGCGAACGGATCGTGCGTGAAGTCGATCTCGACGCCGGGGTTCTGCGCCTCGAACTCGTCTATGAGCGCGTTGAACCAGTCCGCGGTGCCGGGCTCGGTGGCCTGCCATGACGGCATGTCCAGGACGGTCTGCCCGAAGGCGATGGCGCCGAGCGCCAGTGCGACTGTCAGTGACTTGATTACTCGTTTCACCTGATCAAACCTCGTGCTTTCTGCTTTGAGGAGGTGGGCCGCCGCGCCGGGTTCCGGCTTGGCTCGCCCCGTCTGGTGCCGCCGCTCTGCGGCGACCGGTTCAGCCTTCCCTACCCCTCCCTTCGCTCTGTCTGATGTCATCGATCAGTGATGCCGCCGAACGGCGCAGATGGTTGTCAAGAGCAAGCTTGAGGGCGTCCACGTCGCGCTGCTTCAGCGCTTCGATGATGCTCTGGTGCTCGCGGGTCTCGACCGGCACGCGGTCGAGCCAATCGGAAGCGTCCAAGTGGGCGCGGGCGATCTTCATGTGGGCGCGCAGGTCGCCGTACATGGCGATCAGGCGGCGGTTATCAGACAGATTGACCAGCCGCATGTGGAACTCGACGTTCATGGCGTTGTGCAGCCGGGCGGCCTCGGCGACCGACTCCGCGTCAGTGACCGCCCGGTTCATGCGGGCGACCAGGTCGCCGAGTTCCGCGACATCCTGATCGCTTGCGTAGTCGCAGGCGGATTCGGCGGCCAGCAGCTCGAGGGCGCGGCGCAGGTCAAGCGTCTCGGCGTAGTCTCGCTCGGTGAACTCCGCGACGAACGTGCCGCGGCGCGGCCGGACTTCGACCAGGCCATCCGCCGCAAGGGCGCTGAGCGCCTCGTGCACGGGCGTGCGGCTGACATTCATCTGGCGGGCGACCTCGTCGACGTTGATCTTGCTGCCAGCCGGAAAGACGCGCTCAATTATCCGCTCCCGAAGTACCTGGTAAACGGTGTCAGTGACCCGTTCCGTTTTGATGGCGGACAGCTGTGCCACTTCCACCGCATCACCTCCATCTTTCTCGCCCTGACTTGACCACCCGGACGTTTGATGTAATATCTGAAATGTTACATGTCAGAGAGCGGAGCGTCAAGCCCGCCTTGAGCCAGACCGATCAGGAGGAACCATGCCCGACCGCCCCGACTCCCCTGAACAGCGTGCCCGGATAGTGCAGGCATTCGCCGCCCGCGCCCGGATCGACCTCACCGACGCCGAGCTCGAACGCCTGATCGAATACGTCGAGTCCGCCTGGGACATGGCCGACCGCCTGCGCGACGTCGAGCAACCCGGCCGGGAGGGCATCGCCACCGACCTGCCCCTGCGCTCCGCCTGGGCGAACGTCGGCGATCGCGGCGCACCTCCTGCTGGTGTTGCTGTTGAGGCGTCCCTGGAGCGCATGCCTTCTTCTGTCCTCGAAGCCGCGTCCCTGATCGCCTCGGGGTCTGTCACGCCGCTTGAACTGGTCTCCAGTCAGCTTGCCCTGATTGACCGGCACGACGCGAAAGTGCGCAGCTACATCTCCCTCGATCACGCCGGGGCCACGGCCGCCGCGAGTTCTTTGACTGAGGAGCTTTCGGACGGCGCACCCCGTAGCCCCCTGCACGGCGTGCCCTTCGGCGCCAAGGACAGCATCCCGGCCGCCGGCATGCCCTGCACCTACAACTCGCCGCTGATGCGCGACTGGATTCCCGCCCGCGACGCCGAGGCCGTGCGCCTGCTGCGCGAGGCCGGCGCCGTGCTGGTCGGCAAGCACAACCTGAACGAGTTCGGCTGGAGCATCCCCAGTGAGGACGACCTCGCCCCTCCTCCGCGCAACCCCTGGCTGCCCGAGGAGTACTCCGTCGGCTCAAGCAGCGGCAGCGCAGCCGCCGTGGCCGCCGGCCTGGCCAGCTTCGCCATCGGTACCGACGGCGGCGGTTCCATCCGCCTGCCAGCCGGCCAACATTCACTGTTCGGCCTCAAGCCCACTCACGACAGGATCAGCCGGCTCGGAGTCAGCGACGGCAGCGTGTCCGAGATCGGTATCCTCACGAAGACCGCTGGCGATGGTGCCGCCGTGCTCGCCGTGCTTTTTGGCGATTCCGCTTCCAACCGCGTCGCTGACGTAAGCGAGGCTCCAGCCCGCCTGCGCGTCGGCCTGCCAACAGGCTACCTGGATGACATCGGCATGGAAGACGACGTGCGCGGCCTGTTTGATTCCGCCATCAAGGTCCTTGAGGAAGCCGGCCATGAGGTAGTTCAGTTGCCCGCCCAGTCCTTGGGCCTCTTGCACGACGCCCTCAGGGCCAACTTCGTCCTGATCGCCGCCGAGCACTACTTCGACCACGAGGGCCCAGGCCGGGACCGCAGCCGTTACGGTGCCAGTGCCGGCTTCTACAACCTGCCCGGCGCCTGCCTCACGGCCGCTGATTACATGCACGCGCTGCGCGTCGGCAAACTCGTGTGCGCCGAGGTCGACGCCGTGTTTCAGGCCGTCGACATGCTGCTCACACCCACCAGCCCGGTCACGCGCACCTCGACCGCCCGCAACCCGCACACGCACCGCCGCGGAGCCAACGCCGCCTACACCGCACCGTTCAACCTGACCGGGCATCCGGCGCTATCCGTGCCCGTTGGCTTGAGTAGCGAGGGCCTTCCCATTGGCCTGCAGCTGGTCGGGCCCATGAACAGCGAGTTCGCGCTGTTGCAGGCCGGCGGCTGGTTGTCGTCGCGATTCGAGCTGCCGGAGTTTCCTGTCTTTGCTTCTTCCGCTCGGTTCGACTGATGCCTCGCGCTCAGCCCGTCTATGACCTGGTGCTGCGCGGCGGCAATCTGCTCGATCCCCTGAATGGCACCTGGAGCACCGGGCACCTCTGCATCGCTGACGGCGTGATCGCGGCCATCCTGCCAATTTCTTCGTCCTTCGCGTCTAAGGCTCACGTCGACGTGACCGGCCTCATGGTCACGCCTGGCCTGACCGATCTGCATGTGCACTCCTACCCCGGCGAGACCTTCTGGGGCATCGACACGGACTGGCCCAGCCTCGCCAGCGGCGTCACCACTACCATCGATGCCGGCAGCGCCGGATCGGGGAACTTCGATGGGCTCGCGCGGATTCTGCGCAACTCCCGGCTCAAAGCCCTCGCATTCGTGAACATCGCCAGGACCGGCCTGGCCAACCCGTACGGCGAGCTACTGGACGCATCCTCGATCGATGTCGAGGGCGCCGTGAACGTCGCCCGTGCCCATCCCGATCTGGTCGTCGGGTTCAAGCTGCGGGCTTCGCCAAACACCGTCGGCAAGAATTACCTGGAGTGCCTGGCCGCCGTGCGGCGGGCCGGGGATGAGACCGGGCTGCCGGTCATGATTCACGTTAGTGACGGACCCCCCAACCTGGAGACCGTGCTGGCGCACATGCGCGCTGGGGACATCCTGACGCACTGCTTCACGCCTTATGAGAACGGGGTTGTCGGGGAGGGTGGGAAGCCCAAAGCAGTTGTGCTCGAAGCTCTTTCCCGCGGTGTGCTGCTTGATGTGGGGCATGGGAGCGGGAGCTTCTCGTTTCCGGCTGTGCAGGCGTGGCGCGAGAATGAGATGGTATTGCCGATCATCAGTACCGATCTGCACAGTCGGTCTGTACTTGGGCCCGCGTTTGATATGGCGACAGTGATGACGAAGTTTCTGGCTGTCGGGTGGGACGTGGAGGAAGTGGTCGCTGCGGGGACCGTGGCGCCAGCCAAGACATTGGGGCGAGGCGTCAGACTTGAGGTTGGTGCGACTGCCGATGTTGCCGTGCTCGCGGTGGAAGAGGGGCCGTTAGGCGTCTGGGATTCTCGAGGTGTTGAAGTTCAGTCGCTGCGCCGTCTCAGCTGCAAGCTCGCGGCAGGCGCCGGAGTGGTGAGGCATGCCTCAGCCGGCGTACGGATAGAGCGGTAAACCCACAGTATAGACGGTCATCTGCGGGTATTAGCAGCGCTTTCTTCAGCTTCGCTACGTGTCCGGAAAACCTTCGTTTTTCGGACATTCTCAAGCGGCAGAACCTGCGACAATCTTCATTCCGCCCTACCTACGTTCATACCACCCGGTAATTCTCCTGGGCCTACACGCCGGGTGGCGTCATACGGAACCAAGTAGACAGTTCACTCAACAGGGCATTATGCTCGTCCTAATGGATTCATTCGGGGCGGTAATCAGAAGTGCGCGGCGGGAAAAGAAGCTGAGTCTCAGGGCTCTGGCGAAGCTGATTGATGTGAATTTTACTTACCTATCAAAGATTGAGAACGACGACCTGCCTCCGCCTGCCATACCGAAAATTCAGGCATTGGCAGCACACCTGGATTTAGATCCAGATGAACTGTATTTGTTGGCCAAACGCTTGCCCGATGACCTTGTCGAAGCGGCTGTTGAACCTGAAGTGCCCGCAATACTACGCGCCATGAAAGACATGTCTGTTGAGAGCAGGCGTGAGATACTGGAATGGATTCAGCAAAGGGGGCGGCGAGAGGAGACTTAGTGGGCGTCCTATACCTGCCACCCAAGCGAATAGAAGAAGAAGCTGAGATAACACGGATACAGGCCATTGAGGCAGGCGTAGAAGATGGTTTTCCGTTCGATGTTGAATCTACGGTTGAATTCTTGTTCGACTACCAGTTGGTGTTCGGCGCGGCTCTACCTGAAGGGGTTTTGGGTATGACAGCCCGCAGACGAGTTGAGATTAGTGCGGCCGTTGAATCGAATGACGGGAGACTCCGCTTCACCGTTGCGCATGAAATCGGGCACATTGTGCTTCACATTCCGTATCTCGAGCACCAGAAGATGCAGACCCCTCTGTTTCATGTTGAGCGTTCGTTGATCATCGATGAGCGCATGGAATTTCAAGCGAACAAATTTGCTGCTGCACTCTTGATGCCCACCAAGGTAGTCTCGGAACTGTACGGAGCCCGTATCAGGGCTGGCGACTACGTTCGTGTCAGTGAAGCGGCAGCCCACTTCGGCGTTTCTCAGCAAGCGGCTGAAATTAGGTTCAAAGACTTGGGAATCCTCGCAACCGTATCTCCAGGCACCCCTCTCGGCATCGATTAGGCATGTAGTGTTGACAAACAACTCTACGCCCATTAACCTGAACCATCAAACGCCCCAACGGGTTCAGCGAGGAGTGTTGAAGTGGAATCAACTACAGCGACCAGAAACAGACGGCTAACCGAAAGCAAGTCAGTTGACGCGGCCGACAAAGTCATCCACGTAAAGCAGTCCCGTAGGATTCCTGAGCCAGTTGCAGTTCTGCTTTGGGGTCGATCAGCTGGTCGGTGCCAAATCAGTGGATGCAACACCACACTGTATAGGTCCCCCCTCACCCAAGATTCGATTAACCGTGCAGAGAAGGCCCACATATACTCCTTCGCCAAGAGGGGTCCTCGTGGATGGGGCCGTCGTCAGCCTCACCAGCTAAACGATATTTCCAACCTGATGCTGGTCTGTCAGCCCTGTCATTTGGAGATCGACGCTAAGCCACATAAGTTCACTGCCGAGCTACTGATGACTTACAAGCTTGATCATGAATCACGAATCGAGTTAGCGTCGAGCATCGTTCCAAACAAGAAGTCGCGCGTTGTGCTCTACGGCGCGAACATTGGCGGGGAAAGCTCCACGCTACTTTCCGCAACGGTTAACGAAGCCCTCTTCCCCGATTTCTACCCTGCCAGTGAACATCCGATTGAAATCAGCATGCGATGGGAAGGCCGAGACTCAACAACTGACTACTGGCAAACAGAGGCTAAGAATCTTGAGGCTGCATTCCAGTCGAAGGTCGCTCCCCTCATTGAAAGTGGCGACCATCTGTCCATATTCGGACGAGCCCCAATTCCATTGCTGGTGCTCCTAGGCACGCTGTTAACCGATCGGGCTATCTCCGAAGTCCGCCAGCTACAGCGCGAACCTACCGCAACCTGGAACTGGGCATCAGAGGAAGATGAAGTTTGTTACCAGCTGAATAAACCGGAATCGACCACAGGTACTCCGGCACTAGTCATCTCCTTGAGTGCGGAGATAGACCGAAAACGCGTGACAGATGTACTGGGGTCGAACACCGCCGTCTGGGAGCTCACGATTGACGAGCCACATAATGACTTCCTGAAAACTCGCTCCCACCTGTCAAGCTTCCGCAGCATCGCCAGAGAAGCAATCGCACACATAGCCCGCCAGCACGGACACGACACACCTTTGGCGATCTTCCCCGCCATGCCCGTATCAACCGCCATCGAACTGGGCCGCGTGCGAACGCCAAAAGCCGATATGCCGTGGACGATATACGACCAAAACAAGAAATCAGGAACATTCACCAAAGCCGTGGAGATAGGAGTCCGCCAATGAGCCGCACCCCCATTGAAGCAATCGCAACAGAACTCGACGTACCAGACTCCGCATATGAAACTGCACGGGAGCGCTACGAGGACCTAGGCGAATGGCTGTCCGAACCCAAAAAGGCAGAGAGCGCTCAGTACGCACCCCGAGTCTCCTCCCAGGGATCCTTTCAGTTGGGCACAGCAATCAAACCACTCAGGGGCGGAGAATACGACCTTGACATCACCTGCGTACTCACACAAGGCATCACCAGAACCAGCATCAGTCAGCAAACCCTAAAAAGGATGCTTGGCGACGACCTTAATAAGTACCGACAGGAACGGCAAATCCAGGAGAAACTCGTTGAGAAGCAACGGTGCTGGCGGCTCAACTACCAAGACGCTCTCGCATTCCACTTGGACATCCTCCCGGCCCTGCCGCAAAGCGAGGCAAAGCGCCAAGAACTGTCAGCAAGAATGGCCACGGCCGGCATTTCAGAGTCAACAGCCACCATCATTGCGGAGAATGCAATCGCAATCACTGACAACCAACACCCGGCCTATAGCGACATCACCCAGCAATGGCCAACCAGCAACCCCAAAGGCTACTCCCTGTGGTTCCGGAGTCGCATGCAGCTAGCGTCAGAGTTCCTGACGCAAAAAGCTCTAGTTGAAAACGTCGCAACAATCGATGAACTCCCCGAATACAGATGGCGCACTCCATTACAACAGGCCGTTCAAGTGCTCAAACGACACCGAGACGTCATGTTCCGCAATGACCCTGACGGCAAACCTATCTCAATCATCATCACGACCCTGGCCGCCAGAGCGTACAACGGCGAATCCACCCTGCAAGCCACCCTCACAACCATTCTCAGAGCCATGCGGAACCTGATTAACCCAAGTACCCCCCGCATCCCGAACCCCATCAACCCACTCGAAGATTTCGCAGACAAATGGCATACTCCCCAAGGCAGAGCAGCCAATCTTGAAGGAAACTTCCACCTGTGGCTGGAACAAGCCTCGTCTGATCTAATCGGCTTGGCTGAACCCATTAACACCAACCACGCGATTGAACATGCGGCACTCAAGTTTGGAGTTACGCTCAGCCCCGAAAGCTTCTCCATTGCTCAACCGAACTCGCCCACATCTACCGCAGCACGCATAACAACAATCACAGATGCACCCCGGCCATGGCGACGTTAGACACGGAGGCCATTAACCTAAAAGAGTTTCTTGTGAGTTACCCATCCATGTCTATCCGCCCCAACAGGCAGTCAGGCTTAAATCTGGAAGGAGAGCTCCACTTCGCCGCAGATCCGCCTCCAGAAACCAAGGCTGGCCGCATAACAGACTCCTACCAATTGCGCATCCAACTCCCTCCAGAATTTCCCAAAGCAGTACCCCGAGTCTGGGAAGCAGGCGGCAAAATACCCAGACGCGCCCAATTCCACATAAACTCTGATGCGACAATATGCTTGGGCGCCCCACTCGAACTACTTTTAAGGATTACGGCAACGCCCACGATCATGGGGTTCACCGACAGTTGCGTGATTCCCTACCTATATGCCGCCTCGCACAAGCTCCAGGTGGGTGGGGACTTCATCTTCGGAGAGTACGCCCATGGATCTCTAGGAATCATTGAAAGCTACGTACGACTCCTCGAACTCTCAAGCGTAGAGCAAGTACAATCAGCCCTTAAGTACCTCACTATGAAGAAGCGCGTGGCAAACAAACTGCCCTGTGCCTGCGAATGCGGACTACGACAAGGACGTTGCATATTCAATGCCAAGCTGAATCGAATCAGATCACTTGTCCCTCGTAGCCTCATCAGGCAGTACATCTGAGAATTTTCTAGGCGCAATGAGCGCCATGGACGTGTCCGGAAAACGGTCGTTTGCTGGACACCCAAACAAGGTGCCCCGTGTGACTTTCGGCGATTTTTGGCGCTTATCATTATTGATAAGTGTCATGGTCGGTTTGGGTGCTGTCAGGGCAGCTGCCGGGGATTATCCTGCCCTTCCGGCTTGGTACCGCACGTTCGAAGGCCGGCCCGGGCTAATGCCTCCAGGGCAGCGGCGAGCGCTGCTTGGGTTCGTGGCAGAAGCGCAGGCCCTGTAAGCCTTGACCTGCACCGGGCGACCGGGAGGCGTCCCGTGGGGTGGGCGTGAAGCTCCCGGTTTAGGCGGCCGCTTCGGTGAGGGCGGCCAGGAACAGGGGCACGAGGTGCGGGTCGAACTGCGAGCCCGCTTGCTTGTGCTCCGTAACCGCGTCGGCGTGCGTCCAGGCGCGCTTGTAGGGACGCTCGCTGGTGAGGGCGTCGTACACGTCCACGAGGCTGAACATCCTCGCCAGCAGCGGAATGTCCTCACCCGCGAGCCCGTCCGGGTAACCGCCCCCGTCCCAGCGCTCGTGGTGGCTGCGCACCACCGCCACCGTTTCGGCGGGAAGGAAGGCGATGTCGCGCACCATTTCCACCCCGTAGAGAGTATGCCTGCGGATGGCCGCGAACTCCTCGGCGGTGGGCTTGGCGGGCTTGAGGAGGATGGCGTCGGGCACCGCCAGCTTGCCCAGGTCGTGAAGGTAGGCGCCCCACGCGAGCGCCTGGCGCTGTTCGGGGTCGAGGCCGACGGCGTCGGCGAAGCAGCGCGCTAGATTCACAACCCGGTCCGTGTGCCCACGCGTCTCCAGGTCACGGTACTCAAGCGCCACACCCAGCGAACGAAATGTGGCTTCGCGGGTGGCTTTGATCTCCTGCAGGTGGTACGCGCGCTCGAAGGCGTTCTCCAGGCGCTTCACGAAGCCGCGAGCGATGCGGAGCGCGTAGTAGTCGAGCGCCGCTTGGCGCTTGATGGTCGCGAACGCCAGGGTGTGGAGCACTTGCCCCTGCCGGCGGATAGGCAGCGCCAGCATCGACAGCACGCCCGTCGCCACGTACGGTTCGTGACGCGATGGCCAGGAGGCATAGTCCTCGACGTAGAGGGGCTCGCCCGAAGCCGCCACCCTACCGTTGATGCCCGCTCCCAACGGTTGAGGCTCCACCAGGGCCTGGCTGAGCTCCTCGCTAGCCGCGCCACGCACGCGCGTGAAGTGAAGGGCTTGGCCGCGCAGCTCGGTGAACATTGCGGTGTCGAAGCGGAAGGTGTGCGGTAGGTGCTCCATGCCGTACTCGATGAGTTCCTCAGGGTCGTGGATCGTTTCGATCTCCGCGCTGAAGTCGGCCAGCGCCCTGTACTCCCCTACGAAGCGCTCCAGGCGCGCGCGGCCCTCACCGAGCGCTACCTGCAGCTGCACGTGCCCGAAGAGCGCTGCCAGCTCGTTCGCGAAGAGTTGCACGAACTCGCGGGCCTGATCGTCGAAGGCGTCGCCGATCTCGAAGCTGTGCAGGCAGAGGTAGGCCACGGCCTCGTCCCCCAGCGTGACGGGAACGCTCAGGGTAGCGCGCACCACGTCCGCCGGTGCGGGTGCCCGTCGGCGGCCCGGTTCCTCGGGGTTCACGCCACCGCGCCGCGCCGCGTCCGCCAGTCGGGCGGCGTGACCCGGCTCCGCGTGGCTGAGTTCCTCAGCGGTGAGCGTCACGTCCTCCAGCGCCGCCAGCTCGAAGCCGAGCGCTGCCACCGCCTGGTAGGTGGCGTCGTGGTTGCGCAGCCAGAAGGAGCCGGCTTGCGCGCCGGGCACCATGGCAAGCGCGGCCTCGAGCGTCTGCTGGTAGAAGGTGTCATCGACCTTGTGCCTCATCGCGTGGCCAAGGAAGGTTGACAGCGCGCGCCCGAAGTCCGCCTCGCGGCGGGTGCGCTCGTAGTCGCGCGCCTCGGCGGTTACCTCCACCGCCTTCCCGACCACGCCGATGACGTGATTGCCGCTCCCCCGCAGCGGCGACAGGCTCACCTGGAACTCGCGGCCCGCGGCTCGCACCGATAGCTCCGTAGCCGCGCCCCCGAGCGTCCTTGCGTGCGCCGCGAGCGCCGCACTGTCGACGTTGTGGGTGCGTAGTATGTCCGCGATCGACTTACCGGGGCGGATGTTAGGCGCGACGTCGGGAGGCACCAAACCGCCACCGTCCCACGAGGTGAGCCGCAGGTCGGGACCTACCGTCCAGGTGGCGGCCGAAAGTTGATTGAGCGGCGTCTCGCGGCTCACGCTGACGCTCAGCGTGAAATCGTCCATAGCGTCTCCCCTCGGACAGTCATGAAGCCCGGACGGTCCCAGCCATCGACCCTAAGGTACGACGTGACGCGTGACGGGAGCCTCATTCCCCAGCTTGAGCCGAGGCCCTTAGCGGTTGCGGACGCCATGGCTCCGTACGCGTGAGTGTCAAATACGACCGTTTTCGACACGCTTGTGCGGCGGGCCGCATGGAACTTTCGCCGATTTTTGGCGCTTATCATCAGCGATAAGTGTCATGGTCGGTTTGGGTGCTGTCAGGGCAGCTGCCGGTGATGATCCTGCCCTTCCGGCTTGGTACCGCACGTTCGGAGGCCGGCCCGGGCTTACGACCGGTGCGCTGTTTTTGGTGAGCTTGCGCCTGGCTGTGCTGCAGCTGTTGTTTGCAGGGTGGGCTTCGCCGCAGCGACGCTGCTGGGGGGTCGCGCCCCTGGCTTAGAACGCCTGGCCTGGTGCGTAACGTGGTCAGCCGTTCACAATCACCACGCCTATCTCCGTGGCAACTGCGATGTAGGCTGCAAGCCACCACTCGGTTGGAATCACGTGTGAGTTGACACGGCAATGAACTCGGGTCGCGGGCCCTTGACTGTCACCAGCAACTGGCAGTCGGAGTCCCCGGCGATCAACTCGTGACTTACAGCCGCCAGGAAACTTACGGCGTCACCCGCCCCTAGAGCGTGCTCCTCGTCGTCAATCCTGACCGTCACGTTTCCGGAGATTACGTAAATGTGCTCCCTCGTATTGAGCGGATGCCGCGCGAGCGCCCCAGTGCTCTGACCGCGAGGCAGCCTGATCAGGATGATGCCAAGCCCCTCAGAGCGCCAGCCAGGCGCCAGCGCCTCGTACTCCATGCCGGTTCCCGCTTCCCCGCCCACTGACCTGTCGGCCTTGCGGTCGACGCTGATGAACTGATCGCTACTCTCGCCCAGCAACTCGACAATGCTGACACCAAGGCCGACGGCAAGCTGGCTGAGCGTCCTCAGGGTCGGGCTCTTTGTGTCCCGCTCAATCTCGCTGAGCATGCTGCGGCTGACGCCACTCCGCTTCGCCAACTCTTCAAGCGAGAGCCGCTGGTCAGTCCGAATCTGGTTTATTCGCTTGCCTATCTTCATAACACTTCCACGTATCCACTTTAGTGGACAGCGCCTCCTGTATCCACTATAGTAGATCATAAGCACCGCGCTGGTGCCCTCCGGACTGAAGCTGGCCGGGGGTTCAGACTCTAAGGAGCAATCATGGCAAAAACAGAACTCAAGGACTTCGGTCCGAATCCATACGCCGTCAACATTGAAGACGCCACCTTGCAGAATGAAACTTTCCGAACCGCCCTCTGGACCGGAACGCACCTGCAGATGACCGTCATGAGCATCCCTGTCGGCGGCGAAATCGGCCTCGAGATGCACAACGGACTCGACCAGTTCCTGCGCCTGGAGCAGGGCAAAGGCCGCGTGCAGATGGGCGACTCGAAGGACAACCTGGACTTCGATCAGGAAATCGGTGACGACTGGGTCGTACTCGTCCCCTCGGGCAAGTGGCACAACATCACCAACATTGGCGACGAACCCATGAAGGTGTACTCAATCTACACGCCGCCCGAGCACCCACACGGAACCGTGCACGCAACAAAGGCAGACTCAGACGCCGCCCATCACGATCACTGACCAGTCCCGGAACTGACTTGAAGAGCACCGGCAAACGCATTTACAGCGCCCTCGTCCGCAGCAGTTCCGCTGCCTGCGGACGAGGGCAAATCGGGTGGTGAGTCCAGTAGAAACGCTGCCGGCAACGGCCTGCTATTAATCACCGCCTCAGCCATTCAGAATGCTGGTGACCGGGTATCCCTCAACAAATGGCAGGTCCCCGCATCCTCTGGCTGGCATTCGACAGCTGGTGGGCACACAAAGGCCAGAGTAATGCCGTCAGGGACA
>CAZBVI010000002.1:0-444952 GCA_964495325.1 uncultured bacterium
AACTGTCCAAAATCAACTTGCCGATTCTGTCCACTTTAAAACTGGCCGCTGCACCAGGCGCGCGATAGGCGTGAGCCGAGGCGGTCGTGAAGGGTTCACGCCAGAGTTCACCTTCTTGACTGAAGTAGGCCAGGTCCAGTTCGTCACGGGTCGGGGCCGAACGCACCAACAGCAGCTGCTCGGGCGCACACGAATCGTTAAGGACTGTACCGGCACTCAAGTCGAGATGTTTCGTCAACAGGCATTCGCGGCTGGTGTACATCCCATGGGGACCGAAGCCCACGAACCTCAACAGGCCAACCGGTGCACCAAGTGGCGCCTCGCCGTACAGTTCAACTTCGATTGCCTCCCCACCCCCAGCCATCTCCGGTCGACCGTACTCATCGGCATGGAAGTACGCCAGCTCACCGAGCCAGTGGCCGGTCAGGTCATCCAGCGTTTGCCTACTCAACCAGGTTGTCCCGGTAAGCAGGAGGTACTGGATTCGTGACTTCACTAGGTCCGCATCGGGCCCTTCGTAGAAGGAATCGAAAGCCCGCCATGCCTCCATGCGCCTTCCCGAACTGAATAGTGCGTTGACGAGGGGCAAGACCAAACAAGGGTCCGACCTGTAATCCGCGCGTCCTTCGTACCAGGTCTCGGCGAGCACATGTCGCCAGGTACCATCATCGGGGTAGGGAGGAAAAGGAGAAGTCCCGTCGTACTCGGCAACCAGCCTGCCGAACTCGATCTCGGTGCGGATGGGCGCTGCGTCCGTCTCCAGGACCGGTAAGTATGTGCGCAACCAGGGATCAAAGCGCAGAACTGCCCGGTCGTAGTGCCAGAGATTGGCATCAGAGCGGCACTCGATGTCGAACCGCCGGTTGCGCCGTACTACCAGCTCGTCAGTTCCATCATCGTCCAGATCCATGAACTGCACGCCCGGCTGAAAAGAATCGAGGTCAGGTTGGTCCTCGTTGGGGAGCACGGTTAGCGCAACAGTGTCGTCGTAGACAGGGCGCACATCGTGTGCGAGGTTGAGCACAAGCGTCAGCGGCGTGCTGTCACCACCAGGAATTACTCTGAAGACCACGTTTCCGGAATTGTTTTGGGGAACAGACAAAGCATGATCCAGGAAGAGCATGAAGTACATTGCCTCATGACGATAGACCTCGACGTACTCATCAAGAAACCGGTCTCTCGCTTCAAGCACTATGATCTTCCACTCTGAGACCCAAGACTCGGGTGCCCACTCACTGAGGAGGTGAATGCAGTGGAGTCCGTACTCGAGTGAATCCTGCACATAGAACAAGGGCTCGGAGTCGGAGCGGATGCTGGGCATGGTCATCACCGTTTCCGGGATGATGCCGCACTGCGAGTTCATTTCGTTGGCGCGCACCTGCGGAAACAGGATCAGCAACGCCAGGCTGCTGCAGTACGCGATGGGCGCACACACTCTGCTGACAAGAGAACGCGGAGATCTACGCATCGATTGTCCGCCCAGCTCCAAGGCGTCGCGGAAGGCTGGTCTCAAGGCCTTGACTACGGGCACACCATGCCACATTCAGAGCCGCAGCTGTCATTGTGCTTCAGAGCGGCCTTGCAGCCAGCCAGCCTCCGTCGCCCGTAAGCGGTCGATCACTGCAGGACGAATGGACGTTGTAACGGGATCGGGGAGCACATTAAGTGGCAACTGCGCCTCTTGGAGTGTTGCCCCCAGCAAGGCAAGTACCCGGCCAGCAAAGAAGTCCGCTTTAAGTTCGACCTCATGGTGGTCGACGCTCTCGCTGCGTAGGAGATCAAGATTCAGGTGATGTGCGATTTCGTGAGCGAACATGCCGAGCACGATCCAACCATCTGAATCGGTCGCGAGATTGATTTCAGGATTGTAGGCGATACTGCGCCTGCCTTCCGGGTCAATGAGCGCAGCTACGTATTGCGTATCCGTCCGCTCTTGCAGTTCAAAGGAAGTGTGCAGCCCGACCACGCCGGTGACTCTAGCTACGATCGCCCGGGCGTTCTCCGATGTCAGGAACTCCGCCTGCTGGATCTCGGGGAAAGGCTCACCCAGATAGTCATGAAGGGGAACTTCCTGTGCCAGGCCTAGTGGCAGCAGGACCAGCACACAGCCTGAACGCAGCAACCGGCGAATCATGATCCGGCACCGTCTGGGCGTGTGCTCTGCGTTGCCGGCTGAAGCGGATACGGCTGCGTCCAATGCAACTCTTGGCACGTGACGGTGGAACTGAATCTCAGTTGCTGTGGCTCGGAAATCGTGATGGTGATCAGATCACTGGGGCTGCACATCAGATCTACCCGGAAAGGAACCTGCTGACCATTGAGTCGGTAGACCTGTAAACGAGGCATCAGGTGGTCCTGCAAGCATGACTGGCCAGACTGATTGAACACTTCCAGCGTGGCTTCGTCGGTTACTGCGATTTGCTGGAGGTAAGTCACCTCTATGATGCCCGTCATGCAGGACTCCCGGACGTTTATTCCCTGAACCTGGGCGTCAGTTCCATCTGTTGCCTCGCCTTGATTCTCCGTATTGCCCCAAGCCAGTGCAATTGCGCTTACAAGCAGCAGTGTCACTATCAGCCGAGGTAGATTCATCGCCCGGCGAGCTCCTCAGCTGCCTGGAATATCCAGTCGTAGTACTCGGAAACACGAACGAACACCGTTGGAAAATTCTGCCTTGCACAGCCTATGCCGTAGCTCACCACGCCCACCTGTATGACGCCCGTGGGTCCGCCGCGGACCAGCAATGGTCCACCACTATCCCCTTGGCACGTACCACGCATGCCCTCTTCATACCCGGCGCACACCGTGCCTGAGAACAGCTGGTCACCATACGACCTTCGGCAAGTCGCATCAGCCCACAAGGGTACATAGCCACCCACCAGCACCGGCGACCGATCACCTTGTTCCTCGGTCAGGCCCCAACCCATTGCCCAGGCGCAATCCCCAGGCTGTCCCCACGTCTGGGACCGCGACCTGTCCAGCAGGTACGGGAGGCTCGAAAGCGAAACGTCAAACTCGCCAGCAAGCTTCAAGACTGCAACGTCGTTAGCTGAAACCCTGGTGCTCGTTGTGTAGTCGGGATGCACCGCATAGGCAGTCACTCGAAGGGCATCACCATTGGGAGAGCCATCGTTGGCAGCCAGCCTCACCACTATGCCGGAAGTAACGCAATGAGCCGCTGTCAGCACAGTTGACCTGTTCACGAGTGCTCCGCCGCAGAATGGCTGGCCTCCGAATGAGAGATTCACCATCCATGGAGCATCGTCATGGGTGTAGGCTTCTTCGGCCCCAACGAACTGGAGGTGCGCCTGTTCCGATTGCCGGTCAAAGCACACGAACTCCTGCGCCATGGCAAAGCTGACCAGAACGCCAAGTGTGTTCACTAGCAAGACCTTCAACGTTCTCTTCATCGTGAAGCATCCACGATCGAGTAGTTGAACCAGGCCTCGAACTTGCCGTCACCTGCCGAGATGCTCCCGACGACTGCCGTGCCAAACCCGATACTGGACATCGGACGGGGCCAGTCGCCATCTGTCGGAACATTGCTCTCTTCGGCAACCCCGTATACCCAAACCTTGCCTGCGCCCGTTCCTGATGCCTCATCGGCATAAATGTAAAGGTCTTGACTTCCATCTCCGACACAATAAGTCCGGCCGCCGGTTACCAGAACAGCCCCCGCTTCCGGATAGAGCTGATGGGTTACACCTGCAGGCGTGGTGTCCAGAATCTGGATGTACAGGTCCTGACCCGGATCGAAACACAGCACCACATAATCGCCAATTTTGAACGTCGCATCTGCAGCGTTCCTGCCCGGCAATTGCACGCCCTTTTCCGTCGTGGCCAAGAGCTGGCTGATTGGATCGGCCGACCAAATCGTGCCTAGCTGCGCTTGCATCTGGCCTATTCCTGACCTGTCGAGCAGTCTCACCTCGAAGCCGCTGATCTGCGCACTCACTGATCCGAGCACGCCAACCAACACCAACAAAGCACCGTTCCGTACAGCTTTACCAACGAACCGTTGCACTACCAATCACCTCCACGAACACTGATTTGCGCACAGCATAGAACTGGGGGCCCGTCCAAAGCCCGTCCAAAGCCTGATTGCCCGGTTTTGGGTGGAACGGTAGTACTTCTATCCGCTCGAGCCGTACATGCCGCAGCGTGTCTGCGATTGCAGCGGACTGGCAGTTCGCTGATTGAGGCTTCTGTGACCACGCTATTCGGGCCCTTGGTCTGGTGGCGGAATGACGACTTTAAGGTGGTGTTCGAGCGGGAACCACGTCTGCTGGCGCTCAGTGTACAGGTCGTTGTCAGCAGCAAGCGATGCAAACGAAAACGGTCCGATGTAGTGTGGATCCGTAATCCGATTACCGGATACGACGCCACCTGAGTTCTCTCCGTAGTAGATGCCTCCGCCGTTGTCTGTAACGATGTTCCTCAGCATCGTCAGGCTGGCCTGGCCGTTGACAAGCACACCATATGACTGGTTTTTGTGGATATAGGAGTTGGAGATGGTGCCTTCTGAGTTTAGAAGTACCATTAAGCCGTGGCCGCCACCCCCGGTGTGGAAGCTTCCGGTGCCAGCACCCTGTAACGTGACCTGGTCTATGGCGAACGTGCCTCTGGCAATAGTAACCACGTCGTGCGTTGACCTGCCGGCCGCCCTAACAGTCAGGTCACGCAGCCGAAAAGTACCGGCCTCATTCGCGAAGTGCAAAACCCAACCATCGAGGCCATTATTGCCATGGACAATGGTTGCATCCTGTCCGGCACCTATTATCTCGACACTGTTTCGCAGTTGGAGTCCCCGTGGTAGCACGAATGTGCCAGCGCCCAGGTGGATCACGCCACCCGCCTGGGCTCGTCGGATGAACTCATCCACCTGATGCGGGGCCAGTATGTCACGGTCTGTGCCTCGGCTGCTTCCAGTCCGCCAACCCAAGGCAATCGCCTGCAGACGGTCGTTCGCGGCTGGATGTTCGGCCGTGGCGGCGGAATCAGTATGGTCGCGCACCGCAGACTGTGCCTGCTCAAGGGTTGCACCGAGCAAGGCGAGGGCCAGACCCGCAAAGTGATCGGCCTGCAGTTCAAGTTCGTGGCGATCTGCTCCGGGGCGTACCGGGAGGTGGAAGTTCAGGTGGTGCCCGATTTCGTGTGCCAGTATGGCGATTTTAGTCCAGTCATTCTCCGCGGCTTCTTTCATGAACACGGGGTTATAGCCAATCCAGCGTTCGCCGTCATCGTCCAAGAAGGCAACCGCAACGCTCGTGTTCAATGACTCGGTGATTTCAAAGTTGGAATGCAGGCCCACCGCATCCAGGATTCGCTTGACCACGACGTGCGCCTCCTCTGTAGACGCGAACGGCAGCTGGCTGACTTGGGGGACCGGAATACCCATGTAAGCGTTCAGATGAGTGGATTGAGCCCGACTGACTGCAAAAACATAAAGCAGTGCGATGCATACCAGGCCGGTAACCACCGAGCGGGCTAGCCGACCTGCCGGAAAGCGCAACCCCTTACTGTCCCGGTCACCCTTACACTGCCGATACGCGATCACAGGGACTCCTCCCAGCCACCGTCCTGCTGCTCAGCCGGACGGAGCAGGTGGGACGCCTCCCCAATCAGCACGAGGCATGAGGCGTTCAACGCGAACACGGGGCGCTCCGACTCAAGAACTGTGATGCTGATGTTGTCGTCCGGGTGACACCTTATGGGGAACCTGAGGGGCACCTGCGAACCGTGCAGCAGGTACAACTGCTCAGCGGGAATCAGGCCGCTCTCTTCGCAAGGTCGGGCATCGTGGTTCGCAACCGTCAAGGTCGCTGCCTCCGTCAACGCGATGTGCTGCAGGTAGGTTACCTCGATAGTTTCGCTCAGACAGGCAACATCAAGTGACCGAACCTGACCGGGCAGTTCCGTCTCTGCAACGCTTCTGGGGTCTGCAGGATGAAACGGGCTTTCCAACGGAGTGCCAGTTTCGTCACCCTGTCGCAGCAGGTATGCGGAGAAGGCAGGCCCGGATCCCAGGCTACCGACGGTTGGGGAAGCGTACATCGAGAGTATGCCGAAGCCAACGCCGGATTCCTCGTCGGCATGGAACTGTGCGGATGAGTCCTGGTGCCCTGCGCAGTACAGGCCGTCGTCCTCGACGCGCGCAGCCCCTTCGTTCGGGAACAACTGATGGCTGCCGCCTCTGGGTGGATTATCAATTATCCTGACGTAGGCCGGCCCCGACAGGCGGAAGCAGACGATGACGTAGTCGCCGTGGTCGAACACGGCGCGCCATGCTGGGACGCGTTCACTGATGAACGCCTGCAGAGCCCCGTTATCAACCGCTACCAGTCCGTTGTCTCCAGCTACAGATGTCACCACGGTATCTGCAAGCTGGCGAAAAGCAGACAAGCCTTCCATCCTGATTACTTGAAACTCAGTTACTGAAGGGGACATTGAGCCGAATGCCCGGCTACTGGCGTCTGAGGCCTCCATCACCAGCGGATAGGAAGCTTTGAACTCATACAACGATTCCAGTAACGGACCCTTAACCGGCTGCGTGCCGTGCGGGTCTTCGGGAAAGAGCTGATCGAACATCTCCCGGGCCAGTGACCAGTGTCCTGCGTAAACGAGATCCAGAACCGCCTGCATGGCATCGCAGGCCTGGTACCAATAGCCTTCCGCGTCGCGGTTGTGAAGCCAGCCAGACTGGTGCTCGAACCATTCAATCATCGACGCAAGGCTGAAATCGTAACTCCATGAACCGTGGCTGTCTATTGCCGCGGCGTAGTAGGTTGGCGAGGCAAGAACGTAGCCGAGTTCAGATTCATACTCGAATACAACCCATGGATAGCTGCTGGCAGCACCGGAACACCCGTACTGGTATGCATGGGTACCATCCATCGCGACAAGCTCGTGCCGACCATCGCCGTCCAGATCTTCAAGACGCAGTACAGCGAATCGAAAAGCGTGGGACGGAAGCGCAGCCACGATCCTCAGCTCATCCCCGAGTTCCAGAATGTACTTTCCAGCACTTCGGCCACCGTCCCAGGTGCTGACGACCAGGTTGGGAATGCCATTGCCGGTCACATCTTCCAGTTGAACAGTGTCCTCATCCGTTAACCCGTACTCGACGTAGTGATCCCTGATCACGTACTCTTGCGCGCCGGGCCCGCTCACGCGGACCAGCGTGCCGCGATAGTCATTCGGATGTGTGGACTGCTCACCCTCATTAACGGATCTCAGCCATTCCACGCTGTAGCCGTTGCCCAAGTCCGCCTCGTGAGTCAGGACAGGAGGTTCCGGCAGTTGATTCAAACCGTTGGTGTCGTGATAAATGAAGTCATTCAGCACGAAGCGAGTGTCTGCCGGCACGGGTTCGCTCTGAGAGAGAGTCGCACTCGTGACAGCCAACAAGAAGAGCAGGTGCAGAAGGCGCATCATTGAATCCTCCAGATCGGTCAATCCCCTGGCGTGCAGTCCACCAGGCTTCCGGCATGATTTGCTGGAGACATTAGCACGTTATGCCCGTCCACACCCCGTCCGGCACCGGCGCCAAAGAGGATTCTTCAGTGCTAAGACGGTGAATCAGCGACCAAGCGGTTCATGACCGTAGCCTATAAGCGATTGTAGACGGGCTCTGGACGGGCAGGCAGTGCTACCTTCCATTTGTGAATGTCATCCACGAGCATCGCAACACGAACCGCGTGCCAGTCGGGTGCAAGAGGGTGCAACCAGTCTGCGCCCGAGCCTTGTGTCAGGCGCTGAAGGGCCTGGCCTTGGTCGTACTGTGGAATTGCCTGGCACCTGAAGTCGCCTTGGCGAGCGCACCTGCCAGAGACGCGGGCAACAGTCTTCCCAGCGGACGCTGGAGTGTCACCCAGGCCGACTTCCCCAGCTTTGCGTCCGGCTATGCAGGGGTTTTGGAGGGAGCAAGTATCGTATCGCTGGAACTGTTCGAAGCAGCTGCTGTCGGGAGTGTGGCTGGATCCGTTCAGATTCTCCGGTTCGGAAGCAATGGCGCTGGGCTCACCCAGTGTGAGGTGAGGATGGATTCACACCTTGCTGGCGGACTCACTTTCGGACCGGACTGCGACCTTCCCGGTCAACTCATCCTGCTTCCGCTCGCCGAGAAGTGCCAAGCGCTTTTCCGTTACCTTCCCGAGGGCATGCTCCACAGTAGCGAGGCGGTGACCATCGGTCTCGGCGTGGAGCGGAACGCCGACTGTTCCGGGCCGGTGCAGGACTCACTGCCGGGCTTCTCTCAAGTGGACTTCCATAGCAGCATCGTCGTAAACGGTGTTCGGCTGGATTACTGGGATGGACAAGATGAGGACGGCGGGTCCTTGGCTCGACTTGACCTTACGGCGAAAGATGGCAGCAGCGCGACGATCAACGCGAAAACCATCTGGCAGGAAGGGAGCGATGGGCAGACCATGACCTTCCTCTCGCCCGAGGACCTGGGCGATGCGACCGGTTCAGGTGAACCCACCATCACCCTCGGTTCTTGGCACGGAGGCAACTGTTGCCGAAGCCTATACCTGATCCAGCTGAGCGAAGCTCCGCAGCTGCTGGCCATCAGCTCAGCCGTTGTCGACTCGCTGGGCTGGGAGCTGGCCGACATCGACGGCGACGGCACACAGGAACTGATCGCGGGAGGAGGCGATCTGCTCGAACTCGGCTGCGTGCTTGGGATCGACAGTCCCTTGGCGATCGCGGCATTCAACCCTGGGCTGGGCACCTACCTGATCGAGACCGGCAACTGGCTGCAACACTACGAGTATGTCGCGACCGGAATAGAGGAAATAACGGCCATCGTCACCGAAATGAAACCTCCAGAGGACGCAGGTGAGGACGGGAACACTGAGTTTCGCTGCATTTTTGCCTCGGTGGTACTACCTGCGCTGACAGCCGGACTGATCAACGAACACCAGCTTCGCGAGCTAGTCAGCGGCCTATACCCACCCGGCACAGTGAGTGATCACCTCGTTGACCCACTGATCGACTTCGTTCGCGCCTTCCCGGCCGGATTCCACATCCGGACGGACCCCTGGGAGCGCCTCGTCACGCCGAGCCAGTTGTTCATAATGACGTGTCCTGCTCTTCAACATGCTGTGAGCCTGATTCAGATGGGCAGATCGGGCACTGAATCGACAACTGAAAGCGTTGGGCTGGCCCTGACAAACGAGCGAATCCTGGCAGCGTATGCAGAAACAATCGCATGTGCCGGTCCAGCCCTCACCAGCCTGGAACTCCGGTTAGGCGCGGAACCTTCGTTATGCCTTGAGCTCAGCGATAGGCCGTCTTTATGCAGTGGAGTCCCCATAACAGCGAACTGGGCTCTGCTTGAGTCCATGTACGATGCGTCAACGCGGCTGGCCGAGGAGGCAAACATCCCCTCCCTTGATCGAGAACGCTTGCATGAGACAATTGAGACCCGCCTCAACGGATGCTCCTGGGACTTCGAATCATGCTTCGCATCCGCCACCATGCTCGCCGCTGATGAAGTCGCACGTTTCGCGCTGGACTCTGCGCTGCTCTGGACTGCGCAACCTGGATACCAGTAGGAACTCATGGTGCCCGGCCCTCAGGCCCGCTCGAACAGCGCCGCCATTCCCTGGCCACCGCCGACGCACATGCTGATCACACCGTATCGCGCCTCGCGCCGGCCCATCTCGGCAAACAGATCAGCCGCGATGCGCGCCCCGGTCGCGCCCAGAGGGTGCCCGATGGCGATCGCGCCGCCGTTGACGTTGAACCGATCCTCAGGAATGCCCAACTCGCGCCGCGAATACAGCGCCTGACTGGCGAACGCCTCGTTTATCTCGAACAGGTCGATGTCCTCAACACTCAGGCCGGTGCGCTCCAGCAGCTTCCGGATCGCAGGAACAGGCCCGATTCCCATCACTTCGGGATCGACGCCGACTACGGCAGCCTGGACCAGGCGCGCGAGTGGCTTCAGGCCCAGCGCGGCGGCGTCATCGGCTCCCATGATCACCGTCATGGCGGCCCCATCGTTGAGCGGGCTGGAATTGCCAGCCGTGACAGTAGCCTCCGCGTCGTCCGCGAAGACCGTGCGTAGGCCGCCGAGCGCATCCATGCTCGTGCCAGCGCGCGGGCCCTCATCCTGTTCGAGCGTTGCATCGTGCCACACGCCTGCCTCGTCCTGTACACGAACGGGCACGGGAACCACCTGCGGGCTGAACCTGCCGGCCTCGCGCGCGGCCAGTGCCTTGAGGTGGCTGTCCAGGGCAAAGGCGTCCTGATCCTCGCGCGTGACGCCGTAGCGGCGGGCCACGGCCTCGGCCGTCTGACCCATGTTGTGGTACGCGCCGGGCTTCGAGCGCGCCAGCTTCCGGTTGATCGACATGGTGTGGCCGCCCATAGGCACGCGGCTCGAGCAGTCGCTGCCCCCGGCCAGCACGACGTCGTTCATGCCGAGAGCGACCGAATGCACGCCCTGCACGATCGTCTGCAGGCCGCTGGCGCAGAAGCGGTTGATGGTGGCCGCCGCGGTCGAGTCCGGCAGGCCGGCCAGCTGCACCGCGATCCGCGCCATGTTGTAGCCGGCCTCGCCCTCGGGATGAGCGTTGCCTAGCAGGAGGTCATCCACCCTTTCGCCCGCAAGTCCGGGCGTACGCTCGAGCGCCGCTTTCGTGATTAACGCTGCGAGGTCGTCCGGCCGCGTGTCCTTCAGCATGCCCTTGTGGGCGCGCCCGACAGGCGTTCGAACGGCCGTGACGATTACCGTGTCACGCATCAGTACTCTCCTGTTCCGGTTCTCCCTATCAGTCCCAGGGTTTGATCACTATGTTACCGTCCCGCAGGTGTGCCAGCTCGGGCCGCGGATCACTGCCCGCGCCCCCACCCGCCTGGGCGAGTGCCGCGCCGATGCGAAGCTGGGGGGAGAGGATCTCCTGGGCCCAGATCACTGCCTTCTCGTTGCCAGCCGCGCCCGCATGGGCGAGGCCGCGCAGGCTCCCCAGGACGATGATGTCATCCGCCGCGATCAGCTCGGCTCCCGAGTTGACATCGCCCAGCACCACGATCGAACCGGTGGATTCGACTTTCGCGCCGCTCCGGACGGTGCGATTGATGATCTGGGACTCCCCGCGCGGCACGGCTGTCGTACCGGCGGGCCTGACCTCGGTGACGCTGCCGCCCAGCTCCCTGACCTTCAGGGCTGCCTGCTCGACGAGGTCGAAAGGCAGCCGCTCTGCCACCTCGATGATCACTGTGCCGCGCAGCAGGTCAGCCTGAGCGGCCAGCCTGTCGCCGATCCCGGCTGCATCATCAGAACTGTCGAGCGAGAGGAGCACACCGCCCCGGATTCCGCGTGTCTTCATGAGGACAAGCGTACCGCGAACCTGGACACCTGAGTACCGGCTCAGTTCGCGTCGGCCCTGTTCTCATCATCGAAGTACAGGTGCAGGAACTGTGCCGCGAGCGGAACCGCCACGTTCGCGCTCGAGATGCCGTTCTCGATGAAGACGACCATCGCGATCTCGGCGTCCCTGCTCGGCCCATAGCCCATGAACCAGGCGTGCTCCTGGCCCTGCCTGCCGACCTGGGCAGTGCCGGTCTTGCCCGCAATCGTGACCTGGAACCCGGCCTGGCGGCCCAGGTGCCTGGCAGCACCGTGGTCCGAGATCATGCGCTCCATGCCTTCCCGCAGGAGTCCCCAGTGCGTGCCCTGCACCCGCTTCTGGGCCACCGGAACCGTCTGGTTGCCGATCCGGCTGACCAGGTTCAGCTCCCGGTACACGCCGTCGTTCGCGAGGATATGCACCAGCTGCAGCGCCTGGAGCGGCGTGGCAA
Organism: uncultured bacterium; assembly: GCA_964495325.1. GTDB lineage: Bacteria > Deinococcota > Deinococci > Deinococcales > Trueperaceae > CAZBVI01. The sequence continues at coordinate 11,809 of CAZBVI010000002.1, forward strand.
GAATGTCGCCCTGGCCTATCGAACTGTTCAGCGTGAAGCCGGGGTACCAGGGCTCGCCCGTGGTCGCGCGCTTGAAAACCTCATCGGGGATTCGTCCTGCCTTCTCCTCCGGCAGGCCGACGCTGACAGTCGTTCCGAAGCCGAAGTCGTGTGCACGGTCGTTCAGATCCTCTATGAACGGCGCCCAGCCAACGGAGAAGCTCGGCGTATCGATAGCGGCCAGCCAGTAGAACGTGTTGCACGAGTCGGCGATCGCCTGCACGTTCGTGTACACGCCGCGATACGAGCTCGTCCAGTTCAGCCAGTTGCGCCCGCCGTAGTTGATGCGACCCGCACACTCGTAACGCTGGTTCGCAGACATGTAGCCCTTGTCCAGCAGGGTCGAGCTGGTCACGAGCTTGAACAGTGAAGCCGGCGGGTACGCCTCCACAGCCCTGTTCTGCAGCGGCAGGTTGGTGGAGTCGTTAAGCACACCACTTACCGCCTCGGGATCACTCGGGCGCCGCGTGAAGATGTTCTGGTCGAACGTCGGTGAGCTCGCCATCGCAAGGATCGCACCGGTCCGGGGATCCACGGCCAGCAGGGCACCGCGCACGGTATCGACTGTGGGCAACCCGCCCAGGCGGCGCTCCGCGTTCACAAGTGGCAGTGCGCCGGCAAGCACGTCCTCCGCCCAGCGCTGCATCTGTGGATCCAGCGTCAGGTGGATGTCCATGCCCGGCTGGGCCGGCACCAGCTCGGACTCGCGCAGCACGCTACGCATGTTGTCCACTTCCGCGATCCGCGCTCCGGCCGCGCCGAACAGCGAGCGCTCCATGCCTGCCTCTATCCCCATCACACCCACCAGCTCGTCAGTGGCGTACCCGGGGAACCGCACGGGATCCGCCAGCGCCGTGTAACCAACCACCTGTGCCGCGAGGTTGGTCGGGTAGGTGCGCTCGATACGCTCGCGCAGGTAGAGGTTCGCCTGCCCTGCCAGCAGCTCGGACACGGAAGGCACGAACCTGTCCGGGATGTTCCATTCGATCGCGATGCCGTTCTCCATCTCCGTCCTGCTGCCGGGGTCCGGCTGTCGCGGCGGTGACTCGTCCAGCTCGAGCAGGTAGGTGATCCGCTCCCAGTTGGTCACGTCTCCCCCGCGGTACATGAGGTCGTAGGCGACCCGGTTGTCCGCGAGCACGGTGCCATCGCCGGCCAGGATCCGACCCCTGAGCGGGGAAATGCGCTGCTCGACCACGAAGTTCTGGGTGCTCAGCAGCTCGTACTCCTGGGCCATCACCAGCTGCAGGTACATCAGACGCCCGGCGAAGACGATGAAGATCGTCAGGATAATGCTCAGGAGCAGGCGCGTGCGACCGATCACAGTGCCTCCCGCCCGACGCTGCGGCCGCGGCCGCCCTGGAGGGTTTCGGCGACCCCGAGCAGCCAGATGCCCACGGCCAGCGTGAAGATCCCGTCGAACAGGAGCGTGCTGGGCAGCGAAGCCAGCGAACTCCAGTCACCTGTCATCCAGACGAGCATCAGGGCCATCACGACCCACTTGCCGGCCAGTCCCGTCAGGATGGTCAGCACGCGTTCAGCGATACCTGACTGCGAGAGCTGCGCCCTGACCAGAGCCGCGGCCATCGCCGCCCCCGCCAGCCCGAGCGCGTGCAGGCCGATCACGCCGTGCCCGCTCAGGTCCTGCAGCAGGCCGATGCCGTAGCCCGCCAGAACAAGCTGCCACGGGCCGAGCCTCGGCAGCAGGGTCAGCACAGCGATCAGGAAGAGGTCCGGCGCCGGTAACGGCGCGATCAGTGCTGACAACAGGCCCTGGGCCAGGATCAGCAGAAGGTAGAAAGCGACAAGCCGCATCAGCTACCAAGTGTAGGGCGGCGGCGCATGAGATGCCAACGCCCCTGATTCGTGCGCGTGATAGCCTCTCGGCATGAGCATCTCAATCCCGTTCTTCGACGGCCACAACGACACGGTTCTACGCCTCTTCGATCCCGGAACGGGGGCTCGTGACGGCGCCCTGTTCTTCGAGGACAGCGGCCAGGGCCACCTGGACCTGCCGCGGGCGAACCAGGCCGGCATGAAGGGCGGGTTCTACGCACTCTTCGTCAGGAGCCCGGCCCCGGGCGATATCACCGAGGAGACCTTCACGGCCGAGAGGCCACCGGAGGCAACGCCCGACACGGCAACCGCGATGCGCGAATGCCTGACGCTCGCCGCCGGCCTCTTCGAGCTCGAACGCCGCAGCGAAGGCACCTTCAGGGTCGTCCGCACCCACGCCGAGCTTGAAGCCTCGATCCGCGACGACGTCCATGCCGCCATCTTCCACATCGAGGGTGCCGAGATGATCGACGAGGACCTGGACGCCCTCTTCGTCCTGTACGAGGCCGGCCTGCGCTCTATCGGACCCGTCTGGAGCCGCTCGAACCACTTCGCCCACGGCGTACCTTTCCGCTTCCCGAGCAGCCCCGATACCGGGCCCGGCCTGACGGCTGCCGGCTTCGAGCTGATCCGCGCCTGCAACGACTTGGGAATAATGATCGACCTGAGCCACATGAACGAGAAGGGTTTCTGGGACGTCGCGAAAACAAGCAAGGCGCCCCTGGTCGCCACCCACTCGAACGCGCACGCGCTCACCACGTCGAGCCGCAACCTGACGGACGCCCAGCTCGAGGCCATCCGCGACTCCGGCGGCGTCGTCGGCCTGAACTACGCCGTGGCCTTCCTCCGCGATGACGGGGCGAACAACCGTGCCACCGGCCTGGACGTCCTCCTGCGCCACACGGACCACCTGCTGGGCATACTGGGCGAGAACGGTGTCGCCCTGGGCAGCGACTTCGACGGCGCGACCGTCCCGGAGGCGATCGGCGACGTGCGCGGCGTCCAGAACCTCCTGTCCGCCATGCTTGAGCACGGCTACGGGCGGGAGCTGGTCGAGAAGATCGCCCTGCGCAACTGGGTGGATCTGCTGGGCAGGACCTGGAAGTAGGCGCTGTGCCGCGACCGGCCGATCTCCGCTTTGACGATCAGCCGGTCGCGGCACAGCGCCTTTGATGGTTCGGTCTCCGGCGTCTGGGCCAAGTGACTTCCATACACTGCTGTCCGGGGAGGGTGAACACGCATGACCGACCTGCTGCTCAGCTTCGTCTTCATCATCCTGCTGGCCTGGCTTGGGAGGGCACTGGTCGGTGCACGCGAGTTGGGCTGGGGCCGGCTGATACTGGCAGCGATCGCCGGTATCGCCTTCGGGGACTCCATCGCCCTGTTTCTGGTGACTGCCGACCTCGGCGAGGTGGCCAACCTCGACATCGCGCAGCACCAGCTGGTCGCCATGCCGTTCCGGGTGATCGGCACCATGGGTGCGATCGTCGTGCTGGAACTGGTCTTCCGGCGTTCGCGCACTCGCGGATCAGCGTTGGGCTCCGGGTCCACGCCGCCCTTCAGACCGGCAAGCATCCTGAGCCCACGCGTCTTGCTTCGTGCGCTGCAGGTTTCGCGCATCCTTACCCGGCACGGCTTCGCCTGGCTGTTCACCAGGCACGGCGGCGGTGTTCAGGATGCGGGCGACCTCGCCCGTCGGGCCCGCCAGGCGTTCGAGGAAGCCGGTGGCGTGTTCATCAAGCTCGGCCAGCTGGTGGCCACCCGGCCCGACCTGCTTCCCCCGGCAGCCATCATCGAGCTGGCCCGCCTGCAGTCCGGTGTGTCGCCGCTCGACAGCGCGACCGCACGGGCTGAACTGGAAGCGCAGCTCGGACAGCCGTCAGCCGGCGTCTTCTCATCCATCGAGTGGGATCCGCTCGGCTCGGCGTCGATCGCGCAAGCCCATTCGGCCGTGCTGCTGGACGGCAGCAGGGTGGTGATCAAGCTGCGGCGGCCAGGGCTTGAGAAGGTGATGCGGCGCGACCTCAGCATTATCAGCTGGCTGGCGCGCAGCGCCGAGCTGCGTTTCGACTGGGCAAGTCGTATCGGTGTGACCCGGCTGGCCGCCGAGTTCGCGACCACGCTCCTGCAGGAACTCGACTTCCGCACAGAAGCGCGCAACATCGCAGAGATCGAGCAGGCCGCCAGCTCCGAGCCGCTGATCGCGGTTCCGCAGCTGTGTGCCGACCTGACCGGAGCGGGCATCATCGTCATGCAGCATCTGGCCGGCACACCGTTGTCAGCTGCCGGGCAACAGGAGTCAGAGGACCTGGCGGACGCCCTCTGCCGCAGCCAGGTTCGCGCGATGCTTGATGGAGACCGGTTCCACGGCGATCCTCATCCCGGCAACCTCATGCTGCTCGAGGACGGCCGGCTGGGCCTGATCGACCTCGGCGTCAGCAGCAGGCTGGACGCCTTCGAGCGGTCGGCCGTGTTCCAGATGCTGGTGGCGCTCCAGGAGCAACAGCCGGCACTGCTGTACGAGTCGATGCTGACCATCGGGACGGTGGACCCCGCGGTGCACGATCGGGGCGAGATCGAGCGAGCGCTGGCGCGCTTCATGGCCGCCTACCTCGGACCCGGCCTGCCGCCGGCTTTGGCGATCACGGACCTGCTGCGCCTGACGCTCCGGCTTGGCCTGCGCCTGCCGCCCTCGACCAGCGCGATGTTCCGGGCTCTCTCGACGCTGATGGGCAGCCTCGAGCAGCTGAGCCCCGGCTATCCGGTGATCGACAGGATCGCCGAGCTTGGCGGGGCCGAGTTCAGGCGGCGGCTCATGCCGGGCTCCGCCGCCGAGTTCGTGCGGCAGGAGTGGTCGGAGCTGGGCCCGCTGCTCGCGCGCCTCCCGCGCCACGTGGACAAGCTCGCCACCATGCTGCAGCACGGAACGATTACCACGAGCGCCCGGGTACTGGCCGACCCGGACGACCGCAGCTTCATCGAGCGTCTCGCGAACCGCTTCATCCTGACCCTGCTCAGCGTCGGAGTTGGCGCGGTATCCGTCATGCTCCTGAACGTCCCCGGGGGCTTCGAGTTGCCCTGGATCGGCGTCGGACTGTACGAGGTGCTGGGCTGGATCGGGCTGTTCATCGCCATGACGCTCATGTTCAGGGTGTTGCTTGGTGTGCTGGAGGACTGAGGCCACAGGGCTTCCGACGGGACACATGTAACCTGCGCCGCGCGGCCCCGGTCGCTAGTCTGACAGGCAGGAGGAACGCGTGAAGTCACCACTCATAACTGTTGCCCTGCTCGCCGTGGTTGCCATCATCGGTGTGGCGGTCTGGACCCAGGCCGGTCAGGACGAGGAAGCAGCCTTCCTGCGGCGCCACGGCATCAGTGCCACGGATCCGCAGGAGATCATCGCCCAGCTCGAGGCGCACCCGACCAAGCCCCTGCCCTACGTGGCCAGCGTGACATCGCATTCCCTCGTCCTGGCGGACGACACCACGCGGCTGGAGTACGACCTGAGCGAGGTCGGCTTCTATCTCAGCTTCGCCCCGTACGTGTCGTTCACGCACCCCTGCTATAACCACAGCCTGGCCACGTGCCAGGGTGAGCTGGTGGCTGAGGAGTTCGACGTGCAGATCGTCACCTCGGACGGCGTGGTTCTGATCGACGAGACAGTGACCACCCACGCCAACGGCTTCGCCGGAGTGTGGCTTCCGCACGATATCGAGGCGACGGTCACGGTGGACATGGATGGCCGGACCGCCAGCAGCTGGATTTCCACCGCAGAGGACGAGGCGACGTGCCTGACTGATCTGCGCCTCTGAACCCGCGCGTCGACGCTTGCGGGCCGCCTGAGCGCAGAAGGTGAAAACGCCTCTTGCTAGACTGTTATTACCTTGATCAGGACACAGGTAAGCCTGTCCGAAGAGGAGTACGAGGTCGCGAAGAGGGAGGCTGCTCGCGGAGTACGCGCAGTCCGGTGCATGCGCCGGACTCATCCACTCGTGCTTCAGCCCTGAAGGACGTACCATTTCGCATGATCAACATCGAGATCGACCACTTCCTTTACGCCGGCCCCGACCTCAAGCTGCTCATTATGGACGTGGCCGGGCGCAGCGGGATCACTGCCGCGGCAGGCGGCCGTCACCCGGACTGGGGCACGCACAACGCGCTGATCGGGCTTGAGAATCGCAGCTACCTGGAACTCATCGCCCCGGAGCCGGGGGCCGAAGGACCATGGGGCTCGCTCTTTGGCAGGCTGGACGGGCCTTCGCTGCAGGCGTGGTGCGTCCGCGCCGGTTCGGCCGACCGCGTGGCGGGGCGCCTGGAGCGGGCAGGGGTCGCGAGCAGGCGGGTCGAGGGTGGCAGGGAGCTGCCGGACGGCGGCCGGCTCACGTGGGAGCTGGTCTTTCCCTTTGGCCACGGCTTCGGCGGCGCACTGCCGTTCTTCATAGACTGGCGGGATTCGGTCCACCCCTCCAGCAACCTGGCGGCGGCCGCGCGGCTCACGCGCTTCACCGTCTTACACCCGGACGCCGCGGCGCTCGGGCAGGTACTCGCCGGCGTGGGCGTCCCACCCCCGCTACTGCACGTTGTGGAAGCGGGGCGGATATCGCTGGCCGCTGCGATGGATTCTGAAGGAGGACAGTTCGTGCTCGAAGGTGTTCTGGCTCCCCACGCCTACCTCGGTGAAGCCTGAGGCGTAAGTGCTCCGCTCAGCCGCCGCGCAGGAACAGGGTCGGATCAGCAGCGGTCGGCTGCACCGACGGAATCAGGGTGGGCACGCGCTTGCGATGCGTCCGCGTGACCCGGTCGCGCACCGCGTCGATCTGCGCCTGCGTTACGCCCAACGCTCGGATGTGCCCGTCTTCAAACCCGCCCTCAAGATGGGACAGTACCAGGTCAGCAACTCCGTAGCTGAAGCCGAAGTCGCCCTCGTCGGTCTGGTCCGGCTCCAGCCCTGCCGACGGCGGCTGCTCGATGATCGACGGTGGCACGCCCAGGTACGCAGCCAGCTGCAACACCTGAGTCTTGTACAGGTCGCCGATGGGGTTCACTTGCGGGACATCGTCTCCGCCCTGGGTGAAGTAACCGAAGAGAATCTCGCTGCGGTTGCCCGTACCCACCGGAAGCGTTCCGCGTTCAGCGAGCATGTCGAACAGGATCATCGAGCGGCACCGGGCCTGAACGTTGCCTCGGCGATGCCAGGTCATGCCCGGTCGCGCATCGGCGTAAGCGTCGACGATCGGGGTGATGTCGATGGTCTCGCTCTCGATCCCGAGCCGGTCGATCACTGCCTGAGCCATCCCGAGCCCGCCCGCAGCCAGGTCCCGGTAGGGCATCCGCAGTGCCAGCACGGCTTCGCGGCCCAGGGCGCGTTCGCACAGGCAGGCGACGACGGCACTGTCCACGCCGCCGGAGAGTCCAAGGACGACGCGCCTGAACCCGTGACGGCGCAAAACGGCGTCCTGAAGGAAGTGGACCAACCGTTTCGTGAGCGCCTCGGCATCGATCGCAAGCCTCGGGTGGATCTCGTGGGTAGAGTCTTTCATCGCCCCTCCTTATTGAGCCACAGTCTACAGGCTGCCCGATCTGCCGGCAGAAATGCCGCGTGGAGCAGCTGTCGGGATTGGGGACGGACAGTAGACTGTTTGGACAGGCACGCCTGCCGGGCGCGCGGGGAGGAGAAGACGGCATGAGAGCTCAGGAGCGCGAGACCGCCGAGGGCCTCCTCTACGCGGACCTCTACCAGCTGACGATGGCACAGCTCTACTACTTCCAGGGGCTGCACGAGCAGGAGGCGCAGTTCGACTACTTCTTCCGTACCAACCCGGACTACGGTGAGCACCAGGCCGGCTACTGTGTGTTCGCCGGATTGGATGACCTGCTGGGGCACCTTGAGGACGTAGCCGTGCGGCCGGAGGATGTGGAGCTGCTGCGCGGCCTGCGTACGGGCGGCGGCGACCGGCTCTTCCAGGAGGACTTCCTCGACTGGCTGACAGGGCTCGGTGACCTGGGTGGGGTGCAGCTCAGGGCCGTGGACGAGGGCAGGGTCGTCCATCCCGGCACTCCGCTGGTGATCGCCCGGGGTCCGCTGGCAGTGGTGCAGCTGCTCGAGTCGGCCCTGCTCAACCTCCTTAACTTCCCGACGCTGATCGCAACCAAGGCTGCCCGGCTGCGCCAGGCTGCGGGCGACGCGGTGGTCTCCGACTTTGGCCTGAGGCGCGGGCAGGGGCGCGGGGTCACGGCCGGCAGCAGGGCAGCTCTGATCGGGGGAGCCGACACGAGCTCAAACACGGGCGCGTCCATCCTCATGGGGGTCGCCCCGGCTGGCACGCATGCGCACAGCATGGTGCAGGCATTCATCGCCAACGGAGGCAGCGAGCTCGATGCGTTCCGCGCCTACGCCGAGGTCTACCCGAACGACTGCCTGTTGCTCATCGATACCGTGGACACGCTGCACAGCGGACTTCCCAACGCGATCACCGTGTTCGAGGAGCTCCGCACCAGGGGCCACGAGCCACGGGGCATACGCCTGGACTCCGGAGACCTGGCCCATCTGGCGGTCGCGTGCGCGGCCGAGCTCGACCGGGCGGGGTTCCCGGCCGCGGCGATAGTCCTGTCAAACCAGCTCGACGAGCTGACGATCATGCAGGTCCGGTCACAGGTCGAGGCCGAGGCCAAGCAGCTTGGCCTGGAAGCCCAGCGGGTGCTGGGCCGCCTGAGCTACGGAGTCGGGACCAGGCTGATGGTGAGCGAGGGTGCCCCCGCCCTTGACGGCGTCTTCAAGCTGGTCGCGACCCGGGCAGGTTCGGAGTGGCGACCCGCCATCAAGGTGTCGGACTCGCCCGCCAAGACCGTGACCCCGGGGCCCAAGAGCCTCTGGCGGGTGTACGACGATTGCGGCCGCGCGACCGCGGACCTGATCGCGCTGGATTCAGAACGCCCGCAGCCTGATTCGGCACTCACACTGCACCATCCGGGCGATCCGCAGCTCACCCGCGTGCTCCCGCCACGACAGGTCGGCCGCGTGGAGCCGTTGCTCGCCGAGGTCTGGAACGCAGGACGGCGGTTGGCCCCCGAGCCCGGCATCGCGACGCTTCGCGAGCGCCGGCTCCGGGACGAGGCCGCGCTCGACATCGGTGTGCGGCGCCTGCTGAACCCGCACGTCTATCATGTCTCCCTCTCAAAGCAGCTCTGGGACCTGAAGAGGCGGACGATCGCTGCGGCCGGGCGAGCGCCGTGACGCGCGCGGATCGGGATTGGAGTGAAACATGAACAGAAGGCTCTATCTGAGAATCGGAACCCTGTCGCTGGCACTCGCGGGTGTGCTCTTCGCACTGTTCCCGTTGACCCGTCCCTGGCACGACGCTGCCGGAACCGACGCCGGTCTGGTCGCGGCCACGCTCAGCAGCTGGTGGGTGCCTTCGCACCTCTTCGGCGCGATGGGGTTCCTGCTGGTGGCTGTCGCCTCGACCGCGGTGCTGGGCGTGCTGATGAAGGGACAAGGTGAGCCGGCGGCCAGAACCATGGCGCTGCTCGCGATGCTTGGCGCCGGGCTGATCCTTCCCTACTACGGCATCGAGTCGATCGGGCTGAACGCCGTCGCAACCAGTTCGCAACTGTCGGACGCCGCCAGCCGCGCCATCCTGATGGAAGCGATCCGCAACGACCCCTACGCCCTGGGTACCTTCGGCGCCGGGCTGCTGGCGATGGCAATCTCGGGGATTTTGCTGGCCGTTGCTGTTGCGCGCGCCGGGGCTGGCTCGGCGTTGCCCGCGATCGCGGTCGCGGTGCTGCTCGCCCTGTACCTGCCGCAGTACTTCGGCCCGCCGTGGCTGCGCATCACACACGGCGTGCTGCTGGGGATCTGCCTGATTACATTGGCCGCATGGCATCACTCAAGGGCGTGGATGGCTACGGCTGTTTCGCAGTGATTCAGTTTCCATGGATGGTGAGACGCGATAGCCGTAATGCTCGAGCCGTGGGAGTACGACACGGACCTCTACAAGCACCGCAATGAGATCGAACGCCTTAGTCTTCACCCGCTATGACAAGACAGACATCATGTCAGCGGCTTCATCGCCATCGCCCTCATCGCCATCATCATCCGCCAGTGTTCGCACGGCCCAGCAGTAGGGTCGCCAGGGCGAGCACATATGATGACCCGAACTAGCCGCCCTCGTTCCGCTTTCACGCTGGGGAGCATTGGATTCTTCACAACGCGCGCAATTTCCTGTGCTACTGTACCGTACAATGCTGGGCACCAGCATACTGTTTAGAGTATGAGTGCGCAAATGCAGGTGATGGCGACAGCGGAATCGTGTGTGACGCCTAAGCTTCGCAGTGCGCGGCCTGGAGCCGGTCAGGCAGCACGCCTGATCTTGAGTTCAGACGTTTGGGCCAAGCGATCCTGCTCATTTCACCTGTCAGGCGTTTGCCAACTAAGACGCGAGCAGGACCAGCTAGTTGGGAGCCAGAGTCATGGGTCTAGGTGAGTTTCTCCTGTGGAAGTTCCTGCCAGCCGTGATTGGAAATTTCCTGAGCAGGTGGGTGAAAGTCTACATGCCGGGTGGTCTTCTATCTCATCTCATAGGCATGGCCGTAGCGTTTACCTTGCTTGTTCTCTTCCTGGGTGACCCTGGGTGGGGTGCTCCCCTGTGGCTAGGGTTTGTCATGCTCGTCGTTGCCAGCTCTATCATTCCTGCCCTTGACCTCGGAGCCCAATTGTCCAGGAAGCCTGAATGAACATCGTCAGCACTAGTTGTCCCTGAGTTCCCAGACATCCCGGCTCATTGCGACCCGGGGCACGCACTTGCCTGAACTGATGCCCTATGTTGCGCCTACAAGGCCTGGCGCGGCTGCTTGAACCCTGACTGTTTCGATACCAGCCGCGAGGCCGACGGGTTCCGAGGAGACCCCCCTTGCGATGAGACCACTGGAGACCCTGCTGGTGTCGACCAACTTCCTGACCTTCGTCGTGCTGGCCATTCCAAGGATTCGAACCGCGAGCTGGGCGGGCCTGCTGCCTCTCACGGCGCTGGTCATGGCCGTCGTTCAGGTGTCGCTCGAACGGTACCGCTGGCAGATGGTCCCGGCCTACGCATTGACCGGCGTGCTCCTGCTCGCCTGGTTGTGGCAGCGTCTCGGCCCTCATCAACCCGTGCACTGGGTCCTGGTCGGCGGCACTGTCGCCATCGGGGTGCTGGGCCTGTTGGTCTCCACGGTGCTACCGGTGATTCTGCCGGCGTTCAGCTTCCCACTGCCAACCGGCCCTTACGCCATCGGGACACTCACCTACCACTGGGTGGACGCCGGGCGCCCGGAGCTGTTCACCCCCGAGCAGGACGACCTGCGCGAGGTGATGGTGCAGCTCTAGTATCCCGCCGTGGCCGAGCCAGACTCGCCGACGACCCCGTACATGCAGGACGCGAGTGCGCTCGCGACCTGGCTGGCGTGGCTCCTGCGCCTGCGCCTTCCGGACTGGGCCTCTTCAGGCCCGATGTCCGTGACGACGAACGCCGTACGCGCGGCGCGATTGGCGCCTGATGAGGCGAACTATCCGGTCGTGATCTTCATGGAGGGACTCTCCGGCTTCCGGCAGATGAACACCTACCAGGTCGAGGAGCTCGTCTCCCACGGTTACATCGTCGCGGCCATAGATCAGCCGTACGCCGCTGCCTCAGTTTCCTTCCCCGATGGTCGGCAGGTGACCGGAGTCGGGAAAGAAGTGATGTGGCCCCTCATCCAGCAGAGCCTCGATCCTGGCGAGCCCGTGCCTAAACTTGGCGGCCAAGCGTGGGAAGACGGCATCATCACGTACCTGGCGCGCGACGCGGTATTCACCCTGGATCGCCTGACCGAGCTCAACGGATCCGATCCGAGCGGGGTCTTGACCGGTGGCCTTGACCTCGAGCGCTTTGGCATCATCGGCGTGTCGCTGGGCGGGATTGTAAGTCCGGAAGCTTGCCGTCTCGACCGGAGGCTGCGCGCATGCATGATCATGGAGGCCCCGATCCCGGCAAGCGTCGTACGGGCCGGACTGAGCCAACCGACCTTGTTGATGATCGGTGACATCGAGACGATGCGCTCAGCGGGCTGGTCGGAGGCGGACATGGAACAGCATCACGCCACCATGCGCTCCCTGTACGGGAACCTTGCCGGCGAGGGCTACTTCGTTACAACCCACGGCATGTTCCACCTGAATCTCACGGATGCACCTTTGCTGCTGAAAGTCCCTCTGGGTGCGCTCGGCCTGCTGGGGTCGATCGATGTGGACAAGGCCCACGACATCGTCAAGGCGTACACGCTGGCGTTCTTCGACCGCCATCTGAAGGGCCATCACGGTCCGGTTCTCGACGAGCTGGACGGGTTTCATGAAGTCAAGCTCGAGTCGCGCCAGCCGGCCGGCCAAGGGGCTCACCCCTGGCTTGTGCTGCCGGAACCGGCCGGTGGGTGACGACGGCACTCGAAAAGTCATCAAACAGCTGTGTAGAGGCCGGGGTCGTCATGGCGACCTGGGTCATCACGATGGCGATAACACCGTCCTGTGGGCTGGTGGTCCAGGACGTACCAAGCCCGCCCGTCCAGCCGTAGCTTCCCGGCGGCCACAGCTGGTCTCCCGAGGTGACCACTGACACCCCCATGCCCCAGGTATGCCTGGCCATGTCGAGCGGGATCGGGCCGGACCGGGATCTCTGCGCGCTGTTCAGCGAGCCCTCAGTCATCAAGCGAACTGATTCTGGTGACAGCACTTGCTGCGTGCCAGCCCGACCGCGGTTCAGGATCATCGTGGCGAACGCCAGGTAGTCATCACAGGTCGAGACGAGTCCGCCTGCGCCGGAGCTGAAGGCCGGCTTCCGACTCCACTGGCCGGATCCGGGATCATCGCTCATCATGAGACGCCCGGTCTCTGGCTCTGGTGTGTAAGCGGTGACGAAGCGGTGGATGTTGTCTGCTGAAACGCTGAACGAAGTGTCAGGCATGTCCAGGGGCTCAAACAGGTTCTCCTGCAGGAAAGTGGCGAAGTCGGAGCCGGAAGCTCTTTCGATCAGAGTGCCGAGTACGTCGGCGGCGGTGTCGTACAGCCAGGAGCGGCCTGGCTGCTGCATGAGCGGCAGGCTGGCCAGACGCTCGAGCCATTCGTCCGCAGCGGGCTGTGATGCGGGTGCCGGCGGACCCATCCTCAGGCCCATATCCAATGCTGCCCTGAGAATCGGATAGTCAGCCGGTGATTGGTAGAGCTGGCCAAAGCCGTCCGTGAAGCTGAACAGATCGCGGACGGTCACGGGCCTTTCTGCTGCTACCGTGTCATCAAGTGGACTGTTCAGATCGCGGAGCACCCTGCGATCAGCGAGTTCAGGAAGAAGGCGGTCGATCGGTTCGTCGAGCGTGATTACGCCACGGTCCACAAGAATGAGTGCGGCAGCAGCCGTGATCGGTTTCGTCATCGAGCTAATGCGGAAGATCGAGTCGCGCTGTACCGATTCGTCTGCTGTGAGCGAGTGGGTGCCGAGCGCGAGTGCCTGCACCTCACCCCGTTGCCTGATGATGCCGGCAACACAAGGCACGGCCCCGCTCGTGACGTACGGTTCGAGCGCTGCCTGAACCTTTTCCATCGTCGCATCGGACGTCATCTGTGGTCAGTCACCGTACTCGTCATGCCGCCTGATCCAGTGCATGGTCCCTTCATCTTCCTGCCGTCCCAGATGCGTGAAATCGAGCCAGTTGAAGGTGGTCAGCAGTGACTCGGGCCCGCGGTTCCAGGTGCTGTAGGTGAAGTAGATGTCGTCACCTTCACGGATGAAGACGCTGATGCCGTGCTCCTCGCCCCGGTCTGTGGTGCCTCCGAAATCACGGTTGAAATCCGAATCGAACGACGAGTACCACGGAACGTGCTGCCAGCCCATCCGCCGCTGGTACGCCTGCAGCTTGGGCAGTTCTGCGTGAGACACCAGGGCAATGGTGGTATCGCCTGCATGGAGGTGTGCAAGGTGACCGATGCTGTCCACCAGGAACGAACAGCCGTCACAGCCGGCCTTCCAGGCAGGGGCGAACATGAAGTGATAGACCACGAGCTGGCGTCTTCCCTCGAACATGTCAGCCAGGCTGGCAGCACCTGCTGGTCCTTCGAGCGTGTAATCCTTATCGACGCGCACCCATGGGAGTTCGCGGCGTTCGGCATGAAGTTTCTCCATGGCGTGGGTAAGTTCCTTCTCTCGCACCAACAGGGCCTGCCGGGCGGCCCGCCATTCTGCCTCGTTAACTACGTTTCTGTTTGCCATGTCCTGCCTCCTGTCAATTCGCCGTAATGGCTGCTATAGCCGATGTGGCTCTGAGCAGTGAGTCGAGATTCGCCTGGCCGATGGCAGCGGCCAGTTCAGTTTGGGCCTCCTGCCATGCCGGCGCTGCAGCGGTCAGTTTTGCCCTGCCGGCTTCACTGAGTGAATGCAGCCGTTCGCGCCGGTCATCGCCATCAACGATGTTGATGAAATCGTCGCGCTTGAGCACTGCCAGGTTGCGGGTGAGGGTGGTCCGGTCCGTACCGAGAGTATCGGCAAGCTGGCTGGTGGTCGCGGTTCCGTGAAGAGCGATGGCTGTCAGGAGCGTGAACTGGGTGCCACGCAGCCCATGCTGCACCAAAGCACGGTCGTAATGCGCAGCCAGTGAGCGGGTTGCCCTCCTGGTGTGGAAATAGGCGCACGACGCCGCAGCATCATTAAGCGTGGCACTCAGGTCAGCCTCGGTCATGCTATGAGTGTATATACACGTATCTGTAGCTGTCAAGGCCTGCTTAGAGCTCTCGCCGAACCGACTGATGACCGCTATACGCCAGTCTTCAGATCCGGCTTGTTGATGTCTGGCACGGGCCGGTAACCCGCCTGTCGAGAACAAAAGAGGTGCCGGAATTCATGGAGCGTAGCCAGCGCCAGTACAATCAGGGCCGAATCTGCCTTTGGAAATGACGTCGACGAATGGCAGAACTACCAACATCCGGTATATGCTGGTACAAAGGAGGCGGAGACATGGCCCGGAACACGAGTGTCAGTTTAGGAGATCATTTCCAGGAGTTCATCGATCGTCAGATCAAGCGAGGTCGGTATGGATCGGCCAGTGAAGTCGTCCGTGCCAGCCTCCGCTTGCTCGAGGAGCATGAGGACAAGGTCGAAACGCTGAGGCAAGCCCTGATAGACGGAGAGCAAAGCGGCGACGTTGGCGAAGTGAACATGGAATCCATCAAGAAGAAAGCACGCGTGAGAGCGACACAGGGTTCATGAACCGAATCGCCCGCCTTGCGGCGCTGGCGGAGCAAGATCTTATTGACATCTGGCAGTACTCGGCCGAGCGGTGGAGTACTGAACAGGCGGACTCGTACCTTGATGCGATAGGCCGTGCAATTCAGCAGCTCACAGCTAACCCGCAAGCGGGTGTGGCAAGGGACGATGTACGCGCCGGCTATCGCGCCCTCTTCGTCAACCAGCACGCAATCTATTACCTGATCACTGCCGAAGGTGTTCAGATTGGCCGCGTTCTTTCGGTGCGAATGGACCCTTATAGGCACGTATAGACGGATGCACAGGAGGCAGCCACAGCAGCTCGGAGCCGAACGCATCTCTCTGCAGTGATCGGCTGGAGCACAGAACCCTACAGTTCGAGGCAATCCATCCAGCGCTGATGTTCCTGGATGAACCAACGGTGGGGCTGGACGTAAGCACTTCACGGAACCTGATGACTGAAGTCCGCAGGCCTGCTCGTCGTCACATCGACAACGAAGCGTGCGGCCGGCCCATCAATCGCTACCGCACCCCGGCGGACGGGTTCATCATTCCCGACCAGTTGCGTACAACGACGAGGAAACCCGTCTGAACGCCGAGATGCGTCGGACAATCAACACCATCATCACAGGGCTCACGCACAACCCTTTGGAGGCTGTCGGGCGGTGCCTGACCGTCGATGAACACAGACGGCTTCACTCCACCGGGTGCCGGCTCGGAACAGCTGACACCAGAGCACCAGAACCAGGGGGCGTCGACCAGCGAGTCGGGGCCGTTCAGCACGGCCAGGTGTACTTAACCCCGGCACTTGCGCGGGCTTTCCAGGCAGAACTGAAGGCGCTCGTGGACCGCTACACG
Organism: uncultured bacterium; assembly: GCA_964495325.1. Lineage (GTDB taxonomy): Bacteria > Deinococcota > Deinococci > Deinococcales > Trueperaceae > CAZBVI01. The sequence goes on from CAZBVI010000002.1 coordinate 27,804, forward strand.
CGAACCAGCAGCGAAACACCGCAACGGAGCCAGCAGCAGTACAGCTTTATCACCGCGATCGCCCAGACGATCCCACGCTAGTGGCTGCCAGTTTGCCCCGGCGCCCATGACACTTTCCGGGTTCGTCTGTCAGCAGTCAGAATCGTTGCGCTTGAACTCCGTTACATCCGGCCAGACATAAGCAATCTCATCAAAAGACGCTCCCGCGACAGTAATGGTCTGCTTGCCTGAACGCTGACCACCCAATCGCTCATAAAAGCCCTGGGCTGGGTTGCCTTCCAGCACCCACACCCGCATGGACCTGTGCCCCTGCTCAACGAGAAAGTCGACTGCTCGCATCACCAGTTCCCGGCCAAGACCGGCACGCTGATGTTGCTCAAGCAAGTAGATCGCATACAGCTCACCATCAACGTCAGCACCTTCCTCACGCTCCGGTCCGGCATTGGCAAAGCCCACGACACCCATCACCGGATCTTCTGCCACGAACACGCATGAGCGGCTTTCGCCGGTCAGCATCTCAGTCGTAACCTGACGCCACATCGACTCCCGCTGCTCCACCGACAAAGCCGCCAGTACGGAGTCAGGCAACAGCCCGCGATAGGTGGTGCGCCATGAACTGACATGCACCTCAGCGATCGCTGGCGCATCCTCGGGTAGGGCTGAACGAAGCAACACAGGCTGTTCCTCACCGCAAACACTAACACGGGGCCGACTGGGCGTGATTCTGCGATCACCATGGTTGTCGTGGTCAACCCTGGACAACGGCGCAGCCCGTAACGTCCAGAGCTCCCTTGTGCAGGATATGGGGCGTTCGGAAGAACGCGAAGGGGCGCCTGCCATTACTTGCGGCGTCCGCGTAGTGCTTGCGGGTGGCGTCTGGAACATGCTGGAGCTCCGGCAGCAGGTCGGCATTGAACTCCTGCCAGTTCTCCGGGACATACTTTTGCTCTCTCTGGCTATGCCGGTACCAGTAGATGGCGAGCCTGATCGGCTCCAGCGTAGCCGGATCGATCTGGAACCAGCTCAGCTCCGGGACCTTGAACCCGGCTTCCTCGTGCAGCTCCCGGATCGTGCCTGGTTTGAGGGCAGTCAGGAATACTACGTCCTGCCAGCGGCAATCCAAGCCGGGAATCTCGTCGTCCAGCAGATCCTCGCGGCCCTCGTACTTGCGTACGCAGCGCTCGTACAACTGGCGGTTCCGGGTCCGTAGCTGACTGAGGGGCAACAGGGCTGATCCAATGAGTTGCTTCGGTGCCAGGTGATAGAGCATGCAGGCATGCTACTGGCGTGCGTCCGACCTGGTTGCACCGAAGTTCACGGCGAAAACGTGTGGCCGACGGTATGATGGGTGGCATCGAATGGAGGCAGAGCAGTACTATGCTTTCAAGGACTTCCGCCGATCCTGGACTGATGAAGTGATGAGCAGCCGGTAAGTTCGGCCCTCGGCAAACAGCATTTCATTGCCTCGGAAACTGCCATCAAACGCCCTCGAAAACTGGCATTGACGTGCCTGGGTAGTGCTATTCGGTTGGCGCCGTTCTGGCTGTCCTGCGTCTTCGTATCAGTCCGGGCACTGGCGAACAAGTGATGGTGATGAAGTTGACCTGGTGCTCGAGTTTGAAGATGGTCGCGTGCTTGCGTTCGAGGTTCAGAAGGCAGGCGACCGGAAACGCCCTGGGTGGGGACAGACTGCCCTGTCGGTCCACCGCGCGGAAGGCTAGACTGCCCTTGCAAGCAGCTCGGCCCGGCCGGGCAACCCGAATCACTTGCAGAAACGGTGCTTCATATGCTTCGCGAAACGTTGGTCGGAACAGCTGCCTTCCTCGGCTACTACCTGGCGATGGTGGCCGTCCTGTTCAGCCTCTCCCGATGGTTGAAGCTGCCGGGTGAACTGTTCCGGAAGCTGCTCCATGTCAGTGTGGCCGCTTCAGCGTTCGTGCTCGTACACATGTTCGAAACCTGGTACCTGGCTGCGCTGGCAGCCGTGTCCGTCGGACTGCTGTCCTACCTGGTCATCACCTGGGCGGAGCGCTTCCCGCGCATCATGAAGGCACTCAGGGAGCGCGCGCCCGGCGAGGTCCGTTCCAGCCTCACGCTGATCTTCCTGACCATGATCGGACTAATCACACTTGGCTGGGGCTGGTTGGGAGCCGAAGCCAGGTACATGGTGATCGCGCCACTGATGGCGTGGGGCCTCGGCGACCCGCAGCCGCGCTCGTCGGGAAGAGATGGGGACGCCGGCCGCTGACCCACACGTGGGTGGATAACAGCAAGACGGCCGAAGGTACGATCGCCATGCTGGTGAGCGCCGCAGCGGCCGTCCTCGCAACGCTGCTGATCTACACGCCCTGGCAGTGGTTCATCAGCCTGCCGATCGCCCTGGTGGTGGCACCCGTCTCCGCGATCACCGAGCTGATCACGCGCGACGGCCTCGACACCATCACCGTTCCGTTCGCGACCTTCGCCTGGCTGCTCGCGATCACGAGGGTGCTCATGTGGGTCGGGGTCCTCTGATAGCCGGCATGCCCACCCGAATCCCGGGCCCGGGTCCGGATGGTCAGCAGCGCCAGGATCAATCCGCGAAGAGTGAGCGCACCCTGCTCGTGTCGTGGCTTCTGAGCGCCCCGGGCCCATTGGTAACCGGCATCGCGGTCGCGATGAGCTCGTCCGCTACGCAGATCGCCGATGCCATCCGCCGCACCGTGGAGCTGGCCGCGCTCTTCACAGGCTGGTGGGTGTTCGGCCGGCGCAAAGTCGCGGCCACCGAAGCGGCGAGGCTGCGGCTCGAACGAAGCGCCGAGGTCGGTGTTGCCGTCGCCATGGGCGCCTCCGGCTTGGCGATGCTCGTGATAGGCGGCTACAGGTTCTTCAACTACGCGCCGGGCGGCAACGTGATCGTCGGGCTGATCGTCGCGATACTCGGCACCGGCGTCAACGCTGCGTTCTGGGTGCGTTACACGAGCCTGCTGCGGCATGGCTTCGACCGTGTGCTCGCCGGCCAGCGGAAACTGTACCGCGCGAAGACCATGGTTGACCTGGCCGTCATGACGGCACTCCTGATGGTAGCGCTCATCCCGGCGCACCCCCTTACCCACTACGTCGATACGCTGGGATCCATTGTCGTAGCGGGCTACCTGCTCCATCAGGCGTTCGCCTTCCGGCGCGCGGGACGGGCCTGATAAGACTGGACTCGGGTCCGGAGCGGATACAAAGGCGCCCCAGCCGCACCCCAACACCTGCCCGCCCCGCTAGTCGGCTGTCCACCACCCGAAGGGCGCGGGGGCGAATCCGGTTGATCGTCAAAACAGAGATCGGCCGGATTCGCCCCCGCGCCCCCTATGTTTCACCCAAGTAAGCCCGCCGCATCCCCTCGTTCCCGGCCAGCTCGGCCGCCGTGCCGGACAGGACGACCTCGCCGGTCTGCAGCACGTAGCCGCGGTCGGCGACCGAGAGGGCGATGTTGGCGTTCTGTTCGACGACGAAGACGCTGATCCCCTGGTCGTTCACGCGCTTGATGATCTCGAAGATGCGTTCGACGAACAGCGGGGCGAGGCCCATGGAGGGCTCGTCCATCAGGATGAGCTTGGGCCGGCTCATGAGGGCGCGGCCCATCGCCAGCATCTGCTGTTCACCGCCCGACATCGTGCCGCCCATCTGGGTCAGGCGTTCGGCCAGGCGGGGGAACAGCTCGAAGACGTACTCGAGGTCCTCGCGCAGTTCCGCCTGGTCGCTGCGCAGGTAGGCGCCCATCTCGAGGTTCTCGCGGACGGTGAGGCGGGGGAAGATGCGGCGGTTCTCGGGTACCACTGCCATGCCGCGGCCGATCCGGTCGGCGGTGGTCATGGTGTCGGCGCGTTCCCCACCGAAGTACATCTCGCCTTCGCTCACGCGCACGATGCCAAGGATGGTCTTGAGCGTGGTGGACTTGCCGCTGGCGTTGCCTCCGAGGAGGCACACCATCTCACCCCTGTTGATCACCATGTCGACGTTGTGCAGCACGCGGATCGGGCCGTAATGGGTGGTGACGTTCCGCAACTCGAGGATGGGTAAGGAATCGGTCACGGCAGCTCCTCCAGATCGACCCCGAGGTCGGCGGTGCGGCCCTCTTCGGCCGCGCGCTTGCCCAGGTACGCCTCGATGACTGCGGGGTCATCGACCACGTCGCGGTAGCTGCCTTCGGCGATCTTGCGGCCGTAATCAAGCACGACCACGCGGTCGCTGATCTCACCCACAAGGTTCATCTTGTGCTCGACCAGCAGGATCGTGTAGCCGCCCTCGTCGCGCATGCGGCGGATGATCTGGGTGATCTCGGCGGTCTCGCTGGGGTTCATGCCGGCGGAGGGCTCGTCGAGCAGGAGCAGGCGCGCCTCGGTAGCCATCGCCCGCGCCATCTCGGTGCGGCGCCGGTTCGCGTAACTGAGGACGTAGACGGGCTGGTGCAGCCGGAACGACATCAGCCGGGGGCCGAAGAAGGAGAGTTTGTCGAGCGCGTACTCGTACGCCGCCTTCTCCTGCCTCATGTAGCCGGGGGTGCGGAGCACCGCGCTGAGCCAGTTGCTGCGCAGCTTGTGGTGCTGGGGGATCATCACGTTCTCGAGCACGCTCAGGTTGGTGAACAGGCGCAGGTTCTGGAACGTCCTGGCGATGCCGGCGTGCACGATCTGGCTCGGCTTGCGGCCTACTATCGAGCGGCCCTCGAAGCGGATGTCGCCCGAGTCGGGCCGGTAGACGCCGGTGATCTGGTTGAAGAGCGTGGTCTTGCCGGCGCCGTTGGGGCCGATGACGGAGACGATCTCGCCTTCGTTGACGCTGAAGCTGAGGTCGGTCGTGGCCTGCAGGCCGCCGAACGCCTTGCTGAGGTTGGTTATCTCAAGCACTACTCATCCCCCTCCCGCTTCTCCTGGCGCGCCAGCCGATCCGCCAGGTCGGGGTTGCTCAGCCAGGCGTCCTGGCCGCGCTCCTCGTCGCTCGGCCGGTCGCGCCGCTCGCGGAACACGGCTGCCCAGCTGAACTCGGACCGCCCGAAGACCCCTTCGGGTCGGAACACCATGATGACAACGAGCAGGACGCTGAGCAGGATGGCGCGCAGTCCGAAGCCGCGGAAACTGCCTTCGAGCCAGCCCTGGCCGGGGGCGACCAGCGCCGCCGCGAACGCGAGCGTCCCCAGGCCGAGCGGCACCCAGACCATCGCGTTCAACCTGGGTCTGAGGCGCCTGGCCGCGCGGTAGATGAACGCGCCGAAGCCGCCGGCCAGGACGATCAGTCCGCCCGCCCTGAGCCAGTCGGTGAGGGCGTACGTCTGCTCGAGCGGGTCGCCGTACTGTCGGATGAACACCACGATCGCGGTGCCCATCAGCACCCCGGTTATGGAGCCGGTGCCACCGACCGAGACTGCCACGAGCAGGAAGAACATCAGGGTGAACAGGAACTGGTCGACGCGCGCCGTGCCGATCCACGAAACCCAGAGCCCGCCGGCGACGCCGGCGAAGAACGCGGTCAGCACGAACGCGAGGATCTTGCTGTAGGCGAGGTTGACGCCCATCGCCGCGGCGGCGATCTCGTCCTCGCGGATGCCCTGGAGCGCCCGGCCGTAACTGCTGTACTTGAGGCGGGCCATGACGAACACGGTGATCCCGAGGATCGCGGTGGTCCACCAGACGCTCTTGCCGAACTCGGCGGGCACGCCGGCGAAACCAAGGGCGCCGTTCGTGTAGGGCGAGAACATGCTGGTCGCGGCCAGCAGCCGGATGATCTCGCCGAAGCCGAGCGTGACGATCGCCAGGTAGTCCCCGCGCAGGCGCAGGCTCGGGATGCCGACCAGCAGTCCGAAGAACGACGCCGCCAGGCCGCCGATGAAGAGCGCGACGATGAACTGCAGCCACAGGTACTCGGGCGCGGCGAGCGATTCCAGTCCGATGGCGCTGAAGAAGTTGGCGATGCTGATGCTCAGCGTCTCTTCCGTCATCGAGCTGCGGCCGCTCTCGATGATGCGGATCCGGCTCTGAACCGGCAGTATGAGCAGCGCGGTGACGTAACCGCCGATGAGCATGAAGCCGTGCTGGCCGAGCGAGAGGATCCCGGTGACGCCGTTGACGAGGTTGAGGCTGACGGCGGCGATGCCCCAGATCGAGAACAGTGCGAACGCCTGCACCAGCTTGCTGCTGCCGGAGTTGTCGATGAGATAGAGCAGCAGGACGACCACGCCGAGCCCCGCCAGTGTGAGCAGCCGGTTGCGGTTGCGCTTCGGGTCCGGCATCAGACCTTCTCCGAGAGGTCTTCGCCGACCAGGCCGGAAGGCTTGACGAGCAGGATCAGGATCAGGGCGATGAAGGCGAACGTGTCCTTGTATTCGGTGATGCCCGCGAAGTCAGGCGTGCGCGGGAAGAGCGCCGTCAGGAAGTTCTCGAGGAAGCCGAGGATCAGGCCGCCCAGCACGGCGCCGGGCAGGCTGCCGATGCCGCCGATCACGGCGGCGGAGAACGCCTTGATGCCGGGCAGCAGGCCGAACACGGCCGGCTGGTTCAGGCTGCCGAAGTTCAGGCCCCAGAGCACGCCGGCCGCGGCGGCCAGCATGGCGCCCAGGAAGAAGACGGTGGCGATGACGCGGTTAACGTTCACGCCCATCATCTCGGCGGTCTCCGGGTCCTGGGAGGTGGCGCGCATCGCGCGGCCGATCCTGGTGCGCGTGACGAACAGGTGCAGCCCGGTCACCAGCACGACCAGCAGGAGCGGCGTCAGGATTATCAGGTTGGTGGTGAAGACCGCCTGGCCCAGCACGTCGAACGAGAACGGATCGGTCCACATCGTCTCGGGCCGGAAGGGCGTCTGCCTCTGGGAGAATGTGAGCAGGCCGAAGTTTTGCAGGAAGATGGACACGGCGATCGCCGTGATGAGCAGGGAGAGCCGGGGGGCGCCGCGCAGCGGCCGGTAGGCTATCCGGTCGATCGCAACGCCGACCACGCCGGTGGTCAGCATGCTCAGTATCATCGCCATGATCCAGCCGAGGCTGGCGGTGCTCAGCACGAAGGTGAACGCCACGAGCGAGACCGCGCCCACGGCCAGGATCAGCGGGTGGCCGAGCCTGTGGCCGCGCCAGAGGGTCGCCAGGAACATGACGCCGAACGAGACGAAGGCAGCGCCAAGGATCGCCCCAGGCACCGTGTACGGGGTGTTGCTGAACAGGAAGTAAGATACGAACGCTCCGACCATGAACACTTCGCCGTGGGCGAAGTTGATCAGCCGGATGATGCCGTACACCATCGTGTAGCCGAGGGCGATCAGCGCGTACAGGCTGCCGAGCTGCAACGAGCTGAAGAAGGCCCCCACGAAGGACGCGTACGAGCGGACTTCGGCGACGTTCACGAGGTAATGGATTCGCAGGCCGATCAGCAACAGGATCGCAGCGACCATCAGGTACGGGACAGGGCTTCTCCGGGCGCGCCGCTTGGACGTCAGACTGGTTGCCGCCAAAAATATGCTCCCATGCAGGTCAGATACTGGGCTGTGGGGACAGGATTCCTGTCCCCACAGTCACATGGATAGAACGTTCACTGTGGCCCTTGACGCCAGTGGGAGCTTACTCGGCACCCACGGTACTGATGCCGAAGAGCTCGTTGACGTCCCAGCCCGCGCCGTCGGCACCGGGGACCGCGAGTTCGAAGAACGCGATCATGCGGTCGGCCGGAGTGCCGTCCGTGCCCATATACGTGATGTCGCCCGAGACGCCCGGGAACATGTCCAGCGCCTGCAAGGCCGCGAGGACTTCGTCGGAATCGGTTGAGTCGGCGGTCTCGATCGCGGCCTGGATGGCGTTGAACGAGTCGGCGCCGGACAGCGTCCAGCCGTTGAAGTCGGTCGCCTGCGGCATGTTCTCGCGGAAGAACTCGCCGAACTCGGTGGCGCGCTCGGCCGCTTCACCCTCGAGGACCTCGGCCGTTCCGAAGCCGGTGAACATGAAGCCGTCGAACGCCGCGCCGCCGGCCTCGGGGCACTGCGAGTCATCCGCAGCGTCCGCGCCGATCACCAGCTGGTCGTAACCCTGGTTGCGCAGCAGCGGGATCAGCGAAGCGCCCTCGGCGCAGAACCCGCTGAAGTAGAAGCCGTCGGGGCTGAAGCCCTGAAGGTCGTTCACCTGGCTGGAGAAGTCGACGGTGAAGGAGACGTAGTCAAGCATGATCGTGTCTCCGCCGAGGTTGCGGAACTCTTCGTCGAAGAAGTTGGCGAGACCGAAGCTGTAGTCGTCGTCCTGCTGGCGGAAGATGGCGACGCGCTCGAAGCCGCGGTCCTCGGCCAGGTAGCGGGCGGCCAGGCGGCCCTGGTAATCGTCCGTGTAGGTCATGCGGAAGATGTGGTCGCCGACCTGCGTGGTGGCGGGGTTCGTCGAGCCGTTTGAGATCATGATCACGCCGGCGTCCTGCAGCGCCTCAGCGGCCGGAATCGCGTGCGTGGTCGAGATCGGTCCGATCACGGCGAGGACGCCCTCGTCGATGAAGCGGTTGGCGCAGGCCACTGAGCCTTCGACCGTGCTGGCGTTGTCGCAGACGCTCAGCTCGACCGGCAGGCCGTTGATGGTTGGGTTCTGAAGATGCGCTGCTTCCACGCCTTCCAGGCTTGTTCCGCCCAGCACCGCGAAGCGGCCTGAAAGTTCGAGGTTTACACCCAGCCTGATGGCGTCCTGGGCGACTGCCAGGCCCCCGAACAGGGTGAACGCGAGGAGAACTACGATGAATCGTCTCATTCCTGACCTCCGTATGAATGCGGCGAGCCGCGACGTTGAGTTACGTCCGCACAATAGCAGCACGTTCCGCGCAGCGTCAAACCTGGCGACTCACCCTTGGCCTGATCCGCCGTCCAGGGGAAGACGGTCCTCAAGCCGCATCAGCACGGCACCGAGCCCAGCGATCGTGTCGCTCGGGATGAGGCCGTTCCCGTGCCGGAGCGCTGCCCATTCTCCCGCAGCTCCGCATGCGAAGGCGGCGAGGCAGGCGGCGTTGAACGAATCGCCGACGGTGCAGAGCAGGGCGCCGAGGCAACCGGCGAGCGCGTCACCGCTGCCGCCCGTGGCCATGCCGGGGTGACCGCGGTCGCAGAGCGCCTCGCGCCCGTCCGGACTCAGCACCAGCGTTTCGGAACCCTTCAGAACGACGGTCGCACCCGTCAGTCGAGCGATCTTGCGTGCCGCCCCTGCCCTGTCGGCCCGCACCTCAGCGACGCTCGCGCCCAGCAGCCGCGCGGCCTCGCCCTCGTGCGGCGTGAGGACGCAGCGGCCGTGCTCCCGCACCGCGCGCCGGAGTTCCGCCGAGTCCTGAAGCGCACCGGCGTCGAGCACGGTCGGTGCAGCAGCGAGCCCGATCACTTCCGCCAGCAGCCCGGGAGCGACCGCGTCGAGCCCCGGCCCGATCACGCGCGCGTCGGCCCGGGGAGAAGCCCGGATGCTGTCGAGCGGCTCGTCGTCCCAGTCGAGCGGCCAGTGCATCACCTCGGGCCAGCCACCCGGGTAGCGCCCGGCCGCCGCGAGCGTCACGAGCCCCGCCCCGCTGCGCAACGCAGCCCGGCAGGCCAGCTCGCCGGCCCCGGCGTAGCGGGGCGAGCCGCCGATCACCAGCACGGAGCCTGCCTCGTACTTGTGCACGTCCCGGCCCCGCGGAGGCAGCCACCCGGCCACGTCTTGCTCAGTCAGAACCGGAATCGCGTCCAACCGATCACCTTCCGAAAATGACCTTGATGCCCTCGCCACCGCGCGCCACAGCGAAGGCGTCCTCGAAGTCCTCGAGTAAGACCCGGTGCGTGACCAGCCGGGAGGTGTCGACCTGGCCGTCCGCGAGCAGCCTCAGCGCGCGCGGCCAGGCGGTAGGCACGGTGGCGTTGCTGCCGGTCACGCTCAGCTCCCGGTAGCAGACCTGGTCCAGGTCGAGCCGCACGGGCTTGCCCATCAGACCCAGCTGGCAGTAGCGGGCTCCCTTGCCGGCGGTGGCCAGCAGCAGGTCGGCCGCCGGACCGGCACCCGAACACTCGACCACCAGGTCGGGCGGACCGATCGCATCGTGAACCGCCGCGACGACTGAGTCGGCGTCGCCCGCGTCCGCCTTCGGCGCGGCCGCCGCGCCGAACCGGGTCGCGAGCTCGAGCCGGGCAGTGTCGGCCACCGTGCCGATCATGACGGCGGTGGCGCCCGAGGCGATACAGACCTGCAGGGCGAGCAGGCCGATGGGTCCGGGGCCGGTGATGGCGACGCGGTCGCCGGCGCGGACCCCGGCGGTGTCTAGCAGGCCGTGCACGACGCAGGCGAGCGGCTCGGTGAACGCGGCGGCCTCGAGGGACAGGTGCTCGGGGACGCGGTGCAGGTTGTGAGCGGGCGTGAGCAGGTACTCGGCGAAGGCACCGTCCTCGCGCGAGCCGATCGAGCGGCGCGAGGCGCACAGGTTCGGGCGGCCACGCCGGCAGTGCAGGCACCGGCCACACACGAAGAAGTAGGTCTCGGTCGTGACGCGGTCGCCCACTTGCCACGCCGTGACTCCGGGGCCGGTGGCGCTTATCACGCCGGCCACCTCGTGGCCGATGGTGACGGGCGGCTCGGTCGCGAACTCGTCCAGGTAGATGTGCAGGTCGGTGCCGCAGATGCCGGCGGCGTGCACCTGCATCACCACCTGTCCGGGACCGGGAACCGGCTCGGGCACGTCCTGCAGTTCAAGGTTGCCGACTCCGGGTGCGGTCTTGCGCACGGCTTTCATCCCTTGACTGCCCCCATCGTCAACCCGGTCACGATGTAGCGCTGGATGAACAGCGTCAGCAGGACCACGGGCAGGGTGATCAGTACGGCCGCGGCGCCGAGCCCGCCGAAGTCGATCTGGCCGTAGCTGATGAAGTTGAACACCGCGACGGGCACGGGTTGCGTGTTGGGTCCGGAGAGCACGAGGCTGAACAGGAACTGGTTCCAGCTGAAGATGAACGCGAGGATGCTGGCGGCGACGATGCCGGGGCCGCTGATGGGCAGGACGATGCGGAAGAACGTGCTGAGCCGGCTGGCGCCGTCGACGAACGCGGCTTCCTCGAGCTCGCGCGGCACGTCCTCGAAGAAGCTGATCATGATCCAGACGATCAGCGGCAGGCCGACTATCAGGTGCGTGAGCGTCAGGGCCGTGAACGTGTCGATCATCCTCAGCTGACGGAACGCGATGTACCAAGGGACAAGGTAGGTGATGTAGGGCGTCAGCCTCGCAACGAGGATGGCGAGCGCCAGGCCGTTCTGCTTGAAGCGCGCGATCGAGTATGCGGCAGGCAGTCCCAGGACGAGGCCGAAGCCGGTCGATAGGAAGGCGATGACGAACGAGTTCCACGTGTAGCGCAGGAAGTCGTTGCGCTGGATGACGTTGCGGTAGTTGTCCAGGGTCGGCTCGAAGAACCAGACGGGCACCGGGCTGGTGTTGTCCACCTGGCTGCGGAAGCTGGTCAGGATCATCCAGTAGAACGGGAAGAGCATCACGACCAGTACGGCCACAATCAGGATCCACACGCCGATCTTCTGCAGGCGCTGCTTCCTGCGGTACGCCTCGGGGTTCATGCGGCCCTCCTTCGCGCCAGGTTGAGCACTATCGCGATGCCGAGCACGAGGAACATCAGGAAGATCAGCAGCGTGGCGGCGTAGCCGGCCCGGAAGAACTCGAAGCCCGTGCGGAACGCGTAGACGTTGAGCGTCTCGGTGGCCGTGCCGGGGCCGCCACCGGTGATTACGTAGATGATGTCGAACGTCTTGAGCGCGTCGATGCAGCGCAGGATCAGGGCCACGACGACCGCGCCGCGCACCGCGGGCAGCGTGACGTGCCAGAACGCCTGCCAGCCGTTGGCCCCGTCGATGCGGGCTGCCTCGTAGTGCTCGCTGGGCACACCCTGGAGCGCGGCGATGAGGATGAGGGACACCATCGGCGTCCATTGCCACACGTCGACCATGATCAGCGAGGGCAGCGCCAGGTTCGAGTCGGCCACCCACAGGCTGCGGGCCAGGCCGAGCGATTCGAGGAAGTGGTTGAGCACGCCCAGGCTCGGGTTGAACATCAGCGCCCAGATGAGGGCAATCGCCACCGGCGTGGCCACCATGGGCAGCAGGATTATGGTGCGGATCAGGCCCTTCGCCGGCATCTCGCGGCTGAAGAGCACCGCGATCGCCATGCCCAGCACGAGCTGCACCGGCACGGCCACGCCCGTGAACAGGAGCGTGTTCCTGATGCCGTTGTAGAACCGGCGGTCAGCGAACGCGTCCGTGAAGTTCTGCAGGCCGATGAAGGTGGGGTCGCGTCCGATGAACCAGTCGTGCAGGGCGATCACGAAGTTCGCCAGCATGGGCAGGAGTATCAGGACGATGAGCGCGATCACCGCCGGCAGGGGGAACAGCCAGGCGGCGTTGCGTTCGACGAAGTCGCCGGCCCGCCTCACGACTCGCTCTGGCCCTCTTCGGGTTGCGTACTGGTCATTGCCTGCTCCGCATCAAAGGTCTGAGTGAGTCCGGCAGCCCACCAGGTGTGCTGGTCGGACTGCCGGACTGGCCTGAGGTTTTTGGCGGTTCTACTGGGTGCGGCCGACCGCCTGGTCGATGTCGCGCACGGCCAGCTCGAGGGCGCCGCGCGCATCCTGACCCTGGAGCGCGGCCACGATCGCCTGGCCGTAGAAGTCGCGGACCTCCGGCACCGGGATCACGGGCGGGTTCCAGTCGGCCTGGCCGATGTTGAACGAGGTGCGCGAGGCTTCGTTCCAGTCCTGGGGAGCGGTCTGCACGAACTCATCGGCCTCCCAGGCGCTCTCGCGGGCGGCGGGCACGCCGGTCAGCAGGGCGCTCAGCTGGTTCTCCTTGGACAGGGCCCACTGGACGAACAGCCAGGAAGCCTCGGGCTTCTCGGAGGCTGCATTGATGGACAGGCCCCACGAAAGCACGGCGGGCACGCTGCCGGCCGGTCCGGCGGGAAGCGGCGCGTAGCCGGTGTTCTCGATGACGACGGGGATGGCCTGATCCGGATCCTCGACGATCGACCGGAAGACGTTCGCATCCAGGATCATCGCGGCCTGACCCTGGGCGTAAAGGCCCATCACTTCGGCCCAGTGCATGTTCGCGGGTCCGGGAGGGCCGTAGTTGCGGAGCAGGTCCGCGTAGTACTCGAGGGCCGCCACGCTCTCGTCGCTGGCGAGGGCCGAGCTTCCGTCCTCGTTCATCCACTGGCCGCCGAACGAGTAGAGCAGGTTGACGATCTGGCTGGTGGCTGCCGCGCCCTGGCCGCGCATCGCGAAGCCGGATACGCCGTTGCCGTGCAGGATCTCGGCGTACTCGAGCAGCTGGTCCAGCGTCTCGGGCGGGCCGTCGAGGCCGGCGGCCTCGAACAGGTCGGTGCGGTAGAAGAGCAGGCTCGACTCGATCTGCAGCGGCAGGCCGACGAGGCCCTCGGGCGTCTCGAACGTGCTGAGTGCGCCGCCGAAGAAGTCGTCCAGGTCAAGGTCCGGATGCGTGAGGGCCGGATCGGCCACGAGGTCATCGATGTGCCTCACCCAGTCGGCTCCAAGGTATTGGGCGCCCACCTGTCCGGGCATGAACATGTAGCCATCCAGGGTGCTTGCGCCCCCGCCGACCTCGAGGAGCCGGCGCTGGCGGAACTGGTCCTCCGGGAACACCTCGAGCGTGACGCTGATGCCGGTCAGTTCCTCGAACTCGGGAACCAGGGGCTCCAGCCAGTTCGTGAATGGGTGACGGTTCATCAGGAAGCGGATGTTCTCGCCCTCCTGGGAACGCCAGTCGAAGTCCTGTGCCGTCGCCATACCGATTACAGCGACGAACGCCAATGCTGTCATGGTGCGGATGAATGTACGCACGCTTCACCTCCCGTTTTGTAACAGGAACATTCTACAGTGTCGGCGGCCAGAGGTTGTTTGGAGGCAAAAAATATCGCGCCCATACCGGACGCGTTCAATACGTAGAGCATACCCCGTTATGCGTCATTCGTCAAGAGCATGCACTGAGACAGGTCCGTTCAGCACGAAGGCTGCCTCCCGGGCGCGCGAACAGCCCGGGAGCCCGGACGACCAGCCGTGACCTGACTCAGGCGAATGGGGGGCACCCGACCGCTACATCCGCCTGGCGCGATACACCAGCACATCGGCTGAGTGATCGTCAAAGCAGAGATCCCGCAACCTGATCCCCGCCCCCTCTCCGCCTACTGCAAGAACCGCTCAAAGAGCAAGGCGTTTGCCTCCATGATGGCAAGGTTACCGGCGTTGTTCGCCCAGAACCTCGGATCCTTCCCGTCCTTGGTCATGACGGCGACCACGTAGCCCTGGTCTCCCCTGGCGATGACGCCAACCTCGTTGCGGACACCGGTGATCGAGCCTGACTTGGAGGCGATCCGGACGGGGTTCTCGGTCGCGTAGGCGTCGAAGCCGATGTGGCGGCCGAGCGTGTCGGTGTAGTGCTGCTGCAGGAGGATGTGGCGGGCGACGCGGGTTTCCCGCTCGGGGAGGAACTGCTCCTGCCAGAGCCGGCTCATGCAGTCGGTGAGGTCGCGCGGACTGGTGTGGCTGGTGCGGCCGCCGCCGAGGCCAAGGGCGAGCTTGCCAAGCAGGTAGGTGTCGTTCCAGCCATGGGCGCGCATGTAGCCGTTGATGGCTTCGACGCCGAGCAGGTCGATCAGCAGGTTCGTTGCGGTGTTGTCCGAGACGATCATCATGAGCATGGCGATGTCGCGCAGGTTCCAGGTGCGGCCCTCGGTCAGGCTCTTGAGCACGCCGCTGCCGCCGACCTGGTCGCCGGCGCGCATGGTGATCTCGTCGTCCAGGTCGTGCCTGCCGTCGTGCACGGCCTGGAGCAGCGCGGCCATGATGTAGAGCTTGATGGTGCTGGCACTGGGAAAGGCCGCCTCAGCGCTGAGCGCGACCGGCTCGCCGGGCGTGCCCGGCAGCGGGAGGGCGCTGACGCCGATCGTCAGGTCGTACTTAAGGGCGATGTCGGCCAGGGCGTGGTCGAGCGGTTGGTTGTCTTGACTCATTTCATCCTCGGATCGAGTGCGTCGCGGAGCTGATCGCCAAGGAAGTTGAAGGCGACGACGACGATGGCGATTGCGATGCCCGGGTAGACGCTCATCCACCAGGCGGTGGTCAGGTAACTTTGGCCGTCCGCGATCATCTGGCCCCAGCTCGGGGTGGGCGGGCGGACGCCGAGGCCGAGGAAGGAAAGCGTCGCCTCGCCGATGATCGCGCCTCCGACTCCTATCGAGTAAATCACGATGAGGCTGGGCAGGGTGCCGGGCAGAATGTGGCGGAAGATGAGGCTGGCGCGGCTTGCGCCCATGGCGCGGGCACCCTCGACGTACTCGGCCTCGCGCAGGCTGAGCGTCTGCCCGCGGACGATGCGGGCGACGGACGCCCAGCCGACGATGCCGAGCGCGATGTAGGCGGTCAGCAGGCCGGGGCCGATCGAGACGGACAGCACGATGATGAACAGCAGGCTGGGGAACGCCTGGAGCACCTCGATGAACCGTGAGATGAGGCTGTCTACCCAGCGGCCGTAGAAGCCGGCGACGAGGCCGAAGACGATGCCGAGCACGAGCGACAGAAGCTGGGAGCCGAAGCCGACCATCAGGCTGATGCGCGTTCCGTAGATGAGGCGCGAGAGCACGTCACGGCCGGCCTGGTCCGTGCCGAGCAGGTGGGTCGGGGATGGCCCGCTGGCGCGGAAACCGACCTCGCGGTCGGGCCGGGTCGGGTCCCACGGCGCGATGACGGGGGCGAGTATCGCCACGAGCACCATTATCACGATGATGGCGATGGCGATCACGCTGCCGGGGTCGCGCATCAGCCGCCGCCAGGCTATCGCCCAGGTGGATGTGCCGCGTCTTGCGGCCTTCTCGACCGAGTGGGTCCGCGGGTCATTCATAGCGGATCCTCGGGTCGATCGCGGCGTAAAGCAGGTCGACAACCAGGTTGACGATGATGAACAACAGGGCGGTGTAGATGACGAGCGGGAGCATCACCGGCAGGTCGCGGTTCAGCAGCGACACGAGCCCGTAACGGCCCAGGCCGGGGAAGTTGAAGACGAACTCGGTCAGGTAGGCTCCGTCGATGAAGCTGGCCAGGTCGAGGCCGATGACGGTGACGACCGGGATCATCACGTTGCGCACAGCGTGCTTCCAGATGACGACGCGTTCGCGCAGACCCTTGGCGCGCGCGGTACGGATGAAATCCTGGCGGACTATCTCCAGCATCGCAGAACGCGTGATCCGTGCGATGAAGGCCGCCGCGCGCGTGCCGAGCACGAAGGCGGGCAGCAGGTAGTACTTCAGGCTGCCGTCGCCAAGTCCGGTCTGAGGCACCAGCCGCAGCTGGAAGATGACGAGCAGGATCATTATCAGCGCGTACCAGAACACGGGCACGCTGATGCCGAGCAGCGTGAAGAACATGGCCACCCGATCGATCACGGAGTTCTGGTAAACGGCGGACAGGATGCCTACGGCCACGCCGATGATGGTGGCGAAAAGGGTGGCCAGCAGGGCGAGGCGCAGCGTGACGGGGAAGCGGGCCTTGAACTCGTCGATCACGTTCTCGCGCGTGATGATCGAGCGGCCGAGGTTTCCGGTGACGATGTTGCCCATCATCGTCAGGTACTGCTGCATGGGCGGGTCATCCAGACCCATGTTGGCGCGCAGGGCAGCGACCGCCTCGGGGTTGGCGCGCTGGCCCAGCAGCCGCTGGACGGGGTCGCCCGGCACCAGGATCATCAGGAAGAAGGTGACCAGACTGACTCCGATGATCACGGGAATCGCGTGCAGCAGGCGCCTGAGGGCGTAACTCAGCATCGTTCAGCGGCTCGTAACACGCTCAGGGGTCGGGCCCTTGTCCCGGCCGCTAGCGGCTGGACCAGGGACCCGACCCCACAAGTGTCGGCTCAGTCGGCCTTCTCGACCAGGAGGAACTTGTCGGCGTTGAAGATCGGGTGCATCAGCAGTCCGGAAACTTCGGGCCTGATCGCGGTGTAGGCGACCGGATGGCGGAAGTACATCACCGGCACGTCAGCGACGATGAGGTCTTCGGCCTGCTGATAGAGCGGGATGCGCTCTTCGAGGCTGCCGAGCGTTGCGGCGCGGTTGACCAGTTCGGTCACTTCGGGGTTGTGATAGTTGTACCGCTGTGCGCCTGCGGCCACGTAAAGCGGATGCAGGAAGTTGTACGCGTCGGCGTAGTCAGCGAACCACGACAGGATGAAGGCTGGTGCGCGACCGTTGATCGCGGCGTCGATCAGCACGCCGAAGTCGACCTGGTTGATGGTGGTGGTCACGCCGATCTCGGACAGGAAGAACGCGATCAGTTCGGTCACTGCCACGGTCGTCTCGGCGCGCGTGGACCACATCTCGAGCTCGAAGCCGTCGGGGTAACCGGCCTCGGCAAGCAGGGCGCGGGCGCCCTCCGGGTCGTACGCGATGCCTTCGCGCTCCTGGTAGCCGGCGAGGCCGGGCGGGATCGGACCGTTCGCGATGACGTCCTTGCCGTTGTACGGACCGGCCAGGATGGCCTCGCGGTCGATGGCCATGGCCATCGCGCGACGCACGCGCACGTCCTGGAACACTTCGTAATGCTGGTTCATCGCCCAGTAGAAGGTGGCCAGGTCCGCACTCGTCTGGATCCAGTCCTCGTACTGCGGGTCGTTCACCACATCGTTGAAGATGGCGTCGGGGATGCCGACGGTGTCCAGGTTACCGGCCAGGAACTCCTGCCAGCGGATCAGCGAGTCGGTGATGATGCGGTAGTGAACGCCATCGATGCTGGCGGGCCCGGCGAAGTAGTCCGGGAACGTCACCAGGTCAAGGCTGGAATCGCGCACGCGGTCGCCCAGCGAGAACGGACCGGTGCCCACGGGATTGTTCGAGAAGTCCGCGCCGAGCTCGCTGGCCACCGCCTGCGGCACGATGTGCGCGGCCGGCATCGCCAGGTGGTAGAGCAGCATTGCGTAGGGCTCCTCGAGGCTGATGCGCACGGTCAGGTCATCGACCACCTCGATGCCGCTGATCCCGTCGGCGGCGCCGTCGGCGAAGTCGCTTGCGCCGATGATGAGCGCGTCGACGAACACCCACGCGAGCGGCCCGCCGGTGGCGGGATCGACCACACGCTCGAAGGAGTACTTGACGTCGCTCGCACTGAGGATGCTGCCGTCATGAAACGGCACGCCCTCGTGCAGGTGGAAAGTGAACACGGTGGCATCGTCGTTGACGATGACCTCGCTGGCAAGATTGGGGATGACTTCCGAGCTCTCGAAATCGTAGCGCATCAGGCCGTCGAACAGCTTGGCGACCATCGCACCGGTCTGCACTCCGCCGGCGAAGGCGGGATCGAGGTTCTCCCAGTCCTCACTGGTGGCAAGATTCAGCGTGGCGCCGAACGCCAGCTGCCCACTGAGCAAGAATGCTCCGATGATTGCGGCTGCTCTCTTCACTGCGAACCTCCCGTGACTGCTTTAAGCTGACGGCGAGTATACACCCATTGGGGCCCGTGGGCCACGGGCGTGACGGGCGCTATTTCCCGAAGATGTTGGGCAGTTCGTCGATGGCCACAAGCACCTCGCGCGGCTTGCTGCCGGTGTGGGGACCGACGACACCGAGCGCCTCGAGCGAGTCCATCAGCTTGCCGGCCCGGGCGTGACCAACCTGCAGGCGCCGCTGCAGCCGGCTGACGCTGGCCTGGCCCTCGTTGATGACCATCTCGGCGGCGACGCGCAGCTTGTCGTCGTTCCAGTCGATGTAGCCGGTCGCATCGCTCTCGTGCAGCGAGGGCGGATCGAAGTCATCGCCATAGGCCTCGACGAACTCGTCCTCGAAGAACTGGCGCCGCAGGAAGCCCGCGACGTTGGCGATCTCGGTCTCGCTGATGAAGGGCCCCTGGAGCCTCACGGGCTTGGCGAGCCCGGGCTGGTAGTAGAGCATGTCGCCCATGCCGACCAGCCGCTCGGCGCCCATCGTGTCCAGGATGGTGCGGCTGTCGTGCCCGCTCGAGACGGCGAACGCCATGCGGGCGGGCACGTTGACCTTGATGAGGCTCGTCAGGATGTCAACGCTGGGCCGCTGCGTGGCGAGCACCAGGTGCATGCCGGTCGCACGTGCCATCTGGGCGAGCCGCATGATCGCGCTCTCGACCTCCTTGGGGCTCGTGATCATGAGGTCGGCCAGCTCGTCGATGATGATGACTACGAACGGCAGCTGCGGCAGGTCCTGGACCTTGGCCTTCTCGTTGTACTGGTCCAGGTTCTTCGCACCCAGCTTGCTCATCATCTTGTAGCGCCGCTCCATGTGCGAAACGGCTCCGAGCAGCACGGCCGCCGCGTCCGCCGGGTTGGTGACGACCGGGCGCAGCATGTGCGGGATGCCGTCGTACGGCGTGAGCTCGACCATCTTGGGGTCGATCATCAGGAAGCGCAGCTCGGTGGGCAGGAACCGGTAGATGAGGCTGCCGACGAGCGTGTTGACCGCGACCGACTTGCCGCTGCCGGTGGAGCCTGCGATCAGCAGGTGCGGCATGCGCGCGAGGTCGCCCACGACCATCTCGCCGTCGATGCTCTTGCCCAGGATGAGCGGCAGCCTCGCCTTGGCGCGCCTGAACCCGGGCGCCTCGGCGGCCTCGCGGAAGCGGATCAGGTCGCGTGAGGCGTTGGGGACCTCCAGGCCGATGACGCTCTTGCCGGGGATGGGCGCCTCGATCCGGACCGAGCCCACCGCCATGGCCAGCGCGAGGTCGTCCGAGAGGTTCGCGAAGCGGCTGATCTTTTCACCCGGTGCGGGCTCGACCTCGAAGCGGGTCACGGTGGGGCCGCGCACGCTCGCGGTCACGCGGCCCTCGAGCCGGAAGTTCTTCAGCGTCTCGTCGATGCGGGCGACGCGTTCGTTGAGTTCGGCGTCCAGTTCGTCGGTGTTCCCGCGGCCGGGTTCGGGCAGGTCCAGCAGCGAGTAGGGCGGCACCTGGATGTCGATGCCTCCCACCTCGGGGATGGCCGGTTCGCTGTCGACCTTGCGTTCGGGCGGGACCTGGGCGAGCGCGCCGTCGCCCGAGCCCGTCGGCCTGCTTTCGACGCGCGGCGGCGGGTAAGAGTCGGGCTGCGGCTTCGCGGGTTCGACCTGACCGGGTTCGACCTGACCGGGTTCGACCTGACCGGGTTCGGGCCCGTCCGCGGGCTCGGGGTCGAGCGGCAGCTGGACGCCGGGCGAAGCCTCCTGGGGTTCCGGATCGGGGTCCCGCTCCGTGCGGGCGGGCGGTTCCTGCAGCATGCCGTGCGCGTCGTCCCGGACGATCGACTCGGGCCTGGCCTCGCGTCGGGCGCGCTCCTCGGCCAGGCGCCGGGAGGGCGAGGAAGGATCGAGCTTGCGTTCGTCCTCCAGCTCGCGGGGCCAGCGAACCACCTCGGACGCGGTGCTGCCGGCGGTGCCCTCGGCGCGTTCGGCCGCCGCGAGCGCGCGCACGCGTTCCTCCACGGCGCGCTCCTCGGCCAGGCGACGCTCGAGCGACTGGAGCTGGGAGTCCTCGGTCGCCCGTTCGACCACGGCGTCGAGCGCCGCGCTCCAGCCTTCCAGCTGGCTGAGCACCTCCCGGCCCTTTTCCCGCAGCTCCCCCGCGAGGGTGGCGCTCAGGTCCTTCATCTCCTCATAGGAACCGTGGTCGTTGGTCGCACGGAACAGGTCCGCCGCCAGCGGCCGCCACGTCTCGAGCGCCCGCACCATCCGGTCCAGCTCCGCGGCATCGTCGCGGACCTTGCCGAACTCGACCTGGCGCGCCTCGTGCTGCTCGTTGATCCGGACCAGGTCGCGCGCCCGCACCTGCTTCAGGGTGGGCTCGGCAAGGTCGCGTTCGCGCAACAGCCTCCGGTGACGCTCGTGCAGCGCGGTCAGGTCGAGTCCCAGCGCGTTGCGCAGGTCGTCCAGGGCGCGGGCGGGCGTGATCGGCTCGATGAACGACTCGTCCAGCTCGGCCCGCATCTCGCGCGTCCAGTCCTCGAAGCCGGGCAGTCCCTCGGCGGACAGCACCGCAGCGAGCTCGGCGGCGCGGTCGCGCGTGAAGGCGGACACCGCGGCCTGCCACGCGGCCACGTCCATCCGGGCGTCCTCGAGCCTGGCCTGGTCGGGTGCACGGTTGAGGCTCTCGCGGCTGGCCTGCACGTCCGTGCGCCAGCGGCTCACCTCGCCGCTGTTCGGATACATGCCGGCCAGCGTGGCGAGCTCCCGGTCCAGGTCGCGCAGCTTCAGGCGCTCCTGGACCACATCGGCGTGAAAGCCCGCGCGGTTGCGCGCGCTCCGCCGCGCAGCAAGTGCAGCCCGGAACGTGCGGTTCAGGAACTCGATCAGGTGGCGCCCGCCCACGCGCGTGATGGTGGTCAGCGGCCAGTTGGCCATCAGCTCGAAGCCGAACGACATCAGCACGACCGAGGCCGCCCCGCCCAGCACGCCGGCGGCGCCGCTCAGGTAAGTGTTGAGGACCGTGCCCCAGCTGCCGGTTGCTGCGGGCGCCACCAGTGCGGTGAGCACCCAGGCTCCGACCACTGCGAGCGAGAAGCCGAGGAGCACGCGCAGCCAGCCGGGGGGTTGGCGGCGCACCAGGAAGAGCGCGCCGAGCACGAGCATGGGCCACGGCAGCACGTGCAGCACGAACCCGACGGCGCCCAGCGCCGCGTCGCGCTGCGGTGCCAGCAGGTCGCCCGTCGGGATGACGGGCAGCAGGATGCCCAACACCAGAATGCCGACCGCCAGCAGGGTCAGGCCCAGGGCCTCCCGGTCTGGCGGCTTGCTTCCGGCGCGACGGGAACCCTTTTTTCTGGTCCGTGCGGCCACAGGCCCAAGTTTACCGCGTTGTTCAGTCCTTTTCGAGCGGCTGGTCAACTGGGGCGTCCACGGGCTCCACGGCGGCGCCCCGGCGCAGGTGCCTGTGCCGGTGCGGACCCGAGTGGTAAGCGGCCGAACCAAGCACGTAATCCTCGAACACCAGCTTGGCAAGCGCGACGGCGGGGACGGCCAGGAGCGCGCCGACGAGGCCGAACAGGCTCAGGCCGGCCATGATCGCGAGCAGCACCGTCAGCGGGTGCACGTTGACGTTCTTCGAAAGCACCAGAGGCGAGAGCAGGTTGCCCTCGAGCTGGTTGGCCAGTACGAACAGGATGACGACCAGGAGAGCGGTCAGCGGGCTGATGGTCAGGCCGAGCAGGATCGCCGGGATGGCGCCGATGATCGGGCCCAGGTAGGGAACGATGTTGAAGATGCCGGCCAGGAAGCCGATCGCGAGCGCAAGCGGCACGCCCAGGATGGCCAGGCCCAGCCACAGGACCCCGCCCAGGATCCCCGAGATGAGCAGCTGCCCCCTCAGGTAACCGCCCACGGTCTGGTCGGCCTTGACGGCCAGATCGGAGTAGACCGGGCGCCAGCGCACCGGGACTATCCGGTAGAAGTTGGCGGAGATGCGGGTGTAGTCCGCCAGGAAGTACGCGCTCGCGAGCAGGATGAGCACGAACTGCGCGGTGCCCGAGATGATGCTGGTGGCGCCCTCGATGAGGACGCCGGTTCCACCGGAGACGATGTTGCGCAGCAGCTGCGCGAAGCTGGAGGCCGTGTTGGCCAGCATGCCCGCCGCCTGGTCGCGCACCAGCGCGGAGAGTTCG
Organism: uncultured bacterium; assembly: GCA_964495325.1. Taxonomy (GTDB): domain Bacteria; phylum Deinococcota; class Deinococci; order Deinococcales; family Trueperaceae; genus CAZBVI01. The sequence continues at coordinate 50,458 of CAZBVI010000002.1, forward strand.
TCCGCCGACTCCACGCCCAGCGGGCCGGCCATGAAGTGCTGGAAACTGGTGGAGATGCTGCCGATCCACGCGGTGAAGCCGCCGATCGAGCTGCCCGCTTCCTCGACCGCCTCGGGTACGCGCTGCACGAACTCGCCGAGCTGCATGACTACCTGGGCGATGAGCAGGCTGCCGAGCAGCAGGAGGCCGAGCAGCAGGAGCATCACGATGACGACGGCGAGCCCCCGCGGGCAGCGCCAGCGCTGCAGCAGCACCACCAGGGGGTTGAGCAGGTACGCGAGCAGGTAGCCCACAAGGCCGACGATCAGGACGAAGGAGTACTGCCCGTAGTTCGATCCGAGCCACCAGAGGGTGAGCAGGATGATGACGGAGTAGACGGCAGCCCGCACCCAGGGGCTGCGCCAGACGTACTCGAAGGCCGTCCGGCCTTCAGGACTGTTCGGACTCATTGCCACAATCTAGGCCGGAAGGGGCGAAGCGCACCGTAAGGCACCTCACCCCCGCTGCAACAGCCACGCGCGGGGGTGATGCCCGCCGTGACGCACGCGCGTCTCGCTGATGACGCTGAAGTTCGGATCCGACCTGAGCATGCTTTCCGTGAGCCTGACCTCGTGGCTGAGCAGCGCGAGGCGGCCGCCGGGCCGGAGCAGCCTGGCCGACTCCGCCAGGAAGGCGGGGTACAGCGCGCGGTTGCTGTCGCTGCTGCCGACGTCGTCGCCCCAGGGCGGGTCCGCGGCGATCAGGTCTACAGAACCTGCGGGCAGTCCCGTCGCGGTCGCATCGGCCTGAAGGAGCGTCGCCCGGTCGGCCACGCCCGCGGCCCGCAGGTTGCGCCCCGCGCATTCGATCGCGCTCGCTTCGAGGTCGATGGCCGTGCCAGTCGCGCGGGGATCGCGCAGCAGCCACTCGACCAGCAGGGTGCCCGAACCGCACATGGCGTTGAGGAAGGCGTCCGTGCCGCCCTGCACGCCGTGCAGCAGCCCGCGGACCATGAACGCCGCCAGCGTCGCGTTCAGCCCGCCCTCCATGTTGCAGACGCGCCACTGGCGCGCGGAGAACGGTCGCGGCGTGAGCCGGACAAGCACGCGCCACTGCCGTCCCGCGCGGATGAAACGCAGGAAGAGCTCGCCCTCGTCATCGTCCCGCTCGAGCCGCGTGGCGCGTTCGAGCTCGCTGCCGAGGCGCTGGAACACGCTGCTGTCCGCGCCGGCCGCGCCGAGCCTCAGGCCGCGGAAGCTGCCGCCGGCCTTAACCTGCATCACACCGCTCACCAGCCGACGGAAGTGCTGGTCGCCCAGCAGCGCCTTCGGCCTGGGAACGTCGAAGTCAAGCACCAGGCTGGCGGACACCAGCAGCGGGTTCGCCCCCATGATGGCGAGGGCTGCGTCCGGCGCCAAACGCGTCGACAGGATCGCGGTGCTGCCGTCGCTCGCTGTCACGGCGCCCGACCTGAGCCGCTCGGGCAGCCCGGCCAGCGCGGCTGGCAGCAGTCCGGGCAGCGCCTCGACCTCGTACCGGAAGCCGGTGTTCAGAAGCGGTAGTTCATGCCGGCGCGCACGTGCAGTCCGGCAGCCCCGGTGTCGGGCAGCAGCGTGACGAGCGGTCCCGCCTCGATGAAGAACGTGGCCGGGCCAGGATCGCCAGGCTGATACTCGGCCCCGATCAGCAGCAGCAGGTCAAGCGACGATCCGGCACGCGACACGCGTGTGCCGAGGCCGCCGCCCGTGTAAAGCTCGACAGGTGCGGATCCGAACACGCCCTCGAAGCCGTAGAGCACGTCAACGCCGATCGCGAACGACTCGGGCAGGGCGTAACCGACTGACAGCCGGACCTGTGTGTTCGGCAGCACTTCGCGCACGCCGAAGTGCAGGCCTCCGGCCACCGGATAACCCAGGTTCACGCCGAAGTAGAGGTTCAAGTCGGTCGCGCGGGCAGCCCGGTCGGCCTCGAGCTGCTGCTCCAGCTGGGAGGCGATCGAGGCGATCGTCTCGTCCGACATCGGATCGTTCGCGGTGACCGAGGCTGACGCGTTGTCGTCCAGCGCGGACAGTCCCGGGAAGAGCCGTTCGCCGGCCTGTTCGTTGAGGTACTCCTCCACGGCCGCGAGGCGCGCTGCGAGATCCTCGGCGTAATCGGCCGCCGCGGCCTGCTCCAGCAGCCGCTCGAGCCGCATCAGGCGCGCGTTGTTGCTGGCCGCATCCTCGATGGCGCGGCGGAAGTCGGGATCGCCCAGCAACCCCGCCAGCGACCCGCTCATGAGGTCGATGAGCCGGGCCGCGACGACCGCGAGCTCGTAACGCGTGGCTGCCCGGCTGCCACCGAAGGTGGAATCGGGGTAGCCGGTGATGATGCCCAGGGCGGTCAGGCGCTCGATCGCGTCCGCGGCCCAATGGTCGTCAGTAAGGTCTGTATAGCGCGGCGGCGCCGGCTGGATCGCGCCGGTCGGCAGGCCCACAGACTGCGCGAGGGCAGCTGACGCGAGCAGTACACAAAGCACCGCTCCAACAAGTTTCAACTTCAGCCTGCCCATCTATCGTGCTCCTTCCCATCCAATGCTCACACCACTCATGAATGCCAGTGTCGTACGTACAGCATCGCACAAACCGGTACGACGCTACAGTTCCGCGCGGCTTGCTACCCTGCGCTGTGGCAGTGAACAGCTCTGAAACAAAGGGGCGCCCCGGCGCCCTCTACCTGCATGTCCCTTTCTGTCCCAGCATATGCCCGTATTGTGACTTCCACAAGATGCGGCGCAACGAGCGCCTGGTAGCCGGCTACCTCGACCGGCTGGAGCGGGAGTCGGCCGAGCTGGCCGGCGTTCACGGCGGGAAGCTTGACACCGTCTACCTCGGTGGCGGCACGCCCTCGATGCTCGAGGATGCCGAGCTGGCCCGCATCGTGCGGATACTCGAGGCTGACTGGGGCTTCCCCGGCAGCCTGGAAACCACGCTGGAAGCCGACCCGCTGACGTTCGACGAGCGCCGGCTCGAGCTGTTCAGGGAGCTGGGCTTCACGCGCCTCTCGATCGGCCTTCAGTCCACGGCCGACGCGACGCTGGCGTTCCTTGGACGCAAGCACGACGGCGCAGAGGGCCTGGCCGCGGTGCGCATGGCGCTGGAAGCCGGCTTCGACGTCAGTGCCGACCTGATCACCGCTGTTCCGGGCCAGGACACGGAACGCGACCTGCACACGCTGGCCTCTACGGGCGTGAACCACGTGAGCGTCTATGGCCTCATCGTCGAACCGTTCACGCCCTTCGCGCTGCGTGGCGTGCGGGTGGACGACGACAAGGCGGCGGACGACTTCGCCCTTGCCTCCGAGGTTCTGGCCAGCTATGGCCTGCTGCGCTACGAGGTGTCCAACCACGCCCGGCCCGGCGCCGAGTCGAGGCACAACCGGACCTACTGGCACGGGGGCTGGTACCTGGCGCTCGGGCCTTCGGCCGCGTCGTTCCTGCCGCATGATGAGGGCGTCGGCATCCGGCGCACCAACGCGCCGATCCGCACGTGGCTGCTGGGCGCGCCCGGCGAGGCCCAGGTGGTCGGCGCCGTCGAGTTCACTTTGGAGATGCTGATGACGGGCCTGCGGACGCGCGAGGGCGCCGACCTGGGGCGGCTGGTGCGGCTCGGCGGTTCGGACCCCCGCACGCTGCTGGCCGCCCCGCTCGAAAGGATGGTCGCAGGCGGCCTGCTGGAGCTCGGGGGCGACACGCTCCGTGCCACCCCCGAGGGACTCGCTGTGCTGAACGGCGTGCTGCGCGAGTTCTTCGCCGCAGCGGAGGGCCTGCGCTAGCCGGCCTGCCTGACGGACTCCGCTTCGGACTGCAGCTGCTCGAGCATCCTGTTCAGCACGCTTGCGCTGGCGAAGCCGAGCTCGCCCGCGGACTGTACGTCGTCGAGCGCCCGCTCAAAGCGCCCGACCGCCCCGGCGTGAGCGTCCAGGAACTCCCCGGCTGATTCGGCGCCGCTGAGGGCAGCCGATTCGGTAAGCCGGCGCTGCACGTTGCGCAGGCTCATGATGATGCCGCCCAGCCCGATCTTCTCCCACTTGCTGGTGACAGGCAGGTCGAGGAGTTCTTTGCGCAGGCGGGGCAGCGCCAGGCGTTCGCCGAGCTCGTAGAAGAGGCTCGCGGTGGCCTCCAGCGGCAGGCCGGTCTCGCGTGACGCCTCGATCACGCCGGGACTTGTGGTGGCATAGTCGAACGAGACGGCGTCGGCCGCGAGTTCCATGCTCAGTCCCAGCGCTTGCAGCTCCGACTTCTCGGCCCTGAACCTTGCTGCGGGCCCGGCCGGCAGCAGGCGCTCGAGTCCGAGCCTGAGGTCGCGCACCTGGGCCTGATAGGTGCTCACGAAGGTGTCCACGGGGATGCGTCCGAGGTCGCTGAGGATGATCCAGTTGACGAGACCCTCGACCGCACTGACGAGCCGACCCAGGAGCCGGTGCTGCAGATCGACGCTCACACGGTTGTCCAGCTCGAACACCGCGCTGACGAAGTCGTCCGCGTCAAGGATCTCGAAGGCAATCAGCGCCGCCCGGATGATTTCGACGGGCGTTGCGCCGGTGTCGCGCACGGTCCGGTGCACGAAGCTGATGCCGAGCAGGTCGACGACCTTGTTCGTGAACTGCGTTGCGACGATCTCGCGGCGCAGCGGGTGGGCCAGCGTCGCGTCCCTGAAGCGCTCCACCAGCTGCCCGGGAAAGTAGTCAAGCAGGTAGTGCTCGAAGTGGCGCTCATCCGGGAAGTCGGTCTCGAGCAGCCGGCGGTACAGGCCCATCTTCACGTAGGCCATCAGCACCGCGAGTTCCGGGCGGGTGTATCCCTGGCCGTTTCGGGCCATCTCCTGGACCTGGCGGGCCGTGGGCAGGAACTCGACGCGCGGGTCGAGGTCGCCGCGCTCAGTCAGATACTCCTGCAGTGAGTAGAACAGCTGAGGGTCGGCTTCGCTGCGCGGCGCTGCGAGCGAGATCGCGAGGCTCTGGCGGTAGTTGTTATGCAGCACCAGGTCGCAGACGTCGTCGGTCATGGCTGCCAGCAGCTCGTTGCGTCCGTCGAACGTGAGTGCGCCGCTGGCGACGCGCTCCTGCAGCAGGATCTTGAGGTTGACCTCGTGGTCCGAGAGGTCGACGCCTCCGGAGTTGTCGATGAAGTCGGTGTTGATGCGGCCGCCGCCCCGGCTGTACTCGATGCGGGCGAGCTGGGTGACGCCCAGGTTGCCGCCCTCGCCGATGATCCTGGCGCGGACGTCGGTCGCGTTGACGCGCACCGCGTCGTTGGCGCCGTCACCAACGTCGGCATGACCCTCGGCTTCCGCCTTGATGTAGGTGCCGATCCCGCCGTTCCAGAGCAAGTCCACCGGCATTGACAGGACCGCCCTGATCAGGTCCTGTCCGCTCATCACGTCCGCCTCGACGTCCAGCATTCTCTTCACCTGCTCCGAGAGGACGATCTCCTTCGCGGAACGGTCGAATACTCCGCCGCCCTCGGATATGAGGCTGACGTCGAAGTCCCGCCAGCTGCTGCCGGGCGTGGTGAACAGGCGCTGGCGCTCGGGATAGGTCCGCGCGGCATCCGGCTCGGGGTCCAGGAAGATGTGCAGGTGATTGAAGGCCGCCTGCAGGCGCAGCCTGGGCGTGTAGAGCATGCCGTTGCCGAAGACGTCACCGGCCATGTCGCCGATGCCGGCCGCCGTGAACTCCTGTTCGAAGACATCCACGCCGATCTCGCGGAAGTGCCGCGCCACGGTCTGCCAGGCGCCCCGGGCGGTGATTCCCTGCGACTTGTGGTCGTATCCGTGCGAGCCGCCCGAAGCGAACGCGTCCCCGAGCCAGTAGTCGTACTCGGCGGCGGTCTCGTTGGCCAGGTCGGAGAACGTGGCGGTGCCCTTGTCGGCCGCCACCACAAGGTAGTGATCCGGACCGTCGTGGATGACGAGCCCCTCGGGCTGGCGCAGCTCGCCGTTCACGAGGTTGTCGGTCAGGTCGAGCAGCGAGCGGATGTACGTCTGGTACTGTTCGCGCACGTGGGCGAGCAGCTCCGGCCGGGTGGCCGGCAGGCGCTTGACGAAGAAGCCGCCCTTGGAGCCGACCGGCACGATCACGGCATTCTTGGTCGTCTGCGTCTTCATGAGGCCGAGCACTTCGCTGCGGTAGTCATCACCGCGGTCCGACCAGCGGATGCCGCCGCGCGCAACCGGCCCGCCGCGCAGGTGCGTCCCCTCCACGCCGGGGGCCGAGACCGCGATCTCGTACAGGGGCCGCGGATCCGGCATCTGTGACACCTTGCCGGACTCGATCTTGAACGAGATGCGTTCCAGGCCCAGGTAGAAGTTCGTGCGCACCGTCGCCTCGACCAGGTTGTGGATGCCGCGCAGCGCGCGGTCCTCCGGCAGGCTGGTCACGGTGGCGAGCGTGTCGTGGAAGACGGCGGTCCGCTCGAGGAACCCCTCAGCCCGCTGTTCGGCGGGCGTCGGGTCGGCGGGATCGAACCGGGAGTGGAAGCACACGAAGATCGCCTCGGTCGCAGCCGCCTGCCGGACCAGGGTGCCCTCCAGGAAGGCGCGGCTGGTGGCCGCCTGGATCTGGGCGTAGTAACCGGCGTACGCCCGTACCAGGGCGATCTGGCGGATGTCGAGACCGGTCGCGAGCAGGAGGCCGTTGAGCCGGTCGTCTTCGGCCCGGCCCGCCAGCAGCAGGCTGAGTCCGCTGGTCAGGCGGCTGGCGTCGTCGCCCCTTGGCAGCGCGGCCCCGCCGTCGGCCTGCACCCGGAACGACTCGATGGCATGCTCGTCCTCGCCCACGGTGACGCGGTACGCGGTCTGGGCCAGCACGCGCAGCCCGGCGTTCTCAAGTACGGGCAGGACGTCACTCAGCACGAGGCTCTCGCCGCCGTGATACACGCGCAGTCCGGACACGCTGCCTTCCCGCGGGCTGCCCGCGTCCAGGACCTTCACCCGGTACTCGCCCTCCTGAAGGGACTCGAGCTCCGCGATGTCGGCAAGGGCGGCGGCAGGCTGCGTGTCGGCGACATAGCGTTCGTCGAAGGCATCGCCGTAGCGGTCGGCAAGGTAGCGGCCCTCGCTGCGCCCGAAGGAGCTGATCAGCCGCTCGCGCACGTCCTCCGCCCAGGACCGGCTCAGGTCCGTCACGTGCCGCTCGAGCGCGGCCGGGTCGAGATCCTCGGCCGTGACGCTGGTGGTGAAGAAGAAGTGCAGCCGCGCCTGTTCCTCTTCCTCGGACATGGTCAGGCGGTAGTCGACGTGACTGGCCCGCACGGCGCTCCAGAGGAAGCGCTGGACGCGGCGGCGGACCTGGGCGTTGAACCGGTCACGCGGCATCACGGCGATGATGCCGACCCCGCGCCCCAACGGATCGGCGCGGACGCTGAGCCGGACGACGCGCTCGTCGTCGGGCGTGACTATCGTCCGGATGTCGCTTAGCAGCTGGCCGGCGTCGTTCCAGAAGAGTTCCTCGCGGGGCAGGCTGTCGAAGACGGAGACGATCTCCTTGTAGTCGTGGCCGCCCCTGGTCGCGCCGGAAAGCTCCAGTACCTGGCGCAGCTTGCGGCGCAGGATCGGCGTGGCCAGCACGGGCGTGTTCTGCGCCTTGCCCGTGAACAGGCCGACGAAGCGGCGCTCACCGACCACCTTTCCCGCGCGGTCGAGCTTCTTTACCCCGATGTAGTCCATGCGGACCGGCCGGTGGACGGTGCTTTCCGCGTTGGTCTTGGTCACCGTGAGCGGCCGGCCCCCGGTCACGCGTTCGCGCAGTCCCGGCGGGATGTCGGCGAGCCGCACCGGCTTGCTGTAGCTGCTGCGTTCCTCCTTGCCGAGGATGCCCAGGCCGCTGCCAGCGGTAACCTGCAGCCACTCTTCGCCGTCCCTGGTTTCGATGTCGTACTCGCGGTAACCGAGGAAGACGAAGTTGTCGTCATCCAGCCACTCCATGAAGCTCGCGTACTCCTCGAGCTCCTCGGCGCGCACCAGGTCGCGCGCCGCCTCGGCGCGCAGGCTGCGCGCTGTCTCCAGCGTCCGTGCTCGCAGCTCGTCATACGCATCGGTCGCGTGGATGACGTCGCCCAGCACCTCGGTTATCGCGTCGGCCAGCGCCTGGCGACGCCCGGCATCGGGCTCATGGTCTATGAAGTAAAGCTCGAACGCCTCGCTCACGGCGCCCTTGATCGCGCCCGGGCGGCCCAGGTCGACGACGGTTCCGTCGTCGCCGCGCACGACGCCGTACACGGGGTGCAGGAGGTAGTACAGGTTGTAGTCGCGGCGCTTCAGCTCCGCGCGGACGGAGTCGACGATGAAGGGCCGGTCGGTGAGCTCGAACCGGATGACGGTGTGGGGAACGCTGAACCCGTCCCTGTCGGGCTCGGGGTTGAAGACCTCGACGGTCGGTCCGGGCCCTCTCGGGCGGTTGAAGAAGTCGTACGCTCCGGCTGCGATGTTCAGCAGCGTCCTGGCGTCGTGCACCTCAAGAAAGTCGGGGTTGGCCTTCTCGAAAAGTGCGGTCGTGAAACGCTCGAGCAGCGGGTCGGCCGTTGCGCTCTTGAGCATTTCGCTCAGTTCCTGCGGTATTGCGGGCATCTGCGTGTCTCCACTCCCGGTCACACCTGTATTGCGGCGGCTGCGCCTCTTGGGCGATGGATCCGCCGTTGTGCCGGGCCCAGTCTTTTGCCGTCACTATACCGCCCTTGTCGGCGCCCGACAGCCGGCGGGGGTCGCGACCGGTATAATTCGCGTCATGCTCCTTCTGCTGGCCGCCCTGCTCGTCGCGGCCGACCAATGGACGAAGGCCTGGTCCGCCAGCACGTTCCGGGCCGGCGGCTCGCTGCCGGTCGGGCTCGGTTTCAACTTCACCTACGTCGAGAACACCGGCGCGGCGTTCGGCATCCTCAGGAACGTGAGTTTCAACGTCTTCGGACTCAATGTCGACGGGGTTGTCCTGCTCGGCATCCTCTCGCTGGTGGTGAGCGTCCTGCTCGTGTGGTTCATCGTCCGGCACAGCGGCACCGTCTCACGCCTCACCCGGATCGCGCTCGCGCTCCTGCTGGCGGGCGCAGCCGGCAACATGATCGACCGGCTGCTGCACCGCTACGTCATCGACTTCATCCACTTCCAGTGGGGCAACTTCAACTTCCCCGTCTTCAACGTTGCGGACATTTGCGTCGTGGTCGGCGCCGGGCTGCTGCTGCTTTCGGGCTTCACCGACCGGACTGACGCGGCTGTCCGGCCCGGCCAGCAAGCCTCAGGAAACGGAGCCGACCGGGTAGGTCAGCGCTGATCACCGCCTCGGCGAAGCCTGCCTCGAGCGCCAGCTTCGCAGCCTGTTCCACGTTGCGCGGGTCGAGCTCCAGCAGGATCACCGCGTCGGGCCGCGCCAGGCGCAGCAGCTGGCCGAGCAGCCGGTTGAACACTTCCAGTCCGTCCTCACCGGCGTAGAGCGCCAGCGCGGGGTCAAGCAAAACCTCGGGCGATACCTTCGCCCGGTCCGCAGCGGGCAGGTAGGGCGGGTTGCTCACGATCACGTCCGCAGCCCGGGCGAAGCCTGCGATCCCGGCCAGCAGGTCCGACTGCGCGAACCCGACTTCCAGCCCGAGACGTTCGGCGTTCGCCGCAGCCACCTGAAGCGCGGCGGCCGATACGTCGCTGCCCAGCACCGTGGTCAGGGGCCGCTCCGCCCTGACTGCCAGCGCGATCGCTCCCGAGCCGGTACCAACGTCCAGCAGCGAGCCCGGCCCCTTCAGCGCGTCCAGCGCCTCGAGCGCCAGCCGTACGAGCGTCTCGGTCTCCGGCCGCGGTACCAGCACGCTGGCATCGACAGCCAGCTCCAGCCCGTAGAAGTGCGCCACTCCCAGCACGTGCTGAAGCGGCTCGCGCAGCTCGCGCCTGGCCAGCAGCGCCTCCAGCCTGGCGCGCTCGCCGGCATCAGGCTCCCGCGCGGCGAGGCGCAGCTCGAGCGGGGAGAGGCCGGTCACGAACCCCACAAGCAGTTCCGCCTCGCGGTCCGGTCCGGGAACACCGGCGGCCGCAAGGCGGTCAGCTATGGTTCTCAGGATCCGTCTCAGTCGGGCAGTACCACCACGCGCCGGTCGCGCGCTTCACCGGTTGATTCCGTGCGCACGCCGGGCACGTCCGCCAGTGCCATGTGGACGATGCGGCGCTCGGCCGCGGTCATCGGCTCCAGCTCGAGTGCCTCACCGGTCTTGCGGACCGTGTCCGAGGCGCGGCTGGCCGTCTGGCGCAGGCGTTCGTCGCGGCGGCGCTTGTAGCCGCCCACGTCGATGTTGATGCGCACCGAGTCCGGCTCGTCACGGTTCACCACCGCGTTGGTCACGTACTCAAGCGCGCTCAGCGTGCGCCCGCCGCGGCCGATCAGCTTGCCGGGGTCGCCGCCGTGAACCTGCACGTTCAGCTCGCCCTCCTCCTCATCCATCTCGGTCGAGACCGAGAAGGCCGGGTCGAAACTGATCAGCAGGGCGACCAGGAAAGACTCCGTCCGCTCGGGAAGCGTCGCGTCCCGGTCGATGAGCTCGGGCAGGAGTCCGGCCTCTTCAGTCTCCTCGAACTCTGCCTCAGGCAGCACGCTCTCCTCGGGCTCCGCATCCGCCGAGCTGATGCCGAGGTTGTCGAGGTACTTTCCGAGATCGTCTGCCATGCTCCTCCTCCTGGTCCTACTTGGCCTTGGCAGGCACGACTGGCCGCGCGGGCTGGTTCCGACTGATCAACCAGTACTGGAAAACCTGTACCAGCATTGATACCACGAAGTAAAGGATGACGCCAGAAGGGAAGTTGACGATGATGAAAACGAAGATCAGGTTGATGAAAATCTGCTGCCTGAGCATCGTGGGGTTGCCCTTGGTGGAGAAGTATGACTGCGCCAGCATCACGCCCACGTAGAGGATCGGCAGGATGTAGAACGGGTCGGGCGAACCGAGGTCGGGCAGCCACATGAAGCCCTCGTTGAACTCGAAGTTCACGAAGACGCGCCAGAGGATGATGAAGAGCGGCATCTGCAGCAGGATCGGCAGGCAGCCGCCGGCCGGGTTGACCTTCTCCTCCTTGTACAGCTTCATGGTTTCCTGCGTCAGCTTCTCGCGGTCGTCCTTGTACTTCTTCTGCAGCGCCTGGATCTTTGGCTGCAGCTGCTGCATCGCGAACATCGACTTGGTCTGAGTCGTGATCAGCGGCCAGATGAGGACGCGGAACACCAGGGTCAGGCCGATGATGGCCAGGCCCCAGGTGCCGACGAAGCCGTGGATGAACACCAGCAGCCAGATTATCCCCAGCGACATCTGGCCCAGGATGTTCGGGCTGAACAGGCCGGGCAGGTCGGCGAAGCCTTCCTGGTTGAAGCGCACCAGCTCGTTGGGACCGGTGTACGTCTCGACCGCCAGGCCCGTGACCGCGCCCGCTTCCGCGGGCAGCATGTGGCCCATGGCGATGCGGTGACCGGACAGCGAGGTCGCCGTCAGTCCCGAGTCGGTGACGGGCGCCGAGACAGCCTCGTCGAGGCTGAGCGGCGTCTCCGAGCCGCTGCCGGCGGGACGCATGACGATGGCGTAGCCGCGGTTGTTGTCGCTCGTCTGAAGCGAGACGTAATCGGCGCCTGGCACCGGCGTGCTGACCGGGTTGAGGCTCGATGACTCGCCCTGCCCGATCTTGATGACCGGCGAATCGGCGCGGCCCAGGCCGGGGTAACCCAGCTGGAGCATCGCGTCCTCCTCGCCCGCCTCCGTGCGCACGGCCTCGACCGTGGTCGTGATGATGTGCGTGATGTTGCTGACGATGACGTTGCGCGTGACGTCGAGCCCGGGCAGCGTGAAGCTGAAGGTACCCAGGAACTCGGTGTCGCTCACCTGTTCCCAGCTGGCGGTGGCGTCCTCGGGAGCAAGGTACTCGCCGTCCAGCAGGAGCGCGTTGCCGGGCATGACTGCGCCCATCGGGATCAGGTTCGTCGCGTTGTCGATCTGGTAGTTGCCGCGCAGGTCCTGGCCCTTCTGCTGCTTCGCGAAGACCGCGACCAGTTCACCGGCGTCGTTGAAGAAGAAGTCTGCGCCCTTGGTGGGGATCAGCATCAGCGTCTCGTCCATGCGTTCGCACCAGAACGATGAGGCTGCGGGGGCGGCACACGCGTCGACCACCCTGTCGATGTTCCGGAACCCGCTTACCGGGAACTCGGTCAACGCGAAGTCCACGCGTGCGAATGCGCTCGTGACCAGCAGCATGGCCACCAGTGTCAACAGGTTCTTGATCTTCAAGGGAACTCCATTCGGGTACTGCTCTTGTCTTTCAAGTCTGCAGCCGCGGAACCATCCCGCCTGGGCGGAACAGGATCGAAGCCGCCAGGGTGGAACGGATGGCACTTGAGCAGCCTCACCAGGGCGAGCCAGCTGCCCTTGAGCGCACCGTGCCCGGTGACTGCCTCCACCGCGTACTGACTGCAGGTTGGATGAAACCGGCACGTCGGTGCCGGTTTGAGTGGCGAAACATGGCGCCTGTAGAAAGCCAGCGGCCCGATCAGCAGCCTCTGGGCGAGGGTCAGGCGGACCTTCATGTGAGTCCCGACCGGCCGAGCGCCTTGATGAGCGAGGCGTTCAGCTCGGCGAAATCGGCCCCGGCGGCTTCGGGCCTGCAGATGACCAGCAGGTCGACTCCGGCGGGCGCGGCGGCGGGCGGAACCGGCAGCACGGCACGCAACGCATGGCGCAGTCTCCTGCGCACCAGGTTGCGGACTACTGCGTTTCCGACCTTGCTGCTCACCACGATTCCCACCCTTACCTGAGCGTGACGCCTCGGCGCCCAGCGGACGCCGAGCAGCCTCGTCCCGGCACTTCGGCCCTTGCGAAGACGCTGGAACGCCCGGTCACCCTTGAGTGACCGGAACGCGCTGACGCGCCCTGCAGGCTCGATTTCCGGGCTCAGGCCTCGTCGGAAACGCTAAGGCGCTTGCGGCCCTTGGCGCGACGACGCTTGATTACATTACGTCCAGCCGGCGTGCTCATGCGGGCACGAAACCCGTGCGTCTTGGCGCGCTTGCGGCGGTTTGGTTGATAGGTACGCTTCACGGTTGCCTTCCTCTACCCTGTTGATATGAACTTGAGTCCCGCGATTCGGGACAAGCCGCAACAGCTTAGCACACTGCCGGGGCCCCGCCAAGGAACAGCCTTACGTCACGCGCTGAGCTGCGCGACCGGAGCGAATTCGCTGCCGTAGTGTTCCTCGAAGGCCCCGGCCAGCTGGAGCAGCTTTGCCTCGCCGAAGCGCGGCCCGATGAACTGCATGCCGATAGGCAGGCCGCGTTCGGCCCTCGCCCCCGGCACGCTGATGGCGGGCAGGCCCGCCAGGTTGGCCAGGTTGGTGCCGGCGTCACCGCGGTAACCGCTGATGCGGACGGACTCGACCGCTGCGGCGCCCTTGAGCTCCCAGGCCGGCGACTGGGTCGTCGGGCTCAGCAGCACGTCATAGCGACCGAGCGCTGCGAGCAGCTCGCCGGCTATCATCTGCCGGGCCCTCGTCGCCCGCTCATAGTAGTCCTGGCGGTGCTCTTCGCTGAGCGCGAGGCTGCCGATGATGACGCGCCGGCGCACCTCTGGCCCCAGGCCCGCGCCCCGGCTCAGCTGCATCACGCGTTCCTGCCCCAGGCGGTCCTCGCCGCTGCGCGCTCCGAAGGTCATGCCGTCGTAGCGGGCGATGCCGCTGGACGCCTCGACGCTGCAGAGCACAAGGTAGGCGGGGGCGACGAGGCGGAACGCCTCGAGGCTGAACATCTCGACCGTCGCTCCGAAAGACTCGAGCAGGCCGACCGTGTCCGACAGCGCGGCGTTGGTGCCGTCCGTGTTGATGTCGCCCGCCAGCTCCCGGATCACGCCGACGCGCGTGCCCTGCAGCTCGGACGCGCCAGGCTCGGTGCCGCGGGCGGCGCCGACCGTCACGCTGTCGCGCTCATCGGGGCCCTTGATGAGGTCCCAGGCGAGCCGCATGTCCTTGGTCGAACGGCTGAGGATGCCGACCTGGTCGAACGACATCGCCAGCGTGATCATGCCCCAGCGCGACACGCGACCGTAAGTGGGCTTCAGGCCCAGCAGGCCGCAGAACGAGGCGGGCTGGCGCACCGACCCGCCGGTGTCCGTGCCCAGCGCGAGCGGAACGACGCCGGCCGCGACCGCGGCGGCGCTCCCGCCCGAGCTGCCCCCGGGAACGCGGCCGGCGTCCCAGGGGTTGGCGGTGACCCCGAAAGCGCTGCTCTCGGTGGTGCTGCCCATGCCGAACTCGTCAAGGTTGGCCTTGCCGACCGGCAGGGCACCCGCGGCAAGCAGGCGCTCGACCGGCGCTGCGGTGTGCGGGGGCACGAAGTCCTGGAGGATGCGCGAGGCCGCGGTCGTCGGGGACCCGGCCAGGCAGAGGTTGTCCTTGATCGCCAGCGGCACGCCGGCCAGCGGGAGTGACTCGCCCCGGGCGACGCGCTCGTCGACGCGTGCGGCGTGCCCGGCCGCCGCTTCATCCAGGATGCTGATGAACGCGCCGAGGGTGCCCTGGCTGGCATGCGCCCGCCTGAGCGCGGCTTCCGCCTGAGCGGCCGCGCCGCCGGGGGAAGAGGTCACGTCTGAAGCGATCTCGAGGGCCGTTTTCACGCCCAGAAGCATACCAGAGGGCGGCCGCGCCGCCCCGCTCCCGTATAATGTCTGGCATGCCAGAAACAGCCGCGGAGCCGCAGAAGGGCCGCGCCCCGATCGACTTCGCCGGCGCGACGGATGCTGGTCGTGTCCGCACGGTGAACCAGGACAGCCACTTCGTGGGCGAGCTGGGGGGCCGCAAGGTCGCGGCGATAGTCGCGGACGGCATGGGCGGGCACAGGACGGGCGAGGTCGCCAGCGAGAAAGCGGTGCAGATCCTGCGCTCAGAGCTCGAGCGCGGCCGCAGCCACCCGCCGGTCACGCTCGCCCGGGCGCTGCAGACGGCCAACCTGGCGATCTACGACTACGCAGCAGAGCACCCTGAGAGCAGCGGGATGGGCACCACGTGCACGGTCGTGGTGCTGGACGACCAGGTCGGGCTGGTCGCGCACGTGGGTGACTCGCGCGCCTACCTGCTGCGCGAGGGCGAGCTTCGCCAGCTGACGCTGGACCACACGTGGGTGGCCGACCGTGTCAGGCAGGGCATCCTCAGCGAGGAGGAGGCGAAGCAGCACCGCTGGCGCAACGTGATCACCAACGTGCTCGGCTCGCATCCCGAGATCCGTGTCGAACTGCTGCACTTCGAGGTGAGGCAGGGCGACCGCATCCTGCTCTGTTCCGACGGCATCAGCATGCTGTTATCACCCGAGGTGATGAAGCGGATCCTGAGCGATGCGGATCCCGCGAAGGCCAGCCAGGAGCTGGTCGACGAGGCGAACAAGCGCGGCAGCCCGGACAACATCACGGCGGTCGTGCTGCGGGCGAACGCGGTCGAGTCACACCCGAAGCGTTACGCGCTGCCGCAGCGCAGCGCGTTCGAGGGAAAGACGGTCGCCCTGGGCGAGACCATGAGCGGCATCCGCGAGATCGAGGACGAGTACCCCTCGCAGGGCTTCTTCAGCAAGCTTCGCCGCCAGCCCTGGTACCCGTACCGATTCTGGCTGCTCGGCTGCCTGTACCTGGTGCTGCTGATCGTGCTGTTCAGCCTCTGGAGCCGCTAGCCGGCCCGATCACTCCGCCTGGAAGCTGCCTCCCATGATGCCGTACTGCAGCGCGGGCTCGTCCTCGCCGACATAGATGTTGACGGTCATCTCGTGGCTCGGGTTCATCGTGTCACCGATGGTGCCCGTCACGGTGGTGCGCCCGTCGACCGGTTCGTCCAGCGTGACCGTCACGCGCGCGCCGCAGCCGAGGTCGGCAAGCAGCTCGCGGCTGACCGCCACGTGTTCCCAGGGCTCCAGCACGACCCCGCACGCGCCGGCACCGCCGGTCACGTGACTGAAGCCGACGCGGTTCAGCTCGAGCTCACCGACCGCCAGCACGCGCGGCGGCGGTGGCGCCTGATCAGCCTCATCCGCCTCATCCGCGTCGTCTGTCTCAGCGTCAGTGGCAGTGGCGTCGTCCGTGTCCGGGCCGATCACCGGCAGGCCGTCACTGCCACCCGGAGGCTGGCCGCCAAGGCCGTCGGGGACCACGGGACCGTCGCCACCGATCACCGGCGGTGCGGCCGTGCCCGGCAGCGTGCCCGTCGCGCTCGCGGGCGCATCGTCCGGGGGCGGCCGGTTCTGGCCCCTGTTCAGGGTCAGCAGCGTGTAGGTGATGCCGAACGCGACGAGTACGAGCGTCACGACCAGCAGGATGTCAAGTACGCGTCCCTTCATTCAACGATCCTTCCTTCGCCCGCCGTGGCCCCGGCCTGCCGTTCCGTTCAGGAAGCGGCGGCGATTACCTCGACTTCGACGAGGACGTCGCGCGGCAGGCGTGACACTTCCACAGTACTGCGTGCAGGTTTGACGGAAGTGAACCAGCGCCCATATTCCTCGTTGAACGCCCCGAAGTCATCGAAGTCGGCCAGGAAGCAGGTGCACTTGAGGGCGTTCTGCAGGCTGCTGCCGGCTGCCTCCAGCACGTGGCTCAGGTTCTGCATGACCTGTCTGGTCTGGACGGTGATGTCGCCTTCAACCAGTACTCCGTCCGCAGTGAGCGGGATCGCGCCGGAGCAGTAGATCACGTCGCCGTGCCTGACTGCGTGAACGTAGGGCCCTACGGCCGGTGCTGCCTTGTCGGATACGTACTCGGTTCGTTTCATGCTTCAGTTACCCCGTGTCCTCAGTAAACCCGTGGCTTCGGCTCGTAGTATCCGAGCGTGACCGGCTTGTAGTCGATGCGGATGCTGCCGTCGTCCTCGCGGTAGACGAGGGTGTGGCGCAGCCACTGCTCGTCGTCGCGCTCCAGGAAGTCCTCGCGGCTGTGCGCGCCGCGCGACTCAGTGCGGTTGAGCGCGGCGTGCACGAGCTGCTCGGCGTTGTCGAGCAGGAAGCCGAGTTCGACGGCCTCCATAAGCTCCGTGTTGAAGAGCTTGCCCTTGTCCTCGACGCCTATCTCGCGGTAGCGCGCCTTGAGCTCATCGAGGATGCCGACCTGTTTGCGCAGCAGCTCCTCGGTGCGGAACACCGAGGCGTTGTCCATCATGCTGTCCTGCAGTTCCTTGCGGATCGTGGAGACGCGCTCGGTGCCCGGGCCGTTCAGGATGCCGTCCAGCAATGCGCGCGAGTACTCCTGGACGTCGCCGTCCTCGGGCAGGGGGATGCGCTGGTTCGCAGCGGCGTACGCGGCGCCGTTGCGGCCCGAGCGGCGACCGAACACCAGCAGGTCGCCAAGGGAGTTCGTTCCGAGCCGGTTCGCGCCGTGCAGGCTGGCGCAGGCGACCTCGCCCGCGGCGTAGAGCCCCGGAACGATCGAGTTCTCGCCGTCCCGGATCACGTTCGTGTCGATCGTGGTCGGGATGCCGCCCATCATGTAGTGCGCCGTCGGCTGCACCGGCACCGGCTCCTTGATCGGGTCCACGCCAAGGTAGATGCGGGCGAACTCGGTGATGTCGGGCAGGCGCTCCTCGATGATGTCCGCGTCGATGTGCGTGAGGTCGAGCAGGATGTAGTCCTTGTCGGGACCCGCGCCCCGGCCCTCGCGCACCTCGAGGTACATTGCGCGGCTGACCATGTCGCGCGGCGCGAGGTCCTTGATCGTCGGGGCGTAGCGCTCCATGAAACGCTCGCCCGAGGCGTTGCGCAGGATGCCGCCCTCGCCGCGCGCACCCTCGGTCAGCAGTACGCCGATGACGGCCAGGCCGGTCGGGTGGAACTGGAAGAACTCGGGGTCCTCCATCGGGATGCCGCGCCGCCAGGCGATGCTGGTCAGGTCGCCGGTCAGCGCGTGCGCGTTGCTCGTCGTCTTGAACATGCGGCCCGACCCGCCGGAGGCGATGATCGTGCTGGTCGCGTGGAAGGTGTGCAGCTCGCCGGTGGCGAGCTCATAGGCCACGACGCCGGCGCAGGCGCCGTCCTGCATGATCAGGTCGAGCACGTGGAACTCGTTGAAGAACTGGACGTTGTCCTTGATCGACTGCTGGTAGAGCGTCTGCAGGATCATGTGGCCGGTGCGGTCCGCCGCGTAGCAGGCGCGCTCGACGGCGGACTTGCCGAAGTCGCGCGTGTGGCCGCCGAACTTGCGCTGGGCGATCTTGCCCTCGGGCGTGCGGCTGAAGGGCAGGCCCATGTGCTCGAGCTCATACACCGCGTCGATGACCTCGCGGGCGAACATCTCGGCGACATCCTGGTCGGTCAGGTAGTCCCCGCCCTTGATGGTGTCGAAGGCGTGCCATTCCGCGTGGTCCTCGCTGACGTTGCCGAGCGCGGCGCCGACGCCGCCCTGGGCCGCCCCGGTGTGCGAGCGGGTCGGGTACAGCTTGGTGATCACCGCGACGCTTACTCCGGGATGCTGCGCGGCGTACCGCGCGGCCATCATGCCTGCGCCGCCCGCGCCCACGACGATGACGTCAAACCTGTGTGCTCTCTTCACGAAATCATGCTCCTGCCAATTGTGACCGCAGAGTCGTACTGCGAGTAATCGATGCCCCAGAGGGAGATGAGGCCCATAAGCAGGATCAGCGTCGTCAGCGTGTACAGAATCAGCTTGAGCAGCAGGCGCCTGCCGGGCTTGCGGTTGTAGTCCTCGATGCTGTAGCGCAGTCCGTTCGCGCCGTGCAGCATGCCCAGGATGATGAGTACCGTGTTGAACACCTTGATCCAGGGCGTGGACAGCCTCGTGGCAACGAAGTTGAAGTCGACGTCGCCGACGTTGATCATGATGTTGGTCATGTATACATGCGCGGTCACGACGATGATCATCAGCAGGCCGCTGATGCGCATGAACACCCACCAGGCGAACTCGGCGTTGCTGGTGTAGGCCGTGCGTGCTTCCTTGAGCGTCCTCGGACGGGTGGCAGCGGCCATCAGTGACTCATCCCCTCGATGATCTCCGGCACGATCTTGATGCTGTAGGCGATGAAGATCAGAACGCTCAGGATCATCACGACGTACCAGAGGGTGCGCTGGTGGCGCACGCCCCAGCCGGTGAAGTCCATCGCGATGATGCGGAGGCCGTTGAGCGCGTGGTAGGTGACGCCCGCTCCCAGCGCGAGCAGCCCGAACCTGAATGGCCAGCTGTGGAACATCACCATCGCCCGGTTGGCAACCTCAGGACCGAACATGGCGAGGCTGATGTTGACCACGTGTATGAGCAGGTACACAGCGATCGCGATCCCCGACAACCGGTGCAGCAGAAAAGCCCACTGCCCCTCTCTGCCTCGGTACATGAAAAACCTCCTTGGAACTGCCGGCGTGACACGCCGCCGTTTGTTGCCATCCTAGCACGCGGCTTTCGGCGTGCAGGATATGCTTAGCCGCATGGAAACGCGGAAACTCCTCGCATTTGACCTTGACCAGACGATCGTGACCGAGGCCAACGAGGTGCCCGCCCCGATTCTGGACGCCATCTCACGCGCGAGGGCCGCCGGCCACCTCGTCGCGGTACTGACCGGACGCCCCCTGGCCGCCGCGCAGCCGATCCTCGACCAGCTGGGCCTAAGCAGCCATTACAGCGTGAACCACGGCGCGCTGGTGATCGGCGATCCCGGCGATGTCCTGCGCCATACGCGCATGCCGTGGTCGGACGTCACGGCGGTGCTCGGGCCCGAACGCGACACGTCACTCGAGTACAGCTGCGTGGTGGACGACACGCTCTACGTGCGCAACCCCGGGGACGACCGCTGGTCCTGGGTCCACAGCCGCAACCGGTTCGTGGCCCAGTTCCGGATGGACCTGAACCTGGAGGCCGACAAGGTGATCTTCAGCTCGGACGCAGATCCTTACGACCCGGAGCGCAACCGCGCGTACGGGCAGGCCGAGGACCTGGAGACCGAGATCCTGAACAGTTTCCCGCACCTGGTCACGTACCTGTGGGGCAACGGCTACCTGGAGGTCACCGGCCAGAACAGCGACAAGGGCACAGCCCTGGAGATCCTCTCACGCCAGCTTGGCGTCCACCAGCGCGACACGATCGCGTTCGGCGACGGGCTCAACGACCTGAGCATGTTTCAGTGGGCCGGTTACAGCGTCGCGGTGGGTCCGCATGCCCACCAGCGGGTGCTGGCCATCGCCTCCGAGCATGTCGCGCCCCCGGAAGAGGGCGGCGTCAGCAGCTGGCTGGAACACAACCTCGGCATCTGAGCCGGTTCAGCGGCTGGATGTGACCCTGAAGTTGATGCCGGGCAGGTCGGCCTCGGCCATCGGCACCGGCACGGGAGCGAACGGCCGCCATGCCCTCTGCAGCACGATCGCGCCCTCGATGCGCCCGGCGCCGGCCGAGGTGACGAGCACGAAGCCCATGTCCGCGTGAAAAGTGGCCGCGGGCGCGTCGTGCACGATCAGCTGCAGTTCCGAGGCGCTTGAATGGAACGTGTAGACACCCCGGGGCCACGAGACCGCGTCGATGTCGGTCCCGCCCGGCGCGAGGTCCAGGCGCAGGATGACCGTGGCGGGGCTCGTCTCGCCCATGAAGGACGCCTCCCCTTCGGCGCGCATCTCGAACATGATGCGGTTCGACGACTCCTGCAGGCCCATGTGAGCCTTCACTTCCCTGTCCATGGTCCGCGCGTACTCGCCGTCCACGGTGAAGTGGAAACCGTCGCTGTCGCGCGTGTTGAGCGCGAGGTCGCCGACGCACGCCGCGAAGTCGTCCTCGGAGACAAGTCCCACGTCCCGGAGGAAGGAGAGTTTGGTGAACACCGCCGCGGTCTCGTGGGTGATGTACTCACCCGAGGCGAGAATGGCGGTGCACGCATGGTCGCCCATCTCGGGCCTGGTCACCGGCAGGTCGATCGCCTCGATGTGCGTGAGTTGCCGCGTGGCCGGCATCTTCGCCATCTCGGCGATGTCCTCTGCCGGTTCGGTCGCGCCGTACGTGGTCATGAAGCCGGAACCGGCGAGCTCGGCAACCGTGGGCCCGCTGCCGTAGGGCCTCGCCCAGCCGACCTCGACGAACGCCTGGTGCACCCTCTCCCACTCGGTACTGAACCCGCCCCGCAGCCGCAGGCGCTCCGTGGTGGCCCGGGCCAGTTCGACGGCGTCCGCGGGCCACGCGGAAGGATCTGTCGGATCGTCGCAAAGGAAGCCCAGCAGGAAGCAGCGGCTCACTCCGGGCTTCAGCTGGGTGTTCAGCAGGTGGACGGACGCGTGGGTTGCCTCGTGCACGAGGGTCTCGATGGCGGTCAGCCAGACGTTCGCGAGGTACTCGGGCCTGCCGTGGGCCAGGTCGGCCTCGGACGCATGGTTTGGCAGCGCGTTCACGTGCAGCGTGGAATGGTGGGAGTTCACCATGACCCAGCCCATCGTCATGCCGCCGCTGTCGCTGCCGCCGTCGCGCTCGGTGAAGGCAACCTGCGAAACAGCAGCGCACAGCAGCGGCGTCATGCGGGCCGCGGCGGCCTCCAGCAGGCGCAGCTGGTTCGGACCCGGGTCGATGACGCTACTGCGGTACGACCTCGCGACCTGGTCCGCCTGCGAGCGTGGCAGGGCGTCAAGGGCGCAGGACTCGGCGAACGTCGCGGAGCCGGCGCCAGCCAGCGCGAGCGCGATCAGAATGACCTTCAGCAGGCGTCTCATGGAGCCAATGCTATCCGCCGTACGTCAATGCGGCGTCAAAGCATTTCGCGTGGGCTTACGAACGTCCGGCAAGTGCGGACCTATCATGAACCCAGCAGTCCAGCTTGAAAGGAAGTTGATGAAAATGGCACAGACCAGAACCAGCAGCAGCAAGTCGGGCAGCAAGGCTGCACCGAGCCGCAGCAAGGCCGCCAGCAAGCCGGCGTCCAGGGCGAACACCGCGATCGACATCCAGCCCAAGACGAGGACTTCGCTTGTCGACCTGCTCAGCGCGACGATGGCCGACAACTTCGACCTGTACAGCCAGACGAAGGTGGCCCACTGGAACGTCAAGGGGCGCGACTTCATGCAGCTGCACCTGCTGTTCGACCAGGTGGCCGAGATGATCGAGCCCTTCACCGACACGCTGGCCGAGCGGATCGCCCTGCTCGGCGGCATCGCCGACGGCAGCGTGCGCGGCGCGGCCAAGGCAAGCAGCATCCCCGAGTTCCCGGTCACGCCGGCGGCGGGAGGGCCCTACCTCGAGGCGCTGCAGGAGCGTTGGGCCCAGCACGCCCAGAGCGTGCGTGAGGCTGCCGGGAAGGCGGGTGAGATGGGCGATCCGACCACCGAGGACATGTTCGTCGAGCTCTCGCGCGAAGTCGACCAGGGGCTCTACTTCATCGAGTCACACCTGCTCGGGGACGAAGCCTAGGCGGTCGCCTCAGGCCTCGAAGCCCTTGCCGGCCACGCCTTCACCGATGTCCTCATCAGTGAAGGCGTGCCTGTCGAGCACCTCCTGCGCCACGAAGATCGGGCAGTCCGCGCGCAGCGCCAGCGCGAGCGCGTCGCTGGGGCGGGCGTCGATCTCGTACTCCATGTCGCGGCTGACCACGAAGATGTTGCCGAAGTAGGTGCCTCCCTGCAGGTCATTGATCTCGACCCGCGTGATCTGGCCGCCCAGCATCTCGATGGTGGAGAGCATCAGGTCGTGGGTGTTCGGCCGATCGGGCGGCTCGTCGATCCGCGCGGCGATCAGCGACATCGCCTGCAGCCCGTCGATGACTATCGGCAGGATGTCGTCCTCCCCCGCCCTGAGCAGGACGAGGAAGTGAGAGCCTTCTCCGGACATCGCGATGTCTTCTACGACTACTTCGACCATTGTGAGGCGATTCTAGCAGCCTGCGTGCATACCGGTCCGCTTAAGGGGCTTCTGTCCGGTTGATTCCTGGTTGGTCTGGCCCGATCGGGACTCCCTTCACCGGGCTGCCGCCAGCGTCGAGTGCTTGACGGCGCAGCTAGACCTCGACAGGGTCGAGGCCGAACGCCTGTTCCACGGCGGCAACCGCCTGCGCCAGCGTTTGGTAGTGCACCGCACGGATTCCGACGGCAGCAGCTGCAGCGACGTTCTCCGGCAGGTCGTCGACGAAGAGGGCGTCATGAGCGGAAACGCCTTCCTCGCGAAGGATGTGGTGCCAGAAATCCTGGTTCGGTTTCGATACGTGCATCAGGTTCGATGCGTAGACCAGGTCGAAGGCGTCGTAGTCACCTTGGTCGCTGTGGATGGCGTAATGGGCATCGATCGTGTTGGTGCCCGCGACCACTCTGATCCCGGCCGCCTTGAGCCTTTGGACCAGTGCGAACATGGCCGGGCGTCGCACCGGCGTGAACAGATCCGCCCATGGGTCGCCCGGTACGTCGAAGCCGGTCAGATCCCGGAAACGCCCCCAGAACTCCTCCGGTGCGGCCGTGCCATCGTGGAGATCCACGTCGCGCGCGGCTCGCAGTAAAGGTAGCAGCTCGGAAACGGTCATACCGAGCTGATCGGCCAGATCGGGCGTCACGTCGTGGCCGTCGACCATGACTCCACCCATATCGAAGATACACAGTTTCAGTTTGCTCACTCCTTGCCAGCTGAGAAGACGTTGGCGCCTCTGAGGAAGAATCTCGACAGGCTCAAGAAAATCACCAGCATCGGAATACTGGCCAGTGCAGCGACGGCCACCATCGCGCCCTCGTTCGTGCTCTTCTCGTCCATGAACGACACGACGTACAGTGGCATGGTCTTGAGCTCCGGGCTCTGGACGACCAGCAGCGGCCAGATGAGGTTGTCCCACTGCCCTTCGAACGTGAGTACCGCCAGGACGGCCATGACGGGCAGCATGTTGGGAACGACGATACGGAAGAAGATGCCGATCTCGGAAGCCCCGTCGATGCGCGAGGCATCGATGAGCTCATCGGGGAAACTCAACAGGGACTGGCGCATGAGGAAGACCCCGAAGGCCGACAGCAGGAACGGGATTATCAATCCGGGGTAGCTATCCTGCAGTCCCATGTCCGTGACGACGACGTACAACGGAATCATCACCGTCTCGAACGGGATCATCAGCGTCGACAGGATAAGCAGGAACACGATGCCGCTGCCGCGGAACTTCAGTTTGGTCAGGCCGTAGCCGGCCAGGGTCGCAAACAGCACCGTGGTGATGGCGACGGAGCCCGAGACCAGTACCGAGTTGAAAACTGCCCGCGGGAAGAGGAACTTGCCGTCGTTGCCGCGGATGGCCTGCCAGAAGTTGTCGAGGAACAGCGAGTCCGGCCACCATGAGAACGGCATGCGCATGATGTCGCGCGAGGGCATGAAAGAGGCGATGAACATGAAGACAAGGGGCACGAGAACCAGCCCCACCGCTATCAGCAGCACCAGCCAGCCGGCTGCGTTTGCCAGGCGTTCCTGCCAGCTGCGGGGCGCTGATCTGCGGCCACCGCGGCTGCGGCCGGTCCGAATCGCAGCTCCGCCGCGGGCACCGTGCCTCTCGCTGCGGGCCATGCTAGGGTGCCTCCCTCGATACGCGGAACTGCACCACCGCCAGGGCGAACATGACCAGTAGCAGGATGATGCTCATGGCGCTGGCCAGGCCGAGCTGATGGTCGCGGATCGCGGTGGTGTAGATGCCCAGGGTCACGACGTTGATGGGCTCGCGCGGCGCACCGGCCTGGGTGAAGAGGTACTGGGTGCTGAAGGTACGCATGCAGAGGATCGTCGCCATTATTGACACGAGCACCGTCGTGGGTCGGAGCAGCGGCAGCGTGATCCACCTGTAGAGCTGCCAGGCCGTAGCGCCGTCCACCCGGGCGGCTTCCCGCACGCTGTTCGGGATGGAGCCCAGGCCGGCGATGAATATGATGGTGAAGAAGCCCAGTTTGCCCCACAGGTATACCAGGATGGTGGAGATGCGCACCATCTCGGGCGAGGCCAGCCACCTGTGGTCGATTCCGGTCATGCCCAGCACGAAGTTGACCCACTGATTGGCGATGCCCCGCGGGTCGAGCAGCAGCAGCCAGACGGCGGCCGCCACCACGCCGGGGATGACGGCGGGTGAATAGAGCGCCATCTGAAAGAAGCGCTGAAGCCGCAAACGCGAGACGATCAGCGTCGCCAGCAGCAGGCTGAGGATGACGAGCGGCACGGCGGTGCCGACGGTGAAGAGGCCGGTGGCCTTCCAGGAGTTCCAGAACTGGGCTGAGCCCAGGAGGTCGGTGTAATTGCGCCAGCCGATAAAGACGGGTGGCCTGAGCGACAGCACGCTCTTGCTGTGGAAGCTCAGGACCACCGCGTTGAAGATGGGGTAGAAGCTGAAGATGGCGAAGTAGGCGAGGGCCGGGAGGACGAACACCCAGCCCCACAGCGCCCGCCTGGTGGCGACGGTGATCCTTGGTTTAGAACGCCGCGTCACCACCGTGTCCTCAGTACTCGCCGCGCAGGGTCCGCTCGATGCCCTCACGCAGGGTGAGAAGCACATCAGCCGGTTCGCGGTTCTGCAGCAGCACAGCCTCGATGGCGTCCTGCAGGAGTTGCTGCATGCGCGGCGCATCCTCGGCGTAGTAGATGACGTTGGCTTTGGCCAGGTCGCTCATGAACACATCCGAGTAGGGGTGGTTACGGAATGTTTCGGAGTCCACCAGCTCCTGGGTGGCCTGAAGCACCCCGACACGCTCGAAGTACTCATCGGCGTGCTGCGTGAGATAGCCGATGAAGCGCCAGGCCGCATCCTGCTTGGCCGCATTGGACTGGGCGTTGACCATCCAGTAGTGACCGTAGTACGGCTCGGCCACATCGGCCACGGCGTTCTCCCATTGCGGGAACGGAATGATCATCCAGCCCTCGCCAGGCTCGAAGCCGGGGTTGTCGATACCGATGCGCGCGATCTGGTACTGGCCGGATTCCATCATGCCGATGTCGTTGTTGTCGAAGTTGAACAGCGCGCGAGCGTTGGCGTAGGTAGGTGCGCCCAGGTTGCGGCCGGACGGTCCCCACTCGCGGAAGTAGCTCAGCACCTGCAACCAGGCCTCGTCGCCAACAGCGCCGCTGACGCCGTCATCACCCACGAGTTGTCCGCCGAGCTGCTCGACCATGGGGACCACGAAGTTCAGGTACCAGGGGTAGCGGAAGTCGAAGCCGCGGCGGGTGATGATGTCGCCGTCACGGATAGTGAGTTGGTCGGCGACCTCCATCATCTCTTCCCAGGTCGTGGGGTAGTCGGTCAACGGGTCCAGGCCGGCGTCCCTGAACACGTTCATGTTCACGAAGATTGTCCAGTTGGTGAGTTCCAGCGGCAGGCCGTAGATCTCGCCTTCATGCACGACTGGGTCCAGCATGTTGGGCAGGTAGGCATCCAGCAGGTTCTCCGCTGAACCGAAGCCGGCGGCTTCGGCATCCACAGGCGCCACCCGCTCGTTCACGATGTACGGGAACTGGTTGGAGATGTCCATGTTGAAGATGTCAGGTCCGCGATTGGCCGCGAAAGCCGTGAGCATCAGTTGGGCCAGTTGATCGGCGGGGTTGGTTACGCGGGTGACGACGATGTCCGGGTTGGCGGCCTCGAACTCGGTGATCAGCCGCTCCTCCAGAGACGTCCGGTTTGGGTCTTCGTGGGTCCAGTAGACGACTTCGACCTGGGCGAAGGCCGCGCCAAACTTGAGAAACCAGATGATTGCGGGAACCAACTCCGACTTCACCCGGGCCTACAACCGCCGTGTCGTCCTGAACTACATTCGGGAGCAGGGCTCCGCATCACGATCCGAGGTGGCTCGCCAGACGGGTCTCTCGCTGCAAGCCATATCGACAATCGTCGGTGAGCTGCAGGCGGAGGGTTGGATCACCAGCCAGGGGCGCCGGGCCACTTCACGGGGTCAACCGCCGATCTACTACGAGCTGGACCCGGACGGCTGCCGGTCCGTCGGGATCGTCATCGATGTCAACGGCATAACCGGGACGGTGGGTGATGTCTCCGGCGCCGTACTGGCTGAGCGCCACCACGGCCTCAGCAGCTTCTCCCCCGCCCAGGCCGTCGATTTGATAGTTCCTCTGGTCAACGGGCTGCTTAAGGAGGCGGGTACCGACGGCACACGGGTTCTGGGGCTGGGCATCGCGATCCCCGGCACCACAGATCCCGGGGCCGACCGCGTAGTCAGCCTGCCAAACATCGCCGGCTGGGAAGGGTTCCCGCTGCGCGGCACTCTGGCCAGGCATTTCGACTTCCCGATCTTTGTCGCCAACGACGCTACGGTTACCGCGCTTGGTGAGAGCTGGTTCGGCGCCTCACGTCACACCAGGAACTTCTTCTACGTCTTCTTCGCACAGGGCGGCCTGAATGGTGCGTTGATCTCCGAACGGCAGCCATACGGAGGGTTGTGGGGCATCACGGGCTATATCGGGCACATCCCTGTCGAGCCGAACGGCAGGCCCTGCCCGACCTGTGGCGGCCAGGGCTGCCTGGAGCAGTACGCCTCGCGACTGGCTCTGGAGCGCGCGGTCGGGAGCGAACAGGCCGGTGAGGAGTTGCTCGCCATGCTCCTTGACCAAGGCGACGAGAGGTTACTGGCCTGGCTCGACGAAGCCGCCGGACACCTGACCACGGCTCTGCTGAGCGTGGAGAACCTGGTCGACCCCGAGCAGATCGTGTTTGGCGGCCGCATCCCAAGGCCGATCCTGGAAGCGTTGCTCGACAGGATCCGTGCGCCCCTGGGCGGACGCCGGATGAAGAAGCTGAAGCAGCGCCACCCGACGCTATCCATCTCGAACATCAGCGAGAAGGCCGCATCGGTCGGCGCCTTTGCGCTCCCGCTGCACCTGGCGATGTCACCCAATCTGGAACTGGCCCTTCAGGACGTCGGGAAGGGAGCACGGTGAGACGCAAGCCGGTCGGGTAATGCCGACACAGTCCTCGACTTCCACGCTGCCAGCGCCGGGGCACCTGCGGAACCTGTGCCTCCTGTTAGATTGGTGCTCATGTTCGAGAGCGTCATTGGCCTTGAGGTACACCTGGCGGTCAACACGGCCAGCAAGCTGTTCTGCACCTGTCATGCCGACAGTTTCGGCCGCCCCCCCAACTCCGTGACCTGCCCCGTCTGCCTCGGCCTGCCGGGCACCCTGCCCCGGGTGAACCGTGCGGCTGTCGAAAAGGCCGTGATGCTCAGCCTGGCGCTCGGCTGCAGCGTTCCTGATTACAGCCGCTTCTCACGCAAGCACTACTTCTACCCCGATGCCCCCAAGAACTACCAGACGAGCCAGGCCGACGGCCCCTTCGGCGAGCACGGCAGCCTCACCCTCAAGGGCGGCCGCAGCATCGGTGTGACGCGCTGCCACCTCGAGGAGGACGCGGGCCGCAGCGTGCATCCGGAGTACCAGGACCACAGCCTGATCGACCTGAACCGGGCGGGGGCCGCGCTCATCGAGCTCGTCACCGAGCCCGACATCCGCACGCCGGCCGAGGCGCGCGAGTTCCTGCAGCAGATCAGGTCCGTCGCCCGCGCCCTGGGCGTGTCGGACGCCTCGCCCGAGGAAGGCAAGATGCGCGCGGACGTCAACGTCTCGCTGCGCCGGCCTGGTGAGGAGCTCGGCGTCAAGGTCGAGATCAAGAACCTCAACTCGTTCAGGAGCGTCCAGGGCGCCCTCGAGTACGAGATCAGGCGGCAGGCCGACCTGCTCGATGCCGGGAAGCAGGTGACGCAGCAGACGCGCGGCTGGAACGAGGGCGGACAGAAGACTTACCTGATGCGCGAGAAGGAAACGAGCGCGGACTACCGCTACCTGGAAGACCCCGACATCGCGCCCGTCGCGCTCGACGCGCCGTGGCTGGAACGCATCCGCCTGGCGTCGGGCGAGCTGCCCGACGCCAAGGAGGCCCGCTACCTGGCGGCCGGCGTGCGCGAGGCGGACGCCACTCTGATCGCATTTGAACGCGACCTGGCCACGTTCTTCGACGCAGCACTGAGCGAGCTTTCGGCACAGGAGTCGGGGGCAACGCCGCAGCAGCTGGCCAACTGGCTCGGCAGCGACGTGAGCGGCTGGCTCAACACGAACGGGCTGAGCCTTGACGGCTCCGGGCTGACGCCCACTCTGCTGGTCAGCCTAGTCAGCCTGATCGCACGCTCCGAGATCAGCGGCAAGACGGCGAAGGACCTGCTGCCCGAGGTGATGCAGGGCGCGGACCCGGCAACGCTTGTCGCGGAGCGCGGACTGGGCCAGATAAGCGACGACGCGGCCGTGGGCGAGCTGGTCGACGGCGTCCTGAGCGCAAACCCTGCGCTTGTGGCGAAGACCAGGGAGAACCCGAACGCGATCAACGCGCTGCTCGGCCTGGTCATGCGCGAGTCACGCGGCAAGGCCAGGCCGGAGCTGGTGCGCGGGCTTCTGGAGGAGCGCCTGGGCCTGTAGCCGCCTACCAGGCGAGCTGCGGCGTGCGCCGCGCGCTGCCGTCGGGAACCTCGATCAGGCAGCCGGGCACGTTCCCGCTCAGGATCGCCCGGATGCGGTCGCGGTCGTGGGCAAGCGCGGCATTGGTCAGGTCGATGATGGTGGAGTCGAGCCGTTCGGCGCTCACCTGCTCGCCAGCCGCCACGAAGATCTTCTCGTGCTCGGTCACGCGGGCCTTCTCCTCCTCGGTAAGCAGCTCCTCGAAGAGCTTCTCGCCGGGCCTTAAGCCCGTGAACGTGACCGGGATGTCGACATCGGGCTCGAACCCCGACAGCCGGATCAGCTCGCGGGCGAGGTCGACGATGCGGACCGGCTCTCCCATGTTGAGGATGTAGGTCTCGCCGCTCACGCCCTGGCCGCCTGCCTGCAGGACCAGCTGGGTCGCTTCGGGGATCGTCATGAAGTAGCGGACCACGTCGGGGTGCGTGACCGTGACCGGCCCGCCCGCCTCGATCTGGCTCCTGAACACCGGGATGACACTGCCGCGGCTGCCCAGCACGTTGCCGAAACGCACGGACACGAACACCTGGTCGGGCAGCGCGCGGGCCGCAGCCTCCTTCACTACCAGCTCGACCAGCCGCTTGGACGCGCCCATGACGGACGTAGGGTTGATGGCCTTGTCCGTCGAGATGTTGATGAAGTGGGACACGCCGTAGCGAAGCGCCAGCTGCACCAGGTTGCGGCTGCCGATCACGTTGTTGAACACCGCTTCCTCGGGGTTGAGCTCCATCAGCGGCACGTGCTTGTGCGCCGCGGCGTGAAAGACCACGTCGGGCCGGAGGGTGCCGAAGATGTACTCGAGGCGGCTGCCGTTCTGGATGGCACCGATGACGGAACGGTAGCTGATCTCGGGCCATTCGCGGTCCAGCTCGCGCTCGAGGCTGTAGATGCTGTTCTCGCCGTGGCCGAAAAGGATGACCTCGCTCGGTGCGAAGCGGCATATCTGGCGTACCAGCTCGGAGCCGATCGAGCCGCCCGCGCCGGTGATCATCACCTTGCGGCCCTTGATGTAGCTGCTGATCCTGGCCGCATCGAGGCTGACGGGAGCACGGCCGAGCAGGTCGTCGATCTCGACGTTGCGGATACGGTTGACCGAGGCGCGCCCACTGAGCAGCTCGTACATGCCGGGCACGCTGCGGTACGGCAAGCCCGGGCACTGCTCGCGGATCGCGGAGACGATCCTGTGGATGACCTTGCCCGCCTGGGACGGCATGGCGATCAGCACTTCGGTCACGTCGAACTCCTCGGCGACCGAGGCCATGTCGTCTGTCGAGCCGGCCACGGGCACGCCGTGGACGCTGCGGCCGTGCAGCCGGGCATCATCGTCCAGCACTGCCACGGGAACGAGGTTCATCTCGGGGTGCCTGTACATCTCGCGGATCACGAGTGAGCCGGCCTCGCCGCCTCCCATGACCAGGACGCGCCCGCTCCCTGGTTTCCGCCTTGCTTTGGCCTGCTGCATCATTTCCGCTCCCTCTCGCACTGTGAGAGCATTGTGACCGGGCTGTTCGGAATGTTCAGTGACGGTTGACCGGCAGGCTCACGCGGTAGTGCTCCAGGTACCAGTCGACGAAGCGCGCGATGCCGTCCTCAAGCGCCGTGAACGGCGTGAACCCGGTGTCGCGGGCCAGCGCGTCGATGTCGGCGTACGTCGCCTGGACGTCGCCCGGCTGCATCGGCAGGAACTCCTTGTCGGCCGTGACGCCGAGGCGTTCCTCGAACGCCCTGATGAAGTCTCCCAGCCGGACCGGCCGGTTGTTGCCGATGTTGTAAACGCGCCAGGGCGCGCTGCTGCTGCCGGGGTCCGGCGCGTCTGCGTCCCAGTCCGGGTCAGGAGCAGCGGGCCGATCCGTCACGCGGATCACGCCCTCGGCGATGTCATCGATATAGGTGAAGTCGCGCATCATGTCGCCATGGTTGAACACCTGAAGCGGCCGACCCGCCAGGATCGCGCGGATGAACAGGAAGGGCGCCATGTCGGGCCGGCCCCAGGGGCCGTAGACGGTGAAGAAGCGCAGCCCGGTCGTGCTCAGCCCGTACGTGTGGCTGTAGGCGTGCGCCATCAGCTCGCCCGCCTTCTTGGTGGCGGCGTAGAGGCTCACGGGATGGTCCACGCTGTCCGACACGCTGAAGGGCAGGCGGGTGTTCGCGCCGTACACCGAGCTGGACGAGGCGTAGACCAGGTGGCCGGTGCCCCGGTGCCGGCAGGCCTCGAGCAGGTTCAGGAAGCCCGTCAGGTTGCTGTCCGCGTACGCAGATGGGTTTGTCAACGAGTAGCGCACGCCGGCCTGCGCGGCCAGGTTGATGACGGCGTCGAACGGGCCGTCTTCGAACACGCGCGCCAGCGCGGCGGCGTCGGCAAGGTCGGCGCGGTGGAAAGCGAAGTGCGCGTGGCCGGCCAGCTGCGCGAGCCGTGCCTCCTTGAGGCTCACCTCGTAGTAGTCGTTCATGTTGTCCAGCCCGACCACGAAGTCGCCCCGGTCGAGCAGCCTCCGCGCCACGTGCATGCCGATGAAACCGGCGGCACCGGTCACTAGGACGCGCTTCAAGTGCGGGCCGCCATCAGCATTGCGTCCTGGTCGGGCAGCGGCAGGAAACGGTCGGCGGCGTCGAGCAGCGACTGCGCGGCGCTCTCCCGGAAGGCGAGCACCTCGACACGCTTGCCCTTCTCCTGGACCAGCTGGACGATCGGAGTGAAGTCACCATCGCCGCTGGCGAGCACGAGCACGTCGAAGTGATCGAGCGCCCTCACGATGTCTGCGGCGATGCCCATGTCCCAGTCGCCCTCGAGCACGAGCTGACCGGCCTCTCCCACCCGGTGCATGCGGACGAGCCGGCGGCTGACGCGGTAGCCGAGGCTGGTGAGCTTGGTCACGAACCCGAAGGCCGTGCTGTCCCCCTCGCGCTCCACCACGAACGCCCGGGCCAGTATCAGCCTGCGGCCGCGCACAGCCAGGTTGAGCAGCGTCTCGTAGTTGACCTGCCGGTCGTAGTTCTCGCGCGCCGAGTAGTAAAGGTTCTGCGTGTCGACGAAGAGGGCTACCCGCTGCTCGGGCCACTCTCCCGGGAAGGGCGCGTCAGTTGCCGTCATGGGCCAAGTGTACCGGAGCTGGCACTGCAGACGCCGCACGCACGATGTGGCTAAAGTTGGTGGTGATGTTCACCGACCGCCCGCCCAGGATCCGCGAAGCCCGCAGGGACGACGCCGCCGCGCTCGCCAGGCTGCAGGAAGGCATCTATGCGGACGGCCGCTGGTTCGTGGGCCACACGGCCCCGACCGAATCGATGCTCCGGCACCGCATCCGGGAGCTGGTGCCGCACGATTCGCTCTACCTGGTGGCCGAGGTCGACGGGCACCTGGCCGGCTGGCTCGAGCTGAACCGGCTGCGTCCGGAACGCATGCGCCATGTGGCGCTGCTGACCGTCGCCGTCCACGAGGCCTACAGGCGGCGGGGGGTGGGGCGTGCCCTGCTGCACGAGTCCTACGGCTGGGGCGGGCGCGTGGGCATTTCCAAGATCACGCTGAACGTTCGGGCGCGCAACACGCCTGCGATCGCGCTGTACGAGGCCGAGGGCTTCGTGCTTGAGGGGCGCGAGACCGCCCAGTTCGTCGTGGCCGACGGGTTCGAGGACAACCTCATCATGGCTCGCAGGATCTGAAGCGGCTGAGTTACACTTCAGTCCGGCAACCCGCCTGGAGGCCAGTATCTTGCGCAGACTCATATCTTCAGAATCAGTGACCGAGGGGCACCCCGACAAGCTTGCAGACTTCATCAGCGACAGCATCCTGGACGCGATCCTCGAGGTCGACAGCCAGGCGCGTGTGGCCGCGGAGACCGTGCTGACCAACGGCCTGGCGCTCATCACGGGCGAGACGCGCCACCAGGGCAGCGTCGACATCCAGAAGGTGGTGCGCGACGCGGCCCGTGAGGTCGGCTACACGCGAGCCGAGTACGGCTTCGACGCGGAGCATTCCGGAGTCATCCTCGCCATCAACCAGCAGTCACCCGACATCGCGATCGGCGTGGACCACTCGCAGGAATCAGGTTCCGGAGACGAACTCGACCGGATCGGTGCGGGCGACCAGGGCATCATGTTCGGCTACGCCATCGACGAGACGCCTGAGCTGATGCCGCTGCCGATCATGCTGGCGCACCGGCTGGCCCAGCGCCTGGCCCGCGTCCGCAAGGACTCCGTTCTGGACTGGCTGCGGCCCGACGGCAAGACGCAGGTGACGCTCGAGTACGAGAACGGGGTACCCGTCAGGCTCGACACCGTCCTGGTCTCGGCCCAGCACCACGAGTCGGCCTCGCTGGACGAGGTGCGCGCCGGCATAAGGCGCGAGGTGATCGAACCCGTGGTGGGCGACCTCCTCGGAAAGGCCACCCACGTGCTGGTCAACCCGACCAGCCGCTTCGTTATCGGCGGCCCGCAGGGGGACGCCGGCCTGACCGGCCGCAAGATCATCGTCGATACGTATGGCGGAGCCGCCCCGCACGGCGGCGGCGCGTTCAGCGGCAAGGACCCCACCAAGGTCGACCGCAGCGGCAGCTACTACGCGCGCTACATCGCGAAGAACGTGGTCGCGGCGGGCGTGGCCGCACGCTGCCAGATTCAGCTGGCGTACGCGATCGGCGTGGCCAGACCCGTGGGCATGTACATCGACACGTTCGGCACGGGCCAGGTGCCCGACCACCGGATCTCGGCTGCGGTCAGCGAGCTGTTCGACGCCCGCCCGGCCGCGATGATCCGGGAGCTGGGGCTGGCCCGGCCCATCTACCGTGCCACGAGCGCGTACGGCCACTTCGGCCGTGACGGTTTCACGTGGGAGCGTACCGACCGGGCGGAGGACCTGCGCGAGGCGCTCGGGCTGGGTGAGACGGAAAGGGCCTAGAGGGCCGCCAACTGCTGGATGAAGTCCTGGGCGAGTTCCCGGCCGATGTCCTCGGCCTCGGACGCCTCGCCCGTGGTGGTGGCCTGCAGCATCATGCCGCCCTTCGAGATCACCGCGCCGAACAGGCTCAACTCGCCGTCGCTGGACACGGTCGCGAGCGCACCTATCGTGCGCACTCCGCCCTGCTTCGCCACCTGGTCGCTGCCGCTGAGTGCCGCGGTGAAGGCGCGCTCGCTGCGCACCCGGTCGAAGCTGGGGCGGTGCTGCAGCGTGTAGGCGAGTTCGAAGGCCGCGTCGTCCTGTTCGCGCACGAGCAGTCCCAGCGATCCCTGCCCGGCGGCCGGCGGGAACACCTCGGGATCGAGCAGCTGTTCGACCACGCTGCGGCGGTCCATGTCGATCAGTGCCGAGGCGGGCAGGATCAGTGCACCGTACTCGCCCTCGGCCAGCCGCCTCAGGCTCGAGTCGACGCTGTCATCCAGGCTGACCGGCTCGAGTCCGGCTGCGAGCGCGGCGACGAAGCCGGCGTCCCGGGGACCGGGCACGCCGATCACCGTGCCCGCCGCCAGGCTGGAGACGTCCTTGACGCCCTTGGCGAGCAGGGCGCTGCGCGCCTCGTTGCGCCTCGTGACCGCGGCCAGAGTAACTTCTTCGGGCAGCGTCACGGGCAGGCGCTCGAGGCTTACCAGCGCGATCGCGAGCTGGTTGCGCTTCAGTGCGTCGATCAGCGCGGCGGTGGCCTCAGCGGGTGCGGCCGGCGCGATGGTGCGCTGGGTTATTGAGATGTCGGGCCACTCGCTTGCGAGGTCCGCGACTATGGAGCGTGCCTGCGCCAGAGCAACGGCGCCGTCGCGGTGTCCAACAACGATTCTCGTCATACAGCCACTGTTCTATCACATTAGCCGCTCGTGCTGGTGGCGGCCTGCGCGATGCGTTCCTGAACCTGCCTGGGCACCTCGGCGTAGTGATCCCGCTTGAGCGAGAACGCCCCGCGACCGCCCGTGAAGCTGCGCAGGTCGGCCGAGTACGTCTGCAGCTCCGCCAGCGGCACGAAGGCGGAAACGCTGCTGACGCTGCCCTCGCCCTCCATGCCCAGGATGCGGGCGCGGCGCGAGTTGAGGTCGCTGATCGCGTCGCCGGTGAAGCGGTCGGGAACGCGCACCCGGACGAGCGCGACCGG
Source organism: uncultured bacterium (assembly GCA_964495325.1). Taxonomy (GTDB): domain Bacteria; phylum Deinococcota; class Deinococci; order Deinococcales; family Trueperaceae; genus CAZBVI01. The sequence continues at coordinate 85,942 of CAZBVI010000002.1, forward strand.
CTCGAGCAGCACGGGATCCGCCTGCCGGAGCGCCTCGGCGAACGCCTGGGCGGCGGCCTGCTGGAACGCGATGTCCTTGGAATCCACCGGGTGGTCTTTGCCGTCGTAGACGGTCACGCGCACGTCCACGACGCCGTAGCTACCCAGCGGCCCCGCCTCCAGTGCGGCCCGCACCCCCTTCTCGCACGAAGGGATGAACTGCGTGGGGATCGTGCCTCCCACCACCTGGTTGACGAACTCGAAGCCCGCGCCGCGCTCGAGTGGCTCGACCCGAAGGGCGACCTCGGCGAACTGCCCGGCGCCGCCGGACTGCTTCTTGTGGCGGTAGCGGGCGTCGCCCTTGCCGGTGATCGTCTGGCGGTAAGCGATGCGGGGCGCGGCGGTGTTCACGGCCGCGTTGAACCGCTCCTCGAGCGTGCGGGTGGCGATCTCCAGGTGGACGTGGCCCATGCCCCACAGAACGGTCTCGTGCGTCTCGGGGTCGCGCTCGAGCAGCAGCGTCGGGTCCATCTGCTGCAGCTTGTTGAGCGCGTCGCCCAGGCGGTCCTCCTCGGCCTTGCCCCTGGGCACGAGCGCCAGCGCCATCACGGGCCCGGGCAGTTCCTGCGGCGCCAGCCTCACGGGCCGCTCGGGAGAGCTCAGCGTCGCACCGGTGCCGATCCTGTCCTGCTTGGCCACCGCGCCGATGTCGCCGGTCTCGAGCCTCTGCACGTCCGTGAACTCCTTGCCGGCCGCCCGGTACAGGTGGGAGACCCTGAGCGGGACGTCGTCGGCGTCCACCAGCAGCGAGTCTCCGGCCGTGAGGCTGCCGGCCAGCACGCGCATGAGCGACAGCTTGCCAAGGTACGGATCGATCATCGTCTTGAACACCCGGGCCAGGAAGGGCCGGTCGGCCCCGAGCCCGGGCGGTTCGCCGGACTCGACCGGGAGCGGGCCGTGATCCTCGACGCCGCGCACGGCGCTCAGCAGGAAGTCGAGCAGCAGCGAGATGCCCATCACCTTCTCGGCCGAGGCGACCAGGACGGGGGCGAGCACGTTGGCGCGCACGGCCCGGTTGAAAGCCCCGGTCAGCTCGTCCGCTCCGATTTCCTCCTCCTGCAGGTAGCGCATCATCAGGTCGTCGTCCGTCTCGACGATCCGCTCGATCAGGCGCTCCCGGTAGTCCTGCGCCAGGCCCATGACCTCGTCGGGAATGTCGCCCTCCACGGGCTCGTCGCCCTCGCTCCAGACGCGGGCTCGCATACGCAGCAGGTCGACTATGCCGCGGAAGTGTTCGCCCTGGCCGATCGGAAGCTGGATGGCGACGACCGAATCGGAGAGCGTCTCGGTGAGCGCGTCCATGGTGCGGAAGAAGTCGGCGTTGTCGCGGTCCATCTTGTTTATGAGCACGATGGTTGACAGCTCGCGGCTGCGCGAGGTGCGCCAGACGCGCTCGGTGCCCACCGCCACGCCGGAGACGGCCGAGACGACGATCAGCGCGGCGTCTGCTGCCAGCTGGGCCGCCCTGATCTCGCTGATGAAGTCGGCGTAGCCGGGCGTGTCGATGATGTTGAGGCTGTTCCCGCGCCACGTGACCGGGTTCACGGTGGAGTGGATCGAGATCTTGCGGCGCTTCTCCTCGGCCGTGTGGTCGCTGGCCGTGGTCCCGTCCTCCACACTGCCGGGCACGGGGATCTGGCCCGTGCGGAAAAGGATGGCCTCGACCAGCGAGGTCTTGCCGGCACCGCTGTGCGAAAGGAGGGCGACGTTCCTGGTCTGGGACATCCGTGGGTACTTCCTTTCCTTTTGAGTCGCGGAGCGGACCGGCGTGAGGCGGGCCGGGTCCGCGCACGGGGCGGAAGGGGTTGCAGCCTGTCTGTAGCAGAATCATACCGCGCAGCTGCCCTGCAAGGCGGTAGGCTTGGGGTGATGGCGACAGAACTGGAACTCAAGTTCACCACCGAAGGCTCCGTGCTGCCGGAGCCCGAAGACCTGACGAACGAACTGCAGGCGCGCGGCCTCAGCGTCCTGGAGCGGCGCGTGGACCACATCAAGGACCGGTACTTCGATGACGCCCGGGCCAGCCTCAGCCGGGCGGGACTGGCGGTGCGGCGGCGCATGCACGCCGGCCGGATGCTCGCGACGCTCAAGACGCGCGGCGTAGTCACCGATGCGCGCCACATGCGCGAGGAGATCGAGCTGCCCCTGCCGGAGCGAGGCTGGCCCGCAGAGATCGCCGAGCGCCTCTCGATGGTCACGGACCCGGACGGGCTCAAGCCCTACACGGTCCTGGACAGCGTCCGCACTGTCTGGGTGATCGCGGACGCCAGCGGGCAGGCGGTGGCGGAGCTGTCCTTCGACCTGGTCACCGCCAGCTTCCAGTCGGGCACGCGCAAGGTGGAGTTCACGGAGATCGAGGTCGAGGCACAGGACGATTCCGGCAGCGCCCTGCCGCTGGTCGAGGAGGCGCTGGCCGGCCTGGTGAAGCTGGCGCCAAGCCCTTTCACCAAGCTGGAGCGGGCCCAGGCGCTGCTGATGGGGGCGGGCATGTGAGAAAGGCGCAGCTCCCGGCTACAATGCGGTTCAGGGCGTCAGGCACATACTGGGTTCAGCTTCGCGAACGATTCAGGGAGGTCATCTGCTATGGGCAACAACGGTGGAACCGCTGACGAACTGGGCGGCATCAGGGAACTGAGCCGCGAGGACTTCATGAACATGTCGCTCAAGGAGATCGAGGAGGTCACCGGGGTGATCCGCCCGGATGACCACACGGGTGACGCGATCGAGGAATACCGCGAGCAGGCGTGGCGCTCGTACCAGACCGACGTGACCAACCGCGACGACTGGGGCAACGCCCGCCAGACCGACGAACCCGCGGAATAGGGCCTTTGTGCCGCCGGCAGCGGACCGGGAACCGCACGGTCCGCTGCTATACTCGCAGGCATGATCGCAGAGACCCAAGCAAGCAGGTTGCCGCCGTTGGCAGCCGACGATAAGCTCTTTGAGCTGATCACGCAGGAAGAGGCCAGGCAGGCAGCCGGCCTCGAGCTGATCGCCTCAGAGAACTTCACTTCCAGACAGGTGATGGCGGCCACCGGCAGCGTCCTCACCAACAAGTACGCCGAGGGCTACCCCGGCAAGCGCTACTACGGTGGCTGCGAGATCGTGGACCAGGTCGAACAGCTCGCGATCGACCGGGCCAGGGAGCTCTTCGGTGCCGCGTGGGCCAACGTCCAGCCGCATTCCGGCAGCAGCGCCAACCTTGCCGTCTACGAGACGCTGCTCGATGAAGGCGACACGGTGCTGGGCATGGACCTGGCCCACGGCGGTCACCTGACCCACGGCTCGCCCGTGAACTTTTCCGGCAAGCGCTACAACGTGATCGGCTACCCCGTCGAGGCCGGCACCGAGCTGCTCGACATGAACACCGTCCGCAGGCTGGCAAAAGAGCACAAGCCGAAGATGATCATCGCCGGCGCCTCGGCCTACTCGCGGCTGATCGACTTCAAGGCGTTCCGCGCGATCGCGGACGAGGTCGGCGCGATCCTGATGTCTGACATCGCCCACATCGCCGGCCTGGTCGCGGCCAGGCTGCACCCGGACCCGATGCCGCACTCGCACGTGGTCACCACCACCACGCACAAGACGCTGCGCGGCCCCCGCTCGGGGCTGATCCTGTCCAACGACGTCGAGCTGGGTGCCCGCATCGACAAGGTGATCTTCCCCGGCCTGCAGGGCGGCCCGCTCGAGCACGTGATCGCAGCCAAGGCCGTCGCGTTCTTCGAGGCGCTCCAGCCGGGCTTCAGGGAGTACCAGCAGCGCGTGATCGACAACGCGCGTGCGCTCGCCGCCGGCCTCGAGAAGCGGGGCTACCGCATCATCTCCGGCGGGACTGACAACCACCTTCTGATCCTGGACCTGCGCCCCGCCGGCATGACCGGCAAGAAGGCGGTCGACCTGCTGGATCCGGTGCTGATCACCGTAAGCAAGAGCATGGTGCCCTTCGACGAGCGCAAGCCCTGGATCACCTCGGGCGTGCGCCTGGGCTCACCGGCGCTGACCACGCGCGGCTTCAGCGAGGCCGAGATGGATGAGGTCGCCGACCTGATCCACCGCGCCCTGGCAGGCGAAGACCCCGCAGCCGTCCGCCGGGACGTCACTGCCCTCGCCGGAAGGCACCCGCTGCCGTGACGAAGACTGTCTGCCTGATCAGCGGTGACGGCATCGGAGCCGAGGTGCTGCCCCAGGCCGTGCGCGTGCTCGACGCGCTCTCGCTGCCACTGACCTATACCGAGGCCGAAGCGGGCTGGGAGACCTTCGAACGCACCGGCCAGAGCGTGCCGGAGGCGACGCTGGAGGCCGTCCGCACGTCGGATGCGACGCTGGCCGGAGCCTTCACCGCTCCGAGCCGCAAGGTCGAGGGCTTCCACGGCGCGATCCGCTACATGCGCAAGCAGCTCGACCTGTTCGCCAACCTGCGCCCGTCGCGCTCGCGCCCGGTCGAGGGCAGCTTCGAGGGCGTCGACATGCTGATGGTGCGCGAGAACACCCAGGGGCTGTACGTCGAGCAGGAGCGCCGCTACGGCGACACCGCCATCGCCGACGCCGTCATCACGAAGCACGCCTCGGAGCGGATCGCCCACGTCGCGTTCCAGCAGGCCCGCTCGCGCCGCGGCCGCCTGGCGATCATCCACAAGGCGAACGTGCTGCCGCTCACCTCGGGCCTCTTCCTCGAGACGGTCAGGGACATCGCGCCGGAGTACCCGGACGTCGAGAGTTACGACATGATCGTCGACGCCGCCGCGATGAAGCTGGTGCGCCACCCGGGCGAGTTCGACGTGCTGGTCAGCACCAACCTGTTCGGCGACATCCTGAGCGACCTCATGGCGGGCCTGGTGGGTGGCCTCGGCCTGGCGCCGAGCGCGAACATCGGCGAGAAGGCCGCGATCTTCGAGCCCGTGCACGGCAGCGCGCCCGATATCGCCGGCCGCGGGATCGCGAACCCGGCGGCCATGATCCTGACCGTCGCGATGATGCTCAAGCACCTCGGCTTCGACGCCGAGTCCGAGCGCGTCGACGCCGCGGTCAACAGCGTCCTTGCACTCGGCCCGGTCACTGCCGACCTGGGCGGCAGTGCCGGCACTTCGGAGATGACCGACGCGGTGATCGCCGCCCTGTAACCCGATACCCGGGCGGCACGTGCCGCCCGGTCTTTTTTTCATGTTCGCTTGTTAGGATTGACCGAGTGTCTGACTGTGCTGACTTGAAGACTTCCGGGCGGTGCGGCTAGCGTGTACGCGCTTGGCCAGGCTCTTGCGGCCCTGCGGTCGAACTGGGTGGCGACCATCGCCACGATCACCACGATGACGCTGTCACTGACGCTGCTGGCCACTTTCAGCCTCGTCAGCCTCAACCTCAACCTCTTCCTGGCCGGGCTGCAGGACGAGCTCGAGGTGACGGTCTTCCTGAACGAGGACGCGAACTACCCGCAGCTGCTCGAGGTGATCCGGGCCTGGTCCGAGGTCGACTCCCGGCGCGTTGAGTTCGTCTCGAAGGAGCAGGCGCTGCAGGGGCTGGTGGCGGACCTGCCCGCCCTCATGCAGGCGGCCGCGCTCGTGTCGAACCCGCTTCCGAACGCGATCGAGATCCGCCTGCTCGACCCGACGCTCACCTCCACCGTCTCCAACCGGCTGCGGTCGCTGCCCGGGGTGAGCAGCATCCTGGACGGCTCGCAGGACGTCGAGATGTTCCTCGCGATCAACGACGCGCTGCGCGTGGTCGGCTCCATCCTGATCGTCGTGATGCTGACCGCCGCGCTCTTCGCCATCACCAACTCGATCCGCGCGGCGATCACGGCCAGGCGCAAGGAGATCGAAGTCATGCGGCTGGTGGGGGCCACGCAGGGCTTCATCCGAGCGCCCTTCCTGTTCGAAGGGCTGCTGCTGGGGCTGTTCAGCGCGCTGGTCACCGTGGCGCTGGTCGTGCCCAGCTACCTGTACATCGTCGACCGGCTCGAGGCCCAGCTGCCCTTCGTGCCCTTGGTGTCTGACACGCAGACGCTGATGCAGGTGTCGGTCCTGCTGCTCTGCCTGGCGCTGCTCGTGGGACTGGTGGGCAGCACCGTCGGTGTAGCCCAGCACCTGCGGGAGGAGTACTGAGCGGCATGTTCCGCCTGGTGCTCGCGCTGCTCCTGCTCGTGCTTCCCGCGGCGGGCCTGGCCCAGTCCGGGGTCGACACGAGCACGCGCGACGCGCTCGAGCGCGAGATCGAGGAGTACGAGCGCCTGCGCGAGCAGCGCACGGCGGACATCTCCCGCATCGAGCAGGATCTGGGTGCCACCGCCAGCGCGCTGCAGGCGCGCATCCGCGACCGGGACGCGATCAGCCAGCAGATCGGGGACCTGAGGGTCGAACGCGCAGGGCTTCAGTCGCAGATCGCGCAGCTGCAGGAGGACCTGGCGGCCACTGGCCGCGAGATCGAGCGGATCCTGTCCGAGCTTGACCAGCTGATGGACCGCATCAGCGCGCTGCTCGTGAACCTGTACACACAGCGCAGCTCGCGTTACGCGCAGGCGCTGAGCCGGGCGACCAGTTACCACGACCTGCAGGTGCGCTCGCACTACCTCTCGCTGCTGACCCGGCAGGACGCCGACCTTGTCAACCGGCTCGACGCCGTGCGCGCGGAGCTCCTCGACGCGCAGAGCCGCCAGGCGGACCAGCTGGCCTCGCTGGAGGCGACCGAGGAACAGCTGCGCGTCAACGAGGCGAACCTCGTGACAGAGGAGCAGTCGCTCGCCGCGGTCATCGGCGAGCTGCAGAGCACGCAGGCGGGGCAGCAGGCGCAGCAGCAGGCGCTTCTGCAGGCGCAAACCGAGATCGAGTCGGCGCTGAGCGGCCTGGCCCGCAACCTGGAGTCCGAGCTGCGGCGCCTGGCCGAGGAGGAGGAGCGGCTCAGGCGGGAGGCGGCGCAGGCGTTCCTGGAGGAAAGGCAGCGCCAGCAGCTGCTGGAACAGGCGGACGAGGCACGCGACCAGATCGAGGCGCTGACCGCTCCCCTGCTGCCGTCCAGCAGCGACTTCGGCTGGCCCGTCCCCAACCCGGTCATCGTCAGCCGCTTCGGCACCGACAACAACTCCTACCTGGCCCTGCAGGCCGGGAGCCGCTTCGCTCCCGTGCAGGCGATCGAGGCAGGCGTTGTCGTCAACGTCCAGAACCTGAGCGCGAACGACGGTTTCGTCGTGGTGGTGCAGCACGGCCAGGACCTGCTCGTTTCGTACACGAACCTGCAGCAGCCGATCGTTTCGCCGCGTGAGCGCGTGACGAAAGGCCAGCACCTCGGCAACCTGGGCGGCGGCACGCTGGTTGACGATGACGTCCTCAAGCTCTGGGTAATGGTGGGGTCCACGTTCGTCGATCCCCAGGCCCGCCTGGGCTTTTGACAGTCCCGTAACGCTTCGCACCTATAATCAAAGGGCTATGGACTGCCCGGTCTGCCACTCACCCGTACCGTCCGGCGCGCGCTTCTGCGCGATGTGCGGGTCGCCGCTGCATGCGGTGTCGCGGCGGGAGCGCAGGAAGGTGAGCGTGCTCTTCATCGACCTGGCGGGCTTCACGAAGGTCACGCACGGGTTCGATCCCGAGCGCGTGCGCGACCTGGCCGACGAAGTGCTGACGGTCGTGGCCGGCATCGTCGAGGAGTTCGACGGGCACGTGGATTCGTTCCGGGGTGACGGCCTGATCGCGGTGTTCGGCGCGCCGCGCTCGCACCCGGATGACCCGGAGCGCGCGCTGCAGGCGGCCGCGGCCGGGCTGCGGGCGATCGAGCGGATCGGGACCGGCCGGGGCTGGAACCTGAAGGGCCGGGCCGGCGTGGCGACCGGCACGGTGATCGCCGGCTACCTCGGCTCGGGCCGCGTACGCGAGTACACCGTGATGGGCTCGACCGTCAACCTGGCCGCCCGGATCGAGCAGACCGCGACGCCCGGCCAGGTGTGGGCCTGCCCGGTCACGTATCAGGAGGCGCGCTACCGCCTGAACCTGGTCGGTTCGGGTCCCGTGAGCCTGGCGGGGTTCCCGGACGTCAGCTCCCTGTTCGTGCTCGCGCCGGACTCGGGCCGCGTCTCGGCGGACCCGAACTCTGACCTGGGCTTCGTCGGGCGCGCAGACGAGCTGGCCGCGCTCGCTCACGCCTTTGACGAGGTCACGCGTTCGGGCAGGACTTCCGAGGTCTGGGTGACGGGCATGGCGGGTATCGGCAAGACGCGGTTCGTGCGGGAGTTCCTGGGGAGTGGCATCGAGGCGACCGTCCTGTGGCCCGAGGAGCGGCTCGGCCTGGGCTTCTCGTGGTTCCCGCTGGCCCGTGCCGTGTTCGCGCCCCAGGGCAGCGATGCGTCGGTGCCCTGGCTGAGCCGGGTGCATGACGGCCTGGACGAGCTGCTGCCCCACGAACCGCGTTGGCAGCGTTACATCCTGCAGTCGCTCGGGCTGCTTGACGAGGTGCCCTGGACGCGCCTGGAGCGGCGCCGCGTGGACCGGACGACGCTGGCCTGGCGGGACCTGCTGGTGGCCCTGGCCAACCGGGCGCGCGGACCGCTGGTCCTGGTGATCCAGTCGGCGACGCCGGAAGCGACGCAGCGCGAGTTCCTGGAGATGCTGAGGCTTGCCCAGGCTCCGATGCTGATAGTGCGCATCGCCCGCACCTACGCGGGTCAGCCTGGGGACATTCACCTGGAACTGCCTCCGCTGAACGTCTCGGACAGCCTCGAGCTGCTCAACCAGCTGGCGGATCCTGTCATGCGGACGGCGACGGAGGCGCTCGTGTATCAGGTGGGCGGGATCCCCTCGTACATCCTGGAGCTGGGGCGGGCGATGTCCGTCTGGGGCGACGGCTCAATCTCGGGTTCGCTCGAGGGTGTGCTGCAGGCCCGCCTGGACCGGCTGTCCGCCGGTCAGCGGCAGCTGCTGATAGTCGCCGCACTGAGCGGGGAGCGAAGCTGGGAGTCACTGCTGCTCAGCCTGGCTGAGGAGGCGGGGGCCGATGTGCTGCACAGCCTGGTGGAGCGCGACCTGCTTGTGAAGCTGCCGGATTCACTGATCCCGTCCGAGATCGAGTACCGCTTCCAGAGCGAGCTGCTGCGGCAGGCCGTGCTGCGGATGGTGCCCTATTCCGACAGGCCACTGACCCACCTGCGCATCGCGACCTGGCTGGAACAGAACGCGCCGCTGTCGCTCTCGGAGCTGATCGGCCTGCAGTTCCAGGCCGGGGGCTCCGATGAGTCTGCCTTCCCTCACCTGCTGACCGCACTGGATCAGGTGCTGGCTGCTGGCGAGAAACCCTCGGACGAGATGGTGCGGGCGCTAGAGGCGCTCAGGCTGCCTGACGCGCTGCAGCTGAAGGCAGCGCTGGCACGGACGCGGGCCGATCACGCGGCAGGTAGCGCGACTGCGGATGCGCAGCAGCCGGACGGGCCCGCGGCATCGCCCACACCGGAGCTTCAGCCTCAGCCGACGGACCACGCTCACCCCGGACCGCCGGGAGCACCAAAACCGCCTGGGCAGGACGGCTGACGCGCAGCGGTACCCTGCCGGTGCCGACGCGCCGGGACACGGAAACAATCACGGCGGCAGCGAACAACCCGATGGCGCACAGGACGATTCCCGCCGCGCCGGCAACGAGGAACAGGCCGGCGGGGCTGACGAAAAACGCGCCCACGGGCGTGCTGAACAGTGCTGCGGGGTTACCGTCCATGGCGAAGCCTCCTGGCGGCAACTATATGCCTTAGTTGTTAAGGTGTCAAGCCCGGGCTGTACTAACAGCCTGCCATGGGTTATCTTTATCCGTGATGCAGCCAAGCCGCAGTGAGATTCACAGCTTCCTGGCCGAGTACAGCGGAGCCACGGGACAGGTGCAGTCCGGCAGGTTCAGGCGCGACCAGCTCCGCCTCGACTTCAACGGCAGCACGTCGGTCGTCGTGCGACTGCGCGACCTGCGCACCAGCTGCTGCATGATCGACCTTGACTCCAGCATCTTCACCCTGGACTTCACCGACGTCATCGGCGCGAACTACCCGGACGCCAGCGAAGCCGGACCCAGCCTGCCGGTCCTGACCGTACGCGTCGGCTGCCTGGCCCGCGACATGAACGCGCGCATCGCACGCACGCCACGCCGCAGGCGCACGGTGTCCGAGAGCGACGACCTGCAGCACAACGAACCCCTGAACCCCCCGGGCGGCAGCACCAGGCTGCCGGAGTTCCTTGACCCCACGCCCGCACCGGCCGCCCGCGCCCCGGCTGCAAAGGCGCAGGCCAGGACGAACCAGGATGCGGAGCGCCAATCGCTTCAGGACATCGAAGAGATGCTCAACGAGCTGTGGAAGGAACCAACCACAGGGAAGTAGCCGCACCGGGCCCCATCGCGTTCATTTTCTCAACAAGGCTCACAAATCACGGTGTTAGACTCGATTCCAGCGTGAATCTGCGTCTCATCACACTCCTGTTGATCACATTGGCCCTGCTCCAGGGAGCAGCGACCGCGCAGGTGCGCGACAGCTCCCTGGCCGTGAACGGCACTCTCGCGGACGATGCCGGACCGTACTACTTCGGCGGGACGGGCATCCACTACGCCCAGGCGGTCCCGCTCGCCCGGGCGCTCGGGCTGAACGTCGCCTGGAACGGTGACGCCCGCACGCTCACCTTCTCCGCCGGCAGCAGGAGCGCGGTCGTTCCGACCACCACTAGCGTTTCCGACGGCGTGGTCGAGCGCGCGGCGGCCTACAGCGTCGCCGGAACTCCGGTCACGTCCGCGATCGGCATCGTCGTCAGCGGTACGTCGTACGTCCCCATCGAGCCGCTGGCCCGCGCCTTCGGCTTCGAAACGGGCTGGCACGACGGCCCCCGCGTTCTGACGGTCGACACGCCGGCGCCGCCGCCTGCACCGGCCGCGGTCGCGAGCTCCCCGGGCACCACGGCGGGCATCACCTCCACCGGCCCGCCGCTTCCGGCGTTCAGGGCCGCCTCGCACGACGACTACACGCGCATAGCGATCGACCTCGGCGCCATCGAGACGTTCACCGTCGCGGTCGGCGACTCGGTCTTCACCATCAGCTTCGATGCCGGCTCCGCACCCGATACGGCCTGGCGCGTGGCGGACCAGTTCGTGCAGAGCGCGTACTACACCGTGCTGGACGGCAAGCCGAGCCTGGTCGTGAACACGCAGCACAGGCTGGGAACCGACGGCAGCGGCTTCCGCATCGGCATGACCGACACCGGCACCGTCTACGTCGATTTCGCACCGGGCATGAGGGGCACCCCGCAGCCGGCCCTTTCGTCCGCGGCCGCCGCGGCGGCGGCCGCGGCAGTGCCCACCCCGGGTGCCGATACGACCGCGGCGGTTCCGACTCCAGTCATCAGCGGCGGACCAGGCGCCGAGCACCGCCGCGTGATCGTGCTCGACCCGGGCCACGGCGGCGTCGATCCCGGCGCGGTCGGCTTCGTCAGCGAACACGAGGTCGTACTGGCCGTGGCCATGCACGTCAGGGCGCTGCTCGAGGCCGAGGGCATCGAGGTGATCATGACGCGGGAGGACAACTCACACCTGTCGTCCAACAAGCGGACCGACCTGGCCATGCGGGCAGACATGGCGACGCCCGACCGCAACCTGTTCGTATCCATCCACGCCAACTCGTTCGGCCAGCAGTCGGCCAACGGCATCGAGACATGGGTGTTCGGCCAGCCGCTCTCGCAGGCGAACCTGGACCGGGCGATCGCCGAGAACGGCGGCGTGGCCCTGACCGAACTCGCCCTCGAGATCGCGAACGACCCGGCCGTGATGATCCTGCGCGAGACGCAGCTAAGGTACAGCGAGCGGCTGGCCGAGCACGTCCAGGCGGGCATGGTCCAGGCTACCGGCGCCGTCGACCGGGGCGTCAAGCAGAGCGCGTTCTACGTGCTCAGCAACGCGCGGACGCCCTCGATCCTGATCGAGATCGGCTTCGTCTCCAACCCCTCAGAGGGACCGGCACTCGGCCAGACCGCGTACCAGGACCGGCTGGCGCGCGGCATCGCGGGCGGCATCCTCGACTTCATGAACAACGGCGGCCTGGCCAACAGGTGAAGGCCGGCCGCTTCGATTTGGTAGCATCGCGATGATGACGGTGAACGGTGCAGGCGGACTCGTGTTCAACACGGCTGGCAATGTCCTGCTGATCAGGCACCGCAACGGCACCTGGGTATTCCCTAAGGGCCACATCGATGAGGGCGAGCAGCCCCTCGAGGCCGCCGTCCGCGAGGTCGAGGAGGAAGCAGGCATCGAAGCCAGGGTGAGCGACACGGAAACCACCTTCGAAACAAGCTACGTCAACGCGATGGGCGTGGAGCGCAACATCACCTGGTTCCTGCTGGAAACTGACGCGACCGAGCCCATGATGCGCGAGGAGCTGTTCCCCGAGGGTCTCTTCACGTCGCCGTTCGAGGCGCTCGGCATGCTCAGTTTCAGCGAGGACAGGCGCCTGCTCCGCGCGGCGCTGGCCCACAGGAACGCCGGATGACGCTCCTGGGCGGAGCCGGCAACGGCGCGAGCGCGACGGAGCTGATCCGGTTCTTCAGCCACACGCGCGACAGCGGCACGCTCGTGCTCAGGCGCGGCCCGAACTCCCTGTACTGCCTGTTCGAGGATGGCCGCGTGAGGATGCAGCGTGAGACTGCGCCCTTCGGGCCACCAACCGAACCGGTGGACGCGTTCACCTGGTACTCGCACGACCGCAACGACCTGCCCTGGCTCGCGAGTACCGCGCCCGACAGCCTCGTGGCCGGCCTGCGCGCTCTGCCGCGGCTAGGCAACGCCTCGGTGCTCAGGAACGTCGCCACCGACCTGCCGGACACGCTGAAGCTGCTGCGCGAGGAGGAGTTCCACGGAGCCATCCTGCAGCGCAACGGCGCCGAGTCCGGCCTCGCCGTGCTGACCGCCGGCGCCGTGCGCGCCTGCGCGTTCGAACGTGACGGTTACGTCTGGCAGCGGGTGGACGCCCTGCGCGCGCTGCAGCGCCACAGCCTCGAGGCGGGCCTTCCCGGCCTGGAACTTATCGCCCTCGACGAGGCCACCGCGCTCAGCCTGGCCGGCCTGATGCTGGACCGCCGCGCGCGCACGGACGACGTGAGCGCCTTCGACGGCGTCGCCTCGGACGACAGCGGCTACGTCTTCCACCTGGACGGCAGGCCGTACCTGCACGTCCGGAGCCAGCCGCTCGTGGCCGGCGTCCGCTACGCCCAGCCGAACGAACTGCCCGACCTGCACCTGCCCGGCGGCAAGCCCGGCTGGGAGCGCGAGACCTTTGACCTGACCCTGCGCGGCCGCGACGCGCTCATCCCCATGACCGAGCTGGCCATGGAGTTCGAGCAGCAATACGGTCAGCAGGGCCGCAACCTGCTCTCGAGCCTGAAGAAGGGCATGAGCCCCGAAGACATCTCGGCGGAGCTTCAGCTCGACCTGGCCGACATCCGCGAGGGCCTCGAGCTGCTGAAAGAGGACGGAATGATCCGTGTCCGAAAGTAACCTGGCTTCCCACCCGCAGTACGCCGACGAGATCAGCCTGCGCGACCTGTACCTGATCTTCCGGCGGGGCATGCCGCTGATCATCGTCATCGCCCTGCTCGCAGGTGCGGCGACTTTCCTGTTCCTCACGTTCCAGCCGGAGCGCTTCGAGGCGCAGGCCACCGTGCTGGTCACCCCCACTCCGGAGCGCTCCGGCGAGGACGTCGGCAGCGCGATCATGCAGCGCACCAACGTCAGCTACTCGACCTACGAGTCGGTCGCCTACAGCCAGCGCGTGCTGGACGCCACCTTCGTCGAGTTCGGCGCGGCGCCGGACGAGGCGGCAAGCTTCCGGGACCGCCTGTCGCTGGCCAACCTGGTCGGAACGACGCAGCCGGGCACCCAGCTGATCGTGGGCCACACGGCCTCCGCGCGTGACGCGGACGAGGCGGCCGAACTCGCCAACATCTGGAGCGAGCAGACTGTGGACGCGGTGACCGAGACGATGCAGGCGATCCTGCGTCCGATCATCACGAACAACCAGGACACCGCCGGCGAGCTCGCCAGCAACCTCGAGGCGCTCGAGGAGGAGTGGCGTGCGTTCCAGGACCGCAACGACACCGGCCTGCTCGAGGCGGAGCTTACATCGTTCACTACCCGCAACGCGCAGGCGAGCGAGCGGCTCGACAGCATCGCCCGCGACCTGGCCTCCAACACCGCCCGGATCAACGCACTGAGCGAGGCGCTCGCCACTCTCCGGGAGACCGAGGGCACCGCCCTCGACGAGGGTGGCGACGCGCTCACCACGCTGCTTGAGAGCCGCGAACTGCTCAGCAGCGCTGCGGCCGGCGAGCTCCAGGCGTTCATGCAGGCCGCAGGCACCGACACGCGCCTGGTGGAGCTGCTGTTGGGACTCGAGCTGCAGTCGCTCGTCGCCGAATCGGCTGCCCTGTCCGCCAGCCGCGACGCGACCGAGACGCAGCTGGCGGAGTACGGCGCGGCCGCGGCCGAGAGGCGCACGACCATCGCGATGCTGAGCCAGGAGCGCACCGAGCTGGAACGCCGCCTGCGCATCGCCGAGACGCTCTACACCGGATCGCTCGACCTGCAGCCCGTACTCAGCTACATCAGCGACGTGCTGCCTACCAACGTGCGCGTCCTGGACGAGGCAGCGCCGCCGCTGCGCTCCGCCTCCGGCGGGCGCGTGCTGCCGAGCGTCATCGCCGTGGTCGTCGGCGGGCTGCTCGCCACCGTCTTCGTCTTCCTGCGCGCCGCGGTCATGCCGCCCGCCCCCACCAGGCAGACCATCGGCTGAGGGCTCGAAGTCTGATGCCCTGCTCCGATCTCACAGTCGCCGTAATCCACTACCAGACGCCTGACCTGCTCGGCAGGTGCCTGGCGCGCCTGTTGCCTGCCGCGCCCGGCGCGCGCATCGTGGTGATCGACGCCGGCGACCTCGCCCCGCTCCCGCCGGACTGGTACTCGCCCGGCGTGGAGCTCGTGCGGGTCGCCAACCACAGCTTCGCCGCCACGGTCAACGCGGGCCTCGAGTCGTGCCGGACCGCGTACTTCGCCCACATGAACGCCGACGTGCTGGTGGAGCGCCGCACCTTCACCGACCTGCTCGGCACGCTGGACGCCGATCCCGCTGCCGGCATGGCCGGCCCCCTGCCCGTTGACGCCCGGGGCGTGCTGCAGGACCAGGGGCTCCCCTACCGCTGGTGGCAGTGGCGCGCCGCGCTCGATCCCTCGGCCTGGCACCACACCACGCGCCGCGCCGGGCGCAGCGTGCGGGGCGTGAAGGCACCCTGGCTGTCGGGTTGCCTCCAGGTGGTGCGGACGGCCGCCGCGCACGCCGCGGGCCCTCTGGACGAGTCGCAAAGGTTCACGAACGAAGAGACCGACTGGTGCCACCGCATGCGCGACCGCGGCTTCGACCTCATCCTCACCGACAGCCCCGTCACCCACCTGGGCGGCAGCAGCACGCCGGCACATCCGGCCTTCCTGGTCGAGGGGCTGCGCGGCGGCATGGTCGTGACGCTGCGTCACTCGGCGGCCTGGCGGGCTGAACTGCAGCGCCTGGCCGTGTGGGGGTGGGCCAGCCTGGCGTCGTTCCTGAGCCCGAAACAGCCGGTCAGGCGGGCCGCCCGGGAGGTGCAGCGCATCTTCCGGGAGCGCGCGTGGGACGAGCCCGTGTTCGGCGCCACGCTGGCCGAGCCGCTCGTGCCGAAGGCGGCATGACGTGGGCGTGAGCGTGAGCGAACTCAGCCTGCCCGGTGTGCTGCTGCTGAGCGCTCGAGTTCACCGGGACGCGCGGGGCTGGTTCACGGAGTCGTACCGGAAGAGCGCCCTGGCCAGTGTCGGCATCGACTGCGATTTCGTGCAGGACAACCGCTCGTTCTCGCGGCGCGGCGTGCTGCGCGGCCTGCACTATCACGCGCCGGGCCGCGAGCAGGCGAAGCTGGTCCAGGTGATCAGCGGCCGCGTCTACGACGTGGTGGTGGACCTGAGGCCGGGTTCCGCGACGTTCGGAGCCTGGCTCGCAGTCGAGCTGGATGGTGAGGAGTTCGCGCAGCTGTTCGTGCCGCGCGGCTGCGCGCACGGCTTCCAGGTGCTGAGCGACACCGCCACCGTCGCCTACAAGGTCGACCGGGAGTACGAGGCCGACGCCGAGCGCAGCCTTGCCTGGAACGCTCCCGAGCTGGGCATCGACTGGCCCATCGACCCACCGCTGCTGTCGCCGCGCGACGCGGCGGCCGGCGGCTGGGACGAGGTTCTGAAGCGTGCCTGACGTGGCCGCCCTGCTCGCGGCGTCCCTGCCCGGCCTGGTCACACCGGCCGTGCTGACGGGCGGCAGCGGCCGCCTGGGAACCGAGCTTCGCCAGCTGCTGCCGTCCCTGATCGCGCCCTCCAGGAGCGAGCTTGACATCACGGGCAGCCTCGAGCTGCTGTCCGGGCTGAGGCCGAAGCTGATCGTCCACGCCGCGGCTTACACGGACGTGGCCCGCGCCGAGTCGGAGCGGGCTGAGTGCTGGAGCATCAACGTGCGCGGCACCCGCAACGTGGCCCGGGCGGCTGCTCGCCTGAACGCCCGCCTTGTCCTGATCTCGACCGACTACGTCTTCGAGGGCGCGCACGGGGACTACCGCGAGGACGACCCGCCCGGCCCGGTAAGCAACTACTACGCCCTCAGCAAGCTCGCGGCCGAGGAGACCGCCCGGGGCGCGCTGCCTTCGGCCCGGCTCCTGGTGGTGCGCACCAGCTTCCGGGGCCGGAAGTGGCCGCACCCCAAGGCCTTCTCGGACCTGTTCACCAGCCAGGACTACGTGGACGTGATCGCCCCGCAGGTCGCCCTGGCCATCTGCAGGGCAGCGGACATCCCACACGACACCCTGCACATCGCCAGCCGGCGGCGCAGCAGCCTGGAGCTGGCGCGCGAGCGTTCGCCAGGGGTGCTCGAGGCCAGCCGCGCCGAGGCGCCCGTGAGCCTGCCGCGCGACATCTCGCTCAACACCGACCGGTGGCGGGCGCTGCTGGCCGCCTGGTCGGCAGGATGAGCCGTGAACTGCTAGGGTGTTTACCGGCATGAGGTGTGTGAATTGAGCAGGAAAGGCATCATCCTGGCCGGCGGGACCGGCAGCCGGCTCTGGCCGGCCACGAGGGCACTCAGCAAGCAGCTGCTGCCCGTGTACGACAAGCCGCTAATCTACTACCCCCTGAGTGTCCTGATGCTGGCGGGCATCCGGGAGATCATGATCATCACCACTCCGCGCGACCTGCCCGCCTTCGAGGAGCTGCTCGGCGACGGCAGCCAGTGGGGCGTAAGCTTCACCTTTGCCGCGCAGGAGACGCCCGGTGGAATCGCCCAGGCGCTGCTGCTGGCCGAGGACTTCCTCGACGGGGAACCTTCCGCGCTGATACTGGGCGACAACATCTTTTACGGCCGCGGCCTGTCGCAGATCCTGCAGCGCGTGAACGCGGAAACGCGGGGCGCGACGGTCTTCTCGTACTTCGTGAAGGATCCGGAGCGGTACGGCGTGATCGAGTTCGACAAGCGCGGCCGGGCGGTGGGCATCGAGGAGAAGCCCGCCCGGCCCAAGTCGCAGCACGCGATCACCGGCCTGTACTTTTACGACTCCCGCGCCGTCGGGTTCGCGAAGACACTGCGGCCATCCGGTCGTGGCGAGCTGGAGATCACCGACCTGAACCGCGAGTACCTCAAGCACGGCCTGCTGGACGTCGAACCGCTCGGCCGCGGCATGGCCTGGCTGGACACGGGTACGCCCGATAGCCTGCTGCAGGCGGCAAACTTCGTCGAGACGATCGAGCAGCGACAGGGCCTGAAGATCGCGGTGCCCGAGGAGGTCGCCTGGCGCATGGGCTGGATCGACACGGCCGGGCTCGAGGCGCTGGCCGCGGCGTTCAACGGCAACGCCTACGGCCAGTACCTGCTGGCGGTCGCGGGCGGTCGCGCCTGATCTAGGGCACGCGCGACCTGAGCTGGAGCGCGGGCACCAGCCCGGCCGCGGCCAGGAACATGAGTCCGTTCAGGGCGAGGGCGGCGAGCACGCGCACGGCGACGTGCCAGCTGCCCAGGCCGAGCGGGCTGAGTACGTCGGGGTCCTGCAGCAGGCCTATGATGAGCCAGCCGGGCACGAGCACGGTGATCACCAGCAGCGACGTTGCCGGGAGGGGCGGAAAGCGGACGTAGCTCCAGCCGACCAGGAGCCCGCTCATGCCGAGCGTGAGCGTGAGCAGCACCGTGTAGACGCCGACCAGCCAGCCGTTGGCCGCGATGCTCCTCGTGAGCGACACCGCGTGTTCCCAGCCGGCGATCCCGTAGAGCCATGCCTCCACCTGAAAGGTCAGCAGCGCCAGCACGCCCAGCCCCAGGCTCGTCGCGCCGAGCGCCAGCGCGGCGGCGCGCACGAAGCGCGCCCGGCTTACGCCCATGGCCACATAGGCGCTGAGGCACTCGGTGGTGAAATAGATGGCCATGCCGAAGAGCACCCAGCCGAGCGCCTGCGGGAAGACGTGGAACCAGAGGCTGAAGGTCGCGCCAAGCGGGATGGCGCGGGCGAGGAACCACGCGCCCGTGCCCAGGACGAGAAGGATCGAAACGACCCAGGCGACGGTGCGCAGCAGCGTGAACAAGAGCGACCTGAGCACCTGCTCGAAAGCGACCGGCTGCGGCGTCATGCCCGCACCTGCGCGTCCCCGGTCAGTCCGGTGTACAGGTCCTGTACCCTCAGGCGCTCCAGCTGCAGGCCGCCTGCCGCCGCGCGCTCGCGGTCTTCCATGGTGATTTCGCCGTACACGCTGCGGGCCAGCACGCCACCGAGTTCCTGTTCGCTCAGGATCCGGCGGCCATCGGTGAACTCGCGGACCCGTTCACTCGGGCCGATCACGCGCGCGCCCATGTCACCGAGCTCGTCGAGCCCGCCCTGCAGCAGCAGCCGGCCCTGGTGCAGGATGACGACGTTCTCCAGCAGCGGTTCGGCCTCCTCCAGGAAGTGACTCGAGATGATCACGGTGCGCGGCGAGCGGATCTGTTCAGCCAGCAGCTCGTCGTAGAACAGCTGGCGGCTGGGCGCGTCCATCCCCAGGTAGACCTCGTCAAAGATGGTCAGGGGCGTACGGGTGGCGAGGCCGATAATCGCGGAAAGGGCGCTGCGCTGACCGCGTGAGAGGGCGTCGACCGTCTTGCGGAGCGGCAGCCCGAAGGCCCCGACCAGGCGCTCAGCCAGGGCGCCGTCCCAGCCGGTGCGCAGCGTGCGGGCCAGCCGCAGGTTGTCCCGCACAGAGCTGGACGTGAGTACGTCGCCGCCCTCTCGGATCAGGCACAGCTGAGCCATCACATCGTCGGCCTCGAAGGCGGACTTGCCATCCACGAGCGCGTTGCCCGCGTTGGGCCTTCGGAAGCCGGCGATGGTGGCCAGCAGCGTGCTCTTGCCGGAGCCGTTGCGGCCCAGCAGTCCCGTGATGCTGCCGGGCGCGAAGCTCGCGCTGAGGCCGTCCAGCGCCCTTATGCGGCCGTACTTCACGGTCAGGCTGCTTACCTCTACTGCCGGCGCGTTCATCGTTCGCCCCCTTCGGCGGTCTCGAGGAACTCCGTTACGAACCCGGCGACGGCCCGGCTGTCCAGGCCAAGGCGCCTGGCTTCCTCCAGCGCGGGCGTGAGCACCGATCCGAAGTAGGCGTCGCGCCGTTCCTGCAGGAGCGCTTCCAGCGCGCCCTCGGCGACGAACATACCGATGCCGCGTCTCCTGTAGATCACGCCGTCGCGGGTCAGCTCGGCGAACGCCTTGGCGACTGTGGCCGGGTTGATCCGCAGGACCTGTGCGTACTGCGTTGTGGACATCACCTGTTCTCCTTCACTGAGGTGACCCTCGAGCACCTGCCGGCGGATCTGGTCCGCCAGCTGGAGGTAGATCGGCTGGTTGCCGTCAAGCATCGCTGGTCACCCGTTCAAGCCGGTTCATTACTGCACTAATGAACCACAGGAGTAGTGAGGTTGTCAAGCGGCTCCGCACCGAAGCCGGATGTAGACTGGCGCCATATGCGCGCCGATCCCGTCCCGATGCTCGACCTGAAACACGAGACCACCGAGCTGCGCGCCGACCTGCTGGCCGCGTTCAACCGCGTGCTGGACAGCGGCCAGTTCGTGCTGGGCAGCGAGGTCGCGGCCTTCGAAGCCGAGGCCGCCGCCCTCCTCGGGGTGAAGCACGCCATCGGCGTCAACTCGGGCACCGACGCGCTCACGATCTCGCTGCGCGCGCTTGGAATCGGCCCGGGCGACGAGGTCATCACCAGTCCCTTCAGCTTCTTCGCCACCGGCGAATGCATCGCGCTTGTGGGCGCCACCCCCGTGTTCGTGGACATCGAGCCCGAGAGCTTCAACATCGACCCCGGGCTCATACGCGCGGCGATCACCCCGCGCACGAAGGCCATCCTGCCCGTGCACCTGTACGGCCTGCCTGCGGACATGGGGCGGATCATGAAGGTCGCCCGCGATCATGACCTGTTCGTGATCGAGGACGCCGCCCAGTCATTCGGGGCGCGCTGGCACGGCGATCCTGCCGCTCCCTACACCGGCACCATCGGCCACATGTCCGCCTTCTCCTTCTACCCGACCAAGAACCTCGGAGCCTACGGCGATGCGGGCATGATCACGACCAACGACGACGAGCTGGCCCTGCTCGCCCGCAAGCTGCGGTCGCACGGCTCGCTGGTGGCGTACCAGAACGAGATGCTCGGCTACAACTCCCGCCTGGACGAGCTCCAGGCGGCGATCCTGCGAGTGAAGCTGCCGTCCCTCGAGCGCATGAACCGGGAGCGACGCGAGACCGCCCGGCTCTACACCGAGGCGCTGGCCGGCAAGCCCGGGATCACTGCGCCCGCGACCGCGCCCGGACACATCTATCACCAGTACACGGTGCGGATCGAGCGTGACCGGGATTCGTTCAGGGAGCAGCTGCTAGCCGCCGGCGTCTCCAGCAGCGTCTACTACCCCCGGCTGGTGAACGAGCTGCTGGGCATGGGTCCAGCCGCGGACTTTCCCGTGGCGCGCGCGGCGGCGGGGTCAGTGCTGAGCCTGCCGTTGCCGCGGCGGGTGGAGGAGCGGGAGCGGGTCATCGGGGCATTGGAAGGGCTGTAGATCTCGTCTGCCTCGCAGTTCTCAGCCAGGGTGCCAGCCAGCAGTTGGGTCACGCGCGCACAAACGGCTGGAGACCATGCCAAGGATAGCCACGCCATATAAGTCACATCATGCGAATGCCGCCATATTTGCCACATCGCTGCAAATGTGCCACAATTTGCGCATGGACGACGCCCCCCTCTTCCTGCCGATCACGAGCTCCGCAGAATTGCGCACCCTGGTCAGGGAGCGCCGTCGAGACCTTCGTATAACTCAGGCGGAACTTGCGACTCACATCGGCCGCAGTCTGCGCTGGCTGCAAAGATTCGAAGACGACGCTGACGATACCCAGCCTGGGCTCGACTCGGTGCTGCATCTGCTGACGGCGCTGGGTATCCGCCTGCGTGTCGAGGCGCTTCCGATTGAAGCTCTGCATGAGTGAACGCAGCCTCCTCGTCCGGATGCACGGATCGCTGTTGGGAACGGTTGAGCAGGATATGGCCGGACACCTGCACCTCCATTACGACTCTTCATGGCTCGCCCGGCGGGAAGCGGTCCCCCTTTCCCTGTCACTGCCACTCAGCCAGTCGCACCATTCGAGTGACGCCGTGCGAAACTACCTGCAAGGGCTTCTGCCAGACAATTGGGATGTGCGACGGCGTTGGGCGCGGGAGTACCATGTCTCACCAGACAATCCTTTCGCACTTCTGCGACACGTCGGCCGCGACGTTGCCGGAGCTGCAGAGTTCATTTCTCCCAACGCTTCAGACGACGAACGCCCAACGGGCTTCGCACCGCTGACCGATACGGATATTGCAGCGCGACTGCGGACCCTGCAGCGCGACAGTGCAGCGTGGGTGACAGGCGGGCGCACCGGACAGTTCTCGCTGGCCGGTGCACAAGCTAAGTTCACACTGACATGGTTCAACGACCAGTGGCATGATCCTGGCGGAGACGCACCCAGTACGCATATTTTCAAGCCGGGCATCGATGGCCTCGCACACAGCGCGCTTGGCGAGCACCTCCTGCTTCAGGTGGCCGCAGCTGTCGGCCTGCCAGTAGTAGAGAGCCGCTATCAGTACTTCGAAGACCTGACCGCGATCGTCGTTACCCGCTTCGACCGCGCTACCGCTGGAACTAGCATCCAGCGCATACACCAGGAAGACTTATGCCAGGCAACTGGCACGCCACCGGACCAGAAGTACGAAAACGAAGGCGGGCCCGGCCTCGCGGACATCGCGAAGCTCATACGCGACACCATGCCGATGGCGCCCGCCCGCAAGGCCGCACAGGACCTGCAGCGCTTCGCAATCTTCAACTGGCTAACCGCCTCAACGGACGCTCACGCCAAGAACATCGCAGTGCTCCACACCGGCAATGGGCCGCGACTGGCTCCTCTTTACGACCTGGCCTCGGCGTTGCCGTACCTCGACCACGCTGAGCGCCGCAGAGCTACGCTCGCAATGCGTGTCGGTCGGCACTACCGGATTGTTGACATCCAAAGGCGGCACTGGCACGCTCTGGCCGAAACGCTGGGAGTCACCACCGCCAGCACTGACGAAGCACTGCACGACCTTACGTCCAGACTGCCGTCCGCCATCGACCGCGTTTCCAAGGAGCACATGCACGAAGGTGAGTTCGTACAGCGCTGGCAAGAGCTTCTGCAGAAACACGTCCGCACTCTGGCCGTTGCTGCAACCTGAACCGGTTGAGTTCTGCAACCGAACCCTCCGGCGGCCCGTGGTGGCTCACGAGTCATGCTCACCCGCGTGAGCTGTCAGTCGCAGTTCTCAGGCAGGTTCAATATGATGGGGCGAGCTTCATACTGGCACAGCCAGGTGCCGCACCGGTGTTGACTTGACCATCCTTGCCACAAACCTCCCCAAGCTCCCCCTGCTGCTGTTCGCCCTGGGTTTCGCCTTCGCCCTGGTGCCCACCGCAGGGCCGTTCGTGGCCCTGTTGCTGCTCTTCGGTCAGGCGTTCACGTTCCAGCGGACAGATGCACTCTGGCTGCTGGGAGCAGTCCTTGCAGCGATACCGGCCGCGATCCAGCACGGATTCTCGGGAGTGATGGGCGCTGCCGGGCCGATCGTGGCGGCGTGGGTCGTGTACCGCGCCTTCAGCTACCTGCCGAGCATCAGGCTGGAGAACCGCTTCAGGTCCCTCAGCCTGGGGTTGATCGCGGGCCTGAGCGTTACCGTGTTGCTGGGCTGGATACAGAACACGGAACTGAACATCGCGGGCCGGACGCTCGCGCAGGGCATCGTCTGGCAATCAAGCCCCGCGATATACGGCCACACGATCCTGGCGCTCGGCTGCGCGATCTCGCTGCTCGTGCCCTTCATCCGCCTCCGCATCGCCGCGCTGGCGCTGGCCGCGTTCGGCATCCTCGTCTCCGGAAGCAGGGAGGCGGGCCTCGCCTGGCTGGTCTTCGCGCTAATCCTTCCGCTGGTCGACACGGACATGCGCACCGACGGGCGCCGCGGCAGGTACTACGCGCTGATCGGAGGAGTGCTGGTCGTCATGGCCATCCTGGGCGGGCTGCTGGGCTGGGGCCGCGTCGGCTTCCTGGTCGACCTTGTGCCGGTCACCAGCCGCGAAGTCAACCTGATCCAGAACTCCGAGTACCCGACCAGCGACATGTGGCTGAGTCACGGGGTGAGCGCCACGGAAGGCGAGACCACAATCGGGGAGGAAACCCTGACGCGGATCGACATCGTGAAGGAACAGCAGGAATCGTGGGTGCGCCTCCAGCAGGTGGTGGACATCCAGGCCGAGTCAACCTACACGGTCAGCGCCTGGATGCACAGTGATGATCCATTGGTCCGGCCCGGAATCCAGGGTTGGGGCGAGCTGGGTGACGGCCAGACCTTCTTCATGACTGGCACCCTGGTCGAGGGCTCCTGGCGAGCGAACGCGAGCGGACTGGGCCGGATGATCGACTCCGGAAGCGAGCCGGCGAGCGACGGCTGGACGCGAAACTGGGTCACATTCAAATACCAGGGCGACCAGCCCGTGCTGCAGTTCTTCGTCGGCCTGACGCCGGACAACCGCAACATCGCGGGTACCAGCGCGAGTTTCGCGGGCTTCCAGTTCGAGGAGGGTGACGCGATGAGCCCGTACGTGGCCGGCAGCGCCGTGCGTGGCGTCAGCCTCGGCGCCGGCCGCCTGCCGTACTGGGAAGCCGCCTGGCTCGGGTTCCAGGAACGCCCACTCATCGGCAACACCGAGCCGTTCTCCAGCTACTACCTCGGGCTCGGCCTGCAGCGGTCCAGGGTTCAGGAGCTGCCGTCTCACGCCCACAACTTCCCGCTCCACATCCTGTACAGCTACGGCGCTCTCGGCCTGCTGGCCGTGGCAGTGTTCCTCCTTGCGCTGGCCTGGCCAGCCTGGAACCGCAGCGACCTGCCTTCCCTGCTGCTGCTTGCGGCCGTCCTGCTCGCAAACGTCTTCGACGCCACGCTGTTCTCGGGTGGCGTCCTGTACCCCGTGGCCGCCGCGCTCGGCTGGAGGTCGGTCGCACTGGCCGACACTGCCGTGCGGGAAGAGCACCGCGTCGGCAACTTCCTGTCCGGCGCCGCCCTGGCCGCGGCCTCGCTGGCGGCTCCGGTCCTGACCGCCCTGCTTGTCTGGCTGGTCGCGCTCGCCTTCCCGGCCACCCGGGAGGCGGCGGCATCGATCCGGGAGCTGCTCACCCAGCCGTTCTTCTACTACACCTGCCTGCTGTGGCCCGCCTTCATCTGGCGCGAGGGCCTCCTGCCCGGCTACGGAATATCAGCGCCGCAGCAGCTGCGGAAGCAGGTCGGCGCCTCGCTCATAGCCGGTCTGGGCTTCGTCGCTGTCGCCCTGTTCATGAACCAGCCTTCGTTCCGGCTGGCGCTGGTGATCGCGCTTGGCGCCATCGTTGTCCTGCCCGTCCTCCATGCCCTTACCCGGCGCCTGCTGGCCAAGACGGGGGCGTGGGGCGAGGACGTGGTCGTGCTTGGTGCAGGCCGCAGCGGCACGCATGTCGTCGAGTCCCTGACGCTCAACCCACTCTCGGGACTCAGGCCGGTCGCCGTTTTCGATGACGACGCGGAGAAGATTGGCGGCGAGCTGAGCGGCGTTCCGGTCATGGGCCGGCTCGAGCAAAGCGTGGCCTTCGCGGCTTCCAGGGGCATCAACCACGCGATCATCGCCATCCCGACCATGCAACCGGAGTTGGTCGGCCACTTCATGGACACGACCGGCCGGAGTTTCCGGCGGGTACAGTTCATCCCGGACCTGCCCGGCCTGCCCGCCGAGGACGTCGCGGCCAGCAACCTGAACGGCATGCTGGCGATCGAGTTCAACAACGGACTCTTCTCGGTCTCCAACCAGCTCGCCAAGCGCGTCGTGGACCTGCTCGGCAGCATAGTTGCCCTCGCGCTCCTGGCCGTCCCGCTGGCCGTCATCTACGTACTGGTGCGCCTGGACTCACCCGGCAAGCCCATGCATAATGGCGACCGGATCGGCAAGGATGGCCGCACCTTCACCTGCCTCAAGTTCAGGACGATGATCGACAGGGCCGACGAGCGCCTGGTCGAGCTCCTCGCCCAGGACCCGGAGTTACGGGCGGAGTACGAGGCGTTTCACAAGCTGGAGAACGACCCGCGCATCACCCGGGTGGGCCGCTTCCTGCGGAAGTACAGCCTGGACGAGCTGCCCCAGCTCATCAACGTCGTCAGGGGCGAGATGAGCCTGGTCGGCGCCCGCCCATACCTGACGCGCGAAGCCCGCGACATGGGCGAGTTCGCCACGGTGATCCTGCAGGCCAAACCCGGCATCACCGGGCTGTGGCAGGTATCGGGCCGCAACGAGCTGTCCTTCAAGGAGCGGCTCGAGCTCGAGTCACACTACGTGCGCAACTGGACCATCTGGTGGGACCTGATCATCATGGCACAGACCGTCGATGCGCTGCTTTCCCGGCGTGGGGCGAAGTAGGTCAGGCTTCCTCCCCCAGGTAGAACGCCCGAGTCCTGTCCGCCTGCGCAAGCGCCTCAGCCTCCGGCGTGCCATCTGCAATCGCCGCCCGACCCCAGGCCTCACTCGCTGCGGTGTTCAGCTCAACGCCATGCTCCGCCATCCAGGCGGGGTCCTGAACATTCTCAGCCGGATCCTCCAGATGCCTCACCAGGCCGACCAGGGCACTGTCCCAGCCGACGCCCGCTGCTCCCGGCCCATAGTCTGGCCAGAACTTGTCATCAACGATCGCTTCGTGCTCCAGCTCGATGCGCGTGCCACCGTCGTCGCTACCAAGGCGAACGGTGACCCAGCTGACCTCGCCGCCGAACTCCCAGGTAGCTTCGATCAGCTCAGGCTCGCGGCAGCCCGTGATGACGCCGCTGGCGTTGCCCTCAAGCTGGTATCTGCCTCCCCCGCGCAGGTCTCCGGATATCGGCAGGAACCACTTTGGCAAACGCTCCGGGTTCGTCAGCGCGTCCCAGACTTCTTTGACCGGAGCGGGTACGGTACGGGCGATGACCACCGCCTTGCTCCGCTGGCCATCCCGGGTGCCAGATACGACGTGACGCTCTACCTTCGCAAGGTGGGCAGTAAGGTCGAACTCCATGGCTGACTCCAATCCGCGCGGCCGCGTTGGCCGCAACTGGTCGCACGGTAGAGCCAGGCCGGCCCCGACGTCAAGTCGCCTGTCTCGAACTGCCTTCTGGACCATACGGTGTGACTCCGTCGCGGATGTTGATACGCTGAAGCCTTGGAAGGAGCTGCCTTGTCCGATTCAAACAACTCCCTGCCGGTCGCCCTGCTCGGCGCCGGCGGGATCAACCGCCTGGTTGCCGAGGCGCTCCTTGGGGGCCGCCTCCCCGGCGTGAACGTAGTCGCGGTGGCCGGTTCCAGCGCGGGGTCAGCCTCGGCCGCCGAGCTCGCCGCCAGCCTGGGCGCCGTCGCAGTCGCGCCCGAAGAGCTGGTCGGAACAGGTGCCACCTGGGTGCTCGAGGCGGCGGGCGGCGAGGCTGTTCGGAAGCACGTGCCCGACCTGTGGCGCGCGGGCATCAACACGATCATCATGAGCATCGGCGCGCTGATCGACGACTCGCTGCAGGCGGACTGGCAGCAGGCGGTGGCTTCGGGCGTGCAGGTCGTGCTGCCCAGCGGCGGCATCGCCGGCCTGGACGGCATCCGGGCGCTGGCTGTCGGCGATGGCCTGGATAGGGTCACGATCACGAACATCAAGCATCCCGACGGGCTGTGCGGCGCTCCGTATCTGGTGAAGAACGCTATCGAGCTGCCCGCCGACAGGGCCGTCACCGTCTTCGAGGGCACGGCCAGGGAGGCGATAGTGGCGTTCCCGGCGAACGTGAACGTCTCGGTCGCGCTGGCGCTCGCCGGGCTCGGACCGGACCGCACACGAGTGGTGGTGCGCTCCGACCCCGAAGCGACCGCGACGTACCACCGGATCGAGGCCGAAGGAGACGCCGCCAGCCTGGTGGTCGAGGTGTCGTCCACGCCCAGCCCGGCGAACCCGCGGACCTCGGTGATGGCGGCTGCGTCGGCGGTACGGGCGCTGCTCGACGTTGCTGAGGAGTCGGCGCGGCACCGGCGGAGTTCAGGCTAAGCTCGCTCATGGCCACGCTTACGCTGCAGCGCTTCGATGACACGAACGGGTTCACGCAGGTCGCCGAGCTGTTCCTCATGCGCGACGAGGCGGCCCATTGCCTCCAGATCGGCCTCCTGGGCGGCCTGAGTGCCGGGGAGTGGCGTGACAACATCTTCATGGCGGTCGTGTACGCGGATGAAGAGCCAGCCTTGATCGCGTTGAGGACGCCGCCGCATGCGCTGATCCTGTCGGCTTGCACGACTCCGGAGGCGCTCTCGCGGCTGGCAGCACACGTCGGTACCCTCCCCGCTTCTGACCTGCCCGGCGAGGTAATGGGACCCGCCTCAGTCGTTACCGCATTCGCTGCCCACTGGACCGCACACCCGACCAGGACTGCGAAACCGGCTGCTCAGGAGAGGATCTACCGGCTGGATTCGGTAACGCCCGTGGCGGACGTGCCCGGCAAAGCTGTGCCGGCCGGGCCGACCGACAAGGCGCTGCTGATCGACTGGTTCAGCGCATTCCACTCTGAAGCTCTGCCGAACGAGTCCTTCGACGCGGCCCGGACGGTCGAGCGCTGGCTTTCGCAGCCTGGTCGGCGTGAACTGTGGTTCTGGCAGATTGACGGCGAGACGGTGTCGCTGGCAGGCGCCGGCAACCCGACCCGGAACGGGATCCGGCTTGGCCCGGTCTACACGCCCTTAGAGCACCGCCGCCAAGGGTACGCGAGCGCGTTGGTCGCCTGGCTCAGCCAGCGGCAGCTGGACGCGGGACGGCAGTTCTGCACGCTCTTCACCGACCTGGGCAACCCGACCTCGAACCACATCTATACCGAGATCGGGTACCGGCCGGTCGTGGACATCCTCAAGTACCGCCTCACCGGCTGAACCGTAGAGCACCGGGCCGCGCCCTCAGGCCAGGTCATGAGGCTCCAGGCTGAGCCCGAGCCGCCCGAGGATACCCTCGTACTCCCTGGCTGTAACCTCATCCAACCCGGCTCCCGGGCGCCGGATGTGGTCGCTGGCAAAGATCCCGCGCTTCTTCATCACGTGCTTGCGGAACGCCAGGCCGATGTTCGGCTGGAACTCGTAGCGGAACAGTGAGGCGTAGTGGTCGAAGGTCTCAGTCGCTCCCTCCGTGTCGCCCCGCGTGAACTTCTGCCAGATGTCTACAAGCACCTCGGAGTACGAGAAGCCGGTCATTATGCCGTTGGCGCCGCGCTTCAGCTCCTCCAGGAAGAACATGCCGCCCAGGCCTCCGAAGATGCCGAAGTCCGGGGCCGCCTCGCGGATCCTCGTCAGTTTCGTGAGCACCGGCGGGTCTTCAGCCTTGATGCCGATCACGCCCGGGACCTCCTGGGCCAACCGGATGATCAGCTCGGCCGAAAGGATGGTTCCGAACGAGGCCGGGTAGTCATGCAGCATGACCGGCAGAGGCCCGCCCTGCGCGACGTCCTTGAAGAAGCCGAATAGCACGTTGTCGTTCTGGTTGTCGATGGGAGCGACAAACACTCCGCTCGCGCCGCCGAACTCGCTCGCCTCTTCGATCTGCTCGATCGCGCCCGCAGCCCCGAAGGCCCGGACACCCACGAAGACCGGGAAGCGGTCAGCCACTGCCTCACGGACGGTCGCCAGTACCCGGCGGCGTTCATCACCGGACAGCTTGTGGTTCTCACCCAGGAAGCCAAGGATCGCAATGCCGTCCACGCCGACCTTGCTCAGGTAGCGGATCAGGTTCCTAATGCTGGCTTCGTCCACCGCACCCGAGTCGGTGAACGGCGTTGGTGTGATCGGGATGACGCCTTTGAAGTTTGTCTTCTCGTTCATTTGCTGCACACTCCGTGATTCTCAGTATCGCCAGCTTGGCTGGCGCTGGGCCGGACCGGCTTCAGATTCCCGCCATCTCAAGTGCGGCCTCACAATGGACGGTCGTGGTATCGAAGACCGGAACTGTCACGTTGTGCTGTCCGAGCAGCATGCCTATCTCGGTGCAGCCCAGAACTAGGCAGTCGGCACCTGAGGCGTCCAGGCGCTGAGCGATCCGTTCATACGCAGCTCGGCTCTCGTCGGTGACTACGTCCCTGCACAGCTCGTCATAGATGATCCGGTGTGTTTCGGCCCTGTCCACTGTGTCGGGAAGAACGGGCTCAAGGCCTGCGGCTCGCAGCTCATCCGTGTAGAAGTCCTGCTCCATTGTGAATGCCGTCGCCATCAGGCCAGGCTTGCTCAGGCCAGCGTCAACGATGCGCTGCGCTGTCGCCGTGGCGATGTGAAGCAACGGGATGTCGAGTCCAAGCATCATTGCGTCGGCAACCTTGTGCATGGTGTTGGTCGCAAGGAGCAGCAGGTCGGCCCCACCACGCTCCAGGGCCTTGGCCTCGCCGTTGAGCAGCCTGCCCGCGGCTTCCCAGTCTCCTCGCGCCTGTAACGCCTCGACACGCGTGAAGTCGACTGAACGGATCAGCAGCTCGGGGGAATGAAGTCCGCCCAGGCGCTCCCGTGTCAGGTCGCAAAGCAGCCGGTAGTAAATCTGAGTCGAGGCAGCCGACATGCCCCCGAGGATACCGATGGTCTTCATGCTTCAATTATTGCTCGCCCAACCTTGGGCAGACGGCGATCGCCGGCCAAAGTCAGCATCTCACCGTGGCTGCGGTAAACTCCTCTGGTGACCGGAGCTGGCAAGAAGCCGAGCGGATTGCGCACCATGTCGGTGCTGAACCGGCTGGCGCATCCGCTGTATTGGCTCTACGAGCGCCGCCTCAGTTCTGCGATCAGAGGCGAGAAGCTCCCGGAACACATCGGCGTGATCATGGACGGCAACCGGCGCTTCGCGAAGCGCTTCGAGGTCGACATCAAGGCCGGTCACAGTCATGGCGCAGGCAAGGCACGTGAATTCCTGGACTGGTGCCTCGAGCTCGGCATCCCACACGTGACCATATGGGGCTTCTCGAGCGAGAACCGTGGCCGCAGCAGCGAAGAGGTCGCGCACCTGCATCAGCTTTTCTTCGAGCAGGCCACCGACCTGCTGAACGACCCGAGGCTTCACAGGAACCGCGTTCGCGTGCGCATAATCGGCGACATCGAGGACTTTCCCGACAAGGCGAAGCAGGCCCTGCACAACATCGAGCAGGCCACGGCCTCGTATGACGGCCTGAACCTGAACTTGGCCCTCGGCTACGGGGGCCGCGAGGAGATCGTCGCTGCGGTGCGCAGTTTGCTCAAGGCGAAGGCCGAAGCCGGCAACAGCTTGGACCAGATCCTGGACTGCCTGAACGCCGATGAGATCGGCCAGCACCTCTACACCGCCGGTCTCCCCGACCCCGACTTCGTGATCCGCACGAGCGGCGAGGTCAGGCTGTCCGGATTCCTGCTATGGCAGACGGCGTACAGCGAGTTTTACTTCTGCGACGCCTTCTGGCCCGAGTTCCGCAAGGTGGACTTCCTGCGTGCCCTGCGGAGTTTCCAGGCGCGCAAGCGGCGCTTCGGCAAGTAGGTCCGGTCGGGTCTGCCATGCCGCGCGTGCTGATCCGTACTCTTGCAATCTCGCTCGGCCTGAGCCTGGTGGGCATCCTCATCGTGGTACTCGTGCTCGGCGACCTGAGCAGCCTGCGGCAGCTGGGCGAACTCGACGCGCCGGTCTTGCTTCAGGCCGGGGGCCTCCTGCTGTTGCACTTCGCGTTCGGGGGTCTGCGGCTGCAGGTGCTCGTGCGCCTGACCGGGGAGCGCACCACCTTCCTTTCCAGCGTGCGCGCCTTCATCCTGGGCCTGTTCGCCGCAGCGCTCACCCCGAGCGGCGGTGGGAACGCGCCCGGCATCGCGATAGCTTTCCAGCGGGACGGGGTCAAGCCGGCCAACGCGTGGTCAGCGGCCATCTACACCACGGTGCTGGACCTGTTCTTCCTGGGCTACGCGGTGCCGATTGCCGCGCTACTGCTCTGGCGCGCCGATGCCCTGCCGCCTGCACTGCTCGTGTTGGCTATGGTCGTCAGTGCCCTCTGCCTGGGAATCTGGTACGGGCTGGCCTCTCACGTTGACCGGCTCGAGGGCATCGTGAAGTTCGTCTTCAGCATCCGCGGCATCCGTCGCTGGCGGCGGGCCGCTTCACTCTTCGTACGCAAGACTGCCCAGGCGATGATGGTGATGACCCGCGGTTCACTAACGAGGCACATACAGGCACACGCCTTGAGCCTGGCAATGCACGTGTCGCTCTATACAATCATGCATGTCTTCCTGGCTGGCTTGGACGGGTCAGGTAGCTTCCCGATTGTCGTCGCCACTGTCACGCTCGTGACAGCAGTCAGCCACTTCGTGCCGACTCCCGGTGGAAGCGGCTACATGGAAGCAACCCTGGGCTACAGCCTGGCGCAGCAGATATCTGCAAACGCGGTGACTGCCTCCGTGTTGGCATACCGTGCGTTCTCGTTCTATGCAGCGATTGTGCTCGGAGCGGTGCTGGGCGGCAGCCTGCTGTTGCAGCCCGCTCGGGAGTCCGAACTTGCTCCGCCTGTTGTGCCTCCTCGGTCCGGAACCAGGCATGGTTGAGGGCTCCCTCTTGTCTTGAGTACATGCCCTCTGGCATTATCTCTGATGCGCTTCTGCCTTTTGCCAAGTTGCTTTCGGAACCGCGTGGCCGACAGAGGCGCCGCCCTTAATCGCAGGCGCTGCCAGACGTTATTGCCAGTAGTTATTTTGCGCCGTTGACATGCTAGCGTGAATGAAATGCTGCCACTGTGCCTTGTCCATCTACGAGTCGTGCCAACGTGCTAAAGACCCTCCGTCCATCGTGCGGATCCGCGGATGCATCAAGATCCGGAAGGTACATGGCTAAATATGATTGATTCTCCTAGAGTGGCAATCGTGGGCTTAGGCTACGTAGGGCTGCCACTAGCAGTTGAGTTCAACAAGCATTACCCCGTCATCGGCTTCGATACCAACCATGCCCGTATCAGTGAACTCCGTGAAAGCCACGACCGCACACAGGAGGTACCAGATACCGACCTCTTGAGCGCCACCAACCTTCGCTTCACGAGCGACCTCAACGATATCGGAAGTTGCAACATCTACATCGTCACCGTACCGACGCCAGTGGATAATGCGCACCGCCCAGACCTTCGGCCCCTGATCACTGCAAGCAAAGCCGTTGGCAGCGTGCTCTCCCCCGGCGACATCGTAGTGTACGAATCGACCGTCTACCCTGGCTGTACGGAAGAAGTCTGCGTACCGGTTCTTGAGGAGTTCTCGGGACTGACTTTCAACAAGGACTTCTTCGCGGGCTACAGCCCAGAGCGGGTCAACCCGGGTGATCAACTCCACCGTTTGGTTGACATCGTGAAAGTGACTTCAGGCTCAACCCCTGCAGTGGCCGAGTTTGTTGATGAACTCTATGGCCGGATCATTAGCGCTGGCACTCACCGGGCGAGCAGCATCCGGGTCGCCGAGGCAGCGAAGGTCATCGAGAACACACAGCGCGATCTGAACATCGCCTTGGTGAACGACCTGGCGATTCTCTTCAATCGACTTGAGATCGATACCCTCGAGGTCCTGGAAGCCGCCGGCACCAAGTGGAACTTTCTCCCCTTCCGGCCGGGACTCGTGGGTGGCCACTGCATTGGTGTGGACCCATACTATCTAACCTACAAGGCGCAGCAGGTCGGGCACCACCCAGACGTTATCTTGGCGGGTCGGCGCACGAACGATGGAATGGGCGCCTACGTAGCAAGCGAAACGATCCGGCTCATGCTTCAACGAAGGCTGAATCCGGTGGACGCTCGTGTGCTGATCCTCGGACTCACTTTCAAGGAGAACTGCCCGGATCTTCGCAACACGCGCGTGGTTGACATCATCAAGGGACTTAACGGCTATAACGCATCGGTTGACGTGTTCGATCCACACGTGGACCCGGCTGAGGCGCAACACGAGTACGGCGTGGACCTGCTCAATGCGCCTGAGAACGGCACCTACGACGCCATAGTAGTTGCCGTCGGACATGACGAGTTCCGAGCCCTTGGTACAGCTGGCATTAGAGCGTTCGGAAAGCCAGAGAGCGTTATCTACGATGTCAAGGGGATCCTCCCGAAAGCTGAGGTCGATGGACGTCTCTAGCTACCCACTCGTTTGCAATACGATGACAGCATGAAGATTCTGGTTACCGGAACTGCTGGCTTCATCGGCTCGAACGTCGCCATGAAGCTGCTTGCGCGGGGCGATGAAGTGGTCGGCATAGACGATCTTAACGACTACTATGACGTCGGCCTCAAACATGCGCGCCTGGCACGCTTCAAGGACGAGCCCGGCTACACTCATGTGACAGCTGATCTCGCTGATCGCACGGCCATCGAAGAGGCCTTCAGGACCCACCAACCCCAGCGTGTTGTCAATCTGGCTGCACAGGCCGGAGTTCGCTACGCAGCCAAGAATCCCCACGTGTACGTAAGCAGCAACGTGACCGGCTTCCTGCACATCCTCGAGGGTTGCCGCCAGCACGATGTGGAGCATCTCGTCTTCGCCTCAACCAGCTCTGTCTATGGTGCTAACGGCAGCATGCCTTTCTCGGAGCACCAGCCAACCGAGCATCCACTGA
Source organism: uncultured bacterium (assembly GCA_964495325.1). Taxonomy (GTDB): domain Bacteria; phylum Deinococcota; class Deinococci; order Deinococcales; family Trueperaceae; genus CAZBVI01. Next base: position 120,240 of record CAZBVI010000002.1, read on the forward strand.
CGCTGTACGCAGCCACCAAGAAAGCGAACGAGATGATGGCTCACAGCTACGCTCACCTCTATGGCATCCCCAGCACTGGCCTGCGCTTTTTCACCGTTTACGGCCCTTGGGGCCGACCTGACATGGCGCTGTTTATGTTCACCAAGGCCATACTCGCTGGAGAGCCTATCGAAGTCTTCAACCATGGACGACACAAACGAAGCTTCACGTATGTCGATGACATCGTGGAAGGTGTAATTCGGGTACTTGATCAGCCCCCAAGCAGTAACACCGAGTGGAACAACCTTGCCCCTGATCCCGGTAGCAGCGGGGTTGGCCCGTACCGACTCTTCAACATCGGTAACGAGCGACCCGAGGAGCTGCTTCGGTACATCGAGGTCCTGGAAGACTGCCTGGGCAAAAAGGCCATCAAGAAAATGCTGCCCTTGCAGGCAGGGGATGTCCCGGCAACCGAGGCCAGCGTCGTCGATCTTGCCGAGGCCGTCGGCTACTCACCAGTGGTGCAGATCGAACAGGGAATCGAGCAGTTCGTCAACTGGTACAAGGAATACTACAACGTTCACTGAAGTGGCGGAAGGTAGTGAAGATGGAGGGGCGTGAGGCTGAAGTGATCTACGTTGTGTCCATTCTTGACAAGTTCTCAAGGCGAACAGACGCCACGGAGTCGATAGATGTAGAGCAAGTAATTGAGTCACTAGGGGAGTACGGACGCGACTCTAAGTCTATCGACGTGCATGAAGTCATCCGTAATCTTGAGCAGGGAAGGCTCTCAACACCATCCACCTTTGTCCTAATGAGCCATCCGAACCCGGATATTCGAGCCTTTGTTTCGGATTTGGCTGATGTCCTTGAACTACAGGGCCACTTAGTCCTACCTTCATCCCTGTACTTGCGGGCGCACGAAAACAAGGGCCTACAGGGTTTGATAGCGGTGACACACCAGCTCCCCTTCGTACCCCAGACATATGCTTTCGACGATAGCGCTGTCGCGCTTGAAGATCTCGTCGTAGTGAAGACTGGGTCTGGCTCAGGTTCCAAGGGTGTACGTCAGTTTGGCGAGTCCCGTGCGATGCGCAAGTATCTGACTCTAGAAAGTATCAAACGCACCATGCTTTCACAGGTTATGCGGCTTTCTGCCTTATTCGCCTATAGGGGTCTGTTCTCAAGCATCAAGGCAATGGATCGGTTCAGAAGCGAGCGTCCGTGGACACGGTTCGTCGTACAGCGATTCGTAAGTGGACAGATCAGTGATTTCAAGGTACTTGTTTTTGGAAGCAGAGTTTACGTGGCGGAGAGGAAGGTTCGGGAGAACGATTTTAGGGCCAGTGGCTCCGGGAAGCTCTCGTTTCCAACGCCTGACGATGCCCTGCTGAATATGGCCATTTCAGTGCGGCAACTGCTAAAAGTGCCTTACGTTTCGCTCGACGTGATGCTTACAGACTACGGGTTTCAGATCATTGAGTTCCAAACGGTGCATTTCGGGCCGTCCGTGAAGGACAAGGCACACCATGCGTACGTGCCTAACGGACAGAAATGGGAGGAAGTAGCCAATACAACCAGCCTGGAGCAGGATATTGCTTGTGCCCTCCATGAGTTTCTAACCGATGCGTCGCAATCGGAGCAAGAAGCAATCTAGTGGGTTGGGTTTGTCCTCTAAGGGAACCGAGAGCGTTACTATTGGAAGCGGCGCCTTGAATAGGCCCCTTAGGGTCCTGATGCCGTTCGCGGGCTCGGGTGTTGGTGGCTCAGTCGTTTCAAGCGCTGAAATGATACGGCTCCTACTGGAACACGGGGGCGTCAAGCCGGTAGTCGTTACACCAGAGTCAGGACCGTCCAGTCCGCTTTTTGAAGCAACCGGGGTCGAGCTGATCCACTCGGAACCCTCTGGGATCCGAAGTGATACAGGGCGACTTGGAGGCAAGATAAAGGCCCTGCCAAGGTACACACGCGCGTACCTTAATGCCCGTAGATTGCTGACTGAGCTTCAGCCGGACGTTCTTCACCTGAATGAGGATCGCCTTGTTCTGCCTTGGGGAGCAGCTGCACATAGCGCCAAGGTGCCGGTCGTCTGGCACATCAGGCAAGAGCGTCCCAACCGTATGCTTGATGGCATACGGTTGCGACTGAGTCGGCACTTGATTTTTGTCGCGGACGCGAATCGAAGTCGCTTTGCGTCCACTCGCGGACTCCCTCCCTCAACCAGGCTCTACAACGTCGTGGATACGGCACGCTACCGACCCACTTCTGATCTGAGCCTGGACAAAGTTCGTACAGGACTGAATCCGAATCAGTTAACTCTGACCTTCCTGGGAAACTTGGTGGAGCGCAAGCGCGCCGAATGGGTGTTGCAGGCTGCCGGATATATTCAAAAGCATCTTCCGATCCAGGTGGTCCTGATAGGCGCACCACTGGGTCCTGTGTCTTATGTGGACAGCCTCCATGCGTTAGCCAAACAGGCAAGTGAGCCCGAGAGCATCCTGTTTCTGGGCCTGCGTGACGATGTTGCTGATTTGCTTCGTGCGAGTGATGTGGTGACGTTGCCCTCAGTACTGAAGGGAGAGGCTTTCCCGCGGGCGATTATAGAGGCCATGGCCAGCGGGGTTCCTGTAGTTGCTACCGACGTGGCCGGCGTCAGCGAGGCCGTAGAGAATAATGTGACAGGATTTTTGGTCGATCCGCAAGATTATCAGGCGTATGAAAGCGCTCTGTATGAACTGCTCGGCGACACTGAGCGGCGGAAGCACATGGGACTTCGGGCCAGGGACGTTGCCACATCACGTTTCTCGGGTACAGCGATGGCGCGCTCTTTGCTTGAAATCTACGACAGTGTAGTCAATCAGAACAGGCATCGGCATTGAAGACTTTCGTACGTTACAGCCCCTGCAACAAGTGGATTGGATGGTGGAGAAGTGAAAAGAGTGTTGAGCGGTGCAGCTGCAAATACAGTCAGTTCAGCTAAAGCCCTCGTCAAGGATAGACGGCGGCTTAAGCGAATTCTACTGGCCAATCCAGATCTCGCAAAATATCGGCTATCGGAAGCGACCAGCGAGCGCATTGCAAGTACATGGCGACCCGGTCTAATTAGAAGAACTGCAAGAATGTGGCAGACGGTATATGCGGGTATAAATGGGATTGAGGATCACCGCTATCTATCTGGATATGTATTTGCACGAATGGTGAGGCCTGCATTAAACAATGAGATGCTGGCGGAATCTTATACAGACAAGAACCTCTACGATCGCTTGTTTCCTGAAACTCAGACCCCAAAGTCTGTACTTCGCTCAATTCATGGTCGGTATTATTCAGACGACTATGAACCTGTGGGTAATCTGCAGAAAGCGCTTGCCCCGTATGAAGGGAACGAGCTGGTGGTTAAGCCCGCCACTGAATCTGGGGGCGGTAACGGAGTGCTCATCGGCTCCTATGAAGGCGGTGAGATAGTTACTCCAGGCAGCAGCATCAGCCTCGACGATCTATCGCAAAAGTATGGCCGTAACTTCAATGTCCAGACCAAGATTCTGCAGCACGAAGTGTTGGGCGCTTTCCATCCAGCGTCTGTGAACTCTATCCGAGCGATGACGCTCCGACATCCTGAAGGAATTACTGTGCTTTCGGCAGCCATCAGGTTCGGGCATCAGGGTGAACGAGTGGATAATCAGGCAGCCGGTGGCATATCTTGTGGGATAAACGCAAAAGGGATTCTTAACTCCTTCGCCATTGATAGCTCAGGTAGAGTGTTCAAAGCGCATCCACATACTGGGCATATCTTTGAAGGAGTTCAAATCCCTGGGCTGGCTGCAGTGAGGTCACTCGTGGAGGAGCTACATGCTCGGCTGCTGCACTTCGACCTGGTGTCGTGGGATATTGCCATAGATGAAAACGGGACTCCCGTTCTCATTGAGTTCAATATACTCGGTCAAGGACTGCAGGTTCACCAATTGAACAATGGCCCAGTCTTTGGAGACTTCACAGACTACGTGCTCAAACGGGCGAACATCTGACTCCGTCTCACACGTGGCTCCCGCGCTTGGTCAGACTACAGGACGCTGCACTCGCTTTGAGATGTAGCTCTGCAGGAATCGCCCTTCATTTCCGAACAGTCGGGGCAGGGCGAACGCCAGGACAGCGAAGGCTGTCAGACCGAACAGGACTCCTCCAATCAGCTCTGCCCAAGGAGCAGTGACGATACGCGAGGCGAGCTGGACCCCTGCAAGTACCGCGAAACCCACGGTGGCAGCTACCATCGAATGGCGAGCCAAGATTGCGAGTATCGGTACCCAGGAAGTGCCCAGAAGCGACAGGCTGAGTTGCAAGGTGAGCACGAAATTGACCAGTACCGCGAGTCCAACTCCCCACGCGACCCCTGTAAGCCCGCCGTAGTGCTGGCCCACTAGCGAGCCCACTACGACCGCCAGGAAGTAGATTGCTTGTCTCCAGATCCTTCTGTAAACGGCACCTACGGCCCTGGCCAGTGAGTCGCTGATCTTGTAGGCGGTGCGCCAGACCAGAAAGAGGATGAGCACGCGGAATGGAGCGATCGCCTCGTGCCACTGATTCCCCAGTACGGTTAGGACCACTTGTGGCGCTGCGACATAAAGGCCGACCGACAACGGCAGCGTGAGCAGTATCACCACTCCAATGGATGTATGGAATGCCTGCGCAAGGCGGGCAGTGTCGCGTTGGACAGACGCCATGACCGGGAACAGCACCTTGTCCAGCACGCTCCCAATCAGTCTCGTTGGCAACATCAGCAGTTGATAGGCCCGGCTGTAAAGGCCCAACATTTCGGCTCCCAGATACCGGCCGACGATGAAGTTATCCGCCTGTGTCGCCAAGTAATTGAAGACGCTTGCTAGCGTGATACCCGCGCCGAAGTTAAGAAGCTGCTTTGCTTCTTCTAGCCTGAACGCGATGCCTACAGACTTCCAGGATGCGGCAAGGAGCAGCAGGGTGGCGACCAGCGTCTGCCCGATCTGACCGTAAACCAAGGCCCATGGCCCAAAATCCTGGAGCGCCAATACAGTCGCGACCGCACCGTATCCGACCGCGAAGCTGATGAGCTCGACCAGTGCGAGTGCACGGAAGTTGAGGTTTCGTTGGAGCAATGACCGACCAATCGAGGCCGCTCCCGAGATTGGGAATGTGATGGCCAGAACACGGATGATTGGAACGAGGTCCGGGATGCGATAGAGACCTGCCAACCATGGGGCCGCAGCATACACAAGGAGCGCGAATAGCACACCGAGCGTCACAGCCACTGTGAAGCCCACTCGCGTGTGGCTTCGAGTCAGGTGCTCGAGCTGCACGATCGCGGGACCAACTCCGAAGTGCATGAAAACCTGGGTCAGGTTCACGACCACGAGTGCAGCTCCCACCACTCCGAAGTCTTCCGGAGTCAGCAGACGCGCCAACAGTACGACTACAAGCGCGTTAACAGCGGCCTGCCCGCCTGCCCCCAGAAACGACCAGGCGGCTCCCCCAACGGCTTTGTCAACCAGTGTGTTGCCCTGTGCGCGAGCCTTGCTTTCAGGCAAGGACTTGCCCTCGGAACCGATGCGCGTCCCGCACGCTAGTTCACCCCTAGCGCACTAGGCAGCAGGCTGGCGTACAGCCGTAAATACTTATCAAGCATCTGATCAAAGGTAAAGCGCTGCTCATAGCGCAACCTTGAGTCTGCACCCATCCGCGACCTCGTCACCGGGTCTTCCATCAACCTTCGAACCTTGTCACCCAGCTCAGCGGCATCACCTACCGGCACGACCCAGCCGTTCTCACCATCTGCGACTGCCTCTTCGACTCCGCCGACCTTTGAGGTAATGACTGGCAGACCCGCTCGCATTGCCTCAAGAACACTGCGTGGGAATCCCTCCCATCTGGACGCCAGAACGAACACCTGAGACCGCGCGAGCAGCTCCGCGATATCGGTGCGAAGCCCCAGGAAACTGACCCGCCCGATTATCCCAAGCTTGGCAGCCAGCTCCCGCATGGATCCTTCAAGCGGCCCGCTGCCGATAAGGTCCAGGTGCCAGTCAAGGTCAATGCAATTGGACAGCGCGTTGAAAAGGGTCTCATGATCCTTCGGCTCTTCGAAGCGCGCGATCATGACAAGCCGAACCGGATTCGTGCCGGGACGTGCCCGGAGCTCTGAATGTACATCTGGCATCCCGTTGTGAATCGTTATGTGTTTGGCTTCACTGCCGACTCGCTTCTTGAGAGCAAGCTCCTGATCGGCCTGGCAGACGTTGACTATCCTGCTGGCGAGCGGCGCGAGAAGTCGCTCGACAACGCTGTACAGGGTCGCGCTCTTCTTCGGTACACCTTCCGAGAACGTCCAGCCATGTGGCGTATAGACTATTGGCGCACGAAGGCCGATACCGGCGAATCTTCCCAAAACTCCTGCTTTCGCAGTATGGAGTGACAGCAGATCGGGCCTGAAGCGCCTCAGATGAGATCTCAGCTCGAAATATCCCCGAAGATCAGTCAATGGGCTGATCTCGCGCACCATGTAGTCCAGCGGCACGTATTCGATCCCGTGTGATCGGACATCTTCCGCAAACACTCCCTCTTGGCCGCCCAGCACCAGAACTTCGTGTCCACGCTGAATCAATGCGATTGACATGTCTCGGATGTGGACGTTGCTGCCCCCGATAGCATCCGATCTGGTCGAAACGAGTGCTACTTTCATCACTTGCTGCCGCTTCCACCGACAGCCGAGGTAATCACCCGAGCCCAAGCGTCAACCATCTTCTCGATACTGAACTTCTCCAGGATCGTTGTCCTGCCCTGCGCAGCCACTACTTCCCTGTGCTCGACCTGAAGACTCATGACCTTGAGCATAGCTTTAGCGAGAGCCGAAGCACTTGTTCCTTCAGCGATCCAACCTGTTTCCTCGTCCACTATCAGTTCAGGCACCCCGCCGACCGGCGTGGCCACGGTCGGCACGCCGTGCGTCATCGCTTCCATCACGACGTTGGGCATTCCTTCCCAACCCGACGCCAGGATGAAAGCATCAGAAGATGCCAGCAATTCGGGAACGTCGCTTCTCTCGCCCAACAGCCTGATGTTCTCACCTAGGCCAAGGCCCTCGACGGCATCTTCAATCTGGGGTCTCTCTGAACCTTCACCGGCGATCAACAGCCGCGCCTCTGGGTGTGCGGCCACTACCTGTCGGAAGCCTTCAACCAGTGCTCCGTAGTTCTTCTGGGGAGCCAGCCTGCCGACAGCTAGCCAGGTAAAGGCCGTTGGGGTGGATCCACTCGGGTCCGTTGGCACTCTTTCGGGCTGCAAGACACCATTCGGGATCACTTGCACCTTTGCCCCTGCAGTCACCCTTCTCCGCGCGAGTTCCCGCGCTGCATAATCAGAGTTAACGACAGTTGAAACAGCCAGCTTCGCTGTAGCCCTCTCCAGCCGGTCACCGACGTGTTGACCAAGTCGGCTGCTGCCCCCGAAGCGCGTATTGCGAATGGAAGAGACTACTGGCGTGCCGGTCCACTTACCCACGAGCCTGCCCAGCACGTTAGCCTGCAACATGAATGTGACCACGCAATCCGGTGTCGACGCCCTGATTTCCCGCAATAGTGCCTGAACCCGCCTGAGCCCCCCAAGTGGGCCTCTGGCGTCGATGACGACAACTTCAATACCAAGCCTCGCAAGCGCCGACTCCATCCGAGCGCCACCGGCGAAGGAGATGACGCGGATATGCCAGTTGCGGTCCACAAGTGCTCCAGCCAGTCGGACCAACTGCGTCTCCGCTCCTCCTACCATCAACCCAGTAATCACAAAAGTGACTCGCATCTGCTATCCGTTCCTTCGGACTACTGGCACTGGCGGTGGTGCCGTCGAGTCATGACTTCCGGGCCAGAAAACTGACAGGCATACGATCCATGCCGGCAGCAATACTACCGGGTTCGTAATTGTAAAGTCCACCAGGTTCACTGCCATGACTATCGCTATCGCCGCCAGAGCAAGGTTGGCTCCTGCTCGTAGAGCCCGCCTCAAGAACCAGCCTATTAGTGCGACCATAGAGGCAAGTGTGGGCAGGCCAAACTCAGCAGCGACTCCGAGAACGCTATGGGCGTGATACGCCCTGTAAACAGGACCCGGGTTGTCAGGGATTGTAAACTCATGGTGAAAGCCGAAATTACCGAACCCGACTCCCGCAACTGGATGGGCGGCTGTGAGGTCCAATGCCGTTTTCCATGCCTGCATTCGAGCGACAGTATTCGATCCTGAGAGCGGGTCTCCAATTACCGAGTATGCGACGAACAGAACAGCTGCAAGGCCGATGCCGCCCAGCGCAGCTATCCGAAGCAAGCCGGCATACCTTCTGAGTTGCAAGGCCACCAGTACTGCAAGGTAGATGATGAATACCAGGATACCCGCATCGCTACCCGACAGCCAGATCGTGGCTCCGCCAGTAAGCAAGGCCGCCATCGCGTGTTTCCTGTCGCCGTTTGAGAGGGTGACTATAAGCGCCACCGTTGCCAGCGCCCCATGGGCAAGCAGGTTGGGATGAGGCAATGTGCCAGCTGATCGACTGCTCTCAAGCGCGATCAGTTGAAATACAGCCACCAAGAGCTGAACGCCCAGCCCAAGATTGAACCCAATCAGCAATAGGCTCCTGTGCCGGTTCCGCAACAGATGCGGTGCGAGCAGTGCAGTGGCGAAGAGAACTACAGCCGTTCCAACCAGCCATTGGATGCCTTCCTGCCACGACACCTTCGCATTGTGCGAACTGAAACGCTGGTCGCTCTCCAGTGCTCCAGGGCGAAGTGTAGCAAGACCGATTTCAACTTGAGACCAATCACCGGTCAGAGTGGCCAGGTGAAGCGTCCGTAGTCGTGTTGGCTCATCCAGCGGCTGCAAAGTGGAACTCAACCTGACTACTCCGGGTCCAATTTCGCGCAGCTCCGTCTCGGTTCCCTGCCAGCCATCCCGGGTTCTGAAGACGACGTCGGCTCCAAACTCGTTTCCATCATGGCGGACAACCGCATTCAGCGTGTAAAGCTGGCCCGCCTCAATAGGTACCTCCTGCCAACTGCGGACCTCGTTGAACTGCGCTCCATGCCGAAAAGTTGTCAGCTGCCAGAAACCCGGCTCCACGCCCAGCGCGTAGGCACCTTCGTCAGCGGGAGCACGCCACGACTGAAGCCACGAAAGATCTGAGTTCGATAAAAGGTTGTCTCCGCTCTCTCTATCGATCCTGAGTCCCTCCACGGCAACATTCTGCAGTGGATCATCCGGAACGATCCACAAACCGCTGATGAGTTGAGTGAACAACGGAATCAGCATCAGCGGGATGACTGCAACGCCAAGCGTGAGCGATCGAGGGCTCGCGCGGCCCATAATCAGCAAGGCCAAAGCAGCCACGACGCTGGCGGCGATATAGGCCGCCGGCCATAGAACTATCGTTGCCATCAGGCAGATCAAGGCAACGCGCATGGCACCGTGTCCACGTTGGCGAGGGTTCAGATTAGCCGCTTGCATCAGACAGTGTCGGCTGCACGAAGGTGCACCGTCACTCGCTCTGAGGTGCAGAAGCGTTGCACTTAGCTTGTGATCTTCGGCCCACGTCCGGCATACTCCGTGCGTGGTTCAGCACAGCCAGGTTCAGTGCCACTACCAGCCACAGCACTGGCAGTGTCGTTCCGCCGAACGAATCGCTTGATTGATTGGCAGCAACATAAAGGGCGCTCGCAAACGGCACGGCGATGAGCATCAGCCTAGAATACTGAGACAGAGCCCGATTGAATACTCCCCTGACCACGCTGGTGCTTGCGAGGCCGGCGAGCACCAGCAGGAACAGGGTCAGCGCCAGTAGTCCGGTGAAGCCCAGCGTCATGAGAAACTCCATGAATACGTTGTGTGCATGGTGGAATGGCAAAAAATACTGTGCATTAGCCGCACCGATACCGACCAGGGGGTTCTCCCAGCCCAGTTGGAAGGCGGTCTGCCAGAGCTCCAGCCGAGACACCACTGCCGATACCTCAGCCGGCTCGGTCAGTAGACGGACGACGGTATTGATCGTTCTTGGCGTCACGTAAGCCATTACTGCCACGGCCATCCCAACCAGCACTACCGTTGCCGCTGTGACCCGAAGAAGGGCTTTGAGCCGAACCAGTAAACGGGGGTAAGTGAGCGCTACGAGCAGCAAGTAGGCGAGCACGCCCAACGCGAGGAGGCCCAGATTGAGCTTGGATCCAGTCATGGCTATGCCGCCGGCTATGACCAGCACCACTAACCAAGCATTGACCCGACGGCCATGTCCCATGGCAACGGCGATTGCGATGGGCAAAACGGTGGTCAGCAGCATCGCGAGCTGGTTCGGATGATTCATCAGGGCTTGGCTACGGTCCCCGTATCGAAGGGTGATTTCAGCAACGCTCGGCAGGATCAGGCCAAGTATCGAGATTCCGACAGATAGTACCGCGCCGAGCAGTAGCCACTTCACAAGCACTCGGACCCTGCCTGGCCGGTCAAGCAAAACCACCAGCGACGCAACCAGGAGTAGGCCTAGGATGTAGCGCAGGGTGAATCTGGCAACAGCCCCAACATCGACCGCGTTTAGTGCGGAAAGCAAACCAGTGGCAATGATCAGGCTGATTGCAACGAGGATAAGCGTCAGAAAACTGTTCACCAATGGTGTTCGTGGACGCATACGGTCAGCTGCCTTACCACTGATTGCCATCGCAAGCAGAATCAATACCAGCCCAGTGACATCCACCAACTGCAAGGTGGCGACGCCAAGGTCGACTCCCCTGCCGATCCACACCGCCAGTGCTATACACGCCAGCACTGCCCGCGTAATCGCCTCAGAGATTCGGACACGCGTCCGGGCCAAAGCTGGCCTGAGCCGGGGTCCGCCCGAAGCCTCAATCATGGTATGCGTTCGCGCGTCTGCCCATTAAAGTGAATTATAGCTGGGGTCGGGAGTTTCAGGCGCTCAGCCACAATGAGTGGCAACCAAGGTGTATCTGGATGCGTCCAACCTACGATCGCGCCTTGAACCCATGTCTCTTGAATCTCAACGCCATCGATATAGTGCTCGAAAGCGTTTGCGACGGTCAAAAGTGCCAAGAAGGCCGGAAGGTAAGTGTACTTGCGCAAGTCACAACTCCTCGCACTACATTCGACTCGCAGCCCACTTGGGTGAACGGCATTGTTTCGGGCGCGAAAACACTTGTGTGTCAAGTTCTTGTTATGGTCGGCTACCCGGCACCTCCTTAAGATTCATCCGCACGCTGTCAAAAGACGCCAGCCTCTACGAGCTGCTGGCCCTGACAGATGCCGTTCACGAAGCCAGACCGCGCGAAGCCAAGGTCGCAGTTCAGGAACTCCATGCCCTACTGACCCGGCGAGAGCATGCCTGAACTGGACTGAACCGCAGTCGTAGCCGCAACGCTTGAGAAGCTTGACGTCCAAGGTTCTGTGTTCGTTGGTGGCTCGATTATTGCGCTGCTGCTAACAGATGCAGGGTCTCCGCAGCCTCGCGCTACAGAGGACGTCGACGTGGTACTGCGAATAGAGTCGGCCGCACGGGCATGCAAGTTCGGATCGCATCCGCTCCCTACCTGATCGCCAGCAAACTGGAGGCGTTCAATAACCATGGTGACAACGACCTGCGTGTGAGCGAGGCCATCACCGACATCGGCTCTGTTCTCGATGGACGCGCTGAACTGTGCAGAGAGGTCGCTGAGTCCACCGAAGAGCTGCAAGCTTTCATTCGGTCGCAGTTCAAGCGGCTGATTGAGAGCCAGGACTTCCTGTCTGACCTCGAGGCGCACCTGCCACGAGATGATTATAGTGGCGCAAGAACACCATTCATTCGCCAAAGAATTCTAGACATCGTGAACGACGGGTGTGCCTGAAGCATTATCCGCTTGAAGTCCGCTTATCGCCCAACCCCCACGTAATCGAAGCCGGCCTTGACCGCGTCAGCTTCATGCAACAGGTTCCGAGCATCCATCAGTACGCTGCCGCGCATCGACTGCCGCATCTGCGCAAGCGGCAACCGCCGGTACTCCTCCCAGTCGGTTACTACGACTACCGCATCGCAGCCCCGCGCCAAATCAACCGCGCTATCGGCGTATTCAACGGGCAGGTCCGGATAATGCTCCCGAGCGTTCGGCATGGCAACCGGATCGTGCACACGCACCACGGCGCCACGCTCGGTCAGGAGTTCGACAAGCGTCAGGGCCGGCGCATCCCGCAGATCATCGGTGTTCGCCTTGAACGCCAGGCCGAGCAGACCGATGGTCCGACCCCGCAGCACCTTCAGCTTCTCCTGCAACCGGTCGACCACGTGCAGGCGCTGCCGCTCGTTCACCTCGATCGCCTTCTTGACGATCTGCAACTCGTAATCATAGTCGGCCGCGGTGGATACGATCGCCCGGGTATCCTTCCCGAAGCAGCTCCCGCCCCAACCGATCCCGGCCTGCAGGAACCGTGAACCGATCCGCGTGTCCAGACCGATAGCCCGCGCGACCTCGGTGATGTCCGCATCGACCCTCTCAGCCAGCCTGGCGAACTCGTTGATGAAACTGATCTTCGTAGCAAGGAACGAGTTGGCCGCGTACTTGGTCAGTTCCGCGCTCGTCGTGGTCGTCGTGATGAACGGCGGTAACGGGTAACGCTCCGGCCGCGGCGTGCCGGCCGGTGCGTCGAACGTCTGATCAAGCAGCGGCTGGTACAGCTCACGCAGGATGTTGAACGCAGCTGGATTATCCGAACCGACCACGATCCGATCCGGGTAGAACGTGTCGTGAATCGCCTTGCCCTCAGCCAGGAACTCGGGGTTCGAGGCGACGTGGACGGTGGCCTCGACACGGCGTCGCTCCAGCACTCGCCGGATGATCGTCTCCACATGCCGGGCGCTGCCTATCGGCACCGTCGACTTGTTCACCACAACCAGCTCGGCGCCCGCCTGGATCTGTTCGGCGACCTCGTTTGCCGCCGCATCGACGAACTGCAGGTCGGCATCACCATTGCCCTTGGTCGGGGTGCCGACGGCGATGATGACGACTCCCCTGCCCTTCAGCTTGGGAATGTCAGTCTGGAAGCGCGCGGGTGTCACCGCCAGCAGTTCTTCCAGACCGTCCTCGTGGATGGTTGCCTCGCCGCGTTTCAGCCGTTCGACGATGCTCGGGTTCTTGTCCACGCACGTGACGTCGTGCCCTAAGTAGCCCAGCGACAGGCCCGTGGTCAGGCCGACGTAGCCAGTCCCGATGATGGTCACGTTCATGCGACGCTCCTCTTGCTGCTCACTGTTTGATAGTACCAACTATGTGCTGGCCGTCGTCCGCGACGGCAACTCGCTGATGCTGAACATCGCGTGGCACACCAACACCGCGGCACCGAGGGCTTTTGCATCCGGGCCCAGAGTCGAGATATCGACCTGGGTTCGCTCACTCCCAGGCGACTGTTCCAGAATGGACAGCCGTCGGATACGACTCTTTAGGCAACCCGATCGCAATATCCTGTGCCACATATACGCCCTCGTTCCTTGATCAGAAGTTCACCACAATGCTCAACCGCAGTGGATCATGTCCAGAATCGTGCCAAGTGTGCTCCAGCCCCAGCAACCTTGAAGTGCTTACCAACCAGAGCACGCACGCATTCGTTCACCAATACGCCAAACTTGAGGCCGCCGGCATCGTCCACATCTTCACGTTGGAATAGCTATTGAAAGTGCGCAGCGAGGAATGCGACACGCCATACTTGTGACCCGGGCTGCGAAGTTCCCGCCATTCCTTATGATGCCTGCATGAGTGGGGCCAGGTCACGCGCAGCCGTCCTTACGGCTGCGCGGCGTGTAGTCATCGTAACTCTCGTCTGCGGCGCGGTTGCCACGCTGCCTTGGCTCGCAACTCAACTCAATCCTTATGGCGACGGAGCGATGATTCGCCACTTCGAGCGAAATCTGGATGCGTTGGCAGACCCGTACTCGTTGGAGTTCGTTTCCGACCAGGCAGAAGAGTCCTGGCTGCGCAACTTGCGTATATCGAGAACGAACTTCTTTCGGGGCGCCCGTGTCTTTGAGGTCCACCGCTTCACAGGTCTAGGCATGGGCGACTACGGAGATGCGACCCGAGGCTACGCATTCTATCCAGACATTTCCGAATCGCGGGACCTACACGTAGTTGAACAGGTATGCGGTCTTACAGGGATCTGCGACGATAGGCCCGGCCACAACTATTTCCGGCACTTAGTTGGGCATTGGTATCTGTACTGGATTCGCCCAGCCGTACAGCATAGGGAGCTTGAGTAGCACATTCGCAACTCCCTGCCTCGTGGATCAGACATGAGCTGACATTTGAGCGGTGCAGCAACTCGTTGTGACCGTGCCTCCGGCCACGCTCGCACGTGGGAGTGGAGTGCTGGCTTGCAGTTGTCGGCAAACCCCAGCGACAGCACGATCCTTAGTACCCCTCAGCTCGGCACAAGGTCTTCCCACACTCCCGATGCAGGTGCGTCGTACTGATCCGGGAACAGGTCTGCAAGTCGCGCTTTGAGGAACTCAAGCGAGTTGACCTCGGGTTCGTACCGCACGGTGATCGAGTGATGCTTCTTGCAGAACATCCCTACGAACTCATTGACCGCATGGCTGTGCACAATCACGTCACACTGCATCAGCGGCTCCATGTCCTCGATCGCGTCCGTTATGAACGGAGTCACTTCGACATCCCGGGAATAGACGCGTACCACGTCACACAATCTTAGGGCCGCCGTCTGGTTCGTGGCGAGGGTCGCTACTCGCTTGCCGGTGGCGATCCGGGACAGCTGGACCATGGTGAGCGTGGTGGGCATCGAGTTGATCACGATGACTGGCGTTACTTCGTTGACGGCCTGATGCACCGAGTCGCTGTGGTTCGGCACCGTGATGACAACGTCAGCCATCATCAGGTGCTTCTCCGCATTAGTGCTGAGCTCACCAAGGACCACAGGTTCGACGCGCAGTCCGAGGGTGGCTGACAACACGCTCGATACATCCAGCGCATCGTACTGATTGCATTCAACAAACAGCAGGCGCAGGGGCTCGGAGTGCGAGTCAAGACTAACGGCGTCCTGGAAGAGTCGCCTCAGTTCATCCGGGCCAACTCCCGCACTGAACGCCCTGTCAACTACGCGGAGCAGGTCCCGCTGCAGCTGGTGCAGGACGTTCGGCCGGTCCTCGCTGTCCGGATAACGGATCACAAATGTTCCACGACCCCGCTCTCCCTTGATGATTCCTGCGGCGGCCAGCTCGCGGTACGCGAGCACGACTGTATTCACGTTGGCCCTTGTCTCGGTTGCCAGCTCGCGGATGCTAGGAACGGTCTCGCCAACCGGATACGTGCCGTCGAAGATCCGCTCCAGGACGAGCGCCTTGATTTTAAGTGCCTTGCTCAATGTGCAGCATCCCTCGCAAACGTTCTAGCGCGTCAGAAAGCAATCTTGCGTTCAAGACGCGAGAGCTGGCGTACCAAAGGCCACAGAATTAACAGATAGATTATCGCAGCGAAGGTCAACGGAGTCGGATTGAAGTACAGTCCCTGCGCCACCTCAGCAGACCGCAACAGCTCCGGTACCGTCACAATGGACGCGATCGATGTGTTCTTGACCAGCTCGATCGTATTCGTCGCGACCGGGGGTACGACGTTGCGGATCGCCTGGGGCAGGATGATCAGGCGCATGATCTGCCAGTTCGAGAGCCCCGATGCCCTCCCCGCTTCCCATTGTGCGCGCCCGATGCTCTCGATGCCGCTCCGGAAGATCTCGCCATAGTATGCAAGCCCGTTAAGGCTGAGTGCCGCGACGGCCGCCCAGAAGTTCGGCAGCCTAATACCCAGGAACGGAAGTCCGAAGTAAATCAGGACAAGCAGCACCAGGGGTGGGAATGCCCTTAAGAAGTCCACGATCAGGAGCAGAAGCCAATGAACCACACCTTTGCGCAGTTGAGCCAGTGTTGCGATTGCAAGACCAAGAACTGCAGCGAGCGGAACGCTCACGATCGCCAGCAGAAACGTGTTCAGCAACCCCCTGAGCAGAAAGGGCCAGGATGCTGCGAGCACCTGCATGTTGAAGAAATTCTCGATGACTTCGGACACTATCTGGCCACCCCCCGAATCCGCTTCTCAAGAAGGCGGCTTCCGACCACCAGCGGAAAGAACAGCACGAGGTAAAGGGCCGCACCGAGCATCAGGGGCGAAGGGCTCGCAGCTATCGACTGTGCACTCATCGACCTGTTGATCAACTCTGGCACCGCAATCGCGGATGCCAGTGACGTGGCCTTGGTGATCGCGATCGTCCTGTTTGTGAGGTCTGGGATTCCCATCCTGATTGCCTGTGGGAGTATCACGAGAAAGAGGATTGCGAGAAAGGACATGCCGGTTGCACGCGCCGCTTCCCACTGCCCCTTGTCAACTGAAAGGATGCAGGCCCAGAATATCTCCTCCGCGAACGCCGCCAGGATCAGGCTAAGGCAGAGGACCGCCGCGGTCATGGAGGGAAGCGTCAGCCCAACATATGGAAGTGCGAAGTAGGCGAATATGAGCAGCATCAACGGAGGGATGCTGCGCAAGATATCCACGACCACAACGATGGCGGCGGTGAGCAGCCTGATCCGGAAGCTCCGAAGGACGGCAAGGATAAGTCCAAGGCCTATTCCGATAACCGTAACCAGCAACGCAAGTACCGCGGTGATCCTGAGGCCGACCAGCAGCGTAGGCAAGTACTGTGCCATGACCTCAAAGTTCAGATAGTAGTATGCGAACTCGGTCATGTACTCAGCCCCTTATTCGCGACAGAAACTGTGCCGTCCTGTCCTGCTTGGGCTGTCTGAATACTTCCGCAGGAACCCCTTGCTCAACTATGTGGCCGCCTTCCATGAAGACGATCTCGCTGGCGACTTCCTGCGCAAACCCCATCTCGTGACTGACGACAACCATCGTTATTCCATCGTCAGACAGGCGCCGCATTACGCTGAGCACCTCCCCGACCAGCTCCGGGTCCAGCGCGCTTGTAGGCTCGTCAAACAGCATAATCTTGGGCTTCATGACGAGTGCTCTGGCGATCCCGACTCTTTGCTGCTGTCCGCCGGACAGTTCACCAGGAAATGCCCCTGACTTGTCACTCAGCCCAACCTGGTCCAGCGCTTCCTGTCCTCGATCGATCGCTTCCCGTTTCGGCACCCGCAACACATGCCGCAACGCGAGAGTGACGTTACTCAGGGCGGTCATATGGGGATAGAGGTTGAAGCCCTGAAACACCATTCCGATCTCGCGCCGCGCCTTCGCGATGTCGGTCTTTGGTGACATGAGGTCAAGCCCGTCCATGAGTATCGCACCACTGTCAGGCTCTTCCAGCCGGTTGATGCAGCGCAGGAGCGTGCTCTTCCCCGATCCTGAGGGTCCGATGATGCAAACCACGTCGCCGGCGCCAACGCTCAGGCTCACACCCTTGAGCACGGTGTTCTGCCCGTACGACTTGTAAAGTTTGTCCAGTTCCAGCAAGTTCTCACTCCGCCTCTAGTGCGGGTGCCAGCGACTCGAACGAGTCACCGAATCGCCAGCACCCATGGGCTTCAGGAATCCGATACTGTCAGTCGTTCCCCCAGATTGGTTCGTGCGGATCGGCTGAGAAGCCCGTGTAGCCCGCGGGACCGTACCCGAACCATACGGTGTTCATCGCCGAGTCTTCGGGCGGATAATCGCCGAACCATTTTAAGTGAAGCTCCGCCAGCGTTCCATCAAGCTTCAGACCCTCGATAGCCCGCTCCACCAGATTGCGGAACTCAACATCATCATTACGGAAGACCAGGCCATAGTTCCTGCCGGTATCGATCACGTGGGAAACCTTGATGCGACTGTTCTGGAATGCCGCATACTGGGCACCGGGGAGGTCGGCAATGGCGACGAAGGCTCGCCTGGTCAGCAGGGTCTGGAGCGAATCGGTGCTCGTGTTGACACGCTCGACGGTGAAGCCATACACGTCGCTGTTTTCTGTCGCCCATGTGTCCGACAGGTTTCCGTTGTTGACCACGACGACTTTACCTTCGAGGTCGGAGAGACTGTTGAGCTCCTCGTCCGCCAGCGTCATGAGCCCCAGGCCAACGGCCATGTATCCCTCCGTGTACAGCATCTCTTCCGCTCGCTCCGGCGTGATGTTCGTGGGCGCGATGATGCCTTCGTAATTCTTCGAGAACAATCCTGAGAAGATCGCAGAGAAGGGAACGTCGATGATGTTGCAGCCCGGCCGGCCTATCCTTCCGGCGATCGCCTCGCAGAAGTCGACCGAGAAGCCTTCGACTCCGCCACTAGCGGTCGCCATGACGAACGGAGCGAATCCGACCTCGCTGGCCATCGTTAGCGGCTGGTCAACCGGGTGATCGTCCCCCTGAGCGGAAACGAACCCGAAAGCCAGGGCGAGCAGTGCCAGGATTGCAGTTGTCTTCTGTAACGTCATAACATGTGCCTCCAATTTGATTGATGTACTTGTCAGAGCTTCTGGGCTGGCAGTCAAGTCAGGAGCTGGCCGTGGCGTAGCGCCGAGAGCCCTTCAGTGCGCGAGTATGCCTGATGCCCGTTAACGAAAGTGGCGCTTATCTGTCCTCGTATCAACCTGTCATCGTATGGGCTCCAATCGGCTATTGACTCTTGCTGACTCGCATCGAAGTTCCAGGTGGTATCGGGGTCAATAATCATGAGATCAGCGTCAGCACCGACAGCGATTCTTCCCTTTGCAGGAGAAAGCCCGTATCGTCTGGCCACGTTCTCTGAAGTCAGCTCAACGAATCGGCTGATACTGAGGTTCCGCTTCACAACACCCTCGCTGAAGAGCAGCGGCACCAGAACTTCGATGCTCGGCAAGCCGGGCGGCTGATCAAAGTAGTCGCCTTGCTGCTTCTGCTCGCGGGTCCAGGGCACGTGATCCGACGTGACGAACTCAACGCCGCCACTCACGACCTCCTGCCACAGCTTGGTTTGAATCGCGGCACTCCGTAATGGCGGATGCACCTTTGCGTAGCTCCCCAGTTGCGCGATGTTCTCCTCGCTCAACAGCAGGTAATGCAGGCATGCCTCTGCCGTGGCGTCAGTTCCGTGTTCCTGATAGAACCGGATCAGCTCGTACCCGAATGGCACAGTGAGGTGAGCGATGTGCAGCTTTCCCTGATGAACGCGAGCCAGCTCAAGAAGCCTCGAGACTGCCGTCGTTTCCGACTCAAGTGGCCTGGCGATACCGTGTGCCTTGGCGTCCAGCTCGCCTGCCTCGCGCGCCTCCCTGACCAACGGATCTATCAGATTTGCATTCTCGGCATGAGCAGTAACAACGACCTGCCGCTCACCACTGATTCGCAGAAGCTGCGCCAGGTCGTGCTCCGGGATCTCCGGAAACCTCTCTGGATCATTCTCGTACGTCGACACCTTTATCGCTATCGCGCCAGCATCGATGAGTTCTTCAGCGTGCTTCCAACCCTCATGCTTGGCGATGGTCGCGAACAAGGCAACGTTCACGTGCGCCTCGTCCTTTGCAACAACGGCCTTGGCGCGGAACTTCTCAGCAGTCGTGATCGGACCGCCACGATCGTAGGGCATCTCCAGGACTGTAGTGACCCCGCCCTTTGCTGCGGCACGGGTCAGGCGGCTGATGCCTTCGGCTTCGGGCGAGTTGCTGTATGCGTGAGCGTGGCCATCGATGGCACCAGGCAAGACAAGATTGCCTGAAAAGTCAAATACTTCGCGCGCCAAGCCCTCGCTTCTCGTGCTAAGAACGGCGGCAATGACGCCATCCTTGATCAGTAAGCTTCCTCCGGAAATGACGCTACTATCGACATAGACGTCACCTATGATCTCTGAATCGTACACGTATACCTCGCAATGATTCCACAGCTTGCCAACAAGTGTGTGATGTTCTATTGAGGCACACTATAGAGTAAAACCTGGCCTTGGTGCAAGTACCCTGTACCGCGAGCGCTTCCGCTAAAGACAGTAACCAACTGTCGGTCTATGACGGCGAGATGATTGATCCTGCTGACTCGTGGCGTCACTACACAGGCGAGCTGAACCTTGAGTCGGCAGGAGTATTGGCAGTTTCCGTTACCGAATGTAAGACGCTTGAGCTAAGGGTAACGCCGGACCCAGATGCATTTCCGGAACATGCATTGATTGATTTCGGCAGCGCGGGCCGGCTGCAGCTTGAGCGAACATCAAAGAAGCTCCGCGAATACGCGATGTCCCGCGGATGGAAGTACCGGCATTAGTATTGGCAGCTTGCCAAACACGGTTCCAGGCCTGCCGTGAGTCGCAGTGTAACGGCCGCTCATTGTACTGCCGAAGTATCCGATTCACGTTTTCCATGAATTGGCCAGCACCTTTGTAAGGTGTAGCATCGGTCAATCGACCTGATCGCAGGGCGAGAAGACATCGGAGGGTTCAACCAATGAAAAACACGTCAGCACTCAAGGTACTGGGAGTCACAGCATTGTTGGCGATCGCTGCCAGCTCAGCCCTGGCACAAGGCGGGGGCACGCTTCGGATAGCGTATGCAGCGATTCAGCAGCTGGACCCATACAAGACTGCCAGCAACGATGAGATCCACGCTTTCTCCCAGGTGTTCGATCCCCTGTTCATCCTGAGCCGCGAGGACTTCAGCCCCGTGCCGCATGCGGCCACGAGCTGGGAAAATCCGGACGACCTCACTTGGGTCTTCCATCTGCGCGAGGGCGTTTACTTCCAGGACGGCAACGATGTGTTTGCCGAGGGCGAGGCTCGCGAGGTGACGGCCGAGGACTGGGTCTATTCAATCAACCGCTTCATCAACGAGAGCACGGCATTCGCCATGGGCGATATCGAGAGCGTGGAAGCGCTGGACCGCTACACCTTGCAGATCACGACGCCTGAACCCGATCCGTTCCTGATGGACGGCAACCGCCTGGCGCGCGTGGTCGCAATCCCGCATGAGGCGATCGAGGTTCTTGGTGAAGACGGCTTCGCCCAGCGGCCCTTCGGCAGCGGACCCTTCAAGCTCACAGACTTCCGGCCGAACCAGTCGCTGCGCTTCGAGCGCAACGAGGACTACTGGCTGCCTGTTCAGCTCGATGCCGTGGAGTTCGTTTTCATCCCCGACCCGACCGTCCAGACGATCGCCCTTGAAGCCGATGAGATCGATGTCATTCCCTACCTGCTGAACATCGACGAGGCAGACTGGCTGATGGAAAATCCGGACGTTGAGCTGCACGGACGTGGCGGCAGCTGGCGCGGTCTCGGCTTCAACCTGTCCACCGCCCCGTTTGACGAGTTTGAAGTTCGCGACGCGATCTCGATGGCCATGGACATCGACTCTGCCGTTGCAGCCGTGGTCGAGCCGTTCGGCTTCCGCGCCTACGGCCAGGTTCCGGACTGGACGGGCTTCGCACTCGATCCCGAACTCGAGTCCTACTGGACCTACGATCCCGAGGCCGCCGCGGCACAGCTCGAATCGGTTGGCTTCGCAAAGAACGCCAACGGGATCTACGAGCGGGACGGCGTCCCGCTCAGCTTCAGCGTCAAGGTTGTCGCCGGCTCCCCGGTTCGGGTGCTGACCATCCTCGTCACGCAGCTGCAGGCCTTCGGCATCAATGCGGAGCTTCTGCTTCAGGACACCGCCGTCTGGGCAGACGATCTGGTCGCGGGTAACAACACCGGGCTCTTCTTCGACTTCAGCTACGCTGGCGTAACCGGACTCTGGTCGCTTTTTCACTCCAGCAACATCGGGATGAGCAACACCCACTTCTACAGCAACCCTGAAGTGGACGCCATCTTCGATGAAGCCAGCTATACGGTGGACTTCGAAGCCCGGCAGGAACTTTGGCACCAGGCGCAGCGCCTCATCATGGCGGATCGCGCCGCCATTCCGCTGTACTTCGAGAACGGCTTCTCCGTGGTCTCGTCGTCAGTAGTCGACTGGGTGGGTCCCTGGGCGGGCCTCAACCTCGTCACCCTCGAAAACTCAACCTACAAGGAAGACTGATTCGGAGGTCGCTCAGGGTGCCGGCAAGCCTGGCACCCTGAGCCACAATCTGTGCTCACTTACATCCTCAGACGGCTGATCCTGATCGTCCCCGTGCTCCTGGGAATCACGTTCATCGTGTTCGCGCTGCTTGCCTTCGCTCCCGGTGACGCCATCAGCCTGATGCTCGGAACCGAGGCCGCGAACCCTGAACTCATCGAACGCCGTCGCGCCGAGCTGGGGCTGGACAAGCCCTGGCTGCAGCAGTACGTGGACTACATGGGCCGCCTGCTGCAGGGCGACCTTGGGCGCTCCTTCACTTATGGCACGCCGGTTGCGACCATGGTAGGTGAGCGCTTGCCCAATACGCTCGTGCTGACGGTCGCAAGCATGCTGGTCGCCCTGGCAATCGCGCTTCCCCTGGGCATCATCAGTGCAGTCAAGCGGAACACTGTTTGGGACTACTCAGCTATGTTCGTCTCCATCGCTGGTGTGAGCATGCCGAACTTCTGGCTGGGACTGCTGCTGATCATCACCTTCGGCCTTGAACTGCGCTGGCTGCCGATCAGGGGGCTGGGCGACATATCGGATGGCTTGTGGCAGTACCTGCGTCACCTCCTCCTTCCGGCGGTGACGCTTGGAACCAGCCTCGCCGCCATCCTGATGCGCCTGACAAGAAACTCGATGCTGGATGTGCTCGGCGAGGACTACATCCGTACCGCCCACGCGAAAGGCATGGCGCGCACACCGATCATCGTCAAGCATGCGCTGCGCAACGCGCTCGTGCCAGTCGTGACCACGGCGGGCGTGCAGTTCGGCGCACTCCTTGGCGGCGCCGTCATCGTCGAGACGATCTTCTCCCTGCCCGGCCTTGGCCTGCTCGCGATCACCGCGATCCGGGGCCGGGATATCCCCGTCATCCAGGGTTCCGTGCTTGTCTTCGCCCTCTGCTTCGTACTCGTGACACTGTTGGTCGACATCATGTACGCCGTGATCAATCCGAGGGTGCGCTATGCGTGAGAACCGGCCAGTCCGGAGCAGCTTCTGGCGCAAGTTCGCCCGCAACCGCCTGGCTGTGGCGGGCCTGCTCATGCTCGTGGTCATGACCAGCGTGGCGATCTTCGCCGACGCCGTCGCACCGTACAGCCCGCTCGAAATGAACCTGGGAAACGCCTACGCACCACCGGGCTCAGAAGGCCACCTGCTTGGCACGGACAACTACGGCCGCGACATCCTCTCGCGCATAATCCACGGCTCCCGCATCTCGCTCAGCATCGGTCTCGTTGTGGTCGGTATCGCTGCCTCGGTCGGCACGGTCCTGGGCCTCCTGGCCGGGTTCATCGGCGGCTGGGTCGACATGCTGATCATGCGTCTGGTCGAGATCTTCTACGCGTTCCCGTTCCTGATCCTAGTCATCGGCGTGATGGCCATCCTTGGCCCCAGCATCTTCAACGTCATGTGGGTGCTCGGCGCGGTCAGCTGGCCGATCTATGCCCGCCTGGTAAGGGCGGTGGTCATGGGTCTGCGGGAACAGGAGTTCGTGGAGGCCGCCAGGTCGGGCGGTGCAAGTGTCGCCAGGCTGATCTTCCGGCACGTCCTGCCCAACTCGCTCACCCCCGTCATCGTCACTGCCACCTTCGGGATCCCGGAGGCCATCCTGTCAGCCGCTGCCCTTGGCTTCCTCGGACTCGGCGTTCAGCCCCCGACCCCGGAGTGGGGCGCGCTGGTCAGCGAGGGCAAGGACTTCATCCGCCGGGCACCGTTCCTGATCACCTGGCCCGGCCTGGCGATAATGATCACCGTAATGAGCTTCAACTTCTTGGGCGACGGCCTGCGTGACACGCTCGACCCCCGCCTCAACAAAGGAAAGTGATTCACAAGTGCTGAACATACGCGACCTGATGGCCCGAGTCCCCAGCTATGACAGGTTCTATACCGTCGATGAGATGTATCGGCGTGCACGCGACGTGGCCGCCGACAATCCCGAGCTGGCGAAGCTCACCATCGTCGGCAAGTCTACGGACGGGACCGAGATACCTATGGTCACGATCGGTGACGGGCCCAAGTCAGTGGTCCTCTTCGCCCTGCCCCACCCGAACGAGCCGATCGGCGCCATGCTGGTCCAGTTCCTGCTCGACGAGCTGATCACGAACGATGAACTGCGCAGCCCCTACACCTGGCACCTGCTCACCTGCGTGGACCCCGACGGCACCCGGCTGAACGAAGGCTGGTTCAAAGGCCCCTTCACTGTAGACAACTACGCAAGGAACTTCTACCGGCCCCCCTCTGCCGAGCAGGTCGAGTGGACGTTCCCGCTGAAGTACAAGACGTATGAGTGGACCACGCCCATCCCAGAGACGAGGGCGCTGATGGCCGCCCTGGACCAGGCGAAGCCCGACTTCGTCTACTCCCTGCACAACGCCGGCTTCGGAGGCGTCTACTACTACATGACTCCTTTCGTCGAGGGAGCTTTCGACGAGCTGCACGCGATCCCCCAGGAGCAGGGCCTTTTCATGTCACTCGGCGAACCCGAGATGCCCTGGGCAGTCGAGTTCGCGCCCGCCGTGTTCGAGATGGTCTCGATCACCAAGGCATACGACTACTTCGAGGAGTTCGGCTCCGGAGACCCTGCTGAACAGATCCAGGGCGGTGCCTCCAGCTACGACTATTTGATCGACCGGGATCCGGCGTTCCTCGTCACCGAGCTGCCCTACTTCCAGGCAAAGGAGATCGCTGATCAATCCGATTCCGGCGAAACCCGCCGCGAAGTCTTCCAGCAGGCGATGGCACAGGAAGAGGCCATGTATGCCGTTCAGACGGACATCCTCGAGCGTGTCTCCCCCCTCATGACGCTGGACACCCGCTTCCTGCGTGCAGTCACCTCGTTTGCCGAGGTCGGTCCGAAATCACTTGAGAGCAAACGCGCCTGGGTGGAACGAACACCCGGCATGGATGAACCGGCCACCGTCGCCAGCCGAGCCGACGAACTTTACGTCAGCGTGTTCTACAAACTCGTCGTCGCCAGCATGCTGGTCCGGGCGATAGACGCTCAGCTGGAAGCAACCCCATCCGACGTCCTGGTCAGCGCAAGAGACGAACTCCAGGGACATCTCGATCAGTGGCTGCAGCTGATCAACGACAACCTGGATTACAGCCCGATCCCCGTCCAGACGCTCGTGAGCGTGCAGTTCGGCGCCATGCTTGCTGTGCTGAACAACCTGTGAGCCGATAGCCGTTCTTGGCAGTCACATCAGGCCGTGAGGGCGAAGGCTTCACACTCCCGGCCCTCGGTCGACTCCTCGTACAGGCGTGCCTCGAACTGGATGACGCTGCACTCGCTGTTTGATTCGATGCTCAGTTCGGTAGCCCTGGGGCAGCTGAACCAGTAATCGAACCGGCTGTTCAGCGGCAGCAGCATTTCCTGACCGAGCACGGCGCAGGGAAGCGCTGGGGCCATGACCACGCGTCTGCCACCGTCGAGCCGGAGGCTGAGCGGAACCGCGTCACCAGTGAAGCCAACCCCCAGCACGTTCTGAACCCGCGCTTCGCCGCTCAGGTGCAGGATGTGGACTCCTTCTGGGAGCAGGAGCCTGACGCCGCACGGCTCCTGCTCCTGACCGAGCCGGACGAGTGCGAAGCTCGTGCCGGAACTCTCCGCACCGGAACCGAACGGGCCCGCTACCTCAACGAAGCTGTCCTGTGCGGCAGGGCGCACCACTCTGGTCGGTCCGGGCCCGAGCCGGCTGCCGTTACCGGCCTGTTCCTCCACCGCCACTCTTGCCCAACCCGCCAGGGAATCCAGGAGCCTGTCCGTATCGACAGGTTCGCCCGCCATGTGAAGGTGCAGCAGTGACGCGAGGGCCTCCCCGTTCGCTTCCATCTCGCGGCTGCGCCGTCGGTGATGACTCCTCGCCACGCCTTCGGGCAGGCAGTTGTTCAGAAGCCTGCGGATGAACGGGGACGTGAAACACCAGCCCTCGTTACCGAACTCGAGCCAGCGTCGGTCGACCAGCTCCCCGAGGCAGTCATCCGCGGACGCGGATTCGCTCAGATACTTCCCGGCGAGCTGCGGACGGATGGAGACGAGTGATTCGACCAGCTGACGGCATGCCGGCCTCAGCTTCCGCAGCTCCAGCTCAAGTGCGGCCCGGTATTTCTGCGGTACCGGCAGGTTCTGCTCATCGGAAAGTGCACTTATCTCCGCGAGGTAGCCCAGGTGCCCGGCACATGCGAGGAACAGACGGGCGGCCGCGTCGAACTCCATATCGCGTAGCCGAGTACCCGATCGGGCCGCCAGCCACGTGCCTGCGGGCAGCTTCTGGTAACTGATGCTTGCCGCGGGCAGCCGATAGCGCAGCTCTAGCAGCTCGTCAGGATCGTTCCCCAAGTAAGGACGCTCGAAGACCCAGATCGAGCGTTCGTCCCTGATGATCCTGCCTACCAGCTCAGCGGGGTATGGGGGAGCGGCATACCGCAGTCCCGCACCCGTGGCGCCCAGTGGAAGCACCGGCGAACGCATCCGCTGGCTGAGAGCCTCAACGAAACCTGAGGCGCTCTCGAAAGGCTCCGGCTCAACAACAAGCAGGTGCGGTGCCCGCAGGGTGGCCGCCAGCCGTTCTATGAGCGGACTGTTCCCGAACGTCACGGTGCCAGCAGCCCGCAGCCTGGCGCGCCGCCATCCCAACCACTCCTGAAAGTCGGCACCGCCCAGGTCATCAAGTCCCTCCAGGAGGGACACTGCTGAGTTCCCCTGCAGGTCCAGCCTCAGACCGGGCGGCAGCTCCAGCGGATCCTGGTAGCGGGCAAACTGCGGGACTCCTGCCGCGGCCAGCTCACGGTTGATGGCGTTGATCTCGACACGCAGGTTGGCAAGCGGATCCGGGCCATCCCAGAGCAGGTCTGCGAGCCTGTCCCGGAGCGTGGGTCCCTCGAACGCCAGGAAGTAAAGGACGGCCAACGCCTTGCGGCGCAGGTGTACGCGACCGTCCGGTCCGCTCAGCCGCACCGGTCCACATATCGGCAAATAAAGACATCGAGCCCCACCGGTTTCAGAACTTGCCGTCATCGTTCTACCCCCTATCTGCTTAACGTTTACGTAAATACGCGTGTTAAGCCTTACCCCCGCAGCGTGAAGTGGTTATACAACTTTTTCGCTTATCGCGTGCGGAGGCACCCCGGCCTGCTTCACGCTGGCTAAACGGCCCACACCCTAAGCTCATTTCGAACTCATCAGTCGACCGGCAGCTGGCAGCAGCTTCAGCCGGAACGGGGAAGGAGGAAGCACTGGCCACGCCGGCCGGACATCATCTGCCGATAACGAATCTTCGTCCTCTCACGAAAGGAACCACGATGCTCAAGAAAATCGCCGTAGCCGCAATCGCCATCCTCGCTTGTTTCAGCTTCGCGCAGATCACCGTCTCCCCCACCGTTGGAAACGGGGACGACCAGTTTGATACCGGGGCCAACTCGGCCTCAGTCCAGCAGAACGTGAACCTGATCTTGCCGGCAGCTGTTGCACTGCACCTTGACGTCAGCGAGCTGGACTTCGATCTGGAGCTCCTGGGCAGTGAGGACGCACCTTACGTGTGCGTGTATGGCAACTCGCTTACGGATCTCCCAGGTGGGAGCTTCAATGGTCAAGAGCAGACGCTTCCACTTGGCACCTCCTACTGGGTCGCAAATACATGGTCACTCTCGGAAGCGCCAATCATCGAGATCCTGGACGCAGCCGGCCTCGCCACGTCCTACCCACCAGCCGCATTTGACGGCGAAGCTGATTCACTAATTGGTGAATCTCCGCAGGGCGAGCTGATCCCCGGATCAAAGAATCACTTCGTGTGCTATCAGACCTTCATTCTGCAGAAGTTCAGCAACCACAGCAACTGGGAGCTGACGGTCACACGTGGGGGCACGGGCGCGTTTGACATGTACATCCAGGACAACACTTTCTGTTCGTTCAATGCCGTTACTCCGACCGGATTCTTCCAGATCGCACAGGACCAGACGATCAACCTTCTGCCGGCCTCGCTTACCGGCGGGACAACAGGTGCGCTGGCAGAGGCCTGCGGTCAGGACGGCAAGAGCTGGCTGGATGACCTGGTGGTAGTGGCGGTCAAGGTCAACGGTGACCCGTACGGCACGAACACCGCAACCCTGACCTACACGATCCAGTCTGTTTCGCCGAACGAGAACTGAGCCGATCCCCGTTCACGACACAGTACTGCGACACGCTCAGTGGTGTGGACAGCTCGGGGGGCTGTCCACACCACATCCCCTGTGAGTGGAAGGAACGAACCAGCATGCGAAATCCAACACCTATCTTCAGAATCATTCCCGCCCTCGTCGCACTCTGTATCGGCCTGGCACCCGCCGCTCTGGGACAGGGCGCCGTCGGAGTCCAGCCGAACGCAGTCATCCTTGAGGTTGCACCGGGCGGAAGCGTCACCCAGGAGCTCCGGATCGACAACCCTGGCAGCAATCCCCTTGGCCTCACCATCTACCCCGGGGACTGGCAGCTGGACGGGAGCGATCAGATCAACTATTATCCCGCAGAAACGCTTGAACGCAGTGCCGCGGGCTGGCTGACTCTCAGTGCCACCGACCTGTCCCTGGCGAGCCGCGCCAACACGACCCTCACTTACACGGTTCAGGTGCCTGATTCAGCGACAGCGGGTACTTACTGGGCAGCGGTCTTCATCGAAGGAGTGGACCCGGCCACCGAAGGCAGTCAGGCGCTCGCCGCCTTCAGGCTCCGCACCGCCCACACTTTCTACATCAACGTGCCGCCAATCCAGCACGCCGGTTCGATCCTCGGCATCTTCGGCACGCCTCCGCAGACCCCCGAACAGCCCTACCGGATGCAGCTCAGCTACATGAATGAGGGCAACACAGTTCAGATCCTCAACGGGCAGATCGACATTCGCACCGTGACAGGCGAACTGGTAGATACCGTTCCTGTCGAGCGCGAAGTGGCGCTGCCTGGCCTGGTAAAGAGCCTGAACATCGCGCTGTACGGTCCGCTGCCGGCCTCCGAGTACCTGGCCCTGGCTGTCCTCAACTACGGCGACTTCACCCGGGATGTCGCCGCCGAGCTCGTGTTCGAAGTTCCGATCGACCTTGCCGCGCCTGAGTTCTACTTCGAAGGCGCACGGGAGCGCGCCAGCACCCTGGACGGCACGCCATGATCCGGCACTCCTCCAGAACCAGGGTCCTTCGCCTCCTCGCCCTGCTGGCACTCACGGGTTCGGTTCTGGCCCAGGCGACCTGGCCCGTCCATGTACTTATCCCCGAGCTCATCACGGTGCGCGCACCCAGCGACACTCTCAGTTTCGATCTCGAGACGCAGAACTACCCGCCACTGGAGTTTCCGGCAACGTTCTCGGGCGGCACCCTGCCAGTGCAGGTTCATTCGAGCAGTGAGCAATCATGGACTCTCAGCCTCGACGTGAGCGACATCATCGATGACGCGGGCGTCCTGTTGGTGCCCGCCAGCCAGGTCATGTACCGCGTCAACGAGGGTGGCTGGCTGCGCGCGAATGGGTTCCCGCAGGTCGTACACGCACAGAACGGCCCGACTCTGGGCTGGATGGAGTTCTCCCTCGAGTTCATGCTCGAGCTGACAGGCACGGAACGGGCCGGCTCTTACGAGGTCACCGCGACAATCACTGCCCAGACTGAAGCGTTCTGATGGTGCAGCGGGCACTTCTGGCATTGGCCATGCTGGTGACCACGGGAGCAGTTGGCGCCCAGGTCGAGTTCGGGAGCATGCCTGCGCTGGAAGCACTGCCTGGCGAGTACTTAACCTTCGCCGTTCCGATCTCCGGAGACGGCAGTGTGACTGTCGTGGTCACCGCACCGGACGGCTGGCACGTGGTTACGGACACGCGAGAGCTTCAGCTGAGAGGCACCAGGCAAGTTCCGTTCACCGTGCGGGTTCCGGCTACCGCCCTGGCGGGTACGCGCGCACAACTGGAGCTCAGCGCAACCGGTGAAGCGGGCAGAGCGCAAACAAGCATCGGCGTAACCGTCGGGGGCAGCGCGGGAGTGAGCGTCACGGAAACAACTGATCCGCAAGCATCGCCCAACGAGGTGCTTGCGTTCGAGATCAATGTCACTAATGCCGGCAACCAACCGGAAGTGATCTCGCTCAGGGCATACAGCGCCTCCCGGCAGGTACATGTGAGCCCGACTCAGCTTGTCCTCGAGCCATTTCAGTCGGCTGCGGCCACCGTGAGCATCCCGGTTCAGGGCACAGTCGGCCAGGGATATCGAATGACGGTCACAATCGAGGCAACTAGCGGTAACACCGGCGGTGTCACGACTCGCGATGTAACCGCTGTTTACCGGCGAGCCGGTACCCGGTCTGCCGTGGCGAACCCGGACCCACGGCTGCTCTTGCGCATCACTTCCGGGGTCAACACCGGAGTCGAGGTCAGTGAAGAGGGCGCAGCGCCGTTCCTCAACTGGAGCGTGCAACCGGGCCTGAGCGGCGAGCTGTCGGACTTTGTGCAGCTGAACGTCAGCACCGGTTCGTTCCGTAATGCGCCGGGGTCGGTGTTCTCCGCGCCGCAGCACGCCCGGATCGAACTCACTGCCCAGGAGTGGCAGGCCGCAATCACCTTCGGTCACGGACGCTTCGGACTGAGTGGCGCGATGCGAGCAGCCGGTTGGCGCTTCAACGTCGGTGGGCACTACTTTCGTCCCGCTGAAGCGGGCCTGTTCCAACTGCAGGCTGGCGCGGTCAGCCAGACCCCAGGGCTCGACCTGCAGTTTCACGGCAACCTCATGCTGGCCGGTGAGGCCCATTCCGAATCCCTGTCCGGCCTGTGGCGCCGGGCATTGAGCAACCAGTTGCAGCTGGGAATCGGCCTGGGACTGAGCGGCTATGCCGATGCGCAAACGGACTACCGCCTTTATCTCACCGTCAATCAGAACTTGAGGTGGCTGACTCAGAACTTCGACCTCGTCCAGTCGATCAGTACGACTCCGGGCCTGGGGCAGCACAGCGTCAGCCTCACCGGCGGCAGCCGCTCGGCCGGCCCTTTCGGCATCCGTTTCCTGGCAAGGCTGAACGTCGGGCCCACGCGCAGTACACTGTCTACGGGTGTGCAGCTGACCAGCGTTCCTGTCCAGAACCTGCGGCTGTCGGCCGGCGTGATCCACTCCACCGCAGACTTCGGCGCTGGCCCAGCCAACCTCCGCTTGCAGGCCGGCGCGGCCATGCGGTTCAGTGCGGGCTCGGGCGCAGTGACAGGAAGCATCAGCGGCAACCTCGAGTCAAGTCTTGCCCTGAACGAACATGCCCGGCCGAGCAACGGTTTCAGGATTACGGCCGAGACCCACTTCAGGAAAGTATCTCTGCGGCTCGGCGTCAGCCGGGACTCCCGTGCAGCCCACGGCGAGCGCGAAGCCGAACTGCGTGTGGTCTACAGCCTCGGAGGTTCGCTCGCGCTCGGTCCGGGATCCGAGGTGGAGGCAAGCTTCAACCATCAGCGCGGCACCATGACCGGTACCAGCTTCGCGATCCGCTGGCGGCAGGAATGGAGCGCACGCTTGTCCAGCGACGTGACGTGGAGGGTCAGTGCCCGGACCAACAGCTTCGCGATCGGCGTCGCAGCTACTGATATCTTCACTCCCGGGCTCAACCTGGGCTTCGGTTACGGCCTGGTGCTAACGCCCGCCGGCACCACCCACCGGTTCAGTGCCGGGATCAGCTACACCTGGCTCATCCCGTTCTCGACCCCTGCACCACTTGTGGACGCCTTCGGCGGTCGCGAGACCGGCGGCTTCACCGGCGTCGCCTTCATCGATCGCAACCTGGACGGCCAACGCGACATCACGGAAGAACGCCTTGCAGGCATCACGATCGTTGCTGGAGACACTGCCACCGTGACTCAGGCAGACGGCAGCTTCAACCTGCGCGTGCCACCTGGCCCGTATACGCTGGAGTTCAAGGGTTTGCCCGCCACGCTCGGCTTCACCGGTGATCCGGCCATCGAGGTGCACCTGAACAGCGTCGTGCCCCGTGATTTGAGCTTCTCGCCCGTAAGCACCATGCGGATAGTCGCGTTCGCCGACCTTGACCGTGACGGCCAGCCCGGCGTGGGCGAACCCTTCCTGCCAGGCATCCAGGTTGAGCTGCAAGGCCCCCGCACCGCGCATGGAGTGACCGATTCGAGCGGGACAATCTGGATCACCAACCTGACCCAGGGAAGCTACACACCTGTCGTCAACCAGTCGAGCCTGCCCGCAGGGCACGAGCTCACGCGCCGCCTGCAGGCGATAACCGTTGAGCCACCGGCCGGCCCTCCCGTGCTGTACATCCCGGTGGCGCCACTGATTCGCGACGTCGTCACGACTTTCCAGTCCGGCACACTGGCCCTGGTGGCCTGGACTTCCGACGGGTCAACTGTCGCAGGCAGGAACCTGACCGTGTTCGCACGCGTCCACGGCGAGGTCGATACCGTCCAGGTCGAGCTGTTCGACGAGGTCCTCTCCTTGCTGCAACAGGGGGACGTATGGATCGGTCACCTTACGGTCCCGCCGCAGGCCGGCATGACGAGCGGCGTGGTGCGGGCCACGGGCGCCGGCCAGCAACAGGAGGTCGGCATCCAGGTGTTCGTGACGCTGCCTGAGTAGGCTCGCCTTGGGCGTGCCTCACTGGTTCACTTGCCTGTGACCGTTACTGCGAGTCCATAGTCAACCAGGCACTGAACTCGAAGGCTTTGGTCAGTGGCTCCACGGCCGGGCAACTGGTACCGCCGCGTTCCCAGGAGATCGAGCATACTGCTCGCGTGGACGCATTCGGTGTGGCCGTTACAGTCATGGTGTAGATGCCGGGCTGAAGCGTCACCGCAGAGCGCTCGGGCAAGTCAGGGATGGTTGGCCCGGTTCCACCGCTGATCGATTCCGAGGCGACAACGTCGCCTTCGTCAGAGTGAATAGTTACCTCCAATGAGTTTTGACCATATGTGTAGACAACGCTTGAAGCGATGGCAGTACCAGCGCTGTTCTGGCTGCTCCCGCTCCTGGAGTCCTGGCCGACACGCCCATCTACTCCGAACTCGACCACAGTGGGAGATACCAACAGGATGGTCTTGGTGACACGCGTGGAAATTGGCTCTGGTTAACCCGGGAGCGGGTCGCGGAACACGCCCGGCAGATCTGGGTCGATGCTGCCAGTGATGCCCTCGCAGCGGGAGATTCAGTACAAGCCAGGACACTGGCCGAGTTCGCCATGGGCATCGAACACGCATCTGCGCACGAGTCGCTCAGCTCGGTAGACCTCCTCCAGGTACTGCGCAGCACCGAGGGTAACCGCCTCGGTGAGTTGCAGCGCGTGATCGCAGACGCCAGCGCAACGACAACACGGCTTGGCAACCGGCCGAACCCCGCCGATGCATTCGTGGGTCGCCGTCATGAGCTGAGGCGGATCCTGCGGCTGTTTTGCCACGACGGTGCGCGCCTCGTGACGCTGCATTGAACCGGAGGCAACGGCAAGACACGCCTGGCTGTCGAGGCCGCCGGACTGCTGCAACAGATGGGAGCATACCCGGCCGGCGAACCTGATCTTGCCGAGTCGTTCGAAGCCACAGAGGGTGGCAGGCTTTGGACCTTCAAGCTCCGTGAAGGAGTCCAGTTTCACGGCGGCTATGGTGAACTGAAGGCTTCCGACGTGAAGTTCACCTTCGACCGCGTCCGCAACCCCGATTTTGTTTCGCCCTGGTTGTCGCAGTTCACCAACGTCGAGGAGATTCTCGTGCTCGACGATTACACGGTGCAGGTTGTGCTCGAGGAAGCCGATCCGCTGTTCCTCATCAACATCGCCGGACACACGCGCGGCGCGATCCTGAACGAGCGGGCCGTCACCGAGCTTGGCTCGGCTTTCCGCACGAATCCGATCGGCACGGGCCCATTCCAGTTCGATGATTACGTCTCAACGCAGAGTCTGCGCGTCACGCGCTTCGACGACTACTTCCGGGCCGACGAGGCCGCGATTCTGGAAGCGACCCAGTTCCACTACGGGCCAGAGGTGTCCTCCCTCTACATCGGCCTGCAACGCGGCGACTACGACGTAGCCGGCGGCGTCGACACCCGCCAGTTCGCCGAGCGTACCGAGTCCCTGGGCCTGAACGTGATCTCGTACGGCCTTGGCGCATCCGTCGCCCTTTCCAAACATCATCAGCCCCATCATCGTTGCGGCCACCATCCAGCTTGCCTTCGCCATCCGCACTGAGGCAGGTATCAGCTTCCTCAGCCTTGGAGTGTCTCCGCCCACCCCGACGTGGGGGAACATGATCAGCGAAGGCAGGAACTACCTGCAGTTCGCCCCGTGGGTGGCCACCAGCGCCGGTACCGCTATCATGCTTGTCATTCTTTCCTTCAACCTGCTTGGCGACATCCTGCGCGACGTCGTCGATCCGCGCGGCAACCGCCGCTGATACACCCCTGTCCAGTCACCGTGACTGAGAAGTGAGGAAAACCATGTCATCAATGCCTAACGATCCGACCCTGTTCCCAGAGAACACCGCACGCATGGCCGCTGCGCTCAAGCGCGCCAACGTTGAAGTCGCCGTCATCGCATCGCCCGTGAATGTCCTCTACTCCAGCGGCGCGTTCATCAAGACCCAAGTGACGATTCCCGAGCGTCTCGCCATCCATGTGCTACAGGCGAACGGAACCTCATGCATGATCGTCTGCGACATCGAAGAACCCCTCGCGAAACACGAGACCTGGATCGAGGACATAAGGACGTACGTCGAGTTCCAGCGCACACCAATCGACGCGGTCGTCGACTACCTGGCCGCCAACGGCCTGGACAATGCCCGCGTCGGCGTCGAGCCGCGTTTCCTCGTCTCCACCTACATGGACGAGGTCCGCAACAAGCTGCCGCAGGCGCAACTGATCGATATTGACGACACACTCGACGGTGTCCGTGGCCGAAAGAGCCAGGCCGAGATCGACCTGTTGCGCCACGCCGAACAGACCACCGAGGAGATCCTCTACGCCGCATTCGCGAACTTCCAGTTGGGCCAGTCCGAGGAGGAACTCGGCTGGGACATCCAGCTTCGCATGCGCGAAATCGGCACCTCGCCCACCCTGCTGACCGTCGTATCCGGAGCTTCCACCGCCGTGCCCCATGCCACATCCACCCGCACCCCGATTGAGCGTGGCGCCATGATCAAGGTCGACGTTGGCGGCCACTTCCGCAACTACACCTCAGACTTCGCCCGCGTCGTTTACGCCGGCGAGATCTCGCCAGAGAAGGAGAAGGCGTGCGACACGTACGTTGACATCTACGAGGCAATCGTCGCGGGCATCAAGCCCGGCATCACCGCCGCTGACCTCTTCAACCTGATGGATACCGAACACACCAGGCGCGGCATCCCGCTTGCTGCCCCGCACGTCGGGCACAGCATAGGTGTGGGCCTGCACGACGAGCCACTGCTGCACCCAAAGAGCGACCGCGTGCTAGAGCCCGGCATGATCCTGGCCATCGAGCCCCGCGCCATTCTGACCGACGGTGAGCGGATCCACCTAGAGGACCTCGTGCTTGTCACCAACGACGGTTGTGAAGTGTTCACGGACCTGAGCAAGCTGCGGAGTGTGAAGGCTATCGGTTAACTAACGGGAGATCCCACAGTAGTTGACGTTTTGTCGGGCCGGCTGCGATTCAGCCGGCCCGCTCTACATTGGCAGCAGTGCCTCGCATTCCGAATGGGGTGCAATGGGCCCGATGTCTCCAGCCGGTCAGGGCAAGTCGTATTCCCTCATTTTGTGCCGGAGGAAGTCCGCCGAAGCCGCCAAGCTTTGCATTCCAACAGTGGGATCATCACCGTTTTCTATGGATATCCAGCCGCTAAACGCGACGCTTCTCAGGATCGCAAAGATCTCATCGTAAGGAATAAGGCCGGATCCGATCACACCGTGGAGCAGGTCCTCATACTCGTAAGCCCCATCATCCGAAGGCTCGGCACCTGGCTTGGGCCGCCGATCACTAGCGTGCATGGTCACTATCCGATCCTTTACCGCCACGAGTAGCTCCACTGGATCATCTCCTGCGATCAGGGCGTTCGACGGATCATAGTTTATGCCGAGCCATGGCGACTCAGGCAACTGGTGAACAAGTTCAAGAAACACGTCGGACTGCATGGCAAATTCCGGATAATCCCAGTATCCATCCTTAAAGTGGTTCTCCAACACCAGTACCACGCCGTGTCGTTCAGCGGCAGGCAACACGGCCGTTATGCACTCGACGGTCCATGCGATGCCTTCTCTGCGGCCAACATCCGGCCGACGCTGGCCTGAGAGTACTCTGCAATAGCCACCACCGAGCGCAGCCGTGACTTCAATGGCTCTTTCCTGACGGGCAATCTCGAGAGCTCGCTCGGAGCGATCGGGCTTAGTGAAGTCGGGCGAATAACACATCATCGGTATGGACAGGTCCGACCGGCCTGCCAATTCCCTAAGATGCGCAAGCTCTGCCGGATCGTCATGTGGTGTGAAGCCCCAGTAGAACTCAAGCCCATCGACATCCAGGGTAGCTGCCTTATGTATCCAGTCGGCTACACTCATGCTTCCTGTGATGCACAGCGCATCCAGATAACACTTGGGAAATGCAGCCAGTGGCATCAGCTGAGGAAGCGGCTGTCCGCTGTAAGTCGACCGACGACCGGGTACTGCTCTAGATCCACTATCGATCCAGAAATCGGACTCGACTCCGCTGATAACCAATGGACTACATGATGCGCAATGTTTTCCGGAGATAGCAGGGCGCCACTCGGCCGATACTCGGGTTTCAGGTGCTTCAGCCAGTCGGCCCCTGGACCTTCGTTTCGGATGATCTCATCCTCATTCTCCGTCACCGTCCATCCTACATTGAGCTGGTTGAAGCGGATCCCGTCGCTTGCGTGCGCATTCGCCAAGTTTCTGGTCGCAGTCATCAGACCGCCCTTGCTGATTGAGTAAGCAAGGAGGTTCGGCTCACCACAGTAAGCGTTAACGGAACCGATGTTGACAACGGAGGCGTTCTCAGCGGCCTTGAGGTGGGGCAGGGCGGCACGTGACACAAGGACCGGAGCACGCAAGTTGACAGAAATGATGTAGTCAAAGTTCTTCTCATCCGTTCCGGCCAACGTCGTTCGGGTCATTACTGCGGCATTGTTCACTATGCCGTCAAGCTTTCCGAAGGTGTCAACAGCAAACTCAACGATCTCACGACATGCTGCGGGATCCGCAATGTCCGCGACGAAATGCGCACCCGGTCGCTCCAGCCCAGCCGCAACCCGTTCAGTTTTTTCGCGTTCCCGGCCATTGACAACGACAAGTGCGCCCCTCCTGGCACAGGCACGAGCTGTCGCGGCACCGATACCGGTACTGGAACCGGTGACGATGACAACCTGCCCATCGAGTTCCGCCATCACGCACCTCTTTCGGTCGGCGTCAGGACAATCTTCATCGCCTTGCCTTCATGCATGTCGCTGAAGGCGTTCCGCCAGTTCTTCAGGCTATCCACCCTGCTGACGAGCGGAGCAGGATCGAGTTGCCCGGACTCGAGCAATCGCAACACGCTGTTCCAAACCGACCAATTATGGGAGAAAGAACCCCGCAACACTTGTGCTTTCTGGACTAACGGATCTAGGCTGAACTCCAAGGGCTGGGGGCCCCAGCCAACCTTGACGATCACACCCCCTGGTCTTGTGTGTCTGATTGCGTCCTGCAGTGCGCTGCTCACTCCTGCAGCATCGATGGTTACGTCTACGCCGTAACCATCGTCGAGCCCCGCAATCAAATCAGGTACTTCTTCCCTCATGACAGCTTCGATCCCCATTGCGCGGGCTACAGCCAAGCGTGCTTCATCGCCAGAAACACCGCTGACAAGCACGGTCGTAGCGCCGCTAATACGGGCCAAAGCGGCACACAGCAGACCTATCGGGCCGGGACCAAGCACCAGAACTCGCTGTCCGGGCCGGACGTTACCGCTTGCGACTACAGCACTATAGGCAACGCAACATGGCTCAGCCAGCACAGCCAGGTCGGTAGGCAAGTCCGAGGAGACGCGGTGTAACAGGCGCGATGGAACCCTTACAAATTCTGCCATTGCACCGTCGGTGCCATAGCCGAAACCAAGTCGCTCCGGATCAAGGTGATAGAGCCCCTGCTTCGCGAATGCAGACTCATGATTAATGACGGCGGCGGTCTCACTGACAACACGCTCGCCTACAGCGAACGCCCGCACCTGCGCTCCGAGCTCAGCTATCGTTCCAGTGAACTCGTGACCTAGTATGACCGGGTAATTTACGTTCCAGCTATGCCGTCCGAGCCATTGATGTACGTCACTGCCGCAAATCCCGACGGCCTCGACACGCAGGATCACATCGTACGGATCAGTGAGCTCTGGCACCGGCACCGTCCGTAGTTCGGTATCGCCGGCACCCGGGCCATAGTTCACAAGAGCAGTCATCTCGGCGGGCTTCATCAGTTCAGCTCAGAATCCGGCTCGAATGCATGAACCCGTTCGCAGATTTCGCGCAGTACCGCGGATACATCTCCACTTGCTCGCTTGAAAGCATGCGCGTCGACAGCAAGGGGCGCACCGATAACAACAATGCTGGCACCAAGCGCGGGAGTTCTGACGGCTTGCTCCAGCGTCAGCCCTCCAACCGCCTGCACAGGCACAGCAACTGCAGCTGCCACGTCCGCAAGTCGGTCAATCGGGGTCTCATGTTCTTCGTTGCGACTCTGTCTTAACGTCCGATAGTCATAGCCGGTGTGATGAATGATTATGTCACAGCCGGCTTGCTCGAGAAGTCGGGCTCCTTCCACGGAGTCAGGCATTCCTAAATTGTCACCCATGACCTGTACTCCGAAATCCCGGCCCGCCTGGACCGCCAACTCCACCGTCTCTGGCAGCGCCTGGCCCATTACGACAACGTGCGTCGCTCCGGCCCGAGCCATCAGCTCGACCTCAAGCCAGGCGCCGTCCATCGTCTTGATGTCAGCAACGATAGGCACGTTGGGAAACTCGCGCCTTAACTCCCGCACCGCCGTCATGCCCTCACTGATGAGCAGTGGGGTGCCGGCCTCCAGCCAGTCAACCCCGGCATCAACCGCGATGTGGGCGGTTTCGAGCGCCTCGGCCAGATCCGTAATGTCCAGCGATAGTTGTACAAGATGCTTCATGGTTGGCCCCCTGGCGCATAGTGGTGGCGTTCTTGCCAAGCCTGCATGAAACCGGCGAAAGCCCTCTTGAGGACCCGTTCACCGGGCTCCTTCCAAATCGAATCCGGCAACCAGCCTTCCGAGAAGACCTCGAGGCTGTACGCACCCCGATAGCCACTTGCTTCAATCGCTCCGAGCAATCCTCGTAGATCAATGCATCCATCTCCAGGGAGCACGCGGTCACCAGGTGCACGTGGTCGGTCAGCCGGCCAGTCGCACACGTGCACAACCTGCAGTTCCGATCCAAGTCGGCTGATGCGCCTGTGAATATCGGCTTCATGCCAAACATGCCACACATCGAGCGTCAGTCCGAACGAAGCGCTGTTGACTGCTTCTATCAGCTCTAGCGCACCATCAAGTGAGCTGATGAACGTGTCGTTGTTCATGAGTATTGGATTCAAGGGCTCAAAGGCCAGCGTCATGCCGTGATCCTCGGTGATCTCAGCCAGCCGGCGATAGTTTCTTAGCGCGATGTTCCAAGCCTCCCGGTAGTTGTAACGCGGAGCGTTGCCGGTAATCGTCACAAGCGGTGTGCCCGGGAAGTGATCGGCCATAAGTACGATCGTGTCTCTCAAGTGCTGGGCCCGACGTTCTACGTGGTCATTGGCTGGATTCATTGAGTCCGGAAAGAGCGCATGGACGCGAGGCTGAATCGAGCTGACCCTAAGGCCGGCCTCTTTGAGAAGTGCCAGTTGCTCACTTGCCTTTCCGGTGTCTTCAGCGAGCTTTCGTTCACAGAGTTCAATGGTTGCGATTCCCTGCCGTACGAACAGCTCAATGTCCTCCTCAAATGTTTGATTCCAAGTGGTGAACTGGCTCACAGCAAAGTCAGGCACCAATTCAGGTGTGGACTCGCTCATGATTCCCCTCCACTCTCAGCAATTGCCTTAGTCGTTTCATGCTTGCCGTGATGTCATCATCCGAGTAGCACTCAAGCATCAGCAAATGCGGCTCGGTAGCGAGCACTTGGGGGATACTTTCTGACCAATTGACGGTCCCCCTCCCAAGCGACAGATGTTGGTCACCCGTCCCGTCGTTGTCGTGAAGATGTACTTCTACGACTCGGCTTCGCATGACCTTGGCAAACTCTTGCACGGAGTGGCCCAATGTGTTGGCATGCCCGATATCCAGCACATACGCCAAGCCATCAACTTTGATGCTACGAAAGTCCTCAGGGTTGTGGAACAAGGTGGGTCTCGAAACCTCATCATTCTCGAGGGCGGGGCGGCACACCATAGTGGCGGCATGCTTGACTAGCTCATGGGCCGCGTCATTCACCAGCTCATGTCCACCTGCACGGTCCTCGTTCCATCCGCCATGGAACACCATCACCTCGCTGCCAAGCTCAGCCGCGAGGTCCAACAACTTCTTGTACTGATCTAGTGCGAAGCGTCGGCTGTTCCTGTCGCTGCTGGCCAAGTTAAGCTTCCAAGGCGCATGCACACTACTGCGCAGGCCAGCCGCCTCAAGAGCTTGCCTGATTGCTTTGCGTCCACTCGTGTCAACCTTGTCGTCCCCCCCGATAAACTGTCGCAGCTCGATATGACTCGCTCCAACGCTTCGGGCCAGTCGACAGAAGCCGTCGACATTCCCACCGTAGCCAGTCCAGGCGCTAATTCCGATGTTCTCATGGTTGGTCTCTCTTGAGATCTGCTGTTGGTGCACTGACGTCATCCCCTGCCTCGCGTTGGACATTGATTCGATAATGTGCTGAATAGACTGGTTTCATGGAAGATAATCGAGCGTGAAAGCGGCTTGGTGGTGCGCGCAGTATTGTGCGCACCACCCCTCATTTACTGCAATTCAGAAGCCGTAGTCTTCAATCAGTCGTCTGACGCTGTTGGCAGCCCGCCCAAGGGCACTCTCGGCAGGTTCCGCTCCGGTGATGATCAGTGAGAGCGCCTCATTCATCGCCTCATGCTGCTCGAGATAGAACGCAGGACCCGGATCACCTAACGCGATCTCAAGTGAATCACGCATCGTTGCGTAGTACTCGGCCGGCTCCAGGTCTGGATCCTGCATTACGGATACCCTTGCAGGTGTACCACCAGCTTCGGCCATAATGCGTGTGCCCTCATCGCTGACCAAGAACTGGAAGAAGTCCCAAGCCGCCTCTTGCCGTTGCGAATTGGCGTTCATCACGAACACTTTGCCCTGCTGAAACGGCGTGCGATGGATCGAGCCATCGTCGAGCCTTACACCAGGAACAAGTGTGATCTCAATGTTATCGGCAGCTCCTTCTGCTACAAGCGTGGGATATGCAGCATTCCAGTACGGTCCTGCCATGGCAATCGTTCCGGTCTGCAGCGCCTCATAGACGTCAGAGAATCCCCATGAGAAGACATCAGGAGGCAGCAAGCCCTCATCGGCAAGCGTACGGTAGAAGTTTCCAGCTGCGATTGCACCTTCAGAATCGAGCCCGACGTTACCTTCATCATCTATGATCCAGCCACCCATGGACCACATGATGCTGTAGAACACCTTCGGCTGTTCGGAGCCGGCCAGTGCAGTGAGCGCCGTGCCATAGCGTGTGGGTGAATCGGGGTTCAGGGACTGTGTCCAGGCACGCGCCGTTTCCAGATACTCGTCCCAAGTCTGTGGCGGCTCTTCAATGAGATCTGAACGGTAGTAGAGGAAGTGCGTACTGATGTCGAACGGGACCGAGTAGATTTCGCCGTCATGTGTGTAGACAGCCGGGAAGTCCTCCAGGTCAAGCCCACCGGATTCGGGCCGGTTGATGAACTCGTCCAGCGACCTAATGCCACCCGCTATCGCCAAAGCAGCGATATCTACGTCGTTTGCCTGGGCAAGGTCAAACACGGTGGTGCCCCCGACCAACTGCGTGTGTAAAGCAGCGTAGTAGCCGGAGCGGCCGGCCTCCATTATCTCAATGGGCAGACCGGTTTTCGCGGTGTACGCCTCGGCCACTGCCCGGGTTGCGTCTGCCTCGGTACCTGAGCGTACGAACACCACCGCGGGATCGCTCTGCGCAAGGGCAGCTCCTGCCAGCAAGACTGCAAACAGAACCATACGAAGTTGTCTACTCTTCACTCTCGACACCCAGAACATGCGATTCTCCTTCATGAATATCCTATTCCTCCCTCGGACAGGCTGAGGCTTTCACTGTCGCCAGTGACACCGAGCTCATTCCTGATTACGACGCTTCACCTCCCATCTTGTTTGGGCTGCCGATTCACTTGATGGCCCCAAGCATCAGTCCACGCGTGATGTACCTCTGGAGCACGATGGAAAGTAAGAACACTGGGAGCACAATCACTGTTCCCGACGCGAAGATCGGTCCCCAGTTAATGGCATAACCAGTAATGAAGTCTGCTGCAGCGGCAGGCAGCGTCTTGGAAGTAGTACCGGTCGCGTACACGATGGCGAAGAGATACTCGTTCCACGCGAAAATAAAGGTCAGGATCGTACTGGTGACTATTCCGGGTACTGCGATGGGCAATACCACATACCTGAAAGCCTGCATGCGCGAGGCACCATCGATCATGGCCGCTTCATCCAGTGAAGTAGGAACCTCGTCGAAAAAGCTCCGCATCGTCCAAATGACGAAGGACAGGAGAAATGTAGTGTCCGCAATGATGAGAGCCCAAAGCGTGTTTATTAGTCCGAGCACCCGGAAGATCAGGAACAGGGGAATGAGCAGAACGACGGGGGGTACCATACGAGTCGCCAGAACCCAGAGCTCGAACCAGCGTCCGCCTGCTGAGAAACGGCTCATACCATACGCAGCCAGCAGTCCGGCTGTCAGGGTTACCACCGTTACGCTGCTCGCCACAATGAGGCTGTTCAACAAGAAACGGCTGAACGGTTGTCTGGTGAATATCTCACGGTAGTGCTCCAGTGTTGGGCTGAAGAAGATGACCAGCTGATCCGAAATGATGTCGCGAGCGGGCTTGACTGATCCAAGCAGCATCCATATGAACGGAAACGCCCAGACAAGCAGAACTGCGACTATGGCCATCCCGACAAAGACGCTTACCGAGTCAATACGGCGTTTGCGGAGTTTGGGTGAAGTCGCCATGTTCAGTGCACCTGCGGTCCGGAAGTACGCCGCAGAATCAGGAAGATGCCGATGGAAAGCATTCCGACGATAATGCTCAGCGCAGCAGCCATGCTGTAGTTCTGGCTACCCAGCCCAAGCGTGTGGATATGGATGTTGAGAATACGGGTGAACGGAGCGTTGCCGAAGAGCGTCCAAATAAGCCCGAACGATTTCATCAGGTCAACCGCACGAAGCAACAGGACCACTCCGATCACAGGCTTCAGCATCGGCAACGTGATGAACCAGAACGTTTGCCAGCCGTTCGCGCCATCAACTCGGGCTGCTTCAAAGGGCTCCTGAGACAGGCTCCTGAGACCAGCCATTAGCAACAGAAAAACGAAAGGTGTCCACTGCCAGGTATTCGTCCAGATGATGGACAGGAAGCCGTAGTTGGCATTGAAGTTGCTGACCAACCATCCGCCAATAACGGGAATGCCCTGAATGAGTGGCAAAGGCTGATTGGTGAGCCACGGCTGCGCTGGCACGTTCACGTAACTGAGCAACAGGTTGACCAGGCCCGTCTGGTAGTCGAGCATGTACTTCCAAAGCAAGCCAACGACTATCGTGTTAGTCATTATCGGCAGCAGGAGAATCGTACTGACGAGACTCCGCCCACGGAACTCCCGGTTACATAGCAAGGCCAGCAACAGGCCGATAACCAGTTGTAGGGCAATTGCAAACACGAGTAGCTGCAGACTGCGCACCAAGTTCGGGTAGAAGAGGGGATCTTCCGTAACGAGCCGAATGTAATTGGTCAGCCCCACGAACGGCCATTCGCCGTTGAAGTTGAGCATTGTCACCCGATGAAAGCTGATGTACAGCAGGTACAGAAGTGGAGTCAGGGTCACGCCGAACATGATGGTAATGCTTGGAATCAGCAGCAGGTTCTTTACGGCCCGATCTGTCGCCCGGTTGAGCCAGTAGGCATAGAAGCCTGCTGCCAGCACGAGCATAAGCCCCAGCCTTGCGGCTATCTCAAGAGGCACCATGAACCAGATGCCGAAAAGGCCCGCGAGGCCAATTGCCAATGTGATGCCTGGTGGAAACCGACGCACCCGGGGTCTTGGCCCGATCGATGCTGGACCAGTAACACCCATCAGCGTGAAGTCGGCCCTTCATTCCTGAGGCGATGATGTGCTGCGGCCGCGGCAAGGCAGTCAAGCAGTGCAACCTGTGCAACACGGGTAACCCCGGCGTCACTCCCGACAGCAGTATGCGGCACGGCGGTTCGTAGGTGCACATCACTCAGTTCAGCTATAGGTGAGTCTTGGGCCCCGGTTATCGCAATGATCGGGATACTGCGAGCCGCAGCCAGGCGCACCGCGTTCTCTACGGCCTTCGTGACCCCAGTGTGCGAAAGCGCGATGACTACGGCAGTGTCGTCGAGATACTTCGCATGTAGCTCGAGCAGATAGTCATCAGTGTGGCTAAGACTATTGAAGCCGAGAATCAGGAACTTCTCCGCGGCGGTATTCGCAATGTGGCCTGATCCACCATGGCTGAAAAACACCACACTTTCGGCGTCGGCAATTAGCGTAGTAGCCTCTACTAAGTCGTCAGCATTCAAGTTTTGCTCGGTGTCGTCCAATGCTATGCGCATCAGGCTGAAGAGCCT
This sequence comes from uncultured bacterium, assembly GCA_964495325.1. GTDB lineage: Bacteria > Deinococcota > Deinococci > Deinococcales > Trueperaceae > CAZBVI01. The sequence continues at coordinate 165,101 of CAZBVI010000002.1, forward strand.
GGGAGCAATGTCGGTAATCTCGTCGACCTGGCTTAGCTCTTCGTATGGCGCGCGCACCGATTCGTTTGAGCCACGGTCAGCTAAGATTTCGCTCAGCAATGCCCTCTTAAAGTCGGCAAACCCTTGATAGTCCAGTCGCTTGGTAAATCGGACCACGCTTGCCTCACTCACACGCGTGTGGCGAGCCAGTGATGATATTGTAAGCAAGTCAGACACGTTAGAATCACGGTCAAACAGTAAGTCAGCAATTTTCTTCTCGGTTACGCTTAAGCCTTGATATTTATTGCGCAATCTGACAAATAAGCCCGTTGCTGATTCATGTGCGGAATACATGGCCGACATCGCAACCTTGCCCTCTCCAACAATGATGAAATTCTTTCTTCTTAAGAAGATACAGTGGTGACAGTTTTTTGTCAAGTGTATTGATGGAGGTCGATCCGTAGCCCTGAGACCTACACTTGCACTTGCCACGACTTGCCATCTCAACTAGATCCCATAGCTGAGAGTGCCGATGCTGGCACGCGTGCCATCGATCGCATTCCACTCCACAGGCACGACCACAGTAAGCCAATCAGTTAACAGTCGCCTTGCTCCCGCCAGCCTGTCCAGGGGGATGGGAGACCCATGCGGATGAGCATGTACAGGTCGCTCAGGTCAAAACCCATCACCCTCACTTCCGACGTTCCGCCCACGAAAAGCGTGTTGCCGTCGGCATCGAAGGCCGGCCCGACTCCCTCGCAGGCGTAATCGTACTCGAACAGCAACCAACAAACCACGGCCTGCAGCGTCGCCCTCGCATGGACCGAGAGTTTTTCGGTACCAGTACCATCTAACCGTTCTGGTTGGCGATACTGCAGCGCCTGGTTGTGCTGCCCTCGGCCACCAGCCCGAACTTTCGCGACTGGATACTTAGCTTGACAGACGAGCTAAACTTTTGCCAAGAGCGAGTCGGACTGCTTCTGCTGCCTGATGTACAATCAAGCAGCTATAGGACTCGATGGATCGAAAGGAGGTTATGTAATGGCAACGCGCACAAATGGTTCACCATCTGGTAACCATGCAAAGGATGCAAGGCCAAAGTCGATCGTCGATGTACGGGTCAGTTTTGAAGGGACGCCATACGTGACCAGAGATACGGCCGCTCTCTCTCCGCGGGAGTTCCGACAATTGACCCAACGAGTGATGGCCGAACTGAAATCCAAGAGTGAACAGTAGTGCCCACGTTAAACGAGTTCTTGCCACCCCTGTTCGGTGGCTTTCTTTTTACAGTTCTTTTCAAGCAGTTACGCCTGTATCTCGCTCGTGCGGATGGCTATCGGCTCCTGTTTGCAGTTTCAACAGCAGCCTTGATACTCCACCTGTTCTCTCTGGTGACCATAAGCTTGGCCGAGCGCTACTCAGCAATCAGGGAAGCACTCGGCGCGTGGCGGTCAATGGAAAGTTTAGCAGGACTCGAGCATGGCCTTGCGGCCATCACTCTAGGCCTCGTACTCGCTCCGGGCATGAATTGGGTCTGGCGGCTTGGTGATAAAACTGGCGCACGCGCTGCTCGACGATTCATCAGTTCACGAGGTGATCCGTTCGAAATGCTCCTTATGGAATTCCTCACGAGTCAGGAACTGTTAATGGTGACATTGAAGTCGGGCAAGGTCTATCTCGGCAAGGTAATGAACTCGATAAACCCAGTCAGAAACGTTGAAAGCATCCGGCTGGCACTTCACTCCAGTGGCCACCGGAACAAGGAAACTCACGGTCTGGTTCTTGATGTGGACTACGCGAAAACGCACAAGGGAATTCGCGATGCCGTGGAGGCCCAATACACGGAAGCCATCAAGGAATATCTCGAAGCGAACAAGCGGGCCTCGATCGATGACGTTGAGAAAGTCGTATTTGGATCAATTGATACCTCGGCCATGGGCGTAGTTAACTTCGAGACTGTGATTAGAGCCAGTGAGATTCAGACAATTAGCCCTTTCGACCCAGACATCTACAAAGAGTACTTTGACGCCAAAGCCCGTGTGGCCAACAGCGACTCAGACTAAAAGACAATCCTCCACACCGTAACGTTCCGTCATAAGCCTTGCCGGCCCCAGACGCCACCCTGGTTATCATGCCGGATGTGAGCCAGCCGGACCCGACCAAGCCCCTCATCGTTCATGCGGACCGGACGCTGATGCTGGAAACGTTCAACGACCTGGCCGAGCCAGCCCGGGCGGCCATCGCCCCGTTCGTCGAGCTGGAGAAAAGCCCGGAGTACCTGCACACTTACCGCATCTCCCCTCTGTCGCTGTGGAACGCGACCAGCGCGGGCTTCACGGCCGAACAGATGCTGCGGGCCCTGCAGAGCTTTGCCAAGTTCCCACTGCCGCAGAACGTGGTCACGGATATCAAGGAGCTGTCCGGCCGCTGGGGCCGACTGCGCCTGTTAGGTGAGGAAGGCCGCCTAGTCTTACGTGTGGATCCGGCAGACGCGTCGCTGCTGCTGGAGCTCGGGAGTCACGACCACGTGCGGCCACTGCTCGGGGAACGCCTTGGCGAGCACGTTACACAGGTGCCCCTGGCAAACCGGGGCAGCCTCAAGCAGGCGCTGCTGGCGCTCGGCTGGCCGGTGCAGGACCTGGCCGGCTATCAGGCGGGGGAAGCACTGGACATCTCGCTTGCGAAGCACTTGGACGTGCGCCCGTATCAGGAGGCCGCTGCCCAGGCCTTCTACCGGGCGGGCAGCAGCGAGGGCGGCTCCGGCGTTGTGGTGCTGCCGCCAGGCTCCGGCAAGACGGTCGTGGGCATGGCCGCCATGTCGCTGGTGGGCCAGCGGACGCTTGTGCTGACCACCAACCGGACCAGCACCGGACAGTGGCAGCGGGAGTTGCTCGCCAAGACATCGCTGCAGCCCGAACAGGTCGTCGAGTACGGTTCCAGGACCAAGGGCATCGGCGCCGTCACGCTCTGCACCTACCAGATGCTGACCACCAGGAAACGCGGCGCTGAGCCCGGAGCCCAAGGCGAGTACCCGCACATGCAGCTGTTCCGTGACCACCAGTGGGGCCTGGTCATCTATGACGAGGTCCACATGCTGCCTGCCCCGGTCTTCAGGCTGACGGCCGAGCTGCAGGCACTGCGTCGCCTTGGGCTGACGGCCACGCTCATCCGGGAGGACGGGCGCGAGGGCGACGTGTTCAGCCTCATCGGCCCGAAACGCTACGACGGGGCGTGGCGCGAGCTTGAGCGGGACGGCTGGATCGCCAGCGTTCACTGCACCGAGGTCCGCCTGGCGCTCGACGACGCGGGCCGCCGCGACTACGCGCTCACAGACCCCCGGCTCCGCTTCCGCCTGGCGGCCGAGAACCCCCGCAAGCTGAGCCTGATGCGCAGGATCCGGCAGCTGCACGCTGGCGAGCCGACCCTGATCATCGGCGTCTACCTGAGCCAGCTGAAGCAGATCGCCGCCGCCCTGGACGTGCCCCTGGTGACGGGCGAGACGCCGCAGGAGCGTCGCGATGCGTTGTTCGACGATTTCCGGGCCGGCCGCATCCGTACGCTGGTGCTCTCGAAGGTCGGAAACTTTGCCCTGGACCTCCCCGACGCCTCGGTGATGATCCAGGTTTCGGGCACGTTCGGCTCCCGGCAGGAAGAGGCGCAGCGGATGGGTCGGCTGCTGCGGCCGAAAGCACCCGGCCAGGGCGCCCAGTTCTACTCGCTGGTCACGCGCGAGACCGACGAGGAGACCTTTGCCCACAACCGCCAGCGGTTCCTGACCGAACAGGGCTACACTTACCGCATCATGAGCGAGGACGAGTGGCTCGACCCGCAGCCGCCGCGCCTCGAACTGCTCAACTGAGGCACCGGAGGCCCACGATGTCCCAGACCACGCCCTCACCGGATCATGACGAAGTGCACCCGGTTAGCGACGCACTCGGCATGCTGCACCGCGACCTGACCGTCATCGAGGTAACTGACGCCACTGACCTCACCAGCCTGCTGTCGGACACTAGAATGGCCGAGCTCGTCTTGGCCCGCATCGGAACCACCGCCGCCGTGGTGGAACCCCGAAACGTGCCCAAGCTCCTGGCGGCGCTCCAGAAGGCCGGCCACACTCCGACGGTGCTGGGCGCGTGAGCAGGCAGGAGCAGCTGCTCGGCATCTTCCTGGACTCGCTGGAGCACGAAGACAGCGAGCAACCGGACGAACCCCTTGTGACGCAGGACCCCGGACTGTTCTCCTTCGAGCGCCGGCTCGACCTGATGACGATGCCTCAGCTGACGCGCGTCATGAGGCGTTACGCTCCCGCCAGGCGGGCCACCACCCGGGCGGCGGCCATCAAGGCGATCAAGGGGGCGCTCGCGTCCCCGGACCTGCTCGCGGCGCTTATAGCGGGCCTGTCGCCGTTCGAGCGGCTGGTGCTGGAGGAGCTCAAGCGGCGCGGGGGCAAAGCCAGCGGCTGGCAGGTCTTCATGACCGCGGTCCTGCACGGCGCGGAACCCGAAAACGCCGCGGGAGACGGGTCAGCAAACTATGACTACCAGCGTTCTTTTGGCATCCGCTCGATCGCGGCCCGTGAGCTGGCGGAGCTCTACGATGACGGGCTCCTGCAGACCGGCAGGCTTCGTACCGACTGGTCCCGGTTCGGCTACAGCACTCACGCGGACGACATGGTGGGCGCCCCGCCACAACTGCTCAACCGGCTGAAACCGCGGCCGCGGCCCCCGGTAAAGAGGCTCACCCTCGAGCCGGCCGCCCAGGCCGTGCTGGATGCCCGGCATCCGGCGGCCGTCGTCCTGGAACTGCTGGACGTCCTGCAACTCGTCTCGAGCGAGGGCGGCCTGCACGTAACCAGGAACGGCGCGCTCGCCAAGCCGTTCCTGAAGCGACTCCACAAGGAGCGGCCCCACCTGGCGGACCGGCTCGCGCCCCTCCTGCTGCTGCTGTCCATGCTCGGTTTCGTGCGGAAGCCGCACGATGACTCCGTACCGCAGCCCTGGCCACTCGTCCCGGGCGCAATCTCCGCTTTCCAGCGAATGCCGCTTCGCCTCATGTACGCCAAGCTGATCGACGCCACCGCCTCGGTCAACGACCCGGACATCGCCCTCGCGTGGGCCGAAAGCCCCTTCGGCACCAGCAGCATCGAACCGTTCTGGACGGCGATACTGCAGAGCCTGGTGGCGCTGCCCGACCATGGCGTCCCGGTCGAGGCGGCGGTCAACGGCCTCTGGGATCAGGTGCTTGCGAAAGCCTTCGGCGGCCGGGTACAGCACTGGCGGGACAACGCGAGGCATCTTGACCTGCTTGAGAGGCTGCTCCGCGAGTTCCTGCCTTCCATGGGCCTGATCGCCATTGGCGGCGAAGTAAGCGACATCAACGAACTGGTCCCGTTGATCGCACCCGCCGCCGGCCTGGCATGGTACGCCGAATCCCGTGCCATGGCCGAGGGCGCCTCGGCCATGCCGTCAATCGCCCTGACCGACGATGAGCAGCAGCTTGAGGCGTCGAGCCCGGCCCTGCTGATCCAGCCGAACTTCGAGGTGCTTGCCTACCTGGACCTGCTCACCTCCGGCGCGGTCCGGGCCCTATCCTGCGCCGGTATCGAGCGGCTGGACGCTCAAACAGCCACTTTCAGGATCGACCGGAACAGCGTCACCCACGCACTTGACTCGGGCATGGACGCAGCCGAGCTTCTGAGCCAGCTGGAGCGCCACGCCCCTGGTGTGCCGGAGAACGTGGCCGACGCCATCAGGGACTGGGCGGCCCGGCGGGACCGGCTCAAGGTCCACACTGGAACCCGCCTCATCGAGTACCCGGACGAGGCCGCACGCGACGCCGCCCTGAAGCACGTCGAAGGCGGCCGCGCGATCGCCGAAAGGTTCGTACTGCTCGCCGGGAACTCACCCGAGCCCCGCGTGGCTGCCGAACATGATTACCGCCCTGGCATCGAGCCCGCCCTCAAGGTCCGGGCCAACGGCACGATCCGTGCCGACGGGCCCCTCAACCTGCCGGCCCGAGCCGTCCTGAAGCAGCTCACCACGCAGACGGGCAAGCACACGTTCCGGATCACCGAAGACGCCGTGCGCGCGCCCGTGTTCCGGCAGAAGCTTCACGCGCTTCTGCAGGATCAGGCGATCAACGGGGTACCCCGGGAGCTGGCCGCCCTCCTGGCCGCCTGGTCCGGCCAGGCGCAGAAGCCGGTGGTGGCACCGGCCGTCCTGTTCCAGCATCCGGAGGCTGGCGCCTGGGCCACCAACCCGAAGTTCCGCGACCTGCTGGGCACCCAGCTGAGCCCGAGCACCTACCTGGTCGCTCCCGGCAAGGAGGCCGCGTTGCGGACGCTGCTGGACGAGCTGGGTGTGGGCCATCAGTCCGAGTGGTCCGAGGGCGGACCCGCGGTCACCGCCATCCCGGGCGAGGGCGAACTCCAGACCGGGCTCAGCACCCGCAAGATGCGCGAGGCGCTTGAAGCTGCGATTGAAGCCGGGCACCACGTCGAGCTTCGCTACGCGCCGGAGAACGTGCGCTACACGCATCGCGGCTACAGCCGACGCAGCCCGGGCAAACTCCGCACCGAGTTGCTCATCCCGGAAAGCATCTCGTACGAGGGCTCGACGCCGTACCTGGATGCCTTGACCGCCAAAAGGAAGTCCGAGCGTTACATCCGGATCGGCTACATCGAGGCGATCGGCGTGCGGACGGCGGCGTAGGGCCGGCCACTATCGGCAGCATGTAAGCTGGATGAAGCACCCGGCACATCTGCAAAGCTCCGGCTGAAGAGCCAGAAGTCGCCCTGACTGCTACGCAGTGCCCCCGGACTGTCGAATGCCGGCCCAGCCTAGATCAGTCAGCCTGTTCACTGTCAAGTCAATCTGCCTTCTGGTGAACTGCTTCTTCCGCTTGTTCCAGGCATAGGTGTGGGCAACCACTTCATCCAGGGATCGGTGTCCCTCGTGTTCCATAATCCAATGTACCGTAGACAGAAGCTCCAGCCCGAACGGCGACTCGAATCCGTCAACCAGCTGCGCTACCCGGCTGAACCGCGTACGCGTCTCCGGCTGGTTCGCAAGGTACTTCTCCGCTGCTATGGCGGCATCGGGCATCACGCGTAGCTCCTTGGCTGGCTGATCGCCACCGTCGTGGAAACCGTGAACCATATGACCCTCCATTCGATGGAGCACATGACGGAGGTTTTCCGCGTACGGACCATAGTGGGCTTTCTTGAAGTGCAGCCGCAGAGGTTCGCCTGCCTCCTGCAGGAAGTACATCAACTTATGCAGTTCCAACAACGAAACAGAGGGGTCCATCAGGCCATTCAAGTACCGAGTCATGAGCTCTAGCAGGGCTGCTCTGCCGGGCGTCATATCGGGCCTCTTGCTTATGTCAGCATTATATTCGCCATACCGCGCAGCATCCGGCGGATAGACTTTGATCAGAACGCCAGGCAAATCCTGTAGTGCTTCGTCAATCAGGGGCCTGACCTGCGACCAGTCGAGCCCACCGAGCCCACTACCGAGAGGAGGTATGGCTATCGATTCAATTTGGTACTCACGGATGGTCTCTGCCAAGGCTTCCAAGCCACTGGCAATATCCTCTATTCGACTCTTGCTCCGCCAATGTCGCTTTGTCGGGAAATTGATGATCAGTCGCGGGCCAGTCAGCATCCCCGTTGTATGAACGAACATGCGGCCAGGCTGCACTTCGCCTTGCGCACAGGCCCGAGCGTATTCTTTGAAGTTCTCAGGGAAGGCGCGTTTGAACTGGAGTGCGATACCACGGCCCATGACACCAACACAGTTAACAGTGTTGACAAGTGCCTCAGCTTCATCGGCCAGAATGTCACCCTTCACGTAGGAAATCACTGCATCCTCCTTCTTGGTCAGTAGTACCAATCAGGCTCAATTGAAACCCTCGGCGAATCGCGACCAACAGGCAAGACCTCCCTGACTAAATCATACGTTTCCCGCGTGTGAACTCCCACAACCTCGATCAGCTCCCATGGGAACGACTCCTCAACGAGAAACTCCGCCTGCTTGCGCTCTTTGATTCTCGATGGCACGCCGGGCCCACTCCATTGGTGGGCTCTCACTGCCTTCCAGTCAATTTCGCTCAGCTCGGCTCGATCAGCTCTGTCTTCGAAGTAGTAGGAACCAGCATTACTCAGAGTGAAAGCCCATCGCTTGTCGTTGTTCTCGGCCCAATCAATCGAAGCGTTCAGGTCGGCGACAAGATGAAGTATTGGACCCTGCCCACCGCCATAGTTGACACCCTCTCGGTTCCCCTTGTGAAGAAGGTAGAGCATTACCGACCGAGGGCAGAAGTAGAACGGTACGCATGCTCCAACGTACAGCCCCGGACAGCTGTTAATCTCCAAGGACAGCCGTCTGGCCTTGATCTCTGCCATTCCAACGGGGGTCCCTGGCAACACCTTCGTACGTGCAGCTCGATCACACCACAACCGACCTTCCGACACCAGAGATGGCAACTTATCGACGTGGACGATGTGATAAATCTTGGGATCAGGCGGAACGCTCAATAATGACTCCAGTGTCGGCATTATACGCAGTGACTTGATGCAAGGCGCCACACGGCACTAGTAGGTAGCTCCGGTGGCACACACGCTCCGGACCATGCTTAAGCCACATCGACGAAGTAATTTCGCACCGACAAGCCGAGCTGCATCACCACCGGCTACGATAGCCCTGATGCCTTCGGACACAGCAGCCCGCATTGTCCAGCTCGAGCGAGAGATCGCCTGCATGTCGGCTGACCTTGCAGAATTACGGGCTGAACTCACGGCGCTCCGGTCAGCCGAAGTCAGTACCGCAGTGAATCGCAACTCGCCGCCTTCCGCCAAGCTCGCGCTCTACTCATCGCTCTTCACCGGCAGAACGGACGCCTATGCGGTTCGCTGGACCAGTAATCGCACGGGCAAGAGCGGCTGGAGCCCGGCTGTGCGTGGCGGATTCTACACGGATGCTGCGACCGATGCTGACCTGCTGCCAATTGATGAAATGGTGCTCGCATGGCACCTCACCGGGTGCACACCACAGGGGCGGGACTTTCACGCGGGCCTTTACCCAATGATGACTGACGACACCTGCAAGCTCCTCGCTTGCGACTTCGATGGCGGGTCATGGCGCGAGGACACCTCCGCTTATGCCCAGGCTTGTGCCAGTCACGGGGTACCCGTGGCGATTGAGATCTCGCGATCCGGCGACGGCGCTCACGCATGGCTGTTCTTTGAGGAAGAGGTGCCGGCTCAGGCCGCCCGGCGACTCGGAGCGGCCCTGCTTCAAGCTGGAATGGCCATGAGCGCATCCCTCGGACTCGGCAGCTACGACCGCTTCTTCCCGGCCCAGGACCTGTTGCCCAGCCGCTCCCCAGGACGGATGCAGCTGGGCAACCTGATCGCGCTCCCGCTACAAGGCACGTGTCGCAAACGTGGCACCACGGTGTTTGCCGATCCGCGCAGCTGGCAGCCGTTCGAAGACCAGTTCGCCTACCTCTCAACGGTGCAGCGCTTCAGCTCGGAGCAGCTCGCGGCTCTCATCAGCGACCTGCGACCAGTAGTGGCCGGGCCAGCAAACCGGGTATCAACGCTGCCGCAGTCTCTGCTTCCGCTATCGGTGGAACAGATCGAACTGCGACATGGGGCGACGCTTGACGTCCCGACTGACCGGCTTCCCCCAGGTCTGACTGCCGAACTGAAGCACCTCGCGTCTGTGCCCAACCCGGAGTTCTACCGGAAGCAGGCGCAGCGCTTCAGTACATTCGGAACACCACGCCACGTCCTCTGCTTCCAGCTCGACGGAAACACGTTGCGGTTGCCGCGTGGTCTGCACGACCAGGCTCTCGAGTTATTCGCCAAGTCCGGTATCACGGCGTCCGTCACCAGCACGATCAAGGTGCCACCCGGAGCATCTTTGAGCTTCACCGGCGATCTGAGGCCCGAACAGACAGAGGCAGTCTCACGAATCGCGCCCCACGACACCGGCGTACTCGTCGCCCCTCCGGGAGCCGGAAAGACCGTGATGGCTTGCGCACTCATCGCGGCCAGGAAGGTCCCAACCGCAATCATCGTGAACCGCGCTGAGCTCGTGACCCAGTGGCGCACACGGTTGACAGAGTTCCTTGACATCGAAGACCGGCAGATCGGACAGCTCGGTAACGGTCGCCGCAAACGCAAGGGGCTGGTCGACTTGATCATGCTGCAGAGCATCAGCCACCGAAGTGCCGACCCATCAATACTTGCCGAGTACGGCCAGATCATCATCGACGAGTGCCACGCCATCGCCGCACCAGCTGCCGAAGCCGCCGTCCGCAACGTCGCGGCAAAGTATTGGCTGGGACTTACCGCCACGCCTTACCGTGCGGATCAGCTGGACGAGCTCATTACGATGCAATGCGGCCCGGTCCGCTTCGAGATGGAGGCGGAAGCGACTTCGGAGAAGCAACTGATCGTGCGCACCACGACCTTCACCACGGACGAACCCGGACACGACGGCGCATCGATCCAAGCGATGTACGGCGAGCTCGCCGGCGACTCCGCCCGCTCCAGGGCCATTGCCGACGATGTAGTCGCCGCCCATCAGCAGGGACGCCGCAGCCTCGTTCTCACGAACCGGCTCCAGCACCTTGAATCCCTCGAAGAGCTGTTGCGCGATCGACTCGACCATCTGCAGGTACTGCACGGCCGGTTGACCAGACGCGAGCGGGCTGCCGTCCTCGCCTCCGTCTCCCGGCAAGACTACGAGCCCACAGTCCTGCTCGCGATAGACAAGGTCGCCGGCGAGGGCCTCGACCTGAGTGGGCTTGACACGCTCTTCCTCACGATGCCGATCTCGTTCCGCGGACGCATCGTTCAACAGGTCGGCCGGATCGGTCGGAGTGCCGGCGAGGCCAACACCGTCATCCGGGTGCACGACTACCATGACGAGCGTGTCCCTCTCTTCGATCGAATGTTCAGGAAGCGACGGCGAGTACTGGCGAGGTTGGGCTGGCAGCAGGAGTGGGCTACCGATTAGCCCACCTGGCGAATCAGCCGCCACTCGCGTCTGCTCAACCGTAATGTCTAAGCGCTGGAGCGGATCGCCGGGTAGATTCGGCTTGTTTCAGCCCGGGACACGGACTGTCGTCCGTTCGTACTGATTCGTCACGGCGCCATGAGTTGTCCTGTCGCTACGGATTTTTCCCGCGTCCCTGAGCTGCTACCAACCAATGCCAGCGAGCCTTCCGATAGTGCGAAACGGCCGCCTACCTTAAACCATCACTTTAGATATTCATGACATATTAAAGCACATGTTCAAGCGGTCCCTACAACTGCCACCCCCCGGCGCAGAGACGCTCTTCCTTTGGGGACCGCGCCAGACGGGCAAATCCACCCTGCTCCGCCAAGCCTACCCGGATGCCCTTTGGATCGACCTCCTGAAGTCCGAAGAGTACTGCCGCTACCTACAGAATCCCGAGTTCCTGCGCCAGGAGCTGGCTGCACGATCCACCCCGCAAGTGGTGATCGACGAGGTACAGAAGGTTCCAGCCTTACTGGACGAGGTGCACTGGCTGCTGGAGAACGGTGGTCCCAGCTTCGCACATTGCGGCTCCAGCGCCCGCAAGGTAAAGCGCGGTGTAGCCAACCTCCTGGGCGGCAGAGCCATACGTTTCGAACTCTTTGGCCTCTCAGCACACGAGATCGGACCGGACTTCGATCTGGACAGGCTGCTGAATCACAGCTACCTGCCCAGCATCTATCAATCGGCCAAACCCAGGGCTCGGCTCAATACATACGTCTCGGATTACCTGCGCGAGGAGGTGATGGCTGAGGCGCTGGTTCGCAATGCATCAATCTTCGCTGACTTCCTGGAGGTAGCAGCACTGGGCGACACGGAACAGGTGAACTTCACCAACATCGCACGCGAGACCGGCACCTCCAGCCCGACAGTAAAGGCGTATTACGGGATTCTCGAGGACACGTTGCTCGGCAGGTGGCTACCTGCTTGGCAGAAGCGCCCGAAGAGGCGCACTGCAGTGGCTCCCAAGTTCTACTTCTCCGACGTCGGCGTGGTTAACCAGCTCGCGCGGCGGGGCACCGTGGAACCCAGGTCGGAACTCTACGGCAAGGCCTTCGAGAACTGGGTTCATCACGAGCTGACAGCCTACGCCTCCTACAGCAAGTCGTACGCCACGCTCAGTTTCTGGCGGCTGACCAGCGGCGCCGAAGTCGACTTCATAGTGAACGACATGCAGCTCGCCATCGAATCGAAAGCTTCTCACCGGCTCGGGGACCAGCACTTGCGCGGCCTGCGGGAACTGGCGAAGGACCATCCAGAGGTAGGCAACCGGGTGGTGGTGAGCCTCGAGCAGAAAGCCAGAACTACCTCTGATGGCATCCTGATACTGCCGGCACGCGAGTTCGTGAAGCTGCTATGGAGTGGAGAGTGGTACTGAAGTCGCGGTTCTCGAACGCTGCCGGGCGAGGTACCTTCGCAGCAACTGCGCAACACCCAGCGACTTATTCGAGCTGAACCAATAAGCCGCTTGCGCGGGACAGTGCCACTCAGGCACCCTACCTCGCAGCTGCCCAGTTGACGCCCCTGCAACCACCAAGTAGACTGCACTTACTCTAAGCTCTAGATTAAGTGCCGTAACAGCAGCACCCGGCCACTTGATCGGAGTCCACGACCGTGGAATCGAAGGGAGGCCCGGAACCGCAGCTGGTCGGCAACGTTCATCTATCGCTTTATGGAAGGTACAGAGAAATGTTGAAGAGCTTACGCAATCCGAAATCCTTAGCCGTGGCGCTGGCAACCAGCGCAGCAATCCTTGCAGGAACCGCACTTGGCCAGAACCTGGTCACGCCCGACCGCATCGGCAACGCGGACGCAGCGACTACCATCACGTGGGCGGGGCGCCAGACACTGTCGCATCAGATCGCCAACCCAGACCTAGCTGCCCACTTCGAACAGGCGTTCCAGGACTGGGCGGAGCGTCATCCCGACTTCAAGATCGAGCTGTCCATCATGGCCGGTGACGGCAACGAGGCGATGGCCCGCCTGCTCGAGCAGACCACGGCCGGGCGCCAGCCGGACTTCGCGCTGATCGACTCGTTCTTCCTGTCGACCTTCGCCCCGTACCTCCAGCCGATCGGCGACTACCTGCCGGAAGGCGAGTTCGAGGACTTCGTTCCGTTCGCCCGCGAAGGCGTCGTGTTTGACGACGAGGTCAAGGCGCTCTGGATCACCACCGACGTGCGTGCGCTGTACTACAACACCGAGATCGTCGATACGCCGCCCACCACCTGGGACGAGATGTTCGAAACCGGTAAGGCTCTCGCGGACGAGGGCTACGTAGCTTACGTCTTCCCCGGCGGCCGTGGCGAGGGCGCGGTCATGGAGAACCTGCCGATGTTCTGGAGCCAGGGCGGCAGGCTCGTTGACGAGGACGGCCGTCCCGTCTTTAATGAGGGCGAAAACCGGACGGCGATGCTCAACGTCCTGTACTACCTCAGGGACCTGGTGGACGAAGGTGTCAGCCCAACGCGCGTCACCACGTTTGGCAACGGCTCCGACCTCAACCCTGACATCGCCTCGGGCCAGGTCGCCATGTTCCTGGGCGGCAGCTGGATCCTCGGCCAGCTCCCCAACCTGCTCGGCGACGAGGAAGCCGCCAATTGGCACTTTGCTCCCATCCCGAACATGACGGCCGACCTGCCTCTCTCCACCGCGGTGGGCGGCTGGGCCATCGGCGTACTCACCGAGGATGCGGCCAAGCAGGAGGCCATCGTCGACTTCATCCAGACTGTCTACTCGGGCTACGAGGGCATGGCCGGCCTCGCCAGCAATGGCAGCCTTCTGCCCACCCGCACAAGCGTGGCCAGCTACGACGACCCGTACTTCGAGGCCGACGACACCCGCGAGTTCTCCGCCATGACCGAATACGGCCGCCCGCGCCCCGGCGCGCCCATCTACCCGACCATCTCCACCGAGCTTCAGGTCGCGATCTCCGATACGATCTCGGGACGCAAGTCGGCCGAAGAAGCGCTTGACGACGCTTGGAACCGCGTGCTCGAGGAGCACACCGCCCAGCAGCAGTAAGTTGAACCGGGCCCCTCCCGACCGAGGGGCCCACACTTCAGTCCCAAGGAGCCACTGAGGAGCATGCAGCACCGAAACCGACACGCCTATCTGCTGTGGCTCTTGCCCCTGATCTTCATGCTGGCGGCGTTCTATGCGTACCCGGTGATCGACCTGATCCGGCTGTCATTCACCAACGCCAGCTTCCTGCATCCGACGTTCAGGTATGGCCTCAGCTCGTATGCCTCTATCTTTCGCGATCCCGACTTCCTCCATACCGTCTGGATCACCCTCATATTTGTCTTCTTCAGTGTCACCCTGCAGATCGGCCTGGGCTTCCTCCTTGCCCTCATGTTCGATACCAGCAGCCGGCTGCGCCTGTTCGGCACCGTCGCCGCACGCACCTCCGTCCTGATCGGCTGGGCGATTCCCGGTGTGATCATCGGCATCATCTGGAACCTGATGTTCGTCGAGACCCGCTCCGGCATCCTCACTTATGGGCTCTCGCAGCTGGGCATCGGGCCGGTCCCCTTCCTGTCGGATCCCAACGTCGCGCTCGGCGCCGCGATCCTCGCAAACGTCTGGCGCGGCACTGCGTTCAGCATGATCCTCCAGTACTCGGCGCTGCAGACGGTTCCGGCCGAGCTGACCGAAGCAGCCCGCATAGACGGTGCCTCGGCGGTGGGCGTCATCACGCGCGTGGTGCTGCCGTTCATCCTTCCGATCATCATGATCAACCTGGTACTGGCCACGATCAACACGTTCAATACGTTCGATCTGATAATCGCACTCACCCGGGGTGGTCCCGGCCGCGCGACCGAGGTGCTCGCCATGAGCGTCTACAACAACGTGTTCCAGAACCTTTCCCTGGGGCGCGGCGCGGCTATCGCAGTCGTCTTGCTTGTCCTGAACGCGATCATGGCGGTCGGCTATTACCGGTTGCTCAAGCGGCAGAGCGGCGGCTCCCTGTGAAGCCGCGCACAGCCCGCAATCTCCAGAAGCTCACGCTATACCTGCTGATGGCAGCCACGGCGCTGCTGTTCCTGTTTCCCGTCCTCTGGGTGTTCTCACTGTCACTCAAGGACGTGAGGCAGGTGTTTCAGTTCCCGCCCCGGCTGATTCCCGAGAATGCCTCGCTGGCGAACTACGAGTTCCTGCTCGGTCGAAGCCAGATCCCCACCTACATCTGGAACTCGATGAAGATCGTCTTCATGACAGTGGTCGGCACGATCTTCGTCGCCACACCGGCAGCCTATGCCCTTTCGCGCTTCCGAATCCCGCGCCAGCGCATGATCCTCTTCCTAATCCTGGCGTTCCAGATGCTCTCACCGATGGTGATCGCGATCCCGCTCTACCGCTACTTCAACCAGCTCAACCTGATCAACTCCCACTGGGGCGTCATTCTGGTTTACATAGCGTGGCAAGCGCCCTTCGCCACCTGGGTGCTCAAGGGCTTCATCGACTCGATCCCCATCGAGCTGGACGAGGCCGCCATGATAGACGGCGCGACTCGCTGGCAGAGCATGCTGCGGGTGATCATGCCCGTGTCGCTGCCGGGCCTGACTTCGGCGATGATCATGATCGCCATCAACAGCTGGTCGCAGTTCATCATTCCGTTCGTCCTGATCGACTCTCAGTCACTGATGCCTGTCTCGGTGGGTATCCTTAACTTCCAGAACACGCAGGAGGCGATCCAGGTCCACCTGCTCGCCGCCGCGAGCATCCTGGCGACGCTGCCAGCACTGGCAGTCTTTATCGTTCTTCAACGTTTCATTGTGCGTGCCCTGACGGCCGGCGCGGTGAAGGGATGACTTCAATGAGCAGCGACCGAAAGACGTTCCACCTCGTCGGCCACGGCCATCTGGACCCGGTGTTCATGTGGCGCTGGCAGGAAGGCTACGAGGCCACCCGGGCCACGTTCAGGTCCGTGCTGGACCGCATGAGCGAGTTCGAAGCGTTCCGTTTCACGAGCACCACGACCGCACTCCTGGTCGCCATCAGCGAGCACGACCCGGGCATGTTCGCAGAGATCCGCGAACGCGTGAACGAGGGCCGCTGGGAACTGGCCGGCGGCTGGTGGGTCGAACCCGACACCAATCTGGTGCATGGCGAGTCGCTGGTCCGGCAGGCGCTGTACGGCCAGCTGGAACTGCAGCGGCTGTTCGGCCGGTCCGCCCTGATCGGCATGAACCCCGACACGTTTGGCCACAGCGCTGTGGTTCCGCAGATCCTGAGCCAGACCGGCGCGATGGCATACGTCTTCATGCGGCCCGAGCGCTACGAAAGCCCGGTCGACGCGAACTCCTTCATCTGGGTGGGAGACAACGGTGCGGAGCTGCCGACTTTCCGGCTGCAGAGCTACAACGCTGTCCCATCCGATGCCCTGTTCTCGCAGGAACCCTTCTACGAAGGTGAGCATCAGCTGGTCGTCTACGGCGTCGGCAACCACGGTGGCGGGCCCACGAAGGCCGCTCTTCGCGAGATCGAGAGGCTGCGCGGCGAGACCCTGGACTACGCCTGCCTCGAGGACTTCTGTTCCGCTGCTGCCCCCGGCATCGCGCGGCGCGTGACCGGCGAGCTTCAGCACCACGCGCGCGGCTGCTACTCAACGATGGTCCGTCTGAAACAGGCCAACCGCAGGGCGGAATACGTGCTGCTGGCGGCCGAGCGCTGGGCCAGCCTGGCCAGTGCGCACGGCTACGGCTATCCCTCCGAATGCCTCACAGGCGCTTGGAAGGACGCCCTCTTCTGCCAGTTCCACGACATCCTGCCCGGCACCTGCATCAGGGAGGCCGAGGAAGATGCCCTGCAGCAGCTCGGCCGGGCCGGGTTCACGGCCGCCGAGCTACTGCACTTCTCCGTTAACCACCTGGCTGCCGTCATAGACACTGCCACCGAGCACACGCCGTTCGTCCTCTTCAACTCCGCCTCCTCCGACCTGGACAGCGTGGTCGAGGTGGAAGTCGACATCCGTCACTGGGACCGGGGCAACCCGACCAACAGCCAGACCTGGTGGAGGGAGCGCAACCTGCAGCTGTTCGACAGCGAGGGCAACACCGTTCCACACAACCTGGTCCAGCCCGCCGGCTTCGACGGCAACACCAACCGGCTGCGCATCGCCTTCCGCGCGTCCGTGCCAGCCCTCGGTTACAGGGTCTACCAGTACCGGGACTCACCACCCACCGAGGCCTCCGATGGCTGCAGCACGCATGACGACGGCAACAGGCTCACCGCAAGCAACGGGTCCATCAGCATCACGGTCTGCAAGGATTCCGGAGCGATCCTCTCGTGGTTCGACCACACGCTTGGCTGCGAGCTACTGAGCGGGCCCTCTGACGTCCTGGCTGTCCATGACGACCCTGGTGACTCCTGGGCGCATGAGCTGCGCAGCTTCAGCGAGCAGGTCGGTTCGTTCGGCCGGGCCCGCGTCACTGTCGCGGAGGAAGGCCCCGTTCGCACCGTAATCATGGTCCGCTCTACTTACGGACGCAGCGAAGCAGTCCGTTGGATTGCAGTGCCCGCATCCGGCTCCGAGGTGGCCATCGAGACGCGCATCAACTGGCAGGAACACCGCAAGGCGCTCAAGTCGAACTGGCAGCTGAACCTGTCCCAGTGCCGGTCAGTCAGTGGGACGCCCTACCGGGCAGTCGAGCGCACCCCAGGCTCGGGTGAGGAACCCGGCAGCGAGTGGCTCACCCTCACCGGCGACGCCCGCGACGACCGGGGCCGCTGGCTGCCCGGTGGCTGGCAATTCGCGAACGACAGCTGCTGGTCGTACGACGTCAACTCGAAGTTCCGCCGCTACAGCTGGGGACTCGGTGACACCTCGCTCGGCCTCACGCTCCTGCGCAGCCCCATCTACGCCTTCCACGAACCCCACGAGCCGCTACCTGACCGGCATTACGACTACCAGAACCAGGGCTGGCACACGTTCCGCTTTACCGTCCGGGCCGGCGAGCCACAGGGTCCCGCAGCCGCGGTGCGGGCCGGCGAGCTGCTCAACCACGAGCTGATCGTCGTCAGAGAGCACCAGCACCCTGGCAAGCTGCCACGGCAGCACGGGTTCCTGGAGCAGGCGGCGCCCGGCGCCGTGCTCACGGTACTGAAGCAGGCCGAGGACAACGGTGGTTTTGTCATGCGCGCGATCGATTACGGCGAGGGCGGCCCGGCCAGTTTCAGGGTCGCAACGCTCGGGCTGATCGCTGAGGCCGACCTGGCCCCGTCAGAGATCCGGACCTGGCGAGCCGGCCCCGGCACAACCCGGCAGGTGAACCTGTTGGAAGAGCCCCAGGAGGACAAGTGAACCCCGACTCGCCCCTGCCGCCTGCAGGCAACAACGAAAGCCTGCGGCGCAACAACTTGAGCGCTGTGCTGGAGTGCATCCGGCAGAGCGGCCCGATCTCACGCGCCGACCTGACCCGCATCACCGGCCTGAACTTCACGACCGTGACCAGCATCATCGAGTCGCTCCGCGAATCCGGGCTCGTGGCCGACGTCGGCTATGGCGACTCGAAGGGCGGACGCCGCCCGCTCCTGCTGCACCTCAACCCGCACGGCCGCTTCGCCGTCGGCTGCGAGATCCAGGCGACCCTCGTGCGGGTCGGCCTGGTGAACCTGCTCGGCGAGACAGTAGCCGTCCGAACGTGGGCACTCGGCGCCGAAGACCAGCCGGACGCGGTCGTGGCGATGATCGCCGCCGCGATCAGGGAACTCCAGGTGGAACAAAGGCTCGAGGCCAGCCAACTGGAAGGCATCGGAGTGGCCGCGCCCGGTCCGCTCGACACGCGGACGGGCACGTTCGGCAACCCACCGAACCTGCCCCGTTGGCAGGGCTACCGGTTGAGGTCCGGGCTCGAGGCCGCAACCGGCCTGCAGGTCGTGCTCGAGAAGGACGGCAACGCCGGCGCGCTCGGCGAGACCTGGTACGGCAACGCCCAGACAGGCAACACCGTGCTGTTCATCATCGCCGACGTCGGCATCGGCGCCGGCCTCATCCTGCACCGCCGTCTGCATCGCGGACTGCACGACGGCGCCGGCGAATTCGGTCACATGGTCATAGACATCGACGGACCCGAATGCTCCTGCGGCAACCACGGCTGCCTCGAAGCCATCGCCTCCGGCCTCGCGCTCAGCCGCAGGGCGGGCCGCGAACTCAGGCGCGGCGTGCAGAGCCAAGTCGCGGGCATCGAATGGAACGATCCCGACAAGCTGGTCGCCGCCCTGCCCGACCTTGCGCGCACCGACAGCCTCGCAGCCGAGCTGCTCAACCACTGCGGACGGCACGTAGGCATCGCACTGGCCAACATGATCAACGTCCTCTCGCCCGACACCGTCGTGGTCGGTGGGCGCCTCGGCCTCTCCGGTCACGTTGGCGCAGAGCTCGAGCGCCTGGCCCGCGAGCGCTCATTCCTGGGCACAGCAACCGAACTTCGCGTGGTCAACACCGCGTTCCCTGATGGGTCCCTTGTCACGGGCGCAGCCAGCCTCGTGCTCGCACAGATGCTGCAGGCTCCGATCGAGCTGGGCAACGACAGGAACGGCAACCATGCCGGCTGAGCCCGTACTCGCGCTCGACATCGGCGGCACGAAGCTCGCGGCCGGCCTGGTCGGCCCGGACGGCGCGATCCTCGCCCAGGCCGAGACGCCAACTCGCGTCTGGGAGGGTGTCGACCGCTGCGTCAAGCGCCTGCTGGAACTAGGTGACCGCGTCCGGCTGGAAGCCGGCAGGCCCTCACTGCGCGGTATCGGCATCGCCTGCGGCGGCCCGCTCGACAGCGTAAGCGGGCGGCTGCTCGGGCCGCCCAACCTGCCAGGCTGGGACGATGTACCGATCGTCGACATCACCTCCGGCCACTTCGGCCTGCCAGCCAGCCTCGAGAACGACGGCAACGCCGGCATCCTGGCTGAGCACCGCTTCGGCGCCGCACGCGGCATACGGAATGCTGCCTACATCACTCTCAGCAGCGGCGTCGGCGGCGGGGTGATGCTCGACGGTGAGCTCTTCCGCGGGCAGGACGGCAATGCCTTCGAGATCGGCCACCTGTCCGTCAAGTTCGATGGCCTGCCCTGCAAGTGCGGCAACGTCGGCTGCCTGGAGGCCTATGCCAGCGGCAATCAGCTGGCCGCCCGCGCCCGCGAGGCGCTGATTGGCTGCGCGCAAAGCTCGTTGAAGACGTTAGCGGACGTGACCGGCAAGGACGTCGCCGATGCCGCCGTGGCCGGCGACCCGCTTGCCCAACGCCTCTGGTCCGACGCAACCATGGCTGTAGGCAGCGCCATCACCACCATCACGCACCTGTTCAATCCCGAACTCATCACGATCGGAGGCGGCGTCTCCCAGGCCGGCGACCAGCTCATCGCGCCCGTCGTGAGCTGGCTCGACAGGCACGCCTTCCCGCACCTGCGCCGCCAGGTCAGGGTCGAACTCACCCCGCTCAACCGCGACATGGGCGTGCTCTCTGCAGCTGCGGTCGCCCTGCGCGCCCTGGATGGAGGAAACCGATGCCCCTGATCGAAGTCGTGTCCAAACACATTCAGGTGATCTCGAGCCTGTCACTGATAGAGGAACAGTTCAGCGCCGCCGCTTCCGCGGTCGCCGCCCGGCTCGCCGCTCGCGGCACCCTGTACGCCTTCGGCAACGGAGGCAGTGCGGCCGACGCCCAGCACCTGGTCGCCGAACTCATTGGCCGCTTCCTGCACGACCGTGAACCGATCCCCGCCGCCGTCCTGCCGACCGACAGCAGCAGCATGACCTGCATCGGCAACGACTACTCCTTCACTGAGGTGTTTGCCCGGCCCGCCCGTGCCCTTGTGACCGAGCGAGACGCCGTGGTCGGCTTCAGCACGTCGGGCAGTTCGGCCAACGTCCTGGCCGGGCTGCGGCAGGCGCGCGAGAACGGCGCCTACACCGTGCTCTTCACCGGGCAGACTGCCGATCCGGCGTCCGCCGACGCAGTCCTGCGCGTGCCCAGCCGCGAAACCGCCCGGATCCAAGAGGCGCACGTGCTGATGCTGCATGTGCTCTGCGAGGTCATCGAAGGAGCGATGTCGAGGAGGTGAGGCGTGAGCGTTCTGGCCAAAGATCAGCCACACGAAGAGCTTTTGCCTGGAGCGGGTCAGATTGCTTCTGCTACCCGTTGAACAATCAGCCAGCGACTCAATCGACGGGCACGTAATAGAAGCCGCGGCCCCTCCGCGTCTCGCGACCAGGCTTGAGCAATCCGTCTTCAGACAAACTCGTCAGGATGGTGTTCGAGTGGCTGGTGGATAACCCCAGCAAATCAGCCACTTCGGTGGACGATACACGTCCGCGGTGGCGGGCCCAACCGGTTATCAGTCGCTGCCGGTTTCCAGGCCCGGCGAGGACTTCCAGGCGGTCAGCGAGCCGTAGGCGGGCAGCGTTGGAGAGCCTCCAGGCATCGGGACTATCGACCGGAATGCCTTCGATGACCGATATCAAGGACTGACCCGACAAGGTCGTTCGCTCAAGGCGATCAATCGCCTCTGTTGTCTCCGTTGGGCTCTTCTGCAGAACTGGATATGCAGAGTTCACATCGAACCAGCCCATATGCATGAGCAGGTCGAGCAGCAACAGCAAGTCCACTTCCCGAGCGACGGTTTCAGGCGTGACCGCCCTCAGGAACTCCATCCAATGCCCGTCCGGCGCTCCTCCAACCAGGGCCACCCTTACACGAGGGCCTTCAATCTCATGGATGTCCGGCAGGGAGTGTCCCAATGCCAGCATGTCCCTGACCATCCTGTCGACGCCTATTCCCTCACGTTCAGCAAGCTTCAGTGCCGAAATGGCAGACGCAAGCGCCCTGTATCGGGGTGTTGAAGGGTAGGTGATGATGTTCTTCGGTGTGACTCCCGGCACGAAGCCTCCCGGCGAAGTCACGACCAACGTGTCGGCCATATGCTCGACAACCGTAGGGTGGGCCGAATTCCAGTCTCGATGTACAACTCCGTTGACGATCGCTTCGCGCAAGGCGAGCTCGGGGATCGCGCGTACCTGTACCTGGGCCGGCCCTACTGGAACATGTACTATCCTGTTCGCCGTCATTGCCGCACTCAGAACCGCATCCAACTGGGTCAGGAGCGGACCCTTGCGGTTGACTCTTGCGCTGCTGTCGGCGCCGCTGTAGTCGCGGCGGATGTAGTCGATGCCGGGTTCGGGCGTATCGACGAAAAGCAGGGAGCCGGCATTGCTCAAATACCCGGCCGGCGTGACCAGGTTAAGGCGCCGCAGAAGGTCTGCATCGGTTGACGCAGCCAGTTCTGCGGCGGTTGGATCGTTGGAGGCGTCCAACAGGAAGCCCCTGGCAATCTCCAGAGCCACCGCGCTGGCGGCCTCGATCCGGTGTCCCGAAGGCTGGTCGGACCAGTCAAACCCGGACCGAATCACGCGGCCCGCCAGCCAGGTCGCGGCATCAACCTCAACGCAGTTGTCAGCCACTCTCCAGCGAATCCTTCTGTCCCGTGGGGACCTGATTGGCTCTATGGATTCCGGAGGACGCAACAGTAACAGGCGCACACCGTGAAGCTCAGCCTCTCGTATGTCAACCGTGAGCTTGGAGTCGCTTACTTCATAGATCCTGTGTCGGAGCCATTCAGTATCGAGGTTCGTTCCAAGGGATTCGCCCTCATCCGAAATGCCCAGTATTATTACGCCGCTACCCGGCGTGTTGGACATGCAAGCGAGCTCGTCGACCAGGTAGGCTGCCGCAGCCTCATTGCGACTTTCACCGGCCAGGATCTGACCTCCCGGACCCCTGCGGCCCGGTTCTTCCTTGATTTCGATCATGCTTCGTTCGATATCCCGTGGTCTCTTGCCAGCGGCAACCTGTGTCAGGACAGCCTTCAGCTCCTCTTCAATCTTTTGCGGACCAAGAAATCGAAAGTTCACTGCATGCCTCCATGGCCTCGGTTCGCCGCCGAGAATAATCAACAGTGTACGCCAGTGCGCACCGATCACTGGTGATTTAGCGAATAAAAGACCACTATTTCCTGACCGCCACGGATTACTGGTGTTTTCATGGCGAAAACACCAGCCTTGGCATTCATGGCGTGATTGAGCGAGGGAGTGACACTCACGCTTTCCGACGATGGGGCGCATTGGGCTCAACCAGCACCGCGGGATGCTCCAGAGAGTCAGCAACTACACCGGATAAGTTTGATCAGCTCAACCGCAGTTGATTGATGGTGGCTTCTGGGGACGTTGCCAACAAGCACCCAGGCATCCGCCAAGCAGATCCGGTCGGCGCAACTCAGCCTTGCTATAGATGAGAGATGACGACTGGAGGCAACCTGAAACTTGGCTGCATCAAGCCGGATTCAGCCCCGCACCACTCGGAGCTCGGTCCACGACCACCGCCCGGCAACGTCCTTGAGTTTGACAGCAGCGTACAGCACTTGTACAATTGTACATCAATGGCCCGGGTGATAACCATCGACACTTCCGCAATCCTGGCCGTTGTCCTCAACGAGCCGATACGTGAGCAGCTGCTGAAGCTGACTCGTGGAGCCACGCTCGTAGCGGCCCCGACGTTACCGTGGGAAGTAGGCAACGCCTTGAGCGCCCTCTTCAAACGGCGCCGCCTCAAGCTGCCAGTGGCACAGCAGGTGCTGGAGCAGTTCCAACGCATCCCGGTGCAACTCCTGGAGACCAGTATCGGAGCATCCGTTGCTGTTGCGCACCGCTGGAACCTCTGCGCCTATGACGCCTACGTCATCGAATGCGCCCGAGCCGTGAACGCTCCTCTGCTCTCGCTTGACCGGCGACAGTGCGAGGCGGCCAGCCAGGCAGGCGTATCTGTCCTGGAGGTGGAACCATGAAGGTCTACACCTACTCGGACGCCAGGCAGCAGCTGGCCCGTCTCCTGGACGAGGCCCTTGCCGAAGGCGAGGTCCGCATCAAGAGACGCGACGGAACCACTTTCGCGCTCACGCACGTCAAGCAAACCGGTTCACCTCTTGACGTTCCCGGTGTTGATACGGGGATCACCCGCGACGAGATCCTGGCGGCTATCGCAGAGTCACGAGAGCGGTAACACCTGCCCCCGGACCGCTCCGCGAACAACGGCGCCCGCCAACAGGCTGATAGCCGTTGCCGTCACCGCGACCGTTGAGAGGTACTCGGCCACGCCGACGCGCTCGAAAGGCGTGTGATCCAGCGCCGAGTCACCGGGCCCGTAGGCGAGCGCAGGAGCCGACCAGTACGGGGCGACCACGTTCATGTCGCTCGTTCCCGTCTTGACCTTGAAGCCCGGCCGGCCGCCGTGCTGCCTGATCGCGGCGCGGAAGCTGCGGCTGAGTAGCGAGTCTTTCGGCCTGAGCACGGCGTCTATGGCGCCGCTCGCCCGGCATTCAAGCCTTGCGCCGGCCGAGGGCGTAAGACTGCTCGCGGCAGCGCGTCGCAGCCTACGCTCCGCCTCGTGCGCACGCACTCCCGGGGGCAGGCGGAACGAGACAGAGGCCCCCGCCACCTGTTCGAGCCCGTCGCTGGAACTGGCCAGGGCGCCCACGGTCATCTGCACCCTGTCGAACTGCCCGGATCCCGCGCCCACTTCCGGCGCGAGCGCGGCGGCCGCGTCGCCCAGCGCGGCGCAGGCACCCAGCAGGCAGTCCGCGGCGCTGGACTCCCGGCCCGCGCTGTGCGACTCGGGGCACGTGACCCGCAGCGCGAGCTGCAACCGCCCCTTGTACCCAAGCGTGAGTGACTGCCAGCCGCTTGGCTCGCCGATCAGCAGCAAGTCCGGCGGCGGCAGGCTTGCGACCGCATGCCGCGCACCAACGCTGCGCGGCGCCTCTTCCCCAACGGCCCCGATCAGCGTGACGCTCAACCGTTCACGCAACAGGGGATCAGCGGCAAACGCCCGCCTGACTCCGGCAACGTGAGCGCAGAAACTGCCCTTGGCGTCGACGCTGCCGCGACCCCAGAGCTCGCCGTCCTCGATGCGCACGGGAACCTCGCCGGGCACGGTGTCGATGTGACCCAGGCAGTACAGCCGCGTCGAACTGGAACCGAACGTCGCGACCACGTTCCCCGCATCGTCGACACGGCAACTGTCCGCAAACGGCCCGATCTGTGCGGCCAGCCAGCCCGCAAGTCGCGCCTCGTCGCCGCTGACGCTCGGAATCGAAACCGCTCCAACCAGCAGGTCGAGTGCCTCAGCATCATTCATCGCTCAGCGCCGCCCGCACGCGCTCGATGACCTCATCCACCTCGGCCCGCGTGATGATGAGCGGCGGCAGGAAGCGGATGACCGTCGCGCCCGCGCCAATGGTGAGCACGCCGTGCTCACGCAACGCCCGAATCACGGGCGCGGCGCGGGTCCGCAGCTCCATCCCGATCATCAGGCCGCGCCCGCGAACCGCGCGAACAGACGGCGCATCCAGGCTCCGAAGCCGGTCAATGAAATAACACCCGACATTAGCAACCTGCCCCATAAGGCCCGCGTCCCGCAGCTCGCTCAGCACCGCCGTGGCGGCCGCCGCGCTCAACGGATTTCCGCCGAACGTCGATCCGTGCCCGCCGGCCGGCATCGAGCCCGCGACCTGGGCGGTCATGACGAGCGCACCGATCGGCACACCGCCGCCCAGGCCCTTGGCGAGCGTCACCATGTCAGGCTCGATCCCGTAGTGCTCCAGCGCCAGGAATGCGCCGGTGCGCCCGGCTCCGCTCTGGATCTCATCCACGATCAGCATGGCGCCGTGCACCCGCGTGACCTCGCGCGCGGCCTCCATGAACTCGGGCGTCGCCTCGAACACGCCGCCCTCACCCTGGATCGGCTCGAGCAGCACGGCCGCCGTATCGCCGGTCACGGCAGCGGCAAGGCCGTCGGCATCGTTGAAGCGGACGAAGCTCACGTCCGCCGAATCCGCGCCGAACGGTTCGCGGTACCTGGGCTCCCACGTCAGTGGCAGCGTCCCCATCGTCCTGCCGGAGAAGCCCCGCTTGAACGCCACGAAGCGCGACCTGCCGGTGGCGACGCGGGCCCATTTCAGGGCGGCCTCGTTCGCCTCGGTTCCGGAGTTGGTCAGGAACACCCGCTCGAGTGGCGGCTGAACGAGGTTGAACAGCGCGTCGGTGAAGGCGGCCCGCGCGTCGTTGCCCATGTTCTGCGGGCAGACAATCAATCTCTCAGCCTGCTCCCGGATCGCCCGGACCAGGGCGGGATGCCCGTGGCCGAGGCTGGCGACGGCGATACCCGCCATGCAGTCGATGTAGCGCCGGCCGTCCGCGTCCCAGACGTACACGCCCTCGCCCCGCACGAGCGCGATGTCCGGGCTGAACAGGCCCGAGTCGCGCGCGGCGTTGCGCTCCAGGACAGTGCTCACTGCAGCACCGCTTCGGCATGCACGAGTGTTCCGTTGCCGGCAAGCGCGTGACTGACGGGATCGGGCCGCCGCGCGTCACCAAGCACCACGGAACCGACCCCGGACCGGACCGCCTCGGCGGCGCCCAGCAGCTTCTTGCGCATGCGGCCCTCGGCCAGCGCCATGAAGTCGTCCAACCGGTCGATCGGAACGCTTTTCACCAGGCTCGACTCGTCCGGGAAGCGCGCGAGCAACCCGGGCACGTTGGACAGGATCAGCAACCGCTCCGCACCGAGCGCCGCGGCCACCGCGGCGGCCGCACGGTCTGCGTCAACGTTGAGCGGCACTCCCTCGGCGCTGATCGCGGGCGGGCCGAGCACCGGCAGGTAGCCCTCGGCAAGCAGCAGCCCGAGCAGGCCCGCGTTCACGCTGTCCACCGTTCCCGTGTGGTCGTCGCGCAGGATCCTTACGCGGCCGTCCTCGACGACGCGCACGCTGCTCTTGCGCCTTGCACCCAGGACGCGGCCGTCCATGCCGGAGAGCCCGACCGCGTTTACGCCCGCGGCCTGGAGCTGCCCGACCAGCGCGGCGTTGACGCGGCCCTGAACCGCGAGCGTGAAGATGTCGAGCGTCGCGCAGTCGGTGTAGCGGCTCGTGTAACCGCTCGGGCTGGTCACGAAGCGTGGCGGATGGCCCAGCTGCGTTGCGAGTTCGCTGGTTTCATGGCTGCCGCCGTGCACAAGCACCATTCGCGTGCCCGCCCGCCAGAGCCGCGCCACGTCGCGGACCAGCTCCGCATAGCCGATGCCTGCGGCCCCGCCGACCTTCACCGTCAGCACGGTCGCCTCACGGGTGCAGTCCCGCGAAGCCGAGCCCGGCCGCCTCGCTCCAGCCCTCGGCGATGTTCAGGGACTGCAGCGCGTGTCCCGCGGTCCCCTTCACGAGGTTGTCGAGCGCACTCATGACCACGACGCGGCCGGTATCGGCATTCACGGCCCAGCCGATGTCGCACCAGTTGCTGCCGGACAGGATGCGCGGGTCGGGCACGCGGTGCACGCCGCGCTGCCCGCTGATCAGCCGGATGAACGGTTCGTCCTTCCAGGCCGTCCGGTACGCGAGCGCCACGTCGCGCTCGGTGACGCCCTCCTGCAGGAATGCGTGCATGGTGACCAGGATCCCGCGCACCCGTTCGACAGCCGTGGCCGTCAGGTGGACGCGGGCGGGGCCCGGCAACGCCTGGGCGACCTCCGCCTCGTGCCGGTGCCCGACCGGCGCGTAGGTGCGCAGCGCGCCCGAGCGATCCGGGTGATGACTGCCCGGTCCGGGCCGGTTTCCCGCCGCGCTCGAGCCGATCTTCGCCTCAGCGATGACGTCGGGACTGCCGGTCAGGCCGGCGCGGATCAGCGGCGCCAGCCCGAGGATCGTCGTCGTCGCGATGCAGCCGGCGCCGGCGATGCGGGTTGCTCCACGCAGCTCCTCGCGGTGAAGCTCAGGGATGGCGCCCACGAAGCTGCCGAGCAGGTCGGGCTGCGGATGCGGCGTCCCGTAGGTCACCTCGTGCTTCTGAGCATCCCGCAGGCGGAAGTCGGCGGCCAGGTCGATGAGCCGGCCGGCCAGCGGAAGGACATCCCCGATGCGCCCCGCCAGCTCCAGGTGCGGCAGGGCGCTGACGATGATGTCGGCGGGCTCGATGGATTCAAGGCGGGTGAACTTCAGCAGCGTGCTGCCCCGCAGGTTGGGATGAGCGTCCCAGACGGGCCTGCCCGCGTGCCGTTCGCTGGTCACCTGCGTCACGTTCAGCTCCGGATGCTGCAGCGCCAGCCTCAGGAACTCGCCGCCCGCGTAGCCTGAAGCCCCGATGATCGCGACCGTCTTCACGCCGTCGATGCCGGGATACCGAGCCGGTCGCACACGTAGCCCGCCATCCTGTCCGGGATGTCCACGCCGGTCGTTGTGATCGAGTTGCGGAACTCCATCGTGTGGTTGACCTCGATCACCTGCAGGCCGCTCGGGCTCTCGACGACGTCGACCGCGACCATCCCGCCGCCGACGGCCCGGGCGGCAGCCAGGCTGATCGCCTCGAGTTGCGGCGTGACGGGGCAGTTGCTGGCCACCGCGCCGCGCGCGGTGTTCGTGATCCAGTCCTCGCTTGTTCGGTAGATCGCGCAGATGACGCTGTCACCCACCACGAACGAGCGGATGTCGCGTCCCGGCTTGGCCACGTACTCCTGGATGTAATGGATCTTGTGCTGAGGCCCGCCGAGCGTCTCGCGGTGCTCGATCACGGCCATGACGGCGTCCGGATCGGACAGGCGGCTCACCATCCGCCCCCATGAGCCGGTGATCGGCTTCATGACGACCGGCCAGCCGAACTGCTCGCACAGCTCCAGCGCACCGCTGGCTGTGAAGGCGACGCCCGTTCTGGGTGCAGGCACGCCGGCCCGGGCCAGGGCCGCGTTGGTCGCGAGCTTGTCGCCGCATGTCCTGAGCACCTCGCTGCTGTTGACGACCAGGCTGCCGGCTGCCTCGTACAGGAGGGTGATCGCCAGCGAGCGCGACTGCGAGAGGCAGCGGTTGATTACGACATCGGCCGCCGGGAGGGCGTCAACGCTAACCGCCAGCTGGGGCGCGTACACCCGCTGCACGCTCACATCCCGTTGTGCCAGCGCAGCCAGCAGCAGTTCCTCCTCCGGTCGGAGCCGGTCGTGGACGAACGCCAGGCCTGGCTGGGTCACTCGCCCCAGTCCTCGTCCACTTCGGGGGCGAGGTCAAGGGTGAGGGGATCCAAGCTGATCACCTCGAGTTCTGAGCCCTCGTCGGTAGTGACGAGCTCTCCCAGCTGCAAGTCGGTGGGATCGGCTTCGACCTGCCCCCACGGCGTTTCGATCGTCTGAATCATTGCGTCTTTCCTTCCGTCCTGGCTGCTATGCTCGCCTACGTTTCATAAGCATGCGACCAGGGCGCCCCCTGTCCAGAGCGGCACAGCGTGCAGGTTACTGCTGCCAAACCAGCATGTCAAGCCGGTGCTTTATGCTGCGCCAGTCGGGCTTTTTGCCGATTCTTACATCGCCTTTAAATGTTTTTTGCCGGAGGGCACGCGGACCTTGCATCCAATCGAAGCAAGTGTCTATGGCTTACGTTTCGTAAGTGCGCCGAACGGAGCGCGGGCTTTCATTTAGCCACAAATTAATGAAAGCCATGCACAAGTTGGACCCCAGCCTTTCACAAGCACCTCCAACCCGGCCATGAACAGGCGCTTCGTACGCGCGAGCCGCTCCCCCGAGCGGCTTTCAGCTGAGCAGGATCGCCGTCTTCATGCTGAAGACGTCATCGGGCTGGAGCCCGGAGCCCTCGGCGACGAGTTCCTCGAACCGCTTCGGCTGCAGCTCCCAGGGACCGGCCCCGAGCCGCGCGGCGGCCGCGTGCCTGAGGTGGGCGGGCGACCATGCCGAGTGGCTGATGAACTGCCCCCAGCCGTCGGCATCCGGGGTCGCCTCCAGCAGCTCCACCGCGCGGTCGCCCACCTGGATCGCTTCCCCGTGCCGCCCCAGCCGGGTGAACGGGAAGGCCGCACAGCCCAGGATCCTGCCCAGGCTCGCGGCCGGACCCCCGACGTCCTCGAGCGCAGTGCTGGCCCGCTGAAAGAGGGCGCACACGTCCGCATATGTACCCCTTGTGATGGCGTGGTGCACCAGGGCCGGCGCGGCCCCGTCCAGCTCCGGCCACAACTCCAGGTTGACGCCGTGCAGCCAGGCCTTCCTCATGCTCGGCATCTCTGCGTCCATCGCCGCCAGCACGGGCCCGTTGCCCGGGCCGCCCAGCACGTCATGGTCGTGCTCCCTGAGCCAGCCGAGGAAGTAACGCGCCAGGGATTCCCGGGCACCGGCTCCGGCATCAGGCATCTGCGTCAGCTTGTCGGCCGCGAACTGGTGGATCAGCATGTGCAGCTCGTAACGGCCATTGGGCAGCCGGCGCACAAGCGCCGCGTCCACCAGGCGCGCCAGCGCCTCGTGTTCGAGGTTGTCCAGCACCAGCAGGAGCCGTCGGTCAGCCAGACTGCGCAGCAGGTGCTGCCGGGCGTCCCCGGACACGGACCGCGGCAGGCCGAGGGCGTCCGTGACGGCGTCGGCCAGGTCGTTGCTGTCCCTCGCGGCCTCCAGCTGGACGGAGCACGTGCTCTGGAGCTCCAGGTCGCGCTTGCCCATCTGGCTGATCGTCTCCCGCGCCAGCCTGGACTTGCCGATCCCTCCGGGCCCGTGAAGCGTCAGCAGCCGGACGGAGCTGTCATGAAGCAGGCTGCGGAGCAGGGCCAGTTCGCGGCTGCGGCCCACGAATCCGGTGCCGGTGGGAGCGGGATCATCGGGTGCGACCGGCAGGTAGCTGCCGGCGACCGCCAGGTTCAGCGACGCGGTGAGGCGCGCGCTGCCGACCGCGTCGAGCAGCTGGACCAGGTCGCGCAGCGGCCCTTCCAGCCAGGGCATGTCGGGCTCGAGTTCGAAGGCCTGCTCGGCCCAGCTGGCGGCCGCCGGCGTGTTCCCCAACGCCAGCTGTTCGCGTGCCAACCTCAGGCACACCCCGCGTGCCTGGCGCACAAGTCGCTGGCGCATGCCAAGCTGCCACTCCTCCAGTTCCTCGCCCAGGACCACGTCGGTTCCTTCCAGGAAGGGGCCGCGGTACAGGGCCAGGCTCTGCGTCGCGGGACGCAGGAACTCGGACGCGTCGCAGTCGCAGCTGGCCTCAATCGACCGGTTGCTCACTGCCAGCAGGGACGCGTCCACCGCAGCGAGTCGGCGCAGGGTCGTGCTCAGGCTGTCACGCGCGTCAGTGGCGTTCGGCCAGAACAGCTCTGCCAGGTAACGCCGCGACGTCGGCCCCTCCAGAGCGAGGAAGGCAAGCACGAGCAACGGCTTCTGACGCCGGAACGAGCTGCCTTCAAGCACCAGGCCGCCCAGTGTTCGCAGGAACATTTGACAGCACTATAGTAGGGGCTAGCTGCAGCCAAAAAGTGAGGCTCGCCCTCGGTGTTCGAAGATGAGCCTCTGGCTTTCGCCCCCCTGTAATAGCCCCCCGGCTATGTCTGTATTATGCCCGCCCGTTCATGGTTGCACTACTCCCAGATGTCACTGCTGTCTAGGTACATTTGTACTAGTGCGCGAGGGGTTAAGCTGGGAACCGCGTGCCTGACGCGATTCGGGCCGCGGAGCGGAGCATAGGACACTGATAGACCTGCACTCGCACCACACTCGCTGTGGCCATGCCGACGACACTCTCGAGGCGATGGCCCGTGCTGCAGCAGACGCCGGCGTGACCGTTTTCGGCCTGAGCGACCACGCACCGCTGTTCGCCCATGAACTGGACCACCCCCTGCCCACGACGCAGATGGCCCGGTCGGCATGGCCCGCCTACCTGGACGAAGCCCGCGAGCTTCGCACGCGACTCGCGAGCGAACTGCCGCAGCTGGCCATCCGGATCGGCACGGAGGCCGATTGGCTGCCCGGTACGCAGGACGTTTACCGCGCTGAGCTGGAGCGTGCCAACCTCGACTTCGTGCTCGGGTCCGTCCATGAGGTCGGCGACGTCCACATATACCGGCGTGACACGCACCACCTGGTGAAGGACGCCGACCAGCTTCACCGCGACTACTGGTGCCTGACCCGCGAGGCCGTCCAGTCCGGCCTTTTCGACATCCTGGCTCACATGGACGCCGTCCGGGCGCGCCTGCCGAAGCCGGAGGCAGACATGAGCGGGGAGATCAGCCGGACGCTGGACGCGATCGCCGATTCTGGCATCGCCGTCGAGATCAACAGCGCCGGCCTGCGCAAGACCCGCCACCTGTTCCCCGCCAGCGGGATCCTGGAGGGACTCGTCCAGCGGGGCGTCCCCCTCACGTTCGGCAGCGACTCACACCGCACGTCCGAGGTCGCCTTCGGCTATCAGGTCGCGCTGACCGAACTCAGGCGGCTGGGCGTGAAGCGGCTCGTGGCGTTCCGCGGGCGCGAACCGGAGTGGCACGGGCTCTAGCGGTTGCGGATCAGTAGTACGGGCTCGCCCGCGTCATCGATCGCCGGCGTCAGGCTCGCCACGATCTCGAACGTGCCGCCGCCCCGCGCGGCCTCCACGCCGATCTGCAGGTCGCGCCCGTACGCGTCGGCAGGGAGCACGAGCACCAGGTCCCGGCCGTCCCATTCCGTCTGCTGAAGCCACTCGTCATCGAGCCAAGCTCCGGGGCGACTGCCGGGATCCGCGGCGAACCTTATGCGCGCCCGCAGCCGCTCCCGCACCACCCATTCGCCGGTGACGGAATCGATGCGCAGGATACCCGTGTGCATCCCGCCGGACGGGCTCCAGCCGCTGACGGGATCGAACCAGCCTCCGTCCGCGGCGATGAACGGGGCGTCATCCGCGGCGTCCAGCGGGCGCGTGCCACTGTTCACGTGGATCAGTTGCGGCTCTGGGATATCGGCCGTGAACACGTGCGCACCCGGACCGAACGAGTGAACATCGGTAACTTCCGTTCCGAGCCAGAACGCCACCTCGCGCGCCTCACTCAGAACCAGTCCGACTTCCAGCCTGAGGACGCGCTCGCTCACGCGCCCGAGCGCCAACTCCCCGATCCGGACTGTCTTCAGCCCCAGCACCTGCACCACCCAGGTGTCGCCCTGGCCGTTGGTCGCGACGCCGAAGCCCACGTGCGTGTAGTTCCCCAGCAGGTTCGCGCGGTGACCGGGACTGTCCATCCAGCCGGACACCGCAGCCGCGGCCACGTCGGGAACGTTGCTGAGCAGCGCCAGGTTCTCCCCCGCCCCCTGGACGATCGCTCCGGCCAGGCTCAGGCGGGCCGACAGGGTCCGGTTCGTGTCATACGGTGACTCGTGGGCCAGGTAGCCCAGCTCCGCCATCTCCAGCGCATGCCGCCGCGCCGCCACGCTCAGCGCCTCGTCCGGCTCCATCGCCACCAGGCCCGCGATCTCCCGCTGCACGTTGGTGTGCCGCAGCAGTTCCGCCCCGGTGTCCGCCGCAGTGTGCGCGGCTGCCGTTCCCGCCAGCAGCACCCACAGCCCAAGGGCAATCCGCGCGGCCCACACGCCCTTGGTTACTCCCGGACCTTCAGTACGATCTTGCCGATGTTCAGGTCGTCCGCCATCCGCTGGTGGGCGGCGCCGGCCTCCTCGATCGGGAACACCGAGTCGATGACGGGCCGGATCAGGCCCGATTCGAAGTGCCGGCCGAACCGGGCCGTCAGCCCTTCCACCAGCCCGGCCTTCTCGGCCAGGCTCCGGCGCCTGAGCGTCGAGCCGGTAATGACCAGGCGCC
Organism: uncultured bacterium; assembly: GCA_964495325.1. Lineage (GTDB taxonomy): Bacteria > Deinococcota > Deinococci > Deinococcales > Trueperaceae > CAZBVI01. Next base: position 198,784 of record CAZBVI010000002.1, read on the forward strand.
GGCTCATGACCTTGCTGATGTCCAGCTCCACCTTCCTGCCGCTGATGGCCGAGATGAACACCAGGCGGCCGCCGCGCTTGAGGCTCGCGATGTTCGCCTCGAAGTGCCGGGCCCCGACCAGGTCGATGACGAGGTCGACTCCCTCCCCGTCCGTCGCTGCCGCCACGGCCTCAGCCACGTCCTGCTCCCGGTAGTTGATCGCGGCGTGGGCGCCGATGGACGTACAGAACTCGGCCTTCCGGTCGCTGCCGACAGTGACGATCACCCTCGCCCCGGCAGCGGTTGCCAGCTGGATGGCCGCCAGGCCGACGCCGCTCGCGCCCGCGTGGATCAGGACGGTCTCGCCCTGCTCAAGCCGCCCGTCGCCGAACAGGTTCAGGTAAGCGGTGATGTAAGCCTCAGGCAGCGCCGCCGCCTCGGTGAGCGACCAGCCGTCCGGAACCCGCATCAGGAGGCCGGCCGGCGCGGCCACCAGCTCCGCGTACCCGCCGCCGGACAGCAGCACGCAGGCCTCGTCCCCGACTTCCCAACCGCTCACTTCCGCTCCGAGCCCGGCGATCCGGCCCGCGACCTCGAGCCCCAGGATGTCCGATGCACCCGGCGGAGGCGGGTACGTGCCCGCGCGTTGCGCGAGGTCCGCCCGGTTGAGCGCGGCGGCGTGGACTTTCATGAGCACCTCGCCCGTGCCTGGCCTTGGCGCGGGAACTTCCTCCCATGCCAGCGGCCGGCCCTCCAGCCCCTCCTTCACCACGATCGCCTTCACCCGACCACACTCCGATCCGTTACCTGTTCCAAGCATGTGCTGCCGCGCAACAGTGCGTCAACTGCTGCCCGACCTATGATGCCAGTAACGCGCCGCGGCGAAGCCCCGCCGCGCATACGGGAGGACGCCATGACCGAACTCGCAGGAGCGCTCCAGAACACGTTCATCACCAACGGGCCCGTGCGGTCCGACCGCACGTATGACCTGACCTCTCCCGCCACCGGCAAGGTCATCGCCCGGGTCGCGAACTGCACGGCCGAGGACGCCCGCGCGGCGGCCGACCTGGCCGTGAGCGCCTTCCACAAGTGGCGCAAGCTGACCGCGTTCGAGCGGTCCGACATCATCCGCCGCTGGTTTGACCTGATGATCGAGCACAAGGACGAGCTCGGCCGCCTGATCGCCAGCGAGATGGGCAAGCCGATCTCGGAGGCGACCGGCGAGGCCGTCTACGCCGCCAACTTCGCTAAGTTCTACGCCGAGGAGGCCATCCGCATCTACGGCGAGACCGTGCCCGCCTCGCACCCGAACAAGCGCATCCACGTGATCCGTCAGCCCGTCGGCCCCGTGTACGCAATCACGCCCTGGAACTTCCCGGCCGCGATGATCACGCGCAAGGCCGCGCCCGCCCTCGCCGCGGGCTGCAGCATCATCGTCAAGCCCGCGGGGGAAACACCACTGACCGCCCTGCGCCTCGCCGAGCTCTGGCTCGAGGCCGGCGGCGAACCCGGCACGCTGCAGGTGCTCCCGACCGACGATCCTGAAGGCGTTTCCGGCGTCCTGATCGACGACCCCCGCATCCGCAAGCTCACCTTCACGGGCAGCACCGAAGTCGGCAAGCTCCTCTACCGCCAGGCGGCCGACACCATGAAGCGCATCTCGCTCGAGCTGGGCGGCCACGCCCCGCTGATCGTCTTCGAGGACGCCGACCTGGAGCGTGCCGCCCGCGAGGCCGTCGCCTGCAAGTTCCGCAACGCCGGCCAGACCTGCGTCTGCACCAACCGCATAATCGTGCAGGCAAGCGTGGCCGAGAAGTTCACCGAGCTGTTCATCCGCGCGACCCGCGAGCTCAGGCTGGGCGACCCGCTCGATTCCTCCACCCAGATCGGCCCGCTCGTCAGCCAGGCCGCGGTCGACAAGGTGCGCGCCCACATCGACGACGCCGTGTCGAACGGCGCAACCGTCGTGGCCGGCGGCTCGTCCGCGCAGGTCGACGGCGGCTCGGGCCTCTACTTCGAGCCGACCGTCCTGAGGGGCATCACCGAGGAGATGCTGATCATGAACGAGGAGACCTTCGGCCCCGTCGCCCCCATCATCACCTTCGACACCGAGGAAGAAGGCGTCCGCATCGCCAACGACACGCCCTACGGTCTCGCCTCATACATCTTCACGCAGGACCTGGGCCGCGCCTTCCGCGTGTCCGAAGCACTCGAATACGGCATCGTCGGCATCAACGACGGCGTGCCGTCCGCCGCCCACGCGCCGTTCGGAGGCGTCAAGGACTCCGGTCTCGGGCGCGAGGGCGGCAAGTGGGGCATCGACGAGTACCTGGACGTGAAGTACGTGTCGGTGGGGATATAGGGCTAGAGGTGTCATTTGGCCGCTGTCTGCTGCGAACTCGCCGCTGGCTGTGTAGCGTGGCCTGTCATCGTATCGTTAGTGGGAGCGGCCTTTCGTTGAGGATCTGTTTCGTGAAGGGGATTTGCCGCAACCAGACTGTTCTGCCGTCAGGCAGCCTTCTTTGTGAGCATCTCAGTCTTGGAACTGAGGTGCTTTATCTATTTGAAGGGTAGTCTGTATATTGTAGGGGCTTAAAAGGGGGCTGAATTCTGAATGCGCATGTGCGAAGCTATGGCCATGAAGCGCCCTAACAGGAGTAGAGCCGGACTTACGCTGCGAATCATCCTTGAGCTACCTAGTGGCGAGCCACATACACCCGAAGCCCCGTTTGCAAATCCGCTCAAAGCCTTACCCCATCCGTTCGCTCTGACGCTGAAGGTAACGACTTCACACTCAAATGCTCGTACGTACATTACCATCGGGCTGAATGAAGACAGCGGGGGCAAGCAGGCAGCACTTAAGGCTTAGTTTTCAGTGTTACCAAAGGGTCAACGGCCGCACCGGCCAGATTGGAGAACCACATGCCCCGCAATCTTTCACTCGACGACCTCCTCAACGCAGTCAAGCCCGGCCAAGCGAGCACGCTCACGTCGGTGACAAAGCTGGAACCAGCCGCCGGCCCACATGCGAGCATCGCGCCAGCCCGGTACACGAGCGGCAACAAGGGGGTCTACGCCTACGAGACGAGGTTCATGGATGGCGAGCCGGTCAGGACTGTCCTTATCGACAGCAAGTCCAGCGCAGCGAACCGTCTTGAGACCGCGCTTGACGATGCCATCAATGACGGTCACGAACTCTTGGGTCGAATGCCGCGCGTCGAGGTCACGTACGATTCGGACGGTGTGAAGCGCACGTTCAGCGACCTGACGCTGCCGCATCGGCTGTTTGACGCCCACATCCGTGCCGGCACCGTTGACGGCACCCCGACCACTCAGGTGAAGGACTACGTTGCCGCGCGTGACAGCACCCCCTCGGACGCATGGGACCTGTTCAAGGTGAGCCCGATAACGCTGGCATTCGGCGGATGGGACTCTCACCGTCGTGCGCGGCAGGGGCGTTACCCGAGCCTTCTGGTGGGTGAGATCATCGGAGTTCTGGCAGACCAGGACTCGGCCGTACCCCAGGAAGCTCGGCACAGTGGCGCGCGGGTGGATCCTGTTGCCGCGGGCCTGAACATCGACAAAAAAGAGTTGTCGCGCATGGTCGACATGCAGAAAGGTGAGCTTGGCAAGAGCAATGTCGACAAGGCGAAGTCCGGCAAACTGAAGCCGTCCGAGCTCGGCTTCGGCTCCATCCCGCCTGCAACTGAAAGCCTGGCCGGCATCGCAACAAGGTCGATCATCCGGTCACACGTCCTCAGCTTCGCGCTGCTCCGGCGACTCAGATTCGGCAAAGGCCCCGACGGTGACGAGAGCGTCCGGGCGCTGCTCGCAGCTCTCCTGCTGAACGCCCTGGCGCGCAGCGACAGCGAGCTGTACCTGCGTGCGAACGCCCACCTTGTCGAGGCCGAACAGCCCAGCGTAAAGGTCGACCTCCGCGGCGGTGAACAGGTCATGGTTGCCCCACTCACGATCGCAGACATGGACTCAGTGCTGCAGCAGGCCTACGACCATGCGAGCGCCACGGCTGGCGTCGACTGGTCGGGCCAGGTCTTGAGGGTCACCGGAAACCCGGTCGTCGTCACGTCGGCTGATGATTCAGCCGCCGACAAGCCCTGATCGGCGCAGGCAATGTCTTTCACGATCACGGCCGAGTTCCCACTCGGCTTCTACCAGGGCAGGAATCCTGCCGGCCAGGTTGAAGACGTCCCGACTCCGGTAAGGCTGCTTTCAGCCCTGACAGCAGCCGCGGGCATGAGTGGCCAAACCGATGGCAGGCAAAACTCACCTGGCATAGCGGCAGGAAGCCAGGCGGCCCTGGAGTGGCTCGCAAACAATCCTCCGGATCAGATTGCCCTGCCCGAACGCATCGTCAACGATCCAGGAATCATCGCCTACAAGGTACTAGGACTGCGCGACAAGGACCGCTTCAGCTCACCCGTTGCCAGGGAGGCAATTGCCCGCAGCAGCCTGAACGGTCCAGTCCACTGGCGCTGGAGCAGCTCTCCACCACCAGAGGTTACTCAGGCGCTGCAGGGCCTGCTGATGGAAGTCCCGTACCTTGGTGAGGCCGTATCACTGGTTTCCCTGCGCGCAACGACGGACTCCTTCGAGCTTAGTGAGCCATACGTGCTGCTTGACGCCAAGAATTCCGGGGACCGCAGTCCCGAAGCGATTGCCGTTCCGGTTCCCGACTCGGATCGACCGCGCGTGCTCGAGGAGCTACACCGGGAACTGAACAAGGCGGGCAACAGCAACCCGAGTGTCAAGGACGAAAAGGAAGTCATCGCCCGCTGGCCCAATCAGGGAATACGACAGCTTTGGTATGAGCCTCGCCGGATCGTTTCGGAACAGCCCAACCCGTGGTCGGAAGCATTCATACTTGAAGTACGAAGCGTCACGCCCGGGGTAACGGCATGGCCGCCAAAGCATAAGGACTACGTGCGTTGGTGTGTCGCTTTGCACCGAACTCTCGTTCGGGCTGCTGGCCTGGGGGCACCCCCCATGGTCACGGGTCGCTACGAACCCGGTTCCGAGCGCCCGGCGAACAACGTGGCGGCACAAATCCTGCATCGCACCGACACGCTGAACCACAACTGGGCGCCCGATGCGGAGGGAGCCTTCGCGGTACTGATTCCAGCAGGTGCTCCCGAAACGGACCGCTCTGCCGCTTACCTCGCCGTCGCTGCTTTGCTCGATCGGACCGTGCGCCCCAGTCGCACCGAAGGTGTGACCGTAATCGGCATTCATCATCTCACGGCGCAAGAATTCTGGCGCGCACCCGCAGCTGACCACAAGCGCTTCCGGGTGACCAGACCACTCGCGATCGCGGACACGCGTCCCCTCAGGCTGAACGCCTTGGGCCAGACCTGGACCCTGCATGACGCGGTCAGCCTGTCAGTTGGAATGACATGGCGCGACCATTTCACAGCAAGCGGTAAGGGCGAATCTCTCTACAGGGCACTGGCCCACCAAGCCAGTGCCAACATTCAGGTCATCGGCGACCAGCGCGTGCATGATGCTGAGCTTCACCGCTACGTGCACCGCGTCCAGCCAAGCAACGTGATCACGGCATACCGAGCGTTGATTGACGCCGGACCAATCCTTGCCGACACAGCCCCAGCCTCCATCGGTCAGTCCAGGCATTTCGGTGGAGGCATGCTGGTACCCCTTGATGTGCCGTTGGCGCTGCTGGACGAGAACGGAGTCCCGTTGTGGCACTGACAACAGTGGACTTCACCCGGTTCATGATGGAGGCCTACGGCTACCCTCCGTTCGCCTGGCAGCAGCGCCTACTCGCTTCCGTCGTCTCTGAGGGCCGATGGCCCGAACTGGTTGCTGCACCAACAGGTGCCGGCAAGTCTACGGTGATAGACGTTCACGCCTTCGCGAACGCGCTTGCAGAGCAGGACCAGCTGATACTTCCAAGGCGCATGGTGATGACGGTCAACCGCCGGAACCTGATCGATGATCACGCCGCCCATGCCGAGCAACTGGCTCGGTTGCTGAACGAAGCATCCGAGGACAGCGTGCTTTCTACGGTAAGAAGCCTGCTTGAGCGACGCAGTGGCCGTACGGCCGTGCTCCAAGTATCTGTGATTCGCGGTGGCATCCCTCTCACGTATGACTGGCGCTCCAATCCACTGGCTACGGCCGTGATCGCCGCAACACCCGATATGTGGGGCAGCAGGGTTCTGTTCCGCGGCTACGGCACTTCCCGAACCTCACGCTCGCTCGAGGCCGGCCTCCTCAGCCGGGACTGCGTCCTGGTAGTCGACGAGTCGCACCTGAACCGCCAGCTGATCACTACTGCGCGTCGGCTCTCAGAACTCGACTCAGCCGCGTCCGAGGGAATCGACGTGCCAGCACTGCAGGTGGTGGAAACAACAGCCACCCCACCCGAACAGGCAGAGGGATACACGATCATCCAGCTAACCGGATCGGACCTGGCTGACTCCCCCGCCCTGTCCGCCCGGATGCGCACACCGAAGCCTGTCAGCCTGATGCCGGTAACCTTGAAGCGGGACCGGGTCAATCAACTGGCAGATGAGTTCGCGGAACAGGCGTGGGCCATGCGCTCGCGGCACGAAGCGGTCAAGCGCCCGATCGGGATCATCGTCAACACGGTCGACCTGGCTGCGGAGATAAGCGGCCGGCTGAGAAAACGACTGGCTGCCGAACCGGACAATGAGGCGCCAGGAGGGGTCGAGACGATGCTTGGAGCCCAGCGCCTGTTCGACCGCCAGCTACTGAAACGCGCTGCGGAGCTTTTTGATCCGCGCATGGACTCGAACGTGAAGTTCATCGTGGCAACCCAGACGCTGGAGGTCGGCGTCGACATGGATCTCGCCGGCCTGGTTACCGAGCTCGCACCGGCAAGCGCAATCGTTCAGAGATCAGGGCGCGTCAACCGCATCGGATCAAGAGCCGACGCAGAAGTGCTCGTCATCCAACCCCAGTACGATAAGGCCCGGACCCGGACACCCTACTCGCATGACGACCTTGAAACGGCAGCTGCCTGGCTGACAAGCCGCTCGCAGGAACCAGAAGGCTTGGCTCCCTGGGCATTGCTGGACGACCTGCCACCCTCAGCGGAACCGCGCCGGCTGCTTTGGCAGCGCCCGGAATGGAATGACGCAATCTACTGGAGCAGGACTTCAGAGGACCTTGCTGCGGCCGATCGACTCCTGTTTCCCGGTGGCGAGGATCTCTCACTTTGGCTGCGGGACGACTTCAGTCCCGATGTTGAAGCAAGCCTCATGGTGCGAGAGCTCCTTACCGGGGACTTCCTCCAGGACTCCCTCATCCTGCAGCATACGCCGCCCCTATCGGAAGAACTCTATCCGGTTCCCCTCTACAGACTTCGCGACCTAGCGGAGAAACTTTGGCAAGAGCGCAAGGGCATTCCCCTGGTCATCATCCGTGACGGCCGCCCGCTGCAGGTTGTTGATCGCGAAGTCGCCATCGCATTGCGGGAGGAGAACCTCAACCGCCAGACGCTGAATCTGGGTGAAATCCGGCCAGGCGACACGTTGGTTGTGACCCCAGAAGACAAGGTCTTCCTGGCGGGACTGATCCCTCATCCGAAGGGCACCGACGTCGGCACGGACGTCTACGAAGCTGTCATCGGACTCAACCAACCCCGAGTCATCCACAAGCGTGCGCTGCTGAACCCAGCCAGCGCCGGAGCTGACGAAGATGGAACCGCCTACGACGCAGCCTTGCGGTACATCGAGGCCGCACAGGACCCAGAAGAAAGCGAAGTCGCAACCAACGGGCTTATCGAAGCCCTGACGCCAGGGGCCATGAACAGCGAGGGAGCGAACACCCTGCTGGAAGAGATCCGGGTCACGGTACTGCCACCCGTATCCGAAGGCGCACCGGTATTCGTGCTATTGAGCACTCTGCACCAGGACGACCTGCACGCCCAGACAACGTCACGCAATCTGGTGCAGCTGGACAGGCACCAGAGTATGGTCGCAGACCGGGCGAACCAACTCGGAAAGCAAGTCGGACTTTCCCGACATGTGCAACCCTTGACCATCGCGGGCCTCAATCACGACCAAGGGAAACGAGAAACCCGCTTTCAGACGTACCTTCGTGGGAGAATCAGTTCGACTGCGCTGCTCGCCAAGAGCCGTGCCGCCTTCAATGTTCGACGCTGGATCGCGGCGGGCCTGAGCGGTTGGCGCCACGAACAACTTTCCGCGGCCTGGGTCTGGAGCAGCGAAGATCCCGAGATACGCGCGGAACGCGAACTGATCACCTGGCTCGTTGGCACCAGTCACGGCAGGGGCAGGACGACGTTCAACCAAGATGCTTCAACCCTGCTTCCCGAGCCCGCAGAAATCCCGGTATCCGTGCAAGCTGCTGCAACCGAACTGTTCACAGAAGGCGCCTGGGATGACCTCTTCGAACCGCTGACCCGGAGGCTCGGCCCATGGGGTCTCGCGTACCTGGAAGCATTGCTTCGCACTGCTGACCAGCAGATCTCTGCGGAGGGCAACTGATGCGAATCACCCTGTCTGGTGACATCCACTACGCACTCTCACACTTCGCTCTGTATGGCGCGGCGGCTATCCTTGAGCATGAACTGGCCACCACGGCACGCGTGCGCTGGGTGACGCCCGACCAATCAGAAATCAGCCTTTCGTCCGAAGGCCTCACCGAGGAGCAGGTCGCCGACGCCCTTCATGCTCATGCCGTCAGGCACGTCGACTCATGGGTACAGGCTGTCCATGCACATCGCACTGGGAAAAAGGTGACCACGGTGGGGACGCTCAGCCCCCGCATGGCGACGCCAGCTGACTCCGCATCATGGAGCGCACTGCAGTCAGCCCGACAAAGCCTGATCGACACCCAGCTTCATGACCATCAATGGCTCGATCTCGCGTTCATCCATGCTCTCGGCGAGCCATCCTACTGGAACATCGACCAAACCGGTGCATTGCGTCCGGATCTGGGAGCAAGCGGCTGGGAAATGAAGACCCGCAACCGCGGAGAGGAGTTCGTGCAGAACCGGCTCGCACGCCTTGCGGCCAGTGTCGCCGGCCGCAAACCGAAGCAGGTGCTGGACGGTCTGACAGGTGCCTACTTCAACGATGAAGTGGGGAAGAACGCGGCCGACAGTCGTACACCAACCGGCCTGCGCAACCCCCAGCCCACTGATAATGCCCTGGCCTGGATGGCGCTCTGGGGAATCTCGCTCTTCCCCGTGCTGCATCGTGCGTCGAGCCCTTCCGGTCGCGGCCAGCAGCAGGGTGCACCATCGATCACCACTGCGCAGCTGGGCAGGAACATGCCGAACATCACGCTGCTTCGGCGCCGCTACACAGTCCTGCCCGAGCTCGAACGCCCGACAAGACTGAGCACGTTACGGAGCGTTCTGGTGAGTGCAGCACTCTCGCGCCTGGCGGCAACGGCCATCCGAAACGAGCCTGCAACGGGCTTCAGGATTCCGGACCCTCGCTCCCCGTCTGACCAGGCCTGGCTGCGCGCGAAAGGAATCAGCGGCCTCCTCCTCTCAGTCGTGACGGCAACAGACAATCCGAATGCCCCGGAGCTGTCTGTGGACCGCGGCCGGCTAGTGGTGCTGCAACAATGAAGGGCTACGATGAACAACCACTTCCGATAAGCCTTGTGAGTCATACACAGTTTTGTCCTCGGCGCGCCTGGCTGGAAGCGGCAGGCGAACGCACGGACACTTACCAGATGTCGGTAGGCACGGTCGCGCATACTCGAGTGGACGATCCAACCAGCTCGAGGGCCGCGCAGGTTCGCAGCGTCGATATCGGGCACGAGGAATGGGGAATCACAGGCCGAATCGACGCCCTTCTGATTACGGAATCAGGGCTCGTGATCCGCGAACACAAGGCAACCCCCGTGAAAAGAACGCCAACTGTCACAGACGCGATGCGCCTGCAGCTCGCCCTGCAATACGTGTGCCTGGAAGCCCAGGGCGACAACGTCGCCGGCACCGAGATCTATTTCAGTTCCCACAACAAAGTGGTTCCCGTCGACCTTGGACCTGAGGACTTCGAGTTTGCGAGGCTGATGGTTGAGCAGACGCGCGAAATCGTCACTTCACGGCAAGCCCCGGAGCCCCTCGAGGACAGCCCGAAATGCATGCGATGTTCCCACGCAGCCGTGTGCCTGCCTGAAGAACGTAAGCTTCAGCCCGTAAAGAAGCGCATCGTGCCGGCGGCACCCGATACCCAAATCGTCCACCTGACCAAGTACGGTGCCCGAGCCTCCATCTCGAAGCGTCGAATGGAAGTCAAGTACCGGGATGAGTCTCTGGCGAGCGTGCCGATTGAACGCGTTCTAGGTGTGCAGGTACATGGCAACATCGACCTGTCGAGCGCCCTGGTCCGCGAGTTGCTTTGGCGGGGCTCCACCATCGTCTGGTGCAGTGGCCGGGGCAAGGTGATCGGCTGGTCACAGCCCGCTTCGGGCCCCAACGGGCTTCAGCGCGTCAACCAGCATGTAGCGTCAGCCGAGGGCCGCTTGGGCATCGCCCGTGAGATGTTGCAGGCGAAAGTTGCGAACCAGGCGACACAACTGCGACGAGGCAGCGGCTACTCCGAGCCTGTGCAGAAACTGCGAGCGATTCAGACGAGACTTGCCGAGGCTTCCACGTGGCAGGAGATGGTTGGTCTTGAAGGAGACGCAGCAGCCACCTACTTTGCTGAATGGCCCTCGCTGTTCCGGGATGACATCCTCACGCAGTGGGGTTGGACGGGTCGCGGCTCGCGGCCCGCTCGTGATCCGTTGAACGCACTGCTGAACTACGCCTACGGCATGCTGGTTGCAGATTCGATCCGCGCAATCACCTCCTGCGGCCTGGACGTCCACGCCGGCTTCATCCACAGCAGTAACCGCAACAAGCCGGCACTCGCGCTCGATCTCATGGAGGAGTTTCGCGCTCCAATCGCAGATTCAGTAGTTGTCGGGCTACTGAACAATGGCGAGGTGGATATTGACGACTTCGACAACCGCCTTGGCGCGGTTCGCCTGTCAGAACGGGCAAGGAAGAGCCTCATCGCCGCGTATGAACGGCGCATCCAAACCGAGTTCCGGCACCCGGTCTTCGACTACACTGTCACATGGCGACGCGCCCTGGAAGTGCAGGCACGGCAAGTACTTGGGGTCCTTGACGGCAGCCAGGCCCGCTACGCAGGAATCCGGACGAGATGAAGACGGATAGGCGCAGATTCTACGTTGTCAGCTACGACATCACGGATGACAAACGCCGCAACCATGTAGCCAAGGAACTTCTTGGATACGGCGACCGCATCCAGTTCAGCGTCTTTATCGTTGTCGCAAGCCCCGCGAAACTCCACCGGCTCCGAGACGCCCTGAAACGGAAGATAGTTGCCGCCGAGGATTCGATCGCGATCTTCGACCTGGGGCCGTACAATGAGTCGTCCCCAGAGAAGCAGCTGACGTACCTGGGCCAGTCGCGCACAACAACTTCCACCGACATTATCGTCGTCTGAGCCAGCTCCATTCTCCAGCGAGGGGTCGCTGGATACGTGAACAACGTCTACCCCTCGCTTCACCCTGAATGAGTGTCACCAGCAGCGTTTCTCGCTCTTCACTCGGGTAACTTGACAACCAACACGCGTGGAAACCTCGTTCCCATACGCAACCGCTCGCAAGCCTGGCAAGATAGCTCGTCCTGCACGGTGTAGAATTACCATGCAGTCTCGGCCGAGTTTCTCGGTCGACTTCGTTGAGGAAGCCAACGCATGCGAGAAGCCGGGCGGGACTTGTCCGTCTCGGCCGAGTTTCTCGGTCGACTTCGTTGAGGACCGGCACTAGGTTCACCCTCGGAGAGGTCTTGGACGTCTCGGCCGAGTTTCTCGGTCGACTTCGTTGAGGAGCGTCCGTGTTGAGCACTGCGAGGCGGGGAGTCAGGTCTCGGCCGAGTTTCTCGGTCGACTTCGTTGAGGACGGATCTCGACCGGAAAGCCGATGCGCCGATCAAGTTCGTCTCGGCCGAGTTTCTCGGTCGACTTCGTTGAGGAGCCGTGGTGGAGTTCGTGGACGGGCGCCCGCCAACAACGGGTCTCGGCCGAGTTTCTCGGTCGACTTCGTTGAGGACCAGCGAACCACGCACGCCGTGGGGCGACGAAGTGGTCTCGGCCGAGTTTCTCGGTCGACTTCGTTGAGGAGCGAGCGTCTTCGGGAATCGGGACTCGCATGGTGACATCGTCTCGGCCGAGTTTCTCGGTCGACTTCGTTGAGGACGGTCGACAGTGGTCAGGGTGCCTACCGGGTCCGCTGTCTCGGCCGAGTTTCTCGGTCGACTTCGTTGAGGACGTACATACCTGACACACAGCCCCGACCCCCAACGGTGTCTCGGCCGAGTTTCTCGGTCGACTTCGTTGAGGACGCCGAACCCTTGTAGACCCGGACGGCAGCATGAGCGTCTCGGCCGAGTTTCTCGGTCGACTTCGTTGAGGATCAGACCAATATTACCAGGCAGGAGGGGCGCGCGGTCTCGGCCGAGTTTCTCGGTCGACTTCGTTGAGGAGGCACGGGATTGGGGCGCACCCTTTGTGACAAGGGGGGTCTCGGCCGAGTTTCTCGGTCGACTTCGTTGAGGAGTCGAGCGTTTCACGCTCTAGGCTGTCGTTGATGGTCTCGGCCGAGTTTCTCGGTCGACTTCGTTGAGGAGGCACGGGATTGGGGCGCACCCTTTGTGACAAGGGGGGTCTCGGCCGAGTTTCTCGGTCGACTTCGTTGAGGACACGGGAGGCCACAATTGACACCCACCAAACAAGTGTCTCGGCCGAGTTTCTCGGTCGACTTCGTTGAGGATGGAGCCCTTGGTGAACCTGGTGCTGTATCTCTGCTCAGGTCTCGGCCGAGTTTCTCGGTCGACTTCGTTGAGGACTCTATGTCGCGCTCACAACGGGTCTGCGGAAGGAGGGTCTCGGCCGAGTTTCTCGGTCGACTTCGTTGAGGAATCACGTTGATGATGACTCCTGCCCGAGCGCCGGAAGTCTCGGCCGAGTTTCTCGGTCGACTTCGTTGAGGATTTGGCGAGGGCGGCGATGCCGGCGGCTCCTCCGGGTCTCGGCCGAGTTTCTCGGTCGACTTCGTTGAGGAGGCGGGTCGCATGATTGACCGCGCCGAGGAGTATGTGTCTCGGCCGAGTTTCTCGGTCGACTTCGTTGAGGACACGTGCAGCAGTGGGACCGGGCCGGGGTTGATGGCGTCTCGGCCGAGTTTCTCGGTCGACTTCGTTGAGGAGCCGAGGATCCGAGCGAATGGGTGGACATGGCCGAGTCTCGGCCGAGTTTCTCGGTCGACTTCGTTGAGGAGGGCGCGCCCGGAGGAACACGTGCTCCAACGTCGTGTCTCGGCCGAGTTTCTCGGTCGACTTCGTTGAGGACGGCTAAGGGCGTACGTTGGGCTGTCCGTGCCAAGGTCTCGGCCGAGTTTCTCGGTCGACTTCGTTGAGGATCTGGCGTGCTTCGCACTGCGCATGTTGGTAAAGCGTCTCGGCCGAGTTTCTCGGTCGACTTCGTTGAGGATGGTCACCAGCGTCAACCACACGCCCGGCGAAGACGTTGAGTCTCGGCCGAGTTTCTCGGTCGACTTCGTTGAGGACTCGCAGACGAAGCAAGCGGCCTTCCCACGTTCATTGGTCTCGGCCGAGTTTCTCGGTCGACTTCGTTGAGGATCGAAGAAGGCTCCCACCTCACCGGCACCGTCGAGTCTCGGCCGAGTTTCTCGGTCGACTTCGTTGAGGAGCTCATGATGAAGCAGCTCCTTCCGGGGGGGGGCTCGGGGGTCTCGGCCGAGTTTCTCGGTCGACTTCGTTGAGGATTCATGCCGCTACCGAGGATCATCTCCCGGCCGGCGTCGTCTCGGCCGAGTTTCTCGGTCGACTTCGTTGAGGATCAGCGGCATCAGAGCGCAGATGCGGATTCTCAAGTCTCGGCCGAGTTTCTCGGTCGACTTCGTTGAGGAAGGATTCGTTCGTGCCGCTCGAAGCTCGGAATGAGACGTCTCGGCCGAGTTTCTCGGTCGACTTCGTTGAGGACTCACGGTTCAGCAGGTGGCTGACATTCTCGGGCGCCAGTCTCGGCCGAGTTTCTCGGTCGACTTCGTTGAGGAAACGCCAAGCAGTTGCAGAGCGAGCTGGGGTTCTCGTCTCGGCCGAGTTTCTCGGTCGACTTCGTTGAGGACAGCGCGATCTCGGCGAGGGCGCGTGTCGCCAAACCGGTCTCGGCCGAGTTTCTCGGTCGACTTCGTTGAGGACCGGTGCTGACTTCCATGAGGTGGCCGGTCTCGAGTCTCGGCCGAGTTTCTCGGTCGACTTCGTTGAGGAAAGACCCTCACTCTCGAGAACCTACCCCGCGTCATGTCTCGGCCGAGTTTCTCGGTCGACTTCGTTGAGGATCACCGGGAGGCCAACGTTGCGTGAATGGCAGACGATCAGTCTCGGCCGAGTTTCTCGGTCGACTTCGTTGAGGATAGTACCCTCGACCATCACAACCAGGGCAATCTCCGTCTCGGCCGAGTTTCTCGGTCGACTTCGTTGAGGATCGGACTGCGCGGATCTCGTCGACAACTCCGGTGTGTCTCGGCCGAGTTTCTCGGTCGACTTCGTTGAGGATTCGCAGGTAAAAGCGGAGCCGAAGCAGCCCGACTAGCGTCTCGGCCGAGTTTCTCGGTCGACTTCGTTGAGGATGATGGTTAACCTGATGGTTGAACCGGCAGATTCTGCCGTCTCGGCCGAGTTTCTCGGTCGACTTCGTTGAGGATTCGTGGACCTCGACGGCACACCCCTCTTCGACGTCTGGTCTCGGCCGAGTTTCTCGGTCGACTTCGTTGAGGAGGTGATCACGCACAGTTGCGCCTGCTCGCCCTTGTGTCTCGGCCGAGTTTCTCGGTCGACTTCGTTGAGGAAACGTCATCACCCGCTCAGTCGTGCCACGCCTCGAGTCTCGGCCGAGTTTCTCGGTCGACTTCGTTGAGGACCTGTCATCGGGGATGCCCAACGTCAAGGAGCAAAGCGGTCTCGGCCGAGTTTCTCGGTCGACTTCGTTGAGGATCTAGAGCATGGCAGAACCAATGCGGAACCTAAAGTCTCGGCCGAGTTTCTCGGTCGACTTCGTTGAGGACCTCGGGAGAGCCTGCCCCACGCGGTCGGTGTCAGCGGTCTCGGCCGAGTTTCTCGGTCGACTTCGTTGAGGAAACGAGGTGCGGATTATCGATAGGTCGCAGCCGGAGTCTCGGCCGAGTTTCTCGGTCGACTTCGTTGAGGAGAGTGGAACGCCGCACCGTACGCGTTGCTGCCCTCCACGTCTCGGCCGAGTTTCTCGGTCGACTTCGTTGAGGAGTGGCGAACGCGTGCCGGCGTTCTGGTTGGGTGAGCAGGTCTCGGCCGAGTTTCTCGGTCGACTTCGTTGAGGACAGAACTGTTTCGCGGTGAAGTGCGTGAGTTCGTCGTCTAGGCCGAGTTTCCCGGTCGACTTCGTTGAGGAGGCGCAGACACTGGATCGACATTACGGAAGTGATAGGTCTCGGCCGAGACACTCGGCCGACTTCGTTGAGGACAGTCCGCCTGCGCAACGTTACATGTGTGAGTCCACGCACGGCCATCTGGTGCGGGTTGAGGCCCCCAAGTGCCTCACCGCCGAATGTGCTGCTGGCTCCCCTGGGCCTGATGATTCCGCATACCGCCCGCAGGATGGTGGATTTGCTGTAGCCGTTACGACCTGGCTGGTCTCGTTGCGCACCAGCGTGATCCTCTCGGTGAGTGCGCGCGGGTTCAGGCCGGCCATGAGTTCGTCCAGGAAGAGGACTTTGGGTTGCACGGCCAAGGCCCGGGAAAGCTCGAGGCGGCGCCTGCGCAACAGGTTGAGGTCGCTTGTCGGCTGAGGACTCGGTCGGCCAGCCCGACCAGGTCAAGCTTCTTCATGGCGACCTTCTCCGCCTCGGCCCGCGAGGCCGCATGCATGATGGCGCAGATCAGGACGCTCTCCAGCACAGTCAGGCCTTCGAACGGGTCTTCGATCCTGAAGAGGGGCGCCCCCGCCCGTGCCTGGCTCGTCTGAAGGCGGGAGTCTTGGTAACTGGCCTCGACGGCGGCCGGCAGGCTGGCTCTGTGGTGTGCTCTGAGTTCCGCGGAACCTCCCTGTGATGCTGGTGATGGCACCGACCTGGCCTGAAGCCCGTGTTCAGGTATCGCCCGTCATGACATGAACCCATGAACAGGCTCGTCCGGCACGCGCAAAATCAGCGACGGGAACGCACTCCCGCACGTGTCAATCCCTTGCACCCCCTAAGCGGCGGATGGTAACGTTACGCTAAGGCAGCAACTAAAAGGCATTTGCCTTGACTGGTTTCTAAAGTTTGCGGCCATAGGGCTGTTGAGTGAGAAACCAGGCCCGCAGATGACCAAAAGACAGGAGTTCAAATGCGCAAGTATCTTCTTTCACTGCTTCTCATTCTCTCAATCGGCTCGATCGCCAGTGCCCAGCAGTCGGGCAACTATGCGGGCGGCTCAACCGGCTATCCGCACATCATCGCCGCCCACTACGGCTTCGCCGAGCTGTTCGGCAGTGACATCGATCTGCGTCTGAGCGCCAGCTTCAGCCTGCAAAACGTTTCCGGCATGGCTGCCACTGGCGGAACTCTCACCGGAGATGCCCTGTTTCACTTCCGAAGCGGAGGCCTTTCGGCTCCGTATGCCGGTGGCGGCCTCACCCTCGGGATCGGTTCGGTTGCGGGGGGTGCGAGCGGCTTCATGTGGGACATTCACGGACTGGGCGGTTACCAGTACCAACTCAATCCTGATTTGAGTGCCTTCGGCGAGCTGAGCGTTGGCTTCCGCAGCTACCACGCGGGCGGCCACAGCCTCTCCGGCCTTGGACTCGGACTGCGCGTGGGAGCCAACTACTACTTCTGATCACCGCCCGGGCTGGGCGGTTCCAGCCCATAGCATTCGAGGCCTGCCGGAACCTGGTTCCGGCAGGCCTCGTCTGGAGGTCAGCGGCTCTGCAGCTAAGTCTCCCTTGACCCGGAGTACTCTGACGGTCCCGTCACATGAGACCAACTCGGCAATACACGTGGGCGAGTGTGCCCCAGATGACACAGATTGGCCAAGTGATGATGATTCCTGATCCAGCCGCCAGACCGCAGCTTGGTGGACCCTCTTGCTGGGTTGACTGGCACTCTGGCCGGGAGGTCGTAAACGACCCGTAAGCAATCCTTGCAGCGACCTGGTCAGACTGCATCACTCAGCGAGAGGAACTCCAGGTGCGACACTGAGTACGAAGGAATTCGCGTCACCTGGGCAAGCACCTGTGCGCCCTTGTTCAGCAGCCAGCTGATCGCCTCGGCATCCTTCAGCAACTCGAGCTCAGCGATCTTGTCACGTATCCGCCTCGCCGCGATACTTTCCTTGTCCGGCAGCACTTCGTGGGCCTTGATCCAGAGAAGGGCAGCACACTGGACGTCCTTGACCGACGCGTAGTGATCGCCCAGCCAGGCGAGCAACTCCCCCTGCATGTGGCCATCACCAACTTTGCTGTTTGCGGCGAGCGCGTCCTGGATGCAGCTGAGCGCTTCGCCGATCCGGCCACTGCTGCGAACAAGCCTGGCCAGGGCAAAGTGTGCTTCGGTCTCGCCGATGTGAGCCCCGATTTGCTTGGACAGCTTCAATGAGTCCAGATAGAGGCTCTCTGCCTCATCCATCTCCCCCTGCCCCTCTGCAATCTCTGCCAGGCAGTGCAGGTCCATGGCCTCGCCCCTCCGGTCACCGAGCAGCCGCCGCTGGTTCAGGGCCGCTTGGGCGTAGGCGAGGGCGTGGACGAGTGACTGCCTTGTCGCATAGATGCGCGCGAGATTCCCGAGGTGGTTCGCCTCGCTCAGTCCGTCTCCCGCATCTCGGCTGGCAACGAGTGCTCGCTCGTGATAGCCGATTGCGGTGTCGACCTCACCGAGCCTGTTGTAGGCCAGGCCGATGCAGCCAAGGTCTATCCCCTCGCTGCGGCGGTCACCGAGCCCCTGGCTGATCTGCACGGCCCGTTCGTGCAGCGTGATTGCTTCGGTCAGCTGTCCGGAGATGCTCAGCACGATACCAAGGTTGCCCAGGTAGTTGGCCTCGTTTATCAGGTCGTTGCCCCTGCGGGCGCACGAAAGTGCGGACTCATAGACCTCGATCGCCTCGGCCAGCCTGCCCAGCCGACTGAGCGACAGGGCCATGCTGTTGAGGCTTCGTCCCTTGAGCGCATCATCAGTCAGGTTGGGAAACAGTTCTTCGTGCAACTCCAGCACCATCGACGCCCTGCCCCAGCTGAGCAGCTTGCGCACGTCGAAGCTGACCAGGAGGCGACAGGCATCATCGAACTTCTCTGCCAGCAGCAGATGCCGATAAACACCAAGCCAGGGAGCCAGCTCCTCGGGTGAGCGCGGGCTTTCTCCCTCGAGGCGTGCACGGATCCGCACAGCCGCCTGTGCGTCAAGCCGACGGTTCAGCGCCCTGCCGCCGCGCATCGCCAGCAGGCGCTCCTCGGCGAACCACTTCACCACGCTGTGCATCGTGAGCAGCCCATCCTGATCCACGCTCAGCAGCGACCAGTGGACCAGGCGCCTGAGTCCGTGAAAGCCGACTCCCGCCACCATCCCTGCATCGTCCCGGTGAAACGGCCCCTGGAAAACCGAGAGCTTCGCAACGTGCTGCTGAGACTCGCTCCCGAGCAGCTTCCAGGTGGCCTCCAGCAGCAGCCGGACCGCCCTGTGACGCTCCGGCCTGTCCATGGCCGATATCGAGAGCACGTCGAAGTTGCCGTTCAGCAGTTCTTGGGCGATCTCGCGGCATGACAGCTGATCAGTCAGGCCGGCAGCGAGCTCGATGCCGAGTGGCAGCCCGTCCAGGAGCCGGCAGATCCGGCCGATATGGGTCAGCTCACCCGCGGCTGGCCGGTTGGGCACGACTTCAGTGAACAGCCTGACCGCGTCGAACGCCTCAAGGTCGGCATCCTCGCCCTCCGCCGGATGGCGCATCCCAGTGAGATAGAACACCCGCTCCAGCTGCAGTCCGAAGTGAACCTGTGACGTGACCATCACTTTGGAACCGGGCGAAACCTGAACGACCTGATCAAGCAGTTCCGCGACCTCGGGCAACTGCTCGACGTTGTCAAAGAGCAGCAGATAGCTGTGCCGCGCAAGATGCTCCAGAAGGCTTGCCTTCAGCGTCTCGCCCTCGACGGGAAGCCCGAGCTTGGCGACGAGCGAAGCGGGAACGAGGTCGGCGCGTTCGGTGTTCGCCAGCGCCACGTACACCACGCCATCGGGAAAGTCATCAGAGTGGCGACTGGCGTACTCGATGGCCAGGCGCGACTTGCCGACACCACCCATGCCCGAAACGGTCACTATGCGGGATTCCGGCTCGCCCGCCAGGCGGGCCAGTTCGGCGAGCTCGGCTTCACGGCCGATGAAGGGAGTCCGTGGGACAGGCAGCTGACGGCCGCTGCCGGGTGCCGTGACTTCGGCCCCAGCGGTGATGCGGGCCCGGCGGATGACATCGGCGAGGGCGAGGGTCTCCTCGCTCGGCAGGGTCTCCATCTCACGCATGAACACGCTTCGTACGAAGTCAAGCTGATGCGCCGCCGCGTCCGGCTGACCCGCCGCAACCTCAAGGCGGATGATCGCCCTGTGCGCGCTCTCTGCCATAGGATCTATCGTCGTCAGGGCCCGGTACGCCTGCAGCGCGGCGGCAAGGTCGCCTTGCGCCTCAAGCTGCAGAGCCAGTTGCCGGAAGGACTCCGCGAATACCTCTTCGACCTCCCGGCTCGCCTCTCCAAGCCAGTCGTGGTACGGCGCCGGCAGAGAGTCCAGGTTGAGCCCGCTGAGCAGGTACATCCCACGCCGACCGGTCCACAGCTCTGTCACCAGCCCGTACTCCTCCCTGCTGAACAGGGCCCGCAGGTGAGCGACGTCGCTCTTTCCGAGCACCTGAATGGCGGATGCTGCGTCGGCCCTGAACCACTCGTCGGCGCCGGGCAGCCTGCGGATCTTGCTGAGCTCCTGCCGCAGGTTCACCAGTTTGCCGTCAGCCCAGAGGGCGTCGACCAGGTCCTGGCGGTTGACCTCGGACTGGCTGAGTGCAACGTAAGCCAGCAGTGGCAAGGTCCGGGAGCTGGTGACTGACAGTTTCCTGCCCTGCCACCAGACGCCAGGCGTGTGGATCAAGCGTAGCTGCAGTGAGCCCGACACAGCACTCCCTTTCACGCTGCCCCGTATGCCGCCCACGGTGTGCAAGTAACGGCGAACGCCAACCGTTCCGTTGCGCCGTGCACCCATGTTGCGAGCTTGGTACCGACATTATGGCATGAGCGTAAATTTGGCGTAACTTGCCGGTTAACGCCGACTTAATGCGCCGTCATTAGGCTTCATTCAGGATTCACCCTCTGCCCAGAGACGAGGTTCGCACTGCTGCGGCCACTCAGCCGTCGCGGTACGGGATTGGAGCCAGCATGCTTTCAGGCCACGACAACTCATGCACCCCGCAGCCCGCGCATCAGGCAAGCCGGTCGCCTGCCGGCAGCGGTACCAGGAGCGTCTCAAGACTCGCGCTGGCCCTGGCCCTCTCCCTTCTGGTCGCCTGCGGCTCGCCCGGCACCCCGGGTCCGGGACCGGCGCCTGATCCGGATCCCGAGCCCGATCCCGAACCGGTGCACGAAGCACGCGTTGAATACGAGGTGGCGACAGCGACCGGCATGCTCGTACTGCCGCCGGGCTCCACCCTTGACTTCGCCGACCTTGTGGTGAGCACGCTTGCCGGGAGCACCGCCGTGTCAGCGTCCGGAAACTACAGCGTCGACGCTCCGGTCACCGACGGGCTGCAGATGCACATCTTCAGGTCGACCTCGACGGGCAATCCCGTCCTAATTGGCTTCGGCTCCGCCGGGGGTGGCGAGTCCGTGGTGAGCGCGGAATCAACCGCGCTCGCCCTGCTCCTCCTGCATCCATACGCGTCACTGCTGCCGCCGCAGAAATCACCGGAGTTCCTGAGTGCCGGCCAGTCAGCAGCCAGCTTCCCTCAACTCACGGCCGCCCTCGAGCAGGCGTACGCCGCCGATGCCGAAACCGCGCTCGAACTCGATGACAACCCGGGTCTTTACCAGCTCGTGATGGAAGTTGTCGAAGAGGCTGTGGCGGGCCTGGCGTCCCCGCCGGCCGCCGCGGCACTGGCCGGCGCTGCCGAGCTGCCGACCATCGAGGATGCGGCGGGAGCATTCATCGACTTCCTCAACCCCCATTACGTGCACTACGCCGCGGGGATCGAGGCACTGGAAGCGGTCGGCGTCAGCAGCGTTCAGGACGCCGTCCTGCTGGCGGCCCGCACCCGTACGGCGGATGAGTGGGACTGGGCCTGGCCGCCTGCCACCCCGGGCGCCACTCCTGCGCGGACGACACATCCGCTTGGCGACGGCTACTTCCGCATTGACCTGCAGAGCTTCGATCCTGCGCTGCTCGGCTCATGGAGTTCCCTGCCGGCAGCAGCTGCCGGCGATCCGCTCGCCCTGGCGACCCTGCACAACACCGCGGCCACGCTGCGCCTGCTCTTCCGGCAGGTGATGCAGCACGAGCCCGTACCGGTCATCGACGAGCGCGCGCATGCCGACTACCCGGAGGAGCTGATACTCACCGGCCCCATCAACAGCAACCTGCTGGCCGGATTCGCGAACAGGGACGCCGACGCGCTCACTGCAGCCTTCGTGGGGATGATGGCGGCGAACGCCGGGGCCATAGCCTCCTGGCTGTGGGCCCCCGGGGAGGAGGATGCCGCCGCCTACGTGAGCATGGCGGCCAGGCTCCTGCACAACATGGTCCGGGCTGCGCAGGCCTACGACTACGGGGACGACCGTTTCTTCCCCGCCGCCGCGCTTTACGGTGCTCCGCCAACCAGCTACTTCGTGACGCAGGAAGCCGGAGTGATCGTCTCTTTCGACCAGAACGCGGCACCGGTCGCGGGGTTCACGGTCTCGCCGCCCGCAGGAACCGTGGGTACGGTATTCGCCTTCGATGCGGCACCCACCACCGACGACATCGCGCCGGACCAGCTCCGCTTCCGCTGGGACTTTGATGGCGACGGCACCTGGGACACCGACTGGACGGCAGACCGCACGGCCACGCACACGTACGCACAAGACGGCGCTTACACCGTGAGGCTCGAGGCGCGCGACAGTATCGGCCTCCTGAGCGTTGCTGCACGCACCGTCAACGTCGGTGGAGGCGCCGGCACGGCCAGTCACATCCTGCTGCTGCGCGACCACTACCCATGGACCCGCGACGGCGAGGAGCCAAACAACTCCACTGTGGTCGTCATCGAGAGCCTCGGCTTCGTGGAGGGCAAGGGCCCGATGACCTACGAGGTCGTCCCGTCAAGCGAGTTCGCGACCGTCAGCCTCACGCCCGGTGACGACCTCGTGATCGTCTCGAACGACCAGAAGCACGACTTCTACCTCGCTTACGCCCGCAACCAGGTGAGGTTCAACAACTTCGTCTGGCAGGGCGGCTCGATCTTCTGGGGAGCTGCCGACCTCGGCTGGAACCAGGGCTCGATACTGATGGCGGGCGTCGAGCTGCCCGGCAGGGTCGTCCAGATGCACCAGTACGACCGGCACAACTACGTGGTCGATCCCGACCTGCCACTCACGGCCGGCCTGCCCATGGAGATGGAGCACAACTTGGCCAGCCACGAGCGCTTCTCGGACCTGGTCGGCGGCACGACCGTCTACCTGGTCGACAGCTTCGGCCAGCCCACGCTGATCGAGTTCAACCTGGGCCGCGGCTGGGTCATCATGCCCGGCCAGCCCCTCGAGCACCAGTACCGCTACCCGTTCGGCGAACACGACCTGGAGAGCCTGCTGGCCCGCATAATCTCCTACTTCACTGGAGTCGAACGCGGTGCCGAACCCGTGCAGGTCAGGCCCCTGGCAACGGGGGTGGCGCCTGCGAGCGGGATGCCGTAGGCTCACCCCTCGCTGATCACCTGCAGGAACGCCTCGCCGTACCGCTCTAGCTTGACGTCGCCGACGCCGTTCACCTGCAGGAACTCCGCGTCGGTGGCTGGCCTCGCGGCCGCCATCTCGCGCAGCGTGGCGTCGCTGAAGACGACGTAGGGCGGCACGCCCTGCTCGGCCGCCAGCCGGCTGCGCAGCTCGCGCAGGTTCTCGAACAGCTGAGCATCCTCGGGTGCCATGTCGGCCGTGGCCATGCGGCGGCCCCTGGCCTTCGGCCTCGAGGTCTTCCTGGAGCGTGCGGGAGGCTCGGGATCCACGCGCAGCCGCACCTCGGTCTCGCCCTTCAGCACGGCACCGCTTGCCGGGGTCAGCTTGAGTGACCCGAATCCCTCTGCGTCCACGTGCAGGTAGCCCGCGGCAAGCAGCTGCCGCGCGACGCTGCGCCATCCCCGCTCCGCGAACTCGTTGCCGATGCCGAAGACGCTGAGTCGGCTGTGGCCGAACTGATGCATCCTGGGCGTGTCCTTGCCGAGCAGGACGTCGATCACGTGCACCGCGCCGAAACGCTGGCCCGTGCGGTACACGGCCGAAAGGAACTTCTGGGCGGGCACCGTGCCTTCGACCGTCTCGACGGGATGCAGGCAGGTGTCACAGTTGCCGCAGGCCACGCTGAGCTCCTCGCCGAAGTAGCGCAGCAGCAGCCTGCGCCGGCAGACGGTGGACTCGCAGAAGCCCAGCAGGGCGTCGATCCGCTGCCGCTCCAGACGCTGCCATTCCTCGCTGCCATCAGAGCGGTCGAGCATGCGGTGCAGGGCAGCGACGTCGGCCAGGCCGTACGTCATGAAGGCGTTCGCGGGCAGGCCGTCGCGCCCGGCGCGGCCGGTCTCCTGGTAGTAGCCCTCCATGCTCTTGGGCAGGTCCAGGTGGGCGACGAACCTGACGTCCGGCTTGTCGATACCCATGCCGAAGGCGATCGTGGCGACCATGACGACGCCGTCCTCGCACAGGAACCGCTCCTGGTGACGCTGCCGGGTCTGCTGGTCCAGCCCGGCGTGATAGGCGAGCGCGTTCACGCCCTGTTCGCGCAGGAACAAGGCGGTCTCGTCCACTGACTTGCGGGACTGGCAGTAGACGATTCCCGCGTCGTCCTCGTGGTTCGACCTGTAGAAGCCGAGGAACTGCTGGCGCGCGTTCTGCTTCAAGGTCACGGTGTAGCGGATGTTCGGCCGGTCGAAGCTGGAGACGAACTGCCCGGCTTCCTCCAGGGCGAGTTTCTCGATCATCTCCCGGCGCGTGAGCGCGTCGGCCGTGGCGGTCAGGGCGATGCGGGGCACGTCGGGCCAGCGTTCGTGCAGCACCTTGAGCTTCAGGTACTCGGGCCGGAAGTCATGACCCCACTGCGACACGCAGTGCGCCTCGTCGATCGCAAAGAGCGCCTTGTCGGCCTGATCGAGCAGGCCGAGGAAGCGGTCGGTCAGCAGCCGCTCCGGGGCTACGTAGAGCAGGTCGAGGTGGCCCTCGACGAACGCCGCCTCGATTCGGGCTGCCTCGCCGGCACCAAGGGTGGAGTTCAGGTAGGCCGCCTGCACTCCCGCCAGGCGGAGCGCGTCCACCTGGTCCTTCATCAGCGCGATCAGGGGCGAGACCACGAGGCCGGTGCCGGGCCGGAGCATCGCCGGAATCTGGTAACAAAGCGACTTGCCGCCGCCCGTCGGCATCAGCACGAGCGCATCCCTGCCTTCGAGCACGCTGCCGATGATCGCCTCCTGCTCACCGCGGAACTCCGCGAAGCCGAACGTGTGAGCGAGCACGTCCCGCGCAGCCGCGATCGAAGGTGTCGTTGTCGTTACCGGTCCGTCCTGAAACACGACCCCGATGCTACCCCGTCGCGCATGCAGAGCGGGTGCGGCGGGTTAGAGTCCTGAGCCATGGACGATGCAACCAGGGACGACATCCGGCAGCGCTTCCTCAAGCTGCCCACGGCGGTAGTGAGTGACGTTTTCGACGAGCTCGGCGTGCTGCCACCGGCGCTGACGACGGACGTCAGGCGCGTCACGAACCCGGTGGCTCGCCTGGCCGGCTGGGCTTACACGATCACCGGGGAGTTCGCGCCCTCCGAGGGAGCGGACCGGCTCAAGCTGGAGATAATCGACGGCCTCCCCGCCGGCAGCGTCGCCGTCTGGAACGGCACGAACGCCCGGGGAATCTGCCTGTTCGGCGACCTGATCGCCGCGACCATGCAGAAGCGCGGCTGCGTCGGAGCGTACGTCGAGGGCGGCATCCGCGACGTCGAGGTGATCTCGGAGACCGGCTTCCCCGTCTTCGCCCGCTACGTCACGCCCGTGCAGTCGATCGGGCGCTGGCGCGTCACCTCGCACGACACGCCGCTCAGCCTGCCCGGCGTGTTCGGCAACCTGGTTACCGTCGCGCCGGGCGACTTCATCCTCGGCGACGAGGACGGCGTCATGGTCATCCCCGCGGGTCTTGTTGTTGAGGTCCTGGAGCGCACCGAAGAGATCGTCCGCATGGAGACCGAGGCGCGCGACCGCAGCGCCAGCGGCATGAGCGCCACCGAGATGCTGGACGAGTTCGGACACGTCTGAGCCGGATTACGGTTCGGGCTCGGTCTCGACCTTCGGCGTAAGTGCCACTTCGGCGATCTCGGCCACGTCCGGGGTGGGCGGCAGCTCGTCCCCGCCGGGGGCGGTCGTCAGCGCGCGCTGGTCGGCCGCACGCAGGTCCTTGAACCTGAACGAGAAGGCGAGCGTGACCAGGCTGACCAGCAGCGCCAGCCCGAACAGCGCCTTGGCGCCCACCACCGGCAGCAGCGCGCCCGCCAGGACCGGCGTCAGGCTGGGCAGCGCGAGGACGGTGTTGGACAGGCCGATGTAGAGCGGCCGGTCGCCCGGAGGCGCGATCGCGTAAAGCAGGTTGAAGGCCGCGATGCCCACCGCGTGGTTCGCGACCGAGCTGATGACGAACACGACGGCGAAGACCTGCCACGAGCCCGACAGCAACGCAAGCAGCGGCGCCAGCGCGGTCAGGGCAAACCCGACCTGCAGGACTGTCACGTTCTGGCCCCGGTCGGCCGGTCGCCTCAGGGCGAAGTTGCCGACGATGGCGGCCGCCGTGGCCACGATAATGTACACCCCGATCGCGCTCTCAGGCGCGTTGAGCGTCTCGATTGCGTAGACCGCATAGAACGGCTCCACCAGCAGCGCCGCAAGCCCCAGGAAACGGACGCGCAGGAACCGCCGCAGGTTCACGTCCAGCCTGAGCAGGCCGGGGATCTCGCGGATCATCCTCAGCAGGGGCCGCTGCATTCCCGGCACTCCGGGCGGCTCCCTGACGAGCGAGAAGCTCACGTAGGCCGCCGCCAGCAGCACGGTACCAAGCAGGAAGATCAGGCCGAAATTCCCCGGGAACGCCATGTCCGAGTCCAGGATCACGCGCAGGATCCAGCCGGCCCCGAGTGCGAGCACCCCGCCGATCGAGTTCCGCAGCACCCAGAAAGTGCCGAGCCGGCCGTGCGGCACGATCTTGGCGGTAATGTCGGCGAACGGCACCCCGGCGATGCCGCTGCCGATGGCATTGACGGTGATGCTCACCAGCAGGACCGCAACCGTCAGGCCGGGCCTGTCCGCGCCGAAGAAGAACGCGGTGGCCGTGAGGATCACCAGCGATGCGATCCGCATGCCCGACGTGAGGTTGTAGGTCGGCAGCTTGTACTCCCTGTGCGAGAGCCGGTTGGCTACCAGCAACTGCGGCAGGAAGTAGCCTCCCACCCGGAGCGCCGGAACCAGCCCGATCACCACCGCCGGTGCGCCAAGCAGCGCCAGGAACGGAGCCAGGACCAGGCCCGAATGGAGCAGTGCGTCGCCGCCCGTGACCAGCACTCCGTTGATCACGCCATACAGGAAGTTTCGCTCCTTGGGACTGTCGCTCTTCACCGCCTCATGCTAGCTTGCCGCCTGGCTGCTTCCTCCCGTGTAAAGTCCTGGCATGCAAACAGGACCCTTCGTCCCCGCTGACTTCGCGCCACCGACCGCACTCGTCGCCGACCGGTTCCGGCTCGAGCCTCTGGACCCCCGGCACAACGAGTCTGACCTTGCCGCCTGGGCGTCCAGCATCGAACACATCAGATCCACGCCCGGCTACCCGGACGGCAACTGGCCCCCGCCCGGCGGCATGACCCTGGAGCAGAACCTCCGGGACCTGTCGCGTCACGCCGCGGATTTCGAAGCCCGCAAGGGATTCACGTTCACGGTGCTCGACCCCGCAGGCGGTGACGTAATCGGCTGCGTCTACATCTACCCCACGAGGGTGCCAGAGCACGACGTGGAAGTGCAGTCCTGGGTCCGCGCCGACCATGCCCATCTGGATAGGCCTCTCGCCGAAGCGGTTGAGGAGTGGCTGGAGCGGGACTGGCCCTGGGACCGAAGGTACCGGCACGGGCGTTGAGGCCGAAGGCGCAAGACCGGTCAGCCAGGCTTACCCCACACCGACAGCCTCTCGCGACCCTCGATCACCTCGATCAGCCCCGGCCCGTCGACCGCCAGCGCGGCATCGAGCGCGGCATCGAACTCACCGTTGTCCGTCACCGTCCACGCGGGCACGCCGAAGCTCTCGGCCAGCTGCCTGAACCCCGGATTGGTCAGGTCCGTGGCGATGGGCCGACCGGGGTAGTGCCGCTCCTGGTGCGTGCGGATGGTGCCGTGGATGCCGTTGACGAACACGACGACGGTCACGCGCAGCCCGTGTGCCTTCATGGTCGCCAGCTCGTTCATCGTCATCGCGAAGCCGCCATCACCCGCGAAAGCGATCACCCGGTTGTCGGGCTGGGCCAGGGCGACCCCCACTGCGGCGGGAGCCGCGTAGCCCATCGCACCGGACAGGGGCCCGAAGTGCGTGTGCGGTCGCGTGAACCCGTAGAAGCGGGCAACCCAGCCGGCGAAGTTGCCGGCGTCGGTCGTGAACGATGTCTCCTCGGGCACTGCGCTACGGATACGGGCCAGCGCCGCCGAGATGTTCACCCCTCCCTCCTGATACGGCTGCTCGGGCGTGGCGAGCCGCTCGTAGTTGCCGCGAGCGTCGGCTACCCGCGCGCTCCAGCCATCATTGGCCATCGGGGGTGCCTGGTCGGCGAGTGAGTTGGCAAAAGCCGTGGCACCGGCGGTGATGGCCAAGGCCGTGCGGCCCCAGGTGCCCAGCATCGACGGATCGGAGCCCACCTGGACAATCCGGGCGTCCTTCAGGTACTCGTAACCGCCGGTAGTCACCTCGTCCAGGCGGTCGCCCAGGACCAGCGCCACGTCCGCCTCGATCAGCGGCGCGAGCGCGGCGGCGGGGGCGCCGAAGGCGATGGGTCCCACGAAGTGGGAATCGTCAGCGGGATATGCGTCGAAGCGCCGGAAAGCCGCCATCACCGGCATCTGCCAGGCATGCGCCAGCCGCTTCACCGCCTCGTGGCCCGCGCCGCCGGCGACCTCGCGGCCGGCGATGATCAGCGGCCGCTCGGCGGCGGCGAGGATCTCGATGACGCTCATGATGGCGTCGTCAGTGTGACCGGGCGGCATCAGCTCGACCGGAACCGCATCTGCGACGTCGGCACTCGCGAAGAGGATGTCCTCGGGCAGGCCGACCACCACCGGGCCGGGACGGCCGGTGCGGGCAACGCGGAACGCCTGGCGGATCAGCTCGGGGAGCCGCTCGGTCTGCGGAACCTCGATCGCCCACTTCACGATCGGGCTCAGGTAGCTGACCAGGTCGACCTCCTGGAACGCCTCACGGTAACGCTGATCGGTTGGGACCTGGCCAACGAAGACGACGAGTGGCGTGGAGTCCTGCATCGCAGTGTGCAGCGCGATCGAGACGTTGGTGACGCCGGGCCCGCGCGTGACCATGGCCACTCCGGGCCGGCCGCTCGCCTTGGCGAACGCCTCGGCGGCGAAGCCGGCGCCCTCCTCGTGCCGGGTCGACACGACGGTCACGGGCGACTTCGGCTCGATCAGCGCGTTCAGGACGGGCAGGAAACTCTCGCCCGGCACGGTGAAGACGGTATCGACTCCCTCGGCAAGGAGGGCGTCGACGACGATCTGGCCGCCGTCGCGACTCACGATGCAGCTCCGGATATGGGGGAAACGGTTCGGGTGCTCATTTGTGACTCCGATGATACCGGAGACCCCACCCGGTTGGCCGCTGCGCACAGCGCCATTTGGTAGTGTGCCTGAAACGGTACCAATCCAAACTCAGGAGGAAGACGATGACCACAGAGTCAGGTTTCTCGTTACGCATGCTGAATCGGCCCAGCACTTGGCGACTCGCCGCCTCATCGGTTCTGGTTCTGCTGCTGGTCGCGTGCGGTGCCAGTGACGCCGACAGTCGCGGCCAGCCCAACGAACAGCCCAACGAACCGGCATCGCTGACCCGCGCCGGGTTCAGTGAGTTCACGGACGACTTCAGCCGCGATGTTGAAGCTGCCATCGCGGACTTCACCCCGTCAGTGGCGTTTCAGCTCGCCCTGGAGGCGGCCATGCACTTCGAGCCTCCGATTGAATATTCGGATCTGCTGGGCGAGGATTCCGCCTCGCTCGCGCCCGCCGCTGCGATCAATCTGCCGCGGGGAGCGTGGCGCGGCGCACTTAACCGGCATGGCTTCCACGACTGGCAATACGTCGGTCCGCTGCCCGGGCCGGGAGAACTCGAGTTCAACAACACTTTCCTGCTCCACGACGCTGACGCAGGAGCCTTCGTCGTTCATGAGGTGGACTACGCGGTTGACTGGCAGAACAATGGCGTCCCTACCGGGTACCTCGAAGGCGGCTGGGGCTACTCGTTCGAGTATCCCCACAGTTTCGCTGCCTCAGCGTCGAGTGAAGGAGTCGGCCTCGTGGAGATGGAGGCAGACCTGGAGACCGAACGGGTGCATTACACATGCACCTTTGAAGACGGGATCCATGAGGGCGAAGCGACGCTGATCACCGACATGCTCTTCAATGGGACGCTGGGCAATCCGGCTGACATCCTCCTCCGTGCCGCTGACATCAGCTTTCAGACCGACACCGCCGCGGGCATGCTGGTGAGCGATGGCGAGTACTCTGCCTCGTACGGTGACCACAGCCTCGCCCTGACCTGGCACGCAGCCCTGGCCGGCAGGGGCGGCGCTCTTGACCAGTACAGCGACTACGTCATGTGCGGTTCGATCAGCGGGATGGAGTATGACTTCAGCCTTGGCGCAACCCTCCGGCTCAATGCCAGCAGGCTGGGATTCGAGCTGGCTCTTGTGACCGAAGGGGCAGCCGCTGAAGTAGATGTGGACTTCAGGCTATTGGTTGACGATGCCCTTGCCTTCACCATTTCCGGCACCGTCGATGCCGAGAGCGTCGATCCGGTCAGCGGGCTCACAGTCAGATTCAGCGATGAGGAAGTCAGCCTTGAGGAGTTTCTTGCAGAGACTGAAGCAACTTTTGGGGTCGATGTCTACTCCATGCTCCAGGAGCTCCCGTACTATCTGCGCCTTGTTCTGAGCTTCTAGGCACGCGCTTCTGCCACTGGGTCAGCCCGACCGCCGGTCGGCCATGTCCCTGAGCCCGTCGCCGAGCAGGCTGAGGCCGAGCACGGTCAGCATGATGGCGATTCCGGGCACGAACGCGGGGTAAGGGCTCATTGCGAGGAAGCTCTGTGCCTCGCGCAGCATGCTGCCCCAGCTGGGCGTCTGGGGCGGCGTGCCCAGGCCCAGGAAGCTCAGTGCGGCCTCGGCCAGGACGGCGACCGACAGGCTCAGGCTGGCCTGCACGATCACGGGCGAGAACGCGCCGGGCACGACGTGGCGCCAGAGGATGCGCGCGTGACTCAGACCCAGTGCCCGGCCGGCCTCGACGAACTCGAGCTCGCGCAGCGAGATGACGGAGGACCGCATGATGCGGGCGAAGATGGGAATCGTCGCGATGCCGATCGCAACCATCGCCGTGATCGTGCCGGGCGAGTAGATCGCGGCGAGCAGCAGGGCGAGCAGGATGGCGGGAAACGCGTAAAGCACGTCCACGATGCGCATGAGGCCCTCGCTGACGAACCCGCCGGCGTAACCGGCAAGCGCCCCGATGAGCCCGCCGATACTGAGGGCGATTCCGACGGAGATGAAACCGACGTAAAGCGTGCCGCGCGCGCCGACCAGCAGGCGGGAGAGCAGGTCGCGGCCGAAGTGGTCGGCACCAAGCAGGTTCTGGGCCGTCGGACCCGAGAGCTGGGCGGCGAAGTTCATCTCGTTCGGGTCATGCGGCAGCCAGAAGAACGAAAGCAGGGCGGCCAGCAGCACGAGTCCGGTCAGGACGCTGCCGACGATCAGGTTGAGCCGGCCCCGCATCAGCTGTACCTTATCCGCGGGTCCAGGAAGCCGTAGCTGAGGTCGACGAGGAACGAGAGCAGGATGATCGCGCCGGCGTATATCAGGACGACGCCCTGCACGAGCGGGAAGTCCCTGTTACCGATCGAGCTTAGCGCGAGCCGCCCGAGGCCGGGCAGGCTGAACACCTGCTCGATGATGATGGAGCCGATGAACACGTTCGAGAGCGAAAGGCCGAAGACGGTCACGAGCGTGACGAGCGCGTTCCTGAGCGCGTGCTTCATGACCACCCCCGTCTCGTGCACGCCCTTTGCACGTGCCGTGCGGACATAATCGGCAGACAGGTTCTCGATCATGACCGCCCTGGTCATGCGCGTCATGACCGCGGCCTGGCCCAGCCCGAGGGCGATGACGGGCAGCACGAGGCTGCGGACGGTTCCCACCCAGTCGCGGTCCCAGGGCACGAAGCCGCCGGAGGGCAGCCAGCGCAGGTCCACGGCGAACCATACGATCAGCATCAGGCCGAGCCAGAACGACGGGATGGCGGCTCCCACCTGGGCGAGGCCGGTCACGAGCGGATCGACGTACGAGCGCCTGGAAACCGCGGCGAGCACGCCGAGCGGCACGGCGATGATGCAGGCCAGCAGGGCGGCGGCGACCGTAAGGGGGACGGACACGGACAGCCGCTCCCAGACAAGCTCGCTCACCGGCCGGCTGTAGGCGAGGCTCTCGCCCAGGTCGCCGCGCGCGGCGGAGGTGAACCACTGGCCGAAGCGCTGCAGCGGCGGCACGTCCAGGCCGAGCTGGGCGCGCACGGCGGCACGCGTTACCGGGTTGGCGTCCATGCCCAGCAGCACCTCGGCCGGATCGCCGGGGATGGCCAGCAGGGCGCTGAACACGAGAACGCTGGCCAGCACGAGGCTGACCAGCGCTGAGATCGTGCGGCGTGTTACGTAGGCGAGCATGCCGAGGGGATCAGGGTGCCCTGAAGACCTCCGTCACGTTGATGCTCGGGGTCGGCTGGTCGGTCCAGAAGCCATGGATGTCGGCCCTTGCTGCGACCAGGTAGGGGGTGCTGAACACCCAGACGTTCACGGCGTCCTCGGCGATGATGCGCGCCACTTCCTGGAACGCAGCGAAGGACTCCTCGGTGGTCGCGGCCGACTCGGCCTCGGCCAGGAGCTCGCGGACGCGCTCGTTGTCGTAGTGGTAGTAGTAGTCAGGGTTGCCGTAGACGTTGATGTCGCGCGGCTCGCTGTGGCCGATGATCGTCATGTCGTAGTCGCCACCGAGCAGGATGCGGTTGATCCAGGTGGTCCACTCGACGACGCTCAGCTCGGCGGTGATGCCGACCTGCGCCAGCTGCTGGGCGATGACTTCGCCGGTGCGGCGCTCGATGTTGTAAGGCTCGGGCAGCTCGAAGCTGAACGTGAGGCCGTCGGCGTAACCGGCCTCCGCCAGGAGCTCGCGGGCGCGCTCGGGGTCGTAAGCGTAGGTGTCGCTCAGGTCGATGTAGTAAGGCTCGGCCGGGCTCATGTGGCTGCCGATGATCGTGCCGAGGCCGAAGAACGCACCCTGGACGATCGCTTCCTTGTCGATCGCGTGCGTGATCGCCTGGCGCACGAGCAGGTTGTCGAACGGCTCGCGCGTGTTGTTCATGGCCACGGTGATCTCGGTGGTCGCGGTGCCCTCGGTGCCCTGAAGCTCGGGGTTGGAGGCGAGCTGCATGTACTGCTCGGGAGCAAGGGCCACGCCGATCACGTCGATGTCTCCGGACTGAAGCGCGGCGAAGCGGCTGTTCGAGTCACTCATGATGCGGAACACCGCTGAGTCCAGGTAGGGCAACTCGGCGTTCCAGTAGTCATCGAAGCGCTCGAGGCGCACCTCGCTGCCTTCGATGTAGTCGGCGAAGGTGAAGGGGCCGGTGCCGATGGGCTGGCTGGCCTGCGACTCCTGCAGGGCCGCCGGGTAGATGACGCTGTCGCCGCGGGCCAGGTCGAAGAGCAGGCTGGCTCGTGGCTCGGAAAGTGTGAAGGTGACCGTGTTCGCGTCTTCATCCGCGCTCACTTCGGTGATCGCGGCGTAGTAGGCATGGTTGGTGTGGCCCGACTCGGGGTCGCGTGCACGCTCGAAGCGGGCAACGATGTCGCTCAGCTGCAGGTCGCTGCCGTCGTGGAACTTCACACCGTCACGAACGGAGAAGGTCCAGGTGAGGCCGTCCTCGCTGGTCTCCCAGTCAGTGGCCAGTGCCGGCACGATCGAGCCGTCGCGATCGAAGATAACCAGGCCCTCGTACACGTTTCCGTAAACGACGCGCGGGATCTCCTGCGACGTGCTTGCGCTCGGGTCCCATCCCGGAGGTGCCGCAGTGATGGCTATGACGGCCTCGCCGCCGTAAACGGGTTCCTGCGCCTGCGCAACGGCAAGGCCGACGACTACCGTGAGCGCGACGAGTGGCTTGACGAACTTCCTCATTTGCAACCTCCGCAAGGTTTACCGAGAACGCCTGAACCAACATCAGGCTCAGTTCAGGTTGTATGGGGCAACTATACTATCCGGCCGCCGGAGTCGGCCCCGCCTTCGACTCGACGTGCGACTGGCTGCCCTCCAGAGGGACCGCGAGGCCGTGCACTCCGAGGCGCACTTCGTCGCCCTCGGCGGCGCCGCACTCGGGACCGGTCTGGATGGTGACCCGCTGCTCGCTGCCATCAGACATCACGCACGTGAACGTCAGGTCGTGCCCCTTGAACACCCGGCTGACGATGCGCGCGGGCGCACCCGGCTCGCCCGCGTCGCGCAACTGGATCATCTCGGGACGGATCGAGAGCAGCACCTGACCGTTGGCGGACCGCGACAGGCCGACCTCTCCGAGCGGGGTGCGGGCGCTGGCGCCGGCGGCTGCTCCGCGGATCAGGTTGGTACCGCCGAGGAAGGAGGCGGCGAACGCGGTGCGCGGCCGCAGGTAGACCGATTCGGGCGAGCCCGCCTGTTCCAGCTGCCCGGCGCGCATCAGCAGGAGCCTGTCGGCGAAGCCCAGGGCCTCCTCCTGGTCGTGGGTGACAAGCAGAGCGGTCGTACCGGTGGCCCGCAGCACCTGCCGGACCTCCTCGCGCGTGCTCGCACGCAGGGCGGCATCCAGGCTGGAGAAAGGCTCATCCAGCAGCACCAGCTGCGGCTCGGGTGCCAGCGCCCGGGCGAGCGCGACCCGCTGCTGCTGGCCGCCAGAGAGCTGATGGGGCGAGCGGCCCGCGAACACGGTCATGCCGACGAGGCTGAGCATGCGCATCGCCTGTTCGCTGCGTTTCGCCCGGGGCAGGTGAGGGAGGCCGAACTCGACGTTCTGGACGGCGCTCAGGTGGGGGAACAGCGCGTGATCCTGAAAGACGAAGCCGATTCGCCTTGCCGCCGGCTGCAGATAGACTCCGGCCGCGGGGTCCGCAACGAGGCGGCCGCCTATCGCGATCCGGCCGCGCTCCGCCTCCTCGAACCCGGCGATCAGGCGCAGGAGCGTCGTCTTGCCGCAACCGCTCGGGCCCAGGAAACTCAGGATCTCGCCCCTGGTGACTCTCAGAGAGAAGTCGCTGACCGCCGGGACCGGTGAACCCGTGTAAGTCTTGGTGACGTTTTCAAGCCGCAGGACCTCGCTCATGGTGACTCTCACGATAGCAGGCAATTCCCCCTTGTCAGGTAGGATTAAATCCTGATAAGATCGCTCAGGTTTAAGGCCTGCGCCAAAATCTTCGGGCGCCCAGTCGCCCGGCACCACAGGAGTGAAGCATGAAAGTCAAGCTAAGCCTCGCCATCGGCACCCTGTTGCTCTCAGCCACCGCGTTCGCGCAGCTGACCGTCTACGTCGGTCGCGGCGAGTCGTTCGCCCAGCCAATGATCGACCGATTCGAGGAGCTGCACGACACCACGGTCAACGTGCGCTACGGCAGCACGGCCGAGCTGGCCGTCCTGATCACCGAGGAGGGCGACGCCAGCCCCGCCGACGTGTTCTGGGCCCAGGACGCCGGTGCACTCGGCGCACTCGACCTGGCCGGGCTGCTCACACCGGTACCGGCCGACGTCGTCGCAGACGTCAACCCGGCGCTAGTGCATCCCAACCTCACGTGGATCGCCGTCAGCGCCCGCAGCCGCGTCGTCGCCTACTCGACCGACCGCGTCACCGCGGACGAACTGCCGGCCAGCATCTTCGACCTCACGGGACCCGCCTACACGGGCCGCGTGTCCTGGGCTCCCGGCAACGCTTCGTTCCAGTCGTTCATCACGGCGCTGCGCGGGAGCCACGGCGAGGACGCCGCCCGCGAGTGGCTGCTCGGCATGATCGCCAACGACACCGAGGCGTACAGCAACAACGGCACCCAGCTCGACGGCATCGCCGCCGGCGAGGTCGACTTCTCGCTCGTGAACAACTACTACCTGCCGCCGCGCGTGGCAGCCGACCCCGACTACCCGGTGGCTCAGACGTTCTTCGGCAACGGCGATATCGGCAACATGGCCAACGTCACCGGCGTCGGTGTCCTCGGCACGGCTGACGACGTTGAACTGGCCGTCGAGTTCGTCCGCTTCCTGCTCTCGGACGAGGCCCAGACGTACTTCACCCAGGACCGTTACGAGTATCCGATCACCGGCAGGGTCACGCCGAACTCGGACCTGGTGAGCGGTGAGGAGTTCGACGCCGCGACCCCCGAGGTCGACCTGCGCGACATCTTCGACCTGCCCGGTACCCTCGAGCTGCTGAGCGAGGTCGGGCTGCTCTGATCCGGACGGACCCGGAACCGCAGCGGCATACGACCGGGGCGACGCGACACAGGTTCGCGTTGCCCCGGCAGCGCATGACGAGGCTTCCCTGGTACGTGACGGTTCCGGCCGTCCTGGCGGGCGCGCTGGCGCTCGCGCCACTCGTCTACCTCGCCCTGCGCGCGGCCGAGGTTGACCTGGCCACGCTCGACCGCCTGCTGCTCCGGCCGCGGACGCTCGACCAGCTGGTCAACACCGTCTCACTGACCATGGGCGTCCTTGCGCTCAGCACCCTGCTCGCCCTGCCACTGGCCTGGCTGGTCACGCGCACCGACATCCGGCATCCGCGCCTGGTCACCTGGCTGGCCGCGACGCCGCTCGCGATCCCGGGTTATGTCATGGCGCACTCGCTGCTGGGACTTGGTGGCTACGGCGGCCTGCTCGACCAGTTCTTCGGCCTGAGCGTCGCGCGGCCCCGCGGGCTGTTGGGCGCCACCCTTGCGCTCACGCTCTACACGTATCCATACCTGTTCCTGAACCTGCGCACGGCGCTGCTCGGCCTGGACGACAGCCTTGCAGAGGCAGCCCAGAGCCTCGGCTACAGCCGCACCCGGGTTGCGTTGCGCGTCATACTGCCCCAACTAAGGCCAGCGCTGCTTTCCGGCTGGCTGATCATCAGCCTGTACGTGCTGGGTGACTTCGGTGTCGTCGCCCTGATGCGCTTCGAAACGTTCAGCTTCGCGATCTACAACCAGTACGTGTCGGCGTACGACCGCAGCTTCGGCGCCTGGCTGGCGCTGGCCGTCGTACTGCTGGCCGTCATTATCCTCATGACCGAAGGCTGGCTCATGAACCGCAGGCGCCTGGCCCGGGTCGGCTCCGGTACGACGCGCAAGGCCAGGCTGGTCCGCCTGGGCTGCCTCGCACCGCTCGCCTGGGCCTTCATCTGCGTCGCGCTCGGCTCCGCGCTGCTCCTGCCGGTCCTCAGCCTGGTCGGCTGGCTCGCGCTCACGCCCCCTGCAGCTGCGCTGCTGTCGCAGGTGCGCGAGTCGTTCCTGCATTCGGCCAGCCTGGCGGTGCCGGCCGCCCTGATCGCCGCCGTCTGGGCGGTCCCGCTCGCGGCGCTCAGCACGCGCATGCCTGGCCGCTTCGGCAAGGTCATCATCCGCATGGTGCACCTTGGCTATGCCGTGCCGCCGGTCGCGCTCGCACTCGCCTTCGTCATGTTCTCGATCCGAAACGCGAGCTGGCTGTACCAGACGCATCTGATCGTGGTGATCGCCTACGTGGTCGCGTACCAGGCGCTGGCGATCGGGCCGGTAAGGAGCGGGCTGCTGCAGATAAGCACCCGGATCGAGGAGGCCGCGCAGGCGCTGGGCCGGTCCCGGCTGGCGGCGTTCACCCAGACGACGCTTCCGCTGCTGCGGGGCAACATCCTGGCCTCGGCCGCGCTCGTCGTGATGGTGACCATGAAGGAGCTGCCGCTCACCTTCATGCTCGCGCCGACCGGCACCAACACCCTTTCGATGCGCGTCTTCAGCCGCACCAGCGAGGGCTTCCTGGCCGAGGCCGCGCCGTTCGCCGCCGCGATCGTCCTGTTTTCATCGCTCTTCGTCGGACTGCTGATCGCCTATGAGGGCAAGGGTTCCAGCCGGGGAACGTAGTGCGAAACACGCGTTCAGGACGCGCGTGCTACCGTTGAGCACAGGTGGGTAAGCACGCACTGACTTCCGGCCGTAACATCCGCAGACCTACAACACTGACGTTGCTTTTCCTCGTCGGCTCGCTGATGACGCTGGCGGCCCTGGCGACGGACGTCATGCTGCCTGCCTTCCCGGCGATGGCGATCGAACTGGGCGTGAGCGACGCGGCCATCCAGCGGGTACTGAGCGTCTTCATGCTCGGTTATGCGCTGCCGCATCTGATCATCGGCTCGGCCGCAGACCGCTTCGGCCGCCGGCCGATCCTGCTGGCGGGCCTGCTCGTCTATACGATCGGCAGCATCCTGGGCGTGCTTGCCCCAGACTTCGGCACGCTGCTCGCGGCCAGGTTCGTGCAGGGGCTGGGCGCCGCAGCCGGCCCGATCCTGGCTCGTGCCGTCCTGCGCGACCTTTACAGCGGCAGGCAGCTGGGCCGCATGCTTTCCTTCGCGATGATCTTCTTCACCGCCGCGCCCCTGCTGGCACCGAGCATCGGGGCGCTCCTGCTGCAGGTCGGTGACTACCGGCTGCAGTTCTGGTTCCTGGTGGCCGCGGCCCTGGTCATGCTCGTCCTTGTCCTGCGGCTGCTGCCCGAGACGCTCAGGAACCCCGACCGGAACGCCCTTGACCTTCGGGGCATCCTGGCGAATGCACGGCTGATAGTACTGAGTCCTGAATCGCGCTGGCCCCTCATCGTCCTTGGCCTGACCTACGGGGTGCTGATGGCGTACCTGGGCAGCGCACCCGAGCTGTTCATCAACCGGCTGGGCCTGACAGAGGCGCAGTTCGGACTGCAGTTCGCGGTGATAGCGGCCATGCAGTTCGTGAGCCAGCCCGTGAACGCGCGGCTGCTCAACTACTTCGCACCGGCGACCATCCTGCGCTACTCGCTTCCCGCGTTCGTGTTGGTCGGCATCATCCTGACCATGCAGGCAGCGCTCGGCGTCGCCGGCCTCTGGACGCTGACAGTTTCATTCATGCTGATGTTCGCCTGCTTCTCGCTCACGGTCGCCAACGGCACCACACTCGTGCTTGAGCCCCACAGTGAACGAGCCGGCATGGCGTCCGGCCTTGCCGGCTTCTGTCAGCTGTTGACCGGCACCATCCTGGGCGCGGTCGTCTCGGCGTTCGCTCCGTCGGGGCCGCTCGCGATCGGCATCGGCGTGCTGGTACTGAGCGGGCTCGCCTGGCTGGCGTTCCTGGCTTCCGGACTTGGCGGCGAGCCCGCGCCCCGCGACCGGCCGGCCACCTGACCTAGCGCCAGTCCGCGGGCAACGCAGCCGCGGCGTACGTGGGAAACGCGGCCAGAAGAGCGGTTGTCGCCTCGATGTCCGTCAGGTGGCACAGCTGAACCGTAGAGTGCATGTAGCGGGTGGGCGCGCCGATCGTGGTCGCCCAGGCGCCCTTTCCGGCACGCTGCAGGGCCGAGGCGTCGGTCGCCCCGCCCAGGTTGCGCTGATAAGGTATGCCGTTCTCCTCGCACGCCTTGATAAGGCTCCTTATCAGTCCCGGGTTACCGATCGTGCGGTTGTCCATCAGGTAGATCCCGGTTCCCTTGCCAAGTTCGCACTGCCGTACCTCCGCCTTCGCGTATGGGGTGTCCGATGGCAGGCTGCCGTCGATGGCGATGGCGATGTCGGGCTCGATCACGTGGCCCGCGGTGGGGACCCCGCGTACGCCCACCTCCTCCTGGACCGTACTGACGGCGTAGACGTCCACGCCTGGATCGCCGATTCGTTTCATCGCCTCGACCATGCAGTACACACCCATTCGGTCGTCGAAGTTGCGGCCCATGACGACGCGGTCGTTCAGGAAGGCGAAGCGGGCGGCAAAGGTGACCACGTCACCGATCTCGACCAGGTCGCGCACCTCGGCGGCGGGCAGTCCCGTGTCGATGTAGAGCTCGTCCACCGGGAAGACGCGTGTGCGGTCAGCTTCGGTCCCGAGCCAACCAGCCTGTGGCGCGATAACGCCGTTCACCTCGCCTCCGCCGCCGCGTGTGCCATGGATGACAACGCGTTCACTCGGCAGCGTCCGCGGATCCAGACCTCCGACTGCCCGGAAGCGGATGAAGCCCTCATCGTCTATGTGGCTGACCATCATCCCGATCTCGTCCACGTGTGCCGCGAACATCACCTTGCGCACAACGCCCTCGCGCCGTGTGGTGCGCTTCACGGTGATCAGGTTGCCCATCCGGTCGCGCCAGGCCTCGTCAACGTGCGGTTCCAGCTCCGTCCGTACCAGCGCCTGGGCGGCGTCCTCGAACCCGGAGACGCCGGGTGCGTTGCAGAGTCGTTCCAGAAAGTCCATGCTTTGGTGATTCCTCCGAATCGTTGATGTTCAGCGTGAGTGCGGGTCGAAGGCGTCGCGCAGTCCGTCGCCCAGGAAGTTGAAGGCGAGCATGACAGTAGCGAGCGCCACGCCGGGCCAGATGGCCAGGTGCGGGTGAGAACGCATGACCTTGAAGCCCTCGGAGATCATCATTCCCCAGCTCGGCGTGGGGGGAGTCGCTCCTATGCCGATGAAGCTCAGGAAGGCTTCCGTGGCGATGAAGCCAGGAACCGCAAGGGTCACCCGGACGAGCAGGGGCCCCACCAGGCCGGGGATGAGGTGGAGCCTCAGGATGCGGCCGTCGCGTGCCCCGACAGCGACGGCGGACTGCACGAAGTCGGATCGTCGCAGCGACAGGGCCATGCCGCGGGTCAGTCGGGCCATGCCCACCCAGGAAGTGAGGCTGATCCCGACGATTATCAGGAAGACGCCGCCCATCTGGGTGTCCAGCCGGGCCACGGCGTGGAAGAACGGGTTGTCCGTCATGCTGCCCCCGAAACCGGTCTTGAAGGTGACCATCAGGAGGATGATGAACAGCAGGCTGGGAAACGCGTACAGCACGTCCACGATCCGCATCATGGCCGCATCGGTCCTGCCTCCGTAGTAGCCGGAGATCACCCCATAGATGAGGCCGACGAAGAAGGCGATCCCGGCTCCGAGGAAGGCGACGGCGAGCGAGATGCGGGTGCCGTAGATGATCCTGCTCAGCATGTCGCGGCCAAGGAAGTCGGCGCCCAGCAGGAAGTCCCCGCCGGGCGGGGCGTAGTTTGCGAACAGGTCGCCATCGGCGAAGTGTTTCGGAGCGATCCAGGGGGCAAAGATTGCAACCAGGATGAGCAGAACGAGCGTCACCGCGCCGGCGACCGCGAAGCGGTGCCTGAGCAGGCGCCTCAAGGCCCGGCCCGATGGACGGTTGACGGTCGCTGTGGTGGCAGGCTGGATCACTCGGCCGTCCTCATCCGCGGGTCGATGATGGCATAGGTGATATCGACGACCAGGTTGGAGAGCACGAGGATGGCGGCGAAGAGCAGCGTGGTTCCCATGATCACGGGGTAATCGCGCGCGCCGACGCTGTCGACGAAGAACCGGCCGAGGCCGGGAATGGCGAATATCTGTTCAACAACCATCGAGCCCGTGACCAGGCCGGCGAAGAGCGGGCCGAGGATGGTCAGGACCGGAATGAGCGCGTTCCTGAGTGCGTGCTTGACCATTACCTTGCGTTCCGCCAGTCCCTTCGAGCGGGCCGTGCGGATGTAGTCCTGGTGGATGACCTGCAGCATGCTGGCCCTGGTGAGCCTCGCGATGATCGCTGCCTCACCGAGGCCGAGCGTGATGGCGGGCATGACAGCCTGTTGCCAAGTGCCCCAGCGCGCCACCGGCAACAGCTCCAGCTGCAGCGCGAGCCCCCAGATCAGCAGCGGGCCCAGCGTCATGGCAGGCACGGACACACCGGCGATCGCCACGAACATGCCCAGGTAGTCCATCCACGTGTTCTGCCTCATCGCGGAGATGACGCCGATCGGGATTCCGAGCAGCAGCCCGAAGCCGAGGGCCAGCAGGCCAAGCTGGAACGACACCGGCAGGTGATCCCTGATGATGTCGTTCACGCTTCGGCTGCGCTGCAGGTATGAGGGGCCCAGGTCCCCGCGCAGGACGTTGCCCATGTAGCGCAGGTACTGCTGAGGCAGGGGCTCGTCCAGGTGATAATAGGCCTCGAGGTTCGCCTTTATCTGGGGTGGGAGCGGCTTGTCCTCCGCCGAGAACGGGCTTCCCGGTACCGAGTGCATCAGCAGGAACGTGACCAGCGATATCACGAACAGCACCGGGATGAGCGCCAGCAGGCGGCGGAGGATGGTTACGGTCATGCGTGTTCAGCCACTGTCCGCAGTCTACGGTCAGTCGCCGTTGATGCTCCACTTCCAGAACTCGGGCTGGTACGTCGGGGCAAGGATGCGGTCCAGGTGAGGCTTGGTGAGGATGTTCTGTGCGGACCAGTAGACGGGGAGGGCGCCGGCCTCCTCCTGTACCAGGATCGTCTCGGCGCGGGCGTACATCTCCTCGCGGAGCGCCTGGTCCGTCTCGGTCGCGGCGTCGCGGATGAGCTGATCATACTCGTCGTTTTTGACGATGGCGGGCGAACCGACGTCCGACGTGAACATCTCCGAGTGGATGTTGTTCGCGTCCGGGTAGTCCATGCCCCAGCCCATGCGCCAGACGCTGAACGCGCCCTGCGCGGCGATCTCGGAGTAGGCGGCACCCTCAACGGCCTGGAGTTCCACGGTCGCACCGAGCTCACGCTGCCACATCTGCTGCACCGCCTGGGCGATGCGGCTGTTGTTCTCGTTGGCGTTGAAGGCCAGGGTCACGGTGGCCAGGCCCTCGCCACCCGGGTAGCCGGCCTCGGTCAGCAGCTCTCGGGCGCGCTCCGGATCGTACCCGATGCCGATTCCGACCTCGTTCGGCACGTGGCCGACCGAGCCGGGTGGGGTCACCGTCCGGGCCGGGATCTCGCCACCCTTCGTGATGTTGTCGACGATGCCGGCACGGTCGAGCGCGGCGGCGAACGCCTGGCGCACGAGCACGTCGTCGAACGGTTCGCTCAGCACGTTGAAGATGTAGTAGTAGAGGATGTTCGAGCCGCCGTTGTAGTACTGCGCGCTCAGGTCCGGATCGGCGCGGACGCGCTCCAGGTCGGTGGCGGGCACGTTGACGGTGTCGAGTGCGCCTTCCTCGTACATCGCCAGCGCGGTGGATGCCTCGCGCACCACGTACAGGTTGACGACGTCGATCTCGACGCTGTCGGCATCGAAGTAGCCGTCGTGCTTGCGGAGGACCGACATGTCCTCGGGATAGAGCTCAACCAGGTTGTAGGGCCCGTTCACGACTATGTTTCCGGGCTGCGTCCATGCGTCGCCGTGCTCGTCGATCGTCCACTGCGGGATGGCGTGCCCGATCGATGCGAGCGAGGAGAGGAACCAGGAGGCGGGGCCAACAAGCGTGATCTCCAAGGTGCGGTCATCGAGCGCCCGGACTCCGATCGCATCGAGATCGGCCTCCTCGCCCTGATTGACCGCCTGCGCCCCCTCGATCACGTAGATGCGATAAGACATCGGCGCGCCGGTGGCAGGGTCGGCGATGCGGCGGAACGAGTTGGCGTAGTCCTGGGCAGTGACGGGCGTCCCGTCGGACCAGGTCCAGTCGTCCTGGATCGTGAAGGTGTAGACGGTGCCGTCCTCGGACACGGTCCAGGACTCGGCTCCGGCGGGAGCGACCTGCTCCTCCACGAAGTCATACGAGACGAGCGGGACGAACAGGTTGGCCGGCACCTCGTAGAGCCAGTTGGCAGTCGGGTCGATGATGTATGGGTCCTGGGACAGCGGATAGTTGAGTGTGGCCTCCTGCGCCGCGCTCCAGGCACCTGCCGTGAGCACTGCTGCAGCGAGGAATCCCATTAGCTTTCTTCCTGCGTTCACCGTTCACCTCCGTGGTCGTGTTCGCCTTGGTGGCGAGCGACCTGCTTCCTGACTGCCCGCGGCAGCTGACGCCATCCTGGCGCTACCAATCGGTGCGATATAACGTTATACTATTGCCCGGGCGGCGGTCAAGCCCGAAATCATTCCACTGGCCGAGGAGCACTAACCATCAAGCAGCTGATTCTGGAATCGCCCCGAACCATGCGCCTGTCAGCCCTTCCCGATCCGTCACCACCGGGGCGGGGCGAGGTGCTCGTCCGCACCCTGCGGGTCGGCATATGCGGCACCGACCTGCACGCATACGCGGGCAGGCAGCCGATGATCCGCTACCCGCTCGTTCCCGGCCACGAACTGGCGGTCGAGGTCGAGGCGGTGGGCGAGCCCGCTGGCGCTTTCACCTCCGAAACCAGCCTGCGCCCGGGCGACCTCTGCACCGTCGTGCCCTACCTCGCCGACGGCACCTGCCACGCATGCCGCCGTGGCCTGTCCAACTGCTGCCACACCCTCAGGGTGCTGGGCGTCCATGTGGACGGCGGCATGCGCACCCGGCTGCTGCTGCCGGCGACTTCGCTGATACGGGCGACCGGGCTGAGCGCCGACGAAGCGGCCCTGACCGAGATGCTGGCCATCAGCCTGCACGCGGTGAAGCGCGCAGCGATCACGAGCCCGGACTCCGTGGTCGTGGTCGGCACGGGTCCGATCGGTCTTGGCTGCCTCGCGTTCGCCACCCGCATCACCAACAGGGTCGCCGCGGTCGACAGTGATCCGGACAGGCTCGCAGCTGCGCAGGTGACCAGCGGCGCCGCTGCCTTCGCACCAGACGGCTCGCTCCCGGAGCGCCTGGCAGAGCACTTCGGCGGGCACTTGCCGACCGTCGTGATCGATGCCACCGGAAGCGCCGCCGCGATGGCTTCG
The DNA here is from genome assembly GCA_964495325.1 of uncultured bacterium. Taxonomy (GTDB): domain Bacteria; phylum Deinococcota; class Deinococci; order Deinococcales; family Trueperaceae; genus CAZBVI01. The sequence continues at coordinate 243,260 of CAZBVI010000002.1, forward strand.
AGCCTTCAGCTCGCCGCCCATGGCGCCCGCATCGTTTACGTCGGGCACACCGGGGCCGAGCTCAGGCTCAGCAACCCCCTGATCCACCAGCGCGAGCTGACGATATGTGCAAGCCGCAACGCCACGAAGGAGGACTTCGCTGAAGTACTCACCGCTCTGGCAGACGGCGGGCTCAGCGCCACCGACTGGATTACCCACCGCGTGAAACCCAATGAGCTGCCCGCAGCGTTGGAGAGCTGGACTTTGGGGCTGGGCAGGCCCACTAAAGCGATATTGGAGATGGCATGAAAATAACCGGCGTCAAGGCGGTCCCAATCCAGGTGCCCGTCAGCCACGCACCGTACCCGACCGGAACCGCGGGCACCAAGTTCCAATGGAACAAGCGGCTGCGGGATTTCCCCAAACGGCCCGAACCGGTACTGGAGTACGTGCTCGTCACCGTCAGCACGGACACCGGCGTGACGGGAACCGGCGAGAGCCAGGCCGACATCGGCTTTTTCGGCAACACGGTTGAGGAGGTCACGATTGCGATCAACGACTACCTTGGGCCACAGCTGATCGGGCTTGACCCCTTCGACCGCGAGAGCCTGCTGGACAGGATCGACTTCCGCACCCAGAACTGTGCCCTGGCGGGCATCGACCTCGCCCTTTACGACCTCACGGCCCGAGCCCTCGGCACCCCCGTCAGCACCCTTCTTGGTGGCCGACACCGCGACCGCATCCCCGTATCGGTCGAGATAGCGGGTGGCGACCCCGAATCGATGGCGGCAGAGTGCGTGCGGTTCATGAAGCTTGGCGTCCGCGCCTTCAAGCCGAAAATCGGCGGTCATCCGGACGAGGATGCCGACCGCCTCCACGTGATCAGGGAGGCCGTCGGGCCGGGCGTTTCGCTGCGCGCCGACGCCAACCAGGGCTACTCGGTCAAGGAGGCGATCCGCTTCTGCGAACGCGCCGAACGCCTGGAGGTCGGCCTTGAGCTGCTTGAGCAGCCGGTCGAGGCATGGGACCTGCAGGGCATGGCGAGAGTACGTGAAGCCGTCAACGTCCTCATCGAGGCCGACGAGGCGTGCTACACGGATCACGACGCGATGCAGATCGTCCGTCACGGTGCCGCTGACGTGCTCAACATCAAGATCGGCAAGGCCGGCGGCTTCGGCCGCGCGCGCAAGATCGCGGCGATCGCCGAATCCGCGGGCCTGGGATGCGTACTGGGCACTGCCTTCGGCACCGGGATCGAGATGGCTGCCAAGCTGCAGCTGGCCGCCGCGACACTCGGCTGCGTCGACGCGGTCGAGTTCACCGAGCTCGGCCTGCACCACAACTTCCTTACCCGGCCCGGCAGGGACCTGCTGGCGCTGCCTCTGGCCGACGGCTGCCTGCGCGTGCCGGATGGCCCGGGGCTCGGCGTCGAACTGGACCTTGAGGAGGTCGCCAGGTTCACGCTCAGTGAGCGCGGGTCCTGATGGAGCGCACGGTTCTGGGCGACACCGGCTTGAGCGTGTCCCGCATCGCGCTGGGAACCTCGGCCCTGGGAGGCATGTACCGGGCTGCTGATGAGGACGAGGGAATCAAAACCGTCCTGTCCGCCTTCGACGCCGGCATCAACTTCTTCGATACCGCCCCGGCCTACGGCAACACGGCCGCCGAGCAAGTGCTCGGCAGGGCACTGCGGCAGCTGCCGAGGCTGGAAACCGTCATCTGTACCAAGGTCGGAAAGCTGACCGACAGCGACGGCCGGGACAGCTTCGACTACTCGCCAGGCGGGATCCGTGACTCATTCGAACGAAGCTGCCAGCGCCTCGGCGTGGAGAGCGTCGACATACTGCTTCTGCACGACTTCGATGCGGCCGCCGCCGACACAGATCGCGCGCTCGGCGAAGGCCTCGCGACGCTCCACGAACTGAAGCGGGAAGGCCGGGTCAGGGCCGTCGGCGCAGGCATGTACGACATGGCACTCTGGAAACGGGTCCTTGTCGGCTCCGAGATCGACGTGGCGCTGGTGCACAACCGGCACACGCTGGTCGACAACCGGATCTTCGAGCTGCTGCCGTTGATCGAGCAGCTCGGTGTCGGCCTCATCTGCGCCGCCCCGTTCGGCAGCGGCCTCCTGAGCGGACAGCCCCTGCCTGCGTGGCACCCGGCACCGGCGTCCGTGCGCTCCCGCGTGGCCGAGGCTGCCGCGTTGATCGAAGCCAGCGGAAGCAGCCTCCCGGCACTGGCACTGCAGTTCGCCACCGGCGAGCCGCGCGTCCCCGTCACGCTGTTCAGCTGCGTTGACCGCGACGAACTGCGGCGTAACCTCGCCTGGTGCGGACAGGCTGCAGACATGCGCCTGGTCGCAGCGGCACAGGCGCTGATGGAGCCGGCCATGAACGCGACCTGGCCCTTCGGAGCCGGGCAGGAGGACGGGTCCGCATGACCGGCATCATAGACTCGCACCAGCACTTCTGGCACTACAACCCGGTGGAGTACGGCTGGATGGGTGAGGACATGGGCGCGCTGAGGCGTGACTTCCTGCCTGAGGACCTGCAGCCGCTCCTGCACGCGAACGGCGTCAGCGGCACTGTCGCCGTGCAGGCCCGCCGCACGCTGGACGAGACCGACTGGCTTCTGGAACTCGCGAACCATCACGCCTTCATCCTTGGCGTCGTCGGCTGGCTCGACATGGCATCGCCCTCTTACGAGGCGGACCTGGAGCGGCGCGCAGACAACCCGTCGTTCAGAGGCATCCGGGAACTGATACACGACATGCCCGACCCCGAGTTCGCCGTGCAGGACGAGCACGTCAAGGCGGTCGCCGCGCTGGGCCGCCATGGCCTTGCCTACGACCTTCTGCTGCGGCCGCAGCACCTGGCGAGCGCAACCCGCCTGGTCGACATGCTGCCCGGGCAGCGGTTCGTGGTCGATCACATGGCCAAGCCTGACCTGAAACGCGGCCGGCTCGACGGCTGGGTACACGACCTGCGCATGCTCGCGGAGCGCCCCAACGTCTGGTGCAAGGTGTCAGGCCTGGTCACCGAGGCTGACTGGTCGGACTGGACCTTCGCGCAGCTCGAGCCGGCCATCGATGCCGCGTTCGATGCCTTTGGTACCGCCCGCGTCATGTTCGGATCAGACTGGCCGGTAGCGACGTGCGCGGCCCCCTATTCAGGCGTCGTCGGTATCGCGACCCGGTACGCGCGGCGACTCTCCGAAGACGAGCGTCGCGCGTTCCTGTCCGGCAACTGCCGGGACTTCTACGGACTTTGGTGATATGGAGGCAATGATGATCACGACAGACGAACACCGTTCACGCCGCGCCGCCGTGCTTGACTGGCTCCAGTACGAGCAGAGTGATGCCGTGGCGCTGCTGCAGGGCGCTCCCAAGGAGTCCGTGCATGGCCTCTTCAGGCAATACAACGACTTCCAGTACCTGTGCCCCGTGCAGACACCGCACGCGTATCTGCTGATCGATGGCCGGGACCGGACGACCCACGTCTTCCTGCCCTGGCAGACGCGGGAGGCCAGGGAGAAGGAAGGGGCACTGCTCAGCGCCTCGGACTGCGAGGCGGCACGCGAGGCGCTCGGCGTCGACGCGGTGCATCCTGTTAGCGAACTGATGGCGTACCTGGAGCGCGTCAGCCACGTATACACTCCGATGCGCCCCGGTGAGGGCGCGGTCCAGAGCTGGGACACCGTGCATCGAGCCCAGCAGGAGCGCTACTCTGATCCGTGGGACGGAAGGCCCGACCGGATGCGCTGGTTCACCACGCTGCTGCGCGACCGCATCCCCGGCGCCACATTGGCCGATCTGTCACCGATCCTCAACGATCTGAGGCTGATAAAGAGCGACGCCGAGATCGCCTTGCTGCGCCGTGCCGGTCAGCTGAGCGCCCGCGGCCTCATCGAGGCGATCCAAACCACCCGGCCGGGCATGTTCGAGTACGAGCTGGATGCGGTCATGCGCTACACGTACCTTAGCCACGGCGCCCGTGACGTCGCCTACCGGGCCATTGTGGCCGGCGGCGCAAACGCCTGGTACGGTCACTACGTCGCCAACGACGCGCGCCTGCGGGACGGCGACCTGGTGCTGGTGGACTGCGGTCCGGACTATCGGAACTATGCGAGCGACATCACCCGCATGTGGCCGGTGAACGGCCGCTACTCGAACGAACAGCGCGAACTGTACGGCTTCATGGTCGAGTACCACAAGGCGCTGCTCCGGCGGCTCGCGCCCGGTGTCACTGCCGAATGGGTGCGTGACGACGCGGCCGAGGAGATGGCCGCGTACATCAGGCAGAATCCTTTCTCAAGGCCGGAGTACCAGGAGGCGGCGCAGCGCGCGCTCGTGTTCCCTTACCACCTGTCGCACCCCGTCGGCATGGCGGTGCACGACGTCGGGCATTACCGCGGGACGGTGCTCGAGCCGGGAATCGTGCTGACGGTGGACCCGCAGCTCATCATTCCCGAGGCACGCCTTTACGTGCGCGTGGAGGACACCGTGGTGATCACGGAAACCGGCATCGAGAACCTGACGGCAGAAGCGCCACTTGAACTGGATGAAGTCGAGGCATTAATGGAGCAGGAGGGCATCGCGCAACGGTTCCCCCGGATGTGGAACGACTAGCGTGGCGGCGGAGCACTGCTTTCGCGGACGATGAACTCGGTCTCTACGATCATCTCCCGCGGCGCGGCCTCGTCAGACGACCCGTTCCTGATCATCCGGAGCAGCGTTTCGAGCGCCAGGCGGGCCACCTCGACACGCGGAGTCCGCACTGTCGTAAGCGCGGGTGTGCTGAACGAGGCCCAGGCCGGGTCGTCGAAAGCGACCAGCGATAGCTCATCCGGCACGACCACGGCGAGCTCCTTGAGACATCTGACCGCGCCGCCCGTCATCGACTCGTTGCACACCACAAGCGCCGTGGGTCGGTCAGACAGGGAGAGCAGCTCGCGCGTTGCCGTGAAGCCGCCCTCTGCCTGATAGTCGCCGTAGCGCACCAGCTCCGCGTCCTGCTCGATGCCCGCCGCGGCGAGCGCGTCCTGGTAGCCGAGGAGCCGGTTACGGCCCGAAGCCAGCGTCTGGAGGCCAGCGACGACGCCGATGCGCGTGTGGCCGAGTCCTAGCAGGTGAGAAGTGGCCTGGGCGACGGCCAGGCGGTCGTCGATGTTGATCCTCGGCGCGCTTACCCTCTCGCTGTTGCTCTCCACCAGCACCATCGGGAACCCGCCCGCCGCCATCTCCGCGAGCATCTCCTCGTTATCGGTGGAGGGCGACAACACTATGCCGTCGACGTTGCGTTCGAACAGGGTCCTCACGTAGCGACGCTCGGCCTCGGGATCATCGGCCGTGGTACCCAGGATGACCTGGTAGCCGTGACTGGCCGCAGCCTCTTCGATTCCCATCACGAAAGTGGTCCAGTGGTAGCTGGCGATGTTGGCGACGACCACCCCTATCGCCTTGGTCCGGCCCAGCCTCAGCGACCGCGCGAGCGTGTTGGGGCGGTAGTCCAGGCGCTTGGCTGCCGCCAGGACCTTCTTGCGCGTGGCCTCGCTGTAAGACCCATACTCGCCCAGAACGCGGCTTGCCATGCCGAGCGAGACTCCCGCCTCCTTCGCCACCTCACGGAGCGTTGGCCGGCGGTTGGCAGGCCGCTTCGCGCCCGCTTTCTTGACTCTGGTCGGGATTGGAGTCCTCCTGCTGACGCGTTTCGCGCCGGGTACCTGGCAGTATAACGTTCGCTGGCGACTGCGGCTGGCGCTATGATCGGCAGGCAGAGTATCCTGCAAAATCCTGTGCGGGGATCAAGACGACGCTCGGAGTCGCACGCTTCACTTGTCACTCCCCACGCGACACATGTAATCCATCGCCGCCAGACCGGCTATAATGAGGTGTTGACGCGTATGCAGCGTCCGGCTACACTTACGACACATTTGTCCAACACTTGGTGACACTCGTAATTCTGGAGGGCGTTAGGGTAGATGGAAGCCACAGCAACCGGTGCAGGAATCAGGGCCGACGCCTACGCGTTCGACCTTGACGGCACGATCTACTTGCGCGACATCCCGCTGCCGGGCGCCCTGGACCTGCTGGCCAGGCTCACGGCGGACGGCGTCCCCCACCTCTTCGTGACCAACAACTCGTCGACAACGGCGAGCGCGTACCTTGCGAAGCTGCGCAACCTAGGCCTGAGCGTGTCCCGCGAGCAGCTGATCACGTCCAACGACGTCACTGTCGCCCACATGCGCCGGAGCAACCTGAGCAGCCCGTACCTGGTGGCGACCGATGAGGTCCGAGCAGAGTATGCGAGCCTGGGAATCACACATGAAGAGGCCTCCCCCGACAGCGTGCTGCTGGCGTTCGACACCTCGATCGACTTCGCGAAGCTCACGTTGGCGGCGCGCCTGATCGACACGGGCCTGCCTTATCTGGCCACGCACCCTGACGTCAGCTGCCCGGTGCCGGAGGGGTTCCTGCCGGATGTCGGTTCGTTCATCAAGCTGTTCGAGGCACTGACCGGGCGCGTACCGGTCGTGCTCGGCAAGCCGACGGCGGCGATGGCAGCGATGATCAGCGAACGCCTCGGGCTGAAGGCGGGTAACATCGCCTTCGTGGGCGACAGGCTCGAAACTGACATGCTGATGGCACGCGAGTATGGCTTCAAGTCCATCCTTACCCTGACCGGGGTGACCCGCGGGACGGAACTGGAGGCCAGCGGCCTGCGTCCGGACCACATCGTGGACGACATGCACGCGCTCTCCGCCCTGATCGGGCTGGGCGACGCCTGATGCAACTGCCCCTTGAGGCGATGCTGCCAGAGAACCGGCAGACCTTTGAAGACGCCCTCAAGGTCGCCCGCATGTACTACCACCTCAACCTGACGACCGCAGAGATCGGGGAACAGCTCGGCATCGCCCGACCCACCGTCTCGCGCCTGCTGGGCTGGGCCAGGAGCAACGGCCTTGTCGAGTTCCGCGTCATCGACCACACCCAGCAGCAGCTGAGCCTGGAGTCAGAGATAGAGGACCGCTGGGGCGTGCGCGACGTCAAGGTCGTGCCCACGCGGCCGGACGCAACCGTCGCCGAGCTGCACGCGGCGGTCACGCGCTTCGCGGCCCACTACCTGAACTCGATCGTCAGCGAACGCGCCACGATCGCGCTCGCATGGGGCGCGACTGTCGCCCAAATCGCCGAGCGGCTCATCCCGAAGCCCCTGCCCGGCGTCAACGTCGTTCAGCTGACCGGCAGCGGCAACAACCAGGGCGGCCACGGCATCACCGACGCGGCCAACATAATCGGCACCTTCGCCAGCAACTACCACGGGCACGGCCACCTGCTGCCCATCCCCGCGTACTTCGATGATCCCGCCACCAAGGAAGCGATGTTCCGCGAGCGCGTCGTGAAACGCGTACGCGGGCTTTCAGGCAGGGCCGACATCGTGCTGTACAGCATCGGTACACCGGACGCGAACTCCTACATCTATCGTGCCGGCTACGTCGAGGACGCCGAGCTGGCCCAACTGCGCAGCGAGGGTGTGGTCGGAGACATCGCCACCGTGTTCTTCCGTGCGGACGGCAGCAGCAGCGACATCGCCATGAACCGCCGTTCCACCGGCCCTGACCTGGCGAGCCTGGCCCGACACGCCTATTCGATCTGCGTGCTGGCGGGCATGAACAAGCTCGAAGCCCTGCGCGGCGCGTTGCGCGGCGGCTTCATGAACACGCTCATCCTTGACGAGGCCACAGCGAGTCAGCTGGTCGCAGAGGCCGACGATGCGTGAGTCCGCGCTTGCGGCACTTGGCGCGGACAGTTTCGACATCTTCATCATCGGCGGGGGTGCCACCGGCGCCGGGATCGCGCTCGACGCCGCGGCGCGCGGGCTGAAGGTAGGCCTGGCGGAGCGGGCTGACTTCTCGGAGGGAACCAGCAGCCGCAGTACCAAGCTGATTCACGGCGGCGTGCGCTATCTGGAGCTGGCCGTCAAGAAGCTCGACCGGTCGCAGCTGAACCTTGTGCGCAGCGCCCTGCATGAGCGCTACACGCTGCTCAGGATCGCGCCGCACCTCTCGCGCGCGTTTCCCCTGCTCACTCCGCTCTACCGGTACTGGGAGCTGCCCTACTACTACACGGGCCTGAAGATGTACGACCTGATCGCGGGCAGGCACCGGATCGGTGCGAGCCGCCTCCTCGGCCGCCGCGCCACCATGACGGAGTTGCCGGGCCTGAGCGGCGACGGCCTGAAGGGCGCGGTCGAGTACTTCGACGGCCAGTTCGACGACTCCCGCATGGTGATCAGCCTCCTGCGCAGCGCCCGGCAGCGGGGCGCGACGGTGCTGAACCACGCAAGCGTGACCGCGCTGGACGTCACCGCCGGCGAGGTAACCGTTCAGGACGGCCCCACCGGTTCTGTCGTGCAGGTCCAGGCGAAGGTGATAATCAACGCGACCGGCCCGTTCGCGGACGCGGTCCGGCGGATGGACGAGCCCGATGCTCCCGACCTGCTGACAGCGTCCTCGGGCAGCCACATCGTCCTTGAGGGAGGCATCGTGCCCTCCCGCAGCGGCATGCTGATCCCGCGGACGGACGATGGACGCGTGCTCTTCCTGTTGCCCTGGCAGGGTCACACGCTCGTGGGCACCACCGACGATCCGGCCGTGGCCGAGGCCGCGCCCGACGCGCCGGAGCGCGACGTTGACTACCTGCTCGATTACGTGAACCGGTACATGGACAGGGCGTTCACGCGCGCCGACGTCCTCTCAGCCTGGACAGGCTTCCGGCCGCTGCTCAAGCCGTCCAGGGACGCGAGCACCGCCAGCATCACGCGCGATCACTACATCGGCACGTCCCCGAGCGGACTGATCACCGTCACCGGAGGGAAGTGGACAACCTACCGGCTCATGGCCGAGGACGCCGTCGACCTGGCCATCAGGCAGGGCGCCCTGTCACCGCCCCGACCCTGCACCACCGGCGACCTGCTGCTCACCGGCGCCGAAGGGTTCGACCCCGGCTCAGGCGGAGCGCTGGCCGCCGAGTTCGGCCTCGACGCCGACATCGCCAGCCACCTGCTGCACGCCTACGGCTCCGAGGCCGCAGCGGTAATCGGCAGCAAGGGCGGCCACACGCGCCTGCACCCGGACCATCCCTACCTGGAGGAGGAGGTCAGGCACGCGCGCGACCTCGAGTTCGCCCTGAGCGCCGAAGACGTGCTCGATCGCCGGCTCCGACTCGGCTTCCTCGATTCTGCCGCCAGGAACGCCGTGCTCGACCGCACCCGCGAGCTGCTGGCCGCCTGACCCGCGCTCAGTGGCCGAAGACGTCTGAGTCGGCCGCCTCGCCCTCTCCCCGGTCGAGCGATCCGATCCGGTTCATCTGTGCGTCCGTTAGCTCGAAGTCGAACACCTGGATGTTCGCCCGGATCCGCTCGGGGTTCGAGGACTTCGGGATGGCTATGTTTCCGAGCTGCAGATGCCAGCGCAACACCACCTGGGCGGGCGTCCTCTGCGTCTCGGCGGCCACCCCGAGCACTGCCTGCTCGCTCAGCAGCTCGGAGTTCTTGCCGATCGGCGACCAGGCCACCGTCACGATGCCGTGCCGGGCGTGGAACTCGGCCGACGCGTGCCGCTGCAGGTACGGGTTGTACTGGATCTGGTTCACATCGGGCACGACCCCGGTCTCGTCGATCAGCCGCTGCAGGTGGGCCGGCTTGAAGTTGGACACGCCGATCGAGCGGACCAGGCCCTGATCCTTGAGGCCGATCATGCCGCGCCAGGCGGCGACGAACCTGTCCTGACCAGGGTTCGGCCAGTGGATCAGCAGCAGGTCGATGTGGTCCACGCCGAGCCGGTCCGCGCTGCCGCGGAAGGCCTCGGCCACCTCGGACTCGCCGTGCCACTTCGCATTGAACTTCGTGGTGATGAACACCTCGGCACGGTCGATGCCGCTCGACCTGATGCCGTTCCCGACGCCTTCCTCGTTGCCGTAGTTCTCGGCAGTGTCGAAGTGCCGGTAGCCGACCTCGATCGCATGCTCCACGTTTTCCGCCGCCTCGGCGTCGTTCATCGGGTAAGTGCCGAGTCCGATCCGGGGAATCCTCGTGCCACTCTTCAGGGTGATCTCCATACGTGGAGCCTACTGCACCGGGCGGGAGTTCCGCAAAGGCATGGCTGGCACTCCGGCCACGACGGCGCCGGCGGCCACGTCGCCGGTGACCACGGATCCTGCGCCGATCACGGCGTCGTCTCCGATCGAGAGGCCCGGGTTGATTATCACGCGCCCCCCGAGCCAGACGCCGTTGCCGATCCTCACCGGGCGTCCGAACTCGCGGCCGCCGATCCGCGCGGCCGGGTCCAGGGGAAGTGCGGTCGTGTATATGTGCACGCCCGGCCCGAACTGGCAGTTGTCCCCGATGCGGATCTCGCAGGCATCGAGGAAGACGCAGTCGAAGTTGGCGAAGAACCCCTCGCCGATATGGATGTTGTAGCCGTAGTCGCAGTGAAAGGGGGTCTCGATCTCGGCCTGGCTGCCGAGACTGCCGAACAGTTCGCTGAACAGCGAGTGCCTGCGGTCCGGTTCGTCCTCGCGGGTGTTCTCGATGGCACGCACCAGCGCGCGTGCGTACCTGCGCTCCTTGGCCAGCTCCTGATCGGTGGCGTCGTAAAGCTCGCCGGCCAGCATCCTGTCCTTCTGGGTCACCTGTTCCGCTCCGTTCGTCTGCCGGATTATACGGCTATGCTGCCAATCATGCCCGACCCACTCGTGCGTCCCGCCAGACCGGAAGAGCTTGCGTCCTGCGCCGCGCTTATAAGCGGCATGCCTCTCTTCGAGCCGTACGGCCTCACCCCTGCACGCCTGTTGCACTCCCTGTCCGCCACAATGGACCTGGTCCTGGTCGCGCTCACCGGAGAGGAGGTGTGCGGTTTCGCCTGGGTCGCGGAGCAGGGCGCGTTCGCGCGTGACTTCTACGTTCGCCTCCTGGTCGGGCCCGGCGTTGGTGGCCTGCTGATGGACGCGGTCGAAGCGAGGGCAGGTGGCGACGTGTTCCTGCTGGTCAACAGCGGCAACTCAGGCGCGCGGCGCTTCTACGAACGGCGTGGCTACGTGGTGGTCGGTCAGCTCGACTCCTACGTCGCGCCGGGCGTGGACGAGCTCCTGATGCGCAGGACGCCTAGCCCTGTCGTGCGGCCCTGAGGGTCGCCCGCGCCAGCACGTCCGTCGAGTTGACGTAGGGAAGCTCGTGGTCCGTGAGCACGAGCGGCACCTCGGTGCAGGCAGCGATCAGCACGTCGATCCCCGTCATGGTGTCGGCCAGGGCGCGCATGGCGGCACTGACGCCGCTGCCCGTGTCGCCCGCCTTGATGCGGTAGAGCAGGGCCATGAACTCTGCGCGGTCCGGATGCACGGTCTCCACCGCGGCTGACCCGAATGCGCGCTGGTACAGCCCCGCGTCCAGCGTCGCATCCGCCGCCAGCAGGCCCACCCGGGCAGGCCCGTGGGTCGCGGCCTCTCGTACCACCTCGTCGATCATGCTGACGAAGGGGATGCTCACAGCTGCCTCGATCTCCGCCTGCCAGGCGTGCGCGGCGTTGCAGGCAAGCACCAGGAAGTCCGCCCCGGCCCGCTCCAGGCCTGCGGCCATGCGAGCCAGGTGCGGCCCTGGCGACTCGCCCTCTCCCCGGAGCGCGGCGTTGCGGTCGGGCACGCCCGGGTCGCTGTCGATCAGCAGGCGGATGTGCTCCTGATCCGTCCGGGCGGCCTGCAGCCTCAGCAGGGCAGCGTGGAAGTCCAGCGTGGCCGCGGGCCCGAGCCCGCCCAGGACTCCGACGCTGAGCGCCATGTCAGGCGAACAGCTTCCGGTCGTGGTACAGCACCGGCGAGCCGCCCGTGTGGAGGAACAGGACGCGCTCGTCCTCCTTGAAGTGACCCTTGCCCACCAGGTCGATCAGGCCGGCCATCGCCTTGCCCGTGTAGACGCTGTCCAGCAGGATCGCCTCGGTGCGCGCTAGCCGCCTGACCGCGCTGATCATGCGTTCGGTCGGGAGCGAGTAGCCGCCGCCGACGTAACCGTCGAACACCCGGACCGCGCCTTCCGGCAGGCTCTCCTCGTGCCCCAGCAGTCCGAGCGTCCGGGCGGCCAGGTCGCTGATGTGGGCCTCCTGTCGCTCGCGCGGCTGGCGCACGCTGATGCCGGTCACCTGCACGCCGGTTCGCATCCCCGTCATCGCGGCCACCAGCCCAGCGTGCGTTCCTCCCGAGCCGCTCGCCACGACGATGTGATCGAACGCGGTGCGCGACTCGAACGACTGCTGCATCAGCTCGAGCCCGCAAGCCACGTAGCCGAGCGCGCCCAGCGGGTTGGAGCCGCCGCCCGGGATCGCGTAACCGAGGCGGCCGTCTTCGGCCAGGTGGGCGAGCTCAGCGTCGAGCGCGGCGGCCATGTCGGTCCCGCCGGGCACTACCGTCACCTGCTCGACCCCCAGCAGCTGCATCAGAAAGTTGTTGCCGCTCGCGTCCCTGGCGTAACTGTCGGGCACGCGCTCCTCGAGGATGAGGCGGCACTTCAGGCCCTCGCGTACCGCAGCTGCGACTGTGAGGCGGCAATGGTTGGACTGGACCGCGCCCACGGTGACCAGGGTGTCGGCTCCGGCGGCCAGGGCATCGGCGACCAGGAACTCCAGCTTGCGGGTCTTGTTGCCGCCACCGGTCAGCCCGGTGAGGTCATCACGCTTGATGTAGAGGGCTGGCCCGCCAAGCTCCCGGGACAGCCGCTCGAGCGGCTCGATCGGCGTGAACTGCGGGGTGTACACGCGGCGTGGATAACTGGCCAGGTTCATGAGCGCAGACTAACAGGTAGTCGCGATGCAGTATCTGCCTGCTCTTGCGGCTACAATGGCGCGAATGGCGGTGCAAGCGACGCGGCCGGCTTGGAGGCATGGATTATGAGAATCGGACCGTTCGGAATCTGGGAACTGCTGATCATCCTGGTGCTGGTCCTGCTGCTGTTCGGGGCGAAGAGGCTGCCGGACATGGCCAAGGGCATGGGGCAGGCGATCAAGGAGTTCCGCAAGGGCGTCCGCGACGTTGAAGAGGACGTCAAGGCTGACGGCAGCTCCCACGCAACCACAGGCGAGTCTCCAGAAAAATCCGTCTGACCCGGCCAACCAAAGTGGGCATGACGCTCTTCGACCACCTGGACGAGCTGCGCAAGCGCCTGTTCATCGCCATCGGCGCGTGGCTCGTGGCCGCCAGCGTGGCGTTCTCGTTCCGATTCGCCTTGCTGGACTGGCTCAAGGCACCGCTGCCGGACGGCATGACCCTGCACACCTTCCACCTGATGGAGCCGCTGACGGTCAGCATCTCGATCGCGGCGTTCTTCGGCATCGTCCTGGCCGCCCCGATCGTCGGCGGGCAGCTGTGGGGGTTCGTTGCCCCGGGCCTGTACCCGACCGAGCGGAAGTGGGCGATTCCATTCATCCTGCTCACCGCCCTGGCGTTCGGGGCAGGCGTGCTCTTCGCCCGCTACATCGCGCTGCCGCTGACGATACCGATCATCACCGGCTTCCTTGGCGACGAGGCGATCATGCTTCTGTCGACGGCCAGCTACATCTCGACGCTGCTGCTCTTCATGGGCGTCTTCGGGCTGGTGTTCGAGACGCCGGTGCTGGCGTTCCTGCTCGCCAAACTGGGCCTGATCGAGGCGGACATCCTGGTCCGTTACCGCCGGCATGCCATCGTCATCCTGGTGGCGCTCGCCGCGGCGATAACGCCGACGATCGATCCCGTCAGCCTCGCGATCGTGGCGGCACCACTCCTGTTGCTCTACGAGGTCTCGATCTGGGTGATCCGCTTAGTCAGGCGCCGTGACGCACGCGTTGCCGGCCCGGCAGTGGAACCACCCCCTGCCGAGCCCGGCTGATGAACCCTTACTGACCCGAGAGGTTAACGAACGGCAGCGCTGATCCCGGCACCATCGTTGTGGGAAGCTGGCCGTCCCATGCCTCGGCCGTGACCAGTCCGATCAGCTCCGGGTGAAGGCTCAGCGCCTCGCCACGGGCGCGGATCGCGTCCGCTTCCGCCTCACCGGCCAGCCTCGTCGCCGCGGCGTCGGCCTCGGCCTCGGCCAGGCGCGCATCGGCCTGAGCCTGCGCCTGCGTGACCGTGATCTGTGCCTGGACGCGCTGCTGCTGAAGCTCCTGCTCGCGCTTCTGCACCTCGACCTCGGCGAGCATGCGTGCCTCGATGGACTGCTCGTACGTGAGGCTGAACGCGACGTCCTCGATCTGGACGGACTCGATGATGATCGGGCCCTCGACCGTCGCCTGGATCGCTTCCCCCACCTGCATGTTCAGCCGGGTGCGCTCCTGGATCGCCTCGGAAGCGTTGAACTGGCCGAACACCGTCTTGGAGAGCTCGTTCACGCGGCGGTCGATCAGCCGTGAGACGATTCCCTGTTCGCTGCCGTACTGGGCGTAGACCTGGTCGACCTCGCCAGGGACGATGCGATAAGTGACCGAGACGGTGATCTCTGCGAGCTGCTGGTCGCGGCTGTACGTCTCCATGTCGCGGTAAACCACCGAGTTCGTCTGGACGCTGATCGGCACCACCCGGTCGATGACGGGAATCTTGAACCCGAGGCCCGGCTCGGCGATGCCGGCCACGGCACCGTTCCTGAGAATCACGCCGCGCTCTCCCTGGTCGATGGTGTAAATGCTGGCGGCGACGAGTCCCGCGACAACCAGGACAACGACTGCCCCGATCACTAGCCTTGCATTGGTCATATTTGGCATTTTCCTCCGAATACTCATGATACTCCCATCAATGGTGCTGCGCATGCGACTTTCGGAGGAGGCTCCTGACACGCCAACGCTGCTACGCTTGGCATATGAACCCCGATCTGACGAAGCTGCTGCGCGACAGCGTTGACTCCGCAGAACGCAAGCGCGGCACTGTCAACCTGCTGATGGCGGGCATGACAGGCGTCGGCAAGAGCACTCTGGCCAACACCGTCTTCTCCGAGAACCTGGCCGCCACCGGCCAGGGCAAGCCGGTGACGACCGGCACGAACGAGTACTCCAAACCGGGCTTCCCGCTAACGCTGCTTGACACGCGCGGGCTCGAGACCGCCCGTTACAGGGAGACCCTTGAGCAGCTCCGCAAGCTGGTGATCGGCCGGCAGGCGGGCGATACGGAGCGCCAGGTCCACGCGGCCTGGCTCTGCCTCAGCGAGGACGGCCGCCGCGTGCAGGACGCCGAGATCGAGCTGGCCGCGATGCTGGTTCGGGCCGGCGTGCCGTTCCTGGTCGTGATCACGAAAGCTCGCGCCGACCAGGGCTTCGCCGGGGTCGTCGCCGACCTGCTGCCCGGCGGCGCCGGCGTCTACCGCGTGCGTGCGCTCACCGAGGTGCTCGATGACGGCCACGTCCTGGCGCCCTTCGGGCTGCGCGAGCTGATCGAGGCGACGGTCGAGCTCGTGCCCGAATCAAGCCGCAACGCGTTCGCGGCGGCCCAGAAGGTCTCACTCGACCTGAAGGTCAGGCGTGCGCGCCTGATCGTCAACGCCGCTGCCGCCAGTGCCGCTGCTACCGCGGCCGTGCCGCTGCCGCTGTCGAACCTTTTCACGCTCGCGCCGGTACAGCTTGGGATGCTGGCCGGGATCAACGCCACGTTCGGGCTGTCCCTTTCGAAGACTTTCCTGCAGACCGTCATCTCCAGCGCGCTGGGAATCGCGGGCACCGGTTACGCCACGCGCGCCATCGCGTCCGCCCTGCTGAAGTTCATCCCCGCCATCGGCACGGCCGCGGGCGGGGTCATCGCGGCCACCACGGCCTCGGCCATGACGATCGCCCTTGGCCGCGCCTATATCCAGGCGATCAGCGTCACCCTGGCCCAGGGCGAGGAGGTCCGGGCCGAGGCGTTGGCCGAGGAGTTCCGGCAGCAGTTCCGCGCCCGCGGACGCGAGCTCGGGCCCGGGGCCGGAGATCAGGCGGAGCCACCAGGCGGGGCCGGCGTCAGCGAGGACCCGAAAGAACCCTGATCGCCCTGACCCAGGCGTCGCGTTCGTCACCCTTGGCCTCGTCCGCGAAGCGGTAATCGGACTTGCGTACGAACTCGTCGAGTTCGTCCAGCATCGCCTCCAGCCGCTCCAGCACGGCCTGGCGGAGCGGCTCGTTGCGCAGCTGCTCAAGGTGGGCAAGGCAGACGAAGCCGCGCGTGTCGCCCAGGCCCGAAGCTGGCAGCCTCAGACGGTTGAGGCGCCCGAGGGCGAGTTTCTCGGACTTGACCGCGATGGCGCAGGCCGGGCAGGCTCGGCCTTTGGGCGCGCTCCTGGTTGCCAGCCCCGCGAATCCCGTCCGAGGGCGGTTGTCGGCACCGGTTGCCGAAGTGCGCAGGCCACGCTCAAGCAGGTCCCTTGCCAGAATCGCGGCCGGCAGCGCGGGCGAGTCGGCGCGGGACAGCAGCTGCCAGTGCTGAGCGCAAAGGCCGCCTTCGTGCCGCCACTGCGCCCGCAGCTCGGGGTCATTGATGCCATCTGCCAGCACGCCCCTGATGTAACTGGTGGCTGCCAGCTCAGCTGTGCTGCATGCAGGGCACATGGGCGGCCCGAACAGCTCCTGGAGCAGTCTCAACCGGGACCCAGTCCGTACCTGTCCAAAAGCATCTGCTCGTGATGCAGTCGGTGCCCTGCGATCAGGTGCGCGGCCGCCTGGGGTCTCCAGCTCAGTACTTCTGCTCGGTCAAGATTTGGCATGCAGCGATTATCGCGCTTTTAGAGAAGCGCAGAGCGTGTGGCTATCCTGCCCAGAACAGTGACATAACACCTGAATCACGCAGCGCAGCGGGTGAATTGACATGAATGTAAGGGATCACACACGTTCTCTCCCGGAGAGCCATGCAAGCGCGGAAGCCCGTTGGCCACGGAGCTCTTCCGAGCAGGTCGAGCAACAGGTATGAGTTTCTCCCGGTTTGGCCGGGCGCATGACACATAACTGAACGGATGGTAGCACTAACGGGCTTCGCCACGTACGCAGCACGATTGGATCTGTAAGCCGCACTTCAGTTCCGGTCCACACGACAGTGAGGGTGTGAACGACACCTGGACCGTGCGGCTCAGGAGGTGTTCTTCCAGTGAAAGGCAACCCCAGTCAAAGTAGCTCCAGCATGACCAGGCGTTGGCGCGTGCCGGCCCTGTTAATGGTGCTGGTCATGCTGTTGGCCGCCTGCGCACAGGTGCGTCTGCCAGCAAGTGTTCCGGACATAGCATCGTTCACCGCCGACCCGGACGCGATCACGGCCGGTGAATCCAGCACCCTCAGCTGGGAGATCAAGGACGCTGACACCGTGCTCCTCGATGGCGAGGAGGTAGCTTTGATCGGCAGTCGTGAGGTCTCACCCGATGAGACGCAAGAGTACGTGCTCGTGGCGACCAACCGCCGGGGCAGCAGTGACGCGAGTGTCACGATCCGCGTTCGGCATCCAGACAGCCCGCCCCTTATCGCGAACTTCACCGCGGAACCGGAGGAGATCGACCCGGGCTCGACAAGCGTGCTCAGCTGGCACGTGGTCGGCGCCGAATCCATCAGCATCTCCCCGGACCTCGGCGAGGTTCCACAGGCGGTGGGGAGCCGGGTCGTCACGCCCGAGTCGACCACGCGCTACGCCCTCAGCGCCAGCAACTCTCACGGTGCGGTCACCGCCACCGCGACCGTGCGGGTAAAGACCGCTGGGGGCAACGACGGCCTTCCGGTCATCGCAGCGTTCACGGCCAGTCCCGAAGCCATTGACCTCGGCAGCAGCACCACACTGAGCTGGGTGGTCGAAGGAGCCGACGAGATCACGATCTCTCCGGATTTGGGCACCGTAGGGAGCGAAAGTTCAGAAACGGTGAGCCCGGGCAGTACGACCACGTACACGCTGCGCGCACGCAACGGAAACGGCAACGTGTCCCGCAGTGTCACCGTGCACGTGCGTGAGGACCTGGACGGTCCGCCGCTGGTCGCACTCTTTACCGTGAGCCCGTCCGTGATCGCGCCGGGCGGCACGGCAACGCTCCGCTGGGCGGTTGTCGGCGCCGACAGTGTCTCGATCAGTCCGGGCATCGGCAGTGTCAGCCATGACGCCAGCACCACGGTACGGCCGTCCGCTGACACTACATACACGCTGACCGCCAGCAACACGGGTGGCCAGAGTCAGCGCAGCGTCACGATCAGGGTGCGCGCAGGCGGCACGGACCCCGGCGATCCGGACCCCGGCGACCCGCCACCACTGACGCAACCGGTCATCACAGCGCTTGTCGCTGACCCAATGACTGGCCCGGCACCCCTGCACACCACGTTCTACTGGGTGATCACAGATCCGGATGACCAGGTGAGCAGCATCAGCCTGGACTTCGGTGACGGTACCGGCACCACCAGCACCAACCCGGAGGGCAATGCCGCGCATACCTACTCATCTGTCGGCATCTACAGCGTCGTGCTGAGAGCCACACTCGTCGACGGCGGCAGCATCAGACGCAGCACCACGATCGCGGTCTCGGGCACAGGTGGTTCGGGGCAAGAGCCGGTTATCGGCAGTTTCACCGTGACCCCGACGAACGGTCGGGCACCGCTCAACGCCAACTTCGCCTTCGAGGTGAGCGGCACGGGCCCCCTGACCTGCCTGCTCGACTTTGGTGACGGCGCCGCGCCGGTCGTCCTGGATGACTGCTCCAGCGGCAACATCGGCAACACCTACACCGAACCGGGCCAGTACGGGCCCGTGCTGGTGGTCAGCGACGGGGACGGCGGAGTGGCGGTCTCTACGGTCACCCTCACCGTCCGTTCAAGCGACGATGACGGCAGCGGCTCACTGATCAGTTCGTTCACCGCCAACCCGACCAGCGGCGAAGCCCCGCTTGACGTCGACTTCAGCTGGACGCTCAGCGCCCCGGCCGATGCCTGGCTCTTCTTCGGCGACGGCACCGCTCCCCATACCCGATCCGGCGCAGGCAACCGCAGCCATACTTACATCGGTGAGGACACCTACCTCGCGGTACTGCTTGCGGTCGATGCGGACGGCAACCACGACCTCAGGCACGAATGGATCACGGCTGGCGAGGGTGCCGGTTCGATAGTCTCGACGGCTATCGTGCGCAGCGGATCGACGCTCGTCGCGCTCAACCAGGACGAACGGTCCCTGCTCGGACCCCTGCTCGGTGGCCTGCTGGGCAACGACATCGGGCTCGACATCCTTGATAACTCCTCACTGCTCACGGCCAGCGTGAACCTCTTCAGCCTGCTCGACGCCGTCGTGGCCGACATCGGCGCATCCGGTCCCGAGGCCGTGCTGCTCGGAACGGTCGACCTGGCCGACATCCTGGATGCAGCGCTGGGACTGGTGGGCGGCACCGCCGCCGCGGTCCCCCTCCAGCAGCTGATCAACGCCCTGCCTGCGGACGCGCTGCCGCTGGAGCTCGGCCAGCTGCTTAACGTCGACCCCGACAATATCCTTGCCCTGCAGGAGGTCGACCTCAGCGTCCTCGACCTGGTGACCGTCCTCGCGCAGCTGTTCAACTCGCAGAACGTCCTGACGACTGCTCAGCCGATCGAAATCGGCCTGACTGGCGGTCCGGGTGAAGGCCTCCTGGCCCTGCTCGGCCTCGACTCCGCGATCGGTACCGACCTGTCCAATGGTGCGCTGGCGCGAATCTGGCTGCAGGTCGTTGAGCCGCCCGTGTTCACCTTCGCGCGGGTCGACCGGCTCGGCCCGACCCAGGCAGGCTTCCGCAGCGCCGGCGTGCGCATGGCAGTTGAACTCACCGGCATCGGAGTCCGCGTCAGTCTGACAGGCAACGCGGATCCCTCCGGGCTCCTCGGTGGTCTCTTGAGCACACTCCTTGGACTGGTGAACTCGACCGGACTCGGAACCACAAGCACCAGCGTCGAGCTGAACCTGACTGAACTGAGCGTCTTCGCTGAGGTCGGCGCGTTCGACGGGCACGTGAGTGCAATCAATCTCAGCCAACCAAATGTCACCGTCAACGCGTCAGGCTCACTGGCCAGCCTTCACCTGGGTGCAATTGACCACGCCGTGTTCTTCGACCGTAGCCGCACCGCGCTGCCTGAGGCAGACTTCGGGACGATCGCCTCCGTTGATGTGGACGTGCAGGCTGACCTCCTCATCCTCTTACCGTTGATCAGGGTCAACGGTACAGTCGAGGTGCTTGCGAGGGCCAACACGAGCAGGGCGCCTGCTGGCGACACGCAGGTCAACATAGCCGGCCCGTACCCGAAGACAAGCGTTCTCTCTTCGGCGGACCCGGGCGCAATGGTCAGCGACCTGCTCGGCAACCTCGAACTCGAACTCGGCGCCGGGCTGAATGAGCTGAGCCTGGTGGGCCTGAACGTCGGCCAGGTGGCCGGCCCGCTGCTCGGCATGGTCGAAGGGCTGCTCAACAGCGTCCTCGGACTGGTCGACGGCGCGACCGACCTGGGCGCTACGCTGCCGCTGGATGGTCTGCTCACCGGACTGCTGGGCAGCGACCTTTTCGCGGCACTCGGCCTCGACCTCGGCAAGAACGAGATCACCGTGCTGGAACTGATAAAGCCTTAATCCACGAACCCGGGTGGCGGTGAGTGCACTCACCGCCACCCCACCCACTGCACAACCAGGCATCAAAGCCGCCCGCCCCGCAGGCAGGGTGTCCTGTGCCTGAACAGAAGGGAATGACTTATATGAGGAAACTTGCACTTAGCCTGCTGGCAGCAATCCTGTTCAGCGGAGCAGCACTCGCACAAGTGACAGTAGTTCCGGGCTCACCGGCACAGGTAAACCGCGCGCTGGCAGAAGCTCCCGGAACCTGGGCCGATGATGCGGTGGAGCTGCTCGTCAGCCGCGGCATCTACATCGGCTACCCTGACGGCAGCTTCGGCTGGCGTGATGACATCACGCGCGCTGAGATGGCACTGGTTATTGCCAGGCTCATCAGCTCGTTCGACCTGGAAAGCTTCGACCCCGATGAGATGGCGACGCTCCGCCTCGCCGTTGAGCAGCTGAGCGAAGACCTTGCCGGCCTGGCTCAGCTGGTCGAGCAGCACGACCAGCAGCTCGGTGAGGTGGCCGATGCGCTTGTCCTGCACGAGCAGGAGCTCGAAGACCTGTGGGCCGCGATCCAGTTGCTGGATGTCGCCCCAGCGGTATTCGACGCCACGGACCTGTGGCTCGCGACCGGCGAGCTGGAGTCAGCTGCGGCAGGCCGGGAGGCCGAGTTGAGCTCCCTGCGTGACCGCGTGGAAGCCCTCGAGGCGGCTGAGGTGGACGACACAGGGGACCTGCGCGACAGGCTTGCGGCCTTGGAAGCAGGCCTGGCCGAGGCGGCTGAGGAACGAGCGCAGCTGGCTGACGGCCTCGCGGACCTTCGGGCGCGTGTCGCCAGTCTCGAAGGCCAGGAACACCTTCTGACGGAGCTGGAGCTGCGCATCGGGGGCACGGCTGACCGACTGGCGCTGCTGGAGGCTCGCGTCTCGGACCTGGAGGCTGCGCTGGCCGGAGTGAACGTGACGCTGGCGGATCACGAGGAGCGGATCAGCCGGCTCGAGGCCACGCTTCTGCCCGAGCGCGCGCCGTTTCACATCTCCGTGGCTCTGTACGGAAGCGCCCCGGACGGTGGTCTGGTCGGCCAGGTCGCGATCGGGCATGACGCCGTGGCTGGTAACATGGGCGTGCGGGTCAGCGCCGACTTCGGCTTCTCCGAAGTCCCGTTCAGCATCGCGGGTGCTGCGACTTATCGCGCGACAATGGATAACGTTGACGGATACGCCGGACTTGGACTGGGCGTAAGCTTCGAGGAAGCTGGCAACGCGATCTTCGCCGAGATACTGGTGGGGATCTCCTACCGGATCGCGCGCAACATCGGAGTGTATGGCGAAGCACGGTTCCGTCCGTATTTCGACGGTTCCGGGGACGGGCTCGCAGCGATCGGCGGGGGCGTCCAGCTGCGGTTCTGATCTGCGGGAGCCGTTGTGGGGCGGGCGCAGCGCAATGGACAGCTGCGCCCGCCCCACAACGGCTACTGATCAGGCGACATGAGGAGTGATGTGAACGATTCCCTGAGCTCCGGCTCCGACTATGAACAGCTGCGCTGGCTGAGTACTGAGGTCGCTGCGCAGACCGGGCAGTTCGACGGGCTCAGTTTCGAGGAGATCCTTGCACTCGCCCCCGCCGTGCTGCGCTCGCTAATCGATAGCGCAAGGCTCCAGCTCGTCCGGGAGCACGAACAGCAGGCGGATGAACCGCTGAAGCGCGGACCCGTCCAGCTTGCCAACGGCAGCAGCGCATTCACCAGCTACTATGTTGGTCCTCCGGAACCGGTCTGGTTCACTGCGTACGGGTACTCTGACTCCGACCACTTGACCCTGTCGCTCTATTTTAACCGGCTGGAGCATGCGCTTCAGGCCGCAGGTTACGCGGAAGAGCTGAACCGGCAGGCACGACACGACTGGCTCACCGGCCTGCTTTGGGCTGATCGTCTCAAAGAGGTCCTCCAGCAGCAGATCCCGCCCTGGACGCCGATGGCGCTGCTGGGGATCGACCTTGAGCAGCCGGAGCAAGCGCTAGGCGCGGAGGAACGCCGGCTGAGGCTTAGGTCGTTCGCGCACGCTCTCCGGCTCACGCTTGGCGAGGAGGATACCGCCTACAAGCTGGAACGCAACCTACTGGCTGTCCTGACGCCCGAGCGGGAGCTGACCCGGATCGAGAGCACCGTTCAGCGACTGGATCCGCGGGCCAGCATGGCCTACGCGCTCAGCGGTGAAGCGAGCGGGGCAAAGCTGCTCGACCTGGTCATCACCAGACTTGCGGGAGGTTCTGGCAGCACTATGCGCAACCGACCCCGGCGGCCGGCTGCTCGACCCGGCCAGTACCCACTCAAGATTCACTGCGGGGCACCTACAGCACTGGCGCTACTTGAGCAACTGACAGGCGACTGGCGCTTCACGGCCCCTCTCAGCCTCGTACTGGACCAGCCGGTCGGCTATGCCCTCGAAGTGATGCCCCAAGTGAGGCGCGCCGTGCTGGTCCTTACTGACGGGGCTTCACGTGGTTACCTTCATGACCTGACCGACCTCGAGCCCGAAGGCCTGATCTTCGGGAAGCTCGATGCGCCCGAGCTGCGTCGCCAGCTGGAATTGATGGCCGCGGGTGAACGAATCTACTCGGGTCCGCTGCTGGAACGCTCTCCACTGTTCCCGCGGGAACGTCAGGTCTGGCGACTGATTGCCAACGGACTCGACAACGAAGCGATAGCCACCCACCTGGGGATCGGCGAACGGACGGTAGCGAACTACTTCACGAGCTTGAAGGACAAACTGCACCTGCCAACCCGCAGTGCTGTGGCGCTCGCTTACTGGGGGCGGCTCAACCGTGAGCTGCCCGAGCGCTGATGGGGGAAACTTACGTCCGACAGGGCGTGTAGCGCGCTATCCTCTTGCCAGGATGGTGATGCCTCAAACCGCTGTGTCCGGCCTTTCAGATAACATCCGCGGTCCGTGATCAACCGGCTGGAAGACCTTCAGGCCCATCTGCACAGGCACACTTTCGATGAACTGCGCGACCACGCTGCGGCCGATGCGCTCGCGCGGTTCCTGCCCGGTGTGAGCCTCGAGGTGAGTCCCGTTTCGCATCAGGCCGTCACAGTCGAACGCGGCTTGCGACACCTGCCGGCACATGGTGCCAGTTACCGGGAGTTATACCTGGGACCGCCCGAACCCCTGCAGCTTACGACCAGTGGCGCCGGATCCGAGCCGCGGGAAGCCATTCTGCTTGATCTGTACTTCCGCAACCTGCTCAGCGCGCTGCAGCGTGCCGGCTACCAGCAGGAGCTGGTGCGTGCCGGGCGCAGCGACTGGCTCTCCGGACTGCCGGGGCAGCACGCGCTCGAGCGCGCCATCCACGAGACCCAGAGCCGCCAGCTGATGCTAGGCACCGTGGCACTGGACGAAGGCGGTACTTCAGCGTCCCGTACAGACGAGTCCGCAATGCAGATGCGCAACTTCGCGCGCCTGGTGCGCAACGAACTGCTGGAGGACGAGCGCGCCTACCGGCTGCGGAACGACCGGATAGCGCTGTTGATCCCGGTGACCGAACAGTCGCGCTACGCGGAGCTCCTGAGCCGACACGCACCGACTGCCCTGTGCGGCTGGGCGGAGCTTAGCGAAGCTCCCGGTGCCGAAGTGCTGAAGCTGGTCGAGGCCCGTCTGCTGGGTCAGGCCAGCGCGCCAGCCGCCCCGCTGGCCGCAACCGCGTCACCGAGACTGCCGCACGAGCTCAGGGTGCAGGCCGGCTCTGCCCAAGTTCGGCAGCTGGCACGTGGACAGCTGGGCACCTGGCGCTTCCGCGTGCCTGTGACCCTCGTTCTGGACTCACCTGTCGGGTTCGCGCTGGAGGTGCTGCCTGAGGTGGACGGCCGTTACCTGGTGGTGACCCGCAGCCGGTCCCGCGGCTACCTGCTCGACCTGTTAGAGCGCAAGCCGCAGGGATTGGTCACGGAACCAGACAGCCTCAGCATGTTGCGCTCGCAGCTGCAGAGGGTCGCCGCGGGAGAGGAAGTGTACTCCGGGCCCCTTCTGAAGGACAACCTGCTGCCACGGGAACGAACAGTGTGGAGGCTGGTGGCCCGCGGCCTTGACAACAGCCAGGTTGCCGCCCGCATGCGCGTCTCAGCCAAGACGGTCGCGAATTACCTGAGTTCACTGCAGACGAAGTTGGGTCACAGCAATCAGGCTGCCCTGGTGAATGCTTACTGGGACGAACCCGAGCAGTGAGTTTCAGCCGAAGAGGCGGCCACGCGTTGACCTGCGTATGGACCGAAGTCGCGTGAACGCCCGCTCGACGTCAGCCGCGGACGCCACGTTCTCCACTGGTGACAGTGCGCCCTGCGCGCCGAACACGTCTACGCAAACGTGCGCAATCTGCGGATCGAAGACCTCGCCAGATCCGACTTTGATCTCTTGCAGGGCCTCACCGACGGACCATGCCGGTTTGTACGGACGGGTGTGCGTCAGCGCGTCGAGCACGTCTGCCGCCGTGACGATCCGGGCGGCCAGTGGGATGGCCTCACCGGCCAGCCGCTGCGGATAACCTTGGCCATCGAACCTTTCGTGGTGGCACAGGCAGACCTGTTCCGCCAACTGTAGCAGCCTCGATTGGCTTCCGGAGAACAGGCGGGCGCCTATCAGCGTGTGCTGCTCGACAAGGCGCCGTTCCGTCTCGTCCAGCTGGCCTGGCTTGTACAATACAGCGTCCGGGACCGCAATCTTGCCGACGTCGTGCAGTTTTGCGGCGAGGTAGAGCTCTAGCGCTTCATCCTCGGTGAAGCCAAGCACGTACGCGATCACTGCCGCGTTGCGGCCAACCCGGCGCGTATGGGCCGCGGTACCCTCATCCCGGTACTCCGCAGCCAGGGCCAAGCGTTCTATCACGTCCAGGTGCGCCTCTTCCAGCTCCTTGGTCCTGCGCCTCACGCGGGCCTCAGCGTCAGCGATCGCCTGATTCATGAGCTCCGAGCGCAGTCGATAAGCGTCTGCTTCCTGCTGAACCTGGGTGACCTGGTGCTTGACCTGCAGTTCCCTCAACCGCTCCTGGTTCTGCTCGGCCGAAACCTCGGCCTGCAGCTGCTGGCATTCACGTGCATGAACGAGCGCCGACCACGGGTCACCGGCGGCCTCGTGAGCCTCGGAGAGCAGCTCTTGTACCACCAGCTGCCGACTGCGCCGCTGGAGAGCGATGACCACCGTCAGTGCTTCACTGAGCTGGCTCACCGCCAGCGCCGGTTCGCCTAGGTGCAGATAATCACGACCAAGGTTCACCAGCGCGTCTAGCTCCCCTG
Source organism: uncultured bacterium (assembly GCA_964495325.1). Lineage (GTDB taxonomy): Bacteria > Deinococcota > Deinococci > Deinococcales > Trueperaceae > CAZBVI01. The sequence continues at coordinate 269,092 of CAZBVI010000002.1, forward strand.
AGCGGCTCCCTTCGGAGCGTGCCACAGCCAGCGCATGCTCATGCACGTGAAGCGCCTGCGTGTACTCCCCAAGGTCGGCCAAGGTCTGGCCCAGGCCATCAAGGTTGTCGATGATGTACTCCGCCATGCCCAGCTTCTCAGCCTGCTCCAGAGCAACCTTGAAACGATCCCGCGCCACGAACAGGTCACCGGTCGCCAGGTCTCCGTTCGCCAGGTTGTTAAGTGCAACTGCCACCAGCTTGCCGTCACCTAATTCCATGCCGACCTGATGCGCCCGCTGCAGGAACTGACCGGCCTCCCGCATCTGGCCCAGGTCCTGGTACAGCAGGCCCATGTTGATCAGGTTGACTGCCGCGGGTCGGCTTGCAGCCGGGTTCGCCTCGAACACCTCCTGCGCCGCAAGCAGCTGTGCGAGGGCTTCAGACAGGTTTCCCAGCTCACGGTGTATCTGTCCGATATTGCTGCGGATTCTGGCTACCTGCTCAGGTGGGGCATCGTCGCTCAGCCGACGCAGACCGCGCGTCAGGATGCCAAGCGCACTTTGTGGCTGGCCCATTGCATGGGCGGACCGGGCCTGCAGGTTCAGTGCCGTCAGCTCAAGCGTCTGGTCGCCGAGCATCTGCGCGAGCTGCGCAGCACTGGCGAAACTGGCCATAGCGGCCCGGTAATCCGCCGCGTGAAGCCCCATCCGGCCCTCCAGCAGCCGGAACTCGACTTCATCCAGGGTGTCAACCAGTTCAGCACACAATGGTCGGACATCATCGAGACGGCGCTTGACCGTTGCGTGCTCCTGCAGCTGCCAGGCCGCCCGGGCCGCAAGCAGTCCCGCCTTGGCCCTTACCTGTGGATCCTGATCAGACAGGAGGGACTCGACGAGCGCCTGCGCTTCGTCCGGTGCGCGCCTCAACGCCTGGTGCGCCCGCTGCAGCAGCTCCCCTGCGGGCGCGGGGCAAGAGGCCCTGACGCCTTCCATACGTTCAGTCCTTTCGTCAGTGGGCATCCAAGACGTCATCAAGAAAACGCCAGTAGTCCAGCCGACTCGAGCCCAGCTGCTGCCACACCTGGTACGGGCGGTTCGCCTCCAGCTCGTACGGATCCGCGCCAGTGATACTCAGCCGATCGATCAGGTCGGTGCGCGTGGCACTGAGGCGCCCCGACTCACCGAGCGCGAGCGCCAGTGCGCCAGCCGCCATCGGAGCAGTCATCGATGTGCCGGTCCACGCCGCCGTGTGCAGCTCCGGGGCAGGGCCCCAGACACCTTCGCCCGGCGCGGCGAGCCCTACGGGAAAACCGTACGCAGCGAAGTCAGACCTGATGTCCTTGTCGTCGACACTCGTCACTGTCAGCCGCAGCGCATGGCCCGGGCGGTTGGCTTCCCTCGACTCACTGGCTGGAAAGGTCACCTCACGACCCGAATTGCCGGCCGCCATCACTACAAACACACCACGCTCGGCCGCACGGGCCACCACGCTGCTCAATGCCTCGCTGCGCCGGGCGCTGCCGAGCGAGAGGTTGATAATGTCCGCACCTGCGGTGATCGCGTGCTCGATCGCGACTATCAGGTCTGCGACGTAGCCACCCCCGTCAGGTCCCAGCACCCGGATCGGCAAAATCTGGGCCTCCGGCGCGACCTGGCGGATGATTCCGGCGACGTTGGTACCGTGCCCGTACGCGGGGGAAGACTCGAAATCGCCCTCCTCCTGCGGAATCAGGTCCCCGTCCACCACGTCCAGCCATAGCTCCTCAGGCGCCAGATGCGTCCGCAGCTGAGGGTGTTGCAGGTCGACGCCCGTGTCGATGACCGCTACCAGGACCCCGCGGCCGAGGTTCCCGGCCAGAGTCGCGTTGTGCGCCAGTTCGAGCTGCAACCTGGACCAAAGGTCGGTGTTCTCAGGCTGCCAGCTGAACTCGCCCTCGTTCCAGATAGTCGAGCGGCCTTCATCGGCGATCCAGCTGCCTTCGTTCCAGATTGTGGACCGCCCCTCGTTGTCAACCTGCGACAGGTGGTCGGTCGACTCTGGTGTCAGCCGCTCGGCCCCTGCAATGAGGCTGCGTTCGTTCTCCTCGATGCAGGCGACAGGCACGGCGATGAGGGCTTCCTCAGGGCACGGTTCGAGTCCGCCTCTACCAAGCTGCTCCACAGAACCGTTCAGGCTGACAGCCACGACCGCGAATGGCTGCAGACCGCTACCGCTACCGGCAGTGTCGTAGTCATGCCAGACGAGAACGGTGCCACCATACGCGGCTTCGATCTGCCCTGTGCGGTCAGACGGATCCAGCAGCACCCGCACGGTGTGGGTGATGGCGCCGCTCGAAGGCGGCAGCTGCTGCTGGTCGTCCCCTGGAGCGCCAGGAACCGCCGGGCCGCTGCAGGCTGCGAACAGTAACAGCAGAAACACCGCCAACCACCAGCGACCCGAGACCATGGAAGCGAATACTGTACAGCTGTTACGCATGTCTGCCCCTTTGCTTCTGTTCAGCGAGGAACCCTACGATCGGTGCCTGAACACGTCAGCCTGTCCGCCATTGTAGGCTGTCGCACGATTCCAGTCTGTTAACGAACGCACCGGGCCGGCACCATGAGTTCCGTACTCATGGGCGCTGCCTGAATGTCCAGCGCATCAGACTCACGAGTCTCTTATAACGCGACCCCCCGACCGTACGCGAGCCGCAAACAAAAGCTAACCTGGTGTCACTGCCCTTTCAGAAGTCCAGGTCGGTAAGCACGACGCGCTTGTCCACCGCCGCGATGTAGCGCGCCGGATACGCCGGGTCGGCCCCGGGCGCCGCGAGCGTCCCGGCAAGGGCCTCGCGCTTGTGTTCACCGGATACCAGGAAGGCGACCGTCCGGCTGTTGCTCAGCGCGCGTGGGGTCATGGTGAGCCTGGGATGCAGCACGTTCGAAGGAGTCGCGGTCGAGGTCAGCGCCGTCTCATGCAGTGCCGGGTCGTGCGGATACAGGCTCGCGCTGTGCGCGTCGCCTCCCAGGCCGAGCACCTGCAGGTCAAACAGTGGCTCGGAGCCCAGGAGCTTCGTCAGCGCCCTGCCGTATTCCTCCGCCGCGCGAGCCAGTTCCGCCTGCGGCTCACCAACGCCTGCGGGCTGCGGCCAGGGATGGATCCGGTCATGCGGCACCGGCACCTGGTCCAGCAGGGCCTGCTTCGCGTTCCGGAAGTTGCTGTCGGCATGGTCGTGGGGAACGAACCGTTCGTCGCCCCAGAAGACGCGGACCCGGTCCCACGGCAGGCTGGTCTGCGACGCGAGCTGCCCGTACATCGCCAGCGGCGTGGAGCCGCCAGACAGCGACACGATGAACTCGCCGCGCGCGCTGATCGCCTGCAGCATCGAAGCCACGAACAGGTCGGCTGCGCTCCGCGCCAGATCCGTCGTGCGGGTGCATTCGTCGACCCAGGCTGGCTTCGGGCGACTTGCCGGCGTCACCGCCGAACCGGCCGGCTGTCCGCTCATGCCCGGCCCCGCGCGGACGCGGCCACCAGGTCGTGAACGACATCGGTGGTGTTCCGGTACAGCTTCAGGAAGTTCGGGAAGCAGCTGTCGTACACGTCGCGCTTCGACGGGTCCGGCTCGAACGCTCGGGTGGGCGACAGCCAACCGGCCAGGTCCGGGCGCTCGAGGACCCCGGCGGCCAGCCCTCCCAGGAAAGCGCTGCCGAGCGGCGCCCCGAGGTTTCGTTCCGGCACGGTCTGGACGCGCCCGGTCGCGTCGCTGACGATCTGCACCCAGGTCCCGCCGGTCGTGCCGCCGCCGACCGCGACGATGCGGTTCACGCCCGCTCCGATGGCCTCAAACGTCTCGAGGTTGTGACGCACGCCGTAGGCGACGCCCTCAAGCGCCGCCCGGAACAGGTGGTCGCGGCCGTGGCTTAGGGACAGGCCGGCGATCACGCCGCGCGCGTCGGCGTCGTGCAATGGTGTGCGCTCGCCGCTCATGTAGGGCAGGAACAGCAGCCCGTCGCTTCCCGGTGCGACGCTTGAGGCCGCGCTGAACAGCTCCTCGTAGGTGGCGCCGGCGGCCAGCTCGTCCCTGAACCAGCGGGTCAGCGAGCCGCTGGTCGCCATGCCCGCGGACAGCGCGAACGTGCCGGGGAAAGCCCCGGCGGTCATCCAGACCCGGGGATCCGGGCGGGGCTCGTCCAGGAAGAGGATGAACGAGATCGAGCTGCCGTAAGTCAGCATCAGGTCGCCGGTTTCCGTGGCGCCGGCGCTGACGGCGTCGGCGATCACGTCGATCGTGCCCGCGTTGACCGGCGTGCCTTCGGCGAGGCCGGTCGCGCGCGCCGCTTCGGCCGAGACAACCCCGGCCCGCTCGTGGGTCCACGCCAGGCGCGGGAGCTTCCCGGTGCCCGTGATCAGTCCGGCGAAGCGGTCCGACCACTCGAGCGTGCTCATGTCGAAGAAGGGCATGAAGTGGCTTGCGGTGTGCCGATCGATCACGTGCTCACCGGTCAGCCTGTAGGTCACGTAGCTGCTGGCCGTGGTGAACATCTCCGTGCGCCGCCAGACGTCGGGCTCGTTGTTCCTGAGCCAAAGCATCTTCGGTCCGGTCGCCTGGCTGGTGAAGGTCATGCCGCTGAGACGCAGGATCTCCTCGTCGCCGATCCGCCTGCCAAGCTCGGCGATCTCCTGTTTCGCGCGCGTGTCGATCCCGTAGAGTATCGCCGGCCTCAGGGGGCGCCCGGCCGCATCGAGCGGCAGCAGGCAAGGCCCGACCGCGCTGATGCCGACTCCGACCACGTCGCTGCCCGCGTAGCGTCCGCCGTCGAAGAGGCTCCTGCAGACCGCGACGACGTCGCCCCACCAGACGCCGTCGGCATCGTGCTCGGCCCAGCCGGGCTGGGGGAAGTCCATCGTGTGCTCCGCGATCCGGGTCTCCAGAACCCGGCCCGACAGGTCCGTCAGCACCGCCTTGGTGGAGTAGGAGCCCACATCGATGCCGAGCAGGAGGCTGCCCGTCATACGAGCTTGCTTTGGATCGCGCTGCGCGACCGTGCGAGGTTCGCGCTGGTCACGGGGTGGTTGCGGAAGAAGGCGCCCACGAACAGGACGTCGATGATGACCAGCTGGGCGATGCGGGAGGCGATCGCCTCACTGCGGTACGTCGTCTCCGACGAGAGCGTGTGCAGGGTGACATCCGCCAGGCGCTGGAGCGGCGACCGGCCGAAACGCGAGATGGCGATGACCCTGGCGCCCACGTCCTTGGCGAGCCGGACCGCCTCCAGGATGTCCTTCGTGCGGCCGGAATGGGAGATCGCGAGCACGACGTCCCCGCTGCCGAGCGTGGCGCACACCTGCACCGCGTCGTGGGGGTCCATCAGTGCGTTGACCGGCACGCCCAGCCGCAGGAACTTGTGATACGCGTCGTGAGCAACGGCGGCTGACCCGCCGACACCCATGAACTCGATGCGGCGCGCATCCGTGAGGATGCTGATCGCTTCCTCGACATCAGACGTATCGAGCGTCTCCCAGGTCTCCTTCAGGCCGGTCTTGGTCATGCCGAAGATGTTCTGGATTATCTCGGTCGCCGTGGCGTCGGCCGTGAGGTTGCGCTCCAGCTCCTCGACGTTCTGGCTCATCGAGCGCGAAAGGCTGATCTTGAAGTCGTTGTAGCCTTCGAACCCGACGCTCTGCATCAGCCTGACCACCGTGGCTTCGCTCGCCTCGCTCGCCTCGGCCAGCTGGGTGATGGACATTCTGATGACGTCTTCCGGGTTCCGCATCACGTACGCGGCGACGCGCCGCTGGGCCCTGCCGACTTCCTCGCTGATCATCTCCAGCTTCTTGAGGACTGAAGACTGGATGCTTGGTCTGGGTGACGTACTCAAGGGCGTGATACCTTTCAGGACGCTTTGTGAACGTTGAAGCCGGCTCTTGCCCCCGGCCCCGAGGCGCAATGGGAACTGTCACCGGCCGCTGTGATTGGTGAAAGTATTCTCCACATGTGCCGCCAGTATGTCAACCGCAAGGCACCACCGTCAAGGCTTGTACGCCGCTTCTGCGCGGCATGTGCCTTTTCCACCGGCTGGACTTGTGACAGGAATCCTTCAGAGAAGCAACTCACTCTTGACAAGATAGTTTCAGCTTTGATAGCCTCCGCTCAAGTTCTACTTGGTGGCTGCACACCGGCTTCAGAGTTGTATTGCCGGCACGTGGCCAGATACGACGAGGAGGTGATGCTGGACTGAAAGAGCCCGAGTAGCTGTACCCGGACCAGTCCAGAATTTCATCGCAAGCAGGCTTGAACGCCCAACGGAGGTTGTACATGCGCAAACTAACGCTATCTGTTCTGGTGGCCCTGGCAGGAGCCGCCTTCGCTCAGTCGGTCAGCATCGACGTGCTCGCCCAGCCACGGGAAGAGTGGTCGCTCATGGAGCGCTACATTCCCGAGTTCGAAGAGGAGTACGGAGTGAGGGTCAACCTCACGTACCTGTCCGAGAACGAGCGCCGCTCCCGCTCACGCCTGGACGCCTCGTCGGGCGCAGGTCAGTTCGACGTCTACTACATCGACGACGCCAACATCGCCGAGTTCGGTGCCAACGGCTGGCTCGTGCCGCTGCACGACTTCTACCCCGAGGCGTTCGACGTCGACGGCTTCTCGCCGGCCCTGGTCGGCCTGCTCAGCTACGAGGGCGTCAACTACGGCGCGCCGTTCATGACCGAGGGCGACATGATGTTCTACCGCGCCGACCTGCTGGAAGAGCACGGCCTCGACGTCCCCACCACGCTGGACGAGTACCTGGAAGCAGTCAAGGCGCTTCACAACCCACCCCAGCTCTACGGAACCGCGACTCGCGGCCTGCGTGGCTCGGGCATGAACGTCTGGCGCTTCAGCCCTTACCTGCGCATGTTCGGCGGCAGCTTCTTCGACGAGGCCGGCGAGCCCGTCTTCAACTCGCCCGAAGCCGTGCAGGCAGTCGAGTACTACATCGAGCTCGTCAGGCACAGCCCGAGCCCCACGATGTCATGGAGCGACGCCATGGACGCGTTCGCCGCGGGCCGGGTCGGCCTCGTCACGTTCGCGAACCTGAAAATGGATACCCTGTTCAACCCGGAAAGCTCCGTGGTGGTGGACAGCATGGGTTACGCGCTTCCCCCGGCCGGTCCCGCCGGTCAGCTCTCCAGCCTGAGCGCGCATGGCCTTGGCCTCTCGGCCGTCGCCGACATGACCGACGCCGAGCGCGAGGCGGCAGCCAACTTCATCGGCTGGTTCACCAGCCTGGAAAGCGAGATCCGCAAGGTCGAAGGCGGCCAGGGCCTGACCAACGCCCGTACCGCCACGTTCAACAGCCAGGCGTTCGCCGACGCCTACCCCGCCGACTATGGCGAGGCGATGCGCGGAATGCTCGAGATCCAGGAACTCACCATCGCCCAGATTCCCCAGTGGAACGAGATCGGTGACTACCTGGGCATCAAGCTCGAGGAGCTCTTCACCCAGGCGTACTCGAACCAGAGCTACGACATTCAGGCCGCACTCGACGATGCCGTCGAGTTCGCGCGCAACGCACTCAACCGCTGACCTGAGCCAGCCATCGGCTGAGACGACTGACGTGGTGGGATCGGCGATAATGTGCCGACCCACCACTCATCACCCGGGGGCCAGCCTGCGCATATGAGCAACCGCAACTTCATCCTTACTTTCCTGGTGCCCACCTTCGCGCTGCTGTTCCTGTTCGCGCTTTATCCCCTGGGCACCGCCTTCTACTATTCGCTGCACGACTGGGACATGCGCTCGTCAGGGCCGATGTCGTTCGTGGGTCTGCGCAACTTCATCGACATGTTCCAGGACCCCAGGTTCCTGAACTCCCTGAAGATCTCCGGCCAGTTCCTGTTCCTGACGGTCGCGGGCTCGATGCTGGTGGCCATCGTCGTCGCCCCGCTCGTTAACGAGGTGGCGCGCGGCTGGGTCAGGCACCTGGCACTGTTCGTGTTCATCCTGCCCGCGGTCCTGCCCCGAATCGGCGCGGCCTACATGTGGCGCCTCATGTACGATCCGTCGCTCGGCATCATCAACTATCTGCTCAGCCTGATGAACCTTGGGCCTTATCTGTTCCTGCAGAACCCGCGGACCGCGCTGGTATCGATCGCGGTCATCGATATCTGGCAGTGGGGCTTCCTGCTGACCGCGCTCGTCGTCATCCTCCTGCAGGAGGTGCCGCCCGAGACGATCGAAGCGGCCAGGCTCGACGGCGCGAACTCATTCATGCTCTACACGCGGATCATGTACCCGCTGATCGTGCCGCTCTCGATCCCGCTGCTCTTCATAAAGATGATGGAATCCCTGCGCAGTTTCGACTTCATCTTCGTGCTGACCGCCGGCGGGCCGGGCATCGCGACCGAGACTCTGGACATGTACGCGTATTGGCAGGGCATGGGCTCGAGCGGCAGGGTGAGCTACGCCTCTGCCATGTCCCTGTTCATGGTCGCGGTATCGATATTCATCGTGACCCTGCTCTGGAGGGCGATGCGCCGGTGGCACGACTGATGCTCAGGAAGCTGCCCGGCTACGTGGCGCTGACCGCCGTCCTCTTGGTGGCGATCGCTCCCATCGTCTGGATAGTGATGGCCTCGTTCAAGACCCGGGTCGACATCATCTCCTACCCGCCCAAGTTCCTCTTCACCCCGACGCTGGCGAACTTCGAACGCGTGCTGAACATCGGAACCATCATCAATGGCGTGCAGAACAGCCTCATCATCATCCCCGCGGCACTTCTGATCGGGTTCATCCTGGCGGTACCCGCAGCGTACATCTTTGCCCGCTTCAACTTCAGGGCCAAGAACGACCTGCGCTTCTTCGTCCTCTCCCTGCGCTTCATGCCGCCCGTCGCCGCGTTCATCCCGTTCTTCCTCGTGTGGCTGCAGTTCGACATGCTCGACACCCACGTGGCCCTGATCGTCACGTACCTGAGCATCACCATCAGCACGATGCTCTGGCTGTCCATCGAGAGCTTCAAGCAGGTCCCGCGCGAGCTCGAGGAAGCCGCCCAGCTCGAGGGGCTGGGACCGCTGGGGGTCTTCGCGCGGATATCCCTGCCGCTGGCCCTGCCAAGCCTGGTCGGCATGGCCATGTTCGTGTTCATCCTCGTCTGGAACGAGTTCTTCCTGGCGTTCGTCCTCACCGCCCGCGAGGCGGTGACCATGCCCGTGGCGTCCGCCAGCTTCGCCGCCGTCGGCATGGAAGTACCCTGGGGGCAGCTGGCGGCCTCCATCGTCCTGCTCCTGATACCGCCGCTGATACTTTCCTACTTCTTCATGCGCTACCTGCCGAGGTTCTTCGGCACCGGCAGATAAGATACGACCATGGCGAGCGCAACCTACGACTTCTCGGGCCGCACCGCCCTCATAACCGGGGGCGGTGGCGACATCGGGCTGGCCACGGCACAGCGCCTGGCCCGTGATGGCGCCTCCCTGGCACTGCTGGACATGGACGAATCCAAACTCGAGCACGCCCGGTCGGCCCTGGCTCCGTTCGACGGCCGGCTTCTGACTCTCGGCTGCGACGTGACGGACCGCGCCTCGGTTTCCGCGGCACTGTCGAGGGTTGAGCAGGAGCTCGGCCGGGTCCACTTCGTGTTCAACAACGCCGGCTACCAGGGGGCGTTCGCGCCGACGCAGGACTACCCCGAGGACGACTTCCGGAAGGTGCTCGAAGTGAACGTGCTGGGCGCCTACAACGTCCTTGCGGCCGCTGCCGCCCACATGAAGGAAGCAGGCGGCGGAGCGATGGTGAACACCGCCAGTCACGCCGGCGTGGACGGCCCGCCGAACATGCTGGCCTACGGCGCCTCCAAGGCGGCCGTGATCGCCATGACCCAGACGGCGGCGAAGGACCTGGCGCCGCACGGCATCCGCGTCAACGCCGTCTCTCCCGCCCTTATCGGCCCGGGATTCATGTGGACGCGGCAGTGTCAGCTGCAGGCGGCGACAGGAACCCCGTACTTCAGTGCCGACCCGGCCGAGGTGGAGCAGCAGATGCTGTCAAAGGTGCCGCTGCGCCGGCTCGGGTCACTGGCCGAGGTCAGCAACGCAGTTGCCTACCTGCTGAGCGATGAAGCCTCGTACGTCACCGGGTTCAACCTGGAGGTTACCGGGGGAATCTGAACGCTCCGGCTCTGCTCTTTGGCGCGCTCAGGCGGCAGGCGGCTGCCCAAGGACGAGCGACGCGATCCAGAAGTATATGAACAGGCCGACGGCATCAGCGACCGACGTGATCAGCGGTCCGCTGGCGATGGCCGGGTCGCGCTTCAGTCGGATCAAGAGGAAGGGCAGCAGCACGCCCATAAGGTTGGTGAGGACCAGCATCGTGATCATGGTCAGCATGACGACGATGCCGATACCGAAGCCGCCGCGCATGAAGCCCAGCACCAGGCCCATCAGCCCGAGCGTCACACCGATCAGCAGGCCGATGACCGCCTCCTTCAGGAACGCCCGCCACCACTGGTTCAGTTTGACCTCCCCGAGGCTGATCGCGCGGATCATGATCGTGGCCGACTGGGAGCCGGCGTTACCCCCGGTATCGATCAGCAGGGGGATGAAGAACGCCAAAGCCACGTAGTGCAGCAGCATCTCCTCGTAAGCCGCTATCACGCCCGAGGAGAGCAGGTTGACAAGAACCAGCGCAGTGAGCCAGACGATGCGGCTGCGGTAAAGCAGTGAGACGGTGGCCTGCCAGTAACCGTCGCGGACCGGCGCGATTGCCGACGTGCGGTAGAAGTCCTCCTTCGCCTCCTCGATCGCGACATCGAACACGTCATCGGCGGTGACGAGGCCGACCAGCACGCCGTCGCTGTCGACGACCGACAGCGCCACGACGTCGTAGCGCTGCATCGTCAGGACCGCCTGTTCACGGTCCTGGTGCGCGCTCAGGCTGACGAACTGGCCGTCCATGAGGTCGCTCACCAGCGAATCGGGAGCGGCGAACACCAGACGCTGAAGCGGAATGTCATCGAGCAGCCGCCAGGAATCATCCACCACGAAGATCGTGTTCGAAGTCTCGTCCTCGCGGCCGCGCTCGCGGACGTGCTCGATCGCCCGGGCTACCGTCCACTCGGGCCGCACGGCCAGGTAGTAGGGCGTCATCAGCCGGCCGACACTGCTGTCCGGATAACCGAGCAGCTGGCGGGCCTCCTGCAGGTCTTCGCCGCTCAGCAGGTTCAGCAGCTGTTGCGTGACCTGGCCAGGCAACTCTCCCAGCAGGAACGTCCGGTCGTCCGGCTCCATGTCCGCCAGCAGGTAGCGGGTCTCCTGATCGGTAAGAGCCCGCAGCAGTCCGTCCCGCGCGTCGCGGCCGAGCGACGCGAACACTTCGGCCGCCAGCTCGCGCGGCAACGCGCGGAACAGCAGGACCCGGTCGCTCATGTCCAGGGCAAGCAGCAGGTCAGTAAGTTCCGGAGCGACAAGGCTCGTCTCCGGCCAGTCGCCCTGGCGGGCCGCCAGCTCAGTCCACCGCTGCTTGCCGATCAACAGGCCAAGTGGCCTGGGTATCATCGATCCGGATCCCGGACCGCCATTCGCCGACACAGGCATGCTTCACCCCACTCCAGCGTCACCGTGCGGCGTGATGCGGGCCACGCCACCGGGACACTCACACACCAGTGTCCCATGGAAGCGGGTAACGGCGCTGCTTCGAGGCACGCGAGCCGAAGCACGCAAGGTGATGCGCAGCAAATACCTGTATACCTGTGCAGATGTAGGCTATGATGCTGCCCGATGAACACCTCGCATCCAGCCGCATTCGAGCAGTCACGATATGAGTTCCAGGTTGCGAACATGGACTGTGCCGCCTGTGCCAACCGTGTAACGGGCGCCCTGGGGCGACTCGCTGGTGTGAGTGAGGTAGAGGTGAACTTCACCACCCAGAAGCTGAGGTTGCGGGTGGATGAGGCGCTCTCCTCGCGGGACACCGTGGAACGCATCCTCTCGGGCCTCGGCTACCCGGCCGAACTCCAGGTCGGTGGTCCGGCGCAGCAATCACCCTTGAGTGGGCAGCTCACAGCCCCGCCCGTCTGGTACCGCACCTTCAAGGGCAGACTCCTCATCACCACGGGCGTACTGCTGCTGGTCAGCGTCCTGCTGGCGGTGGTGCGGCCGACGCTGGCGCCGTGGGGGTTCGCCGCCGCGACGCTGCTGGGAGTTGCCCCCCTGGCCCGGAAGGCCTGGGCCAGCACGCTGCTGGGGCAACCGTTCACGATCAACACCCTCATCGCGGTCGCTGCCGTGGGCGCGGTCGTCATTGGCGAAGCAGCGGAGGGCGCGCTGGTGGTGTTCCTGTTCGCCGTCGGGGAGCTGCTCGAGACCGTCGCTACGGGCCGCGCCCGGGCTGGAATCCGGGCACTCGCTGCCCTCGCACCCAAGATGGCACTTCGGCTCGAGCAGGGCTCCGTTCGCGAAGTGCCTGTCGGGGCCCTGGAGCCTGGCGACCTGGTGCGGGTCCAGCCAGGTGGGCGCGTACCGGCCGATGCCACCATCGTTGAGGGCGCCGGCGGCGTGGACGAGTCACCGGTTACGGGCGAGAGCATCCCCGTCTTCAAGGAGGCCGGGGCCGGCGTCTTCGCCGGCAGCATCAACAGCGACTCCGTCCTGACGCTGCGGGTCGACAAACCGGCCTCGGACAGCACCATCAGCCGCATCATCCACCTGGTTGAGGAGGCCGAAAGCAGCAAGGCACCGGTCGCCCGCTTCATCGACCGGTTCAGCCGCGTTTACACACCTGCAGCGATGCTGGCCGCAACCCTGGTGGCGGTAGTGCCACCACTGCTGCTGAGCGGGTCATGGGAAACCTGGATCTACCGGGCGCTGGCCCTGCTGCTGATAGCCTGCCCCTGCGCACTGGTGCTGTCCGTACCGGCGGCCGTCACCTCGGGCATCAGCGCGGCTGCACGCCGCGGACTGCTGATCAAGGGCGGCGCGATCCTTGAAACCATTGGCAGCGTCAGGACGGTTGCGTTCGACAAGACCGGCACGCTCACGCGAAACGAGCCGCGCGTCACCGACATCATCCCGCTCGAAGCCGGCGAAACCGAGGTGCTGCGCCTGGCCGCGGCAGTTGAGACCGGCTCAGCCCACCCTCTCGCCAAAGCGATCCTTCAGGCCGCCGAAGGGATGGAGCTCCCGCCGGCGCAGTCCGCGCGGGCCGTGCCCGGTGAGGCAGTCACTGCAACAATCGGAGGCAGCACGCTTGCAGTGGGCTCACCCCGCTTCGCGGCCAGACAGGTGCGGCTGGCCGATGATGTCTCTGCGCGCATCGATGGCCTGGAGCGGGCCGGCAAGACCGTCGTGGTTCTGATGCGGGACGCGGTCCCGCTCGGCATCATCGCCATCCGGGACGAACCGCGCGGTGATGCCGCCGAAACCGTGAAGCGCCTGTCGCGACTCGGGGTGCGTAGCGTCATGCTTACCGGAGACAACGCCCGGACCGGTGAGGCGATCGCAGGCGTTATCGGCCTCGAAGCCAGGAGCGAACTCATGCCGGGAGACAAGCTCGCTGCGATCGATGAGCTTCGGTCACGGGGCAAGGTCGCGATGGTTGGGGACGGGATCAACGACGCTCCAGCGCTGGCACGTGCAGACATCGGCATCGCCATGGGTGGCGGCACCGACGTGGCCCTGGAAACCGCGGGAGCGGCGCTGCTGCGCGACAGCACCACCGGCGTGAGCGACCTGGTCGAACTGTCGCGTGCGACCATGCGCAACATCCGGCAGAACGTCACTTTTGCGCTCGGACTCAAGGCCGTGTTCCTTGTGACGACGCTCACCGGGATCACCGGCCTGTGGCCAGCGATCCTTTCAGACACCGGTGCTACCGTACTGGTTACCGCGAACGCCCTGAGGCTCCTGAGCTTCGAACCCGGGCGGCGCCCCGTGTCACGGCAGAACGAGTGAAGGAGCAGGCATGAGCAACGCAGTCATAAACGCACAGGTATCGGCAAACGATGGCGAATGCGAGGTGAGGCTGGTTCACCCGGACGCGGTCGCCCGCGTCGAGGACGCCCTGCCCGACCAAACGGCCATCGAGGCGATCACCGACCGGCTGAAGCTGCTGTCTGACCCCACCCGCTTCCGGGTGCTCAGCGCGCTGGCGATCGAGGAACTCTGCGTGTGCGACCTGGCGGCCATCGCCGGAGTCAACGAAAGCACCATGAGTCACCAGCTCAGGCTGCTGCGGGCACACGACCTTGTCGCGTTCCGAAAGCAGGGGCGCATGGCTTACTACCGGCTGACCGACGACAGCGTCACAAGCCTGCTCCGCTGACCCGGTTCAGGCGTCCTGAGTCGCTGCGGACAGCCGGGGCGGGGTCGCCTGCCGCCGGCCGGTGGCGCTGTCGATCGGCGGCTTGAAGTTGCGCAGCCTGAGGGCGTTGCTTAGGACGAAGATGCTCGAGAGACCCATCGCGGCAGCGGCGAGGATGGGGCTCAACAGGACGCCGAAGGCCGGATACAGTACCCCGGCGGCGACAGGTATGAGCAGCGTGTTGTACACGAACGCCCAGAAGAGGTTCTGCCTGATGTTTGTTATCACCTTGCGGGACAGCGCCAGCGCGTTGATGATGCCGCGCAGGTCGCCTGACATGAGCACCACGTCGGCACTCTCGATCGCGATGTCGGTGCCGGTGCCGATGGCGAGTCCGACGTCCGCCTGGGCGAGGGCCGGGGCGTCGTTGATTCCGTCACCCACGAAAGCCACCTTGCCGCCCTGCGCCTGCAGCGACTTGACCGCCTCGACCTTGCCGTCCGGCAGCACCTCCGCCAGGACGTCATCGATGCCGAGCGTGCGCGCGATCGCCAGGGCGGTCCGGCGATTGTCACCGGTGATCATCACGACCCGCAGTCCGAGCGCCTGCAGTGACCTGATCGCCTGGGGAGTGGATTCCTTGATGGGATCAGCCACGGCGATGACTGCTGCCAACGCCCCGTCAACCGCGGCATAGAGCGGTGTCTTGCCTTCATCAGCCAGGCGCCCGGACTCGACGCTGAACGCGCTGACGTCGACACCGATGCGCTGCATGAACCGATCAGCGCCGACCTGCACCAGCCGGCCGTCAACGCGTGCTTCCGCCCCGAATCCCGGTATCGCCTGGAAGCCCTCGGGGGCCTTCAGCTCGGTGCCCGCTGCCGTTGCGGCCGCGACGATCGCCTGGGCGACCGGGTGCTCCGAGGCCTGTTCGACACTGGCGGTCAGCGCGAGCACGTCGCTGCGCTCGAAGCCGGGCTGGGTGACCAGGTCAGTGAGCTCCGGCCTCCCCTTGGTGAGCGTGCCGGTCTTGTCGAGCGCCACCAGCGCGGTCTCCTGAAGCGTCTGCAGGGCCGCGCCGTTGCGGAACAGGACACCCATCTCGGCTGCCTTGCCCGTACCCACCATGATGGAGGTAGGCGTGGCCAGACCCATCGCGCAGGGGCAGGCGATGATCAGCACGGCGACGGTGTTCACCAGCGCGAAAGTCAGCGCGGGTTCGGGCCCGTACAGCATCCACACGCCGAAGGTCACGGCCGCGATGACAAGTACGATCGGCACGAAGACGCTGACGACCTTGTCGGCCAGCGCCTGGATCGGGAGCTTCGAGCCCTGGGCGTCCTCCACCATCCTGATGATCTGGGCCAGTACCGTGTCGGCCCCGACCTTGGTCGCCTGGAAGGTGAAAGCGCCGGTGGTGTTCACCGTGCCGCCAACCACGCCGTCCCCTTCGCCCTTGCGGGCAGGGATGGGCTCGCCGGTGATCATCGACTCATCCACGAACGACGTGCCGGTGAGGACAAGTCCGTCCACCGGAATGCGCTCACCCGGCCGCACCGCGACGGCGTCACCCGGGATGACCTGTTCGATGGGCAGCGTCATCTCCTGCCCGTCGCGCACTACTCGCGCCGTCTTCGCCTGCAGGCCCAGGAGCTTCTTGATGGCTTCACTGGTCCGCCCTTTCGCAAGGGATTCCAGGTACTTGCCGAGCAGGATCAGTGTAATTATCGCGGCTGACGCCTCGTAATAGACGTGAGCGGTGCCGGCGGGCAGCAGGCCCGGCAGGAAGGTGGCGACGACCGAGTAGCCGTAAGCTGCGCTGGTGCCCAGCATCACGAGGCTGTTCATGTCGGGACTCCTGCTGCGCAGCGCCCTCCAGCCGGGCCGGTAGAAGCGGCGGCCGGGACCGAACTGCACGACGCTGGCCAGGAAGAACGACATCACGTTGATCGCCTGCATGGACACGCGCTGCATCAGCCACGCCTCGAACGCGGGGACGAGCATCGGCAGCATCACGAAAACCATCAACGGCAGCGTGAATGCAGCACTTATCAGCACGTCACGCCTCAAGACCCGCGCTTCTTCCTCGCGCGCCTGCCGCTCCACGTCCACCCGCTCGCTGCTGCCGAGCGTCTCGCGCACCTCGTAGCCGGCCCCGGTAACGGCGGCAGCCAGAGCCGCGCCGCTGATCACGCCAGGCACGAACGTGACGGTGGCGCGCTCGGTAGCCAGGTTCACGCTGGCATCCAGCACGCCGTCAAGCTTCTTCAGGCCACGCTCGACGCGGGATACGCAGTTCGCACAGGTCATCCCGCCCACCGATAGGCTTGCCTGTTCGGTCACGGGGCTGTACCCCGCGCCCTCCACAGCCTGCAGCAACGTAGCAACGTCAGTCTGTTCCGGATCGAAGCGGACTGTTGCCCGCTCGGTCGCGAGGTTGACGCTCGCTTCCTCGACTCCTGCCACCTTGCTCAGGGCACGCTCGACCCTGCCGGTGCAGTTGGCGCACGTCATCCCGCGCACGCCCAGGTTCACGCTCTCCATTGTTCTGCCCCTTTCACTTCGCGTCAGCGTCCCCGCTTCAGTCACGGTACTTGAGGGCCAACATGAGCTCCTCAACGATCTGGTCTGCATCGCCGCGCTGGCTGGCCGTGATCACGTGATCGCGGATGTGAGACCTGAGTACGGCCTCGCTCACACGCGCCAGGGCACCCTGCACCGCCTTGACCTGATTCAGCACGTCCACGCAGTAAACACCGGGATCCTCAAGCATCCGCACGATTCCGTCCAGGTGCCCACGGGCGCTCTTCAGGCGCCGCACCGCATCCTCCCGCGTCTCCGGATCCAGGTGCAGGTGCCCTACTCCCGGCTGCGCCGCGGCTCCGGTTGCGCTTTCAGCGGTCATTGTGCTCGGCTCACTCCGTAGCCCTCCTGCTCCACGGCAGTGACGAGCAAGCTTACGTCGGCTTCACCCTCGACGACAGCGGTACCGGTACTGAGGTCTACTTCGGCTTTCGTCACTCCCGGAACGCCTTCGAGCGCCTTCTGCACGCTCGCCTGGCAGTGCCCGCAGGTCATGCCGGTGATGTTCAGCTTGTGGTTCATTGTTGCCTCCTCGATCTTTCATCCCACCCCCGGGGGTGGGGGATAGCAACATGATACCAGCAGCTGGCTGCATCCGCACAGCGCTCATGACACACTTCTTCATCGACCCAACCTAGAAGTCGCCGGGCGCAACCTGCAGGCAGACCAGTCCGAACTCACGCCACATGCGCACAACCCTGGCGCGGTCATCCAGTACCAGCAGCACGTCCTCTGGCTTGTAGTCCTGAACGAACCAGTCGCGCTTCAGCCTGTCATCTGGGGTGTAATCGCCAGCGGAACGCATGAGCAGCCGGTCGAAAGGAACCTCGTGCGCCTCGAGCCAGGCGACGGTGGCTTCGCGCGTGCTGTCACTGCGGCCGGTCAGTACGTGAATCTGGTGACCAGCAGCCTGCAGTGCCTGCACCACACGAATGACGGGCCAGATCGGCGCGTCGTCCCTCGAGGCTTCGAAGAACGCGTCCCAGTTCTTCGGGTTGCGCTCTATCAGGTGAACGCGGTGCTCGGCGTCGGACAGCGTGCCGTCCAGGTCCGTGATGACAATCATTAGCCGCATACTACCTGCTGGTCAGGTCGTTCCGCATCACGGATGCTGCGAAGCCAGAAACATGACAGGATTGCCATTCCTGCCGTCCGTTACAAGCTTTCAGGCAGGGTCAGCAGTCCTGATAGCCGCCATGCTCATGTTCGGATACCTACCTTCTTCAGCTCATCGACCAGCGCCATGGGTACTTCCCCGAACTCCGCCCGGAACGCCTCAACGCTTCGTCCCACAACCTGAGAGCGCCTGCTGGGATTGTCCTCGAGGATGCCGATCGTCCTCAGCAGCAGCTCCAGATCGAGTGGATCGTCTGCCAATGCCCTTTCCAGAAGCTCTGCCGCACGTTCCTTCTGGCTCTGGCACGCAACCTGCAGCAGGCAGTACCGATGCCGCAAGCGCAGGTGCTCCCGCAGGATCGCTGCGTCCACGTGGTCCAACTCCGGCAGGAACTCGCCCCGGTACCAGCCCAACGCAAGTTCGTATTGCTGTTCGGCAACCGCCTTCAGGAACAGGTCGACATCGGTTACCACCCCTTGCAGCTCGAACTCACCACCTTCGGTCCGGATGACGGTGGCAGCCGGACCGATGGTGTCCCGCAGGCGCCGCAATGTCACGCGCAGGCTGACGGCCGCCCGGTCAGAGTCCGAGTCCGGCCAGAGTTGCTGCAGGAGCTCGTCCCGGGTACAGGGGCGTTCGCCGCCAAGCTTCCGTACGACCAGCATGCTCAACAGCACGCGGGACTGACGGGCCTTCCATTCCCCATGCGGCAACCTCAGACCCCCGAAGGTACGGATGAATAACCCAGCCGAAGGTTCACGGCTGGCGGTATCGGCTCCTTTGAGCTCCGGTGTCAGATCAGCCAGCTCAGCCGGAAACAGACGCCGCAACAGCGTCGCGTGGCCGCTTGCGCCCAGTGCGGCCAGTCTGCGCAGCGCCCTCTGTGCGGCAGCCATCGGAGCGAGGCCCAGGAGGGCTGTGGTCAACTCCAGCTCGGCCACCAATGGCTCATGTTCACCGGACCGCAGCTCGGCTGATGCCATTCGCAGGGAGTGCACAGCCGACTCCCTGCGGCCGAGCAGCTGGCTCGTCAGGGCCACAAGCAACATGTGTTTTGCTCGGTGCGCCCCATGTGCCACCCGGGGATCGTGCTCAGCCAACTCAGTGGCGGCCCGCTCGGGCTGGCCTGCACAGAGCCACACGACCGCGCGGCTGTGCGGATGCGAGTAGCAGTTCGGTTCGTTCACCACCCCGTCCAACTGTTCTAGGGCCTCATCCATCCGGCCGGCCAGCGCCAGTGCCTCTGCCAGGTCCGGACCGGAAGCGCCCGCCAGATCCAGTGACCGGGCCAGGGCCTCTGTCGCTTCACCGACCCGACCCGTGCTCAACAGGCAGCGTCCGTAGTTCCACAGGTTCACGCCCCGCACATAATCCATCTCCAGCGCCTCACTCAGCCGCAGGCCATCCGTCAGCACCTGTTCTGCCTCCAGATACCGGCCGCGAATCCAGAGATGCAGTCCAAGATTCCCGTTCAGGAACGGGATGTAATGGGGCAGTACCAGTTGCTCACTCAGCCTGATTGCCTCGTGTATGGCGGCCTCAGCCTGGTGCCAGTCGCCGGAGAGCGAGCCGAAACCGGACAGGTTGCCCAACGCGACAAGCAACTCGCGTGACCCCGGCGCCTCTGACCGGAGCAAGGAAGCAGCCTCTGCGCAACTCGCGCATGCAGCGTGATAGCCCTCCACGTACTTGACGGCCTGGGCCTGCCGCACCAGCAGGCTTGCACGTTCGACCGGCGTCAGATCGCTGTCGGCAAGCTTCTCACGGGACAGCGCGACTGCAGCTTCCATCTTTCCCATCTGCACCAGAAAGTAAACCTGCTGTGACCAGACGGTCCCAAGTTTCTCTGCGGGCCATCTGTCACAGACTTCCTGCGACACCTTCCATGCGGCCTCATAATCGCTGAGGTTCGAATGAAGGTCCATGCGCTGAAGCTGAAGGTCGAAGCTCTCTCCCGCCTGTGCGTATCCGAGCGCCGCCCGGAGGTCACCCGTTCGCTGACTGGCCCTGCTCGCATGCTCGAGCAACTCCAGTCGCTGCCGACCCGTACTGGATGGCAGAAGTGCCCTGCACAACTCAAGTACTTCGTTGTTCCGGCCCGTAGCCAGAGCATAAGGCAGTGCTTCGCGTGTCCACCTGGCTGCCTGACTGTGCTGCAGCAGCCGGGCGTGTCTGGCCCGCTCAGCCACACCGATGGCCGCATCGACTATTATCTGACGCAGCCTGCGAACAGTCGCCTCACCGGCAGCGTCACGCAAGGCGGGACCCAACAGTGGATGGGCGAGGCTGACATTGACGGCGCCACCTTGAAAGCCTACCTGCAGCACGCCAGCTGATACCGCCTTCTGCAGAAGCTCCGTCAGCATGATTTCCTCAAGGCCAAGCATGGTTCGCAACTCGGTTTCGGAAGCAGGCCGGTCCAGCAGCGCGATCAGCTGCACCAGATCCTGCAGGGGAGCGGACTCGGCTCGCAACGAGGCAACCCGCCCCGCCATGAGGTGCTTGACGCTCTCCGGCAACAGCTGGTCCGCCGGCGGCTGAAAGCGCCAGCCGACATCGTTGACCTGTAGCAATCCTCCCTGCAGCAGGAAGCGCAGCAGCTCGACCTGATGCAGCGGATGACCTTCGGAGCGCTGAGCCAGCCAGGCATCCAGTTCGGAAGGGTACTCACGCTGCTGTAGAAACGAGCGCGTAAGGTCGCGTTGCCCGCCCTCGTCAAGCACCGTGAGCTGCAGTTCCAGTGGCGCCTGTCCGCCGAGCGTGACGCTGTTGCGCACCAGTTCCGCCCACCAGCCCGCTCCGACCGAACGTGCGGTGAGCAGAAGCAATACCGGCGCACGCGTCGCCATCAGCCTGAGCCAGAGGCGCGAACAGTCCTTGCGATCGTCGCCTTGCCAGTCGTGCACGTCCTCCAGGATCAGGCACATCCCACCTTGCCGCTGAGCAGCGCGGTTTATCGCATCCGCTATGGCCAGCACGGCACTCTCCGGGCCGCCGTACTGCGCTCCCTGGACTGTATCGGGCCAGGGCCAGCCGGGCTGATAACGCGAGACTGCCTGCAACAACGAACTGTCGCGGTCATGATGCAGAACCGGATGGGTCACGCGCAACAGCGAGTACAACAGCGGCGTGGTGTTGACGAGCGGCGAGAAAGCATCGAGCTGGCGCTGGAACTGCCCGGCCAGCCAGCTCTTGCCCAGACCGGCAGAACCCTTGAGCACTACCAGCCTGGAAGCTCCGCCCGAAGCAGACCCGTACAGTTCGTGAAGCGACGCGAGGCGTTGTTCGCGAGCCATGTGACGCACTCACTTTAGCAGCTACCCGCCAGCAGTCGAACCTTAGCGCATGGGCAACACCGAACGCATCACGCCATAGGCGGGGCCATCGTCGACAGGCGTGAACAGCAGACGATCGTTGCGGTCGATGCTGGCCGCCGCAGGGTGCCTCATGAACAACCCCCGCAAGGTGAGCGCCGCACCGCTGCCCTTCAACACGGGCAACCCGAGGGAGACTGGCTGTGTCGAGCCGTTGCGGGTCAGGAACACTTCGTGCCGGTCCAGGTTGTGCTCCCGGCCCAGATACGAGAGCGAGATCAGGTCCCCGCGACTGTTGGCAGCCAGCGGGACGCGCTCCAGCTCGTCAGACATGCCGTCGGGGTCGGTGACCAGCACGGACCTTTTCCGCTGGAGCTTGCATCGGTAGCCCGGTACATTAGGATCCGCGCCCCACAGCTGGGCCGTCCCGACAAATCCGCCAGTGGCAGTTATGGCCACCGGAAAGAAGTCCCAGCCATCGCCTTGGGGCAGGCTGGGATGAGAAACGATCACTCGGTGCATGAACACTTCTGAACTGGCGAAGGAGTCACGGCTGGTGAGCACCTCGTGCCGGCAGCTGGAATAGAGCGCCAGGGCCCAGGCCTGGTCGGGGAGCGAAAACATGTCGCGGATACCGGAACGACCGAGATCCACAGCTTCTGACCAGGTGTCACCACCGTCGCTGGAAAACTTTATTCGGGCGCCATCAGCCTGGGTAAACAGCACGAACTGGTCCTGATGCCTGAGGAAACGCAACGTCTCGTGCCGGGTGATGCTGCTGTGCCATTCCCAAGCGTCAGCACCGGGTGTGAAAGTGACCAGCTGGTTCTCGAACTCGGCCAGGAAGCTTCCGTCGGCCCGCTCGTAGACGACCAGCGGTACCCGCCCTCCTTCGTCAGGCAAGTATGAAGCCAGAATCTGGATGCGACCAGTGTCGGAAACAACGAGGGGTACCTCGCGCAGCAGGTAAGTGTCGTTGCCACGTCGCTGGATGCTGCCCCTGACATGTCCACCCGTGATTCGTTCTCTCACGCTGACAGGCAGGAACTCCTCCCAAGTCAGCCCCCCGTCTTCCGACCGCAGGTCACGGTAATACAGGACGCCTCCATCGTCCTGATGCTCCCACGGCGCGTCGTCACCACCCTGGTGGCGCGGCACGATGGGTCCCCTGTCGAATGTCACGCCTGCTCCGATGAAGATCGTGCCGCTCCGGCTGACCCAGACCTCGTTGTCGGCCCAGCCAAGAACCACTCCGTGGCCCGTCCCCGGAGCGATCGGATGAAAGTCCCAGCTTGCCCCAGGCTCTGGGCGCCCCTGCAGGAGTCCGTATCTCGTAACGACAGCCACCGTCCCGTCGTGTCCCGGGTGCAGCGAGGGCAAGTAGGTACGGTCAGACTCGACAGTTAACGGCAGGTCATCCAGCCGCAACCAGGCGGCAGACGCATCTGCAGCATCAAGTACATGCAGGCGCGGGCGAATCGCCCCGTCCTCTTCGATCTCCTCAAGGGCAACCAGCTGATCGCCGACCACTGTCCAGACGGGACTTGGCACGTTCAGCCGGCGCTGCTCCCGCGCCACCAGGTCCATGTAGTGGACGCCGTCGGTCCGAGCGAACACCCCGCTGGAATCAGTGATGAACTCCCATCGGCTTATCGCGTGGGCATTCAACGGGAAGGCTGCCCAGGTCCTGCGGCCATCGAGGCTGAACAGCGTGCTCACGTCCTGCACGATGACCGTGTCACCCCGGGCGGCGATCAATGACGGCAGCAGCCTCTGCCCCGTTACCGGGGGAGCAGCGACCTCAAACTCCAGTGGCGCCGCCGGTTGTGCACCACCGGGATTGCGGTTCTCGCCTTCCCTGGCAGCACACGACACCAGGAGGAGCAGCGCTGACAGCGCCAGAGTGGGACTCAGCCGCACCTTCAGTCCCCCGGCAGTCCGAGCGCAACAGGCGCATACTCGTTGCTGATCACACCGAGCCCGAGTTCGCCGAACTGGCCGTGTCCCCAGACCCACACCTGCCCGTCAGCACCAAGTGCGAACGCATGCCTGTTGCCGCCGATGATTCCTGCGATTTCTGCAAGCGCCTCTACCTTGACCGGACTGTAGCGCGATTCCCTGTCGCCGACGCCCAGGACACCGTTGAAGTTCCGGCCCCAGCTGTAAACGGTGCCGTCGCCCGCGAGCGCAAGACCGTGAGCATCACCGGCTGCGACCTGCGTGATGCTGCTCAGGCCGGGGACCTGCACCGGCTCACGCCGGTACTCGCCAATGCCCCACTCGTCCGGTCCGAGCCCAAGCGCCGAGTCGATATTGGAGCCCCAGCCCCATACCGTCCCGTCATCGCGCAGGGCGATCGTGTGACGCCAGCCTGGTGCGATATGCGTGATTCCGGTGAGGCCCGCCACCGCAGCGGGCGAATCCCTGTCATCGCCATCGCCCAGGCCAAGCTGACCGGAGCTGTTCCGGCCCCACCCGTAAACCGTGCCATCTTCGGCACGGGCAAAAACATGGTCCGCGCTGGAGCCGGAATGGATAGCAACGATCTTTCGGCCATTCATCGCTTCAAGCTCGACCGGAGCCAGCCGTCGGTTCTCGAACCCTGATTCGCCAAGGCCGAGTTGCCCCCTGTCGTTGTTGCCCCAGACATACACGGTGCCATCGGCTCCCAGTGCGAACGAAGAGTCATAGCCCGCTGCAACCTGCACGATATCGGTGAGGCCTGTCAGCAGAACAGGACTGGTGACGGCCACGCTCCTTCGACCAACGCCGACCTGACCGTGCCCGTTCTGTCCCCAGCCGTACACCTTGCCATCACCGCTGAGCGCAAGCGCATGTATCCCTCCCGCGGCGATCTGCACGATGCCCTCAAGGTCCGCCATCGGCGTCGGCTCGAGGTAGTCCGGCCCCGGCGGGTTGTCGCCCTGCCCGACCTGTGCCGCGGAGTTATGGCCCCAGGACAGCACCGTTCCGTCATCGCGTACGGCGAACGAGAATCCCGTTCCGGCTACAAGGGAACCCTGGAGCTCGCCTGGCCCGGACGCATCCCCGCCCGGAGCCCTGACCGTGACGCTTACGGAAGCGGTGGCAGTGTTCCCGGCAGCATCCGTGGCTACGGCGGCTATCGTCAGCTCACCGATCGCCGTTGGCGTGAAGTCAAACTGCCAGCTTTCCGCCGAGACAGTGGCCGCCACAGGAGTGGCTCCTCCGACAGCCACCGTAACGCCGACCACTCCAACGTCGTCAGTGGCCGTACCGGTAGCGCTCACCTGCTCGCCCGCGGTTACAGAACTTCCGCCTGCAGGACTCGTGATCGTAACGATCGGACGTTCCACGTCACTGAGCGGCGGCGGCGTGTCTCCGCTCTTGCCGCCGCATGCGGCCAGAAGCAAGACCAGACAGACGCACTGAACTAAGGGGAAGCGAGCGACTCCAGACACGGTGACCTCCAACTGCCACTGGCGTAAGGGTTCACGACGATCGCCAGGCTGCAGCGGCCCGCCGTGTTCTCACCAGCGCACAATCACATCTGCGTCGAACCTAGCAACCTGCAGTTACACTTCCCGTTACAGTTCCTCCGCTATTTTCCGGCCCGCCATCGCCGTGGGACAATCGGGCTTTGTGCTTCCGGAGCCACGCGATCAGATCAAGCACTTCGTGCTACTCCCCTGACCATTAGCCCTGCTGGGCGAGGCGGCCAGCCGCAGGAAAGGCACCGGGTAGCATATGCATGAACCGGTTTGCAAAACCAACCGCATTAAACGGTGACCCTCGCGCCGCTCTGGCTGACGCCCACCGGCAACCGCGATTCCGTGCGATTATTCCACCCATGTCCTCTCAACTTACCCTCAGGAACCTCCTGCCCTCGGACTTGCCAACTGTTCGGGCCTGGCTTCGGGATTACATCCAGCAACATCGCGCCTGGTGGAGTGACGCCTACGGAACGGCACCCGCCGCGGCACTCGATGAGGTCGTCGCGTCAGAACTGGCCGATCTGGCCAAGGACGCCGAACGAGAGGGGTACTTTGTACAGCTGCTCGCGCCCGACTCCGGACCGGGCACGGCAGCCGGTCCTCCCGTCGGCATCGTGCTCGCCCGCCTGCAGACGGATCGGTTCATGGGGCTGCAGGTCGGCACGCTCGGCTGGATATACGTCGACCCTCCGTCGCGGGGCAGCGGTGCGGCGGATCGCCTCATGAACGCCGCCGAGTCGTGGTTCACAGACCGTGCCGCTGAAGGCCGCATGGTGTTCGTAACGGGAGCGAACGCCCAGGCCGTGCGCATGTATGAGCGTCACGGCTACCAGGTCGTTGACTTCCGGATGCTCAAACCATGACGGCTCAGGCGGCTTCCCGAAACTTCATGTCGAACCAACCCTGCCAATGTGACCCGCTCCTGCTCGCCCGCGACGCGCGAATGTCAGGGCAGGGATCTCACTGTGTCAGGTACCGGTCCGCCAGTATCTGCGCGTGGTGCAGCTGATGCCCGATGATCATGTGCGCCAGCGCCCGAACGCTGATGCGGTAGCCGGCAGAGATGCCGGTCTGTCCCCACGCCGCAGCCGGCAGGCCCTCGAACAGCGAGACCGAGGCAGCGCGGACCGCGGCAAACTCCTGGAGATGCTCGGTGAGGTCGCGGGCATCCGCGCCGGCGGTCGCGGCGGCGCTCACTTCGTCCACACCCGGCAGCTCGCCCGGCAATCCGCGGGCGAACCACCAGGCCCTGTAGGCGAACACCCGTTCCAAGTCGGTCACGTGCGAGACCACCTCGCGAACCGACCACTTGCCCGGCTCGTAACGGTGCAGCGATGACTGCTCGGACACGGTGTTCAGCAGCTCCGCGAGATCCTGCCCCGCTGAACGGAGAGACTGAAAGATGTCGCCGGCAGGCACCAGCTGGATGTATGGCCCGAAGAACTCAGGGTACTCGCTGGCTTCAGGACGTTCGTTCTGCGAATCTCTGCGCTCGGAGTCTTGCATGAACCATCATAAATGCTGCTCCAGCGCATTGGCCGGGTGGCTTCCAGCAGAGGAACTCCTGTCCGATGCGCGGAGTCTGCTGCATCCAGTAATGCAGGTACAGAGCGTCGCCGCCTGCTGCCAGCAGTACGTCGGTCTCCTGCACCAGAGGCACCCACTGCTTCACACCTATGCTCGACAGTGCCGTCAGCCCCAACACTCCGACTGATTCCCAGCCCAGGCCACACTATCGGCTTGCCGAGAAGATCGGTCAAGGCAGAGGATGCCCTGCCATCTCATCTAGAATGACGATATGTCTCCGGCAAGAGGCGAGTCCTGTTTTTTCCGTGGGAGAAGTCCGCGTTGTCGCGGATCTTTCGGTCCGGATCAGCTGCAATGACAGGTTATGTGCCTCCATACAGCCGCACCAGCAAGGTCGTTACGCTGGTTGCTGAAATTGCTGAGCAGCTCGGACGCACCCGGGCCGCAGCTGAGCTGGGAACAGACTTGCAGCTCCGTCGTCTCAACCGGATTCGAACCGTACAGGGCTCGCTTGCCATTGAAGGAAACTCCCTGACCGAGGAACAGGTCACGGCGATTCTTAACGGCAAGCACGTGATTGCGCCTCCACGCGAGCTGCAGGAAGTACGGAACGCGCTCACTGCCTACGAGAGATTGCCGGACTGGAACAGCTCCAATGAGGCAGACCTGTTGATGGCTCACGGAGTCTTGATGGCTGGTCTGATGGAGCGCCCAGGAAGTTACCGCACTGGGGGCGTAGGAGTCATGTTGGGTAAGGATGTCGTTCACATTGCTCCTTCAGCCAAACGCGTGCCCGCGCTTATGCAGCAGCTCTTCGACTGGCTGCGACTCAGCGGCGAACACCCCCTGATCGCCAGTTCCGTGTTTCACTACGAGTTTGAGTTCATCCATCCTTTCGCTGACGGCAACGGTCGGCTGGGCCGCTTATGGCAGACCCTGATACTGTCTGAGTGGCAGCAAACCTTTGCCTGGCTGCCTATTGAAAGCATGGTCCACAAGCAGCAGGCAGGTTACTACGAAGCGTTCGCCCGCAGCACGGAGATTTCCGATTGCGGCCCCTTCATCGAGTTCATGCTCGGCTGCGTGAGGCAGGCAATCGTGGATTCCACCCCGCAAGTCACCCCGCAAGTCACCCCGCAAGTCAGTGCACTCCTGAACGTGCTGCAGGGCGAGCTGAATCGGAAGGAACTTCAGGACGCATTGGGACTGGCTGACAGGGAGAACTTCAGAAAGAACTACCTGGTTCCGGCCCTGGAGGCTGGCCTGATCGAGATGACGATACCTGACAAGCCGAACAGCAGGATGCAGCGCTACCGGCGGACCCCTGTTCCGGCTGCGGACGACCATCGTCAATGAACCGGGCCAGAGATGGCTTGCCTACGCTTGAGTGAGAGTCCAGAGAATAGGCGGACCTGTTCCGTTTCAGCGGAGCCCGAAGCTCTCGTCAGCAGTAGCGCTCGTCGGGAGGCATGTCATCACCGAAGGTGACGTCGATGTTGTCGAACAGCTCCTCGTCATCGATCCACAACGCGCAGCTCGCGCTGCCCCGGATATGAACGCCGTTGAGTTCCTTGCGCGTGGTGTCGCCGGTCGACGTGAACGCCAAGCTGGCAGCGGTACCGGCGGTGTCGCGACCGGCCCACTCGATCACCGTGGCGTTGAGCACCGCATAGGCGTTGATGACACTCACACCGAACCACGACCCGGCGGCGCCCGCCTGACTGGTGAAGAGCACCGGGTCCTCTGCGGTGCCGGCCGTACCGAGGAACGAGCCTGAGGTGACCAGCAGCTGGCTGTCGCCATCGAAGTAGACCGTGCTGCCGGCCGCGAACGCCAGGGCCGTGGCGTCCTCAACCATTATCCGCTGAGCGTAGTGCGCCTCGTCATCGGTGACACGGTAAGGAGCGTTGAGCGCCGGCCATTCGTGCAGGGACGCCGGATCTGAGCGCGGACCCGGTCCACTTATCGTGCCGGCCGTGAAGACGAACGGCTTGCCGTTGGCTCCTCCCAGAGAGTCGCCGAGGTAGTCACTGGCGGCGTCAAGCAGCCGCACCTGGGAGGCTTCGATGTTCACGCCGTACTCCCCGTTATCAGAGAAGGCATTTTCCCTGAACTCGCCGAGCTGCAGGTGGTGGACGTTGAGGCCGTTCGTATAAGAGCCCATGACGGTGGTGTTCACGATGTCGACGGGTTCCCCCGTGCTGTAACCGCCGATGCCGCCGCGGCACCGCACTGACGGGAGCGGCTCGTGTCCGCCCCAGCGGACATCCACGTTCTCCAGGCGGCTCGCCCGGTTGCCCCGGAAGCAGATGCCGTCCCAGTAGCCACTGCGTGCTTCTGCACCGCTGAACACGATGCGCCCGGAAGCGGTCCCGACAGCGTGAATGCTGCCGCCGTCAACGTCCAGCACGGTCCGCGGGCCGAACACAAGCACCACGCCTGGCTCGATGATCACGTCTGAAGTGATCCCGTAAGTGGTCTGCCGGCCGTCTTCACTCGGGAAGTAGTAGTCGCAGTCCTCCGGACCGCTCTCGAACCGCGTCGGCATGGGAGCGTCCCGGCTCACGGTGACGCGGCAGACGTCGGGGTCAGCCGGCGCGCCATTGCCGTCTCCGTCTGCGCTGCCGGCCTCGCTGACGCCAGGCGGTGTCCTGTCGGTGTGGTCGGCGCTCGAGTCGCCCTCGTTCAGCAAGCGGCTGGAGCGATTCGGCTTCGACGCCACTGTCGAGCGGCCGCGGGCGCACGGCAAGAGCGGAACGCGTCGCACGGTGTGGCTGGCGAAGCGCAGGTAGTCCGAACGAGTCAGGCTGAGCGTGCACCTGAAATTCGGCGGTCACCAGTGCCAGGAATGCGAACGGTCGCAGTCAGGCTCCTCATGGGCTGGTCTATAGCCCGAACCGTTCCCTCATCTCGCCGGTGCGTGCCCAAGCGGCTCCGGGGATCAGTCGGACGATCCGGTCGAATACGGAAATGAAGGCTGACCGCGCCGCCACCGCGTCGAAGGCATCCCGCTCGTCAGCGGCAAGCAAAGGGCGCACGTCGGTCATGAAGTTGCGGTCATTCAGCTTCTCAAACATGCGCTGCTCGGCCTGTGCCCTGGAAATGGTCGTCTCAGTCGCCGACAGGTAGCGACCGAAGAGATCGACGACTCTTTGCACGTCCAGCGCGTCGAAGACTTTCAGCGCGTGTGAAAGATCGATCAGGTCACGACCTTTTCTGCGTTGGAGCAGTGCGCGAAGTTTGGTCGCCAGCATTTCTTCGTTGGAGAACGTAGGGATGGCGGTCTCGCCCGAGAACCATGGGTTCTCGACCTTGAACGGATGCAACTGGATCGGATCGTACGCTATCCGCTCGCGCGTGTTGATTTCCAACTTGAGCCTGATGGGAGCCTCGTCCTCTCCGTCGATCATGTATCTGAACTTCGGTGCGACCGGACTTTGATCGAATTTCGGCTGCCCCAGCCACGGATTGAGAACAGCATGTATGCGGTCCAGAACCGGGCGAATGGGACCGCCGGTGGTACGCACCAGATCAATATCCTCCGAGTAGCGCAGCGGCTTGGGGAAATGCAGCTTGTTGAGCGCTGTGCCGCCGCGAAACCGCAGCTCGTGTGCAAGGAAGGTATCGCCGAACAGCGCGACGAGTGCGCGGCTGATGATGAGGTCCTGTTCGATCTGCCGCTGTTCCGCCCAGGGTGCCCGCTTCGACCAAGCGATGATGTTCTGCGCCGGAATCATACGTCAATCTCCGGCAGGTGCTGCGCAACGACGCGCCAGCGCGTGTTTCTCTCGGCCGGCTGTCCGTCCGTGGGCGCGATCATGCCCTTTAGCCGCGCAGGGTCGAGTTTCACCCATGAAACAGCGGATTGTGCGAAGAGCTGGTGATAGAGAGGTTCCGCTACCGCCGAATGTTCGAGATGATCCAGAAGGTAACCGAGCCGTTGGACATTCGCCCGCTCAAAATGCGCGGCGAGGGCCGCCAACCTTGTACCATCGGCCTTGTCGCCAAGGTCGGCTAGCACAGTAGCCACGGCGTCAATACCCCCCGCCGCATGCACATAGCGAATCAGATCAAGACAGGTGAGTTCAACCGAAGACACCGCCATGTGGCCGGTATCAGTTTTCCGGCGCTCGACAGCAAAGAGGACAGGCTCAATCTCTTTACGGTAATAGAACACGATGCGAGACCGTCCGGCGCGGATCTTGGGCAGCTGTTTATCTGTTACGACCTGAAATTCCATGACAGCGTGATGCGTTGCACCATGCAACTCTGCCGCCTTGAGCAGGCCGACATAATAGGGTCTCTCCTCATGCCGCATCAGGTCATCGATATACCAGCTTGGCGGTGGGGCCTCCCAGGAAAGGAACTGCGGTGGCACCACCACGTAGAACCCGTGGCGGGGATTGAACAGCATGTGCTTGCGCTGAAGTCGCGCGGCGCCTTTCAGGAAGGCTGCGTCGGAAAGCCGAGTCGCCGCCAGGCCCTCGCCTTTTGTGAAGGTAATGCGCCCGCCCGCCTGTAAGTGGGTTAGATATTCCGGTAGGCTGGCGCGGCTGCCGAGCATCATATTGCAATCTAGCTCAATAGTGTCCATATGTCAATATGATGCATGAGTCTTGCCGAGCATCATATTGGATAATCGCCCGCATTTGTCTGAACGCCACTATGATGCGTGATGCATCTCGCCACTCAGCGCTTGACCCATGAATTCGCACAAACGTGGTGCAGAGTGAATTGCACCGGGCTTTTCGGAGGCGTGATTACTTGAGTCGCTTGGGTGTCCGTTTGGGGAACACCTAACGGACAGCAGTGCTGTTCACCCGCCTGCAGGCGGATCGGTTCATGGGGCTGCAGGTCGGCACGCTCGGCTGGATATACGTCGACCCTCCGTCGCGGGGCAGCGGTGCGGCGGATCGCCTCATGAACGCCGCCGAGTCGTGGTTCACAGACCGTGCCGCTGAAGGCCGCATGGTGTTCGTAACGGGAGCGAACGCCCAGGCCGTGCGCATGTATGAGCGTCACGGCTACCAGGTCGTTGACTTCCGGATGCTCAAACCATGACGGCTCAGGTGGCTTCCGGAAACTTCATGTCGAGCCAGTCCTGCCAACGTGACCCGCCCCTGTTCGCCCGCGCCTCCGCCTGTTCACCGTAAAGGTACAGCGCAAGGCTGGCGCTGCCAGCCTCTGCGGAACCGTAGGTGCCGATCAACGCGATGCCCGCGGCTGCTTCGTCCAGCCGCAGCACAATGTAACGCTCGTCATCGCTCTGCCGCACCAGTTCCACGGTACCCGACAGTTCCTCGGCACCCGTGACCGTGACCCTGTCTCCGGCATCCACTCCGGCCAGTCCCAGCAAGTGAACGAGACGCTTCCATGTCTCGAGGTGCGAGACTTTCGTGCTCGCCTTTGCCAGGAACGACGCGGCGTCCATGTCGGCGAAGTGCGCCAGGTACAACTTCAGGACCTCGAAGAAGCCGGGCCAGCCGCCCTCGAAGTCTTCAAGCTGGTCGTCCCATGCGTCCGTGCTGGTGAACAGCGAATGGACCATGCGCACCAGGCAGCGGTCACCCGTGCGGGCAGTCACGGTGACTTCCGTGACCACAGCGGGCGCATTCTCCGCCCAACCACGCTCAACGTACTCGAGCCGCTCAGGCGGCTGCCAGACCGTGACTTCTCCCTTTGACTCACCGTTCGGACCGAAGTCGAAGTGGAGGGTGCCGCCGACCCGCTCCTCGATGCTCGTCCGGGCGAACCAGGCCGTGTTGCCCTGGCCGGTAGCCAGGGCACGCCACACCTGTTCCGGCGTGCCCGGTACGACCAGCTCCATCTCCACCCAGCGATTCCCGTTGTCATCTCTCTTGAGAGGCATGTGGTCTCCTTGTCAGTTACCCGACGTATCGGGTACACGATACGAGGCGACGACCAACCGGTGCCGCCGGCCACCGGGCGCCTCATCGTGATAGCGGCCCACGAGTTCAGTCACCTTGCTTGCCAGCGACTCGTGACCCATCAGGTCACGTACTCACCAGGGGCGAGCCGTCAGCTCCGCCCTCTTCATGACTGGCTGGCCGATGCCGGTGCTCCTGATGCTGCTGAGCAGTTCGTGGCGTCTGTGGAGGTACACGGAATTTATGATGGCGGACGTGACTTTGAAAGCCTGATTCAGGAAGACGCCGACTGATATGGGGCAGCGGCCTTCACGTTGATCAATTGATGCGAATCGTTCCCCGGGGGCGGTGTGAGTTGGCGCGCTTCAGGCACCGGCTGCTGCAGTTCGCAGTGGACGTCGGAATCCGGGAGAGAGCCGCGGAACGCGCACTCGACAGCCTGTTGGCAAGAACCGAACCGGTACTGGCTGATGTAGCCAGTCTGCATCTGCCGTACGGACTCAAGAGCACGCCCGACTGGCAGAGACAGCTCAACTTCAGGCGTCACCTGCTCGCTGCCTGAGCATCGGAGCGGCTCGCCAAGGCCTGGACCTAAGCGCCGGACAGCGTAAGCGCTCGCCTGAGATCATCATGTTCGAAGGCGCTGGACATGCGTTCTGCCTCACTCCGGGTGGCATTGTATTCGTTTGCGACGCTTCTCCAGTCCCGCACGGCGGAAGCAATCTCACGCAGGATGCTCTTGGCGTCGCCTGCACCGAGACCGAAGTACTCGGCTGCCTCCAGGACGAGATCCAGATCACATGTGCTGTCATCCAGGGTGATGTTCGTCGTAAGCCGGCGTTCCCGCACATCTACCGGGGTCGGGTTCAAGTCATATGCAGGGGAAAGTTGCCAGCCATCTGCGCCCGACCACAGGAATGCGTGATTACGGAGGTGGTCATCCACGTTTGAAATCAGTACGTTGAACGCCATCCGCCTGTACAGTTCCCTGGCATCAGCACCGCCGCTGGAGCCGTGCCGTGCGAGCGCATCCACGATTTCCGGGTAACTCGAAGTCGCCCCGTCACGCTGCTCCAACATTGACATGGCGGACAGGAACGGGATCCGATGATCCCGGATGCGGTCGAAACGCTGGATTGTGATTACTGGCCGTCCAGCTACACTCACCAGCTTGGCTGCGGCGGCGTTAATGCCAGCGTTCTTGGCCAGTGTCAGGGCAATCATCTCCCAGCGTTCGAGGCTGTACTCATCAGTGTCTTTCGGGAACTTCGCGATTGCCAAGGTTCCGTCTGCGCTGGTGATGGATGCTTTGGGACGAGCTCCACCAAGCGATGACCCTGGAGCGAGGATGAGCCTGAGGTCTTCGGCGGACGCTTCATCCCGAACCACCCTGTCGGTAGCTTCATACAGTTCCCTCAGGTGGATGACGCTGGGAACGCCGTGTGCCGTCGCTGCCAGGTACTCGCCGGAAGCGGAGCGCCTGAACCGGAGTGCTCCAGTGCGGGCAACGTCGGCCACGCCAAGCAGGTAGTCGAGTTCGAACAGAGTGCGTACTCTGCGGCCCTGATCGCGGGCTGCCAGCCGCTCGGCGCGCCTCATCAGTTGGCGTCCCCACGTGTCAGGTGCAGAATCACCCAGCGCTCCGAAAAGTGCTTGGTTTGAGGCGGGGGAGTAGGTTCCCGGCGCCAGGCGCAGGGCTGGTTCGAGTGAGAAGCTGTCTGACCTTTCCAGCCAGGACTCAGCGTACTCGAAGCCTACGGCCTCGTACCCACGGCGGGGTTCCCGGTGGAGTGTTCCCACGTGCGCGTTCTCGCCTCTCAGCTCAATGTCGACAAGCACTTCATCGTGCATCGCTGCTCTTCTTCCTCGCGCTACGGGGCCGGACCCGCTGCGGCAGGCTGTCATCCATGCGTGCGAGGCCCACTTCATCCAGGGTTGGGTCAGCGACAATGGCGAGGCGGTCCAGCAACCCGAGTGCGTGCATGACGGCTGCGTATATGCCCATGCCTACGCCCGGATCGCCCTTTTCGATCCGCTGCAGTGTTTGGCGCGAAGTGAAGGCGCGATTCGCTACCACCTGCATGGTCAGGTGCCGGCGGATTCTCGCGGTCCGCAGGTCACGGCCAAGCTGCTGCAACGCTCGCTGCACTGCAGCAGATGGGTAATGGGGCGAAGGCATAGTGTCATCATCGTATCACGCTATCGCTCCTGCAGACATGTGACGCTTACATTATGACTCGTTGGTCCGGCAGCCGAAAACCTGCGGATCTGCCGAGGATTACTGACCCGTCACCGCATGAACAGCTCACGGGGGAACTGGGTCAAGCACTCACAGCCGTCGGCTGTAACCCTGATGGTTTCGGTGCAGCCCATCGATCCGAAACCGGGAAGCTGCACCCAGGGCAGCAGGTGAAACGTCATGTTCTCCTTGAGGATCCGCTCTTCGCCGGGCTTCATGCTGAGGATGTGGCCCTCGCCCCAGTCGGGCGGCACAGCGAGCCCGACCGAGTACGCCACCCGCGACGCCTGCGTTCCGCCAAAGCCGAACTGGGCTATGGTCTGGCGTGCGACCTCGTCCACGTCGCCGGCGACCACTCCGGGTCTGATGACATCCATCGCCGCGTCGAACGCCGTTTGGACCGCATCGAACGCCTGCAGCATGGCGTCCTCCGGCTCGCCTATCAGCACCGTTCGCATCATGGGGGCGTGGTAACGGCTGCGACAGCCAGCCGCCTCCAGGAACACCGAGTCGCCGGAGCGCAACTGACGGTGGCGCCAGGTCGCATGGCCGATCGCTCCGCGCTCCCCCGAGGAGACGAACGGGACGATCGACGGCCATTCGCTGCCCGCTCGGATCATCGCGCTGAACAGCTCGGCCGCGACGTCGTCCTCGCTGGCATCGCTGCTCACGGCGTCGATGCCGGCGCGCATCCCGGCTTCGGTCGTGCGGGCTGCCTCCCTGATGCGCTCGATCTCTAGCTCCGACTTCACGACCCGACCCTGCTCCACGAGCCAGGAGGAGTCGACCCAGTCGACGTCGGGGAGCAGCTTGAACAGCCGGTCCTGCTGGGCGGCCGTGAAGAACCAGCAGTCACGCTCGAAGCCGATGCGGCCGGTGTTCATGCCCATCGACGTGAGAAGCGTCGCGAGCTTCTCCATCGGGTCCTCGGAATCCCAGTAGGCGATGTTGTGCTCCGGCTCGATCCAGCTCAGCGCGTCCACGCCGCTCACCTCGAGGAGGCGGGAGAGCGTCGTCGGCTCGCCGTGCAGCGGGACGACAAGGCCCTGCCACCAGTAGTGCCCGGGTGACTCGAAACCCGTCAGGTAGGTGATGTTCTCGGGTGTCGTGGTGAGCATGGTTGGAATGCCTGCCGCTTCCATCCGTCCCCGCAGGCCTTCAAGCCGGGCCTGATACTCGTGAGTCGGGAACGACAGCTGATCGTGCTCGCGCATGGCACCTCCTGGGGCACCTTACAGTCATGCCCGGACCCGGAGCGGTCGCC
The DNA here is from genome assembly GCA_964495325.1 of uncultured bacterium. GTDB lineage: Bacteria > Deinococcota > Deinococci > Deinococcales > Trueperaceae > CAZBVI01. The sequence continues at coordinate 304,741 of CAZBVI010000002.1, forward strand.
ATGCACTCCGCATCCCCGTGAATCTCAGTAAGTTGTATCCAACTCGCGTACGACCTGCATTCTAGCTTCGTCAGTCACCCGGGTCAATCGAGCGCGTCCACCCACATGTCATAGTGACGGCCGTAAGGAGAGTGACCCATGAGGAGATACATCCTTCCGCTCCTGGCAGTGCTCACGTTCGGCGTCGGGCTCGCCCAGGAACCCATCATCATCGGCTCGAAGATCGATACCGAAGGGTCCGTACTGGCACAGATCGTCCGCCTGATGCTCGAACAGGAAGGCATCGAGGTCGAGGACCGCTCCGGGTTCGGCACCACCTCTGTGGTGAGGGCCGCGTTGCTGGCTGGTGAGATCGACCTTTACCCTGAGTACACCGGTACCGCCCTCACGTTCTTCCCGGAAGCGGAACTGCCGGAAGACGTAAGCACGGACGCCGAGCGCCTCTACCAGACCGTCAGGGAGCTGGACGCGGAAAACGGCGTGGTTTGGCTGGGCCGGTCACCCGCCAACAACACCTGGGCCATCGCAGTGCCCGCCACGCTGGCCGCCGCGCACGACCTGGAAACCATCGCGGACCTGGCGCGCTACGTGAATGCCGGCGAAGAGTTCAAGCTGGCCGCCAGCCAGGAGTTCGTGGACCGCGATGACGCGCTGCCCGCCTTTGAGCGCACGTACGGCTTCGAGGTGACAGACGCTCAACTGGTCATCCTGGCGGGTGGCAACACCACCCAGACGGAGACCGCTGCTGCGCGCGGGACCGATGGGGTCAACGCCGCCATGGCGTACGGCACCGACGGTGCCCTTTCAGCGCTCGGCCTCGTGGCGCTCACGGATCCCGAAGGCGCAGTGGCCATCTACCAGCCCGCGCCCATCGTCCGCGCTGCCGTGGCGGAAGACTACCCGCAACTGGGCGTGATCCTGGACCCCGTCTTCGCTTCGCTGGATGAGGCCACGCTTTCGCAGCTCAACGGCCGCGTCGCCGTGGACGGCGAGAACCCGGCCACCGTGGCCCTGGAGTTCCTGACGAGCCACGGCTTCCTGGAGTAGCTCCTGCCGGATGTGAGCCTTCCGCCCCGCAGCCTGGTGGCGCTGCTCGGCAGCGCAGTTGGTGCGCTGGCACTGGTGGAGTTGGGCCCCTGGCGACCGGGCTGGTTGCTCTTCAAGGCCAACCGGCTGGTGCTGGGCGAAGCTCACTCGGCCTTCAGCCTGGAACCGCTCGCGGCCCTGGTCCTGCTGGGACTGTGGCTGGCGGCCGCCGCAGTCGCCCTCGCGCCGTGGCGCTCGCGACCCTGGCTGCTCGCACTTCTGGCATCGGCAGCCTTCGTGCTGACGCTCCTACTGGTGGCGGGCGCCACGCGCGAGCTCACCCAGGGCGAACCCCTCAGCGCGCGCGTATCGCTGGAGGGCGGCGTGTGGCTCACGCTGCTCGCCACCTACGTGACCCTGTTCGGCGCGGTAAGTGAGGCGCCCCGGCGTTTCAGGGCGCTGCTCGTGGCGCCGGTCCTTGCGGCGTTCATCTGGCTGGCCCTCAGCGGCGCCCTCAGTGAGCTGGGAATCGTGCGCGAGCTGGTGAACCAGGGCGGCGACTTCCGGGCCGAGCTGGCGCGCCACCTGGCGCTCTCCGGCACCAGCCTGCTGCTGGCCGCGCTCATCGGTGTGCCGGCAGCCGTGGCGTCGTGGCGCAGCAGCAGCGTGGCGCGCTGGGTGCTGCCTGGTGCCGGTCTGGTACAGACGCTGCCGTCGCTGGCGCTCTTCGGGTTACTGATCGCGCCGCTGGCGCAGCTGGGCCGCACGCTGACCGTGGGCACGGCGCTGCTGGTTGTGCTGGCGGGCTTGGTGCCGGTGGTGGCGCTCCTGGTGTTGCGACGAGGGCGGCGCCTCGAGGCCTCTGGCGCTGCCGCCGGCCCATGGCAGCCCGTCAGCACGGTGCTGAAGCTGTTGCCGGTTGCGCCGGGCGCGCTGCTGGCGGTGATGCTGGCCGTGGTCATCAACGGTGTGTTGGCCGCGTTCCTGGGCGCAGGCTCCGCCCCGACCTGGCCGGGCTGGCGGGAGCCCCTGACGGTGCTCGGCGTGAGAGGCATCGGCAGTGCGCCCGCACTCATCGCGCTCACCCTCTACGCATTGCTGCCCATCGTACGCAACACCTACACGGGCTTGAGCAGTGTGCCGAAAGCCGCTACCGAGGCCGGCCGCGGCATGGGCATGAGCCCGTGGCAGCTGCTCCTGCGCGTGGAGCTGCCGCTGGCACTCCCGCTGGTCATCGAAGGGCTGCGCGCCGCGACCGTGCTGACCATCGGCACCACTACCGTGGCCTACCTGATCGGCGCGGGCGGGCTCGGCGTGTTCATCCAGCGCGGAATAGACCAGGTGGTGCCGGACCTGGTGCTGCTGGGCGCCGTGCCCATCATCCTGCTGGCGCTCATCGCCGATGCGCTCCTGCGGGGCCTCGGTGGGCTGCTCACACCCCGCGGCTTGAGGGAGCCACAGGCCGAAGTCCTCCCCCGCGCGCGGGCTACGGCGACCACATGATCCGCTTCGAGGGCGTAAGCAGGAGCTACGGCGACGTGACGGCCGTGCAGGACGTGACCCTTCACGTTCCTGCCGGCGAACTCGTGGTGCTGATCGGGCCCTCCGGCAGCGGCAAGACCACCTGCCTCAAGATGATCAACCGGCTCATCGAACCAACCCAGGGCCGTGTGCTGGTGAACGGTCGCGACGTGGCGCAGACGGACCCGCAAAGCCTGCGCCGCGGCATGGGCTACGTCATCCAGTCAGTAGGCCTCTTCCCGCACCTGAGCGCGAAGCAGAACATCCAGGTGGTGCCGCGCCTGCTCGGCTGGCCCGAGCACAGGAGCGCCGCCCGCGCGGACGAACTCCTCGAAGCCGTAGGTCTGGACCCTGCCAGCTTCCGGGACCGCTACCCGCGGGAGCTTTCCGGCGGCCAGCAGCAGCGGGTGGGCGTGGCGCGGGCACTGGCCGTGGACCCACCCATCCTCCTCATGGACGAACCGTTCGGCGCCGTGGATCCACTCACGCGTGAACACCTGCAGGACGAGTTCCTGGAGCTGCAACGCCGCCTCAGGAAGACGGTGGTGCTGGTTACGCACGACATGAAGGAAGCGGTCAAGATGGCCGACCGCATCTGCGTCATGAACCGCGGACGCATCGAGCAGTACGCCACTCCCGAGGAACTGCTCCAGAACCCCGGCAACCGTTTCGTGCGGCAGTTCGTCGGCAGCGACCGGGCCCTGACGCGCCTGAGCCGCGTGGTTGTTGGCGACATGATGCTGCCGGCAGCGACGCTGACGCTGCACACTCCCGCCGCCCAGGCGGAGCAGGCCCTGGGTGAGCACGCCTCCATGTACGTATCCGATGGAGGCGTGCTCGTGGGCTGGATCATGCTCCAGGCGCTGCTGGAGAGCGGCAGTGTCGAGGCGGGTTACACGGCGCTGGCGCCGCACCACGCGCTCAGCCGCACGGAAAGCGTGCGCGAGGCCCTGTCGCAGATGATCGAACTGGGCGTAGCCAACCTGCCGGTGATCGACGACACCGGGGCGCTCGTCGGGCAGCTCGGGCTGGAGCAGGTGGTCACGCTCACGGGCACGGAAAAACGGCCCGAGTGAGCGCGCGCTCGCAGCGTTGGCTCGGGCTGGCGGCAGCTGCGGCCCTGCTGGCGGCCGCATTCGCGCTCTTCGCTCAGCAGGACGCCTGGGCAGCCGCGCTCTCACGCCTCTTCCCGCAGCAGCCCACGGTGGTGTTCGAGCGGACCAGCCTGCTCACGCTCGCCCTGCAGCACGCCACGATCGTCGGCGCGTCCATGGGGATCATCCTCGCCGTGGGCCTGCCCCTCGGCGTGGCGCTGACCAGACCAGGCGGACGGCCCTTCCTCGCGCTGGCATCCAGTCTGCTCGCGGCGGGGCAAGCGCTGCCGCCAGTGGCCGTGCTGGCTCTTGCCCTGCCCTTCTTCGGCTTCGGGCTCAAGCCGACCCTCATCGCGCTGGTGGCCTACGGCCTTCTGCCCGTTACCCGCAACACCGTCGCCGGCCTCCAGGGCGTGCCCATCGACCTGAAGGAGGCCGGCCGCGCCATGGGCATGGGGCCGGGGGCGCTCTTCTGGCGCCTCGAGGCACCACTGGCGCTGCCCACAGTCCTGGCCGGGGTGAGGATAAGCGCCATCTACACGATCGGTACCGCCACGGTGGCGCCCATCATCGGCGCAGGGGGCCTGGGCGTGCCCATCATCGCGGGGTTGGCGGTGGGCAACCTGGCGCTGGTGCTGCAGGGCGCGCTGCCGGTGGCGCTCCTCGCGGTGCTCACCGACTTCCTGCTGGCCCGCTTGGTAGCCCTCGCTCCAGACACGTAGCGCATACAGGCCCACCATTGCGTTGCGAGTGGCCCGCAGGCGCAACCCCACCATCCATGGACGCATGGAGGATGAAAGGAAGGCGAGATGGACACAACCAAATGCCCTCACCTGGACCAGATACAAACCGTGACACCAAGCGCGGACGGATGCGAGGAGTGCCTCAAGCTGGGCGACACCTGGGTGCACCTCAGGCTCTGCAGGACATGCGGGCACGTCGGCTGCTGCGACTCTTCGAAGAACAGGCACGCCACCAAGCACTTCCATGCCACACAGCATCCGATCATCGAATCGTTCGAGCCCGGCGAGTCATGGGGCTACTGTTACGTGGACGAAATCAAGTTCGACAGCCTGCCAAGTTGACGTTACGGTACGGAGGCTTGTGCAGGAGGTTGCGAACGGATGGGCACAACTGAAAAGCGCATACTCATCAGTGGCGCCTCGGGCCTGATCGGCACGCGGTTGGCGCACCGTCTGCGCGCGGCTGGCCTCGAAGTGCGCACGCTTGTGCGGCGCGAAAGCAGGAACGACACGGAGTGGCGCTGGCATCCTGACCGGCACGAGGTCCCTTCAGCAGCGATCGAATGGGCGGATGTGGTCATCGGCCTCTCGGGTGCCAGCCTGTCCAGGCTGCCCTGGACGACAAGCTACCGGCAGAAGATCCTGGACAGTCGCCTCGACACGACTTCCACCCTCGCGAACGCGATCAGGAACGCCGCCAATCCGCCGGACGCATGGGTCAACGCCTCCGCCGTCGGCTACTACGGCGACCGTCCGGGCGAGCAGCTGACCGAAGCGAGCGAAGCCGGAAGCGGCTTCCTGTCCGACGTCGTCCGGCAGTGGGAGGCGGCGACCGAACCCGCACGGGGAAGCACGCGGGTCGTGTTCGCCCGCACCGGCCTCGTGCTGGCGAAAGAAGGCGCTCTCAAGCCCCTGATAATCGCAACCAGGCTCGGCGCCGGAGCGGCGATCGGGCCGGGTACGCAGCACTGGCCCTGGATCGCACTCGAGGACGAGGCCGCCGCGCTCGCCCACCTCGCACTCGATTCGGAGCTGTCGGGCCCCGTCAACCTGGCTTCGCCGCAGTCTGCAACGTCCGAACAGGTCACGCGCGCGCTGGCTGCGGAGCTGAAACGCCCCCACCTCTTCCGCCTCCCGGCGTGGCTGCTGAAGCTCGCCATGGGCAGCGCTGCCGAGGAGCTGCTGCTGGCGGACCAGCAGGCGGTGCCCGAACGGCTCGAAGCAGACGGCTTCGCATTCCGGCGCCCGTCACTTGAGGGCGCCCTGCAGGCGGAACTCGGCAGTAGCGACCCGGAGTGATAAGCTGCCCTCAGCATGTCGGACAAGGTCGAGATCCCGTTCTCGGAGCTGGAATCAGCACTGCTCGCGTACCTCGAAGAGGAATCAGGCGAGGGTCAGCGCATGACTGACATCCTCGCGGGCTTCTGCGGTGGAAACAGGGGCTTCGAGCCAGCCGATGTCAAGGCCGCCATCTGGCGCCTGCTTGCAGACCGGTACCTGACGATGAACGCCGAACGGCAGATCCGCCGCTTGTATCCCGACGAGTCCGCCCCGGAGCACGGGTAGTTGACCGCGCAGGAACGGGCCGACCGGCGCCACGTTGGCCAGTCGGGCCACGACCCCGGCGTCGACTACCGCAGTCCCGGCCAGCGCGACCGTGACCGCATCCTGCACTCGAGCGCGATGCGGCGCCTGGCGGGCGTCACCCAGGTGGTCGGGCCGTCCGAGGGCCACGGGTTTCACAACAGGCTGACGCACTCGATGAAGGTCGCGCAGATCGCGCGGCGGCTTGCGGAGCGCATCTCGAAGGGCAGCACGCCCGAGGAACTGGCCACCCACGGCGGTCTGGACCCGGACGTGGTCGAGGCCGCCGCGCTGGGCCATGACCTGGGCCACCCGCCGTTCGGTCACGTCGCGGAGGCCGTCCTTGACGAGCTTCTGATCGGGCACGGCGTGCTGGACGGCTTCGAGGGCAACGCGCAGTCGTTCCGTATCGTCACGAAGCTCGCGATCCGCAGCGGGTGGCACCCCGGCCTGAACCTGACCCGCGCGACGCTTGCGGCCAGCATGAAGTACCCGTGGCGGCGCACGGAGGCGAACCCGAAGTTCGCGGCCTACGATTCGGAGACCAGGGATTACGCCTTCGCCCGCGCCGGACTGCCCGCTGGCGTGCGGACGCTCGAGGCAGAGATCATGGACTGGGCCGACGACATCGCCTACTCGGTCCATGACCTCGAGGACTTCTACAAGGCGGGCCTGCTGCCGCTGCACGACCTTGCCCAGAGCAAGTCGATCAGGGACCGTTACCTGGGCGCGACCCAGGAACGCTGGCTGCAGGTCGGGCTCATCGCAACGACAGACGACTTCGAACCTTACGCGGAGGCGTTCCACCGGGTGATGGACGAGTTCCCGCCCATCACCGAGGTGTTCACCGGCACCACTCACCAGCGTGCGCAGCTGCGCACGGTCACTGCCTTCAGCGTTCACCTGTACAGCCGCAGTGCGCAGCTGTCCGACACGCCCGAGGGCCCGCACCTGAACATCCCGGCAGCGATTCAGGCCGAGGTCGCGATGATCAAGGAGCTGACCTGGCACTACGTGATCCACCAGCAGGGCCTCGCGACCGTGCAGCATGGGCAGAAGCACATCATCAGGGATCTGTTCGAGATATACGCCGCCGCCATTCAGCGCGGCGAACTCGATATCTTCCCGCAGCGCTTCCAGAAGTCACTCCTGACGGAGTCGGACCCGCGCGAACACCTGCGCACGGCCGCCGATGCGATCGCCTCCATGACGGACCAGGAGGCTTCCAACACGCACGGCAGGCTCACCGGACGGCGCATCGGCAGCGTCACCGACAGCATCCCGCACTGACCCCTGCGCCTGCTCAGGCGCGCTTGCAGTACCATTGGACAACTTTCTCGGAAGGTGGTGGCTGTGGCGTGATCGTCGTGGTGGGCAGCATCAACATGGACATGACATTGCAGGTGCCCTCGCACCCGCTGCGGGGCGAGGTGGTCCAGGGTTCTGATTACACGCTTCACCCCGGTGGGCGGGGCGCGAACCAGGCGGTGGCTGTCGCTCGCGCCGGGTCCGCGGTACGGCTCATCGGGAAGGTCGGCATCGATGTGTTTGCTGACACCCTGCTGGACAGCCTGGCGGCATCAGGGGTGGACATCCATGCCGTCCAGCGGGTGGCCCGGCCGAGCGGAGTAGCCTTCATCAACGTGACCGCGGACGGCGAGACCAGCATCACGGTGTCGCCCGGCGCGAACGCGGCGCTGCAGCCGCAGGACCTTGACGCGGAGCTGTTCAGGGATGCGCGCGTGGTGCTGGTGCAGCTGGAGATCCCGGCCGAGACAGCCCTGCACGCCCTTGCGCTCGGCCAGTCCGCTGGTGCGGTCAACGTAATGCACCTGACTCCGGGCCACGCTTTCGAAACGACCGAGCTGCACGACGTGGACGTGCTGATCGCCAGCCGCGAGGACGCAGCCCTGCTGCGGGGCGTGCCGGAGCAGGCAGATCCGCCCGCGCTCATCGAGGCGCTGCACAGCTACGCACCGCAGGTAATCCTCACTGTCGGCAGCGACGGCGTGTGGTGGTCAAGCGGCAACGACCAGGGCCACATCGATGCGTTTCGGGTCACGCCGGTGGACACGACGGCCGCGAGCGACGCGTTCGCCGGTGCGTTCGCGGCGGCATTGGAAGGGGAACGCCCGCTGGCCGATGCCGCCCGCTTCGGAGCGGCCGCGGCGGCGCTCGCGGTCCTGTGTGAAGGCGCGCAGGAGGCGATGCCGCACCGGGAGTCCATCGAGGAGCTGTTGCTGGACGAGGAAGTCGCAGCCGGAGTGTCCTCAGGCGAGTAGCCGCTGGAACTCCCGGTACAGAACCGGATCATGCCAGTAGCGGCTGTGCGCGCCAAGAGGCGGATAGCTGCGCTTCACGCGCCGACTCACCTCGTGAAACACGAGCGGATCGCTGATGATGTCGGTCGGGGCGTGCAGGTTCGTCCAGTTGAGCCAGCTGAAGGGCACCTGATACAAACCAAGCCGGTATGGTCCGTCATCCCGTCTCGAGGGCCGGCGCTTCGTCGGGTGCAGGAACGACAGGAGCTGCGCGTGAATAGCGGCGGAGTCACTGACACCCTCCCGGAAGAAGTACGCGACCTTGTCCAGCGGGGAGCCGAACGTGAGCAGCCCTCGCAGCTTGTGCAGCGGCGGACCGAGCGAGCCGTCCTCCACCCGCGCTTCCCTCGAGAGCAGGTTGAGGGCGTCGAGCGCGATCACGCTGCCGAGCGAGTGCCCGACCAGCAGGACGGAATCGTAGGCGGGATCGCGCAGCAGCCGGCCGATGAGCCGCCCGCACGCGGCCTTGATGTCGTCCCTGGAGCGCGCGAACTCTGGGCGCGAGTCGGCCTTGACGTACAGGGTGATGTCACCCAGGTAACGCACCAACAGGCGTGCGAGCGCGGATGTCACCAGCACGACGCTCACGAGTCCGACCAGCAGGGCGACCAGAAGCCGGAACTCCTGATCTGCCAGCGGTACCGCCGCCACCTGCCAGATGTCCCGGGCGATCCAGGCCACGACTCCCGCTCCGGCCACGCTCAGCGCACCCGCAAGCAGCGCGGGCGCGCGCCACTGCCGGGCACTGCCTGCGTACAGGCCGGCCCACCCGCGACCGGCGTGAAGCCGGCGCGTCCGCCTGGCTATCGCCCTGGCCTCGAACGCATCCCGAATCACGCCCGCCAGCATCGCCAAGGCGAGCACGCCGAGCAGCAGGCTGAGCACCAGCATGAGTGCATCACCAAGGCCGAGCAGCAGTCCCCCGCTGGTCAGGCGGGTCGCGGGCAACCACATCACCAGCAGCGCGACGCCGACCGGTGGCGCCAGCATGCCGGCGAGCAGCGCGAGCGCGATCAGCAGCTGCCGCATGACCACAAGCCACGCTGGGGGCGTGTCCTCTCCCGCTTCGGACAGCACGCGCCAGTGCCTCCGGAAGTCAAGCGGGGCCAGGAGCGTGCCCAGCAGCCAGGCGAGCACCTCAGGAAGCCTGATCCGGCCGCGGACATGCTCCTGCCAGGCGAACTCGTGCACGTCGAGCTCCCGGCCCGCGACGCTGCCGAAGCGCAGGAGTGGCCTGACTCCCGTACCCGAGCGCGCCAGTACGGCCTCGGGCGGGCCACCGCGGCAGTCGCAGTGGTCCATGATTCCCTGCGCGAAACGACCCAGCGTGGACAGGGGCGCCTGGTCACCGACCCCGTGAATCACGACCACGGCCGTCCGCCGCTTGAAGGGTACACCGGCCACATCCACCTCCTGCGAGACAGTTTTGCTATTGCCAAGCTTACCCGCACACACACCACGGAAGCGTCTACAGTGGTTGTATGGAAACGCTCGACTCGGGACTCATCGTCGGTGATGACGGACTGGCCAGACCGCCCTGGGCAGCTCGCGACCCGCTGCTGCGCGACTACTACGACACTGAATGGGGCATGCCTGTCAGGTCGGAACACGGACTCTTCGAGCGCCTCAGCCTCGAGGTGTTCCAGGCGGGACTCTCCTGGAGGACGATCCTCTCGAAGCGTGAGGCGTTCCGGAACGCCTTCGCCGGCTTCGACCCGGACGTTGTGGCTCGCTTCGGTCCGGATGACGTCGAACGCCTGATGAACGACGCCGCAATTGTCCGCAACCGCCTGAAGATCACCTCGACCATCGCGAACGCGGGCGCCACCGTTGCGCTGCGTCAGCACGGCGGCCTGGTCGACCTCATCTGGTCGTTCCGGCCGGAGGCCACGCCCGCTCCACGCAGTCTTGACGAAGTTCCGTCGCGCTCGCCCGAGTCGACGGCCCTGGCGAAGGAACTGAAGAAGCGTGCCTTCCGGTTCGTCGGCCCCACCACGATGCACGCGCTGATGGAGGCGGTGGGAGTGATCGACACGCACCTGGTGGGCAGCCACCGCCGGGGCAGTTCGGGAGTATGGCCGGCCTGAGATTCGCAGGGCGCGCGCACCGGCATGCCAGACCCTTGTTCTATATGAACTAGAACTAGTAACATGGGTGCATGCACGTCCGGATCGACACCGCAGCAGCCGAGCCGATCTACTCCCAGATCGTGCGGGCAATCCGCCTGGCGATGGCGCGGGGCGAACTGACACGTGGCGATCGGCTGCCGGCCGCCAGGGAACTGGCTGCATCGCTCGACGTGAACATGCACACGGTCCTGCGGGCCTACTCCGAGCTGCGTGATTCCGGTGACATCGAGCTGCGCCGGGGCCGCGGGGCGGTTGTGCTCAGGCTGGCCCAGGCAGACCCAGCCGTCAGGGCCGCGATAAGGGACCTGCTCGACCTTGCCCGAAGCCACGGCGTGAGCATCCGGGAACTGCACCTCTTGCTCGACGAAGGAGAAAAGCCTTGAGCAGCGAACCTGACCTTCAGACCCTGACCACAGACGCGCGGCGGCGCCATCTGGCTGTGACCATGGGCCTGCTTGCCCTGTCGGCACTGGCCTACCTCATGGTCGTACTGACAGCGGCCGGAAGCCTTCCCGCCACCATGGCCACGCACTTCGACCTGCGCGGACAGCCGGATGGCTTCATGTCGACGACGACCGCCCTCGCCTTCCAGGGAGCCGCCCTGATCCTCATACCCGGCGCATTGGTGCTGACGATGGCGGCCGGTCAGTGGTGGCGCGGAACGTCGGCACGGTTCATCTCCGTGCTGGTCGCGGGCTTCACCGTGGCCCTGAGCGTGCTGTTCGTGGTCCTCACGCTCGCCCATGTCGGTGTAACCGACGCGAACGAGGTCCGCCTCACCGGCGCGGCGGCGCTGCTTGCCCTCGGGGCCGGCGCGGCGGCCGGACTGGCGGCCGGGCTCCTCCTGCCGAAGCCGCTGCCGGGGCCTGCGTCCCTGCCAGTCGAGCCGATGGTGCTCGGGGCGACGGACCGCGCCTCCTGGTTCGGCTCGGCGCGTACCGGCCAGGGCGGTCTCCTCCTGATCGGCTCCGCCATCGTGCTGCTTGCGATGACCACGATCGCTACGGCGATGCACTGGCTGTGGATCCTCGTCGCCGTTGTCGTCCTGCTCGCCCTCGGCGTCACGAGCTTCAACGTGACCATCGACAACCGCGGGCTCCGCTGGAAGGCCGCCCTCGGCTACCCCCGGGGCAAGCTAAAGCTCGACTCGATCACCGACATCGACGTGATGACGGTCAACGTCGGCGACTTCGGTGGTTTCGGCCTGCGCTCCATGCCGGGCAGGCTCGGCCTGATCACCCGCGCTGGCAGCGCGCTCCGGGTGCGGCACGCGCGCGGCGAGCTGGTCGTGACCGTCGACGACGCCGTGACGGCCGCGGCGGTGCTGAAAGGCATCCTGATGGCGCAGACCCGCAACATGGGCAAGGCGCAATAGCCCGGCCGGTCGGCCCTGCTGCGCTCAGCCCCTGACGGCGCGCTCCGCCGGACCCGTGTACAGGCTGAGAGGCCGGATGATCGAGTTGTCCGCCGCCTGCTCGAAGACGTGGGCGGACCAGCCGGTGACGCGGCTCATCACGAAGATCGGCGTGAACATCGGGATGTCGAAGCCCATCAGGTAGTAGGCGGGGCCGGCGGGAAAGTCCAGGTTCGGATGGATGTTCTTTGCGCCGATCATGCCCTTCTCCAGCTCGTCATACATCCGCAGCCACCTGTCCCCGTTGCTAACGGCGGCGACGCGTTCGAGAGCGGCCCGCATCGTCGGCACGCGGCTGTCGCCAGTCCGGTACACGCGGTGGCCGAAGCCCATGATCTTTTCCTTGCGCGCCAGGGCGCCCTCGAGCCATGCGGCTGCCCGGTCGGGATCGCCGATCTCGAGCATGGTGTGCATCACGTACTCGTTCGCCCCGCCGTGCAGCGGCCCCTTGAGCGCACCGATGGCCGCAGCGATCGCGCTGTACAGGTCCGACAGGGTCGACGTGACCACGCGGGCGGTGAAGGTCGAGGCGTTGAAGCTGTGCTCGGCGTACAGGATGAGTGAGACGTCGAAGCTCCTGACGACCTCGTCGTCGGGCACGCTGCCGAAGCACATGTGGAAGAAGTTCTCGGCGAAACCGAGCTGCGGGTCCGGCGCGATGAACTCCAGACCGTGACGCCGCCGGTAGTCAGCCGCAACAACCACAGGCAGGCGGGCGTAAAGCTCGAACGCCTGCCGTTCCTTGTCCTTCCCGGCCTCGAGCGCGAGCGCCTGGGCGCCCATGAAGCTGACGGCGGTGCGCACCGCGTCCATCGGGTGAGCCTCGGCCGGCAGGAGCGACAGCACCTCCAGCACGCCGGCGGGCAGCTCGCGCGTGGCGCGCTCGTCGGACTGGAAGTCAGCCAGCTCTGCTGCTGAGGGCAGCTCACCCCGCAGCAACAGGTGGGCCACCTCCTCGAAACTGCAGTTGGCGGCCAGGTCCTGGACCGGGTAGCCGCGGTAGGTCAGCGAGTTCGACTCAGGCATGACGCTCGAGACGGCGGTGCGGTCGACGACGACACCGGCCAGCCCCTTGTGGACCGTGGTCTCGCTCATGCGTCCTCACCCGCCTCGAACAGTCCGCGCGCGGGCGGCTCGCCGAGCTGCGCCGAAGCGACCTGAACGTTCAGCTGGCCGACCTCGGCCGCGCTGAGTTCGGGCAGCCGTGTGATCAGCCCGAGGAAGCGCTCCTGTTCGGCCTCCTCGACGATGCCATCGGCCAGCATGCGGAACTTGTCGAAGTACTCCTTGCGACCGAAGGGCCGGGCGCCGAGCGGATGGGCGTCGGCGACCGCGATCTCGTCAACCAGCTGCGAGCCGTCGTCGAACGTGATCGTTACGCGTCCGCCGAACGCCTTCACGTTCGGATCGGTCGAGTGGTAGCGGCGCGTCCACTCCGGGTCCTCCTCGGTGCGGACGCGGCGCCACAGCTCGACGGTGTCCGGCCTGGCCGCCCGCTCGGGAGCGTAGGAGCGGACGTGGTGCCAGGCACGGTCCTGAAGCGCGACGGCGAAGATGTACATGATCGAGTGGTCCAGCGTCTCCCGCGAGGCGTTCGGGTCGAACTTCTGCGGGTCGTTCGAGCCGGTGCCGATCACGAAGTGCGTGTGGTGCGAGGTGCTGATCAGCACGTCAGTGATCGTCTTGCCCTCGGGCAGCTTCGCGCCCATGCGCCTGGCCAGGTCGATCAGCGCCTGGCTCTGGTACTCGGCCGAGTGCTCCTTGGTGTATGTCTCCAGGATGCCGCGGCGTTCCTCGCCCGGGCCGACCAGGGGCACGGAGTAGGTGAAGTCCGGGCCGCTCAGCAGCCAGGCGATCACGCCGTCCTCACCCTCGTAGATCGGTGAGGGTGCGCCCTCGCCGCGCATGACGCGGTCGACCGCCTCGACGGCCATCTTGCCGGCGAACGCCGGTGCGTACGCCTTCCAGCTCGATATCTCGCCCTTGCGCGACTGCCGTGTCGTGGTGGTCACGTGCAACGCCTGCTGTATCGCCTGGTAGACGACCTCGGTCGGCTGGTCGAGCAGCGTGGCCACACCCGCCGCGGCGGCGGGTCCCAGGTGGGCGATGTGGTCGATCTTGTGCTCGTGCAGGCAGATGCCCTTCACCAGCGAGACGTGCAGCTCGTAGGCGGCCACGAGCGCGTCGGTCAGCGCCGCGCCGTCCCTGCCGGTGTGCTGGGCAACAGCGAGCACGGCCGGGATGTTGTCCGCCGGGTGCGAGTAGTCCGCGGCCAGGAACGTGTCGTGGTAATCAAGCTCGCGCACGGCCACGCCGTTGACCCAGGCCGCCCACTCGGGCGATACGCGCACGGAGTTGTCCATGCCGAAGACGGTCGCACCGGGCCGGTACGGATGCGCCAGCGCCTGCCCGCGGGCCGAGATAACCGGCCGCCGCGCCAGCGACGCCACCGCGACCGCGGCGTTGTCCACGATGCGGTTGCCGACCATGTCGATGACTTCCTCGCTGGCCGCGACCTTCGAGTTGGCCACCTCGGCGAGTTTCCAGGCGAGCTCCTCGGTGCGCTCGAGGCGCTCGGCCGAAGGGTAGGTCCTTACTTCATGCAGTCTCAATTGTCTTCCTCCCCGCCTGAGTAACGGCGTTCAAGATCATCGTAGAAATCCTTGCGGATCACGCGCTGGCGCTCGGCGAAGCCGGCGAGCCGGTCGCTGATCGCCGCGGCGTCCCCGTGTTCCTTCAGGTGCGAGTACACGTCCTGCATCGCCCTGATACTGGCCTGCAGGCCGGCGTTGGCGTAAAGCACCGCGCTGTAGCCCATCCCGCCGAGCTCGTCCAGCCCCAGCATCGGCGTCTTGCCGCCGAAGACGATGTTGATGAGCTTCGGCCCCGGCACTTCCCGCCCTACCAGGGCGATGTCCTCGCGCGTGGTCGGGCCCTCGACGAAGCTGACGTCCGCACCGGCCCCGACGAACAGTCGCGCGCGCTCGATGGCCTCGCCGATGCCGTGCGTGGCCGCCGCGTCCGTGCGCGCAACTATCAGGAAGTCCTCGCTCGTGCGGGCATCCGCGGCTGCGCGGATCTTCGCGACGAACTCGCCTGCGTCAACGACCGACTTGTCCTCGAAGTGCCCGCAGCGCTTCGGGAAGGTCTGGTCCTCCAGCTGGATCGCGTTCGCGCCGGCACGCTCGAGCATGCGCACGGTCCTGAAGGTGTTGACCGGGTTTCCGAAGCCGGTGTCGCCGTCCACGACGAGTGGCAGCTCGACCACGTCTCGGATGAGCGCCACCTGCTGGGCGAGCTCGCTCACGGTGATGAGGCCGAGGTCGGGCATGCCGAGGGCAGCGTTGGTCACGCCGGCACCGGTCACGTAGATCGCATCGAAGCCCGTGTCTTCGATGATGCGTGCCGCCAGCGCGTTCATCGCGCCGGGCAGCAGGAACGGCCTGTCCCGGCTGAACAGCTTCCTCAGCCCGGTCGGCCCGCCTGGTTCAAGGTTCAATGCGGCTTCCTCCTGTTGCTTGGGTCGCGCCCAGTTCACTGAAAGCGTACCACCCGGACTCTCAGAAGCCGAACCTCACCGTGTCGCCCACGCGCAGCTGGCCGGCCCGGTCCAGCTCGGCGGGATGCAGCCTTGCCGGCTTGGCGTAGCCGCCGACCGGCCCGCGGTCGGCCAGCAGGATCATCGGGTTTCCGTCTGCCGCCACTTGAATGCTGCCGGGCGCCACCGGCTCGCTGAGCACGTCCCCACCCGGCACGGCTTCGCTTCCCGCCAGGCGCAGGCCCATGCGGCTCGCGCTGGTAAGCGTGAACGGTTGGCTCGTGAGCGCCGCTGCCGCCTCAGCCGTCCACTGCGGGCCGCGCAGGAGCCGGAGGCGGAAGCCGCGGGCGCGGTATGGCGTGAAGCTGCGGCCCGGGCGCACCAGGGCATGCCCGGCGCCGAGCACGTCGCCTTGCTTCAGTGGCCGGCCGACCTTCGCCTTGGTGTCGACACTGGCGCTGCCCATGAAGAGTCCCGACTCGATTCCGCCCGCCAGGGCGAGGTAGCTGCGCGCCCCGACGCCGGTGGGCCTGAACTCGAGCCGCTGTCCGCGCCGGAGTGGATGACTCGTCCAGGCAGGCAGGCTTTCCCCGTCCACCACGGGCACGAGCGCGGGGCCACACACCGCGAAGACCGTGTCGGCCAGCGCCTCCAGCACAGGGCCGCTCAGGTTCAGCTCCAGGAGCGGGGTGCCGGGGCGATTGCCGACGAGAGCCGCGGCGATGCGGGCCGCGTTCGCGTCGAGCGGGCCCGAGCGGCTCAGCCCGAGCACCGCCGTCCAGTTGCGCCCGGCATCCACCACCAGGTCGGCCAGGCCGGCCCTGGCGACGCGCAGCACGGGCCTGACCGGCTCGGCCGGCAACAGCTCGAGCGGACCCGGCAACCGTGGTGCCGCCCCCTGTGCGGCCCGGAACCGGATCCGGTCGAGCGGACTCACCAGCGCCGGAACGGGTCGAGCCGGCTCGAACGGGTTGACCAGCGCGCGGCCCAGCAGGTGCCAGCCCCCGGGCGTGGGCAGGGTGTACACGCCGGTCTGGGCGCCGGCGATGGCAACGGAACCGGGCGCGACTTCGCGCCGCGGGGTCGCCCTGCGCGGCAGCCGCAGCTTTGGCGGCAGCTCGCCGGCGAGTGGCATGCCCGGGCTGAAGCTGGTCGTGTACACATCGAACTCCTGCCCCGTGTGCATCCGCACGAGCTGCTCGGCGCTCAGGCCGAGCCGGTCGGCCGCATCAGCCAGGTCGGGACCGTCGTAGACGACCGGGATGGTCACGCTCCGCCCGGGCGGCCTGTCTGCCCCTGCCGCCGCGGCGACCAGCGTGCGCACGGTCCCGGCGC
The DNA here is from genome assembly GCA_964495325.1 of uncultured bacterium. GTDB lineage: Bacteria > Deinococcota > Deinococci > Deinococcales > Trueperaceae > CAZBVI01. The sequence goes on from CAZBVI010000002.1 coordinate 321,446, forward strand.
TGATCCGCTTCGGGTCGTACTCGATCAGGACCGACGTATAGCCCGGCACCGCATCGATGATGCCCCCGCGCTGCTCCAGCGCGAGCCGGGTTACCAGGCCGTGCACCCTGCCGCTCGTGGCGCGGTCGATCCGGCCGGGTTCCCCAAGCTCAACCAGCAGACCGGCTGTCACGTGCCTCCTCGAACGCCTCACCGACGCGCAGCAGCTCCCAGTCGGCACCGGGGCGTCCGCAGAGCATGAGTCCGACCATCCGGCCCTCTCCCTCGGGGGCGCACGGCACGCTCAGGGCGGGCATGCCCAGGAAGTTGAACGGCTGGGTGTTGCGCAGGACCCGGCTTTCAAGCACGTCGGTGAGCTCAGTGTCCCGCACCTGACTCAGGAGCGGCGGAAGGCACATCACGGTCGGAACCGCGACAAGGTCGATACCTTCGAGCTGCTCGGGCAGCTCGGCTGCAGCCCGGTCGCGCAGCGCGTGGAGTTCGTCCAGGCCGGCGCCGTCCCGATCGGCGTAAGCCAGCAGGTGCCGGGCGACATAGGGCTCCATGCGCTCCGCGTGTCGCCGCACGTCGCGCCCGTGTCCGCGCCAGGCCTCGTGGCCGGCGAAGCTGCCGAACCGCGCGGCCGACCTGACCGTCTCGATCACGGGCAGGGGCCCGCGCCTGATGCTCGCGCCGCACTCCTCGAGCAGGCCGAGCGCCGTTTCGAACCAGGCGAGGACGGCTTCGTCCAGGTCCTGGATCAGCACGCCCTCGGGCACAAGGACGCGCATGCCCCGGCCGCTCCCCGTCGACGTTCCGCTCAGAACCCCGTACAACAGGGCGGCGTCGCGCACGTTCGTTGTGATCGGGCCGACCGTATCAAGCGTTGGCGAGAGCGGCACGATGCCCGTCATGTCGAGGCTTCCGGTGGTGGGTTTCAGCCCGACCAGCCCGTTGAACGCCGCCGGGATCCGCACCGATCCGCCCGTGTCCGTGCCGAGTGCGGCACAGGCCTCGCCCGCTGCGACCGCGACTGCCGAGCCCGAGCTGGAGCCGCCCGGCACGCGCCTGGCATCGACCTGGTTGACCGGTGTGCCCTTCGAGTGGGTGCCGAGTGCCGTGAAGGCGAGATCGGTCATCATCGTGCGGCCGAGGATGAGGGCACCCGCCTGCCTGAGCCTGTTGACGCAGGCCGCATCAGCCTTCGCTGGCTGCCGGTTGTCCATCGCGGCCGAGCCCGCCCGGCTGACGCTGCCGGCGGTGTCGATGTTGTCCTTGATCGCGATCGGCACGCCGTGCAGGGGGCCGGGCCCGGGCTCAGTGAACGGCAGCAGTCCGCTCCAGGCTCCGCTCGTCCCCTGGCCGGCCCGCTCCTGGAGGCGATGGTAAAGCTCCCGTGGCGTGCTTTGTCCGGAACCCAGTGACGCGAGTGCTGCTGCGATGCCGGTTCCGGACATGCTCACTTGTCGCCTTCCCCGCACTCCCTTGTCATTGTCAAAGCATACCAAGGGGTCCGGCCGGTTCCCCGGCAGCAATAGCAAAACCGTCGGCCGGGTACGGCCCACGGGGTTGCTACCGTCGGGCTGTCACCGTGTTGAGGAGGGAGCATACGATGCAAGAGTCCTGTCAGGCAACACCAGCAGCCAGCCCGGCACCAACCGGAGTCGAGCCGTTCATCACCGCTTACGGCGAAAGCCCTCTGGTGGTGCTGACCGAAGCGTTCGGACCGGCCGGGGTCTGTTCGGCCCGGGTCGTCCGGCCGCGCGGCATCCGCCTCTGCGGCACCGGCCGCACCTGGCCGGACGCGCACTGGGACCTGTTCAACCGGCTCGTGAGTGAGTTCATGACCCTTAACCGGCACCGCGAGGGCCTGGATCCCGGGCGGCTGGCCCTGCTTGCCGAGCTGGACTACCTGCGGGCTGACGGAACTCTGGACCTGGTTGCCAGCATCGCCCGGCGCGGCATGCCGGGCGCTACAGCGGGGCCCGCCAGACCGGCTTGAACGGAACCGGCGGGCCCGCCCGCGGGGCAGGTTGGAGCCTAGAACAGGTCGCTCACGCTGACCGGCTCGCTCGGCTCGACGTACGCGGTGTCCATCTGTGCCAGCTGGAGCTTTCCGGAGACGTCATCGTTGACTCCGTGCCAGTACGTGTAGGCCTCCAGCACCCAGATTCCGCTCTCGCGGGTACCGTTGCCGCTGCCCTTGATCCCGCCGAAAGGCATGTGCGCCTCGGCACCGTTGGTGGTGTTGTTGATCGAGGTCATGCCGGCCTGGATGTTGTCCTTGAAGGCGTGCGCCCACTCGCGGTTGTTCGTGTAGATGGCGCTCGACAGGCCGTAATCGACCGCGTTGGCGGTATCGATCGCCTGCTGGATGCCGTCAACCTTGACCAGGTTGATGGTCGGGCCGAAGATCTCGTTCTGGAACTGGCGCATGCCGGGCTTCACGTTCTCCCAGACGGTGGGCCAGCCGTAGAAGCCTGCACCGGGCTCGCCCTCGAAGCCCTCGGGGCGTGACTGGGCGGTGATGCGGCCCTCGCCGTGCAGCAGGGTGGCGCCGTCCTCGTTGCCCCAGTCGTAGTGATCCGTCCAGCGGTCGTAGAAGCGCTGGTTGATGAAGGGGCCGTAGAGCACGTCATCCACCTTGAGCGGGTCACCGATGCGGATCTTGCGGACGGCGTCCAGGAAGCGGCTCTTGAACTCGTCGTAGATCGGTGCGTCGATGATGATGTTGCCCGCGCTGGTGCAGCGCTGGCCACCCGTGCCGAAGGCCGAGAACACCGCGCCGTGGACCGCGTTGTCCAGGTCGGCGTCGCGCATGACCACGAGCGGGTTCTTGCCGCCCAGCTCCAGGGTGGGATGCTGCAGGTTGCGGCCCGACACCTCGCCCACGTAGCGCCCGACCTCGGTAGAGCCGGTGAACGCGATCTTGTCGAACACGCCTTCGTCAATCAGGTCGATCATGTGCTGGCCGGCTGCGTCCTTGCCGCCGCCGAAGACGACGTTGAAAACGCCGGCTGGCAGGCCCGCACCGAGCAGGATGCGCGCGAAGGCGTAGCTGCACGCGGGCGTGTCCTCGCTTGGCTTCCACACGATCGTGTTGCCTGTCAGAAGCGCAGGGATGATCTTCCAGCTGGGTACCGCGATGGGGAAGTTGCCGGCCGTCACGATGCCGACCACGCCGAGCGGACGGCGGAAGGTCATCAGGTCCTTGTTCGGCATCTCGCTTGGCACGGTCTGGCCGTAAAGGCGCCGGCCCTCGCTCTGGAAGAAGTAGCAGGTGTCGATGGCTTCCTGCACGTCTCCGCGCGCTTCCTTGAGGGTCTTGCCCATCTCGCGGGTGATCAGGTGGGCCAGGGCTTCCTTCTCACGCTCGATCGCCTGGCCGACCAGGCCCAGGACCTGCCCCCGGATGGGCGCCGGCGTCTTGGACCAGCCCCTGAACGCGTCGCGCGCGGCCTTGGCGGCGGCGCGGACGTCGTCGGCCGTGCCCTCATAGAACGCGCCAAGCACGTCGGTGGTGTTGCTTGAGTTGCGGCTCAGGAAAGTGTCTTCGCCCGTGACTTCGCGGCCCGCATACAGGTGTGGGTAGGTCTTGTGATCGCTCATGTGTGCTCCTTGCCGCCATTAGAACACGGGCTGCGGAGCCTCACTGTGCGTCAGGTGAAACAGCCTGAGCTACAGTCCCTGCCGGCCCGAATCCACTACGCTCAGCCTCAAGCTGCCGGCACAACACCACGACTGCCATCACCCTGAAGGCGAGTCTGAACCGGCAGCCCAATGGGACAATCCGGGGGATTGAAGAAGGGGTGCACCATGTCTGCGTTACCTGGTTCGTCACGTCGCGCTCTTCCGGTGGAACCGGCGCTCAACCGGACGGATACGGAGCGCGGACGGGCCGACATCGTCTGCTTCCCGCACCTGCGCTGGGACTTCGCCTGGCAGCGGCCGCAGCACCTGCTCAGCCGGGCGTCCTGCCACGCAACCCGAGCCCGCCGGACGTGGAACCGATCGGCATGGAACGGCTGCTGATGGACGTCTGGGACAGGCTGGGACTGCCCCTCGCGCTCACCGAGGTCCACATCTACGCGCCGGTCGAGTGGCAGGCAGGGCCACTATGCGGTTGGTGCCTTCGACATCCGCTCCGAAGTGCCGAGGCCGACGCCACTGGCCGCCGCCATCGCCCGCCTCGCCCTCCAGGCACGCATGCTCGAGGTGTCAACCGCTTCCGTCCCACCCGACGTGTCTGCGGGCGCGACACCCCACCGCTGATGCGATAAGATGCGCCCGTAAGCCTTTAAGCCGGTCCAGTGAGGCCGGGAAGGAGAGGACCAAAATGAGGATGACGAGAAAGCAAAGCCGCCTGCACGACCGGACACGACGGCTTTTCCCATGAGCGCCGCACAGGAAACACGGCTGGTGCACAAGGCCAGCCTGATGGACCAGCTCGGAGTCGAGCGTGCCCTGACGCGCATGGCGCACGAGATCATCGAACGCAACCGCGGGGCCGAACAGCTGGCACTGGTCGGCATACACACAAGGGGCGTGCCGATCGCCGAGCACCTGGCCTTACTGATCGAACGGTTCGAGGGTACGCGCCCGCCGCTCGGCAAGCTCGACATCACGCTCTACCGGGATGACCTGACCGAGATCGCCCTGCAGCCGATCGTCAAGCGGACCGAGATCGACTTCGACGTCACCGGCCGCCGCATCGTGCTGGTGGACGACGTCTTCTACACCGGTCGCACCGCCCGCGCCGCCCTGGACGCCCTGATCGACCTGGGCCGGCCGGACGTGATCCAGTACGCCGTGCTGATCGACCGGGGACACCGCGAACTGCCCCTTCGCGCTGATTACGTCGGCAAGAACGTGCCGACCAGCCGCAGCGAGGTCGTCAAGGTCAGGCTCGAGAGCATCGACGGAGACGAAGGCGTCGACCTGCTGGAGCTCGCTGCGTGAGCGCGGCGGCCCCTCCCGCCCGGGCCACGAGAAAGCACCTGTTCGACCTCGCCGACTGGACTCCGGCCGAGGTTCATGCGCTCTTCGCAACGGCCGAAGTGATGGCGCAGGTGCTGACCCGGACCATCAAGAAAGTCCCCGCGCTGCAGGGCTACACCGTGGGCCTGCTCTTCTTTGAGGACTCTACCCGCACCCGGCTCTCGTTCGACCGCGCCGCCCGGGCGCAGTCGGCGGACGTGGTCACCTTCAGCGCCGGGGGATCGAGCCTCAGCAAGGGCGAGAGCCTGCGCGACACCATCCAGACGATCGACGCGATGCAGGCCGACCTCTACGTCGTGCGGCACCCGGCCGCGGGCGCACCCAGGCAGCTCTCGAACTGGACAGACGCCTCCATCGTTAACGGCGGCGACGGCCGCCGCGCGCACCCGACGCAGGCGCTGCTCGACGCGTGGACCTTCATCAGGAACTACCGCGGAGCGGACGCGGGCAGGATCGAGGGCAAGAAGCTCGCCATCTTCGGCGACGTCGCCCATTCACGGGTGGCGCGCAGCAACATCGAGCTGTGGACGAAGCTCGGCGGCAGCGTCACCCTGTGCGGCCCGAACACGCTGGTGCCGCGCGAGTTCGCAGAGCTGGACGGCGTGACGCTCACCGGTGACGCGCGCGCGGCGGCCGAGGGCGCGCACGCGCTGATGGCGCTGCGCCTGCAGAAGGAGCGCATGGCAGCGGGCCTGCTGCCCTCGCTCGCCGAGTACGCGGCGCGCTTCCAGCTGAGGAGCGGCCTGCTGGAGCTGGCCGACCCCGACGCGCTCGTGATGCACCCGGGGCCGGTCAACCGCGACCTCGAGATCGAGGGGGCGCTGGTGGACTCGGAGCGAAGCGTCATCCTGAAACAGGTCGAGGCCGGCGTGCCGGTCCGCATGGCCGTGCTTTACACGCTGCTCGTAGGCAAGCGCTGAAGATGGAGGAGAACCAGGTGAGAACGGTGATTCGTGGGGCCACGCTGCCCGGGGCGGACGAGCGGGCAGACGTGTGGATCAAGGATGGCCTGATCGAGGGCTTCGACCTGACCGGCAGCGCCGGGCTCGAAATCGAGGCGGACGGGCTGACGCTCGCCCCGGCACTCATCGACCTGCACACGCACCTGCGCGTGCCGGGTCAGGAGATGAAGGAAACCCTGGAGTCGGGCTTGGGGGCGGCCGCGGCGGGCGGCTTCGGAACGGTCGTTTCGATGGCCAACACGAGCCCGGTGATCGACGAGCCCGGCCTGGTGGCCAGCCTGATCGCACAGGCCGACGCACTCGGGCTCGCCCGGCTCCGCCCGGCGGCCACGCTGAGCGTCGGGCTCAAGGGTCAGCAACTTACGGACTTCGCGGCACTTCGTGACGCGGGCGCGGTCATGATCACGGACGACGGCATCCCGGTGGCCGACTCCCACCTGATGCGCCGCGCGTGCGAGTACGCGGCCGAGCTCGGCCTGGTAATCCAGACGCACTCGGAGGATCCGTCCCTGCGCCAGGACGGCGTCATGAACGAGGGCGCGGTCAGCCAGCGGCTCGGCCTGCCGGGCAACCCGGCGGCCGCGGAGGCCATCGCGATCTTCCGCGACTGCGAGGTCGCGCTGCTGACCGGTGCCCGCGTGCATATCGCGCACGTCAGCAGCGAGCGCGGCATGCGCGTGATCGAGTGGTTCAAGCAGCAGGGCGCGCCGGTGACGGCGGAGGTCACGCCGCAGCACCTGACGCTGACTGACGAGAGCCTGGCCGGCTTCGACCCGGTCTTCAAGGTCGCGCCACCGCTGCGCACGGCTGCCGATGTCGCGTACCTGCGGGACGCGCTCAGGCGCGGCGTGGTCGACAGCATCGGGACCGACCACGCGCCGCACACCAGGGCGGAGAAGGAACGCGACCTGCTGAGTGCCCCCTTCGGCATCGCGAACATCGAGGTGACCCTGCCCGTCCTCTACACGGAGCTCGTGCTTGGTGGCGTCATCGACCTGGTCGAGCTGCTGCGGTTGCTGACGGCCGGGCCGGCCGCCGTGATGGGCTGGGACGAGCCCGGGCTGGCCGTGGGTTCGGCCGCGGACCTCGTGCTGATAGACCTGGACACTCCCCGCACGGTCGATCCCGCGCGGTTCCGCTCGAAGGCGAAGTTCGGTCCGTGGGACGGCCGCGAGCTGAGGGGCTGGCCCGTCATGACGATAGCAGGCGGGCGCAGGATCTTCGGCTGAGGCGCCCCGGACTGTCTGCCAGTTCGCATCCCTGGCTGCCACGCTCGCGTAACATGTGGACAGTGAGCAACCTGCAGCGCCAGTCCAACCTTGACCGGCCAGCACCCCCGCCAGCGGCCCTGCGCACGATTCTGGCGAGGCGGGAGCTGAAGCGCGGCGACACCCTCTACCGGAGTGGTGACACCGGGCCGGCGGTTTACAGGGTCGAGGCGGGCCTGCTCAAGCTCTTCCTGGACGTCGCCGGCGGCAAGGAACGCATACTCTCGCTGGCTGGGCCTGGTGACCTGATCGGCAGCATCGCGCCCAGCCAGACGCAGTACACCGAAAGTGCCGAGGCGCTCAGCGGAAGCGTCCAGGTGGGGGTGCTCGACTACAGCGCGGTCGGACACGCCTTTGAACTGCTTCATGACGCCGGCGCGAAGCAGCTGCAGCAGCTGCGCGACGCGCTGGAGGACGCCGACCTGCCCGTGCCCGCGCGCCTCGCGCGCACCTTCGTTCGCCTGGGCGACCGTTTCGGCAACGTGCAGGAGGACGGCCTCACGCGCGTCACCCTGCCGCTGACGCACGACAACCTCGCGGCCATGATCGGCGCCGCCCGCGAGACGACCAGCACCACGCTGGCGCAGATGCGCGAGTCAGGCGTCCTGAGCGGCACGCGCGGCAACTATTCGTATCATCTGCACGAACTGCTCTCGTTCGCGGCCGAGGTCGTGGCCAACAGTTCTGCCTGAACGGCACCCTTATACTTGACAACGTGAGCAAGCCGGTCCTGTACAGCCTCATGGCGATCGCCCTGGCCGCCGCGGGGTTCGCCGCCTACAGCCTGGGCGTGATCCTGCGCCCCGCCCCGGATCTCCAGGGCACGGAACTGTCCGACCCGATCGATGTCGGCCACCTGGAGCTGGTCTCAGCCGATGGCCATACCGTCACGCTCGGCGACTTCGGCGGCGTCACGGCCGTGTTCTTCGGCTACACGCGCTGCCCTGACATATGTCCGATGACGATGGCGCTGCTGGCGGACGCGTACGAAGACCTTGGCGCACCCGAAGGGCTCACCGTCGTGATGGTCACGGTCGACCCGGGCTTCGACACGCCCGAGCAGACGCACGCGTACGCCACGGGCTTTCACGAGGACTTCATCGGCCTTTCGGGCAGCAACCAGCAGGTCGCGGCGGCGGCGGGCGCCTTCTACGTCGGCTATAACGACACGCACGCCGGCATGATCCATACCGATGCGCTCATGCTGGTCGACGAGGCCGGACGCTTCCGGATGGTGTACACCTCAGACAGCGTGCCCGGCGTGGCGCCGGACCTGCGGCGCATCCTGGCCAGCGGCTGGTGATCAGGCGTTCATTGCGTCCAGGCGCGCCTGGATCCGGTCGAGCGATTCCGCCACCAGCTGGGCCACGTCCTTGACCTCCGGCGCGCCGGCCTTGCCTGAAGCATCCGCCGAATCAAGCATCACCTTGCAGAACGGACATCCGGTCGCGATGACTTCCGCACCGGTCGCGGCGGCTTCGGCGTAACGCTCCTCGGACACGCGGCGGTCGCCCTCCTCCTCTTCCTTCCAGAACTGCGCCCCGCCCGCACCGCAGCAGAACGAGTCCTCACGGCTGCGCTCCATCTCGATCAGCTCGTTGCCCTGCCCCTGGCCCGCCAGCACGTCGCGCGGCGCGTCGTACTCGCCGTTGTTCCGCCCCAGGTAGCAGGGATCGTGGAAGGTGACGGTCTTGTCCAGGTCCATTGGCGGGATGCGTCCGTCTTCCATCAGTTCCTGGATCAGCTGCGTGTGGTGCATGACCTCGAAGCTGCCGCCCAGCTGGGGGAAGTCGTTCGCGAAGGCGTTGAAGCAGTGCGGGCAGGTGGTCAGCACCCGCTTGTGGCTCGCCGGATCCAGCGGGATGTCGTCCGCGCCGAGCGCGACCGGCTTCATCACCTCGTTGAGCTGCTCGACGTTCGCGCTGGCCAGCTGGTAGTAGAGGTACTCGTTGCCGGCGCGGCGCGCCGCGTCGCCCGTGCAGCCCTCGTTCTTGCCGAGCACGGCGTAGTTCACGCGTGCCTGCTCCAGGATGCGGATCATCGCCTTCGTGGTCGCCTGGGCCGCCGGGTCGTAGCTGCCGGCGCAGCCGACGAAGAAGAGCACCTCGAAGCCGGGGTTGTCCTCGACCAGCGGCACGTCCAGGCCTTCAGCCCAGTCCATCCGCTTGTCCTGGCTGAGGCCCCACGGGTTGCCGGCGCGCTCCATGCCGCGGAATGCGGTCTGCAGCTCGGCGGGGAACTCGCCCTTCATCATTACCTGATCACGCCGGATGTCCATGATGTCCATCATCGGGACGTTGCCGACCGGGCACACCTCGACGCACGCACCGCAGCCGGTGCAGGCCCAGATCGCCTCCTCGCTGATCGCGAACTCCGTGAGCTCGCGCGGGCTGGCCTCGCCGGCCGAGAAAGCCCCGACGATGGAGTTCAGCTCGTAACGCTTGTTCATCTCGAGGGCGGCCGGGCTCAGGACCTTGCCGGTCACGTTCGCCGGGCACACCTCGGTGCAGCGGTTGCACTGGATGCAGGCGTAGGCGTCCAGCAACTGCGGCCAGCGCAGGTCCTCCAGGCGGGCGGCCCCGTACTGTTCCAGCGATTCGTCCTCGAAGTCGATCGGTTCGAGCACCCCGTGCGGCACGCGTTCCAGCTCGGGACCGCGCCGCTCGACGGCGAAGTTGACCGGCGCGGCGATCAGGTGCAGGTGCTTGCTGCGCGGGAAGTAGACCAGGAAGAGCAGGATGAGGCCGAGGGCGAGCCACCAGCCGATGTGCCAGCCGATGATGCGGCCGTCACCGTAGCCGACGAGCAGGGCGAGGCTGCTGCTGATCGGTTGCCAGGCATCGAACTCGCCGTGCGAGGCGAGCAGGAACGTCTCGCCCACCAGGCGGAAGCCGACGTGCGCGAGGATGAAGAGGCCGACGATCAGGCTGTCGCGCCGGATGGCTCCGGCCCGGATGTCTTCGTGCAGCATCGTCTCCGGGTTGCGCTGCACCAGCGCCGGGTCGCGCCGGATGAAGCGGCGCACCAGCAGCCAGACCACACCGACAAGAATGAGGGCGGTGAGGATGTCCGCGCCCAGCCGGTATATTCCCCCGACCACGCCGAAGCTGAAGTTCTGCGTCCACGCGGGCGGGATGAACCCGTTGAGGCCGTCCACGACGTTGACGATCAGGTAATAGACGAAGCCGTAGAAGACGAGCGCATGGAAGAAGCTGACGATCGGCCGGGCCTTGAATACCGTGCCCTGGCCCATCGTGCGCAGGATCGCCTCGCCGGCGCGCCGGGGCAGGTGGTTCAGTCGCGGCAGCCAGCCCTGCTGCCCGCGGGCTACCGCGAGCGCTGCGCGCCGGAAGCCGTGGTAAGCGAACCACAGGCAGCCGGCAGCGAACAGGACGAACAGTATCTTTTCGGTGACACTCAGCATGCTGGGTCCTTTGCCTTCTCATTATTCCCGCAACACTGGGGGCTGACAAGCCAGGAAGTTTGTTGTAGGCTTGCCCTACCACGGAAAGGAGGTGGTCCTGATTATAAACGATGACAGTACCAGTGGAGGTGCCCGTCTCGGGTAACCGGTGACGCCTCGGAATCGAGCGGGACCTGTTCCCCTCAATAACCAGGCGGGTACCGCCCGCCCCGGTGAAAGTACCGGGGCGGGTTTTCTTTTGCCCATGACCGGCCGGATGTCGTACGCTCGTCACGGCATGAATGCGAAACCGCCCGTAGACTGGCAGTTGATGACTGAAAGCGACCCGCAGGCCCGGGCGATACCGCTGGCCCCAGCCATGATGCGTCTTGCCCAGGCGATGAGCGATTCCCCGCTGTTGCTTGAACACATGGAGCAGGTCGCCGAGTGCGCGCTCGAACTCACGCTGAGCGACCATGCGGACATCACGCTCTTCGATCCGCTGCTCCGGCGCCACATCCCGCCGCGCAGCCATCGGGTCTTCATGCACGAGGGCGACGATGACGCGGCCGCCTGGATCCGCGATGCCCGCGCGCCGCTGGTCGTTCCGGACCTGAACTACTCCACCGGCGAGACCGACCTGACGCTCTACAACCGCGACATCGCCAGCTACATGGGCCTTCCGATCTTCCGAAACGGCCGGGTCGAAGGGGCGATCATGGTCTTCAGCCGCAACCCGCGCGGGTTCGACGACGGCGAGGTGGAAATCCTCAAGGCGCTGGCCAGCTTCGCCGGCATCGCGCTCAACCAGCACTGGCTCCGGCTCGAGTCCGAAGAGGCCAGCCGCATCCTGCTGCGCCTGGCGCTTACAGACCCGGAGACCGGCGTGGCCACGCAGCAGCAGTTCGAACAGCTGCTCCAGCGCGAATGGCGGCGTGCGGTCAACGAGGGACTGCCCCTGGCCGTGCTGCACGTTCACGTGGACGTTGACGGCGAGGACGCCACCCCCCAGGACACCCGCATCGCCCTGGCGCACACCGCCCGGCTCATGCACGCTGCGCTTTACCGCAGCAACGACATGATCGCCCGCGTGGGCGACAACCGCCTGGCGCTGCTGCTGCCGGAGACGGACTCGACGGGCGGCCTCGCGATAGCCCGCCGGCTGCGCCGCGAGGTGAGGCACGCTCAGGATTGCAACACCCGGCCCGCGGTCAACCTCTCGATCGGCATCGGCTCGTTCGAAAGCCTCCGCATGCGCCATGGGCCGCAGTTCTCGGCCCATGACCTGGACCGCCAGGCGGCCGCCGCGCTCGAACTGGCGCTCAGCAGCGACCCGGACGGCCGGCTTCAGGCGATGGCGCTCGCCTGAACAGGCTTTAATCAGGCATGGAGAGAAGCACGAACACCTCGGACTGGATCCGGACCGTCGACATGGTCTTCCCGCAGGACGCCAACCCGCTGGGAAACATGTTCGGTGGCCGGGTCATGCAGAAGATGGACGTCAATTCGGCCATCGCCTGCTTCCGTTTCTGCCGCACGGCGGCCGTGACCGCCTCGAGCGAGCCGATCGACTTCCGCGCGCCGATCAACGTGGGCGACGTGATCGAGGTGTGCAGCCGCATCGCCTGGACGGGGCGGACGAGCATGATCGTGCGCAACGAGGTTTACGGCGAGAACCCCCTGACGGGCAAGCGGCTGCTGTGCACCATCGGGCACATGAACTTCGTGGCGATCGACGGTAACGGCCGGCCGATCGAGGTGCCGATGCTCGAGCGGCGCACGCCCGAGGAAGAGGAGCATTGGGCCCAGGGCGTGGTGATCCGCGGGCAGATACTGGCGCGACGCGGCGCCGCCCGCTGAAAACCGGCTGCCGATATCGTGGATAATGGCGGCATGACCAAGCAGACCTTCCCGATCGACACCAGCACGTACGTCCCGCTGGCGCTGGACCTGGACTCCGCGGAACTGAGCAGCGAACAGCTGGAACAGCTGACACATAACGTCGCGCTGATGCGGGACGCGATCGTGTTCTTCACGGCGATCTCGGCCGGTCGCGGCCTGGCCGGGCACACCGGCGGCGCATACGACATGGTTCCGGAGGCGCTCATCACCGAGGGCTTCATCCGCGGCGGCGCCAGGGTTCACCCGGTGCTGTTCGACGAGGCTGGCCACCGCGTCGCGCTGCAGTACGCCCTGAGCGCCTTCAGGGGCGACATGCCCATGGAGGAACTGCTCGACTACCGCATGGAGGACTCGGGGCTGTACGGCCACCCGGAGATCGACGAGAAGCGCGGCATCGGCTTCGCCTCGGGCCGGCTCGGGCACATGTGGCCGTTCGCCAACGGCGTCGCGCTGGCGCACCCGGAAGAGGCAGTGATCGTGCTGGGCAGCGACGGCGCCCAGATGGAGGGCAACGACGCCGAGGCCGCCCGCCTGGCTGTGGCCCGCAACCTGAACATCAAGCTGCTGATCGACGACAACAACGTGACCATCGCCGGTCATCCCCAGGAGTACATGCCGGGCTTCGACGTGGGCCGCACGCTCGCGGGCCACGGCATGTCGGTCAACACGGGCGACGGCGAGGACCTGCAGGAGCTGTACGCCCGCATCCGCCAGGCGCTCGTGCACCGCGGCCCCGTCGCTCTCATCAACAAGCGGCTGATGGCGCCCGGCGTGCCCGGCATCGAGGACGAGACCGCGGGTCACGACGCCATCCCGGTCAAACACGCCGTTCCCTACCTGCGCGCCCGCGGGCATGACGCCGCCGCGGACTTCCTGGAGGGCGTCACCAAGCACTCCGAGGAGCGCGAGTACCTGGGCAGCAGCGCCGAGGTCGGCTCGAACCGCAAGACCTTCGGCGTCGTCATGTCCGACATCATCGACACGATCCCCGCCGCCGAGCGTGCGGACAGGGTGATGGTGATCGACAGCGACCTGGCCGGCAGCACGGGCCTGAACACCATCCAGGAGCGCCACCCGGAGGTGTTCGTTTCGGGCGGCGTCATGGAACGCGGCAACTTCTCGGCCGCCGCCGGCTTCGGCTCCACCGGCGACCGCATCGGCGTGTTCAGCACGTTCTCCGCGTTCCTCGAGATGATCGTCAGCGAGCTGACGATGGCGCGCCTGAACAACGCCAACGTCATCTGCCACTTCTCGCACGCCGGCATCGACGCGATCGCGGACAACACCAGCCACTTCGGCGTCAACATCATGTTCGCGGACAACGCCCTCGAGGCCCAGGGCGTCACGCCGATGTACTTCCCGGCCGATGCGGAGCAGTTCGGAGCGATCCTGCGTCACACCTACACGGAGAAGGGGCCACGCTTCATCTTCAGCACCCGTGCCGAGGTTCCCTTCATCCTGAACGGCGAGGGTCAGCGGCACTTCGCCCCCGGGTCGGGCTACAGCTTCGAGCCCGGCCGTGACGAAGTGATCCGCGACGGGAAGGACGGCTGGGTAGTCAGCTTCGGCGACATGCTGTTCCGCTCGCTCGATGCGGTCGAACGCCTGCGCGCGGACGGCCTGGACGTCGGCCTGGTCAACAAGCCGAGCATCAACGTGCCCGACGAATGGATGCTGCAGCGCGTCGGCGAGTCCCCCTTCGTGCTGGTGGTCGAGAGCCTGAACGCGAACACGGGCCTCGGCAGCCGCTACGGTACCTGGCTTCTGCAGCGCGGGCTCACTCCGCGGTACGCACGGATGGGGGTCACGAACGTCGGTGAGGGCGGCACGTTCGCACAGGTGCGCAACCAGGGCCTCGAACCCGAGCACATCCTCGAGCGCCTCCGCGAGCTGGCCGACGCCGCGTAGCCGCCCGCACAGGGCGTTTCTCATACCGCGTTGCTACCATCTACGAACTGTGAACCGGAGCGCAGAAAGCCTCGCTCCGACTTGGAGGATTCAATGGCAAGATCTCACCTGAAGCGGGTTCTGCTGGCGTGCCTGGGCGCACTGCTGCTGAGCCCGACCTTTGCAAATCCCGGACTGCTGCCGGCCGACACCGTCCTGGCCGTCGGGCTTGAGGGCCTGAGCGAACACGAGGCCAGGTTCCGTCCGTTCATCGACGAGTTTGAGCGCGCGGGACTGGCCGATTCGCTGGGCCGCCTCTTCGGTGATGCCGCCGATGAGCTGCCCGATGTAGACCAGTTCAGCAGCAGTGACTTCATGGCCGCGCTGGGCGATTCCGGCTGGTTCGGCCTGTCGGTCTCCTCGAGCAACCCGCTGCCCGCACTGACGATCGTGACGCGTCCGGATGACCACGCGCGCGGCATCATCCAGGACGCCATGGCGAGCCTCGAGTCCGAGCCTTCCACGCAGGTGCTGACCGAGGGCGCAGTGACCTTCCTGTACCTGGAGATGGAGGCCGAGGACATGGGCGGCTTCGTCGCCGGCCTCAGCGTGACGCTGACGGATGACTACTTCGCCTTCAGCACCAACCCCGACGTGATGAGGGGCGTGCTCCGGCGTGCTGCCGGCGCGGCAGAGCCAAGCCTCGAGACGGCGGTCGGCTACAGCGAGGCCGCCGCGATCGTCGGATCCGGCAACGTCCACACTTACGTGGACATCGCCGCCCTGGGCACCATCGTCAACCGCTTCGCGCGGCCGTTCGCCGTCGAGTTCGGAGTGGGCGGCGTGCTGACGGAGCTGGTCACCGTGCTCGAGACCCTCGGCGTCTCGGCCACCAGCGCCACCATCACCGCAGGCGGCGTCGAGACCACCTCGGTGCAACTCATCCGGGAGGGCAACGACAGCCTGCGCAGCCTCCTGCTGGACCGCGGCACGGCCAGCCGCGACGCCCTCGCGTTCGTTCCGGAGGACGCGCTAAGCGTCTCGGTCGGCATGAGCAGCGCTGACGGCTGGTGGTCGTACCTGAACGAGGTCCTGGCGCGCTACCCGGAGCTCGGCATCCCGAGCCTGGACATGTTCTTCCAGTCCTTCGTGGGCATCGACATACGCGTCGGCTTCCTGAACTGGGTGGGCGAGGAATTCGCCACGATCACGACCGGCGTTCCCGCCGTTGCCGAGCCGGGCATCGCGAGCGACAACCTGCTCGGCGAGGCTCTCTACCTGTTCCGGACCAGCGACGACACGGGGGCACGCTCCGGCCTGGGCACGCTCATGCAGACGGTCGGAAACATGGTCGCCATGTTCGGAAGCCTGAACTCCTCGACCGCCCAGCCGATGGTCACCACGCGCGACGTAGCGGGCGTGACCATCCAGACGCTCGACGTCACGGACGGACTCGTCGTGTCATGGGCTGTGACGGACGGCTTCGTGCTCGTTTCGACCGACAACACCTCCATCGAGGCCGGCCTGCTGGCCAGGGCGACCGGCGAGCAGGCGAATGCGCTGCTGCTGGAGCTGCTGGATCAGGTCCCGGCATCGGTCGCGGGCTTCATGGCGTCGGACGACCGCCAGACGTACACGGCACTCGCCTCGCAGCTGCCGGTGCAGCTGCAAACTGTCGCCGGGCTGTCCGGTGGCGACCTCGACTTCGATGCGCTCGACAGCGCGACCGCGGGAATGACCGAGTTCCTGCTCTTCGTGGCCGGCCGCATGGAAGGCAGCTACGGCTACACCGTCATCGAGGGCGACGTGATCAGGAGCTTCGGCAGCAGCCGGATCGACTGGTAAGCAGGCTCCGCCACAGCTCCTCCACCTGAGGCCGGAGCTGCTCGAGACCGCCCGAGTTGTCGATCACGTGATCGGCCCGGGCGGTCTTCTGTTCCAGCGGCATCTGGTTGGCGTCGCGCCGCAGCGCCTCCTCACGGTCGATGCCGCTCCGGAGCATCACGCGTCGCAGCCTGGTCTCCAGCGGCGCGTCGACCACCACCACGCGGTCCATCTCCGCCTCGAGGCCGTTCTCGTACAGGAGCGGGATGTCGTGCACGATCACCTCGCTGCCCGCTGCCTTCAGCTCACTTAAGAGGCGGTCGCGCTCGTTTTTTACGTGCGGATGCACGATGCCGTTCAATGTCTGCAGCGCCTGCTTGTCACTGAAGACGATGGCCGCGAGGGCGGCCCGGTCGAGCCGACCATCGGCCTGCAGGACTGCGCTCCCGAAGGCTGCGGCGATCGCGCTGAGTACGCCGGGATCGTCGGTTGCTTCCCGCGCCAGCAAATCGGCGTCGACAACCGCCGCACCGAGCTCGGCGAGCAGCGAAGCGACTGTCGATTTCCCGGAGCCGATGTTGCCGGTCAACCCCACGTTCATGGGCAGCACGCTACCAGAAGAAGGGCGTGCCAGCGTGATATCGTTCTCCCCATGTCGAAGAACCGGGGCCTGACGCCCCAATCCGAAGATTTCTCCGCCTGGTACAACGAGATCGTGTTCCGGGCCGACCTTGCCGATCACAGTCCCGTGCGCGGCAGCATGGTCATCAGGCCTTACGGCTACGCGCTGTGGGAGAACATCCAGGCCGACCTGGACCGCGCCTTCAAGGACACGGGCCACGAGAACCTGTACTTCCCGCTGCTGATCCCGATGAGCTTCTTCGAGCGGGAGGCCAACCACGTCGAGGGCTTCAGCCCCGAGCTGGCGGTCGTCACGCACGCGGGCGGCAAGGAGCTCGAGGAGCCGCTCGCCATCCGGCCGACCAGCGAGACGATGATCGGCGAGATGTACTCGAAGTGGATCCAGAGCTACCGCGACCTGCCTCTGCTCTACAACCAGTGGGCGAACGTGCTGCGCTGGGAGATGCGTACCCGGCCGTTCCTGCGCACCACCGAGTTCCTCTGGCAGGAGGGCCACACGGCCCACGCGGACGCCGATGAGGCGATGGCGGAGACCATGCAGATGCTGCACGTCTACGCCGAGTTCGCCGAGCAGCAGGCCGCCCTGCCCGTCATCCGCGGCGAGAAGACGGCCGGCGAGCGTTTCGCCGGAGCGCTGAACACGTTCACGATCGAGGCGATGATGCGCGACGGCAAGGCGCTGCAGTCCGGCACCAGCCACTACATGGGCACCAATTTCGCCAAGGCCTTCGACATCACGTTCAACGACGTCAACAACGAGCAGGCGTTCGTGCACACCACCTCATGGGGGCTGTCCACCCGCATGATCGGCGCGATCATCATGGCCCACGGTGATGACAAGGGCCTGATCATGCCGCCGCGCCTGGCACCGCATCAGGTCGTGATCGTGCCGATCGTCCGCGGCAAGGATCCCGAGGCGAACCAGCCGGTGCTCGATGCTGCGGCTGAACTGGTCGCTTCTCTGAAGCAGCAGGGCGTGCGCGTGAAGCTGGACGACCGCGAGGGCATGAGCCCCGGCTGGAAGTTCAACGAGTGGGAACAGAAGGGCGTGCCGCTGCGCCTGGAGATCGGTCCGCGCGACCTTGCGAACGGCACCGCCCTGCTCGCCAACCGGCTGGCCGAGGGCAAGGAGGAAGTGCAGCTCGACGGGCTCGCGGCCGGCATCCCCGGCCGGCTCGAGGATTTCCAGCAGGCGCTGTACGAGCGGGCCCTGGAGTTCCGCGACCGCAACACCATGGCGGTCAGCGACATGGCCGGGCTGCAGGAGCAGGTCGAGTCCGGCTTCGCAGTCGCGCCGCACTGTGGCGAACCGGAGTGCGAGCAGCGCATCCAGGACGAGACCAAGGCAACCGTGCGCTGCATCCCGCTGGAGGGCGAGGACGCGACCGGCACCGCCTGCGTCAAGTGCGGCCAGCCGAGCGGCTACCCCCGCCAGGTCATCTTCGCGAAGGCCTACTAGCCTGCATTCCCGCTAGAGCCGGTAGCAACCATCACCTGACCAGCGCCCGGTCGAGCAGCTCCGAGAGCGCAGCAATGCTGACCGGTGAGGGCAGCTCGGGCCTGGCGCCGTCGATCGTCACAGCCACGAAGGTCGCGACCAGACGGTCGCTGAACTCGGAGCTTCCCCCGCCAGCCTGCGCCTCCAGGGCCATGACGGGCAACCACCTTCCCGGATGCAGATCGTACTGACCTTGTCGGCTCCAAGCGATCGGCAGCTGTAGAAGCGTGGACGGCCCGGAGTCTTCCGCCCGCAGGCAGTTGCCTTCACTGAAGGCATCCGTCGCGCCCGCAGCCCCACCTGAAACTTGCCTGTTTGCGACTAAGCCCACGTACGGCGTCCTGTCACACATCAGCGTGGTGACCTGAACCGCGGCGAAGGCGATCCGGACATCAGTGGCATCCTCGCTCGGGCTCAGATCGTGCTCCAGCAACACGTCCCGGCCGTGTACGAATACGGCGTGAACAGTGTGCCCGGCGGGCACTCCAAGGAGTTCCACCACTACCTCGGGGGCGAGCTCGTCCCAGATCGAAGCAGGCAGCTGGTTGCCGGTGAAAGTTACTGTCTGTGCGGCGGCGAAGCTACCGACCAGGAGAAACAGCAGGGCGAGACCCCGTAACACTACAGGAAGTCTTGGGCGCACAGTACCGGTTTCAGGCTTTCCGTATTGGATATCGATGTTGATTCTCCTAACCCCTGGACGAAAGTTCAGTGCATGTGCCAACAGGCTTCCGACTACTACCGGGCGATTCCGAGAATTGGCCGACGACACTTTCTGGACCTTAGCAACTATACGCAACATCGCGGAACTCTGGATACCCGTCTGCGTAGGCTGCGGAGTTACAGGGTTGACCGTAGGTAACATTGTCAGCATACGCAGTCTCGCCCGGTCCACTGTACTCGTATTGCATTGAGAAAGGTGGATTTACAACGGCCTGCGCATAACTTGTGGTGCCGGTACAAGTCATTGCCCGTGCACTAGCTTTCGCCCCGGGAGCAGCGGTTGTCGGGCCAACGGTGGCTGCTGCAAATGGTGTGCATGATGCCACGTGGTCTTCATGGCTGGATGTATCAACTGCCTCGAGGCGCTCCCAACGATCTAGTACCTCGAATAGTTCAAGTAGTCTGTGGCGTTCGAAGCGAAGAGAAGTCAGGTCGATTCGACCTGACTCACCGTTACTCAGTAGCTGTGACTCTAGTGCCTCCAATCTAGGCTGCCATATATTGTATGCAAGCCAACGAAGCGCCTCAATTCCTGTGGCACCGTGACTGACAGACTGCCCTCCATCCGGGTACGAATAAATGCGGCGCCACACACCAGCGGTAATCTCATGCCATCCATCTTCTGGGTGCATTGCCATGCTTCGTTCCAGTGAGGAAGCAATTTGAGCCGACTCATCCATCGAAGTTACATCGACGCTACCTGAGCATGCGGTAAGAAGAACTACTAGCGCAAATAGGCTGCTAAAGACTACGATTCGCGACCTAGTGATGGTTGGTTCTGAAAACATGCATCACACTCCTGAGAATTCGAGACGTTCTCGCTATATGTCTAGCGCTACGTCCTCAGCACAACCGCGAGGGAATAATGAACAAAGGCAGAACAATGCGAAGGCGGCGATTCATCATGGACAGCCGTAATAGTCGGAAGTAGTTGCTAGTGGCGCTCCTTCCGCCCACGCTGACGACTCGCACGGATAACCGTAACGGGCGATGTGTGCACTAACGTAAGTAGGAGAAGGTGCCTGAGAGAAGTCGTGGGCAAAGCCTGGACCGGTGCCAGCCCTAGCGCTTGCACGTGCGAAGGAGTCGATATTCGATATACACGATCTGGCATTCGCGTCTCCCTTAGCTCCAGATCCACCCGAAGTCGGGCTCGCGCTAGCTGCCGCTACTGGACTACACTGCTGCAACTCAAGACTTGCTGAATTTAGCGAATCCTCCTGTGCTTCCCACCGGGCAAGAGTAGCAATACGAATCTCAAGTTCGGATGCTCGAAAGTCCAAATGGGCTTTTTCAGAATCGGACAGCAAATCTGGATTCGATAGTTCCTGCTCCAACTGGCGCAACTGAGGATTCCATTCGTTCATGACCAGCCAGCGGAGACCCTCAAGTCCGTTCACATGGTGGTCCACTCTGTAAGAGCCATCGGCGTAAAAGGTTTCCTTGCCCCAAACTCCGGTGCTCAACAAGCTCCAACCATCGCGAAGTTCTAAATCGACAATCTGACCTTGCTCGGAGATATCGGCCGTGCCACAAGCGACAAGCCCGAGAAGCCACAGTGATGCGAAGAAGTAGCCGATTCTGCTTGAATTCGAGTGTTTCATAAATACACCCGCTCCCTTTATCCCTTTTAGTCGCGAAGTCTTTCGCACTAGGTTGAAGGCAATTGGTTCGGCAGGCACTAAGTCTGTAGACGAGTAATTGACCTCTTTTATAGATCCATGTGAGGCCTCAGTCCTCGATACGTTCAATTAGTGCTGCAACATACGCTCCGCTGCTTCTAATTCTCCAACCACCTCCCAACCGGAAGCCTTTGGCCCGTTCGAGTGATTCTTGCCTACCAGAATCTGTTGCTGTTTAATATACATTACTGGCTGTCTTGTATACACATAGTAGGCTATGCTGCACTTCCTTTCCCGTGCGCAGCGTGGGCTGTAACGGCTGCAAATCAGCCCTCTAAGTGCAAAAGCAGGCTTCCGTACTGCGAACGGCGCCCCTCAGAGAGTCGGCTCTAATGAATGTGATTCTCTCGGACAATCAATTTCCTGGTTCTCCGTACGACACCCGTCAGTGCCCAAGGCACGGAGCACAGGCCGCGTTACCTTAAAGCGACCGAAGCAGGAAGCGGAGCAGGCTGCAAGCACTTTGAGCAGTCGCCCGAGGCTGGGCACCTCGGTTGTACCCGCGCCCGTCTTCATGCCTACAACGCAAAATCGGCACGTCAGCTCTGTGCGCGCTACTGGGCCGAGAGGTCCAACGCCTGGACTCTACCCCGGCTTACCTGCCAGCTGCTTCTTGGCGTAACGCTGCATCTCGGCGAGCTCCTCGCGGTGCTCGTCCATGAACTCGCGGCGGTCCCTGGCACCCAGACGGTCCAGGTAGAGCACGCCGTCCAGATGGTCCTGCTCGTGCAGGATCGTCTGGGCCAGGTAACCGTGGGCGGTCATCTCGTGCTTCTCGCCCTCCATGTCCTGGTACTCGACCGTGACCTCAAGATCGCGGTCGATGCCGTTGAAGCGCAGGCCGGGGATGCTGAGGCAGCCCTCGAGCGTCTTCTGTGTGCCGCGCCGCGAGGTGATGACCGGGTTCACGAACACGTGCTGGGCGACGCGCTCGCTGATTCCCCCGTCGTCGGGCTCACCGTACTCGTTGAACACGTACACGCGCTGCAGGATGCCCACCTGGGGCGCCGCCAGCCCCGCGCCGTTCTCCTCCTCCATCGTCTCGAAGAGGTCTTCCACCAGTTCCGCCAGCTTTGGCCCGAAGTCCGTGACCTCGCGGGCGCGCTTGCGCAGCACCGGATCGCCGTAAAGCCTTATCTCAAGCCTCATGTGTGTGTCGTTCCCCGCATCAGGCCATTAAATCACGCTGGTGCTCCGCGCTTGGTTTCACACTTTCGGGTGAGGCGCATATGAAGCCCTTGCTTATATTCTCCGAAGCAGCACTTACCATTCGTGCAGGATGCGAGGCGGAACATGAGTGAAAGTTCAGGCGCGATGGTCGCGGTGAGCGACCTGCGCAAGACCTACCGGCGCAGGCGCGGCCAGGAGGACGTGACCGCGGTCGACGGCGTCTCCTTCAGCGTGAGGCCCGGCGGCATCACCGGACTGCTCGGGCCCAACGGCGCCGGCAAGACCACCACCATCAAGTCGATCTGCGGACTCGTCCGGCCTGACTCGGGCTCGATCCGGATCAGGGGCACTGACGCACTGGCCAACCGCCAGCTGGCGCTCGCCTCGATCAGCGCCGTGCTCGAAGGCAACCGCAACCTGTACTGGCGCCTCACTGCGCGCGAGAAC
The DNA here is from genome assembly GCA_964495325.1 of uncultured bacterium. GTDB lineage: Bacteria > Deinococcota > Deinococci > Deinococcales > Trueperaceae > CAZBVI01. The sequence continues at coordinate 343,831 of CAZBVI010000002.1, forward strand.
CTGGTCTACTTCGCAGGCAACCGCGGCGTTCGGCCGGCCGTTTCGCTGCCGAAAGCGAACGAGCTGCTCGAGCGCCTGGGCCTGATTGACAAGGCCGACGAGCAGGTCAACAACCTCTCGCGCGGCATGCAGCAGAAGCTGGCGATCGCCGTCACGCTGCTGGCGGACACCGAGGTAGTCCTGCTGGACGAGCCGACGCTCGGCCTGGACGTCGAGGCGGGCAGCGAGGTTCGCGGGATCCTGAAGGAGGTCGCTGCGAGCGGCCGGACGGTGATCATCAGCACGCACGACATGCCGGTCGTCCAGGACCTGTGCGAGCGCGTAGTCATCGTCAACCGCGGCCGCGTCATCGCCGACGACCGCGTCAGCAGCCTGATGGGACTCTTCACCACGCTGGCCTACCGCGCTCAGCTCTCCGGGCCGCTCTCCAGCGTGGCCGAGGCGGCGCTCCGGCAGCACTACGCTTCACTCGTCCTCACGGACGACCGGAGCGAACTGACCGTGACCCTGCAGGTCGGCGAGGACCTCTACGGACTGGTCGACAGCCTGCGTGCGCTTGAGGTTCCCCTGGCCGGCCTTGACCGCGTCGCCGTCGACTTCGAACAGGTGTTCCGGGAACTCGTGCGCAACGGCAGCACCACCGCCCCCGCGCGGCCCGCGAAGGAGGCAGGAAATGTCTTCGTGGTATAGCGTCGCCCGCGTCAACTGGTCCAAGCAGCTGATCGAGCTCAGGCGCTACCTGCCCGACACGATCAGCATGCTGGTCACGTTCTACGCGATCTTCCTGCTCCTGTTCCTGGGCATCCGCGTGGTCGGCGATCCGGCCAGCATGGACGAGAACATACGCTACGTCATCATCAGCAACGCCTTCTGGATGCTGCTGCTGATCGCCTTCCTGAACATGGCCGGCGAGCTGGCCAACGAGGCGATGCGCGGCACGCTGGAACAGATCTACATGTCGCCGGTCCCGGCCTGGCGCATCGTGCTCGCCCGCGCCGTCAGCACGCTGCTGCAGACGCTGGTCATGGTGATCGTGATCATCGTTCTGGGCATGCTGACCAGCGGGCAGTGGCTCAGCTTCTCGCTGCCCGGCGCGCTCCTGCTGGCGATTCCCACCCTGGCCTCGGTGCTGGGCCTGGGCCTGATGGCGGCGGGCATGGCGCTCGTCTACAAGCAGATCGGCTCGTTCCTGCAGATCGCCCAGTTCGGCCTGATGGCGCTGGCCTTCACGCCCCTGACCGCGTTCCCGCTGCTCGAGTACCTGCCGGCCGTGAAGGGGCTCGACCTGATCCGCCAGCTGATGATGGGCGACACTTCCCTGGCCATGATCCAGGGCAGCGAATGGCTGTCCGTGACCCTCAACGCGATTGCATACTTCGCCGCCGGACTGCTCGTGTTCAGGCTGTTCGAACGCCACGCCCTGCGCGGCGGCCTGCTCGGCAAGTACTGAGGCGGCTCGTTCGGGTTCAGTCGTTGACGTAGGTGAGCCAGTGCCGGAACTCCGTGACCGTGCCGGCGGTGACCTCAAGGTACTTCTCGCGCAGCTTCAGCGAGAACTCGCCCGCCTGGCCGGTACCGATGTCGCGGTTGTCGATGCTGGCGATCGGCGTGACCTCGGCCGCGGTGCCGACCATGAAGACCTCGTCGGCGGTATAGAGCTCGTCGCGCGTGGCCATGGTCGGCTGCACCTCGACGCCCAGCCACTTCGCGATGCTGATCACGGAGTCGCGGGTGATGCCGCGCAGGTTGACGCTGTGCGCGATCGGGTAAAGCACGCCGTCGCGCATCATGAAGATGTTCTCGCCCGAGCCCTCGGCCACGAAGCCCTGCGCGTCGAGCAGGAGGGCCTCGTCGTACCCGTTGTCCTTCGCCTCTGCGTTGGCCAGCACGCTGTTGATGTAGTTGCCGCCAGCCTTCGCCTTGGTCGGCAGGATGTCGGGCGAGCTGCGGCGCCAGCTGGACGTCATGAGGCGCGCGCCCTGCCTCACGGCGTCGTCGCCCAGGTAGTTGCCCCAGGGCAACGTCGCGACCATGAAGTGCACCGGGTTGGTGCCCGGGTTGACGCCGAGCGACTGCGCGCCGTACCAGAGCAGCGGCCGGATGTAGCAGCTGTCCAGGCTGTTCGCCCGGATCGTCCCGACGACGGCCGCGTCCAGCTCCTCGACCCTGAGGTCGGTCTTCATGCCGATGATCTTCGCCGAGTCGAGCAGCCTCTGCATGTGCTCGCGCAGCCGGAACACCGCGGCTCCGCGGTCGGTCTTGTAGGCGCGGATGCCCTCGAAGACGCTCGTGCCGTAGTGGAGCGCGTGTGACAAAACCGAAACCTTGGCGTCCTCCGCAGGGACCAGCTTGCCATCGAACCAGATCAGGGTGCTCATTGAGGAATCATACATGCTGGAGGGCCTTCTCATGCACCCCGGGCTAGACTTGACCCCATGAACATCCTGGTGACCGGCGGGGCCGGCTACATCGGCAGCATATGTACCGAGACGCTGCTTGGGTCCGGCCACGACGTGGTGGTCCTGGACAACCTCTCGACCGGCCACGAAGCCGCCGTGCCCGAGGGCGCAAGCTTCGTCAGGGGCGACATCAGCGACTCCGCGCTGGTGCAGCACACGGTCAGGGAACACGGCGTCGAGGCGGTCCTTCACTTCGCGGCCTACTCGCTGGTGGGCGAGTCCATGCGCGAGCCGACCCGCTACTTCGAGAACAACACCTTCGGCACTTTCCGGCTGCTCAAGGCGCTGCAGGCAACCGGGGTGAACAGGTTCGTGCTCTCCTCGACCGCCGCTCTGTTCGGCACGCCGGAGCGGGTACCGATAGCCGAGGACGCAACGGTGCAGCCGGAAAGCGTGTACGGCGAAACGAAATACCTGATCGAGCGGATGCTGCAGTGGTACCGGGCGACCACCGGGCTGGGCTTCACGACCCTGCGTTACTTCAACGCCGCGGGTGCCTCAGAGGTGCTGGGCGAGGACCACGATCCGGAGACGCACCTGATCCCCCTGGTGCTAAAGGTGGCAGCGGGCCAGCGCGAGAACATCAGCGTGTTCGGGGACGATTACCCCACGCCGGACGGCAGCTGCATCCGCGACTACGTCGACGTGCGCGACCTGGCCAGTGCTCACCTCAAGGCCGTTGAGGCGCTCGAGCCGGGCCAGGGCAACGCTTACAACCTCGGCAGCGGTGCCGGCTTCAGCGTGTTCGAGGTGATCGACGTCTGCAGGCAGGTCACGGGCCACGACATCCCGGTAGTCGTGACCGAAAGGCGCCCGGGCGACCCGGCGGTGCTCGTGGCCGACTCGGGACGGATCACGCGCGAGCTGGGCTGGGAGCGGGACCACACCAAGCTTGCCGACACCGTGAATGCGGCCTGGGCTTGGATGCTCAAGCACCCGCACGGGTATGATGCCGACTGATGTTCCATGCCCACGGCAGCCGCAGCGCAGCGGCCCGCGGGCAGCGGAAAGTGAAGGCGCAATTAACGCAGCCGGGTACTTTTACGGTCCTTCTGCGTGCTAAGCTCAACTCAAGTTTGGAGAAATTGATGAACCTACGCTTGGTCAAACTGATTACGCTGATCGCACTGCTGCTGCCGGCCACTGCTGCCGCCCAGGCGACCGCGTCACTTGGTGGCATCATCCAGTACGCAGAGGAGCTGCCCGAGGGCACCCGGGTGGCCGTTTTCCAGGTGGATGCGGACGGAGTGTGGGGACGCGAGCTTGCCACGGTGACTCCGATCGCAGGCACCTTCAACCTCACCCTTGACGTCACCGATCTGGACAACCTGCGGCCGTTCCGCAGCGGCGCGATCCTGCTGCCCGGCCTGCAGAACGAATACCGCGTCGAGCCCGAAGGCGTCCAGTTCGCGCTTGGCCGCATGAACATGTACGTGGACCGCAACGACTCCGGCGCGTTCGACCGGCAGGAAGACCCCGTTTTCCTTGGGCTCCTCAGCCTTGAACTCCCGGTCGGTTTCTACAACATCCTCTATGTCGATCGGGACGCGACCATAGTCTCCTCGGACGCGACCGTTCAGCTGCAGGCCGGCTGGAACATCTTCACCGTCCGCTTCCCGGGTAACGACGCGCCACCCGCCTACGAAGCCGTGTCGTCCGTCTCGGACGCCGTACTGGATGTCTTCCTGGCCGATCCCGAACCAGAGGCGACTGAATAAGGTGGCGGTGTTCCAGGGCGCCGTGGCCGCCGAAGGCCTGCGCGTCGGTATCGTCGTAAGCCGTTTCAACGAGTTCATCACCCGGCCGCTGCTGCAGGGTGCGCTCGAAACGCTGGCGCGACACGGCGTGCCCGAAGACGCCGTCGACGTGGCCTGGGTGCCCGGCGCCGTCGAGATCCCCGTGGCCGCCCAGGCGCTCGCGCGCACCGGCGAGTACGGTGCCGTCATCACGCTCGGGGCAGTGATCCGCGGCGCGACCACGCACTACGATTACGTCTGTTCCATGGTCGCCAACGGGGTGAACCGCGTCGCCCTCGACTCGGGCATCCCCGTGATCTTCGGAGTGCTGACAACTGACACAATCGAGCAGGCGATCGAACGCGCCGGCAGCAAGGCCGGGAACAAAGGCTCCGAGGCGGCCGTCACGGCGGTCGAGATGGCCAGCCTGCTTGCTCAGCTCGGCTCCGGCTCGTCGTCCTCCGGCTCCTGAGGATCCTGCCCGGCGCCTGAGGCGCCATCCCCGCTGCTGATCCAGCCCTGCGCAGCCGCGTAGCGGCGCAGATGCCGTACTGCTTCTTCCTCCGTATCAGCGTCGCCGACCGCCTGCAGTTCCGCCAGGTAGCGCGCCGCCTCGCCGACGCGCGGGCCGGGCGCGAGCTCCAGCAGCTCCATCAGCTCGGTTCCGTCCAGCAGTGGCTTCGCCGCCGGCTCGGGCGCTTCGTTCATCATCTCGATCACACGACCGAGGGCCTCGCGATACTTCCGGCGGGCCGCCTCGCTGGCCAGGCGACCGCGCGCAGCCTCCCTGTCCGCGATCATCAGCTTCAGCAGGTCGGGCAGCAGTTCCCGGTAACGGTGTATGAAGCGCCTGGTCGACTTTTCCGTGGCGGGCAACGGCAGCATGTGCCTGCGCACGAGCCCGGCGACCCGCTCGCGCCGCATGGTCGGCTGTCGCAGGCGCCGCATCACGCCGGTGGCCATCTCTGCACCAAGCCTGTCGTGCCCGTAGAAGCGGACACGTCCGCCTTCCTCATCCGCTTCGGCCGTGTCGGGCTTGCCGACGTCGTGCAGCAGCGTCGCGTAGCGCAGGCCCAGGTCCGCATCCGGAAACAGCCGGATAAGTGCTCCCAGCGCCTCGATCTGATGCTGCATCACGTCCAGGTGGTGAAATCCGCCCTGTTCCACGCCGCGTCCCATGGTCAGTTCAGGCAGGTAGACGTCGAGCAGGCCGAGGTCATCCAGCAGCCCCACGGCGCCGGCCGGCTGGTCCGTCATCATGAGCTGGTCGAGTTCGACGCGCACGCGTTCGAAGGCGGGCGTTGGCACCCGGCCATCCAACTGTGCCGCCGCGAGCGTCCGGATGGCTTCCTGAGTCCCGGGCTCGATCCTTAACCCGTGCTGTGCCGAGAGCCTGGCCGCGCGCAACAGCCGCAAGGGGTCGCTTCGCAGCGCGGCTGAAGACACCATGCGCAGGGTGAGGCTGCTCAGGTCAGCCAGCCCGCCGGTCACGTCGACGATCCGGCCGGTCGTGTCCATTGCCAGGGCGTTGACCGTGTAGTCGCGCGAGCGCAGGTCGTCCTCCAGGCTCGAATCGAACCTGATGTAATCGCGGACGACGTCGCCGGCCACGACACGCCAGTGCCCCCGCGCCTCGTCGAGCGCGAAGTGCGCCCCGTCCAGCAGGCGTGCGGCAAGGCTGGCTGCCCGCTCCGGCTGGGCGACGAGCCAGTCGAGGTCGGCCTGGGGCCTGCCGAGCAGCGCATCCCGAACGGCGCCACCGACCAGGTAGCCGCCCTCGGGCACGGGCGCGAACTCGCGCGGGTCGAGACTCACGGGCAGGACGCGCGGCTCTGGCTCTGCCCGCCGGGTGAACAGGTGGGCGATCCGGGAGAACAACCGGGACACGCCAGCAATCATACGTGCCTCACGTGAACAGGACGTTGCCCGGCCAAAGCCCCAGCACCTCGCCGGGCACACCCCCAAGCACGGACTCGAGCCAGGCGCTGTGCTTGTAGCTGCCCATCAGGATGGTGTCTGCCCCGGCTTCCCCCGCCAGCTTTACTATCTGCTGCGCCACCGGACCGCTGCCCACAAGGAAGTCGGCTGTGGCTTCGTACCGCTCAAGGTAAGCGCGAGCCCGAGCGAGTATCCGTTCCCCCGCCGCGGCGGAGCCCGCGATCGTCACCACGCTCAGCGCACAGTCCCGCTGCTGGTGCAGCCAGGCGCCCAGGAAGAGCGCGTCCTCGCTGCGCCTGAGGCCGTCGAAGGCGACCAGGACGTTGCGTGGCAACCCCGCCCCGGCACCGGCGACAAGCAGCGGCCTGGGGCTCCGGCGCATCAGCCCCTGGGCCGCGGCGGTGTTGCCCATCACCACGATGTCGCTGAAGGCGGCGCGATCCAGCACCTCCTCGGCGAGCCGGCCGGAGGTGGTAACGAACTGCGCCTCCACCCCCGCTTCGCGCGCCTCGTCGGCCAGTTCGCCGCGGTCCACAGGAGTCAGCACGTAGAGCCTTGCCCCGTCGCTCCGGGCGATGTCGAGCGCGAGTGAGAAGGCATGCCGGTCGGAAGCCCCGCCCTCGAGGCCAACCAGGACGTCTCCGACCAGCAGGTTGCCTTCGCCGCTCAGCAGCCGGTGTCGTTCCGCCGGGGTCAGTGCCGGCCCGCGGGAAAGTCCGGCGGCGACCGTCTCGGGCGGGAGGCTGAAGCCGAGGTCGCGCCAGAGCTGGCCCCGATGCTCGCCCAGCCACAGGTAAAGGTCGGTCACGGTCCGCCGGTCGAAGCCCCGCATCAGCCCGTGCTGCTGGATCGCGTGCACGGCGGGCAGGTAGACGGTGTCGTACCAGTGCGTGACGGCCTCGTCCTTGCTGATCTCCCGTTCGTGTTCGAGCCCCATGAACCAGCGGTGATCGCGGATGTGCTCGAGCAGCTGCCCGTACTTTCCGGGCGCGGTCACCTCGATGGATGCCTCGGGCCTTAGCTCGTCGATGCGCGTGCGCGCGAGGAAGTCCGCCTGCTCCGCAGCAAGGATCAGCTCGTCGGGGGACGTGTCCGGCCTGAGCCTCACCCTGGTGTTGAGCGGTGTGACGTACGCCTGGATCGTGCGGTTGCCCAGCTGGCGGGCCACCGACACGCGATGGTTCCCGTCCCGGACGAAGTAGGCGTCGCCGATGCGGTAGAGCTCGATGGGCGGCACGCCGGACTGGCCTGTCATCGCCTGCCGCACTGATGACCAGCGGACCTCGTCCGAATCGTTGCGGGGAAAGAACTCGCGGGTGAAGTCGTTGTAGCGGCCGACGCTGCCGACAATCGCGTCGATCGGGACGTCGACCAGCTCGCTGGACTGGCTCTCGATCGCCTGGAGCTTGCGGCGCACGTCATCGAACGACAGCAGGGGGTGCTTCGCTCGCGTCAGGCTGCCCACCAGCGCACGCAGGGTGGCGCGCCTGCGGGCACGCCAGAAGTCGCCCACTGCGCTCGCGTAGCTCGTCTCCCCATGGTCGCTCACAGCGCCCCATTCTGGCACGTGAGCGCCCGGGACCGCAGTTGTTGGTGCTATAATTCGCGTTCGGTGCGGAGGGTGCCCCACATGACTCAGGACAGTAAGCACGGTGAGGAGAACGGCACGTTCTATGCGACGACGCCGATTTTCTACGTAAACGCAGAGCCCCATCTTGGCCATGCCTACACGACCACGCTGGTGGACGTGGCGAGCCGCTATCACCGGCTCATGGGAGAGGACGTCTACTTCCTTACCGGAACTGACGAGCACGGCGAGAAGATCCAGAAGGCCGCGGAGGCCGCCGGGATGGGTCCGCAGGAGTACACGGACAGGGTTGCCGACAGGTTCAAGGCGACCTGGGACGAGCTGGGCATCAACTACGACCGGTTCATACGCACCACCGAGGACTACCACAAGCAGGTGGTGAGCGACCTGCTGCAGCGTGTATACGACAACGGCGACATCATCTTCGGCGAGTACGGCGGCCTCTATTGCGTGCAGTGCGAGCGCTACTACACGGACAAGGAGCTCGAGGGCGGCCGGTGCCCGCAGCACGACGTGGTGCTCGAGTACCGCAGCGAGGAGAACTACTTCTTCCGCATGGAGCGCTACCGCCCGTGGCTGCGCAAGTACCTGGAGGACAACCCGGACACGATCCGGCCCGAGGGCTACCGGACCGAGGTCCTGTCGATGCTGCGCGAACCGATCGGGGACCTCTCGATCAGCCGCCCGCGCGACCGCGTGCCGTGGGGCATCCCGCTTCCATGGGACGACAAGCACGTCACGTACGTGTGGTTCGACGCCCTCATCAACTACTACACGGCCCTGAAGGAGAACGACACGGTCGACCGGTACTGGCCGCACGCCCAGCACTTCATCGCCAAGGACATCCTCAAGCCGCACGGCGTCTTCTGGCCAACCATGCTGAAGTCCGCCGGCCTGCCGGTCTACAGGCACCTGAACGTGCACGGCTATTGGCTCACCGATACGGGCAAGATGAGCAAGAGCAAGGGCAACGTGGTCGCGCCGCTCGACCTGAAGGACAAGTACGGCGTGGACGCGTTCCGTTACTTCCTGATGCGCGACATGACCTTCGGCCTGGACTCGACGTTCAGCGAGGTATCGCTGGCCGAGCGCATAAACGCCGATCTGGCCAACGACCTCGGCAACCTGCTGGGCCGCACGACCGGCATGCTGAGCCGCTACCGCGACGGCGTCGTTCCCGCCGAGGGCGAAGTGATGGCCGCGGACACGGAGCTGCGCAAGGCCTTCGAGCTGCTGCCGGCCCGCGTCCGCATGGCGGTCGAGAGGGTCCAGTTCGACCGCGTCACGCAGGCGGTGAACGAGGCGGTGTCGCTGACCAACAAGTACATCAGCGACGTCAAGCCCTGGGAACTGGCCAAGGACCCCGCCCAGGCCGGCAGGCTCGACACGGTCCTGCGCACCTGCGTGCAGGCCCTGAACAGCGCCAGCATCCTGCTCGACCCGATCATCCCGCAGAAGGCCCGCGACCTGCGTGCGCAGCTGGGCATAGCGGAGGTCGCGTTCACGCTCGAGAGCGCGGGCGACTGGAGCCAGCTCGGAGCGGGTTTCAGCATCCAGCCGGGCGAACCACTCTTTCCCCGGGTGGACCTGGATGAGCTCAAGAGCCAGATCGAAGGGCCCGCCGCCGCAGAGCCGGCCGAGGAGTCCGCCGGGCTCGTGCACAAGCCCGACATCACGATCGACCGGTTCGGCGAGCTTGAGCTGCGCGTTGCCACGGTCGAGTCGGCAGAACCACATCCGAAGGCCGATCGACTGCTCGTACTGCAGCTCAAGGTCGGCAACGAGCGGCGCCAGGTCGTATCCGGCATCCGCCAGCACTACAGTGCCGAGGACATGGTTGGTCGCGTGATCATCCTGGTCGCGAACCTGCCGGCCATCAAGCTGCGCGGCATCGAGTCACAGGGCATGATCCTGGCCGCCAGTGACGATGCGGGCCAGCTCAGCCTCGTCACCCTGGACCGGCCCCTGCCGTCCGGCAGCGAGGTCAGCTGAACGCGATACCGGCCCCGCCTGAAGGCTGAACTATAATCAGGCGGGGCCCTGGCGGAACTGTTCCGCCGCTCCATAAAACCGAGAATCCTTCGGGGCAGGGTGCGATTCCCTACCGGCGGTGATGGCGCAACACCCTTGCGCCTAAGTCCGCGAAGCAGCAAAAGCTGCCCGAGCCGGTTAGATTCCGGCACCGACGGTCACAGTCCGGATGCGAGGAGGATGAGCTGGTGCACAGGGTGCATCTGAAACAAACATGACTGCCGTGGACTCGCGCCATATGGCGCGTGCACTCGAGCTTGCCGCCCGCGGGCGTGGCACGGCCTCGCCAAATCCGCTGGTCGGCTGCGTTGTGGTGGCGGGCGACACCGTCGTGGGCGAAGGCTGGCACCAGCGGCCGGGCGAGCCGCACGCCGAGGTGAACGCGCTCGCGCAGGCCGGGGAACGGGCCGCGGGCGCGACCGCTTACGTCAACCTCGAGCCGTGCAACCACCACGGGCGCACGCCGCCGTGCACGGACGCGCTGATCCAGGCCGGGATCGCACACGTCGTCTATGCGGTTGAGGACCCCGGCCCCGAGGCCGGCGGTGGAGCCGCGCGGCTGGAGGCGGCCGGGATCCGGGTCTCGTCGGGGGTGCTTCAGGAAGAGGCGGAGGAGCTGAACCGGCCCTTCCTGACCGCCACGAGGCTTGGCCGGCCTTTCGTGCTTTACAAGACGGCGATGTCGCTCGACGGCAAGATCGCCACGCGCAGCGGGCACTCCCGCTGGATCACCGGCGAGGCGGCGCGCGACCTGGTCCAGGGCTACCGCGCCGAGCTGGACGCGGTCGCCGTCGGCGTCAGCACCGTCCTGCTGGACGATCCGCTGCTGACGAGCCGGCCCGCCAAAGGGCCCGGCAGGACGCCGGTGAAGGTCGTCTTCGACTCAGTCGCGCGGACGCCACCCGGCGCGCGGCTGTTCGAGCCCGACGAGGCCGGCGTCCCCGCCCGCGTCGTCATCATCACGACCTCGGCCGCACCACCCGAGCGGGTCGCCCGACTGCGGGAGCGCGGCGCGGACGTCGTGCCGGTGGATGACGAGCGCGGCCGGCCGGTTCCGGAGCACGCACTGGCCGCCTTGCATGCCCAGGGCGTGACGAGCATCCTGCTCGAGGGCGGCGGCACGCTCGCCTGGTCCTTCCTGCAGGCACGCGCGCTTGACCGCGTCGCCTGGTTCATCGCCCCCAGGCTGCTGGGCGGCAACGGCGCGAGTCCGCTGGGAGGCCTCGGTATCGAACGCATGGAGGAAGCCTACGGGCTCACACACATGAAGAGTGAATGGATCGGTGGGGACCTCCTCCTCACCGGCAACATCGATTACGAAAGCAGGTCTTGAGTGTTCACGGGCATAGTCGAAGAGATCGGCCTGGTCACGCACGCCGAAGAGACGGACGGCAACACGCGCGTTCACATCCAGGCGAACATCGTCACCAGTGACGCGATCCTGGGTGACTCGATCAGCGTATCCGGCTGCTGCCTCACGGTCGTCGAGCTGAGCGGCAGCGGCTTCGAGGTGGAACTGTCGAAGGAGACCATCGCGAAAACCGCGCCCCGTTGGGCGCCCGGTAGCCGTGTCAACCTGGAGCGCGCCATGTCGGCCCGGGGCCGCTTCGGCGGTCACATGGTCAGCGGTCACGTCGACGGCATCGGAGAAGTGACAGGCGCCAGCCGCGAGGCCGGCGCGTGGGTGCTGAGCGTGCGTGCGCCCGGCGAGCTCGACCGCTACCTGGTCCCCAAGGGAAGCGTCACTGTCGACGGCGTCAGCCTGACAGTCGTGGATGTGGGTGGCCCCGGCGGCAGCAGCACTGCGCTGGGCAGCTCCGAGTTCACCCTCTGGCTGATCCCGCACACGCTTGAAGTGACCACGCTCGGCGACCTGGAGGTTGGCAGCCGCGTCAATGTCGAGGCCGACCAGGTCGCGAAGTACCTGGACCGTCAGCGACTCCTGGACCTGGAGGTGGCAGCATGAGGCTCGCCGGCATGACGGAGCTGCTCAAAGAGATGGCCGCCGGCCGGCCGGTGATCGTTGTGGACGACGAGAACCGGGAGAACGAGGGTGACATCATCATCCCGGCCGAGAAGGTGACGCCCGAGCTGATCGCCTTCACGATCCGCCACACCGGCGGGATCATCTGCCTGGCGATGACGAACGATCTGGCCGACCGGCTCGAGCTGCCCCCGATGGTCGATCACAACACTGCGAGGCGTTCGACTGCGTTCACGGTATCCATCGAGGCGCGCGACGGCATCTCGACGGGCATCTCGGCGGCCGACCGGGCCACGACCATCCTGACTGCGGTCGCCGACGGCACCACCGCCGCCGACCTCGCGCGGCCGGGCCACGTCTTTCCGCTGCGTGCCCGCGAGGGCGGCGTGCTGCGCCGCGCCGGCCACACCGAGGCTGCCGTCGATCTGGCCCGCCTGGCCGGGCTCAAGCCCGCCGCGATCGTCAGCGAGCTGATCCACGACGACGGCACGATGATGCGGCTGCCCGCGATCCTCGACTTCGCCGCGGAGCACGGCCTCAAGGTCGGCGCGATCCGCGACCTGATCAGCTACCGGCTGGAGAGCGACGGCTTCGTCACGCTTGTGGCCAGCGCGAAGCTGCCGACGCAGTGGGCCGAGTTCACGATCCACGGCTTCCTCGACGAGCTGACCGGAGCGGAGCACATCGCGCTCACGCTCGGTGACGTGGCCGACCCCGAACCCGTGCTGGTACGGATGCATTCCGAGTGCCTGACGGGTGATGCTCTGCACAGCCTGCGCTGTGACTGCGGCTTCCAGCGCGACGCCGCGCTGAGCCGGATCGCCGAGGAGGGCCGCGGCGCGCTCGTGTACCTGCGCCAGGAGGGCCGGGGGATCGGCCTGCTAAACAAGATCAGGGCATACAGCCTCCAGGACGAGGGCGCGGATACGGTCGACGCCAACACGCGCCTCGGCTTCGCACCCGACCTGCGCGATTACGGCGTCGGTGCGCAGATGCTGACCAAGCTCGGGATCGGCCGGATGCGCCTGCTGACGAACAACCCGCGCAAGATCGCGGGCATCGCGGGTTACGGCCTCGAGGTGGTCGAGCGCGTGCCGCTGCACGCCGGCCGCAACCCGCACAACCAGGCGTACCTGGACACGAAGGAAGCCCGGATGGGCCACCTGGAGGAGTAAGCGCCTCGCGCATGCAAGAGGGGCGGTGCCCGGGAACCGAATTCCCGGGCACCGCCCCGTTCTGTCAGGCCCAAACCAGGCCCAGGGGATTCTTCCTCAGTCGTCCATGCTGATCGGCAGCGGTGTCGCGGCCGTGATGGCCGGCAGCACGGGCACTGTTACCTCGGGCTGGTCACCCGTCAGGGTGCGCAGGAACGCGGTGATGCTCGTGACGTCGCCGTCGTCCAGGTCCGATCCCAGCTGGGCGCGCGCCATGATGCGGACGGCATCCTCCAGGTCCCAGATCACACCGGAGTGGAAGTAGGGCGGGGTCAGCTCGATGTTGCGCAGCGAGGGCGACTTGAAGGCGTAGCGGTCGGACTCGACGTTCGTGATGCCGTAGCGGCCGATGTCGTCGCGCGGAAGGATGTCGGCGTCGGGCAGCTCAGCCAGGCCGAACGGGAAGTAGCCGTGCCCGCCGAGGTTGGTGCCCATGTGGCAGGCGACGCAGCCTTCGGTGACGAACAGGTGCAGGCCTTCGATCTCCTGGGAATCGAGGGCCGAGTCGTCGCCGCGGAGGAACTGGTCGAAGCGGGAGTTCGGGGTGAGCAGCGTGGCCTCGAACACCTCGATGGCAAGCGCGACGTTCTCGAACGTGACCGGGTCGTCTTCCTCGGGGAAGGCCGCAGTGAACATGTCGACGTATCCGGGCATGCTCTGGAGCGTCTCAACCGCGCGCTCGGGCGTGTTGTTCATCTCGATGGAGTCCTGGATCGGGCCCATCGCCTGTGCCGCGAGGTCCTCGGCGCGTCCGTCCCAGAACTGGGCGATGTTGAACACGGCGTTCAGGACAGTCGGCGAGTTGCGGCCGCCCTGCTGCCAGCCGTGACCGATCGAGCCTGTGCGCAGGTCCACGCCGGCGGTGCCGACGTTGTGGCAGGTGTTGCAGCTGATGACCCAGCTGGCCGAGAGGCGCGTGTCGAACCACAGGCTGCGGCCGAGCACCTCCTTCTCGTCTGAGTAGGGGTTTCCCTCCAGGTCGGGTACTTCAAGCGGTATCGGGTTGAAGAGCGCTTCGGCGGTGCGCCTGAGCGCTCCGACATCGATGTCTGACGCAGCCGCCACCTCATTCGTCTCCGGCACAACCGGCTCCTCTGCCTCTGCATCGTCCTGGGCAAAGGCGAAGCCGGCCAGCGCCAGCGCTGCCAACAGGCTGACTGTCAGTCTGATCGTCCTTTTCACGTTTAATTCTCCCTTTTGTGACACTTGCGACGTGACCATCGTGTACACGCCTTATCGAAGGTTAACCCGGAATGCCAAGACTTCCTCAAGGACAAAGGCCCTCAGGCATGGAAGCCACGCCCCGCGGCAGCCTTCTCGCGCAACAGCTCCGCTGGAGCGAACCTGCTGCCGTAACGCTCCTCCAGAGCTTCCAGTTCCGCGATGGTGACCGGCAACCCCTGTGCGTCCATGTACCGGAACGGACCCCCGAGAAAAGGCGGGAAGCCCATGCCGAAGACCGCGCCGATATCCCCGTCCACCGGATCTGCGATGATTCCTTCCTGCAGTGCCAGCGCGGCCTCGTTCACCAGGGCGAGCAGCAGCCGCTGCCTCACCTGCTCCCTGGTCGCAGCCGCAGCCCCGGCCGCGCCCAGCAGCCGGTAGACGTCGGCGTTGACGACCCTGCCGCCCTTGGCGTAATCGTAGAATCCCTTGCCGCCCTTCTTGCCCTTCAGGCCGGCTTCCAGCAGCGGCGTGGCCGTGTCCTCGAGCTCTGTCCCCCTCTCCCTGAAGAGCGGCGCGAGCACCTTCGTGACGCTGCCGGCGACGTCGAGGCCGACCTCGTCAAGCAGGCGGAACGGTCCGACCGGGAAACCGGCGTCGCGCATCGCCCCGTCGATCAGGTCGATCCTGACGCCCTCCTTCAGCATCAGGATCGCCTCGTTCATGTAGGGCGCGAGGATGCGGTTGACGTAGAACCCCGGCCTGTCGGCCACGGTGATCACGGCCTTGCCCTGCGCGAGCCCAACTCTGACCGCGGTCGCCACGGCCTCGTCGCTGCTGGCCTCGCCCCTGATGATCTCGAGCAGCGGCATCCGCGGCACCGGCGAGAAGTAGTGCATGCCCACCACGCGGTCGGGCCGCGCGGCCGCCTCGGCGATCAGGGAGATGGGGATCGAGCTGGTGTTGCTCGCGTACACGTGCGCGGGACCGGTCACGGCCTCGACCTGGCGCAGCACGTCCTGCTTGAGCGCCAGCACCTCGGGCACCGCCTCAATCGTGAGGTCGGCGCCCGCGGCCGCCGCCGGACCATGGGCCAGAGCGATCCTGCCGACCACGCGGTCGCGGTCGAACGCGGTCATGCCCTTGCCGACCCGCCTGCTGACGTCGGTGTGAACGGCCCTGGCTCCGCTCGCTGCCTGGTCGACCGTCTGGTCCGTCAGGGTGACTGCGAGCCCGGCGGCGGCGCTCACCTGGGCGATGCCGGCGCCCATCAGGCCTGCTCCGAGCACGGCCACGCGGTCGACCGGCAGCGCATCAGCCGCAAGCGGGTTGCGCCGCGTCTTGGCGCGGGCGAAGAAGATGTGCATCAGGGCGAGCGCCTCCGGCGTCCGGGCCAGCTCCGCGAACGAGCTCGTCTCGGTGCTGAGCCCGGCCGGCATGCCGCGCTCCAACCCGGTCCTGACCGCCTCGATGATGCGCCCCGGTGCCGGGTAGTTGCCGCGCGTGGTCTTCATCACCTCGCGGGCTGCGGCCCGGTAGACGATCTGGCTGGCGGACGGGCTCTCCATCACGCGCTCCGTGAGCGACTTCCTGCGCTGAGCCGCGCTCAGCTGGCCGGCGGAGAGGCGCTGACCGGCGGTCACCGCTGCGTCGGCGATGCCCTCCCTGTGATGCAGGGCGTCTGCGATGCCGAGCCGCTTCGCCTGCCGCGCGTAGACGCTGCGGCCTGTCAGCAGCAGCGGCAGTGCCTTCTGCAGGCCGATCAGGCGGGGCAAGCGCTGCGTGCCGCCCAGTCCGGGCATCAGGCCCAGTTTCACCTCCGGCAACGAGAAGCTCGTGTCCGGGTGGTCGCTGGCGATCCGGTAATGGCAGGCGAGGGCGAGCTCGAACCCACCGCCGGCGCACGCCCCGTGCACGGCCGCTATGACAGGCTTGGGATACGCCGCCAGGCGGGTGAAGAGCCTCTGTCCCTCCTCGCCCACCTTGAGCAGTTCTTCGGTGCTGAGCGTGCGGAACAACTCTATGTCCACCCCGGCCAGCCAGTTGTTGGCCTTGGCCGACACGAAGGCAAGCGCGCGGCATCCGGTGTCGGTCTGGAGCTGATCCAGGTAGCCTTCCAGCCGGTTGAGGGCGTCGATGTCGAGCGTGTTGACGTCCTTGTCCGGCTTGTCCAGCCAGAGGAGCGCGACGCCGTCACGCATCTCGAGTTCGATCATGAGCCGCTCCTCTCGATGAGCATGGCGTGCGCCTGGCCTCCGGCGGCACAGGCGGTGATGAGGGCGAGCTGGCCGTCCTCGGCCTCGAGCCGGTTCGCGGCCGTGTTCAGCAGCCTGGCTCCGGTCGCGCCGAAGGGATGACCGAGCGAGATCGAGCCGCCCCAGAGGTTCACGTTGTCCAGGCTGATCTCGGCGAAGCGGCCCGCCAGGCCGAGCTCGTCGCGCCCGAAGCTGTCCGAACCGAGCGCTGCCAGCACGGCCAGCACCTGGCCGGCGAACGCCTCGTGGATCTCGATCACGTCGAGGTCGCTCCAGCTCAGTCCGTTGCGGGCGAGCAGCTCGGGAACGGCGCGGGCGGGGCCGAGCAGCAGCTCGTCACCCGGGTCACCGGCGGTGAACACCCAGTCGCGGATCACCGCTCGCGGGGTCAGGCCCGCCTCACCCGCCGCGCGCTCGGTGCCGAGCAGCACGGCCGCCGCGCCGTCTGTCAGCGGGCTCGAGTTGCCGGCGGTCACGGTCCCGAACGGCCGGACGAAGGCGGGCTTCAGCTGCGCGAGTTTCTCAAGGCTGGTGTCGGCTCGCCAGGTGTTGTCCCGCTCCAGCAGCTCGAAGCGCGGGGGCAGGGCCGTGGGCAGCATCTCGCGGGCGAGGTGGCCCGCCGCGTCGGCAGCGGCCGCCAGCTCGTGACTGCGCAGCGCGTACGCGTCCTGCTCCCCGCGGCTCACGCCGAAGCGCGCCGCCAGCCGGTCGGCCGAGCGTCCCATCGTCTCGCCGGTGGTGAACTCGGCGATCGGCGGCGCCTTCGGCAGCAGCTGCTTCAGGCCGACCCCGCGGAAGTTGCTCAGCATGCCGACCGGACCTTTCGCCTTCTGGGCCGTGAAGAGCCGCTTGCGCGTCTCCTTGGCGAACACCGGCGGCACGTCAGAGAGCAGTTCCACCCCGCCGGCCAGGGCCAGTTCCGACCGGCCCGCCATTATCGAGAGGCTCGCGTCCGCGATCGCCCGGTTGGCCGAGATGCACGCCAGCGTCACCGTGTGGGCTGGCGTGCTCACCGGCAGGCCGGCGGCGAGTGCTGCGTCGCGGGCGACATTGCTGGTGCTGGCGTTCTGGACGACAGTTCCCATGATGACATTGTCGATGGACCCTGCGGGCACGCCGGCGCGGTGCAGCAGTCCCCTGATGACGCTCCGGGCGAGGTCGTAGGAGATCAGGTCCAGATAGTCTGTGCCGGATCGGCGAAACGGCGTCCGCGCACCTTCCAGCAGCAGCACCCGGTTGGAGGAGTGCGTCCCTGTCATTGTGCAGGCATTGTACCGCGCGCGGCGCCCGAGCCTGCGAGCGCACCATCCGTTATCGGAATCACTATGAGTTATGTGGTTTCGTGTTCAACTTGAAAGCGTACATGTGGCCCGGTACAGCCGGGCGATTTCTTGCCAAGGAGACCGAAAAGCATGAGCAAGCAGGACGATCCGAAGACCCTGACCAACCGCCAGGGTCATCCCGTTACGAACAACCAGCAGCAACGCACGGTCGGCAACCGCGGTCCGGCCACGCTCGAGAACTACCAGTTCCTTGAGAAGATCAGCCACTTCGACCGCGAGCGGATCCCGGAACGGGTCGTCCACGCGCGCGGCTTCGTCGCTTACGGTGAGTTCGAGGCCACCGGCAAGATCGGCGACGAGCCCGCCAGCAGGTACACGCGCGCGAAGCTGTTCCAGGAAGCCGGCAAGAAGACCGACATCGCCATCCGCTTCTCCACCGTCATCGGGGGTCGCGACAGCTCCGAGACCGCCCGCGACCCGCGCGGCTTCGCCGTGAAGTTCTACACCGAGGACGGCAACTGGGACCTGGTCGGCAACAACATCGCGGTGTTCTTCATCCGTGACGCCATCAAGTTCCCGGACGTCATCCACTCGCTGAAGCCCGACCCGGTCACGTTCCGCCAGGAGCCGAACCGAATCTTCGACTTCATGAGCCAGAGCCCCGAGTCGATGCACATGCTGACGCACCTGTTCAGCCCGCGCGGCATCCCGGCCAGCTACCGCAACCAGGAGGGCTTCGGCGTCAACACTTACCGCATGGTGAACGCCGACGGCGACACGGTTCTGGTCAAGTACCACTGGCGTCCGCACCAGCCTGTGGCCAGCCTGACGGCCGCGGAGGCCGCGGGCGTGCAGGGACAGGACCTCGGCTCCGCCTCGAAGGACCTGTACGAGGCGATCGAGCGTGGTGACTACCCGAAGTGGGACCTGCTGGTGCAGGTCATGGACGATCACGACCACCCCGAGCTCGACTGGGATCCGCTCGACGACACCAAGACCTGGCCCGAGGATGACTTCCCGCTGCTTCACGTCGGCGTGATGACGCTCAACCGCAACGTGAGTGACCACCACAACGAGAACGAGCAGATCGCGATGGGTACCGGCGTGCTCGTGGACGGCCTCGACTTCTCCGAGGACAAGATGCTGGTCGGCCGCACCTTCTCCTACTCGGACACGCAGCGTCACCGCGTGGGTACCAACTACCTGCAGCTGCCTGTCAACCAGGCGAAGAACGCCCGCGTGGCCACCAACCAGCGCGGCGGCGAGATGTCCTACCGCACCGACCTGGCCCCGGGCCAGAACCCGCACGTGAACTACGAGCCGACCATCCACGGTGGGCTCCAGGAGTCCGAGCGCGCCGAGCCGTTCAAGGGACCGGTGCATTCCGGCACGCTCGTCCGCGAGAACCTTGACCGCCAGAACGACTACTTCCAGCCGCGCCAGCGCTTCCAGGGCATGCTCGACTGGGAGCGTGACGACCTGGTCGCGAACATGATCGACAACCTGTCCCAGTGCGAGCGCGACGTGCAGGAGCGCATGCTCTGGCACTTCTTCCTGATCCACGACGATTACGGCGGCCGGGTCGCCGAGGGCCTCGGCATGAGCGTCAACGATGTCAAGGACCTCGCCCCGCTCGAGGGCCGCCAGCTGACGGACTCAGACCGCCGCCGCCTGGCCAGCCTGGGCAGCAACGGCGACGGCTACGATGCCTCGCTGCGCGGCCGCATCACCAGCCTGGTGGACAACGTGGCCGCGAAGGCCGGCGACGTGCTGGCCGGCAGGCCAGCGGGCAGCTGAACTCCAGAGCCTGACCTCGTCGGGCCAACGACGCCTGATCCGCCTCGTCCGGGGCCGCGGAACTGATCCCGCGGCCCCGCTTCCTGGCTGTGCGAAAGTAGACAGGTGCCAACAACCGGATCACCTCCCCGCCGAGACCGCCGCTGGCCACGAGTGCTGCTGTCGCTGGCCGTACTGGTGGTCGCCGCGTACGCCGTCGCCTGGGCGTTGGGCAACCCCCGGCCGGACCACCCGTACTTCACGGAGTTCCTGGCCGACCGGGTCCACGTTCAGGCCCATGCCGGAGCCGACCACCTTTGGCCGGGCAATACGATGATGGCGTTTCGGGGTTCTGCCGCGCTCGGTGTGGACGTGCTGGAGCTGGACTCGCAGATCACGTCCGACGGCGTCATCGTCGTCATCCACGACGATACCGTGGACAGGACGACTGACGGCACGGGCCGGGTCGATTCCATGACGCTCGATGACATTCAGCAGCTCGATGCCGCCGCCAACTGGGCGGGACAGGGCGGCGACTTTCCGCACCGCGGCTCTGGCGTCGTCGTGCCGACCCTGCGCGAGGTGCTTGAGACCTTCGGCGACCTGGGCATCAACATCGACATGAAGTCATCCGATCCGCGCGTGCCCCGGGCCACGTGCGACCTGATCCGGGAGACAGGTCGCGAGCTGAGCGTGATGGTCGCCAGCTTCGTGCAGACCAACCTGCATGAGTTCCGGCGGCTCTGCCCCGAGGTTGCGACTTCAGCAGGACCCGACGAGGTAAGGAACTTCCTGATCCTCAACCTGCTCGGCTTGGGCCGCGCCACCAGCCCCGCAGCGGAAGCCTTCCAGGTACCGGTCAGGCAGGGGAGCATCCCGGTGGTGATCAGGCCGTTCGTGCGCGGGTTGAGCGAGCGCAACGTGCAGCTGGACGTCTGGACGATCAACGACGAATCCGAGATGCGCAGGCTCTTCGACCTGGGCGTGCGCGGGATCATCACGGACCGGCCGGACCTGGCGCTCGGCATCCTGGGACGCTGAGGCCCGCCCAGCCAGGCGATTCTTGAGGCACTCGTGGCCGATCTGACACGGGTTACTGCAAGTCCTGCTGTATGTTGGCGCTGATGCGGAAAATGCGCAGCGTCTACTTCGGGATGATCCTGCTGCTCGCCCTGCTTGTCGCCTGTGAGGCGACTCCACCTGCGAAAGAGCCCGTCCCTGCAGTCGGTTCTGTCATCACCGCACCGTCTGCAGCGACAATCGAAGTCGGCAGCAGCCTCAACCTGGAGGCAACGGTGACCGACACGGCTGGCGAGCCGTTACTGAAGGCAGTCAACTGGTCGAGCAGCCAGCCGGGCGTCGCCACCGTCACCTCCAACGGGCTGGTGACGGGGCTCAGCGCAGGGGGACCGCTCAGCATCACCGCCGAGCTCGACGGCGTCAGGGGCACGAGCCTTGTCACCGTGTTGCCTGCGCCGACAAGCCCGGACCCGGAGCCCGGGCCGGACCCTGAAGAAGAACCCGGTGATGACGACGAGCCGGGCAGCGACACCGACGCCGAACCGATTGAAGATCCCGAACCCGACCCACAGCCCGATCCGGATCCCGATCCGGACCAGGACGGAGAGCCGGATGATAAGGACCCCGATCCTGATCACGCTGGCGTCGCCTCGATAACTGTCGAACCGGCAACCCTGGAGCTGGAGGCCTTCGCAACCTCGACCCTGAGAGCGATCATTCGCGATGCGGACGGCGAAGCGGTTGACGCGGTGGCGGTCTGGACGAGCTCCGACACGACCGTGGCGACAGTCGCTGCGGACGGCCAGGTCACCGCTGGCGCGGCGGCGGGCCAGGCCACGTTGCGTGCCACCGTCGGCAGCGTTCACGGTGAGGCCAGCGTTACCGTCACCGAGGCAGTCCCGGCGCGGATCGAGCTTGCCCCCGCACACGCGCAGCTCGGGATCGGCCAGAGCCGCCAGCTCACGGCGCGGGCCTTCACCGCCAGCGACCGGGAAGTGCCCACAGCCTTCACTTTCACCAGTGCGAACCCGGCCGTGGTCTCGGTCACGGGCAGTGGGTTGGTGCAGGGGATCTCTGCCGGCGGCCCCGTGACGGTCACCGCCACGTCGGGCTCACTGTCCGCGACCAGCCAGGTGAGCGTCGTCGCGGCCGGGTGCAGTGCGTTCGCAGTCGGGACGACGGTGAACCTCGCCCTGCAGGACCTGCAGGTACTGCAGGTTGTCGAGGTCGGAGGCATCGTTCCCTGGACCGGGGGCAAGGAGGCACTGATACGGGCTTTCGTGACGCAGGACCCGGCCGGGCCGGGCGTGCTGATGCCGGCGTACGTGCGGATACGGGCACTTGACGGCGGCACCGTACGCTATACGACCGATATGGACATGCCTTCGTGCATTCCGACAGTTCCGAAACCGGATGACCCGGCCCGGAGCATCAATACGAGGCTGGCCGGCAACCTGATCAGTCAGAACATGGTCGTGCACGCCGAACTTTTCGGTGCCGATGGCGTCAGTGCCGGCAGCACGCAGTTCCAGGCCTCAAGCCTCGGGTTCATAGCGCCCAGGCCCCTGAAGATCGAGTTCATCCCGGTAAGGATCGGCGATCAGGGCACACCACCGTCCGTCAATGCCCGCACCGCCCTCGGGTTCGCCCAGGAGGTGTTCCCGCTTGCTACGGTCGACGCGACCGTGGGCGCGCCGTTCACCTATAAAGGCCCCACCGGCGCTCACAACAGCGGCGATCTTCTTGTTGCCCTGACAGAAGCGCGGCTGGTGGTACCGGCCTCTGCCTACATCCATGGCATGGTTCCAGCCGGTCACTTCGATAACGTCGCGGGAATCGGTTACGTGGGCGCCCCGGCCGCCTGGTCGGTTCAGGCATGGGATTACCCGGTCACGGTCGCGCATGAACTCGGGCACAACTTCTCCCTATGGCATGCGCCCTGCGGCCCCGTGGACCCGAGCCAGGTGGACGCTGGTTTTCCGCATCCTGAGGGCAGAATCGGCACATACGGCTACCGCGCTTCCACCAGCCAGGTATACCTGCCCTCCAACTTTGACCTGATGAGCTACTGCAGTCCGGGATGGATCAGCGACTACAACTACAGGAAAGTCGCTGACTTCAGGGCCAGGGCCGGTGCGCTCAGCGTGGCTTCGAGCGGCACTCCGCCCGGCCCCGTGCTGGTCGTGAGCGGACTGGTCAGCGCCCAGGGTGAGGTGACGCTGCGGCCACTGCTGCAGGCCGACGCCACGGCGCAGCCGCCAGCTCCCGGAGCCTGGCGGCTTGTGTTCCTGAACCATTCGGGAACGCTGATCCGCACTACATCATTCGATCCGACTCCCCTCTCCCATGGTGAACAGGCTGGCTTCGCGTTCTCCTTGCCGGTCACTGGCGCAGAGATGGCTCAGGTCGCTTCAGTTCAGGTGATCGACGCGACCGGCGACGTCGCAGCCTCATGGAGCGACGAGCGCGTCCACACCCAGGCTGCGGCTGCCTTGATCAGAGCCACCCGCTACGAGGCCGGCACCGCGACAATCACATGGACTCCGGGCACGTTCGAGACGGTGCTCGTGATCGATCCACTCTCGCCGAGCGTGCTGGGCAGCGATGATACGGGAACCATGACCGTGCTGACGGAGGCGTCAGAGCTCAGGATCCTTGCCTCCACCGGGTTACGCAGCACACGTTTCATGATCCAGGTCAACGACTGATCTCAGCTACGCACGCACCTCAAAAACCGACCTTGTCTCTGTCGTCACCAGCGTGAGTACCCTGACATAACTTGACACGCACACACTCATGTTTTATACTCCTACATGCAAGGGTTAGTTGCGCGCTGCCTGACGGCATCCCGCGCTGGCCCGTCAAATCCAACACCTGAAGGAGGTTACACATGTCACTTGTACGCACTAACCGGGCATCTGCCCCACTCATCCGCCGTAGCTTCGGCGATGACTTCCTGGATGGCATGAATCGCTTCTTTGACGACTTCCCGCCGGTCCGCACGGATAGCCCGGCTCTGGGCATGGACCTGTTCGAGACGGAGGAAGCCCTCGTTCTCGAGCTCGCCGTCCCCGGCCTGAGCGCCGAAGAGATCGATGTCTCCGTGGAAGGCCGCCAGCTGACCGTCCGGGCCGACCTGCCCGAAGTCACCGAAGGCGACGAGCGCCGCTACTGGCTGCGCAGCATGCCACGCGGCACGTTCACCCGTAACGTGCGCCTGCCTGCGTCAGTCGCAACTGACGACATCAAGGCGAACGTGAGTAACGGCGTCCTGAGGCTCCACATGCCCAAGGTGGCCGAGGCGAAGGTTCGCCGCATCGAAGTCGCGGGCGGCTGAGCAGCCCCCGGGAAACAATCGACTCATTGAGGATGGCGTTCCGCTCAACAGGCGGAACGCCATCCTCATTTCTGCAGCGGGAGCCGCGCTTCAGCAGCCAGGTGCAAGCGCCGTATCAAACCGGCGATTACCGCTCCCGCGGACGAACGGAAGCGGCTGGGCTTTGCTGAAAAAAAGCACAGTTTACACCGTAGGTTTTTCCGTTGTGGGCATGCTTCCTGTGTACTTTTCCGTTATTCCAGATTTATTGACACCGCTGCATCCTGATAGCATCATCCAAATCAATGGCATAGGGATCCGGCTACCCTTCCGCTTAAAAACCCCGGCGCTGATCGGGTCAGTCGAGTTGATTGCCAGCATATGGACGCATGGTTTCTGGAAACTCCTGGTCCTGCCTTCCCTATATTTCAAGAAGCGTGCCCGAGCAGTTTTCCGCCGCACCGGGGCATGAGCGCCCCCCTACATAGGGAAGGAGGAGTAGAACCGACCTTGGCACAGATCACCACAACCGGCACAGGGTGGTGGTGAGAAGCGCCAGCTGGCAGGTACGATCCATTCATTGCCTTCAGATGGCATCGCTCGTCCCCCACAGGAGATCCTGCACGCGCACCGGCTGATCGGGTTGCCGGCGCGGGAGTGATCTTCTGAAACTTCGGAGGTTTTATCAGTGGATAAGAAACGTCGCAAGAAGAACACGCGCGAGGAGGAAGCTGTCTCCAAGGATGCATTAGGCAGACGCGATTTCCTCAAGAAGGGCGTTGCCGGTGTAGGTGTGATGGCGCTCGGTGGCCTCGGTGCTGTTGCACAGGAGCCACAGGAGCCCCAGACTGACCGGAACGTCGTCGATTGGGACTACGAGGTTGACGTCCTGGTCGTCGGTGCGGGCGCCCTCGGCTTGCCCGCTGCGATTCGTGCGCGTGACGCCGGAGCGTCCGTGATGATCATCGATCAGAACTTCGATGCGGGCGGAGTGATGCTGCACAGTGGCGGACAGGTGTCACTGGGTGGTGGCGACCCGCTCCAGCTTCGCGACATCAATGGAGAATCAGACCCCGAAGGCTTCGTCACCGTACCCCCGGTCGAGTCCGTTGAGGCGCTCACTGAAGACCCGGACTTCCTGTTCAAGGACATGACCGACTGGTCGATCCTCAGCCGGGCTGCGCAAGCCCCATACCGCTACAACGAACGCGACCTCCACCGCGCATGGGCTGACAACTGTTTCGACACCCGCCAGTTCCTGATGGACAACTACGTCCGGTTCGGCCGGATCTCGGGTACGCACGGCAACGGCGGAGTCTCGCGCGCCCGCCGGGCTGTGACGATCCTCAAGCTCGGCGATACGACAGACATCAGGGCCGGAACGATCTCAGCCGAAGACGCCGGCATCAGTGGCACCTCTTCCAGCCATTTCGCGCCTGCCCTCATGGGTAACGGCAGTGCAGTCGCAGGACCCGACATCCGCACCAACGGAGCCGCGCTGTCACGCAGCCTTGAGTTCAGCACCCGCGAAAAGGGTGTCGAGTTCATGTTCAACCGCCGGATGACCGACCTGATCCGCGAGGAGCAGTTCTCCGGTCGCGTGCTGGGAGTTCGGGCGAGCTACTCGCCACGCTTCGATCCGGACACGGGCGAACAGCTTGAGAGCCTGTGGCAGAACGGCAACATAGACGAGCGCCGCGACGTCATCCACATTCGGGCCCGCAAGGCAGTCATCATGGGCAGCGGCGGCCACTCCGGCAACCCGGAGTTCCGCAGCATGTTCTATCCGGCCTTCCGCGACCCGTACTTTGTGACGAGCGGCTGGGCGCTGGTCGGACCCGGCTGCCGTGACGCAAGCGGGATCATCGCCGGCATGAAGGTAGGCGCCACCCTGGCCGGCATGCAGCAGAACCTGTCTTACGGCACCACCTTCCACGTCAACACGAGGCTGGCCACGCGCGACGCCTATACCCCCATGCTCCCGGGCCATCCCACGTTCGCGTTCCGCAAGTCGACCGGCTTCACGGCGAACGCCAACTCACGCGAGCACCTGATCACCGTCAACCAGGTCGGCAAGCGCTTCTTCAACGAGATCAACTTCGTCCGCGGAGCAGGCAGCGTCCAGTACCCGGGCACAGGCCATGTTCCCAACCCCGGCGTCGATAACGTTCAGGGTGACTGGCGCAACGCCAGCCCGGAATGGATCAAGGAGAGCTACGCCGAACACTCGGGCATGCACGCGGCGATGGCCATCAACGAAGGCTCCGAGTCGCCTGACTTCTTCCCCGGACCGACCTGGGCGATCTTCGATGCTGCCGGCCTTGAACGGGCGGGCTGGGACATAGATGCGCCGTTCACGCACCCTGATAACGGGCAGTTCTTCGTGGCGGACACGCTCGAGGAGCTGGCCGAAAAGATCCAGGCCGGCAACGAGTACCAGCGCGTTCCCCTCAGCCACCTCAAGGAGACCGTGGACACGTGGAACTCGTATGTTGACCAGGGCTTCGATCCCGAGTTCGACCGTGGACTCGACGCTCCGATGCACCACATCAGGACAGCCCCCTTCTACGCAGCGTCCCAGATGATCATCTGGCACGATTCGTTCGGCGGGCTGCGGATCAACGGCAAGACCCAGGTGATCGACCTGGAGGGCAAGGTCATCCCCGGCCTCTATTCCGGCGGCGAAGCCAGCGGCGGCGGCAACCAGCACGGCCTCGGCCGCGCACTCGTGCACGGTTACATTGCAGGCGGAAATGCAGCGGCCGAAGAGGCCTCTGCAGTGACTCAGCCAAAACAACTGGTCATCTAGGAGTAATCAGGCCAGCTCACCTCTCATGCGGCCCGGCAAGCATCTTCCGGGCCGCATGAGACGTTCCACACAAAAGGAGTTGCCAAGCGGTAATGTCATCGGACGATCCTCAACCAATGGAGCTGCTGGAGTTCCGCGTCGAAGCCACGCCGGCGGTGGTTCCTGCCGGAGGCCAGGTGCGATTGCAGGCCTTCGTTACCTCTCTTTACCCCCTTGACCCCGGAGCCCGGACTGTACAGGTGTTCGCCAACGGTGAACAGAAGGCCGAGCTGATCCTCGAGCCCCAGGGCGACGGCAGCTTTGAAAGCCCCGTACTTGCGATCGATGTTCCTGAGGCTTCAGGCGAGCACCGCCTGGACGCCCACCTGGATGTGGACGCTGACTCCGGCACGCAGGCTGTCAGGTTCACCACTGCAGTCACTTACGCAGTCGCCGCGCACCGGGTCACGCTCACCGCGCTCAAGGTGCCAACCGCGGTTCCGCTGGGCGAGCCCTTCGAGGTGACTGTGGGCGCGAAATGCGCCTGTGGCTGCAGCCTCAGCGGCCAGCCGATCATCGTCAGCACCGAGAGCCACGGCGAGCACTTAAGGGTCAAGCTTGGTGACGAGACCTGGCCCGGTACCGAGGCGGTCTACTACTCGAATGCACAGCTGCAGGCGCCCGAAACGGAAGGGCTGGTGTCATGGGAGGTGCGACTCGAGCCGGAGGGACTGCCGTTACCGCACGAGGCTGAGCCGGCCTCGTTCACGGCACACTCAGTTCCCCCACCTGAACACGAGTTACGCGTCGAAGCGTTCGACCGAGACAAGCAGACGCCCATCAAGGGAGCCTCCGTCGTGCTTCACCCTTTCAGGGCAGTCACCGACGAAAACGGGTTCGCGCTGATGAAAGTTCCTTCCGGAGAACACACGCTGTTCGTATCCGGCTTCCGGTACCATCCGTTCCGCTCCAGCATCCGCGTGGATGGTGACGCCGAGATAAGGGCCGATCTGCTGTGGGAGGAGGAAGAGGAGAGCTATGACCAACACTATTGACGACAAGGGTATCGCCCTGCAGGAACAGTTCGCAGGCAACCCGAAAGCCTTCGTGCACCGGTGGCTCGCCCCCGTGCTGGTACTGGTCCTTGCCGTGTTCTCGGCTGCGAGCGCAGCAGAGATGGAATCCGGCTACTGGTGGGGCAACAACACCACTTCAATCGAACCGTTCTACGCAGAAGGCACGTGGGACATCACTTTGGCGGCATGGTGTTTCGAGGGAATCGGGTTTGTGCGCGTCACCCTTTACGACGAGCATGACGTCGAGGTCGACGAGATTCAGATCATCGGCGAGGGAGTAACCGATGCGGTCTTCACTACTCCACCCGGTTATTACCACATGGAAGTCACCGTTTCCCACTGGCACACCTACACCTGGGAGATCCTGGTCGAACCGACCGAAACCGCCGCGGTCAAGCAGGCGGAACCGGTAGTCGCCGCGAGCGCTGAAGCAGATGACAACGTCGTCGAGATCCGCATGGTGACCGATGGAGAACACGTGTTCTTCGATCCCATCGGCGTCTGGGTCGAGCCAGGCACTACCGTTCGCTTCATCCTGGACGGCGGCGCTCACGACACGCAGGCGTATCATCCGTCAAACGCGACCGACCTGCTGCGCATCCCGGCCGGAGCCGAACCGTGGAACTCCGGGATACTGGGCGGGATCTACAACACCGCTGCGGCTTTCGACGTGACCCTGACCGTTGAAGGCGTGTACGATTATTTCTGCATGCCGCACGAGCTGCACGGAATGGTCGGCCGCATCATCGTTGGCGACCCCAACGAGTCACCAGCGCGCCCGCTGGACGAACTCACCTACCAGGCGGCCCGCGATTACCTGCCAAGCGTAGAGGAAATAATGAGCAAGGGGACAGTACACCACTGAACCACGGCAAGCCCATCACCCGCCTGTCACCGCAACAGTCCCGCCCGATCCAGGGCATGTGACGCGACAGGCACAGGACCATGAAAACAGACAAAGGGGAACGAGTGCGCATCATCCGGATTTCGCTTCTATTGATAACTGCAATCACCTTAACGCTGGCAACCGCCCACGCGACCAGCACGATCAGCGTCGCGCAGCACGACGAGCACGGCGCCTTCCTGACCGACGCGGGCGGCATCAGCCTCTATCTGTTCCTGACTGACCAGCAGGGCGAGCCAAGCAGCTGCACGGACACGTGCGCCCAGAGCTGGCCGCCGCTCCTTGCGACGGAAGAGCCAACCGCTTCGGAGGGCGCAGACCAGTCCCTGCTCGGCACCTCCGTGCGCGCAGACGGCACGACCCAGGTCACGTACAACGGCTGGCCCGTCTACTACTTCCTCCGTGATCAGGAACCCGGCGACGCACTCGGCCAGGGACTCGGCAACGTCTGGTACCTGGTGTCCCCGACCGGCCATGGCATCGGTGCCGCACAGGAGGAAGCTGCTGTTCCTGAAGATACCCTGGCACGCGGTGCCGAAGCTTACATGCAGCACTGCGCCGGCTGTCACGGCGCGGACGGCGAAGGCGTGGGCGACGCGCCCAGATTCGCCAACAACAGCAGCCTGGCGAACCTCGACCTCGTAATGGGACAGGTCCTGCGTGGCGGTGACTACATGCCGGCCTTCCAGAACATTCTTGAGGATGGACAGATCGCACTGATCGCTACTTACATCCGCAGCAGCTGGGACAACGCTCACGGTGCGGTATCCACTGATGAGGTCGCAGCGTACCGCTAATCAGGTGACGTGCCTACTCCGTCGGCCAGTCCCCCTGCGGTCGGGCGCCGAGCCGGCCGATCACCCAGGCTGAGACGCGCGTGGCGAAGGCGGCGGCCTCCAGCACGTCCACGCCGTTCAGGTACCGGGCCAGGAACGCTCCTGCGAACGCATCGCCCGCGCCGGTCGCGTCGGTCAGGTGCCCGGGCGACGGCGGCACGGGCACCCCCCGGCCGCCGCGCTGAACAAACGCACCCTGGGCATCGAGCTTGAGCATGATCAGGGCGCCCGGGTAGAGCTCCTCGAGCCGCGCGGCGATGGCGGCCGGCTCGGTCTCGCCGGTGAGGATGTTGCCCTCCTCGAAGTTGGGCAGGATGATGTCCACGCCGAGGTCGGTGGTGAACGACAGGAAGTTGTCCACGCCCACTTCGTCGATCAGCTGGAACGAGCCGGGATCCAGCGACAGGCCGACGCCCGCTTCCTTCGCGATGCGGGCGGCCTCGCGCGCGGCGCCGCGCGGCGGATCCGTGAAGAACGACCAGGCGGTCAGGTGCAGGTGCCTGGCGCCGGTGATCAGTTCGCGGTTCAGCTCGGACGGCAGCAGGAAGTGGTCCGCCCCGCGGCCGGCCACCATCGAGCGCTCGCCGTGTTCATCCACGAACACGGCGACTGAACTGGTCAGCTGAGCCTCGCTGTACACGAAGTGCGCCTCGACGTCCTCGTCGGCCAGGTCCGCTTCGGCCAGCTGGCCGAAGCGGTCACGGCCGATCTTGCCGATGAACGCCGTCTCAAGCCCCGCGCGGCGGGCCCAGACGGCCACGTTGGCTCCCGAGCCGCCGGGGGCGAGCATCACCTCACCGTACGTGTCGCCGCCGGTCAGCAGCTTCGTGTTGGTGCGGATCATCACGTCCCAGGCGAAGTCACCGAGGACGACCAGCGGCGGGCTCACCCGGGAAGCGGGATGACGATCAGCTCGTGCTGCAGCTCCGTAGTCACCTCGGGACCGTCGGCCTGCATGATCAGGTTGATCTCGGTGCGCACGCCGAAGTCCGGCCTGTATATGCCCGGTTCGATCGTGACGGCGATGCCGGGCAGCAGCTGACGCGTGTCGCGTGTCTCGAAGTTGTCCAGGTGGACCGCCTCGCCGTGGGCTGAGTCAAGGCCGATGCTGTGGCCGGTGCGGTGGGTGAAGTCGTCACCGTGGCCGTGGGCTGCGATGTGGCCGCGCACGACGTCGTCCACCTCGTGGCCTTCCGGCCAGCGGCCGGCGGCGGCGGCGTCGCGGATGAACTTCACGCCCAGGTCGCGCGCCGTCGCGATCACCTCGAAGGCGTGAGCGTGTTCGGGAGCGGGCGGGCCGAACGAGCCGCTGAAGGTGATGTCGGCGTACGGGTTGTCCTTGCCGGGCAGCTTGCACCAGAGGTCGATCAGGATGGCGTCCCCCGGCTCCAGTGCCCGGTCGCTGCCGGCGACGGGAGCGTAGTGCGGATCCCCGGCGTTGCCGGCGAACCCGACGATGCACGCATGGTCGTACTCGAGCCCGTGCTTGTCGAAATAGCCGCTGATGACGGCCTGAACGGCTGCCTCGCGCACCTCTTCGCCGGCGGCGGCGCGAGCCCTGATCCACGCGTAGCCGGCGTCCTTGGCGGCAACCACGTGCTGCGCGGCGGCCCGGTGCGCCTCCATCTGCCCGGGCGTCCAGGCGCTGAAGGCCTGAAGCAGGTCGCCCGAGCTGACGGGGGTGACTCCCAGGCTCTCCAGGAGTTCGACGGTTCCGGCGTCCACGAACGACAGGTAGGGGATGTTGTTCGCAGGCGAGTACTCGAGTGCAACCTCGCCCCGGGGCAGGATCTCCGCGAGCCGCTCGCGCAGCACTTCGTGACTGGAGTAACTGTGAACGTCAAAGGGCAGGTCGTGCAGCGAGCCTTTCTCGATCGAGTGAACCAGCAGCTGGGGGCGGCCGGTCGCGGGGATGTAAAGGAAGACGCGCCGGGAAAGCAGTCCCGGTCCAAGGTCCAGGAATCGCTTGCCCAGCCGGTTCAGTCCCCGGAAGTCATAGATGAGCCAGCCCTGTATCGACAGTTTGCGAAGCTCGGCCTGTGCGGTATCCACCCACTTGTACATGCCGAGCATCATAACGCCGACACGCCGTACTTTCGGATGATGGCGTGCGGCAGGGCGAGACCGTATACTGCTCGCCTGCCTTGACGCCGGACAGTTGGCGTCAGCGCGGATCCCGAAACAACAGGAGTCAAGCGCATGCGAAGCAAGACCGCAGCCATCCCTTTCATCCTAATAACCGTCCTGATAGACATCCTCGGCATCGGCCTGATCATCCCGATCCTGCCGGAACTGATCACGCAGCTCAGCGGTGGCGAGGCCAGCCAGGGCTCGTCGATCTACGGCTTCTTCATCGCGAGCTACGCCGCCATGCAGTTCCTGTTCGCCCCCATCCTGGGCGGACTCTCCGACAGGTTCGGACGGCGGCCCGTGCTGCTCATCTCGCTGCTGGGCGCCGGCCTTGACTACCTGCTGATGGCGTTGGCGCCGACCCTGTGGCTGCTCTTCCTGGGCCGCATCATCGCGGGCATCACCGGGGCGAACATCACGGTCGCCAACGCGTACATCGCGGACGTGACGGCACCGAAGGACCGCGCGAAGAACTTCGGCCTGATCGGCGCCGTGTTCGGGATCGGCTTCATCATCGGCCCGGCCATGGGCGGCTTCCTGGGCAGCATCGACCTGCGCCTGCCCTTCTTCGCGGCCGCCGCGCTCGCGCTGGTCAACTGGCTGTACGGCTGGTTCGTCCTGCCCGAATCACTCAAGCCCGAGCACCGCAAGCCCTTCACGGCCAGGAGCATGAGCCCGGTGGGCACCTTCCGGGCCGTAGCTAAGTACCCGGTGGTGCTGGGGCTCGCGCTGGCGCTGGTTTGCGTGTATCTATCCCAGAACGTGCTGCAGAGCACATGGGTGCTGTTCACGAGCGTGCAGTTCGGCTGGGGCCCGCTTCAGAACGGCTTCTCGCTCGCACTGCTGGGCGTACTGACGGCGATCGTGCAGGGAGGGCTGATCCGCGTGCTGCTGCCGCGGCTCGGCGAGCGACGCGCCATCACCGTAGGGCTGGGCATCAGCGCGGTCACGATGCTCGCGTACGGCCTGGTGACCCAGGAGTGGATGCTCTACGCGGCGATGACCGTTGGCAGCCTCGGCGGCATCGCCGGGCCAGCGCTGCAGGGCTTCATCTCCGGCCAGGTGAGCGCCAGCGAACAGGGCACGGTCCAGGGCGCGCTCGCCAGCCTTGCCAGCCTCACGGGCGTCGTCGGCCCCGTGTTCGGGACCCAGGTGTTCGCGTTCTTCACGGCTCCGGCCTCGCCCGTGTTCATGCCGGGCGCGGCGTTCCTGGCGGGTGGCCTGCTCAGCGTGCTCGGGGTCGTGCTCGTCCTGAGGACCTTCCGGCGCACACCCCAGCCGCCCGTTCAGCTGGTGCCGGTCGCCCCCTGAGCCCTGAGCCGTTCGATGAGCGGACGCAGGCTCCTGGCCTTCAGCTTCAGCGACGCCCGGTTGACGATGAACCGGGCGCTGGACCTCGCGATCACCTCGGTCTCGACCAGCGCGTTCGCCCGCAGCGTGGCCCCGCTCTCGACCACGTCAACGACGGCATCAGCAAGTCCGCTCAGGCAGGCCAGCTCGACGTTCCCCGCGAGCCTGATCACCTCGGCGTCGCTCCCGCTTGCGCGCAGGTAGCGCTCCGCCACGCGCGGGTACTTGCTCGCGACGCGCGCGATGCGGTGCGTCTGGCCCTCGGGCCTGATCAGGGAGAGGCGGCAGGCGGCGAAGCCAAGGTCGACCGGCTCATGCACGTCCGCACCGGCCTCGAGCAGCACGTCCTTGCCGACGATGCCGGCGTCGGCCACCCCCAGGCCAACGTAGTTCGGCACGTCGGCGTTGCGCATGATCAGCAGGCTGGCGTCCTTCGCCTCGTGGCGCAGCGCGCGGTCATCCCCGTTCAGGCTCACATCCAGCCCTGCGGCCGTCAGCAGGGCGAGGCTGCGGTCGAGCACCCGGCCCTTGGGCAGCGCCAACGTCAGCCTCATTGCTCACCCCGCAAGATGGCCTGCAGCCGGGCCAGCCGCGCGTCGTCGGCGCCGGTTGCCTGGACTGCCTCGGCACTCACGAAGAAGGCCGCGCCGTGCGCGAGCGCCTCGGCCCGCAGGTGGCGTTCGTCCAGCGAAAGCGAGCGCAGCACGCGCCAGCCGGCCGCCCGGAGCAGCCGGGCCGCCGCGTCGTCGCTGCAGATCACCAGCGGCGCGGACCCGGATTCGGCCCTGGCCATGCCGGCGCTTATCAGGCGCTCCAGTCCGAGCGTGAAGCCGGCGGCGAAGGGGAGCAGTGCGCCGTCGTAGCGGCCTCCGCCCAGCAGCGGCTGGCCAAAATCGAACGTGTACGCGCGGAACGTGACACCGGTGTAATAGCTCAGCCGCCGCGCAACACCGAGGTCGAGCAGCAGCTCGCTCTGGTCCTCGAACTGGTCCAGGATCGCCTCGACCCGCGCGAGCTCGCCCAACACCGACTCGAACCTGAGGCCATCCCTGGCCTGCTGAAGCACCTCACGGCCGCCGTACAGGTCCGGGATCAGCCGCAGGGCGCGCCGGTGCTCGTCTGAGGGGTTCAGTTCGTCCAGAAGGGTGTCCAGCATGGCCGCATCCTTCCGGTCGATGGCACTGGCCAGGGCCTCGCGCCGTGAAGCAGGGACGCCCGCCTCGTCGAACATGGCCCGCACCAGCGCCGGGTTGCCGATCTCGATGCGCGGAGTCAGGCCCACTGCACGCACGCTTTCGCGCGCAAGGTGGATCAGTTCGGTGTCCGCCCGGGCGTTCGACACGCCGACCAGCTCGATCCCGACCTGCGTGAACTCGCGGGCATGCGCCAGGTCGGCCTCGCGGGCGCGCCAGGCCCTGCCGCGATAGTGCAGGCGCAGCGAGGCCGCACCCGCGGCAGCCTGGCGGTAGTGCTGGCGAACCAGTCCCGCAAGCGCGGGAGTGAAGTCGCTGCGCAGCGCCAGCAGAGAGTTGTCGGCATCCACGAGCTTGAACGATTCCCGGGCCGCAGGGTGCGCCGGGTCGTAGTGCTCCAATGCGGGCAGACCCACCGGCTCGTAGCCCCAGGCCTCGAACAGGCTGCTCAGGCGCGCAAGCACCCGTTCGCGCAGCCTGACCTCGTCAGGCAGGTGGTAGGCGGTTCCTTCGGGCAGTCTGGAGGGCGGCATTCGACTCCTACAGTAGCAGGCGGTTCAGACGAGCACGAGGTTGTCGCGATGCACTACCTCGTCGAAGTCCTTGCTGCCCAGCAAGTCCGCGATCTCGCTGCTCCTGCGACCCCGGATCCGGTCGAGCGCGCCCGAGGCGTAGTTGGTCAGGCCGCGGGCGACCGGCCTGCCCTCGAAGCTGATCACGACGGGGTCTCCGAAGCTGAACTCGCCGGCCACTTGCGTGATCCCGCTCGCAAGCAGGCTGCTGCCGCGGCGCAGGGCACTGACCGCGCCCTCGTCAACATCGATGCCGCCGGCGGGCTCGAGCTGCCGAAGCCACGCCTTGCGGGCGGGCGCCTGCGCCATGGCCATGAACCTCGTGCCACGCACCTCGCCCAGCGCCAGCGCCTCGAGGCCGGCTCCGCCACCGCCGATCACGAGCGTCTCGATCCCGGCCTCCGTGGCGATCCGCGCCGCCGCGAGCTTTGTGCGCATGCCGCCCGTTCCGCGCCTGTCGCCCGTGTCGGCCGCAAGGCCCTCGACCTCGTCGATGTCATCCACCACGTCCAGGCGGACTGCACGTGCGTCGCGTCTCGGGTCGGCGGTGTAGAAGCCGTCCACGTCCGTGAGGATGACGAGGGCGTCGGCGCCCGTCAGGTACGCGGTCCAGGCGGAGAGCGTGTCGTTGTTGCCCAGGCGAATCTCGCCGGTAGACACGCTGTCGTTCTCGTTGATGATCGGCACGGCACCCAGTTTGAGGGACGCCTCGATGGCGTTGCGGGCATTGACGTAGCGCTCACGGTCCCGGATGTCGGCCGCAGTCAGCAGCATCTGCGCCACCGGCGCCGGCGCGAGCGCGCGGGCCCAGTCAAGCATCAGCAGCGCCTGGCCGACCGCGGCGGCCGCCTGCCGCTCGGGCAGGGTCAAGGGCAGCCTGATCCCCAGCCGCTCCCGCCCGGAGGCGCCCGCGCCCGAGCTGACGATAACGATCGAGCAGCCGAGCTTCTCCTGCAGCAGCTGCAGGCCTCTGCCGATCGCCCAGAGCTGAGGCAGCGAGATGCGCCCCGACGCGTCCGTCAGCGAACTCGAACCGACCTTGACCACCAACCGCCTGTACGCCACTTTGACCCTCCGCAACCGCGAATCATGCTACCGCGCCGAACCGGGGTACAATCCACCGCTATGAACAAGCCTCAGGACAGCGCCCGAGAAGTGCCCTCAACCCCCCGCGTCGCCATCGTCGGAGCGACCGGAGCGGTGGGCCGTGAGCTGCTGGAGCTGCTTCAGGAGCGCGACTTCCCACTTGAGTCGCTGACGCTGTACTCCTCGGCCCGCTCCGCCGGCAAGCGCCTTCCCTTCGGGGACTCTGAGCTGGAGCTGACCGAGCTGCCTGAACACGGCGACCTTGAGGCCGACATCGTCTTCTCGAGCGCGGGCTCACGGGTCTCTTCGGCCGCGGCCTGGGACTGGGCCGCACACGGCGCCACGGTCGTGGACAACACGAGCGCCTGGCGCATGGACGAGCGCGTCCCGCTGGTGGTGCCCGAGGTCAACGCGGATGCGATCCGCGGACACCGGGGCATCATCGCCAACCCGAACTGCTCGATCATCGTCGCCCTGATGGCGCTCGCGCCGCTGCACCGCGCCTTCGGCCTCAGGCGCGCCACCATCGCGACCTATCAGGCGGTCTCGGGCGCGGGCGCGGCCGGCATCGACGAGCTGCGTGAGCAGAGCCGCGCCACGCTGGCGGGCGAGCCGCTCAGGCGGGAGAAGTTCGCGCACCCCATCGCGTTCAACCTCTTCAGCCACGACTCGGACGTGGGCATGGACGGCTACAACGACGAGGAGACCAAGATGCGGCTCGAGGCCCGCAAGATACTCGGCCTGCCCGGCCTGAAGCTGAGCGCGACCTGCGTGCGGGTACCCGTGTTCCGCGCACACAGCGAGGCGATCCACGCCGAGTTCGACGTGCCGGTAACCGCCGGGATGGC
Organism: uncultured bacterium; assembly: GCA_964495325.1. Classification (GTDB taxonomy): domain Bacteria; phylum Deinococcota; class Deinococci; order Deinococcales; family Trueperaceae; genus CAZBVI01. The sequence continues at coordinate 380,378 of CAZBVI010000002.1, forward strand.
GCGCGAGCAGCTCGCTGCGGCCCCCGGCGTGCGGCTGGTGGACGACCGCGACGCCAACACCTTCCCGATGCCGCTTTCGGCGAGCGGCAAGGACGACATCCTGGTCGGCCGCCTTCGTGATGACACCAGCCTGGACGGCGGGCTCGCCTTCTTCCTCGCGGGCGACCAGATCCGCAAGGGCGCAGCGCTCAACTCAGTACAGATCGCAGAGCAACTGCTTCACTGAGTGATCCGGCCCGTGTTCCGGTAGACGATCAGCGCCGCCCATTCGCGCACGACCGCGTCGAAGTGGGCCAGGCGGTCAGAGAAGTTCATGTTCAGGTTCAACAGGCGCGGCTGCACGGGAGCCCGGTAGTCCACCGGCCAGGGAATCACGCTCCAGCCAAGCGTGCCGAAAACGCCTGCCGCCCGCGGCATGTGCATCGCGCTGGTGACAAGCAGCCAGTTCTCGTCCGGCCCGGGGTTCACAGTCTCGAGCGCCATCAGCCCCTCCTCGTAGGTGCTGCGCGCGGCCCCGATGAACGTGACGTTGCGCCCTGCGAACTCCGGACCGGCCAGCATGCTTTGCGGCCTTACGGCAGCCGTGAAGTCCGCGGGGATCGTCTCGCGGTACAGGCCCGTCAGCACCACTCTCGCCTGCGGGTACTGCCGCGCCAGCGCGGCCCCGGCCATCATGCGTTCGCCCGCCGCGTTCAGGTTCAGCTGCTGCTGCTCCCCGGTGATCAGCCACTCGACCGCGCCGCCCAGGATGATGATCCCGTCGATGCTCGCAGGCAGGCTGGCGGGCTTGGCCACCTGCCGTTCCAGCTGCCAGCCGAGCCAGTCGGCCGCGCCGAACGCGGTGGGCAGCAGGGCGATCGTCAGCGTGACGAACAGCATGAAGCCGGCCAGCTTCCGCAGGCCCACCGCCAGGCACAGCAGGGCACCCGCCACCAGCACGAGTATCAGGTTTCCGGGCTGCAGGAACCACCAGGCCTCGGTCATGCTTCAACCTCCCGCAACCCGCCGTCGTGAAGACGATGAGAGTTGCACGTATATACTTGCGAGTGTAAGGCCCGACGGGGTGAGGCAGATGGCATGCCGCCGCTGCTCCGGCTTGACCAGCCGTGGGCACCCTGCATGCGCACAGTTAGCGAGGACTGAATATGAGCCTGAAGATCATCACCGACTCCACCTGCGACCTTACGCTGCAGGAACTGACCGACCTTGACGTGGTCCGTGTGCCCTTGACGGTTCACTTCAAGGGCAAGGGCTGGCTGGACTGGGAGGAGATCACTCCCCGCGACATCATCGAGGGCGTCCTCGCCGGTGCCGACCTGCCCAGCACGAGCCAGCCCAGCCCCGAGGCGTTCGCAGCGGAGTACCGCGCGGCCGTCGAGGCTGGCGCGACCGAGATACTGGTGGTAACGATCAGCTCCGAGCTCTCCGGCACGTACCAGTCAGCCGTGCTGGCCAGTCAGGACGCCGGCGTTCCCGTGATCGTCTTCGACTCGCGCGCGGCCAGTATAGGCAGCTCGCACATGGTCAGGAAAGCCTCGGAACTTCGTGGGCAAGGGCTGACACTGGGCCAGATCCTGCCATCACTGGAGCGGATCCGGGACTCGAACTTCGTGCTCTTCAGCGTCGGAGGCCTCGACTTCCTCCAGAAGGGCGGCCGCATGGGCAAGGCCACGGCCGTGCTGGGCGGACTCCTCAACATCAAGCCGATCCTCAGCGTGCACGACGGCAAGATCGCCGCGGTCGGCCGCGCACGTGGCACGAAGAAGGCGCTGGCCGAGATGGTCAGCCAGACGAAGGCCCATGCGGAGCAGCAGAGCGGGCGGCATCACCTGAACTTCCTGCACGTGCAGGATCCCGCGGCGGCCCAGCGCCTTAAGGACGCCATCGACGCGGCCGGCATCAAGTACACGGGCGGCGGCGTGTACGAGATCGGCGCCGTCATCGCTGCCCACGTCGGGCCGGGCACCACGGGACTTTACATGTACACGGAGCCGGGCGACCATTCCGCCGCCGTGGCAGAAGCTGAGGCCCAGGAGCCGGTGGCAGCCTGAGCCTCAGCGGGCCTCAGTCCAGCAGTCCCTAGAGCGAGCCGCGGCCTCTGATCGTCGCGGCGGCATCCTGCAGCGTCATCATGATGTCGGTATCCTCAGGCAGGTCCGACATGAACTCGAGTTTCGCGCTGAAGGAGAACTCGCCGCTCGTGCCGACGATGATGCTGTTGACCTGACTGATCAGGTTCTGCGCCATGAACACGACGAACGGATCATCACCCAGCTCGATCCTGAAGTCCTCCACCGGGGCGTCACCCGACAGGTCGACCTCGAACGTGCCCGGCAGCGACACCGGTAGGATGGACACGGAGTTCGTGCCGTCCGTCATCGACGCGGTGAGCGTGAAGCCCGTGAACGTGTAGATCGCCGGAGGGATGCCGCCTTCGGGCGCAACCACTTCGACGTCCGGAAGCAGCGAGATCGGCAGGCTGATGCTCTCCATGGTGAAGCGCCTGTCGATTTCCACCTTCGCTACCCCGGTGGCCTCGGCCGTTCCGACAAACGCGATCATCTCGCCGGCCTCCAAGTGCCGCAGCGGGGGCCTGGCCATGAACGGCACGCGGGCCAGCTCAAGACCGAGGTCAACCTGCTGGTCGGGGACGGGCACACTGCAGGCCGCCAGCACGAGTGCTGCGGCGACGGAAAGTACTGCGAAGCGGATGATCTTCATGCCACACCTTCCATTCTTGCGTCCCCGGACTCGCCGGGTCGCATACCCCTTACGGGGAGTACTGCGCATTTCACGCGCATGGTACACCAGCCGGAGCGCAAGGTAGCGGGAACCGGCAATAACACTCCTGGTTTTCTGAAAATGCCTGTCGTGTCCCGGCAATAACCGCGCTGAACGCCCGGTAGCGGGCTGCGCGGCGCTACCCTGTTGCCCATGTACGCGGCCGTCAGCTCGGCCAGCCTCAGCGGGATCGATGCCAGCGAAGTTCGCGTGGAGGTCGACATCGCGGGTGGGCTGCCCGGCATGTTCATAGTCGGGCTGCCGGACACGGCGGTGCGCGAGGCGCGCGAGCGGGTCCGCGCGGCCCTGCGCAACAGCAACCTGCCCTGGCCAAAACGCCGGACGGTAGTCAACCTAGCGCCCGCCGACCTGCGGAAGGAGGGTCCCGCGCTGGACCTGCCCATCGCCCTTGCGGTCCTGAGCGCACAGGCCGCGCTGCCGCCGGGCTGCCTGGAAGGGTACCTGGTGCTCGGAGAACTCGCGCTCGACGGCGGGCTGCGGCCGGTGCGCGGCGCGCTGAACGCCGCGCTGCTGGCGCGCGCGTCGGGCTACAGCAGGCTGCTGCTTCCGGCTGCCAACCAACACGAGGTCGGTTTCCTGATCGGGATCCAGATCGTTGCAGTGCGCTCGCTCGAGGAAGCCGTGCGTTGCCTCCGGCAGGGCGTGCTTCCGGAGGTCGCCCCGGGCCCCGTTCCCGCCACCGGCGCAGCAGAGCGCAAGGACATGAGCGATGTGCGGGGCCAGCTTGCCGCCAGACGCGCGCTCGAGGTCGCGGCTGCCGGAGGGCACAACATCCTGCTCACCGGGCCCCCGGGCACGGGCAAGTCGATGCTCGCCGAAAGGCTGCCCGGCCTGCTTCCGCTGCTGGACGAGGACGAGGCGCTGACCGTCACGCGAATCCGGTCGGCAGCCGGGCTCAAGCCGCAGGGGCTGATCCGGCAGCCTCCCTACCGGGCTCCGCACCACAGCGTCAGCGCGGTGGCTCTGCTGGGCGCACAGCGGCCGGGCGAGATCAGCCTTGCGCACGAGGGCGTTCTCTTTCTGGACGAGCTCGGAGAGTTTCCCGGCCGGCTGCTCGACCTGCTGCGCCAGCCGCTCGAGACGGGCAGCATCCGGGTGGACCGCGCCCGCTTCCAGCTGGAGCTGCCGGCGGCCTTCCAGCTCGTGGCGGCGCGCAACCCGTGCCCGTGCGGCTGGCACGGCTCCCAGGCCCGGACCTGCGGCTGCACGGCACAGCAGCGCCACGCCTACCTCCGCAGGCTGAGCGGACCGCTGCTGGACAGGATCGACCTGAGCGTGGCGGTACCGCACGTGCCGGCAGCCGACCTGCTGGCCCTGCCCAGGGGGGAGCCAAGCGCGACCGTGCGGGAGCGCGTACACGGGGCGCGCTCGCTCGCGCTGCGCCGGCAGGGGATCAGGAACTCGCGGCTGGCAGGGGAAGCGCTCAGGACGCACTCCAGGCTGCCGCAGCCGGCGGCTGCCGCCCTGAAGCGGCTTCTGCACCGTTCCGACCTGAGCTCCAGGGGGCTCGACCGGCTGCTCCGGCTCGCAAGGACCATCGCCGATCTGGCCGGGAGTGACCGGATTCACAGCGAGCATGTCGCAGAGGCGTTTGGATATGCAGCAGGGGTCGGCACGCCGGGCCTATGACGCGTGACACTTCTGTGGCAGACTGGATACCGATTGCCGCATGAAGCCGGCATGAGACGTGATACATTATGCGGCATGAAATGTCCGGCAGCGGCGCAGGCAGGTCGCCTGTGCCCGGCCGGACGATCCGCCTGAGGAGGAAAAGTGTGACAGTAGTCCGTTGGTTCCGTTCGATCGCCGCAGCGGCGGGCCTGGCTCTGGTCCTGGCCGGCTGCGCGATGGATGGTCCACGTTCCATAATGAGACCTGCCGGCGATGTAGCCCAGATTCAGCTTGATCTGTTCATGTTCACGTTCTGGCTGAGCGTTGTGGTGCTCGTCCTCGTTGGTGCGGCGCTCATTTATGCCCTGGTCCGCTTCCGCAGCAGACCGTCAGACAAGGGCATCCCGAAGCAGGTGCACGGTAGCGTCCTGATCGAGGCGATCTGGACCACCCTGCCGGTGATCATCATCATCATGATCGCCATTCCCACGGTGCGGGCGATATTCGAGACTGAAAGCCGTTTCGAGCCCACCGAGGACGACATCGTCGTCAACGTGATGGGTCACCAGTGGTGGTGGAGCTTCGAATACCCGGACCTGGGCATCGTCACCGCGAACGAACTTCGCTTCCCGGTGGACCGTCGCCTTGTCCTCAACGTTGACTCCGCAGACGTGCTGCATTCGTTCTGGGTACCCCGGCTCGGCGGAAAGATCGACCTGATCCCGGGCCAGGACAACCGGCTCTGGCTCAACTCGAACGAGGTTGGGGAGTTCTACGGACACTGCGCCGAGCTGTGCCTTGGTGCGCATGCGTACATGCGCTTCCGCGTCTTCGCTGACACGCCCGAGGATTTCGACGCGTGGGCGGAGGCGTTCCAGCAGGCCCAGGTGCCCGAGCTGGCAGCCCAGGCTCCGGCCGCGCCGGCGCAGAGCGAGCTCGTCCAGCAGGGCGAGGCCCTCTTCGCACAGAAGGGCTGCATCGCATGCCACAACGTGTCGGGCTACCTGACCGAGGGCGTGCGGACCGGCACGCCGAACTACCCGGATCTGACCAATTTCGGCCTGCGCGAGACAGTCGCGGCGGCCGTCATGGCCAACACACCCGAGAACCTCGCGGCCTGGCTGAGCGATCCTCAGGCGATCAAGCCGGGCAACTACATGCCGACGCTCTGGGCGGCGGATGACCCCAACCGGGAGGAAGAGATCGCAGCCGTGGCTGCCTACCTGCTCAGCCTCGGGGTAACCGATCCGGAAAGCGGCGAGGATCTCGCCATGGGAGGCGCTAACTGATGGCATCCGCATCCGCATCCGCTCCAGGATTGCTCGGGCGGCCTACGGGGACCAGGGGCATCAGCAGCTGGATCACGACCGTTGACCACAAACGACTGGGTATCCTCTACCTCGTCACCAGCTTCATCTTCCTGCTTGCCGGCAGTATCGAGGCGGGCCTCATCCGCGCTCAGCTGGCACTCCCGGAACAGCAGCTGGTGTCGCCGGACTTCTTCAACCAGCTCTTCACGATGCACGGCCTCACGATGGTGTTCCTCGCGATCATGCCCATGGGCATCGGCCTGGCGAACTACTTCGTGCCGCTCGGCATCGGTGCACGAGACCTTGCCTTCCCGCGCCTGAACTCCTTCGGCTACTGGATCTACGCCCTGTCGGGCATCATGATCTACACGAGCATCTTCCTGGGCGGCGCGCCTGACGTCGGCTGGGTGGCCTACGCGCCACTCACCTCGCTGTCCGCCAACCCGGGCAACGGCGTCGACTTTTATATGATCGGCCTCGCGATCAACGGCATCGGCACGCTGGTGACCGCGATGAACCTGATCGTCACGATCGTCAACTTCCGCGCGCCCGGCATGACCTACATGCGCATGCCGCTGTTCGCCTGGATGATGTTCATCACGAGCTTCCTGATCATCTTCGCGTTCCCGCCGCTCACGATCGCGCTGGTCCAGATCGTCTTCGACCGCTCGTTCAACTTCGTGTTCTACGTGACCCAGGCGGGCGGCATGCCGATCCTGTGGCAACACCTGTTCTGGATCTTCGGGCACCCGGAGGTATATATCATCATCCTGCCGGCCTTCGGTGTGATCAGCGAGATAATCCCGACGTTCTCGCGCAAGCCGCTGTTCGGCTATCCGATCATGGTGCTTTCGGGCATCTTCATCGGCTTCATGGGCTTCGCGGTGTGGAGCCACCACATGTTCACCACCGGCCTCGGCCCGGTCGCCAACGCCGTTTTCTCGATCACGTCGTTCATAATCGGGATCCCGACCGGCATCAAGGTGTTCAACTGGATAGCCACGCTGTGGGGCGGGCACATACGCTTCACCGTTTCGCTCATGTATGCGATCGCCTTCCTCGTCACGTTCGTGCTGGGCGGCATCACCGGCATCATGGTCGCCGTTGCCCCGTTCGACCAGCAGGTGCACGACACCTACTTCGTCGTCGCCCACTTCCACTACGTGATGGGCGGTGGTGCGCTCCTGACGTTCCTTGGCGCGGCGCACTACTGGATCCCCAAGATGAGCGGACGCATGCTCTCCGAACGGCTTGGCAAATGGGCCTTCTGGTTCCTGGTCCCCGGCTTCCACATCATCTTCTTCCCCCAGCACCTCATGGGCCTGGTCGGCATGCCGCGCCGGATCCAGACGTACGAGGCGAACATCGGCCTGGACTTCTTCAACCTTGCCTCGAGCATCGGCGCCGGAGTCATGGGCATCGGACTCGTGCTGTTCCTGATCACGCTGGTACAGGGCCTGCTGCGCGGCAAGCCGGCCGGAGACGACCCGTGGGACGGCCGCACACTCGAGTGGGCGACCACTTCGCCGCCACCGGCGTACGGCTTCCACGTGGTGCCTAAGATCCTGGACCGCGATCCCCTGTGGGTGCTCAAGCATCCCGAGATGCTGGAGGGTGGCCACTATCAGGGCGACCTCGCCGCCGAGGCCGCGGACGACGAGGAGTTCGAGTCCTTCCACATGCCAGGGGCATCATGGATGCCGTTCATGACCGCACTCAGCATCGTAATGGGCGGCTACGGCGTCCTCTACCAGAACTGGTTCTTGGCGCTGCTTGCGCTGGCCCTTCTGATTTTCTTCGTCTTCGCATGGGCCTTCGAGGGTCTGGGTGGGGAACACTACACGGTGCGCAAGGCCACCGGTGAGATAGTTTCCGTGGAAGGAGGCCACTGATGAGCCAGGCCACTGCGCTCGGTCACGCGGAGCACAAGCCGCCGTACCGGAGCTCGAAGCTTCCTGACGTAAAGCTGCTGATGTGGGTGTTCCTCGCGTCGGACTGCATGATGTTCGGCGCCATGATCGGCACCTACCTCGTCTACAAGGGCCGCAGCCTGGTCGGTCCCTACCCGCTGGACCTGTTCGACATCCCGCTCACGACCGTCAGCACTTTCGTGCTGCTGATGAGCTCGTTCCTGATGGTGCTCGCGCTCGACGCGCTCCGGAAGGACAAGATCAGCCAGTTCCGCCTCTGGACCACAGGGGTGATCGTCTTCGGCACGATATTCCTTGGCTTCCAGGTCTTCGAGTTCTCGCACTTCATGGAATTGGGCCTCTACCAGAAGACCAACCTGTTCGGTTCGAGCTTCTACATGCTGACCGGCACGCACGGAATTCACGTCGCGGTCGGCGTACTGTGGCTGATCGCGCTGGTGGTTGCTTCATACATCCGGCCTACCGCATCCAAGGACGCTGTCTACCTGGACATCGCCGCGCTCTACTGGCACTTCGTGGACATCGTGTGGATAGTCATCTTCACGGTCGTCTACCTGGTGGACTTCGTCTAGGGGCTCTGGAGACATGAGAAACAACAACCACGGCTCCGTAGCCACATACGTGATCATCGCCCTGATCCTGGCGGCAATCACCTACATCGAGTTCGCCATCGTCGAGTACACGTTCTCGTGGCTCTCACGCGGCGCGGTCATGTTCTGGCTGATCCTGCTTTCGGTCATCAAGTTCATCCTCGTCGTCATGTTCTTCATGCACCTCAAGGAGGACGACAAGCTGTACACCGGCTTCTTCGGAAGCGGGATGCTGCTTGCGCTGGGTACGTTCATCGGCCTGATCTTCCTCTTCACCGTCGCGTCGACCACAAACTTCACCTTCACGAACCAGAGTCCCGAGCCCACCGAGGTCATCGCCGATACGCCGCGAACCTCGGTGCCGCCGGCGGACCCGTCGGCCAGGATAGTGCCGCCAACCGCCGAACCGGCCGACGACTTCGTCCTGGGCACCGAGGCTGACGGACCGGCGCCCGAGGCAGGGCCGTTCGATGTCGCCGTTGCCGAGGCCGCCTACACGTCGAACTGCGCGGCCTGCCACCAGGCGACCGGTGCCGGCCTTCCCGGCCTGTTCCCGCCGCTGGCTGATCACGTGGATGACATCATCACCGCCGGTGGCCGGGACGTGCTCAAGCACATCGTGATGTTCGGCCTGGCCGGGCAGATCGAGGTGCACGGCAACACGTACAACGGCGTGATGCCGTTCTGGAGCACGCTGAGCGACCAGGTACTGTCCGACATCCTCAACCACATCTCGACCGCCTGGGGTAACGCCGACGCGCTTCCCGCGGACTTCGAGTACTACAGGCCGGAAGAGATCGCCGAGACGCGCAGCCTGGACCTGTCCATGCAGGATGTGTACGGCGAACGCAGCGCACTGGGACTCGACTGACCAGGGCGCGACCTTCCGATACGGCCTGAGACACGTTTGTTCTGATTAGACCGGGAGTCCGCTCCCGGTCTATCATGTAGGGCGTGGAGCTATACATCGCCTGGCAACTCGATCCGATACTGATCGGCGGCATCGTCGCCCTCGCGTTCATGTACTTCCTTGCGACCGGGCCACTCCGGGAGCGAATCGCCCCGGGGGAACCCTTCCCTGTCCGCAACGCGATCTTCTTCTATTCGGCCATGATCATCTTCTACCTGGCCGAAGGCTCGCCGCTGCACGACCTCGCCGAGCGCTACTCGCTGCTCGCGCACATGTTCCAGCACAACATCGTCTCGTTCGTGGTGGCGCCGCTCATAATCGCCGGACTGCCGGTCTGGCTTGCCCGCTGGCTGTTCACCGGTCCGCGTGTACTGCCGGTGGCGCGCTTTCTGGTGCACCCGATTCCCGCCTTCTTCATCTTCAGCATCGGCTACTCGATGTGGCACCTGCCGGTAGTTTACGACGCGGCCCTCAGGAACAGTGCGCTGCACCACTTCGAGCACGTCGTCTTCCTTTTCACCTCGACGGTGGTGTGGTGGCCGATCATGTCGCGCGTCCCTGAACTGCCGACTCCCGGCCGGCTCGGGCAACTCGCTTTCCTCTTCCTGCTTCCGATCGCCCAGATGGTGGCCTTCTCAACCATCACGTTTGGAGACCACGTGCTGTATCCGACCTATGCACTGGCACCGACCTGGCTCTTCGCTGACCAGCTCGCGGACCAGACCGCCGCAGGCGCGCTCATGAAGCTGACCGGCTTCGTCGCGTTCGGGGTTCCCTTCATCGTCATCTTCTTCCGCTGGTACAGGGAACAGACCGGGCGCGACCTTAACCACCGGCCACTCCCTGTCCAGACGAGCGAGGTGAACCCATGATCCGCGCCATCGCCTTCGACTGGGGCGGCATCTTTACCCGCGGCACGTTCGACTCACACGCGGTCGAGAACCTGACCGCCCTGACCAGGCTCGATCCCGACCTGGTTGCCAGCGTCTACTTCCCGCTGCTGGAAGAGTTCGAGATCGGGGCATTCGATCTCGGTGGCTTCGCCGACCGCTTCGTGAAGGGTACCGGCACGCAGGAGGACGAGGAGCGCATCGCAGCCACCTTCCTGGCCAGCGGGCGCGAACGCGCCGAGATGTACGACATCCTCGCCGCCATCCCGGAGCAGTACACGGTCGGCATGCTTTCGAACAACGTGCCCGCACTTTGCGACCAGGTACGCAGCGAGCCGCGCATGGACCGCATCGAGCACTTCGTGTTCTCGAACGAGATCGGCGTGCGCAAGCCCGACGCCGCCGCATTCGCTGCGCTCACCCGGGCGATCTCGGTCCCACCCGAAGAAACCGTCTTCATCGACGACAACGAGGCGAACGTGGCCGCTGCGCGCGACCTCGGCTTTCACGCGATCCTGCTGGACACGATGCCGCACTTCTTCGAGCAGTGGCGGGCACTCCTGCCGGACGTGCCCATCCCCGAGGAGGCACCGGCCTGAGCGGTCCACCCGAAGCAGCCCGGGACGAGGACGGCCGTTTCGCGCTCAGGCTGCTTCAGGGCTACCTGTGGCATCCGGTGGAACTCGAGCTCGACTTCGCGGACTGGCTGCCCGCAGAGCTGGATGGCGACATCCACCTGATCTGGGACGCGCTCCCGCGAGCGCCGTTCACGTTCTTCGATGACGGCACGCCGTCCGACACCCAGGTGGTCTACCAGTTCACCGTGCTCACTTACACCACGGACGAGGAAGAGGAGCACCTTGCCGGCATCCTGCCCTGGCTCGCCGAGCAGCTTCAGGAAAGGCTGGACCGGACACCCGCGGGAGTCGGCTGGTCGCTTTCAGAGGACCTGCGTCCGATCGGCTGAGCGCCTCAGGGCACGCCGATAATCACGACACGCGTCTCATCAGGCAGCATGAAGCCCTGGCGCCGCGCCAGCTGCTCGCGGTAGCGGTCGTCATCACCATGTGTGATCACGGCTTCGAGGCGGGCCGCCTCGGCCTCCAGGTCGCCGACTTCGACCTCAAGCCGCTCGATGGCGGCGTCCGCACTGCGCATGCGCCTGAACTCAACCGCCAGCATGAAGGTCACGTGGATGCAGCCCAGCACGGCAAGGAAGGTGATGATCATCCTGATCATCCTTCCCCCGCGATCCAGGCCGTGACTCTCCACGAATCAGCCTAACGGTCCGAACAGCGGGGACTGAACGGGTCCCGCCTCTTCGAAGCCGGGCAGGGCCGAGACCTCCCTGAACTCCAGCCCCTGGCGCTCCAGCTGGAGCAGGGCGGGCTTGCTGATTGAGGGCGCAGCGAGTATGCCGCGCACGGCCGTGCCGACGTCGGCCTGAACCGCGCTCACGTAGCGCGAGAGCTGATGAACCGCCTCCTGCGTGGCCTTGCCGCGCTTCAGCTCGACTATGACGTAGCGCCCGTCGCCATCCATGGCGTACAGGTCGATCCCGCCCACGCCGGTCGGAAGCTCCCGGTCAAGCAGGCGCAGGCCGGGCTCGATCACGGTCGGGTCGCTTGCTAGAGCGCGCTGCATCTCGGACTCCGAGCCCATCAGGATGAACCCGGTCACCTCGCGCAGGCGCACCGCCTGGGCGAACGCAGGTTCGAGGAACGCCACGCGCACGAACTCCTGCGGCGAGAAGCGTTCGGAAAGCAGGACCGCGCTGCCGTCCTCGAGGCTCACGTCGAGGCTGTCGGATCTCGGCTGCCAGTTCACGGGCTTCACGCCCCGGTGGCCGTGCAGCTGGAGGCTGCCGTCGGCTTTGACCATCAGCACGAAGTCACCTGCGTCGGCCGTGCTGGCCGCGCGTCCCGTGTAGAGCACCTCGAACTCACCGGCCACCTGCACCAGCGTCTCGGGCCGGCCCAGGTGCAGCTTGAGGAAGTCGATCAGCTCGGTTGGTTCAGGTCGGTCTATCTGGCCGCACAGCACGGAAAGAGTGTACCATCGGCCGCGTGATCATTCAGAAAGCAAGTGCACACCGGCCGGCTTGAACTGAAGGTGGACCTCGGCGCCGCGCTCGAGCAGCTGCTCGCCTTCGCCGGAGAGCGAGGCGAAGATCTCGCCGCTCTCGGTCGCGAAGACGTACTCGTTGACGGGACCCAGGTAGGCGCTCGAGACCACGCGCGCGTGAAGCCCCTGATCGGCCAGCCGGACGGCCTCGGGACGGATCACGAGCGTGTAGTCACCGGACGGACCGTCGTGGACGTGTGAGAAGGCGTGACCACCGGTGACCACGTTCGATCCGTCGAACCGGGCGGGCAGGAAGTTCGCCGCACCGATGAAATCGGCGACGAAGCGGGTCTTCGGCCGCGTGTACAGCTCTATCGGATCGCCCACCTGCTCGATGCGGCCGTGGTTGATGACGACGATGCGGTCGCTGATCGCGAGCGCCTCCTCCTGGTCATGCGTCACGTAGACGCTGGTGATGCCGAGCCGCTGCTGCAGCTCCCGGATGTCCTCACGCACGCGCTTGCGAAGCTTCGCGTCCAGGTTAGAAAGCGGCTCGTCGAACAGCAGCACGCGCGGCCTGATGGCCAGCGCCCTGGCAAGGGCCACGCGCTGCTGCTGGCCGCCGGAGAGCGCGGTGACCGGCCGGGCCGACAGCTCCTGCAGGCCCACCATCCGCAGGGCGGCGTCGACCCCCGCGCTGATCTCGGCCTGCGACTTGCGCGCGACCCGCAGGCCGTAGGCAACGTTCTCGAACACGTTCATGTGTGGAAAGAGCGCGTAGCTCTGGAACACCATCGTCACGTCACGCAGGTAGGCGGGCAGCCTGGTGACGTCCTCGTCGTCCAGCATCACCTTGCCGCTGGTGGCGCGTTCCAGCCCCGCGATCATGCGCAGGGTCGTCGTCTTGCCGCAGCCGGAAGGACCAAGCAGAGTGACCAGTTCGCCACTCTCGATGTGAAGGTCGATGCTGTCGACAGCCAGCGAATCCCGGCCGAAGCGTTTGACCAGCCTGCTGAGCTCCACCGTCGCCGGTCGAACCTGAATCTCCGAGACACTCATCAGTCCTTTACCCCCACCATTCTGTTGCCTATCAGGCGTGCCAGGAGCAGCATCAGCAGGATGGCTGCCAGCATCGACACGATCAGGATCGTGCCCATCGCCGCCCCCCGGCCAAGCTGTCCCTGTTCGATCCAGCCGAGCATCAGCACGGTGGCCAGCTGGTTGCCCGGGCTGACCAGGAAGATCACCTGGCTGACGGCGGTAACGCCGCTGACGAACGCGAAGATCAGGCCGGTGACCACCGTGTTGACCAGCAGCGGAAAGAGCACCCGGCGCAGCGTCGTGAAGGTGCGCGCCCGCAGCATCACGCTGGCCTCCTCCAGGCTCGGATCGATCTGGGCCAGGCCCGCTACCGCCGCGCGGATCGCGACCGGCATGTTGCGGAACACCAGCGCCAGCACGATGATCACGCTGCTGGCGGTCAGCAGCCACGGCCCCGTGTTGAACGCGAAGACGTAGGCGACGCCCATGACCGTGCCCGGCGTCGCGAACGAGAGCAGCGAGCCGATCTCGATGAACCGCCGGCCGAAGAAGCGCTGGCGGCTGACCAGGTAGGCAACGAGGAAGCCCAGCAGCAGCGCCGGAACCGCGCTGATCGCCGACACCGAGAGCGAGTACAGGAACACCGGCATGCCGGCCCGCATGAAGTCCTGGTAGTGCCTCAGCGTCAGCGTGTAGTTCACCCCCCACAGTTGCGTGAAGGAGCCGAAGACGATGGAGAAATAAAGGGCGGCGACGAAGACCGTCCAGACGGCGAGGATGCCGGTCAGGATCCACTCCATGGCCGTGGGCAGCCTGACGATGTTCCCGCCCGAGGGCTTGCCGGTGACCGTGACGAACGAGCTGCCACCAAGCCACCACTGCTGCAGGAAGAAGGCCGCCAGGACGAACAGCAGCAGCACCGTGCCGTACACGGCGGCCTCGTTCGGGTTGAACCTGCCGGTCAGCGACAGGTACACCTCGGTGGCAAGATAGTTGCGGTCTCCCCCGAGCACGATCGGGTTGCCGAAGTCGGCGAGGGACTCGATCATGCTGAGCAGCGCGGCCGCGGCCAGGCCCGGCCGGACGAGCGGCCAGGTGACGGTTCGCAGCAGGTACCAGCGGTTCGCCCCCAGAGTCTGGGCGGCCTCCTCCAGCGCGGGGTTGAGCGAGGCGAGCGAGCCGCGCAGCAGCAGGTAGGCGACGGGCGTGAAGGCAAGGATCTGGGCCAGGGAAACGCCCAGCACCCCGTAAATATCGTTGGTGGCGGCGCCAAAGAGCTGATAGGTGATGATTCCGCGCCGGCCGAGCAGGAAGATCATGGCGAAAGCAAGGATGAACGGCGGCGTGATGATGGGCAGCAGGCTGATGATGTCGAGCGAACGGCTGACGGGCCTGAAGCGGGACCGCTGCCCGAGGATCGCGAAGGACAGGCCGAGCAGAGTGCAGGCTGGCGCGACGATCGTGACCACCAGGAGGCTGGTCGGCACCGCGCCGCGCCCGTAGATCATCAGGCCGACGGCGAAGCCCAGCGCCGCCCCGAGCAGCAGCTGGAACACCGCCCTGAGCAGCGGAGCGCGCCTCAGCGTTGCCAGCAGGCCGAGCAGGGCAGCGCCGCCGGCGGACCACCACAGCGTCAGCGCCAGCTCGTTGGCCTCGGTCCGCGGGTTGTTGAGGAACAGGAAAAGCGGGTGTGAAAGCGTGCTTCGGAACTGCGCCAGGGTGAACTCGCCACCGACCACGAAGGCCGACCTGAGCACCATCAGCAGCGGATAGATGATGAAGAGCGAGATGAAGATCGCGACGAAGAGGATGCTGGAGGCGATGAAGGCGTCGCCCTGGATGCGGCCGGCTTCGCTGAGGCAGTTGCCGGCGACCAGCACGAGCGCCGCAAGCGCGAGTATCGCGCCCAGGCCGAAGGGCTCGGAGGTAACCAGCAGCCAGCCCACACCGCTGCCGAAACCCAGGGTCGCGGCGACCAGGATGAGATCGGCGCGCAGCGTCACGCGCAGCCTCAGGAGGCTGATTGCGAGCGCCACGACTGCTGCGACGAGCACCGCCCAGACGAACGGACTGGTCAGCTGCCAGCCGTACGTCTGCAGCTCGAAGTTCAGGAACGGGCGGCTGGGACGCGTGAACGGCAGCGCGAAGAACGCGGCGATCCCAAGCGCGGCCGGCAGCCAGGCCCCGCTTACGGCGAGCACTCCGTTGCGGGCCGTGTTGCGGGCTTCCCGCAGCAGTGTCATCGGTGGATAGGGCTCTTCAAGGCCTGCGTCCTTTATGTGTGGACCGCCCCCGACCTGCCTTGCGAGGCGGTCGGGGGCGATGGAGCAGCGAACTCGACGGCTTGTTCCTGACCCCTAGCGCGGGATCGGGAAGATCTCGTTCGTCCAGCGGCTGACGAGGTGGTCGCGGACATCGGGCGAGCCGTAAGTATCGAAGTCGTACTCGATCAGGTTGATGGAATCAAGATCGGGCGCCTCGGGGGGAACCGGGGTGTTCACGTTCGACTGGATCTGGAAGGACTCGCCCTGGGACGCGGCGAGCATCTGGGCCTCGGGGGTGAGCGCCCATTCGATGAAGTCGATGGCGGCCTCGCGGTTGGGGCCGTTCGCGACGAGCGAGATGCCGCCGATCTCGTACCCGGTGCCCTCTTCCGGGGCGAGGGTGACGAGCGGGAAGCCCTGGGCGGCGAACTTGACGCCGTCGTGCATGAACTGCACGGCGATGCCGACCTCGCCGCGGCCGGCCAGCTGGCCGGGGGCTGCGCCTGAGGAGGTGTACTGGGCGATGTTCATGTGCATGTCTTCCAGGATCTGGAAGGCCTCTTCCTCACCGAAGATCTGCACGAGCGTCGCGATGATCGTGTACGCGGTGCCCGAGCTGTTCGGATCCGGCATGGCGATCAGGCCGCGGTACTCCTCGCGGGTCAGGTCGCGCCATGAGGTCGGCATCTCGGCTCCGGCCTCCTCCAGCACGCTCTCGTTGATCGAGAAGCCGAGCGCTCCGGCGTAAAGCGGGATGTACTCCTCGCCGATCACGGACTTGAGGTTCGGGATGATGTCGTCCCAGGCGGTCGGGATGTACATCTCGGTGACGCCCTCGCGGACGGCCACGAGGTGTGGATCGCCGGTGCCGCCGAACCAGACGTCGAAGATCGGGTTGGCAGCCTCGGCGCGCAGGCGGGCGAGGGCATCGTTCGAGCCGACGCGGATGAACTCGAGGCTGTGCCCGGTATCCGCCGTGAAGGCGGGGCCGAGCGCCTCGCACCAGGCGAGGTCGGGGCTGCACAGGAGGTTGACGGTGCCCTGTGCCGAGGCAACCGCCGGTATGGAAATCACTGCCAGTACCGCTATCAGAAGGCGCTTCATGCTTTCTTCTCCTTTGGCATGTCGAAACAGGCCCAGTTAAAGGCGGAAGGGTAAAAACGGACCTGATTACGAGCTGATACTATCGTCCGGCCTGCAGCGCCGTCAACGCCATGGCCATGACAGACGCGGGGCCTGTGTCAGCGCAGCGTCAGCAGGGCGCGCCCATGGCCCAGATGGATGCTCGCCGCAGCTCCGGCCTGCATGTTCAGGCTGCTGCCCGGCCCGGATTCCACCCCGACCGGTTCGCCGCCCGGCAGCCGGAACGAGTGGAACTCGCTCGCGCCGCGGTACTCGCTGCCCAGGTACGACACGGGAAGCGTCGCGCCCTGACATGGCGTGAGGCTGAACCATTCCGGCCGCACCAGCAGCACGGCATGCGCCGTTGCCCCGTCGGTTGCGTCGCGCACGACCAGGCGCTGGCCGTCCAGCCAGACGAACGTAGCGTCACCCTCCCGCTCGACTGCGTCCGGCTCGAGGTAGTTCGTCTCGCCCATGACGTCGGCGACGAAACGGTCGGCCGGCCGCTCGTAAAGCTCCCTCGGAGGCCCGACCTGCCGGATCGCACCTTCGCTCATGACAGCCACCTGATCGCTGATGGCGAGCGCCTCCTCCTGATCGTGCGTCACGTGAACCGTGCTCAGGCCCAGCTCCCGCTGGACCGAGCGCAGCTCGGCGCGCAGGCGCACGCGCAGTTTGGCGTCCAGGTTTGAGAGCGGTTCGTCCATCAGCAGCACCTCGGGTCTCACGGCCAGGGCGCGCCCGAGCGCGACGCGCTGCTGCTGCCCCCCGGAAAGCTCGTGCGGGTGCCTGCCCGATTGCGCCTCCAGCTGCAGGAACGCGAGCACCTCGGCCACGCGGGCGCTGCGGACGCCGGCGCTCATGCGCCTGTGCCGGAGGCCGTAGCCGATGTTGGTGGCCACGGTCATGTGGGGAAACAGTGCGAAGTCCTGAAACACCATGGCCGCCCTGCGCCGGAAGCTGGGCACGCCCAGCTGGGACTTCCCGCCGATCAGCACGTCGCCCCGGTCCGGGTCGATGAAGCCGGCCACCATGCGCAGCGCCGTGGTCTTGCCGCAGCCGCTCGGTCCGAGCAGTGTCGTGAAGCTGCCTTCGGGCACGACCAGGCTCAGGTCCCGGACCGCCTGCACCGCGCCGTACGACTTCGAGACGCCGCGCAGCTCCACCGCGGAAGCGGGCGTGGTCACAGGGACTCGAACGGCCGGAAGTTCCGGCCCAGCAGCAGCCGCGCCAGCAGCAGGACGAGTCCGGCCAGCACCATCAGGACGGTCGCGATGGCCGCGGCTCCACCCCAGTAGCCCTCTTCGGCCAGGTTGAGGATCGAGACACTCGCCAGGTTGCGGCCGGGGGCGACCACGAAGATGACGGCGCTGAGCGTTCCGATGCTGTGGATGAAGAGCAGCGTGGCGGCGCTGCCGGCCGGTCCGCGCAGCAGCGGCACGGCCAGGTCGCGCAGGATCGCGAGCCAGCCCGCCCCGAGGTTGGAGGCGGCTTCGAACAGCGAGCGGTTCACCTGCTGAAGCGCGGCGGCGCAGATCCGGTAGGCGGTGGGCAGGGCGCCGACGGTCATGGTGATGATGATAATCGCTGCGGTGCCCGTCAGCTTCAGTGGACCGGTGTTGAAGGTGAGCACGAACGCGATGCCGAGCAGCGTGCCGGGTACGGCGGCCGGCAGCAGGGTGAGCAGGTCAAGCGCGCCGCGGCCGCGCACGCGCACGGCATGCACCAGGAAGGCCGCGAACAGGGAGACGACGGTGCCGAGCACGGCCGCCAGCAGGGCATACTGCATCGTGTTGATCAGGTCCGCGCTGCGCGTGGTCAGCCAGTTCAGGTGTGAGAGCGTGGGCGTGTAATCGAAGCCCCAGACGGTGGCGAAGCCGCCGACCAGGATCGCGCCGAGCTTGGCGACCAGGACCAGGGTGACGGCGCCGCAGAGCCCGGTGACGAGCCCGCGGCCCCATCCGGAAGTCCGCAGTGGCGCGTCGAAGCTGCCTCGGCCGCCCACGGTGGCGAAACGGTCCGCTGCGGCGAAGCGCGCCTGGACGAAGTAGATGATCAGCGCCGGGACGAGCAGCAGGAAGCCCAGTACCGCACCGCCCTGCAGGTCGCCCCAGCCGGTGACGCGGTTGTACGCCTCGGTAGCCAGCACGCGGAAGCGTCCGCCCAGGATCATCGGAGTGCCGAAGTCGCTCAGCACGCCGAGCGACACGAAGAGGGTGGCGGCGAGGATGCCGGGGCGAGCCAGGGGCAGCGTCACGTGCCTGAGCACGGCCAGGCTGCCCGAACCGTAGCCCGAGGCGGCCTGTTCCAGGCTGGAAGGCACGCGCCTGAGCACGCCCACCAGCACCATGTAGGCAAGCGGGAAGAACGACAGGGTCTGCGAGAACCAGACGCCATGCCAGCCATACAGGCTCACGTCGAGCCCGAGCAGCTGGCTCGTGATCAGGCCGTTGCGGCCGAAGAGCAGGATGATCGCCAGGGCGCCCACGAACGGCGGGGAGAACAGGCCCAGCAGCGGAACCCAGGCGAAGTAGCGCCAGCCGGGCACGCGCAGTTTGGTGACGGCCAGCGCGAACACGAGCCCCAGAGTGATCGCGGATGTCGTGGACAGCGCGGTAAGCCAGAGCGTGCTGAAGGCCACCTGACGCCAGCGGCTCCCGGCCAGCACGTCCTGCCACACCTGAAGCGACGGTGTGGCGGCGGCGGTAACGAGCGGCCAGAGCACGAAGGTCAACAGGAACAGCAGCACGGCCGAGCCCGCCAGAAGAAGGCCCGGGCCGGACAGGACGTTCCTGATCGTCCGTGCCGTGAGGCTCAATCGATCAGCTGCCCCCACTGCTCGAGCACCGCTTCGCGCTGCTCGGCTGCAACGTCAGGGTCGAAGTCGATAAGGCTGATGTCCTCGGCACTGACTGTGCCGGAGGGCAGGACGACGTCGGGGTTGAGAGGGCTGGTCAGCGAGCGGTCGGTGAAGAGCTGCTGCGCGTCGGCGCCGAGGATGAAGTCCACGAAGGCGTGCGCCGCGTCGGGGTTCGGCCCGCCGCCGATGACGGAAACCGCGCCGATCTCGCCGCCCGTGTCCGGCGGCACGATGATCGCGATGGGCAGCCCGGCCTCGACGTTGCGGGCCAGGGCATGGATGTAGGAGACTCCCAGCGTGTACTCGCCCTGTGAAACCAGCTGGGTTGGTGCCGAACCGGAGCTGGGGAACTGACCCA
Source organism: uncultured bacterium (assembly GCA_964495325.1). Lineage (GTDB taxonomy): Bacteria > Deinococcota > Deinococci > Deinococcales > Trueperaceae > CAZBVI01. Next base: position 400,131 of record CAZBVI010000002.1, read on the forward strand.
CGAGCGGGACCAGCCGGCTCAGGTAGTCCCAGCCGGCCTCCCAGCCAAGGCGCTGCAGTTGCACCTGGACGAACAGGTAGGCAGTCGAGGAAGCGAGCGGGTCGGTGACGACGATCTCGCCTGCGAAAACCGGGTCGAGCAGGTCCTCCCATGTCTCGGGCATGGGCCTGTCTCCGTAGCGGGATGCGTAGCGGTTCAGGTTCACGCCGACCCCGAGCGCGGTGGTGTGGAAACCGGTCCAGAGCCCGTCGGAATCGAAGCTGCCCTCCGGCAGCGAGAGTCCGGCCGGCAGCTCATGGGGCTCGAGCGCGCCCTCCTGGGCCAGGGTTATGTGCAGGGTGCTGGGTCCCCCCAGGACGACGTCGGCCTGCGGGTTGGCCTGCTCGGCAAGCACGCGCGCGATGATCTCGCCGGTCGAGCCGCGCAGCAGCGTCGGCTTCATCCCGGTCTGCTCCTCGAAGAGGTCGGCCAGCGCCTGGGCGTCCTGCTCGTTGATGATCGCGTAGATGACCGGGCCGGCCTGTGCGGACACCAGACCCGCCGTGGCCAGCACGAGGAATGCCAACAGGGTGGAGAGCGTGGAGCGGAGTGATCGGGTTTTCATGGGTCACCGTCCTGTCTTGCACTGAAGGTCATGCAGTGGACCGCCGGGCAGGCGGGCCGATGCCCCCGATGTTATCGCGCCGGTACACAGGTGTTGTCAGCACCTGCGACATCCGTACCGCACGGCGCACGGGCGGCTGGGTATCATCGCTGAAGATGGCAACACTGCACCTGCTGGGCACCGGCGCGGTCGTGACGGACTCCTGGCGCACCACCACGATGCTGGCACTGGACAACGGCCACTCACTTGTGCTGGTCGACTGCGGCGGCGACGCCGTCCAGCGCGTACTCGCCGCGGGCCTCGACCCGTTGCGGGTGCGCCGCCTGATAATCACGCACGAGCATGCGGACCACTGCGGCGGCTTTCCGCTCCTGATGGAGAAGCTCTGGGTGCACGGGCTGCGCGGCGACTTTCACGTGCATGGAATCCCGAGCGCGCTCTCTCAGGCGAGGCGCGTGCATGACGCGTTCGATACGTCGGACTGGCCCGGCTACCCCACCGTGATCTACCACGAAGTGCCCTACAGGGCCGGCTCGATCGCGCTGGACGACGGTGAATGGCTGGTCCGCACCGCTCCGGGAGTGCATCCGGTGCCCTGCGTGGGCCTGCACTTCACGGACCTGCGCAGCGGTGCCACTGCGTTCTATTCGGCGGATACGGAGCCCGCAGAGGAGATCGCCCGCTGGGCATCCGGCGTGCCCCTGCTCGTGCACGAGGCCACGGGCGAGGGCCCGGGCCACTCGTCGGCGCTGCAGGCCGCCCGGGTTGCCAGCCGGAGCGGCAGCCGAAGGCTCGTCCTGGTGCACCTGCCTCCCGAGGGCGAGGCCCGCGCGGCCGACCTCGCAGCCGCCCGGCAGGTGTTCGCGGATACGGAACTGGCCGAGGAGGGCGGCAGCGTCGTCTTCTGACCGCTCTGGGCGGTCAGTCGTTGTAGACGAATCCGAAAGCCCAGAGCACCCAGACATACAGTGACTTGGCGGCGTGATAGAACGCGGCGAGTGACAGCAGGCCCACAGCGACCAGTACCCATGTGATGCCGTCGAACAGGCCATAGTTGGCGATCAGTACCCAGGCGACAAGGCCCGCGCTGAACACGGCGATCAGGTAGTTGAACGCCAGCAGCATGAGGAAGCTGCCGGTGTCACGCTCGAAGCGGACGCCGCAGAAGTCACAGGTGTCCTTGAGCCTGATCCAGTCCCTGTACATGTATGCGTGGCGGCAGTTGGGACAGGTACCGCGCAGCACCGTCTGCGGAAGCGGCGCAAGGGCCGCCCCAAAGTCAGAAATGGGAGCGTCCACTCCTCCGCGTGCGCGGCGGGGTGGACGCTCCTGATGTTCGGGCAAGGTCATGCGGTGATTCTATAGCCCGCTTCATCATCCGCCGGTGTCGCACCGGCAGTCAGCTCAGTCGAGCACTACCTTGTAGACAGTGCCGGTCGAACCTTCGGGTCCGGTGATGGCGGTGGTCAGCACGTAGACCTCGCCGAAGCCGTCCTCGCCGAAGCCCATGATGAACTCGTCGAGGCGCTCGACGTGCTCGAGGTTCAGGCCGGTGATCTCGCCTTCGCCCTCGGGGTGGGCGACGATGAACGTGCCGGACGGTGAGGTGAAGCTCTGGCCCCAGTCGCCGAAGATGTAGTGGCCCTGTAGGTCAGGGAACTCGCTGCCGCGGTAGACGTAGCCGGCGATGACGGTGATGCCGATGAAGTCATCCGGGTCCACGCTCTCGCGGGTGTACTCGAAGATCGGGTCGATCAGTTCTTCGCCCATCGGGCCGGTGGCCGGCGGTGCGTAGTCCGGAATGACGCTGGGCTCTTCCGGATCGAAGGCGTAGGTGCCTTCCTTGAGGAACCAGCCGAGGTTGCCGGGGCCGGAGACGACGTTGACTTCCTCGAAGAGGTTCTGGCCTACATCGGGAATCCAGATGTCGCCGGTCTCGGAGTCGAAGGAGAAGCGGTACGGGTTGCGCAGGCCCCAGAGGTAGATCTCGGGACGGGCTTCCGTGCCCTCGTAACCGGCGTCCGCGGGCAGCTCGACGCCGACCAGCGGGTTGTCATCGGGGATGCCGTAGCCCTCTTCAACGTCGACATCGATGCGCAGGAGGTTGCCGAGGATCGTGCTGACGTCCTGGCCGTTGCCGAGCGGCGGGTGGCCCATGGCAACGTCGTTGGCTGCGCCGCCGTCACCGAGGGCGATGTACAGGTAACCGTCGGGACCGAAGGCAAGGGCGCCGCCGTCGTGGTTCATCTGGGGCTGGTCGATCTCGAGCAGGATGCGCTCGCTGTCGGCATCAGCAAGGTTGGCGTCATCAGACACGCTGAACTCGGAGACGTGGGCGGTGTGGTTCCACTCGTCTGGGCCGCCGTCACGCAGCGGCGCGGAGTAATGGACGTAGAAGAGGCCGTTGTCCGCGTAGTCGGGGTGGAACGCGAGGCCCAGGAGGCCACGCTCGTCGTAGTTCTCGCTCAGCTCGACCATGCGGTCGGAGAGGTCGATGAAGGGCGTGTCCAGCAGTTCTCCGTCCTCGACGATCCGGACCTGGCCGGTCTGCTCGATGACGAAGAGGCGCGCGTCTCCGGCGGGAGCGTGCAGCGTGAGTGGCGAGATCAGGCCCTCGACGACGGGCTCAAGCCTCAGGTTGGCGAACTTCGCGTCATCCTGAGCCAGGGCGGAGCCGGCGAGGAGCGATGCTCCAAGGAGCACGCCAGCGGCGGTGCGGAGAAACGGGTTTCTTTGTGCGGTAATCACGTATGCATACCTCCAGGATTGTGCCCACCAGCCGGCCCACACGGGCCGCGGGAAAGCGCACGGGTATGTCTAGAGCCTAATGTCCCGGATGGGGCCGGATGTGTATGCGGAATACTATTTGTAGCGGAAAACCTGCTACGGACCGCTGATGTCGATGCCGGGAACGAGCCTGTCGACCCAGGGCAGCGGGTGGCTCGCCACCCCGTCCACACGCATCTCCCAGTGCAGGTGGGGCCCGGTCGAGATCCCGGTCGTGCCCATGTCTCCGAGCAGCTCACCCCGCGCCACGACCTGTCCGGGCACCACATGGATGTCCTGCAGGTGAGCGTAATGGCTGGTCACCAGCCCGCCGTGATCGATCATCACGAAGCCGCCCTTGAGCGGGTAGAAACCGGCCGCAACAACCTCACCCCGGTTGGTCGCCACCACGGGCGTGCCGGCGGGTGCCGCGATGTCGGCTCCTTCATGGAAGCTGACCGGGCCGCCCGGAAAGTACTGCCTCGGATCGCCGAAGCCGCTGGTGCCCACACCCTGGCTGGGCAGCACGAACGGTTCCGTCCAGACCGGCCGCTCGATCGGTTCCGCGTAAGCGAGCTCGAACATCTCGGCCTCTGCCGCGCGGTTGGAGTCGGTCATCAGGTCCAGCACCTCGTCGGCCAGCTGCAGGACATCGACCGGGATGTCCGATGTTCGGACGGGTACGCGGAGCTGCCGCAGCCGGTCGCGCCCGAACACGTCGGTCGAAGCGATGTCGATCACGATCTCGCCAGCCCCGCTGCCCAGGGGCACTGCTCCGAACACGGCAGTGCCGCCCGCCACCGCGTGCAGCGCGGCGGGCACGCCGTTCAGGTCGACCCTCAGGTCCGCGATGGTCGCGTCGGGGTCCTCGATCGCGATGAAGACCGCGAGCGGATCGCCCTCGACCAGGGACGCCGGCACGGAGTCGCTGATCACGGCGGGCCGCAGGCCGGTTACCGGCACTGACTCGCTCACCAGGTTGCCCCTGGCGTCAGAAGCCGTGACGGTCAGGTCAACGGTGGCGGGCAGCGCAGGCAGGAAGAGCGTCCAGTCGATCGCCTCGGAGGGGAGTCGAGTCAGCGTGCTGCCGTACTCCACCTCGAATGCCACCTGCTTGGACGCCCTGATCCCCAGCTCGAAGAGCTCCCCGGCCTGCACGACCGGCTCGTGCGTGATCTCGAGCCCTGGCGGCAGGAACCAGCGAAGCGCCGCGGCCGACCAGTACGCCCCGACGCCAAGGGCGAGCAGCAGGAGGATCCGTCTTCCGGGTTTTCTGATTCGCATTACACTCCAGATCCGACGCGAGAGCGCGGGTAGCTTACAGCTTAACTTTCCCTGAGACCGGGACTGACCACGAGGAGGCCCTCGATGGTCATCTGACGCTCGTCGTGCCGGCTGAAGACCCGTTTGCCCGTGTCCGGCGGGAAGAAGCGACTGGCGATCACGTGCACGCCGAAGCCCTGGTGAGCCTGCGCGCGCACGAGCTGCTGAAGGCGCGCCCCCGTCACAGCATCGAGCGGCAGCACCCGGTCGCCCTCCCGCACTGAACCGGCCACTACCAGTACGTCTTCAAGGCTGCCGCGGCTGACCAGCACCTGCTGGCCCCCGGCTCCCGCCATCACCAGGGATGCCCGGCGGTGCCGCAGGTCGAAAGGCAGCTCGGCCACCAGCGTCATGTCCTCCTCGACCTGCTCACCACGCTCGCCCAGCACCCAGGTGAGCACGGCCTTGTCGACATCGGTGCGCGACGCCGTGTTCAGCCGACTCAGCAGCCAGGCGAAGCGCATCCCCTGATGCGAGTGCTCGCCAGCGAGATCGAGGCATGCCTCCAGGTGCAGACCGCTGCGCGCGAAGCGCTGCGCAGCCTGACTGACGCCTGCACCATCGGGCTCGGGTTCGGCCAGCTCCTGCACCCACTGCGCCATCGTCGCCAGCGGCCCGGCAAGCCCGGCCGCCATCCGGAAGCTCGGCGCGAACAGCCCCGGGGCAAGCTCCGGCAGCAGGAACAGCATCCCCGCCAGCAGGAACAGGAGCAGCTCGAGCGGCCCTCCCTGCGCCATGTCAAGCCGGAAGAGCAACACCACCGGTACCAGCGCAAGGAGCCTCAGCAGCAGCACGCCCGGTCCCGTGGGCGTGCGGACAACGTCAGCCGCGAACAGGTGGCGCGCCAGCGACCCGTAATACGTCTGGTCGGCGGTGGCGACCACCACTCCGGTGCCCGATCCGCTGACCACGAAGCTGCCGGTCAGACAGATGTTCGGTACGGAAGGAGCCGCCAGCCCGCCATGTGGAAGCCTGGGCCCGGGCGTCGCTTCGCGTCCGCCGGCAGTCTTCATCACCGTCACGGGATCGCCGGTGATGAGGGACTGGTTCACCTCGAGCTGATCCGACTCGATCAGCCGCACGTCCGCGGGCACGCGGAAGCCGGCGTCCAGACGCACGATGTCGCCGGTCACGAGTACGGACGAGTCCAGCTCCAGCCACGCGGGTTCGGATCCGGGCTCGGCGCGCCGCAGCACGTGCGCCGTCGTCTTGGCCATCTCGTTCAGCCCGGCCAGCGCCCGCCTGGTCCGGTTGGTGCGGTAAAGCGAAGCCAGTGCGACCAGCGCGACCACGATCACGAGCGCTACCGCGCCCGGAAGGTACGACGTGTCGGCCAGCAACGCAACCACCGCCGTGCCCAGCAGCATCAGCACGTAGAAGTTGAAGGTGGTACCCAGCACGGCATCGCGCCTGGAGCGGTTTTCGGGCAGGTTCATCCGGTTGGGCCCGAGCCGGCGAAGCCGCCTGGCGGCCTCCGCGGCGTGCAGCCCGGTCGCCTCGCTGCGCACGCTCAGCATCGTGGTCGCGATGTCATCCTGCGATTCCAGCACGGCGCGCTGCGACACGCGCGGCCCGCTCCGGTCGCGAGCGGAGCGGAAGCGGTTAAGCAGACCGGTGATCACATTTCGGACCGGTCCGGATTGTGCAGGCTCTTCCATCTGGTACCCGGCTCAAGGATACGTTATCGGGGACCCTTCAGGGCTCTTTGCCCACCGGACCCCGCGGCGGCGCGAGCTCGCTGATCAGCATCGCGGCCACCACCAGGCCACCACCGATCCACCCGGCCACACCGAGCCGGTCACCCTGGAAGATCCAGCCGAAGATCGCTGCCACGACCGGTTCGAGCACGAAGATGAGTGCCGCGACGTGTGCCGGCACGACGCGCTGGGCGTAGTTCTGCACGATCGCGACCAGCGCCGTGGCTATGAGCGCAAGGTAGGCGATGCTCCACCAGAGCGAGGCAGGCAGGTCCCTGATCAGGTGAACGTGCGGAGCGGCCCAGATCCACGAGAGGATCAGCACGGGCCAGAACTGCATGGCAGCAAGCTTCAGCGGATCGTGCCGCTTGACGGCTTCTGCGATCAGGAGCAGGTGCGCTGCGTACGCAAAAGCGGTGCCCACGATGATCACGTCGCCCACGTTGATCCCGCCCTCACCGGTCAGCGTCATCAGCGCGAGGCCAGCGAGCGCAACCATCGCCGTGAACCAGACGCGCCCGGGCACCCAGGTGCGATAGACGAGTCCGGTCAGGAACGGGGTGATGACCACGCTCAGCCCGGTGATGAAGGCCGCCTTGGAGGCCGTCGTGTAAACGAGTCCGACCGTCTGACTGCCATAGGAGACGAAGCTTGCCAGTCCGAGCAGCACCGCCCATTTGAGCGTGCGCCGGTCCGGCCTGACCCAGAGGAGGGCGAGCGCGGCGGCCGTGAAGCGCAGCGCCAGGAACAGCGATGGCGGCACGGAGTCCAGGGAACCCTTGATGACCACGAAGGTCGTGCCCCAGATTGCGGTTACGAGCAGCAGCAGGGCGACGCCTTGCGGGCGCGTCACCTGCCTACACCTGTTCCAGGTACGTGTACCCGACCAGCTCCGCGTCGTAGAGCTGCAGCATCTCGTTGGCCTCGTCAACACTCAGTCGGTTGCCGCCCGTGGCCTCCGCGATCGTCTCTTCGAGCCAGGCGTGCAGCTGCGGCGCCTCATAGCCCATGTTCTCGATCACCCGGCGCGCCTTCTGTCCGTTCACGAACAGCTCAAGCTTCCAGTCGTCCTCGCCCACGCGGACGTGCGCCTCGTTGACGCGGCCGAACAGGTTGTGGGCCATGCCGAGCGTGTCCTGGTAGGCGCCGGTCAGGAAGATGCCGAGGTAGTACGGCTCGCCCGGCCGCAGGTCGTGCAGCGGCAGGGTGCTCTTGACGTCGCGCAGGTCGATGAACTTGTCGATCTTTCCGTCCGAATCGCAGGTGATGTCGACCAGCACCGCGTTGCGCTGGGGAAGCTCGTTGAGCCTCGAGAGCGGCGCGATCGGGAAGAGCGACTGGATCGCCCAGTTGTCCGGCAGCGTCTGGAAGAGGCTGAAGTTGCAGATGTACATGTCGGCAAGCTGCTCGGGAAGCGTCTCGAACTCGTCGGGCACGTAATCGAGCGTGCGTATCACCCTGGCGACGCGCGTCAGGATCGCGTAGAACGCGCTCTCGATGTGGGCGCGTTCCAGCAGCGTCAGGTAGCCGAGCTCGAAGAGGCTGTGCATCGTCTCCTTGTTCGAGACGGCCTCGTTGTACACCTCGCGGTAAGTCTTGACCGTGATGTCCTTCTGCAGCTCGATCATGTCCGAGACCAGCGTGTGGATCTCGCCCGTGAGCGGGGGCAGCTCGACCTTCGTCCGCGTCGGCCCCACCGTGTCTATGACGGGGATGATCGCTACCGCGTGGTGGGCCGTCAGCGCGCGGCCGCTCTCGGTCACAAGCACCGGGTGGGGCGCCTCGTTGTCGTCACACACCTCCATGACCGTGTAGACGACGGTGTCGGCGTACTCCTGCAGGCCGTAGTTGCCCGAGGCGTAGAAGGTGGTCTTCGAGCCGTCGTAGTCGACAGCCAGCCCGCCCCCGACGTTCAGGTAGGTCAGGCCCGCGCCCATCTCCTGCAGGTCCACGTATGCCTGCGTGGCCTCGCGCACTGCCACACGGATGCGACGGATGTCCGTCAGCTGGCTGCCCACATGGCAGTGCAGCATGACGAGCGAGTCCTGCATGTTCTCGGTGCGGAGGATGTTGACCACGTCGACAAGCTCGGCCGCGGTCAGGCCGAACTTGGCGTCGTCGCCACCGGATTCCTCCCACTTGCCCGCGCCGCGCGCGTGCAGCTTGAAGCGCGCACCGATCATCGGGTTGATGCCCATCTCGCGACTGACGCGGATGACCCGTTCGAGCTCCGTGTACTTCTCGAGCGTGATGATCACGTTCTTGCCGAGCTTGCGGCCCCAAAGCGCGAGCCGGACGAAGTCGTCGTCCTTGAAGCCGTTGCATTGGATCAGTGCCTCGGGATGCGTGTCCTGTACCAGGATGAGGGCGAGCTCGGCCTTGGAACCCGCCTCGAGCCCGGTGCGGTAGCGCGCGCCGTACTCGGCGATGGTTTCCACCACCATGCGGCGCTGGTTCACCTTGATCGGGTACACGCCCTGGTAGGTGTTGCGGTAGCCCGCTTCCCTGATGGACGAGTTGAAGACGCCGTTGAGGCGGTCCAGGCGATCCTCGATGATCTGGGGGAAGCGCAGCAGCAGCGGAAGGTTGTGACCCATCGAGCTCAGGCTGTCGACTATCGAGCCGAGTGCCACGTTGCTGTCAAGCGTCACTTCCAGGTTGCCGTCCTGGGCTGCCCGGAAGTAACCGGTACTCCAGTTGCCGATGCCGTAAACCTCGTCTGCATCGGCGGCGGTGAACCTGGCTGCCTGCTGCACTTTTGCCAATTCTATCGTCCCTCCCGTCGGATTTCATCCGACAAACCCGGCTAATGTAGCATAGGCCATGCCTACTCCCCAGTCTCTTGGATTCTCCATGCCGGCCGAATGGGACGAGCATGCTGCCACCTGGACTTCGTGGCCTTTCGACGATGATCTCTGGGAGGGCTTCCTGGAGCCGGCAAGGCGCGACATAGCGGGCATGATCCGCGTGATCGCCCGCTTCGAACCCGTGATCCTGAACGTCCGCGACGAGCAGGTCGAACGCGATGCCCGCACCATGCTGGAGGGCGTGGCCAACGTCACGTACAACCGGATTCCGCTGAACGACGTCTGGTTCCGCGACAACGGCCCGATCTTCGTCCGCAACGACGAGACCGGCCGCGTCGCCCTGACCGACTGGGGCTTCAACGCCTGGGGCGGCAAGTACGCGCCCTGGGACCTCGACGACGCCGCGCCCGCTGCCGTCGCCGCCAGGCTCGGCATGCGCCGGTTTCCGGTCCGGTGGATCATGGAGGGTGGCGCGCTTGAGCTGAACGGGCAGGGCGTATGCATCACCACGCGCTCGTGCCTGCTGTCACCGCACCGCAATCCAGACCTGGACGAGGCCGCCATAGAGCGCCTGCTGCAGGACTACCTGGGCGTGCGCAACGTGGTCTGGCTCGAACACGGCCTCGAGGGCGACCATACCGACGGCCACATCGACACGATCGTCCGCTTCACGGACGACAGCACGATCGTCTGCAGCACCGAGGCGGACGAGGATGATCCCAACCACCACACGATGCAGCTCAACCTCGAGCGGCTTCAGAGCCTGCGCGATCACGACGGCCAGCCCTACCGGATCGTGGAGCTGCCGCTCCCCGCGCGCCGCATGGAGCTTGCGGGCGAACGCCTGGCCCTGTCATACGCCAACTTCTATATCGGCAACGGTTTCGTTGTCGTTCCCACCTATGATGATGTGAACGATGCCCGGGCGCTGCAGGTTCTGCGCGGGCTGTTCGAGGGGCGCGAGGTGATCGGCGCGAACGCGACCGGCCTCATCACCGGCGGGGGAGCCTTCCACTGCATCACGCAGCAGCAGCCTGCGGGCGACCCGGAGAGGAACCGGCCATGAAGCGCGTGGACACGGCCCGGCTGGCGATCTTGCAGATGCAGTGCACGGACGACCTGCAGGACAACGTGACCAGGGCCACCGAGCTCGTGCGGGATGCGGCGGCACAGGGCGCGAACATCGTGCTTCTGCCCGAGCTGTTCGAGAGCCTTTACTTCCCGCAGCTCGAGCGGGAGGAGCTGTTCGCACTGGCACACGAGGTCGAGGGCCATCCGTTTCTCGAGCACTTCGGTGCGCTCGCCGCCGAGCTGGGCGTGGTCCTGCCCGTATCTTTCTTCGAGAAGGCCGGCCAGGCCTACTTCAACAGCCTGATGATGTTCGACGCCGACGGCTCGAGCCTTGGCGTGTACCGCAAGGCGCATATCCCGGACGGTCCTAGCTACGAAGAGAAGTACTACTTCAACGTCGGTGACACCGGCTTCAGGTCGTGGCGCACCCGCTACGGCAACATCGGCGTTGCCATCTGCTGGGACCAGTGGTTCCCGGAGTGCGCCCGCGCGATGGCGCTGCAGGGGGCCGACCTGCTGCTCTACCCCACCGCCATCGGCTCCGAGCCTGCCGAGGCGGGCGCGCTGGACACCCGCTCGATGTGGCAGAAGGTGATGGTCGGTCACGCAATCGCCAACATCGTCTATGTCGGAGCCGCCAACCGCTATGGGGTCGAGGCGGACATGGAGTTCTACGGCAGCTCGTTCATCACCGACCCGCGCGGCGAGTTCATGGCCGAGGCCGCCAGCAGCGGCGACGCGGTGCTGCTGGCCGACCTCGACTACGCGTTCGCACGCAGCTTCCGGGCCGGCTGGGGCTTCTTCCGGGACCGCAGGCCCGACCTGTACGGGCCGCTGCTCACCCTGGACGGACGCAAGCCGGAGTAGCCGTCCGGTTCAGGTCCGCGGCTGGGTCCGCTTCTGCTCCACCTTCGAGGCCCGGTCCGCGAAGTCCTGCGCGAAGTGCTTGATCTCGGCCATGATCGCCTCGTTGTTCGTCGCCTTGTGGTAGGTATCGGCCAGCGAAACCAGCGTCTGGAAGACGAAGTCGTTCATGTCGTCGATGCTCATGTCGCGCGTCCAGAGGTCGATGCGCATGGCCTGGCGCACTTCCGCGTCCCAGAGCGCAAGGATCATGCCCTTGGCACTGTGCATGCCCGGGTTGCCGGAATCGTCCGCCTCCCAGCGGATCCCCTCCACTGCATCATCGGACTGGTCGACGTTGAGACGGATCTGCGAGGTTCTCATGCGTCCAGTCTAACGCCGGGCAATATGGCTAGCCGTTACAGTAAGTACTTTCCCATCCCATCATCATGATAGTCAGGATCAGTTCCGGAGGGGAGGAACAAACCGATGCTGGAAACCATTGCAATCATTCTTGTTGTCCTTTGGCTGCTCGGAATGGTCACGAGCTACACGCTTGGCGGGTTCATCTATGTCCTGCTGGTGGTAGCGGCCATTCTGTTTTTGGTTCGCATCATCCGCGGCAGGGGCGTCTAGCCTGGCCGCGTGTGGTTGTGTGTGCTTCCGCTGTCGCATACACTGGGCAGAGTGAGCGAGCTTGATTTGGTGCAGCTGGCAGAGAACCCGGATCCCCGGGCTCCCTGCCTGCTGCTGCTTGACACCTCCGCCTCGATGGGGGGAGAACCCATCAGGGCGCTGAACGAGGGCCTTACGCTGCTGAAGGACGATCTCATGTCCGACGAGCTGGCGCGGCGGCGGGTCGAGCTTGCCGTCGTCACCTTCGGTGCCGGCGGCGTGCGGACCGCGCAGGACTTCATCACGGTCGAGGACTGGCAGCCTGAAACATTATCCGCCGGCGGATCGACGCCGCTTGGCGAGGCACTGAGCAGCGGCCTTGAACTGCTGCGTGAGCGCAAGGACATGTACCGCCGAGCCGGCTTGCAGTACTTCCGGCCCTGGGTGTTCCTGATCACTGACGGTGAGCCGACGGACAGCTTCGAGGAGGCGGCCCGCATGGCGCGCCTGGCCGATTCGGAGCGCGGGCTCGCGTTCTTCGTGGTCGGCGTTGACCGGGCCAACCTGGAGCGGCTCTCCGAGATCGCCCCGCCGGGCAGGCCCCCGGTGAAGCTGAAGGGCCTGCAGTTCGCCGAGATGTTCCTCTGGCTGTCACAGAGCCAGCAGCGCATCTCGCACTCGCGGGTGGGCGACCAGCTCGCTCTGCCCCCGGTCGGCTGGTCCGAAGTCACGAGCTGAAGGCAGCCTTGACTGCCGCCGATCCGCAGCCAGCGCTCGAGTCCGGCGGCTGGCGCCTGCTGGCGGCGAGCCAGCGGGGCCGGGCACACGTCAGCCGAAACCAGCCGAACCAGGACGCCTGGCTCGCGGCTTCCCGACTTGATGGCGGCCTGGTGCTCGCCGCCGCGGACGGGGCGGGCTCGGCCCGGCATTCCCAGATCGGCTCCCGGATCGCGGTCGCCACCGTAGTGAACACCCTGACCGGCTCGCAGGTCCCGACCGACGCGGACGGGGCGCGCTCGCTTGTGATCCATGCCCTGAAGACGGCCAGGCGCGTGCTCGGCGCCGAGGCCCGCCGCCGCGGGCACAGCGTGCGCGACTACGCGAGCACCCTGCTGATGTGCCTGGTGACCGAGAAGGCTGTGACCGCCCTTCAGCTCGGCGATGGTGCCCTGGTTGTTCATGACGGCACCGCCCTGACGCGGCTCGCCCGCCCGCCCACGGCCCGCTTCGCCGGCGAGACCGTCTTCCTGACGTCGCCGGAAGCGCTCGATGCCGTCCGTATCGACTGCATTCCGGCAGACGGCGTCACGGGCATCGCCCTGCTGACCGATGGGCTCGAGCCCGTGGCGACGTCGCTGGGGAACGGCGATCCGTTCGAGCCTTTCTTCGCTCCGCTCTTCGCCTTCGCCGAAGGCGCAGCCGATGACGCACTCCAGGCTTCGCGCTCGGCCAGCCTCCAGGGCCTCCTGGCGTCAGACCGGGTGACCAGCCGCACCCATGACGACACGACCCTGCTGCTGGCGGCCCGAAGCCTGCCGGGATGAGCGGGCCCGGCAACACGCTCAGGCCGCCGTGGCACCTCGAGTCCGACGGGAAGGGCCGGCAGATCCGGCTGGGCGGGCAACTCGGACGCGGCGGCGAGGCGCGCGTCTTCGAGATCGAGGGCCGCCACGACCTGGTGGCCAAGCTCTACCTGGAACCCGGCCCGGAGCGCGAGGCCAAGCTCCGGGCGATGCTCGCGAGTGTCCCCGAGGACCCGGGCGGCACCACTCCGGGTTCGCACACGGCCCTGGCTTGGCCACGCGCGCTGGTGGTCGATGCCAACGGACGGGTCGGCGGCTTCGCGATGCCCCGGCTCGACACGCGCGAGGCCAGGCCGCTGCACCAGATCTATCACCCCCGGAGCCGCCGCGAGACCGCGCCAGGCTTCAGCTGGCGGCACCTCGTGCGCGTCTCCCGCAACCTGAGCGCCACCATCGCGGCGCTGCACGCGGCCAATTACGTGGTGGGCGACCTGAACGAGAGCAACATCATGGTGACCCGTCGTGCACTGGTCAGCCTGATCGACCTGGACTCGATCCAGGTGCGCGACGGCCGGACGGTCCATCGCTGCGTGGTCGGAAAGCTTGAGTACACGGCTCCGGAGCTGATCGGCAAGTCGTTCCGCACGATCAACCGGCGGCCGGCCAGCGACGTGTTCGCCCTGGCCGTGCTGGTCTTTCAGCTGCTGATGGAGGGGGCGCATCCGTTCGCCGGGGTCTGGCGCGGCGCGGGAGACCCACCCGGGTTGGAGGCGAACATCCGCAGCCGGCGCTCACCCTGGTTCGGCTCGAGGCACGTGGACCGGCCGCCGGCGGCACCACCGCCGTCCCTGTTGAGTCCGCAGCTGCGCCGGCTGCTGAACCGGTCGCTCATCAGCCCGGGCTTCGCCCGTCCATCGGCCGCAGACCTTCAGAAGGTACTGGACCGGCTCGAGGGTTCGCTGGTGACGTGCCCGCTCAACGAGCAGCACTTCTATCCCTCGCACCTGCGCAGGTGCCCCTGGTGCGAGCGGGCGAAGCTGCTCGGTGTCGATCCCTTCACGTCCCGGTAGTACACTTGGAGCCATGAAAGGTCTAATCCTCGCCGCCGGCCTCGGGACCAGGCTACGCCCGATCACCAGCCTCAAGCCGAAGCCGACCATCAGCGTCGCCAACCGTCCGCTGATCCATCACGCGGTCCAGAACCTGGTTGATGCCGGGGTGAGCGAGATAGGCATCGTAGTAAGTCACGACACCATCAAGCACCTGCAGGCGTCCCTGGAGGACTACCCGGGTGCCAGCTTCACCTACCTGATCCAGGACCCGCCCCTTGGCCTCGCCCATGCGGTCAAGGTCTCCCGGGGCTTCCTTGGCGACAGCCCTTTCGTGATGTACCTGGGCGACAACCTGTTCGAACAGGGCATCGGGCGCTTCGTGGACGCCTACCGGCCTGAGGACGGGGTGAACGCCGTGCTCGCGCTCGTTCCCGTGGATGACCCGCGACAGCTGGGCGTTGCGGTCGTGAAGGACGGCCGCATCATCGAGCTGGTCGAGAAGCCCGAGGTGCCGCCGAGCAACCTGGCGATCGCCGGGGTCTACGTGCTGGACGCGAGCATCCATCCCATCATCGAGGAGCTCAAGCCGGGTGCGAAGGACGAGTACCAGATCACTGATGCGATCCACGACCTGATCCGGCAGGGCGGCCACGTCGCGCCCGTCCAGGTGGAGGGCTGGTGGAAGGACACGGGGAAGCCGGAGGACATCCTGGACGCCAACCGGCTGCTGCTAATGCGGATCGGTCGGCAGGTGGACGGCGCGGTGGAAGACTCCGAGCTTGTGGGCGACGTCGTGGTCGAGGCGGGGGCGAACGTCAAGGGCTCGACCGTCTTCGGGCCCGTGATCATCGGTGCGGGCGCACGCGTGGAGCGGTCGTACCTGGGACCGTTCACCACCGTCGGTCCGGGATCCGTGATCGAGGATGCGGAGGTTGAGTACTCGGTGATCGGCTCGGATACCAGCATCCGGGACATCGGCACCCGGGTCCGCGAGAGCCTGATCGGTGACGGCGTGCGGCTGGAGGGCACCGACAACCGGCCGGGCTCGCACCGCCTGGTGATCGGGGATGAATCCGAGGTACTGCTGCACGAGCGCTGAGGCTGGCCGGCCCGGGCGCCCGTGCAGCACGCGGCGAAAAGCACACCTGACACTCTGTAATTCAAGCTTCGGTCGGCATTGCCGTCTGCTGCCTATCCTTAAACCAGCCGAAAGGCAAGGGGGTAACAGCAATGATTAACGAAAGGCACAGCAACCGATTCAGCAGATTCATGCTGATCCTGCTCATGCTCGGTTTCTTCGCCGGCATGACCTTGGCTCAGAATGACCAGGACGAGCCGGCGGATCCGGACGGCCCGGTCGATACCATCGAGACGCCGGCTGATCCTGTGGATGACGACGCCCCTTCGGACGTCGAGGAGCCGGCTGATCCCGAAGACATGACCGATCCGGAAGCCACGACCGAGGACGACGCCATAGAGGGTGAGGACGTCGACGTGGAGGTCGAGGTCGAGACCGACGTTGACACCGACCGCGACGCAACACAGCCCGGCGACGCCCCTCCGCCCGCGATCGGTGAACAGGGCATGATCGACTTCCCGCTTCAGCCCGGCATGCGCGAGATGGGCGACAACGCCTGGGTGCGTGTCCTCAACCTTGCGCCCGGCACTGAGGGCGTGACCTTCACGCTTGTCAGCACCGATGTGGACAGCCCTGCGCCCACCCCGTCCGATTTCGAGGGCCTCGGCTACGAGGCTTACGCCGGCTACCTTGAGCTGCCGGCCGGCACGTTCGAGATCCGCGTGCCCGAGCTCAACGACAACGACCTCGGCACCATCAACCTGAACAGTGGCCGTTTCTACACGATCGCGCTCATCGGCCTGGAGGCTCCGCCCGAGCTCGCAGATGAGGATTCCGGCGGCGGCTTCTTTGCCTGGGTCGGCAGCCTCTTCGGTGGGGATGACGGCTCGGACCGCTTCATGCTTGACGTACTGGTGCTCGAAGACGACCTGTACCAGTTCGACATGGGCTCGCAGTCGATGCTGCGCGTGGTCAACGCCGCGCCCGGCGTAGGCGAAGTGAGCATCGCCGTGACCGGTGAGTCCGGCCGGGTGACCGGCAGCGCGGCGTACGGTAACGCCACGGGCTACAACCGAGTGGACGCCGCACAGTTCACCGGCCCGCTCGAGATGCGCCTCGACGGCTCACGCGTTGCGACCATCGACCTCGAGGGCCTGAACCTCGTGCCCGGCACCGTGAACACCGTCTTCCTGGTGGGCACGCCGCTTGAGTCGGCACCGATCCGCGCGATCACCGTCAGCACGCCGTCGTTCGGCGACATGTAAACAGCCTTCCCTCCTCGGGCCGCAGGCCCGGGAACGTAAGGGTGTGCCCGGATCCTTAACAGGATCCGGGCACACCGTTGAGCACCAAAAAAGAGCTTTGAGAATCTCTCCGCCGGGGGGGCAGCGGGGTGCGGAGACTTCTCAAAGCTTGAACCAATTATGCCTGATTAGGCCTGAATGTGCAAGGTGAAAAAACCACACTCAACCGTCCGGTCGGAGCAGGGGGAACAGCACCACGTCCCTGATGCCGGGCACGTCCGCTATCAGCATCGCCATGCGGTCGATCCCGAGCCCCAGGCCGCCGAGCGGGGGCATGCCGTACTCGAGCGCATCAAGGAACTCCTCGTCCAGCCGGTGGGCCTCGTCATCGCCGGCATCGCGGCGCCTGTGCTGCTCCTCGAAACGGGCCCGCTGCTCGAGCGGATCGTTGAGCTCGCTGAAAGCGTTGCCCAGCTCCATGCCCATGGCGACGGGTTCGAAACGCTCGGTCAGACCGGGCCGGCTGCGGTGGGCCTTGGCCAACGGACTTACGGTGAGCGGATGGTCCATCACGAAGGTCGGCTGCGTCAGGTGCGGCTCGACGTAGATGTCGTACAGCTTGTTGAGAACCTGGTTGAACGGCTGTTCGCTCAGGGGCGGTTCCCCGCCGGGCAGCTCGGAGGCGATCCACTCACGCAGGCGGGGTTCATCCATCACATCGAAGTCGAGGCCCGCGCGCGCCCTGATCTCGCCCGTGTAGTCCACGCGCGGCCATGGCGGAGTGAAGTCCAGCTGCTGGCCCTGGTAAGTGATCACCGTACCGCCCTTCAGCTCCGTGAGTATATGGGCGAACACCTCTTCGACCAGGTTGAGGATGTCAAGGTAGTCACGGCCCACCCAGTACAGCTCGAGCATCGTGTACTCGGGGCTGTGCTTCCAGCTGATGCCTTCGTTCCGGAAGTTCCGGCCGATCTCGTAAACAGAGTCGAAGCCCCCGACCACGAGGCGCTTCAGGTACAGCTCCAGCGAGATGCGCAGGTGGAAGTCGTGATCGAGCGCGTTGTGATGCGTGACGAACGGCCTGGCCTCGGCGCCTCCCGGCACCGCCTGCAGCACGGGTGTCTCGACCTCCAGAAAACCGCGCTCATCCAGGAAGCGCCGGATCAGGCTGACCATGCGGCTGCGGAGCCGGAACGCCTCGCGCGACTCCGGCGAGACGATCAGGTCGACATGGCGCTGCCTGTACCGCAGTTCCTTGTCGGTCATGCCGTGCCATTTGTCCGGCAACGGCCGCAGCGACTTGACCAGCGGGCGCCAGTCCTGAGCCTTCACCGTGAGCTCGCCGGTCCTGGTGACGAAGAGCGTGCCGGTCACCTCGATCCAGTCGCCCAGGTCGAGCTTCCTGAGCAGCTGGTAGTGCTCGAGCGAGTCGCGCTCGAAGAACGCCTGCAGCTGTCCGCTGGCGTCCTGCACGGTTGCGAATGAAACCTTGCCCATCCTGCGGAAGGTCATCATCCGGCCCGCGACCGTGACCGCGTCGTCCCAGGAGTCGCCCGGCCCGGCCTCTGCGTGCCGTTCGCGCAGCTGCGCGAAGGTGTGGGTGGGCGCGAACCCGTACGGGTAGGGCTCGAAACCGGCCTCCTCGAGCTGCGCGAGGTTGGCAATGCGCTGCGCGCGCTGTTCCGACAGTGATTTCTCCGACATTGCTCTTTCCTGTGCTGCCCGGCACCTGGCCGCGCCGGACAGGGTCGAGGCTATCACGAAGCGGCCCGTATTCTCAGGCATGCCACGATGCGGCCGGTTAGGCTGTCTGGTGATGAATCTGCGTACCCGCGTCATTGTTGCCCTCGCCCTCGCCGTTCCCGTCGGCCTGGCTGCCTGGTCCGTGTGGCAAGGGGACCTGCTGGGCGGCTTCCTTGGTGGCTCCCGGCCGATCCCGCGGCCGGCGATGCACGTCGCTCTGGTCGATCCGCTCTCCAGGCCCGGACTGGAGGGGTACAGGGAGTACCGCGACGCCCTGGAAGCCCGCGACCACGCGGCGCTGGACCGGATCGCATACGCCGACGATTCATTCCTGGCTTACCGGGCTGCGCTGTCCCTTGCGCGCGCGTGGGACCTGAGTCCGGCCGACCGCATCCCTTACTACGTTCGCGCTGACGACCTGCGGCTTGCTGACTCGCTCGCCCGGATCCAGACGCGCGAGTTCCACCTCGAGGTCGCCCGCACGGCCGAGAGCGCTGGCGACACCGACACCGCGATCGCCTTCTATACGGAGGCGCTGGCCACTTCCGAGGCCCAGAACGCGCTTGCCCGCCTGGAGGACGACGCGTACCGGCTCGCGAACACCTACTTCCAGGCGCGCCTGTACGGCCGGGCGCTCGATGCGCTCGACGGCCGTGCGGCCCCGTCGATCACCGCCCCGAGTTACCGGGCGCTGGGCGATCACGCTGCCGCCCTCGAGTCTTACGAGGACTGGCTGGCGCAGGAGCCGGACAACTTGGAGGCGCTCTCCGGCCGGGCCTGGTCGCACTTCTACCTCGCGGACAACGAGCTGGCCGACGCGTACTTCAGCGAGCTGACGGGGTCCAACGCCGCCTACGGACGCGGGCTGCTCGCCAACCGGGCGGGCGACATCACCGGCGCCGTCGCCTTCCTTGGCGAGAGCGGCGAACCCGCCCACCTCTGGCTGGCCACCGACCTGCTCGAGAACCGCGGCATGCTGGCCGAGGCACTCCCGGTATACGAGCGGCTCGCCGCCGGCAACTCCGTGTACGCCGACCAGGCGGCCTACCGGGCCCTGGTGCTGAGCGAACGCCTCGGGGACGACGCCCGGGCGCAGGCGGCGCGGGCGCAGATCCGACCCGGCTCGTACTTCTCGCTCGTGCTCGGGGAGCCGCTGGTGCTTGACCTGGAGGAGCCGGCCGGCACGGCCGAGCCTCCGGTGCTCGACCTGGCCGACATGCTCGCGCGACTGGGCGACGTCGACGCCGCCATCGGCGAACTGCTCTTCGCGCTCAGGAACGAGTCCGGGCAGGCCGCCACGCTCGCGATCGCCTCGAAGCTGCAGGCCTTCGGCGAGTACCGGCAAAGCCGGCTCGCCGCCCAGGCGATCGTGGATGCGGGCAGCCTTGACGCGCGCGCCTGGCGGCTGGCCTGGCCCGAGGCGTGGCCCGACCTGGTACGCGCTCATGCCGGGGCGACCGGCGTGGAGCCCGAGCTTGTGTGGGCGATCATGCGGCAGGAGTCCGCCTTCTACCCGCTGGCCGTTTCGACCAGCAACGCCCAGGGGCTGATGCAGGTGATCCCCTCCACCTGGGACTGGCTGGCGGAGCTGCAGCGCGAGGATCCGGCGGACTCGTTCGATGTCTCGGCCAACATCCGCTACGGCGCCTTCTACCTGAACTGGCTGCTGAACTACCTCGACGGTGACCTTGAGCTGGCGGTCGCCTCGTACAACCGGGGCCAGGGTTACATCAGCCGGCTCTTCGCCGGCGACGAAGTGGCCGGGGACAAGTCGGAGCTGTACCGGCAGATCGACGCGCAGGAGACCCGCAACTACCTGGAGCGGGTGATGGTGAACTATCACATCTACCACGCGCTTTCGCGTGGCGTGAACGAACAGGCATCCCTGGTTTCAGCTCCCCGCTGAGCCGCCCCTCTTGACACGGCCTGCAGCTGCCGCTATTGTTTGATTCACTAAACGAAGCAATAGGGAGGCTGCCGGAGCATGCGCGACCACTCGAGCGGACTCGCCCGCGAACAGATCCGGGCGGTCAACACCAGGGCGATCCTGGACGCCATTCACCAGGAGGGCCAAATCTCGCGTACCGACCTGGCCGTGCACGTCGGCCTGAGCCAGGCCGCTGTCACCGACATCACGGCCAGCCTGGTCAGGAGCGGACTGGTGTTCGAGGCGCGCGAGGGCATCTCCGGCGCGGTCGGCCGCAAGCCGATCCTGCTCCAGATCGACTACGACAGCGCCAGCGTACTGGGCGTCAAGGTCACAAACAGCTTCGTCACCAGCGTGCTCACCAACCTGCGGACGGACGTGCTGGCCACCCATGACGAGCCCTTGCCCGACCACCAGCCCGAGACGGTCCTCCGCGCCATTACGCTCAGCGTCGAGCGCCTGCGCGCCTCCCCCGGAGCACAGGCGCCCCTCGCGGGGGCCGCCGTCACACTGCCCGGCATCGTCGACCCCAAGAGCGGCACACACGTCTACTCCGCCCTGCTGGGGTGGCAGGACCTGCCCCTTTCCGACCTGATCGAGGCGCGGATCGGCGTGCCGGTCTTCGTGGACAACGACGTCAACGCGCTCGCCGCGGCCGAGGCCAGCTTCGGCCAGGGCCGGGATCACGGCAGCTTCCTCGTCGTCACGCTGGGCCGCGGGGTCGGACTCGGCATCGTCCTGGACGGCGACGTGTACCGCGGCCCCCGGGGTGGCGCCGGCGAGTTCGGACATGTCTGCATCGACCCGCAGGGCCCCGAATGCAGCTGCGGCAACCGCGGCTGCCTCGAGTCCTACCTCGCAGACGATGCGCTCCTCGAGGCCGCCCGGGCAGCCGGCCTGAGCCCGGCGGACCCCGCTGACCTGGTGCGCATGGCCGACCGGGGCGAGGAAGCCGCGACCGTGCTGTTTACCTCTGCCGGCCAGAAGCTCGGCCTCGGTCTGAGCCAGCTAGTGAACATCTTCGCGCCAACCCTCATCATCCTGGGCGGCGAGGGCATGCGCGCAGCAGACCACATCATGCCCGCCGCCAGCAAAGCGATCGCCCGTCACGCCTTCGGCAACCTCGCCGACGACCTCCGCCTGGGGGTCGAGACGTGGGGTGATGACGCCTGGGCTCGCGGTGCCGCCGGACTCGCCGCTTACCGCTACCTCCAGGAAGTTGCCTGGCAGCTCGAAGATCACGGCACGGACGCCGCTGTGCCCCAGCCAGGGGAGGTGAGGATCCGGCGCCGCTGAAAGCCCTCCCCCGTCCTCAGCCCCCCTGAATAGGAGCCTCCTACATGAAGAAAATCCTTGTATCCCTGCTCGCGGCCGCCGCGCTCACCGCCGGCTCGGCAATGGCCCAGACGACGCTGAACTTCCTGACCTTCACGCCCGGTGACGATCACCTCGAGGCGCTCGAGGCGCTGATCGCCGACTTCGAGTCGATTCACCCGGACATCAGCATCAACTACACCTTCGTGCCCTACGGCGAGTACTTCGTGAGGCTGCAGACGGACTTCGCCGCCGGCATCGAGCCCGACGTGTTCGAGCTCAACTTCGAGAACTTCGCCACATTCGCCGCTCGCGGCGCCCTGCTGGAGCTCGACCCGTACCTGGACGCGGACAGGCGCGCGTTCTTCTACGAGGCCGCCCTGAACGCGTTCGCGTTCGAGGACACGCAGTACGCACTGCCGATCAGCTTCTCGACCGTCGTGCTCTTCTACAACCAGGAGATGTTCGACGCCGCCGGAATCGACTACCCGACGGACGAATGGACCTGGGATGACGTCGTCGAGGCCGGACTCGCCCTGACCGACGCGCCCAATCGCGTCTGGGGCTACTCGCAGCCGGTCCAGTTCTGGGAGTTCTACAAGGTGGCAACCGCTGCCGGCGGAGGGCTCGAGGTAAGCCCGGAGGTGCGCATCGACACGCCCGAGAACCGGCGCGCGCTGCAGTTCCTGGTGGACAACACCCTCGTGCACGGCATAAGGCCCTCGCTGGCCGAGATGAGCGGCCTCGGCGATACCGACCTGTTCGCAGCCGGACAGCTCGGAATGATCGTCACCGGCATCTGGATGTTCGACTTCTTCATCAACAACGCGCCGTTCGCCTGGGACATCGTCATCGAGCCCGGTGACGCCCGCCATGCGACCCACTTCTTCTCGAACGCCGCGGCGGTCGCGAGAAGCACGGATCATCCCGACGAGGCCTGGCTCTGGGTCGAATACCTTGCGTCGAACCAGAAGACCGTCGAGACGCGCATCGAGCGCAGCTGGGAACTGCCCGCGCTCTCGCTCGACCAGGCCGACCTGCTCGCCCCCTACCTCGACCAGCCCGTCCCGGCGAACCGCGCCGCCGTCTTCCGCTCGCTCGAGTACGCCGTGAACCCGCCCGTCGTGGCCAACCAGCCCGAGCTCGAGGACATCATCAACACCGAGCTCGAGGCCGCAGACCTTGGCCTCAAGACGGTCGAGGAGGCGCTCTCCGAAGCGCAGCGACGCGTCGAGGAGCTGCTCCGCTGACCGTGCGCATCCTGCATGAACCTTATGGAATCGAGGACCCGTACCGTCCCGCCCCTGTCGAGCGCGTACCGCGCGACCCCAGGCCCGGCGAGCCGGTCGAGTTCCACTTCCGCAGTGACCCGGGTGCCGCTGGCGCCCGGGTCACCATCAAGGGTCCGGGTGGCGAGCAGGTGCTGGAAGCGCGCGACCTGGGCGATGGCCAATGGTACGCGCGGCTCGAAAGCGCCACGAGCGGGACTTACTCATACGGGATAAGCAGCGCCGAGGCGAGCGCAGGGCCCTGGGAGTTCGAGGTCGGCACGTGGCACGAAGCCGCCAGCCTGGCTTCCGCCGGCCCGGTCGACGACGCACTCAGGCTCGTCCTGGAGGCCGTCGGCGGCGCTCGCGCGACGCTGACCGCCACCTCCTCGGAAACCGGTGCGGTGCGCCTGGAGCTGGAAACGGGCGTCGCGCGGGCCGCCGATCCAGAGCGGCATTCACTCAGCCTGCCCGGGCTCGAGCTGGCCGTCGATCCCGCGGGGTTCTCGCTGCTTGCTTCCGCGCCCGGCAGCCCGGACACGAGCGTGCGCCTGCCCCTGTCGTTTCGCTGGCTGGCGCTCGAGGACGGCAGCATAGCGGCCTTCGAGGCGCCGCTTGAACTGCCCGCCGGCCAGGCGTTCTACGGGCTCGGCGAACGCTTCGGCACACCCGACCTGCGCGGGCGCCGCACCGACGTGCGCGTCTACGAGGAGTACAAGGAGCAGGGGGAGCGGACCTACCTGCCCGTCCCGTTCCTGGTCTCCAGCGGCTCCTGGGGCGTCTGGCTGGAAGAGGACGAACCGAGCTTCTTCGACCTCACGGACGACCCGCGCATCGAGCTTCCCGTGTCGCCGCCGCGGAGCCGCACCCTGAAGCTGCACCTGATCCTGGCCGATGAGCCTTATGGGGTCACTGCCACCTTCACGCGCCTGACGGGCGAGATGAGCGTTCCGCCGAAGTGGTCTTTCGGCCCCTGGATGTCGGCCAACACGTGGAACAGCCAGGCCATCACCGAGGCCGCCATCGACCGGACTGTGAGCGAGGACATCCCCGCGACGGTCCTGGTCATCGAGGCCTGGAGCGACGAGTCGACCTTCTACATATTCAACGACGCGCAGTACGAGCCGGCACCGGGCGACCACGTGCCGGCCCTGGCCGACTTCACGTTCGGCGGGCGCTGGCCCGACCCGAAGGGCATGATCGACCGCTGCCACGAGCTCGGCATCCGCGTGGTGCTCTGGCAGATACCGGTCATGAAGAAGCTGGAGGAACCCCACGCCCAGCACGACGCCAACGAGGCGTGGATGATGGAGAACGGCTTCGGAATCCGCGAGGAGGATGGAGCGCCCTACCGCAACCGCGGCTGGTGGTTCCCCGACGCGCTGGTGATTGACTTCAGCAACCCCAAAGAGAGAGACTGGTGGTTCGCAAAGCGCAACTACCTCTTCAGCGAGCTCGGCATCGACGGCATGAAGACCGACGGCGGGGAGCATCTCTGGGGCAGCCGCCTGTGCGCGCACGACGGCCGCCGCGGCAGCGCCCTCGTTAACACGTACTCGCGGGACTACTCACGCGCGTACCACGAGTTCGTCCAGCGCCACAAACCCGGCGACAGCCTCGTCTTCTCGCGCGCCGGCTACACCGGTTCGCAGAGCTTCCCGGGCCACTGGGCCGGTGACGAGAACAGCACCTGGGCCGCCTACCGCGCGTCCATACTTGCCGGTGTTTCCGCGGGAGTCAGCGGCATCTCGATCTGGGGCTGGGACCTGGGCGGCTTCAGTGGCGAGGTCCCGACCACCGAGCTGTACCTGCGCTCGACCGCGATGGCCGCGCTCTGTCCGGTCATGCAGTACCACTCGGAAAGCCATGGTTCGGCCGACAATCGCGAGCGCACGCCCTGGAACGTCGCGGAGCGCAACAATGACCAGGCCGCGATCGACACCTACCGCAGCTTCGCGCGCCTGCGCATGCGATTGCTCGACTGGCTGGCGGGCGAGGCCGAGGCGATGTCGGCCCAGGGACTGCCGCTGATGCGCTCCCCGGCCCTGGCCTATCCGGACGAGCACGACCGCATGAGCCAGGACCCCTTCGCTTACCTGTTCGGCCGCGACCTGCTGGTGTGTCCGGTGGTCGAGAAGGGCGCACTGCTGCGCGAGGCTCACCTGCCCGCAGGCGAATGGCTCGATGCGTGGAGCGGCAGCCGGTTCGAGGGCGGCGTGCGCGTGTCGGTGCCAGCGCCGCTCGAACGCATCCCCGTCTTCGTCCGGGCCGACAGTCCACGTGCCGGAGCGCTGCTGGAAGCGTTCGGGAAGCGGTAGGGCAGCCGCGCGATGTACGAGACTGGCTGGAAACGCGCACTTGTGATCGCCCTGTTCCTGGGCCCGAGCCTTATCGGCCTCGGCGTGTTCGTGCTGGTCCCAATCGCATCATCACTGGTGCTCTCGTTCGCGGACTGGGACCTGCTCAACCCGCCGCGCTTCACCGGGATCGCCAACTTCCGCCGCCTGCTGGCCGACGCTGAGTTCTGGGGCGCCCTCGGCAACACTGTCAAGTACCTCGTCGGCTACGTTCCCCTGGTCATCACGCTCGGCCTGCTCATCGCGGTGGCGCTGAACCGGCGCATCCCCCTGCGCTCGTTCTTCCGCACCACCTACTTCCTGCCGGTCGTGACGTCGTGGGTCGCCGTGTCGCTCATCTGGATGTGGCTGTACAACCCCGTCTTCGGGCTGCTCAACAACTTCCTTGGCTGGCTCGGCATCCGCGGGCCAGCCTGGCTGTTCGATGTGAACTGGGCCATGCCCGCGGTGATCCTGACGAGCGTCTGGAAGGACCTGGGCTTCATCATGGTGATCCTGCTGGCGGGCCTGCAGGGCATTCCCCGCGAGTACTACGAGGCAGCCGAGATCGACGGCGCGAGCGGCTGGCAGCGGCTGCGCTTCATCACCGTACCGCTGCTGGTGCCCAGCCTCTTCTTCGCCGTGATGATCAGCCTGATCGGCTCGTTCCAGGTGTTCGACCAGGTGTACATCATGACCGGAGGGGGCCCCGCCGGCGCGACCCAGGTGCTGATGGAACGCATCGTCCGCAACGCCTTTAACTACAACCGCATGGGCTACGCCGCCTCGATGTCGTGGATACTGTTCCTCTTCATCTTCGCGATCAGCTTCGTGCTCAACCGCCTGCGCAGGAGGTGGGAGTGGTGAGGCGTCCAGCCTGGCTGCGTCCCGGCACCATTTTCCTGCTGATCGCCCTCGGCATCGGTGCGCTCTTCATGGTCGTGCCGTTCGTGTGGATGGTCTCGACCTCGCTCAAGCCGAGCAACCAGGTGCTGAGCCTGCCGCCACAGATGATCCCGGAGTCCCCGACAATCGCGGCCTACCAGAACATCTTCAACCGCTTCCCGATGGCGCGCGTGCTGGGTAACTCGGCGCTGGTCGCCAGTTCAAGCACGCTGGGCCAGCTCCTGCTCTGCTCGATGGCCGGCTACGCCTTCGCACGCTTCCGGTTCCGGGGGCGCGAGGCGCTTTTCCTGCTCTACCTGATGACGCTGATGATCCCGTTCGCGGTAACGATAATCCCGCTGTTCATCATCATCGTCAACCTCGGCTGGGCGAACAGTTACGCCGGCCTGATCGTGCCCGGCATGTTCAGCGCATTCGGCACGTTCCTGATGCGGCAGTTCTTCCAGAGCATCCCGCGTGAGCTGGAGGAGGCCGCCACCATCGACGGCGCCGGCACGATCCGCACGTTCTTCACCATCATCGTCCCGCTGTCGGGCGCGCCGCTCGCGACGCTGGGGCTCCTCTCGTTCATGGGCTCGTGGAACAACTTCCTCTGGCCAATGCTGATCACGAACGACCGCCACCTGATGACGCTGCCTGTCGCCCTGCAGGCGCTCCAGGGAATCTATCCGGGACAGAACCAGTGGAACCTGCTGATGGCCGGCTCCGTGGTCGCAGTGATCCCAATCATGATCGTATTCCTCTTCGCGCAACGCTGGTTCATCGAGGGCGTGGCGTCTTCCGGCTTGAAGGGCTGAATGGAACTTACTGAACTAACCGAACTGGACCGTAGTCTGCTGCTTGGATGGCAGGACGAAAGTGGTGGCTTCCCGGCCAGCCCCGGGTTCTCCCAGTACCCGTACAGCTGGCTGCGCGACGGCTCGTACATCGCCTGGGCGCTCGGGTGCGCCGGTGAGCGCGGCGCCGCGGCACGCTTTCACGGCTGGGTCGCCCGGACGCTGCTGAAGCACGAGGTGCGGATCCGCGAGTTGCTGAAAGCAAGGGCCGCCGGCAAGCCGATCCCAGGCGAGTCGCTGTTGCCCGCCCGCTTCACGCTCGCGGGCGAGTGGCTCGAGGACGGCTGGCCCAACTTCCAGATGGACGGCTACGGCCAGTGGCTCTGGTCTGTCGGCGAGCACGTGCGTGCCGGCGGTGATGCACCGGGTCGCGACGCCGTGACGCTCGCGGCCGAGTACGTCGCGGCGTTCTGGAACGAGCCGTGCTACGACGCCTGGGAGGAGCACCGCACGCAGCTGCACACCTCCACGCTGGTGAGCTGCTGGGCCGGCCTCGTCGCGGCCGCGGGACTGCTCGACCGTGCGGACCTGGCTACCCGGGCAGACAATATCCGCGCTTACATCCTCGCGAACTGCGTCTGCGAAGGCAGCCTGATCAAGTACGTCCGCAACCCGGCCGTGGACGCCTCGCTGCTCTGGGCGATCGAGCCGCTCGGCTTCCTCGCTCCGAGTGATCCGATCGCCGCGGGCACCCTGAAACGCGTCCGCCAGGAGCTGCTCGACGGCGGCGGGCTCACGCGCTACCGCTCGGACACGTACTACGGCGGGGGCGGCTGGCTGCTGCTTACCGCCTGGCTGGGCCTGGTGGAGCTGCGCGTGGGCGAGCCGGCGCTGGCCGGGCAACGCATGCGCTGGATCCAGGCACAGAGAACGCCGGCAGGGCATCTGCCCGAACAGGTGCCGGTCACCAGGACCGATGCGTGGTTCCTGGACTGGTGGACGAGCAACTGGGGCGAGTCAGCCTCCCCGTTGCTGTGGAGTCATGCCATGAGTCTGTTGCTTGGAATCAGGCTCACCGACGTGCAGCAGATATAGTTTCCCTCAGCGCTTCTTCAGGACCGGCAGGTCCGGCGCTCTCCCGGGAGGCAACATGCTGAATCCGAAGCTCGTCAGAAACCTTGCTGCAGCCGCAGCGCTGCTCGTCGCACCGGTCGGTCTGGCCCAGACCCTGACGATGGCCCAGAACTCCAACCCCCTTACGCTTGACCCGAACAGAACCTTCAACGGCCTTTCCTTCTCGATCACCAACCAGGTGTACGAGAACCTCGTTTACTTCGGCAGCGACGGCGTGATCCAGCCCCGCCTGGCCGAGTCCTGGGAGTTCGTGGAGGACAACGTCCTCGAGCTGCAGATCCGCGAAGGGGTCACCTTTCATGACGGCACCGCCCTGGACGCCGACGCGGTAGTTGCCTCACTGGAGCACTTCCTTGATCCGGAAGCGACCAACCCGGGCCTCTTCGTGCTGAGCCGCATCGATGACGTGCGTGCCACCGGCGAGTACACGGTGCAGATCGAGACCGAGACCCCGTTCGCACCGCTGCTGGCCCACCTGGCCCACCCGGTTGCCGCCATCGTGCAGGCCGGCCTCGGCGAGAGCCTCGAGCGCAACCCGGTCGGCACCGGACCCTTCAGGTTCGTATCGTGGGAACAGGACGCGCAGATCGTTCTGGAAGCCAACCCCGACTACTGGGGTGGCGAACCGGCGATCCAGCGGGTAGTGACGCGCATCATCCCTGACGTCGCGACCATCCTGGTCGAGCTGCGCAGTGGCGGCGTCGACGCCTACTACGGCATTCCCGCAGACAGCTTCGATTCAATCGCGAACGCGCCCGGCCTTTCCGCCGTGAGTTTCCTCGGCTGGGGCAGCAACTACGTTGGCTTCAACCTCGAGAGCGAAAAGCTGCAGGACGTTCGCGTCCGCCAGGCGATCGCCCATGTAATCGACAAGGAACTGATCGGTGACATCGTCAACGGCCTGCCGGCAGTCGCCGCCATCCCGCCCACCGTTGCCTACGCAGCCGAGGACCTTGACGAGCCCTACCCCTACGACCCCGAGCGCGCCACCGAGCTGCTCGCCGAGGCCGGAGTCAGCGGCCTGAGCCTGCGCATCGACGTCTACACCGACCCGACACTCGAGACGATTGCACAGATACTGCAGGCCGAGCTTGCCGGCATCGGCATCGACCTGGAGATCCGTACCCAGCCGTACGCTGCCTACGCCGAGGCCGTGCTCGAGGACGACCTGGAACTGTACGTGTCCGGCTGGGGCACCGTGACCCTGGATGCCGACTACGCGCTGTACGGCTTCCTGCATCCGAGCGAGATCGGCGGCGGCAGCAACAATTCCCGCTACGTCGATGACTCCGTCACCGAGCTCCTGGAGACCGGCCGCAACAACCCGGATCCCGAAGCCCGTGCTGATGCCTACCTGGCTGTCCAGGAGCAGATCCTGCTCGACGTGCCGTTCGTCACCGTGAACTTCCCGCTCTCGACCTTCGCGAAGACCGAGGCGCTTCAGGGCGAGAACGTCAACTTCTCGGTCATCGGCTTCGACCTGCGCGACGCAACCCTGAACCGCTGAGAGACTGACGCCTGTTGTTGAGGTACGTCAGCGGTCGCCTGCTGGGCCTTCTGCCCGTGCTGCTGGGCGTGACCATTCTCGTGTTCCTGATGCTGAGGATCGCTCCTGGCGATCCTCTCATCGCGTTGCTGGGCGAGGAGGCACAGGGGCTCAGCAGGGCTGCCCTGGAGGCGCTGCGCGTGCAGTACGGCTTCGACCGCGACCCCGTGACCCAGTACCTCAGTTTCCTGGGTGGTGTGGTGCGCCTCGATCTGGGCGAATCGGTCCGCACCGGGCAGCCGGTGCTGCGGGAGATCGCTGTGCGGCTCCCGGCAACGCTTCAGCTCGCGGGGGCGGGCCTTGGCATCGCACTGGTCATCGGCCTCAGTCTCGGCGTTCTGGCCGCGGTGTACCGCCGCACGCTGATCGATTACATCGCCGTGGTCGTCGCGCTTGCCGGCGTTTCGATCCCGGTGTTCTGGTCCGGGCTCATCCTCATGCTCTACTTCTCGCTCGAACTGGGCTGGCTGCCCGCCTCCGGCTACGGCACCTGGCGGCACCTGGTGCTGCCGGCCGCGGCGATCGGTTTCTCGTCCTCCGCGATAATCGCGCGCGTGACGCGCAGCAGCATGATCGAGGTGCTGCGTTCGGACTACATCAGGACGGCCCGCGCGAAGGGTGTGGGCGAACGACGCGTCAACCTGCGGCATGGCCTGCGTAACGCCATGCTGCCCGTCATCACCGTGATCGGCCTGCAGTTCGGCGGGTTGCTCGGCGGCGCAGTGCTGACCGAAACCGTGTTCGCCTGGCCGGGCCTCGGCCGCCTGGTGGTCGACTCGATCCGCGCACAGGACGGGCCACTCGTCCAGGGCACTGTGCTTTTCATCGCGGTGGTGTTCATCCTGATCAACCTGCTCGTCGACCTCTCCTACGCGCTGCTGAACCCGAGGATCCGCTATGGCTGACCAGGCAGTGCAGGCTCCCGCCCCCAAGGCGCGTCCCGGCATCTTTTCCTCGCCACCGCTGCGGCGCTTCCTGCGCAACCGGATGGCGGTGGTCGGGCTGGTCATCATCACCTTGCTGGTGCTGGTCGCCGTGTTCGCACCCGTGATCAGCCCCGCTCCGCCCGCTGCACAGAACCTGCGGGAACGCCTGCAGCCACCGTCGGCCGAGCACTGGTTCGGAACCGACGAGTACGGCCGATCGGTGTTCAGCCGCGTCGTTTACGGAGCCCGGGTCTCGCTCCTGACCGGCACGATCCCCGTGCTCGTGGCCGGCATCATCGGCACGCTGCTCGGGCTGCTGGCGGGCTACTTCCGCGGCTGGCTGGACAACGTGCTGATGCGGATCATGGACGTACTGCTTGCTTTCCCGTCGATCCTGCTGGCTCTGGCGATCGTCGGCGCGCTTGGACCCGGGCTCACGAACGCCGTGATCGCCGTGGCGATAGTCAGCATTCCCGAGTACGCGCGCATCGTGCGCAGCGTGGTGCTGGGCACGCGCGAGGAGGAGTTCGTGCAGGCTGCCTCGGCCGTCGGCGTGCGCACCCCCCGAAAGCTGTTCCTTCACATCCTGCCCTCGGCCATGGGTCCCCTGAGCGTGCAGGCGAGCCTCGGCGTCGGATTCGCCATCCTCAGCCTCGCCGGACTCAGCTTCCTGGGACTCGGCATCCAGCCTCCTGCGGCCGACTGGGGCGAGATGCTCAACCGCGGGCGCAGGTTCCTGCCCGACTCCAACTGGCTGCTGATCTACCCTGGCCTGGCCATCTCGCTCACCGTGCTCGGCTTCAACCTGCTTGGCGACGGCATCCGGGACGCGCTCGATCCCCGGGACTGAGGCGCTCAGCCGGCCGGAAGCGCGGCCCTGAGCCGTTCACCGGCCTCCCGCAGGCCGGCCTCTGACTTGCAGAACGCCAGCCGGACCAGGTGGCGGGTCGCACCGCGGTGCTCGTCCGGCTGGAACTCACCGACCGGGATCATTGCCACGCCGGCAAGCTCGGGCAGCCTCAGGCACAGTTCCGTTGCGTCACCGAAGCCGGCAGCCGAGGCGTCCGCCAGCAGGAAGTAGCTGCCGTCCGGACTGAGCGGCTTGAGGCTCGTACCGATCAGCTGGTCGGTCAGCAGGTCACGCTTGCGCGTGTAGTCATCGAGCAGCTCGGCGTGATAGTTGTTGCGGCGAGCACGCCTCATGCACGCCGCCGCGGCCCGCTGCAGGGGCGTGGCGACGGCAAAGGTCAGCCACTGGTGGGCAGCGCGTACCGGTCGGATCAGCTCGGCCGGACCGATGAGCCAGCCGATCTTCCAGCCCGTTACCGAGTAGGTCTTGCCGATCGATGAGACCGTCAGCGTCCGTTCCCAGGCGCCGGGCCGCGTCGCGATGCTCAGGTGCTGTCGCCATGCGATGTGCTCGTACACCTCGTCGCTCAGGATGAGTGCGTCGTGTTTCGCTGCGAGTTCGACGATCAGGTCGAGCTCTTCGGCCGCGAACACCTTGCCCACCGGGTTGTGCGGGGTGTTGACGACTATCAGCTTCGTGCGGTCGCAGAAGGCACGCTCCAGTACCGCCGGATCGAACGCCCAGCCCTCCGGTCCCGGTTCCAGTGGCACGGGCACGACCGTGCCACCGGCCATGGCGACGTTGGCCGGATACGAGTCGTAGTACGGCGTGAAGAGGATGACCTCGTCACCAGGATCGACCAGGGCGTGCGTCGCAAGGAAGAGCGCCTCCGTAGCGCCGACGCTCACCTGAACGTTGCCGACCGGGTCACACTCAAGGCCGGTCGCAGCGCCGAACTCGTCGGCGATCGCCTGAAGCAGCTCCGGCAGCCCGGCGACAGGCGCATACTGCTGGTCTCCCTCGCACGCCTCGCGCAGTGCTTCCGTCACGAACCCTGGCGGCGCGAAGTCCGGGAATCCCTGGCCCAGGTTCACAGCCCCGTGCTGCCTAGCCAACGCCGTGTAGCGGGCGAAGACGCTCTCTCCGAAGCCGCTGACGCGGGCGGCGGCCGCTTTCCTGTCGTGTCTCACTTGCATTCATCATAGGACGAACTGGCGCAGTGAACCCGTTTCAGTCATCGGGCAGGCTTGCGGACTCACGGTCCACCCGGCTCCGGTGCTTCCTGGCTGCGTTCCACCAGCTCGCGCGTCAGGCGGGCGAGGCGTCCGTAATCCCCAACGACCGCCTCCCCCAACCTGATGCGCCGCTCGAGCAGCGCACACTGCTCCAGGAGCGCTTCGAGCGTAAGTCCGGCTGGGTCTCCAGCTTCTGGTGCCATCTCGCTTCTCCCTGGCCTGCCGAAGCCAGCCTAGCGACCGGCACCTTAAGGCCGCATTAACGCGGGCAGGCTACGTGTCTCGCTGCGCGATTGCCTCAAGGCGGCTTTAAGAAAACTCATCAGGCGGCCGCAGCGACGGCGTAACATGACCCATGAACAACGCACGAAGCATCAGAAGCCGCCTGCCGGGCCTGCTGCTGGCCCTTGTCTTCAGCCTCGGCTCCCTGACTTTTGCCCAGGAGGCCCCAACCATGTCCCTGCCCGTGAGTCGCGTCGTCCTCTTCACGAACGGTGTCGGCTACTTCGAGCATGCCGGTACCGTGCACGGCACCCAGGAGGTGCTGCTCCGCATCGAGAGTCACGACATGGATGACCTGCTCCAGAGCCTCGTGTTGCTCGACCTCGATGGCGGAAGCGTCCAGGCCGTCCGCTACCCGTCGCAGGACCCGCTGGCCCGCACCCTCGCGAGCTATTCGCTGGACCTGTCGGGGAACCCGAGCCTGGCAGACCTGCTACGCCAGGCGCGTGGCGAGGGCGTACGCATAACGGCCGGCACCAGCCTGGCCGGCACGATCGTCAGCGTGGAGACGGTTCAGGCGCCCGAAAGTGCGCCGCTGCACTATCTGAACCTGTCAACCGATGATGGTTTCCGTCGGATCAACCTGGCCGAGGTCCGTGACATCCGCTTCGACCGCGCCGAGCTGCGCGCCGAGATGGACGCCGCACTCGCGGCGATCTCCCGGCATCGGGAGACAGACCTGAACGAGGTACGGCTGCGCTTCAGCGGTGACGGCGAACGCCGCGTTGTGGTCGGCTACGTGCGTGAGATGCCGGTCTGGAAGACCAGCTACCGCGTCGTTCTTGGCGATGACGGCAGCGCAGAGCTGCAAGGCTGGGCGATCTTTGACAACCCCACGAGCCTGGACCTGCGCGACATCGAGGTGTCGTTCGTCGCGGGTCAGCCGATATCGTTCATCACGAGCCTGTACGAGCCCGTCTACGTACAGCGTCCGCGGATCCAGCCGGCGGTGTCGGAGAGTCACGTGCCGCCGGAGTACGAGTCCATGCCGGTGCCCTCGGCCCCGGCGCCGATGATGGAGATGCAGGCGCGCATGGCGGACACCCTTGAGGACATGGGAGTCAGCGCGGCCGCAACCGGCAGCCAGCAGGGTGTCAACTTCGAGTACCGCGTGAGTGAGCCCGTCTCGATCCCCAGGTACGAGTCGGCCATGATCCCGATCGTGCAGCAGACGATCCCGGGTCAGCGCCTCTCGGTCTTCGACCCGGCCGTCCGTGACGACAACCCGATGCGCGGCGTACTGCTCGAGAACGACACGGGCCTGCACCTGGCCGCAGGAACCGTCACCGTATTCGACGCCGGCGGTTTCGCAGGCAACGCGCGGATGGCCGACGTGTTGCCCGGCGCGAGCGCGCTGCTCACATACGCCACTGATCTGGCTGTCCGCGTGAGCCGGGAGGCAACGACCGAGCCGGACACCGTCACCGACGTGCGGCTTGACAGCGGACTCCTTGTAAGCACGATCCTGCACCGGCATGTCACCACCTGGCGCCTGGCGTCCGATACCGACTCGACCCGACTTCTGCTGGTCGAGCATGCCGCCAGGCCCGGTTTCGAGATCGTTGAGCCTGAGCCCGCCCCGGTCCGGACCCGCGACGGCTACCGACTCGGTGTACTGCTCGAAGCAGAGGCCGCCGGTGATGTGCAGGAGCGCCTCTCCCTGCCGGTACAGCTGACGTGCGACGCAGGCAGCGAGTGCACGCTGCGCGTCGTCGAGGAGCGCGTCGCGGCTTCGTCCGTGAGCCTGTCGACGATCGAGAGCGACCGGATCGCCCTCTACCTTGCGAACTACGAGTTCCCGGCCGACCAGCGCGCAACACTGCAGGAAGTGCACGACCTGCAGGTGTCCCTGTCGGGGCTGCGCGCGGAGCTGTCGCGCCTGAACGAGCGGCGCGACGACATCTTCGTCGAGCAGGAGCGCATCCGCGCGAACATGGCCGGGCTCGAACAGTCCGGCAGCCTCTACCAGCGCTACGTTACCGAGCTGACCGAGCAGGAGGACGAGCTGGCGGAAATCACGGAGCGCGTCGCCGAACTGAGGCAGGAGATCAGCGACGTCGAAGCGGAGCGCGATGCGTTGTTCAGGAGGCTGCTGAACGGCTGACCGAGTCGCAGCAGTAACTTGCTGGCCCGGACCGCGCTCATCGTCTGAGGTTCCTGCGGCAATCCCTTGCTCGTCGCAGGTTCCCTCGCCGGTGTGATTTGACAGCCACCGGCAACACGCTTACAATTGCTCCAAAGCCATTCCTGCAATCGTTTGCAGAATCCGTTTCTTCCGCGCCACTGAGCCCAAGGAGTTCCCGCACCCCCATGACACTGGTCGAACTCGCGCAATTGCTGCAGGTCAGCCCCGCAACCATATCGAGGGCCCTCAACCGCCCCGAGATGGTCTCAGCCCGGACTCGCGAGCGCGTGCTGAAGGCTGTTCGTGACCACTCGTACCGGCCCAACGGTATCGCGCGTTCCCTGCGCAAGGGCGAGACACAGACGGTCGGCCTGGTGGTATCCGACCTGCAGAACCCCTTCTATTCGGGTATCGTCAAGGCGATCGAACATACGCTGTCGGCGCACGACTACAGCTGCATCGTCTGCGACGCCAGCGAGAGCCAGGGCAAGGAGCAGCGGGCACTCAAGCTGCTGGGCGAGCTGAAGGTGAGCGGCATAATCCACGGATTCAGCGGCAGCGGGTCCGACGAGCTCGAACGGCTCGGCCTGGACGGCATCCCGATTGTGGAGATCGACCGGGCATCGGGCATGCCGGGCACCGACACCGTCCTGCTGGACAACGTTCTCGGTGCCCGCTCGGCGGTTGATCACCTGCTGGAACTCGGCCACACCCGCGTCGGCATGATCTCTGGTCCGCCGCGCCTGACCACCGGCAGCGGCCGCCTCGAGGGGTACCTGAGGGCGCTGAGGCAAGCCGGCATCGAACCGTCCGACGAGCTGATCGCTTATGGCGACTTCCGCGAGGCATCCGGCCGCAACGCGGCCCGTAAGCTGCTGGCGACGCGTTCACCGCCGACCGCCATGTTCGTGGCCAACAACGAGATGGCGGCCGGCGCACTGGCCGAACTGCAGGATGCGGGGCTCGAACTTCCCGCCGACATGTCGCTGATCTCGTTCGACGACGTGCGCTGGGCGCGTTACGTAACCCCGCCACTCACCGTTGTCGCCCAGCCGCTCAGGGAGATGGGCGAGGCGGCCGCCCGGTTGCTGCTCGAGCGCCTGGCTGGCCGCACGGACCCGACGCGGCGGGTCTTCCAGCCGGAACTGGTGATCAGACAGTCCACTGCACCGCCACGAAGGGTTGGGATCCCGGCATGAACCGCCACAGGGCCCCCCTGCAAACGTTTGCAGCAACTGCAATCGAGAAAGGAAAACAGCGTTGAACAACCCCTCCCCCCTCTACATGGTCAGCAGCGGTGACGGCCGGGAGAGCGCCAATCGGGTGTGCTGGCCCGCACAGGCACTGCTCGAGGAGCGGCTGACCGTGGCGCTCGAATCGATGGGTGCCCAGGTCGTCAGGGCGTTCCCGGTCGACGCCGCAACCGGCCACGGCTTCATCCGCAGCCAGCGGATGGGCATGGACGTGTTCAGGGACATACCGAGGCAGGCGCCGGTCGTCGTCGCAATCGCCGCCTGGCAGTTCAGCCATCACGTTCTGGCCGGACTCAGGAGCCACGAGGGCCCAATCCTTACCGCCGGCAACTGGAGTGGCGAGTGGCCCGGGCTGGTCGGCCTCCTCAACCTGAACGGCAGCCTGACCAAGGCCGGCGTGCGCTACAGCACCATCTGGAGCGAGGGCTACACCGACGGGTTCGCCCTGGACGCCCTCAGGGAGTGGCTCGGCAGCGGTTCAGTGCGACACGACACGTCGCACGTCAGGCCGTTCGTTTCCGGCGGGGCGGCTGATGGCGCGCGCGAACTGGGTTCCTCCGTCGCCCGCGACCTGCGCGACAACAAGGCCATCCTGGGCATCTTCGACGAGGGCTGCATGGGCATGTACAACGCCATCATCGACGACGAGCTTCTGAATCCGCTGGGCATCTACAAGGAGCGGCTGAGTCAGTCAGCCCTGCTGGCAGAGATGAAGCTCGTGACGGACGCCGAGGCCGCAGGTGTGCTGGAGTGGCTGCGGGCGCACGGCATGAGGTTCGTCACCGGCAGCGACGAGGCAACGGAACTCACGGAAAGCCAGCTTTTGGGGCAGGCGCGCATGTACATCGCCGCTTTGCGCATGGCCGACCGCTTCAGCTGCGACGCGATCGGCATCCAGTACCAGAACGGCCTGACGGACATGGCCCCGGCAAGCGACCTGGTCGAGGGCATGCTCAACAACCCGGAGCGCCCGCCCGCGCAAGCACTCGGTGAGGGCCGGGAACTGTTCCCGGGCCAGGCGCTGCCGCATTTCAATGAGGTCGACGAGGGTGCCGCCGTCGACGCACTCGTCACCAACCGGGTCTGGAACGGGCTCGGCTTCGAGCCGTCAACGACGCTGCACGACATCCGCTGGGGCGAGCACTACCGGTCGGACGAACTCGACGACTTCGTCTGGGTGCTGATGATCTCGGGCGGCGCCCCCGCGTCACACTTCGAGGGCGGCTACGCCAGCGCGAGCAGCGAACGGCAGCCGGCCATGTACTTCCCGCACGGCGGCGGCACCCTCAAAGGGGTATCGAAGCCCGGGCCCGTGGTCTGGAGCAGGGTCTACGTTGAACGCGGCGAACTCCATGCGGATATTGGCCTGGGCAACGCCGTCAGCCTGCCGTCGGATGAGACCGAGCGGCGCCTGAACCACACGGACTACGCCTGGCCAATCATGCACCTCACGCTTCAGGGCGTCAGTCGGGACCAGCTGATGGGCCGGCACAAGGCGAACCACATACAGGTCGCGTACGCACCAGACGCCGACGGTGCCCGACAGGCACTGGCTGCCAAGGCGACGGCGTTCCATGAGCTTGGCCTGCACGTGCACCTGTGCGGAGAGACGGGACTGGGTTGAATGCCTGAACTCCTGCTCGGCATCGACATCGGCACGTACTCCGCCAAGGGCGTCCTCGTGACGCCTCAGGGCGAGGTACTGAAGCAGCACGTCGTCGAACACGAGCTGCTGGTACCGCGACCCGGCTGGGCCGAGCACGATCCCGAGCTGGTGTGGTGGCAGGGCCTGACAGCAATCTGCAGCGAGCTGCTGAGCGGAAAGTGGACCGGCGCTGACATCGCCGGCGTCGCCGTCAGCGCCATCGGCCCCTGCCTCCTGCCACTCGACTCACGGGCCAGGCCACTGCGCAACGGCATCCTCTACGGAGTGGACACCCGCGCAAGCGAACAGATCGCGGAGCTGGAAAGCGAGATCGGAACGGACCGGCTGCTGGAGCATTCGGGAATGGCCCTCACCAGCCAGGCGATCGGCCCCAAGATCCGCTGGCTGCGGCAGAACGAACCCGATGTCTGGCGACAGACCGCCCACCTGACAACCGCCAGCGGCTTCCTCGTGCATCGCCTCACCGGCGAGCACGTGATGGACCGGCACACCGCCAGTCACTACATGCCCCTCATCGACATCAGCACGCTTGAGTGGTCGGAGCAGTTTGAGCACCTCGTGGCGCCCCTGCAGCTTCTGCCCCGCCTCGGCTGGAGCGACGAAATCGCGGGCACCGTCACGCGCGAGGCTGCCGCCCTGACCGGTCTCCGCGCCGGCACGCCGGTCGCCGTCGGCGCGGTGGACGCGCTCTCCGAAGCGCTGAGTGTGGGTGTACGGAAGCCCGGCGAACTGATGATTATGTACGGCTCCACCACCTTCTTCATCCTCGTGCTGGACGGTCCCGTGCGCGATGAACGGGTGTGGCTCACGGCCGGAGCCTTCCCGGGCCAGTACGCGCTGGCCGCGGGAATGGCAACGACCGGCAGCCTGACCCGCTGGTTCCGCGACCAGCTGGCCAGCGACCTGCCGGCCACCGAGGCATACTCCCGGCTGTTCGCGGGCGCCGCTGCGGTGCCCGCCGGCTCCGACGGGCTCTTGACGCTGCCATACTTCAGCGGGGAGCGCACTCCCATCAACGACCCGGACGCACGCGGCGTGATCGCCGGACTGAACCTGACCCACACCCGCGACCACCTCTTCCGCTCCGTGCTGGAAGGCGTCGGCTTCGGCATCCGCCACAACCTGGACACGTTCAGGTCCCTTGGCGCACGGATCGACAGCATCACCGCCGTCGGCGGCGGCACGCGCGGCGGAACCTGGCCGCAGATCGTGTCGGACATCAGCGGCGTGAGCCAGCGCCTGCCGCGCCAGACGATCGGCGCCAGCTACGGCGACGCGATGCTTGCGGGCCTGGCCTGCGGACTGCTCGACCACTCCGCCATCGACGACTGGGTAGGTACGCCAACGCTGGTCGAACCGGATCCGGACAATCAGGCAACCTTCGACGCCATTTATCCCGACTTCCTGAAGCTCTATCAGAGCACCGCCCCTACCGTTCACCGACTCGCAAAACGAAGCGCGTCACGGAAAGGAGGAGATCGAACCGAGGCTGGTTGACCAACCGCCAGCAGCCCCCAGTACTCTGAACACTTCCTACGGAGCATGAACATGAACAGTCTCAAGAAAGCAGTCCTCGTCCTCGCTGCCCTGCTGCTGCTCGCAGGCGCCAGTGCCCAGATCAACCTGAACATGAACACGCTGTTCCACAGCGGTGACGCCCAGGCGATGGAGCGCATCGTTACCGCCTTCAATGAGGCACACACCGACGTACAGATCACCCTGACACAGGGCCAGTGGGCTGACTACTACGCCCAGCTGTACAATGCGGTGGTCGCAAACGATGCACCACAGATCGGTGTGGTTCACACCACCAACCTGCCGCAGATGGCCATCGCCCTTACCCCGCTGAACGACAGCCCGGCCGGCGACCTGCTTGACGCTGCCGGCATTTCAGCCGACCAGTACATCGCTGACCTCTGGGATGCTGGCGAATTCGAGGGTAACCGGTACCTGGTACCGCTCGACACGCACATGTTCGGCCTCTGGTACAACCGCGACATCTTCGAGGCCGCCGGCCTGGATCCGGACAGCCCACCCACGAACCGGGAAGAGTTCGAGGCGGCAGCCAACGCCATCCGCGACAACACTGACGCCTATGCGGTGCATATGGCCGAAGACGGCCTTGCCCGCAAGCTCGCCCGCGCCTGGTACTACCTGTACTGGGGCCAGGATCAGGAACTGTTCGATGCCGGCTTTACCCAGGCAACCTTCAACAACGACGCAGGCCTGGCCGCCTGCGAGTATCTGACCAGCGTCGTGGACAACAGCTGGAACATCGCCGCCGGCGACGGCTTCCGCCAGTTCACCGCGGGCGACCTGGGCATGCTGGTCGCGGGCAACTGGTTCTACTGGACCGCCACCGAAGCCGGCCTGGACTACGGCTTTGCCATGATGCCCGAATTCTTCGACAGCGCCGTGACCTGGGGGAACAGCCACAACCTGGTGATCCCTGTCCAGCCGGCCGGGACGCCGGATGAGGTCTACATCGCGGCAGCGGAAGCCATC
This sequence comes from uncultured bacterium, assembly GCA_964495325.1. Classification (GTDB taxonomy): domain Bacteria; phylum Deinococcota; class Deinococci; order Deinococcales; family Trueperaceae; genus CAZBVI01. The sequence goes on from CAZBVI010000002.1 coordinate 440,546, forward strand.
CGCTGGATCAACGAGAACAGTGACGACTGGGGCATCTACGGCGGTCACATCCCTGCCTACAACGAAGCCCGCACCAGTCAAGACCTGCTTGACTCCGATACGTGGCAGGTGTCGCTTGCGACGTTCGCCCAGATGGCCGAAGCCGGCATGCTGCACTACCCGATCACGCACGTCGACGCCCCCGAACTCGAGGACGTCTTCAACGTCCATATCGAGCAGGTATACAACGGAAGCCTCACGTGCCAGGCGGCACTCGCCGGCGCCGAGTCCGAGGCCAACCGAATCCTCAACCGCTGACAATCTCTTCCGCTGTCCGGACCCCGCCGACTGGCGCCGGTCCGGACAGCACCAGACGCTGGCCGGGAGGCACCAAGGGAGATGAGCACACAAAGATCGCGACGGGCACGCAGGCAGATCACGGGCATCCTGTACGTCCTGCCGTTCGTACTCGTGTGGCTGACCTTCCTGGTCTGGCCCGTAATCTATGGCTTCTACATCAGCCTCTGGCGATGGGATCCCCTGCGCGGCTCGGAGTTCGTGGGCTTGCGCAACTATCAGAACCTGTTCTCTGACCCGCGCTTCTGGAACGCCACCTGGAACACTCTCGAGTTTGCCGCCATCAGCATCCCCCTGATAGTCGGGTTCGGCCTGATCTTCGCCGTCATGCTGCACAACAGCCGCTTCCGCGGCAAGGCGTTTGTGGAGGCAAGCCTCTTCTTTCCTTATCTTCTGAACGTATCGATCATCAGCCTCATATGGGCATGGCTGGTGGATCCCGACTACGGCATCCTGATACACGCCCTTCGGCTACTCGGCTGGCAGGAAGCACCGGCCTTCCTCAACCATCCGCTCTGGGTCATCCCGCTCATCGCGATCGCTACCGGCTGGTGGCTGTCGGGCTACCGAATGGTCGTGTTCCGCGCAGCCCTCAAGGACATCCCGCAGTCGATCCTGGAGAGCGCAGACATCGACGGTGCGAACGGCTGGACGAAGCTGACCCGCATCGTCATCCCGCTGATCAAGCCAGCCATCCTCTTCTCCATAGTCCTGAGCGCCCTGTCCGCCTTCAGTGTTCTGGGCCAAGTGCTGGTGATGACCGAGGGTGGACCCGGCCGCTCGTCCGAGGTGCTCGCCCTGTACCTGTACAGGCTGGGCTTCCATTACTTCAGGATGGGGGAGGCCGCGGCTGTCGGCTTCCTGTTGTTCCTGCTCATGCTCGTCGTTACAATCCTGGCGTTCCGCTTCCTGGGCTTCGAATCCGAGTTCGAACGCAAGCCGGGTGGTGCGCGGTGAACCGCATCCGTCTCCGCAGTGTGCTGCTCACGCTGCTCTTTCTTGCGCTTGCCGTCATCTGGCTGGTACCGGTCCTGTGGATGATCGACACGGCCTTCAAGCCGACCGCCTTCATCTTTACCCGCCCACCATCCTGGTGGTCGCCCGAATGGACGCTCGGTCATTTCCGTGAGGCACTTCAGAGCTGGCCGTTCGGACGCTGGCTATGGAACAGCCTGGTGGTCGCGACCGGAGCGACGATCCTCACGCTGCTACTGTCGATTCCGGCTGCCTACTCATTCGCCCGGCTCGCCTGGCGCGGCCGAAATCTGCTGTTCTTCGTCATGGTCGCTTCGATGCTGATTCCATGGCAGGTGAACTCGATACCGCTCTATTTCATGATGAACTCGTTCGACCTGCTCAACACCCGCATCGGACTCATCCTGCCGATCACAGCCATGCCGATCGGCGTGTTCCTGCTCAGGCAATTCTTCGTCAACATCCCGCGCGAGCTGGAGGAAGCCGCACAGCTTGACGGTGCCAGCAGCTTCGGCATCCTGACCCGGGTGATCCTACCCATGTCGCTGCCCGCGCTGGGCGCGCTCGGCATTTACGTTTTCATCTTCACCTGGAACGAGTTCTTCTGGTCAGTAATCGCGCTGACCCGCCAGGAGATGTTCACCATCCCCATCGGCCTGAAGGCGCTGCAGGGCGCTTATGACATACAGTACGGCCTGCTGATGGCCGCGGCCGCGTTCACATCATTGCCGGTGCTGATCATCTACCTGATCCTGCAGCGGCGCATCATTACCGGCATCACCATGGCCAGCACGGAGATCAAGTGACACACTTCATCCGCACCACGCTCTTCAACGGCCTTGATCCAAGAAGCGTCCACTCAGCCACCGTGTGCGAGCTCTCGAACGGGCATCTCCTCGCGGTCGCCTATGCCTTTGAGTTTGAGACATCGGCCGACACCGTCCTGGTTGCCTCCCGCTTCGACGGCAGCAGGTGGAGTACTCCCGACGTTCTGCTCGACCTGCCCGGCATCGCCGCCGGCAACCCGGTACTGTGGAGCGAGAGGCCTGGGCACCTGCAGCTTTACTACGTCGTGCTGCACGGCGAATCCTGGACGGATGCTGTCGTCTGCGTGCAGGAGTCTTCCGACGACGGTCGCACTTGGGGTACCGCCCGCGTGGTGCATGAACGCCACGGCCTGATGACCAAGACGCGGCCGGTCCGCCATCAAGGCCGACTGCTCCTGCCCGTCTACGACGAGCGCAACTGGTGCTCGCACGTGCTCATCCAGGAACCCGGTGCGGATGACTGGCAGCTCTACGGCGACACCACCTCTCGCGGCAAGACGATCCAGCCCGCCATAGTCCCGGTCTCAGACGGGCGCCTGCTGATGCTGTCGCGCAGCCCGCGCGGAGCGATCCACGGCTCACTTTCGTTCAACGGTGGCTATTCCTGGACGGCCTCGCAGCCGACCGGGCTGCCCAACCCGAACAGCGGTATCGAGCTGCTGTGCCTGTCAGATGGCCGGCTGCTGCTGGTCTTCAACCCGGAGTCCGTGGGCCGGGAGCGGTTGGCGCTGGCCTGTTCCGCAGACGACGGCCTCAGCTGGAGCGAACCATTGCTGATCGAGGACTCGATCGGCGAGTTCTCCTACCCCTACGCCATCCAAGCTTCTGGCGGAGAGGTGCACCTGCTTTACACCGAGCAACGCACGCACATCGTGCACCTGCGAATCGATCCCGACGAGCTGCCCCGTAAAATCCAGTCCGGTCATGAACCGGAGAACAGGTGAAGAACATGTCCTTGAGCGGAGTCTTTCCCGCGATGATCACGCCCTACGCCCCGGACGGGAGCGTTGATGCCCGTGGCCTGTCCGCGATGGCAGAGTTCCTCATCGGTGCCGGTGTGCACGGACTTCATCCTTGCGGCACCACAGGCGAGGCGCCGCTGCTGTCGGTGACTGAGCGCAAGCTGGTCGCAGAGACCGTGATCGACGCAGCAGCCAGCCAGGTGCCAGTGATAATCCAGGTCGGGCACATGCACGCGAGCGTCGCTGCGGACCTGGCCGCGCACGCCGCCGCGAACGGTGCCGCTGCCATCAGCATCGTCACGCCGCACTATTACGCGCTTCCCGAGCGCGCACTACTCAGCTACTTCCGCGCCGTCGTCGCAGCCGTGCCTTCCAACCTGCCCGTGTACCTGTACAACATCCCGCAGTGCACCGTGAACCCGGTGCCGGCCAGCCTACTGGCCACCCTGATGAAGGAACACGGCAACGTAGTCGGTATCAAGCACAGTCAGAACGACATCGTCCAGTTGGCCGAGTACCAAGACGCCACGGATGGAAGAGCCGAGGTGTTCGTCGGCAGTGACCTCGTGGCCCTGGCTGGCCTCAGCTCGGGAGCCAAAGGCATCGTCAGTGGCAACGCCAACGCGTTTCCTGAGCTGTTCGTCCGAATATGTGACGCAGTGGGCGCCGGCGACCTTGTGGCAGCCCGGGAGCTGCAAACCCACATCAGCCACGTGGCCGACCTGCTCGGCAACGGCGGCAGCCTGCCAAGCTTCAAGGAAGTGGCCGCAAGACGCGGAGTTCCGATCAGCAACGAAGTGCGGGAGCCGCTGGCGGGGCTCTCAGAGGACGAGGAGCGGCGCATCGGCGAAGCGGTTGCTTACGCAGCCGCCAACGGAATCGCCTGAGTGCTGCCTGGTAAGCGGACGCCGTCTCGTGGCGGCCGCGCCCTGCAATGGCTGGAGCGGGAGACCGGATTCGAACCGGCGACATCTACCTTGGCAAGGTAGTGCTCTACCAGCTGAGCTACTCCCGCAGGAACCTGGCACGACTATAGCGCGAGCTTGGCGCTGAGACAAGCTCCGGTAGCCCCCAGTGAAGAAACAACAGAGAAGCCCCGACCTGTGCAGGTCGGGGCTTTGACTGGAATATGGAGCGGGAGACCGGATTCGAACCGGCGACATCTACCTTGGCAAGGTAGTGCTCTACCAGCTGAGCTACTCCCGCGCTCGTGCCGGCATCCGGATTGGAGGTGGTCACCGGCACAATAGTATTGCAAAATAACTCTTCGCACTGGCCTACTTTTGCAGGGAGCTGCCCCCCAACTA
>CAZBVI010000003.1:0-213026 GCA_964495325.1 uncultured bacterium
GGGCTGGGCCGCGCGGGCCGGCTGGCGTCCGACCGGATCGAAGTCCGGCAATGCCGGAGCGGCGTCCGCCCCGGGGCCCGCTCCGGCAGGCGCCCCCGCTGTCACGGTCTTGATGAGGGCGACCTCGAGCGAGTAGAGGTTGTCGCGCCTGACGAAGCGTTCCTGTTCGTTGTCCAGCGCTTCGATCATGCGGAGCAGCCGGTCCTGGTCCAGCTCGAGGGTGAAGTCTCCTCCGGTGAGAGAGTTGACGAGGGCATCGCGCAGCGTGACGCCCAGCCTTTCGGCCAGCGTCCGGGGCGCGAAGCCGTCGTGATAAAGCCCGGCCGCGACCTGAAAGGCGGCCTTGAGGTCATCAGCGCTGATGGCGCGGGCCAGCTCCTGGAGCCGCTCCGCTGGCGGCAGTCCCAGCGCGGCCGCCACCGATTCCCGCGTGATGCTGGCGCCGGGGGAAAGCAGCCGCTCGAGCAGGGACTCCGCGTCGCGCATCGCCCCCTCGGCCGAGCGGGCCAGCAGGGCGAGAGCACCGGGCTCGGACGTGACGCCCTCGGCCTCGCAGAGCCGCTGCAGCTTCGACTCGATCTCCGGGTCAGCGAGCCGCCTGAAACGGTAGTGCTGACACCGCGACAGGACGGTGGGCGGCAGCTTCTCGGGTTCCGTCGTCGCGAGGATGAAGATCAGCTGTGGCGGTGGCTCCTCCAGCGTCTTCAGGAGCGCGTTGGCTGCCGCACGGCTGAGCATGTGGGCCTCGTCCAGTATCCAGACCCGGTGGCCACCGCGCATGCTGGCCAGTCCGACTTTCTCGCGCAGGTCGCGCACGTCTTCAACCGAGTTGTTGCTCGCCGCGTCCATCTCGACCACGTCCGGGTGCGACCCGGCCTGCACCAGCCGGCATGACTCGCACTCGCCGCAGGGGCGACCTGACCCGGCCTCGCAGTTGACCGCCATCGCCAGCAGGCGGGCGGTGGAGGTCTTGCCGACCCCGCGCGGTCCGGAGAGCAGGTAGGCGTGTCCAACCCGGCCCTGGTCCACGGACGCACGGAGGATGTCGATGACATGGTCCTGCCCGATGACCTGGTCGAAGCTTGCCGGCCGGGCACGCTGATAGATCGCCTTCATCAACTGAACCTTACCACCCGCCCGGGGGCGGCTTCGGGCGTTGCCCGCCTGCCTGCGGCGCGGTAGCATTGCGCATGTCACAAGGCGGCGGGCTGGTCGTGGCACTCGGTGGCGGCACGGCCCGCGCGATGTCCCATGTCGGTGTGCTCCAGGCTTTCGAGGCCGCCGGGGTCGCGCCGTCGGGCCTCGCTGGCACCTCGTTCGGCGCGCTCGTCGCGGCCGCCTTCGCGCTGGAGCCCGATGCCGAACGGACGGCCAGCCTGCTCCTGGCCCCGCGCCGACGGCAAGTGTGGGCGCAGGCGCTCGACTTCGGGCTGCACCGGGCGAGCCTCGTGCATGGCGTGAAGCTGGAGCGCTGGCTCGACCGGACAGTGTTCCGGGGCGCGACGTTCGGCGACCTGAGCCTGCCGCTGGCGATCGCGACCACGAGCCTGGCCACCGGCGAGACTTACCTGCCCGACAGCGGTTCGCTGGCCAAGGCGGTGGTCGCGTCGTGCGCCCTTCCGCTCCTGTTCGCACCGGTCAGGTATGGTGAACACTACGTGGTGGACGGCGGATTCCTGGAGGCGGTTCCTTTCCGTGCGGGCCTCAGCCTGGAGCACCGCCTGCTGCTCGGAGTGAACACCGGCATCGACACGGAACAGGCGAGGCTGGTGCGCTGGCTGCAGCGTGCCCGCGGGCGCAGGGGAATGCGGCGGTTCGCGCAGTTCGTAAGCAGTCGCAGCCTTGACAGCGCCATCGGCCGGCAGCTCAGGGGCCTGGGCATCGCGGGCAGGTCGTACTCCAGCGCTCAGCTCGTGCCCGAAGGCGCGCACCTGCTGCGAATCGACCCGCGCATAGCCTGGTGGGACTTCCACCGGACGCACGAAGCTGTCGAGGCCGGCAGGACTGCCGCCGGGCGCCTGCTCGACGATGGCTTCGCAATAGAACCGGCAGCAGCCGATGGAGTTGAGTGAGTGATCCACCTTGAGACTTTCCTGTTTCCGCACCTGAACCTGCACGCCTGGTGGCGGGCGCTGGGCGAGGCCATCGGCTCTGACGAGCCGGAGCGCACTTACCCGCGGCTGTTCAGCGAGCTGCTGCGAAGCGGAAGCGATTCACTCGCCGCGGCCATCGCCGCCGAGCTGCTCTATGGCGAGACCCACGTGCCGCAGCAGGCGACCGCGCCGGTGCGCGAGGCGCTGGAGGCCGACCTGGAACTGTTCTCGCGCCTGGTCGCCCTGGAACTGGCTCCGGCCGGCAGCCCGCCGCTCGAGGGACTCACGGGAAGTTCGGATCAGCACGTGAGCGCCTGGGCGGAGCGGCTTAAGGCCGGTACCGCCGACGCCGCGTCGCTCCTGCAGCACTGGCAGCGCCATGGCAGCGGCATACTGGCCCGCTACCGGGCGTTCGCCTGGCAGGACGGCGGCCTCCGCGGCATCGCGCACTTCGACTCGGCCGGGCTGGACAGCCTGTTGGGCGTCGAGCGGCAGCTGGGCCGGCTGCGCTCAGCCGTGCGGGCGTGGCTCGAAGGCCGGCCGCGCAGCGACGTGCTGCTCTACGGACCGCGCGGCAGCGGGAAGTCCACTGCCGCCCGCGGGCTGCTCAGCGAGTTCGCGACCGCGGGCCTGCGCATGGTCGAGGTCAACCCGCTGGACCTGGCCGACCTGCCTGAGCTGCTCGGCCTGCTGGAGCGATCGAGGCAGCCGTTCGTCATCTTCGTCGACGACCTGGGTTTCGAGCGGGGGGACACGTCCTACAGGCAGCTCAAGACGCTGCTGGACGGCACCCTCCGGGCGGCACCGCGCAACGTGATGCTGATCGCCACCACGAACAGGCGCAACCTGATCCGGCAGGGATTCGCCGACCGGCCCGACCCGCTGGACGATGACGTTCACGCCTGGGACACGCAGCACGAGCAGCTCGCACTCGTGGATCGCTTCAGCCAGGTGATCACGTTCCCGCCGGCCGACCAGCGCCGCTACGTGGAACTGGTCGAGGGGCTCGCGCGGGCCGAGGGCAAGTGGCGGGAGGACCTGGCCCGCCAGGCGGTCCGTTTCGCCGATCGGGGCAACGGCTACTCGGGCCGCACGGCCAGGCAGTTCGTGGACACACTCGCCTGACGTCAACGGCTTCTCAGGTGGCTTTCACGGAGCGCGCCGTGCCGGGTGATAGCATTGCCCCACTTGAGGAGGTAAACATGCGCTTCCTGCTGGGACTGATTCCCGTGCTGTTGCTTGTTTCCTGTGCTCCCGACGCGGAGCCGACGCTACACGAGATAAACCTTGTCGGATCCGAGTACGTGCGGGTCACCTACTTCTACGGCCTGCCGCGCACTTTCGTGCTCGGCGACTCGGAAGTGACGCTGGAACGCTCAGCGGGCCGCGGGAACGAGACGCTGGCGGTCAGCGAGTCGCTGCGCGTGGACGGACTGCCTTTCCTGCGCGACCCGCTGCCCCGCCTGCGGCGCGCGCCCACAGAGGTCTCGTACGTCGGCGGCAGCAGCGACATGAGGGTCAGGACCGGCCAGTTCGCTGCCCAGGTCCTCTATTACGACGGTTCGGTCTGGTTCACGCTGCTCGAGGACACGAGTGCTGACGTGAACACGCGCGTCGTGCCCGTGCCGCGGCTGAGCGGCCTGCGGGGCCTGGCGAACCTGACCCGCGCCGAGGCTGACGCGCTTCAGGCGTACCTCGAGACCGGCGGCCCGCTCGCGCTTACGGTGCTGGACGAGATGCCCGGCGCGCCACGCGTGGTCATGGGTGTCGAGGAGTACCTGCGCAGTGGCTTCTACCTGCAGAGGCAGATCGGCACGCTCAGCGACTCGGCTCCGGTGAGTGGCAGCGAGGTGTTCTTCGACGTCATCGCCAGCGGCAGCAACGCGCTCGGCGCGGGCGAGGGCTCGTACGCCCTGATCGGTAACGACGCGGACCTGCGCGAGGCCTGGGCCATCGCGCACGGAGCCCAGCTGGCGCCGCCGGCACTGCCGCAGGTCAACTACGAAAACGAGACCGTGCTGACGCTCTTCATGGGCAGCCGCGCCACCGGCGGTTACGACATCAGGCTCGACCGCCTGAGCCGGCAGGGCAACGAGTACTTCGCGGACGTCACGCTCACCGAACCCGCCGAGGGAGCGATGCTCACCCAGGCGCTTACCAGCCCCTGGCAGATCGTCCGCATCCTGCGCGGCGGCGTCAACAGCGTCTGGATCCGCGACAGCGTGAGCGGCGAGATCCTTGGAGTGGCAGTCCGCTAGGTCAGCACGTTCGGCTCGAACAGGCGCCGGTACTCCTCGTTGGCGTACCGGTCGGTCATCCCGGCAAGGTAATCGATCACCGCGCGCTCCAGACCCCGCTCGTCCGCGCGGGCGGTCACGCTCGGCGGCAGCATCCGCGGCTCCTCCAGGTACGCCTCGTACATGCTGCGCAGCAGGTGGTCGGCCTTGCGCGTCATCCTGATCTGCCGGTAGTGATAATAGAAGTTCTCGAACAGGAACGCCTTGAGCTCCCTGAGCTCGCCGGTAAGCCCGGGACTGTTCGCGACCAGCTTGGTGTCGCTGTCGCGCACGTCGTCAACCGTCCTGATGCCGGCTTCGGTCAGCACACCGGCCGTGTTCGAGACCGCATCGTCGATCATGAGGCCGAGCAGCTCACGGATCAGCAGGTAGCGGTCGGTGGTGGAGAAGTCCAGGGCTTCGATGCCAAGTTCGTCCATCAGCCTGCCGATGACGGCGACCTCCCGAATCTTGCGCGCGCTCAGGTGGCCCGAGCGCAGGCCGTCGTCAAGGTCGTGGGCGTTGTAAGCGAGTTCGTCGGCGATGTTGACGACCTGCGCCTCGAGGCCCGGCTGCCGCTCGGGTTCCCACTCGGCGTCCGGGACGTCGTACTCCGTCTCGTGCTTCATGATGCCCTCGAGCGTCTCCCAGGTCAGGTTGAGCCCGGGGAAGCCGGGGTAGCGCTCCTCGAGCCTGGTGACGATGCGCAGTGTCTGCTTGTTGTGGTCGAACCCGCCGAAGTCCTTCGCCAGGCTGTCCAGCGCCTTCTCGCCGGCGTGCCCGAAGGGCGGGTGACCAAGGTCGTGCGCCAGCGCGATGGTTTCGGCCAGGTCCTCGTTCAGGCCGAGGGCGCGCGCGACCGACCGGGCGACCTGCGCAACCTCGAGCGTGTGGGTGAGCCGGGTGCGGTAGTGGTCGCCCTCGGCGTTGACGAACACCTGCGTCTTGTACTCCAGGCGGCGGAAGGCAGTCGTGTGGATGACGCGGTCGCGGTCCTTCTGGTACGCGGTGCGGTGACTGCTTTCGGATTCGGGATGGATGCGGCCGCGCGAGCGGTCCGCGAAACTGGCGTACGGGGCCAGCGTGACGTGTTCGAACTCTTCGAGCTTTACGCGGCTGTGGGGCATCGTACGGGTTAGTGTAGCACTCATGGAAAAGCGCCCAGCATGGTGAAACCCTCGTCCGGCGAGTTGCGGGAGTACCTTGCCTTCGCGACCGCCATAGCCCAGGAGGCGGGCGCTTCGACCCTCCAGCACTTCCGAGCAGGTGTGGAGGTCGAGACGAAGGCAGACGATTCGCCGGTCACCATCGCCGACCGGGAGGCCGAGGAGCTGATCCGCGACCGCATCGCCGATGCCTGGCCGTCCCACGGGGTGATCGGCGAGGAGTTCCCCGAGACCGGGAGCGGCTCGGCGTTCCGCTGGTACGTCGACCCGATCGACGGCACCAAGATGTTCGTGCGGGGCGTACCCCTGTACGGCGTGCTGATCGGCCTCGAGGTGGACGGCAACGTCGAGGCCGGCGTCGCCCACTTCCCCGCGGTAGGCGACACGGTCGCGGCGGCCAGTGGCCTGGGTGCGACCCTCAACGGTCGGCCGGCCCGCGTCTCGCAGGCGTCATCGCTGAGCCAGGGCACGGTGCTGTTCGGGGACCTTGCCAACATCGAGGAGTACGGTCGCGCCGAGGCGTTCGACCGGCTGCAGAAGGCGGCAGGCTTTCGTGCCGGCTGGTCAGACGCGTATGGCCACGCGCTCGTCGCTACCGGACGGGCAGAGCTAATGCTCGATCCGATCATGAACCCGTGGGACTGCGGTCCCTTTCCGGTGATACTGCGGGAGGCCGGGGGCTGGTTCGGAGACTGGCAGGGCGAAGAAGGCATGCATGGCGGGGAGGCGCTCTCCACCAGCCGGGCGTTGCTCGACGAGGTGCTCGGCCTGATCGGCGGTCGTGCCTGAGTCCGCGCATCGCGGGACCCGCTGCTACAATCCGGGCATGAACCCAGTCCACGCAGCGCGACGCAACACGCCCACCGTGATGGTCGGTGGCGTGCCGGTCGGTTCCAGCAGCCCGATCGTCGTGCAGTCGATGACCAACACCGACACGGCCGACGTCGCGGCCACCGTCGAACAGGTGACCACGCTGGCGGCAGCCGGCAGCGAGATCGTCCGCATCACCGTCAACAACAAGGCTGCCGCTGCGGCAGTGCCCGAGATCCGCAGCCGGCTCGACTCGGCCGGCGTGGACGTCCCGCTGGTCGGCGACTTCCACTACAACGGCCACCTGCTCCTGACCGATTTTCCCGCTGCGGCCCGCGCACTGGCGAAGTACCGCATCAACCCCGGCAATGTCGGCGCAGGCAAGCATTTCGACAGCAACTTCGTAGCGATCATCAACATCGCGCGCGAGCTCGACAGGCCCGTGCGCATCGGTGTCAACTGGGGCTCGCTTGACCAGCGCCTGCTGACCGCCCTGATGGACGAGAACGCGCAGCTGGCCGACCCGCTGCCCGCCCAGGACGTGCTGATAGAGGCGATGATCCGTTCCGCCCTGATGTCGGCGGAGCTGGCCGAACAACACGGTCTGGGGCACGACCGGATCATCATCAGCGCGAAGGTCAGCAGGGTGGCGGACCTCTGGAACGTCTACCGCCAGCTGGCCGCACGCTGCGATTACCCGCTGCACCTGGGCCTGACCGAGGCCGGCATGGGCATCAAGGGAGCGGTCTCGAGCGCGGCCGCGCTCGCGCCGCTGCTGGCCGAAGGCATCGGCGACACCATCCGCGTTTCGCTCACGCCCGATCCGGGCGCGCCCCGCGAGCGGGAGGTCGAGATCGCGCAGGAGGTCCTGCAGGTGCTGGACCTGCGGGCGTTCTCGCCGAGCGTGACCGCGTGTCCCGGCTGCGGGCGCACGACCAGCACGCTCTTTCAGGAGATGGCGCGCGACATCCAGGCGTACCTGAAGGCGCAGATGCCCGCCTGGCGCGACAGGTACCCCGGCGTCGAGACGCTGCGCGTGGCCGTGATGGGCTGCATCGTGAACGGCCCGGGCGAGTCCCGGCACGCCGATATCGGCATCTCGCTGCCCGGCACGGGCGAATCGCCCAGGGCGCCCGTCTACCAGGACGGAAAGCTGCTGACCACGCTTCAGGGCCCCGACCTCGCGGGTGACTTCAACCGCCTCCTGCACGAGTACGTCGAGCGCCGTTACGGTGGTGCGGTGCCCGAGGCGGGGGTAAACTGAGTCTCATGAAGATCTACACGCGCACGGGCGATACCGGCGAGACCGGACTGTACGGCGGCAGCCGGGTAAGCAAGTCAGACCTGCGCGTGAGCGCGTACGGCACTGTGGACGAGGCCAACTGCCTACTGGGTGTCGCACGCTCCGAGCTTGCAGACAGCGAGGTCTCGGGCGTGCTGGACCAGATCCAGAACACGCTGTTCGAGCTGGGTGCCGACCTCGCCACGCCGCTCGACGCCCGCCAGCGGGACCAGATAAGCCAGATCACGGACGCCGACGCCACGGCGCTCGAGGAACTCATCGACCGCTACGAGGAAGAGCTCGAGCCGCTCAGGTCGTTCATCCTGCCCGGCGGCAGCCCGCCCGCCGCCATGCTGCACCTGGCCCGCGCCACCGTGCGGCGTGCCGAGCGCGACACCGTCCTGCTCAAAGCGACGGAACCGGTGAATCCGGCCACGATCACATACCTGAACCGCCTCTCGGACCTGCTCTTCGTGCTCGCGCGGCTGACGAACATGCGCAGCGGGGTCAGCGAGGTCCGCTGGCGCAGCCGCGCCGCTTAGGCGCCGGGCCGGCTCAGGCCGGCGCGTCGATCCCGATCAGCTCAGAGACGCCCCCGAGACCCTCGCGGTCCAGCTCCCGCAGGATCGCCCGGTTGATGCGACGGACCAGGCCGGGGCCGTTGTAGACGTAAGACGTATACACCTGCACCAGCGAGGCGCCCGCGCGGATCCGGCTTACCGCATCATGCGGCGACCAGATCCCGCCCGCCGCGACGAGCGGCAGCCGCGTGTTCGCCCGCAGGAACCGCAGCACCGCGGCCGCGCGCTCGCGCAGCGGCAGGCCCGACAGGCCCCCGGCTTCCCCCGGGTCCGCAGCCAGCCCGTCGCGCGTGACAGTCGTGTTGGTGGCGATCAGCCCGCTGAGTGAGTGCTCTTCCGCGAGCCCGCAGATCTCGAGCAGCGCCTCCTCGCTCAGGTCGGGAGCGATCTTGAGCAGCACGGGCTTCTCCCGGCCCCGGGCGGTATCGGCCGCCACCCTCAGCAGCCGCTCCAGTGGCGCGCGTTCCTGCAGGCTGCGCAGTCCCGGAGTGTTGGGCGAACTGACGTTCAGCACCACGTAATCAGCGAGCTCCCACAGCGTTTCAAGCGAATGGCGATAGTCTTCCGCCGCTTCTTCCAGCGAGGCGATGAGGGACTTTCCGACGTTGATCCCCAGGCGCAACCCGGACGGCCTGGCCGCCTCGGGGTCCGCGGCGCTCCCGAGCGCGCGGATGCGCATGGCGGCGGCATCGGCCCCCTCGTTGTTGAATCCCATCCTGTTGATCAGCGCATGGTCGTCCTTCAGCCGGAACACTCTTGGCCGCGCGTTGCCGTCCTGCGGCTCCCGGGTGAGCGTGCCCACCTCGGCCGCGCCGAAGCCGAGCGCGGCCCACGCGGGTACGGCCACCGCGTTCTTGTCCATCCCGGCTGCCAGTCCCACGGGGTTGTCGAAAACGAGGCCGAAGGGGTTCACCCTCAGCCGCTCGTCCCGCACGGCACAGGCGACGTCGAGCAGCCGCAGTGCCCCGGGATGCTCCGAGCACCACTGAAGCGCCGAGAGTGTCAGCTCGTGGGCGCGCTCGGCGTCCAGGCGAAAGAGGAACGGGCGCAGCAGAGGGTACATGAAAGCAGCTTATCAGGGGCTCACGGCAGCGCGGCGGCCGGGTGCGTGAGAGGGGGTGATAGCAGGGTGAGAGGCAGTTTCCTAACGTCGTCACACGACCGGGCGAGAGCCCAACTCTGAGAGGAGCTGCTGATGCTTGAAAGAGACGGACCACGACCTTCCGGTCTCAGGCTGGCGTGCCTGCTGCTGCTGTTCCTGGTTCCCGTGGCGGGGGCCGCCGGCGGAATCGGCACCGGGCCACAAGGACCCATCGACCTGGGCGGCCACGTTACCGCCACCTGGTCCTTCTCCACCGTGACCGGCGGCGGAGTGGCGTGGCAGGGCGGCGACGGCGTGATGCACGGCTTCACCGTGGGCGCGGCCCTGAGCATGCGCGCAGGTGGGTACCATATCGGGCTGGACATGCCCTACATCGGTCCGGGACGGCAGAACGTGACCGTGAACGTACGCAGTGATGCCTGGACGGCGGCGCTGACCTACCGCAACATCCCGCCGGCCGTGCTGGCCGGCGAGCGGCGTGCCGAGTTCTCGCTGCGCCAGACCCTGCGCCTGGACGGCATGCCCGACATCGCGATCGACTTCGCGAGACGGGCGACCGGCGCCCGCACCAGCCTGAGCGCCGGGATCACCCTCTCGGACCGGTACCGCGACCTGAGCCCCGCCCTGCGCAGCCTCAACTGGCAGGCGGGCTACCGGGTCGCTGCGGCGGCAGTACCGAACCACAGCCTGCAGTTCACCGTCGGTGGCCAGCTGGCGGCCCCCGACAGCAGCATCAGCTTCAACCTGCGCAGCCGTTACCGCTGGACCGGCGGTGACGATGCCCGCCTCGGCCAAAACTACCTCCTGAGCGTGGCCGGGGGCCCCGAAAGCCGGGATGAGACCTTGACCTTCTCGATCGAAGCGGAGCCGGCCGGAACCCAGCCCGCCCTGCTCAAGGCGGCGCTCGACTACACGACCGGCGAGTTCGGCCCCGTCGACGTCATCCTGGGCGTCAGCGCGCAGCAGGGCAGGGGCGGAGCCGGGGCGGACTACCGGGTCGGCCTCGGCTGGGACGTGAGTGAGACCGTTGCTGCCACCGCCGGCTACCACGGCGTGTACCGTTCCACCGGCGCCAGCAACGGCGCGGAGCTCGGCGTCAGCTGGCGCCTGAACGCACGGCCCTGGCTCATCAACACGAGCGTGAGCACCAGCCTGCAGTTCCCCACTGCGGGCGGTTTCACGCCGACCGGGCGCGCCAGCCTCGGCATCCGTTACCAGGGCGAAAGCCTCAGCTTCAGCGCGATGGGCAGCCTGACTTACGCGGGCCAGGGCCTGCGCGGCCGCGTCGAGACCAGTACCGAGCTGTTCTTCGGCCGCGGCGGCATCAGTCTCGACGCCGGCCTGCAGCTCGCACGCGACACGTCCGTGAACCTTGGCCTGGGCGGTCACGTGCGCGTCTGGAACTCGCTTTCGCTGACCGGCAACGCAGGCTGGCGCGCCAGCTTCGGCGAAGACTTTTCGAGCGTGTTCACACTGGGCCTCGGGCTCAGGTACGAAATCGGAGGAGCAGGATGAGACTCTATACGTTGACCGCATTGTTCCTGTCGGTCGCCTTGTTGCCGGGCCGCGCGGCGGCGGAGGACACCTTGTTCCTGGAATGGGATTACGACGGCTCGGACCGAATCTGTGCCAGTTTCATCGTCGGCCGTCAGGCAATACTGGAAGTGTTCGGCGCTCCGGAAGGAGCGTACCTGCACTTCGCCGACGGCAGCGCCAGGATCCCGGTGCCGGCGGGTTCCAGCCGCCATCCCCACACTTACTCGGTTCCGGGTTCGTACTCTCCTTTCCTTACCGACGGAGCTACGGAGATCTTCAGGATGACCTGGGAAGAAGACGTGTTCGAGTTCATCCTCGATGTCTCCAGCACCTGGCTTGAGACAGGTGAAACCGTAACGGCAGAGTTCAGCGTACTTCCCGCGGGTACGTACCATTCTGAAGGGCTGTCGGTCGACTGGGGCGACGGGCGGATCACCCCGGTGCCGTCCGGGCAGTCTCAGGCGAGCGTGTCGTACGGGTCGCCCGGTGTGTATCCGGTTTCCCTGGTGAAGGATGGGGAAGGGATGTTGTGCAGCTTCGCCGAGGCCACGGTCAACGTTACAGAGCCCGAGCCGGAGCCCGAGCCCGAACCGGAGCCGGAGCCCGAGCCCGAACCGGAGCCTGAGCCCGTCGTGCCCTCCACCCTTGACCTGCTCACGCCCACACGCGACTTCACCGGCAACTCCGTGTCGGTACAGGTTCTGGACGCTCCGGACAGCGCACGGCTCGACTGGGGCGACGGACAGACGGTGACCGTCACGGACGGCATGTTCGACCACGCGTATGTCGAGGCCGGCGACTACCGGATCTCGCTGATCGATGAGGAGGCGGACACCGAGGCTGCGGCACTCACCGTCACCATGGTCAGCGGGGACGAGGAACTCCGGCTCCTTGACGTTACGCACGACACGAGCGCCGGCCAGTTCGGGATGCACTTCGAACTGACCGGACTGGCCGAAGGGATGGACTACTCGCTGAGGGTCGCGGATTCCACGGCCTCACTCTGGTCCGTCCCAGTGACCCACAGTCCCACGGTCACAACACAGCTCGAGGGCAACCACGTCGCCGAACTGCTGCGCGAGCCGGAGGGCACGGTCGTGGCGTCGGTGCCCGTCGATCTGTTCTGGGAGCGTGCCGGGGGCTACCTCTCGCTCTCGCTCGAAGGGCCTTACCTGACGGACGACTACGTGGTGGTGACCGCCGGCGGGCTCGACCCCGACCGCGTCTACCACCTTGAGATGGGCGACGGTTTCGTGCGCAGGATCGACACGCACGGCATGACCGGCAACATCTCCCGGGACGAGCCCACATGGTCCACGCACGTCGGCCTGTACACGCTCACCCTGAGCGTCGAGCTTCCGGGCCGGGCGGGTCTCGCCGAAATAGACAGCGCCGCGATCGAGGTACGCGAGCGCACCGGCAGGATCACGCTGTTGGACGACGAGATCCCCTACGGGCTGCCGGCTACGCTGGAACTCGACGACCTGATGCCGGAGACCCGGTACCGGATCGACTTCGGCGACGGCAGCGCCCCGCACACGTTCGAGGCGTTCGGACCGGCTGAGACCTTCGAGCACACCTTCTCGGGAATGTCGGGATTCATCGTGCTCGAGAGCCTCGTCCGCGGCACGGCAACGGAAGCCTGGGCGGTCGTCGACACGCTGGCGACCCCATCCGGGATGCTGCTCACCGGCGACATCGACCTGCTGGACGGAGGCACCGCGGCCGGCCATGACCAGTCGTTCGTCCTGAACAACCTGATGCCCGGCGGCGAGTACGTGGTCTGGTTCCACGTGCCCGAGGTCCCGATGTATGGCATGCCCGAGCTGCCGGTCCACGAGCCCGTCTCCCTGACCGCAGGACCCGACGGCACGGCACGCCTCGACCTCACGCTCGAGGTGCCCGCGGAGTTCCACGGCATCTTCGTGAGCGGCTACGCCTACCTGGGCCTGGTGATGGAAGGCCAGGAAGAGCCGGCGCAGACCGTCGGCGGCCTGCTGAACTTCCTGCTCGCCCCGGCGCGGGTCGAGATCGGCCAGTACGCGTTCGAAGTCACGAGGCTGCACGAACCGCTGCGGCCCGACGACCATGAATGGCCCAACCTCGGTGCGGACGGCTTCATCGAGGAGTTCGAGATGATGGGCGTGCTCCAGGGGGACCACGACGTGACCTTCGAGACGCTCTTCCAGGCAACGTTCGCCGAGCCGCTCGAGCTGAGCATGCCGCCCGAGCTCCACGGCCTCACGATCACGCTGACCGAACTGACCATCGGCAGCAGCAGCGAATACCCCAGCGACCTGGCGGGCGAAGGGTTCCTTGCTGACGTCCCGATCCGCATCGGCACGCACGACGGTTCGCCCGTGCCCGCGGCGTACCTGGACCGGCTCGCGGACACCGGCGAGCTGTACATGCCGGGAGAGGTCACCGGCCGACACCTGCCGGTGGGAGACACCGACTGGGTCATCGCGGGAGCACACGAGACCGGCGCGCCGACCCGCTTCCTGATCGACGCGGCGAGGGACTTCGCGCTAGACCTGCGGGTACCGGCCTTCGGGTTCGGCTTCGTGCCGCCGGAAGCGGTCGACCTCGAAACCGGCGAGGGAACCGTGATTCCGGAGACCGACCCCGCGATCCTCTCGGCAGACACGATTATCCAGGCCGCGTACGCCGGCTGGGACGTTCCTCCCGACTTCGGCGAGGACGACATGGGGTTCGTCGGCATCCTCTTCCAGCAGGACGGCGGAACCGTGCTGCAGCTCGATCCATCGGCTTCGGACAGCCACGACTCGTTCGCCCAGCTCGAGCGCCGGATGCGTAACATCCCGGTCGCCTGGACGTCCTCGGGCTACAACTTCGTGTACGACTCGGGGCCATGGGGCATAAGCCTCGGCGGGTGGGCGGCGACCGTCTTCGACTCCTACGGCTTCACCATGCGCGACTCGCGGCTGGTCGACGAGCGCGAGGCAGTGCTCGGCATCGAGATCCCGTTCTTCTCCGAGCACCTGTTCCTGCATGTGCTGCCCGACCGGGCCAACCCCGAGTCTGTAAAGGTGACCGAGAGCCATCCGGTTGCCCGCAACTTCGGCAGCACCTCCGTGATCGCGTCAGAAGCCAGCTTCGGCGGAGCGGCTGACGAGGGCTGGGGACGCGACATCGTCTTCGGCAGCGCATTCTGGGTGCTCGGGGGCGACTTCGGCGAAGGGGACGCCACCACCCGTGAGATGGCCGCCGCGCTGACGGGACGGGAGCGCAGGGTGATCCGCCTGGAAGGGGAGGCGGCCGCCTCCAGCAGCCGGACCGACGCGGTCATCGCGGGCGCGCATGCCGGCGTCGGCGCCTTCCTGCCCTTCCGGGACCTGAGCCTAAGCGCGAACGGCAACATCCACATGGGCGACGGCGACGTGTGGTCCTCGCTGGTCAGCACGCCGAAACTGGACATGTACGGCTTCCCGTTCCTGACGGAGGGCAGCGCCGAGATCGGCGTCTCGTACTCGTTCGGCGAGTACTCGATCGGCCTGCGGGGCAGCCTCTCGCTGGGCGGCTTCGTGCGCGCCGAGGCGGCTCCGGTCTGGTACCACCTGGACGGGGAAGGCAACGAGGACCGCTGGGAGTTCTACGGCTTCACCGTCGCGCTCTCCGACCCGACCGGAGGGTACGTGCCCGTGCCTGCCAGCTTCGCCCTGACCGTGGGCGGGCTGCTCAGCCTCAAGGACGGCGACAGCAGCTTCGAGTTCAACGGGGCCGGCGAGCTGACGATCGGCATCGGCGGCGGCGAGGGCCAGGGCGGGGCGCCGGCCGAGGCGCAGCTGCTGAACATACAGGTGGCCGGCGTGTTCGGCATCAACGACTCGCTGCCCGAGGCGAAGCAGTACTGGATGGTCTACGCCGGCGTCGACCTGGCGGCGATGGGCACGCCGATCCCGGTGAAGGTAAAGGGCGTGGATGTCTTCGCCTTCTACGGCTTCCGGGGCGGCGTGGCGCACAACCTGACCCTGACCCAGACGACGAACATGCCGGGCCAGGACCAGTGCGTGGTGGACGACGCCTTCGCCGGCGGCGGGGATGATAACCGCCCGTCCGTGATCCGCAACGCCCGCGAGTGCTTCAACGAGGGCGCAGAGCTCAGCATCCTGGCAGGCACCGTGATCGGCTGGTACGCCGAACGAATCCCCAGCCAGCTGTACGGCCTGGTGTGGCACCTGAACGCGAACATGACGTACAGCTACGGCCGCCTCACCCTCGGCGGGCGCGGCTGGTCCTTCAGGCCGCTGGCCCAGGGGTACCGCAGCTCGAACCAGCCGAGCCTGATCGCGCAGCTCTCCGTGAGCGGTGAGGGCATCCACGGCAACTTCTGCGTGGGGCCGCAGGCGCGCGTGCTTGACCTGCTGAACTGCTCGACGCTGGCCGAGGCGAAGCTGGAGCTCGGCGGGCTCCTGCTGGTGGAGGCAACCGGCACGGCCGAGCTCGTGGTCGACTGGACGCGCGACGACTACTTCTTCGCGATCGGCACGTTCGACAACCCCGTCAGCATCTACACGATGCCGACCTGGAACCGGGGCTACTTCGTGGCCGGACAGATCACGCGCCAGGGGCTGATCTACGGCGACATCCCCGCCGATGGACTGTTCATGTCCCTGGCCGGCGGGCAGAAGTACGTGCTCGATGCGACGGAGACCTTCCTGCTCTGCGAGGTGGGCGTGCACATGGAGGCGTCCTACCTGTTCGGCGGGGGCGTGGGGCTGAGCGTGGGCGACGGCAGCAGGCACGGCTTCACCGTTTCCGGCTCGATCGAGGGTGAAGCGACTGCCATGGCGGGCATCACTGCCTGCGGCGTCAGGCACACAGTGGGGGCAATGGTCCGGGCCAAGGGTACGGTGTCGGGACCGGATCCGCTCAGGTTCGACGGCGAGTTCGAGCTGTCGGCCAAAGTGCCGGGCTTAAGCGACATCAGCGTGACCGTCGGTGCTTCGATGGACCTGGACCTCTAGGAGGAAGATGATGATAAAGAGACACAACGCACTGAAGTCCGCATTCTTCCTTCTCGCCCTTCTGGCCGGACTGGCGGGGGCCCAGCAGCCGGGCGGCGTGGTCGCCTCGACGGCGGCCGACGGCAGCAGCGTGCTGCTCCGCTGGTCGCTGCCGGACAACCGCTTCCCATCGGGCGGCTTCATCGTCACGCGCACCTCGAGCGCCTCGAGCACGGCCAGGCACGTGCCGGCTCCGATGCCGCGCGAGGAGGCGCTCGCGCTCGGCCTGGTCGATGAGGCGGGCTACGACTTCGTGAACTCCGTCTTCGGGGACGAGGGCGACTCCGACCTGATCCGCGCACTGGGCGCCATGAGCGCGCTCGTCCGGCCCGGGCTGGCCCGCGTGGCCGGCACCATCTTCGAGGACACGGCCGTGCGCAGCGGCACCGCGTACACGTACCGGGTGCAGACGGTCTCGGGCTCCCTGGTGGGCGAGGCCACCGTGACGGCAGGAACGCTCTGGGATCCGCTACCCGTGACCGGCGTGAGGGCCGTGCCCGCGGCGGGCGGCGTCGACCTGAGCTGGAACACGCCGGCCGATGATGCGCTGCTCGTGACCTTCAACATCTACAGGACCGCGGGCGGCACCGAGACGCGCATCAACCCGGACCCGGTCTTCATGCCGGTCGCGGGCGACGGGCCCGTCAGTTTCTACACCGATGCCGACGTCGCGGTCGGCCAGACCTACTCGTATCGGGTCGAGGGCGTCGACCTGTTCGGCCGGTCCTCGCCGCTGTCGGCTCCGGCCGTGCTGGTCGTTCCGGATCCCGATGCGATCGCCTCGCCCGAGCCTCTCGACACCGAGTCCGGCCAGCTCAGCATCACTGTCAGCTGGCCCGCAGTGACCGATGAGCGGATCAGCGCCCTGGGCGTGCGCCGCGCCGCGAGTCCCGGCGGCGAGGGCCTGCTCGTCACGCCGGAGCTTCTGCCTGCAACAGCCACGGCGTTCACCGACGAAGGCGTGGAGGGCGGCACCAGTTACTACTACTCACTCGTCGCCTACGACGAGGCAGGCCGGATCGCGCCGGAGAGCTCCAGGCTGGAGGGACGCGGCATCAACCGGATCCCGCCGGCGGCCCCTACCGGCCTCGAGGTGACCGCCGCTGATGATGGCCTGAGCCTGCGCTGGGATCCCTCACCGGAGAGCGACGTCGCCGTGTACCGCGTCTACGTCAGCCGTACCGGGCAGCCCGCACGGGACGCGGACTTCAGCTACCTCGGCGCGACGGCGGACACGTCATTCACGCTGGACGTCGAGGCTGGCACGCTAAGCAGCTTCAGCCTGCGCGTCACGGCGCTGAACAGCAGCGACGTCGAGGGCACGCCCTCGCAGGCCGTCGCGAGCCGGATCGTGGACACGGTCGCCCCGGACGCGCCCCGGCTGAGGGACGCCCGTGAGGCAGGGGAGGGCGTGCTGGTCACCTGGCAGTTCGCGCTGGACCCGGACATCGCCAGCCTCAACCTGTACCGGAGCACGGGCGGAGGCGCTCCAGTGCTGCTGAAGGAGGGACTCGATCAGGCCGACCGTGAGGTGCTTGACACGGACGTGGTGCCAGGAGTGGCATACGCGTACTCGATGACCGCGTCAGACCGCAGCGGCAACGAATCGGACCGCTCCGGCGCCCTGGTCGTCACCCTCCGGCCCGAGGCTCCGGCCGACCCTGACGTTGCCGGTCTGAGTGCGCGCGTGACCGATGCCGGTGTGCAGGTCAGCTGGGAGGCCCGGGAAGGCGCGAGCTGGTTCGTCCAGCGCTCCCGCGCCGGGCAGGACCGCTGGGTGCAGGTAGCCGGGCCAGTCGCGGGCAGCAGCTACCTTGACGACCGGGGCGAGGCGGGCGACAGCTACCGGGTGCAGCCTCTTGGGGAGGACGGTCGCACGTTCGATCCCTCGCCTGGCGTGACGGCCGCGGAGGACTGAGCCTGCCTGCCGGGTGACGGGCCGCGCTGGCACGGTGTGCTGCCAGCGCGGTATCTTTGGTCATCGTGAGTGAACCCGCTGAACCGGAAGTCCAGGAGAACGTCGGCTTCACCGTCAGGCAGCCCGCGTTCGAAGGCAGCCTTGCGGAGCTCGGCACGGCGTTGCGCAACGGCTCGCTGGTGCCCTCCGACCTGGACCTCCTGCAGCTCGTCAGGGAGTGGCTGAAGCACTTCAACGCCCTGGCGCGCGTCAGCCTGGACGACGCCAGCGAGGCTCTGCCGCGCGTCGCCCAGGTGATCGAGCTGAAGCTCAGGCTGCTGCTGCCCCGGCCGCCGCGCGAGGACGAGGACCAGGATGACTTCGAGGAGGTCCTCGCCGCCGTGTCCATGCTCGAGGAGATCGAGGGCGCGATCGATTTCCTGCGCACCAGGCGGGAGGACAGGCGGCTGCTGATGAGCGCGCGGACGCCGCGGCCGGAGCTTGACCGGCGCACGCGGCCACTGGGCGTGGCGGCGGGCAGGCTGGCCGAACTGGCCACGCGCCTGCGCGCCCAGTCCTACTTCGAGGTGGTCCGGGACTCGTTCGGCTTCAGGGAGGCTGCCCGCCGCCTGATCGACGGGATCCGGGGCCGGGGCCGCGTGCTGTTCGCTGCCCTTGCCCAGGGCGAGGACTGGCGTACCCGCACCATCATGTTCGCAGCCATGCTGGAGCTGCTGCGCGAGGAGCGCATAAGCGTCCTGCAGGCGGAGCCCTTCGGCCCGATCGGGCTGAAGCTCCGGAAGGAACCGTCAGGCGAGTGACGCGGCCTTGGCGTCCTTCTTGCGCATGGACGGGTCGAGGATGCGCTTGCGCAGCCTGAAGTTCTTCGGCGTGACCTCGAGCACCTCGTCGTCGCCCAGGTAGGCGAGCGCCTCCTCAAGCGACAGCTGCCGCGGCGGGGTCAGGGTGATGTTGTCATCCGAGCCCGATGCGCGCACGTTGGTCAGCTTCTTGTTCTTGTTCACGTTGATGTTCAGGTCGCCCGCACGGATGTGGGCACCCAGGATCATGCCGACGTATACGTCCTGGCCGGGCTGGATGAAGAAGTCTCCGCGGTCCTGCAGCTTCCAGATGCTGTAGGCGAACGCGTTGCCGGCCTCCATGGCGACCAGCGATCCCTCGGGGCGGCTGCGGATGTCCCCGACGCGCGGCTGGTAGCTGTCGAAGACGTGGTTGAGCAGGCCTTCACCACCGGTCATGGAAAGGAAGTTGCTGCGGTACCCGAACAGCGCGCGGCTTGGCATCAGGAACTCCAGGCGGGCCTGTTCCTCGCCCTGCTCCATGTTGACCAGGTTGCCCTTGCGACTCGCCAGGGATTCCATGACCGCGCCGACCGTGTTGACCGGAGTCTCGATCAGGACACGCTCGAACGGCTCGTGCAGCACGCCGTCGATCTCGCGGTAGATCACCTCTGGCCTGGAGACCGTGAACTCGAAGCCTTCGCGCCTCATCTGCTCGATCAGGATCGAGAGGTGGAGCTCGCCGCGACCGGCGACGCGGTACTGCTCGCCACCCAGCTCCTCGACGCGCAGGGCGACGTTGGTGAGGAGTTCCTTCTTCAGGCGGTCACCGATCTGACGGCTGGTCAGGAAGCGACCCTCCTTGCCGGCGAACGGGCTCGTGTTGGGGCTGAAGGTGACGCGGACCGTGGGCTCGTCCACCGGGATGCGCACGAGCTGCTCGGGGTGCTCCGGATCGGCGAGCGCATCGCCGATCGATACTTCCTCCACGCCCGTGAGCGCGACGATGTCGCCCGCGACCGCCCTGTCCGTCTCGATGCGGCCCAGCCCCAGGTGCGTGTACACCTTGGTGACGCGGGTCCGCACGGCGGAGCCGCTTTCATCGATGCGGACGATGCCGTCCCCGGCGCCGACGCTGCCGCGGGTGATGCGGCCAACGGCGATGCGGCCCAGGTAGTCCGAGCCGTCCAGGTTCGCGACCTGCATGAGGAACGGGCCCTGGGGATCGACATCCGGAGCCGGGATGTGTTCGAGGATCGCGCTGAAGAGCGGCGTGAAGTCATCGCCGGGGTTCTCGAGGTCGGCCCAGGCGCGGCCCTCGCGGGCGATCGCGTAAAGGATGGGGAAGTCGAGCTGTTCGTCGTCGGCGCCGAGTTCAACCATGAGATCGAAGGTGAGGTTGATCACCTCGTCGGCCCTCGCGTCGCGCCGGTCGACCTTGTTGACGACCACGATCGGCTTGAGGCCGCGGTTCAGCGCCTTGCGCAGCACGAAACGCGTCTGCGGCATCGGTCCTTCCGCCGCATCGACCAGGAGCAGGACTCCGTCAACCATGCCCAGGGCGCGCTCGACCTCGCCGCCGAAGTCGGCGTGACCGGGCGTGTCCACGATGTTGATCTTTACCCCACCCCATTCGACGGCGGTGTTCTTCGCCAGGATGGTAATGCCACGCTCGCGCTCGATCGCACCCGAATCCATGGCGCGGTCGGCGACCTGCTGGTTCTGCCTGAAGACGTTCGACTGGCGCAGCAGTCCATCCACGAGCGTGGTCTTCCCGTGATCAACGTGGGCGATGATTGCGACGTTCCTGTATTCCATAGGCTGTGTGGCCCTCTCCGTATGCACGCACCGGGACACGCTTGTATGCCCCGGAATAGCTGCCAAGTTCCGTATGGTGCGCTTGTTGTAAGGTTCGCAGGTGCTGTGACTACCGGTGATCCGGCGCCATGAACGCCCGTGCAGCGGGTCATGATACTACGCGGGGGCGTCCTTCCTGCGCTGTCCGGTTACACGGCCATGTTCCACATGCACCCCGGCTGTCATGCGGGGCGTGATAGGCTTCTTTGCTGATACAGGCGCGGAAGGAGGACGCATTTGATGATCACCATCTACACCACCGATACATGCTCTGACTGCGTCGTAACCAAGCTGCATCTGGACCGCCTCGGGCTTGAGTACGAAGAGGTCAACATCACGGCCGACGAGGCCGCAGCCGACTTCGTCATGAGTGTCAACGACGGACGCCGCAGCGTGCCCACACTCGTCGTGAACGGGCAGGCGACCAGCCTGTCACGCTTCACGCGCGGTAAGTTCGATGACTTCATGCAGCGGCACGGCCTGGCGGAAGCGAGCCCGACCTGATGGAGCCCGGCGGGCCGCTGACGGCTTCAGCTGAAGGCAAGGCGGAGCGCGTCAGGGGAATGTTCGACGGCATCGCTCCGCGCTACGACCTGCTCAACCGCGTGCTCAGCCTGGGGCTGGACAGGCGCTGGCGGCATGAGGCCGCGACGCTGGGACTGGAAGGCGGCCGGGCCGACGTTCTCGACGTTGCCACCGGTACCGGCGACCTCGCACTCAAGCTGCGGAGCCTGGCCCCGTTCGCGCGCGTGACCGGGCTGGACTTCTCCCCGGGCATGATCAGGCTGGCCGAGGCGAAGGCCGAACAGCGCGGCGAGGACATCCGCTTCATCACGGGCGACGCCCAGGCGCTGCCGTTCGCCGATGCGAGCTTCGACCTGGTCACGATCGCTTACGGGCTGCGCAACCTGGAGCTTCCGGAGCAGGGAATGAGTGAGTTTCACCGTGTCCTGCGGCCCGCCGGCCGGCTTGTCGTGCTCGAGTTTCCCCCTCCACCCAAAGGCGTGTTCGGCCGGCTGGTGCGCAGTTACTTCAGGAACATCCTGCCCCGGATCGGGGGCCTCGTATCCGGCAGCCGTGCTGCCTACACCTACCTGCCCGAGTCGGTCGTCGCATTCAGCACCCCACAGGCGCTTGCCGCGCAGCTGCGGACCGCCGGGTTCGACACCGTACGTTTCAGGCTTCAGAGCATGGGCCTTTCGGCGGTTCACGTTGCAGACAGGGCGGCAGAAAGTTGAGCACACCACCATTGAGAACCATTCTTCAGCAGCATGAGGCCAGCGGATTGCAGGGCTATGAGGTAAACACGGACGGTGCGCTTGTGAACCCGGACTGGGAGGACTTCGCGGAGCTGCACGACCGGCGCTACTCGCTGGCGATCTCCCAGCTGAAGAGCATGGTCAGGGGACGCCAGTATGACAACGAGGCGATGCGCGTCCGCGTGAGCCGGCACGGGTACTACGTCCAGTCCAGGCGCTTCCCGGCCGCGTTCTTCGGCGACACCTCACCCGCCACGGTCCGCCGTATCGATGCCGAGGAAGCCAGGGCGATCTCCTGGGAGGCCGCGGCGTACTACCGCTCGGGCGAGGCCGAATCCCTTACCTGCATATACGAAGCCGATCAGCAGGGCGAGTTCTTCTTCGGTTACCGCATCGGCACTAACAGGCGCATGGAGATGGGCTCGCTGCGGAGCCGGCAGGGCATGCACCTGCGCGTGATGCTGAACGCCGACGAGCCGGCCGAGCTCATCGGCGGCGAGCGTCGGGGCGTGGTGATACTTCAGCAGCTCGTCAACGGATCGCATGTGCTCATCACTGCTCCGGGTCGGCGGCAGCCGTTTCCGGTGATGGACGACATCAGCGAGTAGGCAGCTTGGCGAGCGTGATCATCGTCGGAGCGGGGCCCGCAGGCTGCGAGGCCGCGTTCGCCTGTGCCCGCGCGGGCACAGAGACGCTGCTCCTGAGCCAGAGCCTCGACACGGTCTTCCTGGACCGCTACGGCACGGCCCCGGTGGCCGGCGACCTCCCGCCGTTGCTGCAGGCGGCTGTGGCGTCGGCCCCCGGCCGGGTGCACCGCGCGGCCAAGGCGATCCTGGAGCGCGAGGACAATATCCACCTGCAGCAGTGCAGCGTGTCCGGGCTGCTCAAGTCGCGCGGCGGAAGGCTCGCGGGGGTGAGCACGTGGGAAGGACCGGCTCACGAGGCGCCATTGGTCGCGCTCTGCACCGGCAGCTTCCTGCAGGCGAGGCTCCGGGCCGGCTCACTCGACGAGACGGCCGGGCATCCCGGCGAGATGGCCTATGACGACCTTGGCGACCACCTGCAGGCAGGCGGCTTCGCCTTTCGCCGTGAGCGCGTCGGCTTCGATGGCGGATCGGTCGAGGCGTCCGTTCTGGACCCGGGCGAGTTCGATCCGGAAGCGTCGGTCTGGCTGCACCGCCAGCCCGGACTGGCCGCTGCCGGGTTCTGCCGGAGCGGCTACCTCGATTTCGTGCAGGCAGCCCGGGCCGGTGCGGCGCTTGGCGCCGAACTGGCCCGGGCTGCAGGTTCCGGCCGGCAGGGCAGCGACACCACCGCCTAGCGGTCGGAGGTGTCGTCTACCGGCGTGGTGTACGCCTTCATCTTCTCCAGCTGCGCGGCATCCACCCACTGGAAGTCCATGCCGCGAGGCGTGGTCCTCAGGAGGCGGTATGCCTTGACGAACGACGGATCGATCTGAGAAACCACATAGCGCCGACCGTCGAACCTTACTTCCTCACCCACGGTGAACGTGCTCATGCCCAAGTGTACTGTTTCCGGCCGGCACGGGTCGCCATCAGGCCGCCTTCCTGTAGGGGGCGTCGAGCTTCTTCTCGACGATCCTCAGCAGGAACGCGGAGAAGTTGCTCAGCACCAGGTAGATGAGGGCGATGGCCAGGTAGACGGTCATCGGCTCGAACGTGCGCGAGATGACGTTGCGGCCGGTCAGCAGCAGCTCGCTCACCGTGATTACCGAGACCAGGGTCGAGTCCTTGATCAGGGAGATGAACTGATTGCCGAGTGCGGGAACCGCCAGCCTGGTCGCCTGCGGCACAAGCACGAAGATGTAGGTCTGCACGGTGCCGAGCCCGAGCGCTTTCGACGCCTCGGTCTGACCGAACGGCACCGCGTTGAACGCGCCGCGAATGATCTCCGCGTAGTAAGCGCCGATGTAGAGCGTCAGGCCGAGCACGCCGGCCCAGTAGGCCGGCATCGGGCTGATGAACGGCAGGGAGGGCAGGCCGAAGTAGATGATGAAGAGCTGCACCAGCAGCGGCGTGCCCCTGAAAAACTCGATGTAGGCGAGCGACAGGGCCCGCAGGATCCATACGCCGGACATCCTGCCCAGGGCGGCGAACAGGCCGAGCAGCAGGCCCGCCGACCCCGAGATCAGGGTCACGGTGATGGTTACCGTCGTGCCCTCCCAGAGGGACAGCAGCGTTCTCGGCGTGAATATGCCTGCCAGATGCTCCAGCATTCAGGAATCCTGCGGGGTTGGAGTGCGGTGGGTGAGCGCGTGACCGCGCTCACCCACGTTCAGGCCACGTGTCTTCAAGCCCGTCGCTTTACTCGGCCGGGGGCGTGACGATGTCGCCGCCGATCCACCTCATGCTGATCTCGAGCAGCGTGCCGTCCTCGCGCATGTCCTGCAGCGCCTGGTTGATGGCTGCCTCGAGATCGTCGTTGCCGTGGGCGAGCAGGACGAAGGCGTTCTCTTCGAAGATGAGGCCGTCGATCGGCTTGATCGGCTGTCCCTCGTCCATCGCGATGAAGCCGACGATCGGGCTGGTGAACACGCCGGCTGCGCGTCCGGAACCGACCGCGAGCAGCGAGTCCTGGATGCCCGAGTACGTGTCGACGTTCGGATAGCCGATGTCCTCGAGGTAATGCTGGTTGGTGCCGCCCAGGTCGACGGCGATCGCGGCGTTGTCCGCTGCCATCTCGTCGAGGTTCGCGTAGTCCAGGTCCTCGTGAATGAACATCTGGCCGCCGCTGTAGTAATAGGGCGTGTCGGAGAAGGCAACTGCCCTCATGCGCTCCTCGGTGGCCGCGTGCGACGCGACCGAGAAGTCGTACGCGCCGGACTGGATGCCGCCGACGATCGTTGAGAACTCGGCCTGCTGCAGTCTGGCTTCAACTCCGAGGCGTGCGGCGATTTCGGTCGCCACGTCCGCGTCCATGCCGATCATGTTGCCGGCCTCATCGGGCATCGAGAAGGGCGGGTACTCGCCGGACATGACCACGATCGCGTAACCCCTCTCCTGTATGTCTTCAAGGTTCGCGAATGCCGACGGAAGCAGCAGCAGCGCGCCAAGCAGCAGGGCCATGATGCGCAGGGAAAAACGCTTGTGAGTCATTTGATCTCCTTCTGGTGAGGTTGGAGCGGCAGGTTTGGGACACTCGTCACCGGCGGATTCCGGTGTGGAGTCCACTGCCTGATAGGCGGGCCGGTGCCTGAACGCTGCCACGACCGGATTCGGCGCTTTGCCGGGGGATCCGGGGCATTTCGACCTCTGTTGAACAGGGTCAGAAAACCGGGTTATCGAACGGTAACACAAGTGTAAATGCGTCATAGCAGATGCATGCTCAGTGCATATTCACAGGGCATGCTTACGGGCGCGGAGTCGCCGTATCAAGGTCCGCTGTGCCGCTGGCGGGATGTCGCGGCCTGCAGGCGGGATTATTGTCCGGTTCGATGGGCTGTCGGGTGCTGCGCGCGCCAGGCCGGGAACGTGTGCTAGAATTGTTCGCTGCGCGGGGCAGACCCACGCAAGTACTTTGGAGGTGAAGTCCATAGCGAAGGACTTGAAGGTGAATGATCAGATCAGGGTCAGGCAAGTCAGGCTGATCGCCGAGGATGGCCAGCAGCAGGGGATCGTTGATACCCGAGAGGCTGTCCGTCGGGCACGTGAGGTCGACATGGACCTGGTTCTGGTAGGAGAGGCGGCGCAGCCGCCCGTCGCAAAGATGATGGACTACGGCAAGTACCGCTACGAACTCCAGCAGCAGGAGAAGGACGCGCGCAAGCGGTCCCGGCAGCAGGAGATGAAGTCCATCAAGTTCCGCGTCAAGATCGACCAGCACGATTTCACGACGAAGGTGAACCACATCCGCCGCTTCCTGGGCGACGGTCACAAGGTGCGCGTCGTGATCATGTTCAGGGGCCGCGAACGTTCGCATCCTGAGCTCGGGCAGCAGATCCTTGACCGGGTAGCCAGGGAGGTGGCCGGTTCGGCCATCGTTGACGCTCCACCCAGCATCGCGGGGATGGACATGAACATGACCCTGCGCCCTGCCGCCGAATGATTCACCCAAGGCTTCGCGGCTTCATCGCCGGGTAAAATACCCACTGGAGCTTCCCGCCCGGGAAGCTGAGGAGAGAATACGGAAATGCCAAAACTGAAGACCCATAAGGGCGCCAAAGCCCGTGTCAAGATCACAGGGCGAGGCAAGGTCGTGGCCATGAAGTCCGGCAAGCGTCACCTGAACTACAAGAAGTCGGGCAAGCGGATCCGCCAGGGCCGCAACGCGCTCGTCATCGCCACTCCCGAAGCCAAGCGCATCATCAAGATGCTGCCGTACGGTTAAGGGGGCCTGACAAATGCCAAGAGCCAAGACCGGTACCGTCCGTCGCGCACGCCACAAGAAGATCCTGAAGAGGGCGAAGGGCTTCTCCGGACGCCGCAAGAACGTCCGCAACGCCACCCAGACCCTTCTCAACGCGGCTGATTACTCTTATCGCGACCGCCGCGACAAGAAGACCGTTTTCCGTCGACTCTGGATCAGCCGGATCAACGCGGCTGCGCGCCTGCACGGCGTGAGCTACTCCGCCTTCATGCACGGCCTTCGCCAGGCCGGCGTCGAGATGGACCGCAAGGTCCTGGCGGACCTGGCCGTGCGCGAGCCCGAAGGCTTCGGCAAACTGGTCGAGGTCGCACGGGCAGCACACACGGCCTGAGTCCCGGACTCGGGCCGCGCGGACCTCGCGTCCGTATACAGACTGTGGGGCCGGTAGGATCCGGCCCCACAGTCTCGCTTTGTGTGCGCACGGGCACAGTTGGCTGTATACTCGTGTTCATGGCTGATGAACAAACCGCACCATCAGGCCGCGCCGGGTTGACCGGTCTCAGGAGCAGGACTTGACCCGAGACACGACGTACATCCTGCTCGTCGAAGACAATCAGGATGATATCGACCTGACGCTGCGTGCACTCAGGCTCAACAACCTGGCCAACGAGGTCGTCGTGGTCAAGGATGGCGCCGAGGCACTTGACTTCCTTTCCGCCACGGGCGCTCACGCCGGGCGGAATCCGGATCACCTCCCGCAGCTCGTGCTGCTCGACATAAACCTGCCGAAGCTGTCCGGACTGGAAGTCCTGAAGCGACTGAGGGCTTCCGAACGCACCCGCATCCTGCCGATCGTGATGCTGACAACATCCAGGCAGGACCGTGACGTTGTCGAAAGCTACTCGAGCGGCGCGAACTCGTACGTCCAGAAGCCGGTTGCGTTCACCGAGTTCACGGAAGCCGTGAGGCAGCTTGGAGGGTACTGGCTGCTCCTCAACCAGGTGCCGTGGACCACGAACAGCTGAACGACCGCATCCCCCTCGCCGTACTCATGGTCGAGGATTCGGATGATGACTCCCGCCTGAACCAGCTTGAACTGCGGAGAGGCGGCTTCGCCGTGAGTACCGCCCGGGTGCAGACACTGGCCGAGGTCCGGGAGCAGCTGCAGGCAGAAAGATGGGACATCGTCCTTACCGACCACGCGCTGCCCGGCTTCAGCTCGGCCGAAGTGCTCGACATCATCAACATGACCGGGCAAGACACCCCCTGCATCATCGTCTCCGGCGCGATCGGCGAGGACGCCGCCGTCCGCCTCCTCCAGTCGGGTGCGATCGACTACGTCAACAAGAGCCGGCTGGGCCGGCTGGTGCCCGCCGTCAGCCGCGCACTCGAGGAAGCTGCCGACAGGCGCGCCCGCAAGCAGGCGGAGGCTTCGCTCCGCGAACTGAACGAGAACCTTGAGCAGCGGGTCGCCGAACGCACCCGGGAGGTGCTCAGCCAGAGCCGCCTGCTCGAGGTCGCCGTCAACACGATGAAGGACGTCTTCTACGTCACCGATCCCGACCTGCGCCTCGTGCGGTGGAACCGGGAGCTCAGGTCCGTGTCCGGACAGACCGACGAGCGCCTGGAGAACCTGTCGCTGGCAGGGCTCTTCCATGAGGAGGACCAGCCCGACCTTCAGGCCTGGGTGAGTTCGGTGCGCGAGGAAGGCTCCGCCACGACCGAACTCAGGCTCCGCAACAAGGACGGCGTCTACATCCCGTACGAGCTGAACGGTGCGTGGCTGCAGGCCGAGAACGGCGAACCCGATGGCATCTGCGGCATAGCCCACAACGTGACCGGGCGGCGGCAGATCGAGTACCGGCTGAAGGAGGCGATCCGGGCGGTCATCCAGGACGCGACCTGGTTCGCCCAGTCTGTGCTCGACAAGATGAACCAGGTGGATGCGGAGAACGTCCCGCTCCGTCCCGGGATCGAGCTTACCGACCGGGAGACCGACGTTCTCGAGCGCCTCGCCATGGGCGCGCGCAACGACCAGATCGCCAGCGAGCTCGGGATCTCCTACTCGACTGTCCGCAACTACGTCGCCAGACTGTACGAGAAACTCGGCGTGCACTCGCGGGCCGAAGCGGTTGTCTGGGCCCGCGAACGCGGCTTCGGACAGGGCGGCAGCGACGTGCTACCTTGACAGCATGCGTGTACTGAACGGACTTTCCGAGGCTCTGCGATGGGTGGCCAGCAGGCCGACGCCGCTTGGTGACCCGCAGCTCACGGCTGTCGTGGCCCGGATCATCACTGACGTGAGGGCACGGGGAGACCTGGAGCTCCTGGACCTGGGCGAGAAGCACGACGGCGTGAGGCCCGGGCGGCTCCTGGTGCCTGCCGGGGAGCTGCGCGAGGCGCATGCACGCGTCGACCCGGGCATCATGCAGGCCATCCGTACCAGCATCAGTCGCGTGAGGGACTACTACTCGCACCAGCAGGAAGCGGGCTTCACCTATGCCGAGGGCGACGCCAGCTTCGGCATGCTGGTGCGACCGGTGGCGACCGTCGGCTGTTACGTGCCCGGGGGACAGGCCCCGCTCTTCAGCAGCCTGATCATGACCGCGGTTCCCGCCCAGGTCGCCGGGGTGCGCAGCATCAGCGTAGCGAGCCCGCCCGGGCCGGACGGGCTGCCTGCAGGCATCATCCTCGCCACTGCCTTCGAACTGGGAATCAGCCGGGTTTACGCCGTCGGCGGGGCCCAGGCGGTGGCGGCCCTGGCTTTCGGAACGGAAACGGTCCGCAGGGTGGACAAGATCGTCGGGCCTGGCAGCCGGTTCGTGGTCGAGGCGATGAGGCAGGTGTACGGTCACACGGGCATCTCCTCCCTGCCCGGACCGACCGAGACACTGGTTGTGGCTGACCACACTGCCGAGCCAGGTCACGTGATGAGCGACCTGCTTGCCCAGGCGGAACACGACTCCTCGGTGCCCGTCCTGGTCACTGACGATGCCGCGCTCATTGAAAGCGTCGCCTCCGGGATCGAGCGGCAGGCAGCCGACCTGCCCACTGCGGAAACCGCGCTCGGATCACTCCGTGAGCGCGGCGCCCTGATGCTGGTCGACAGCCTGTCAGACGCGATGACGGTGGCCAACGCCTTCGCACCGGAGCACCTCTGCCTCCTGGTTGAGGATCCCGATGCGCTCTTGCCGCTCGTCGAGAACGCCGGTGGCATCTTCAAGGGACACTGGAGCATGGAGGCGCTGGGCGACTACGCCGCAGGGCCGAGTCATGTGATGCCGACCGGCACCAGTGCGCGCTTCGCCAGCTTCACGAACCTGCGCGACTTCCAGCGGGTAGTTCCGGTCATCGATGCTACCGCGAGCCTGGTCGCCGGGATCGGGCCCGCGGCTGCGCGCCTGGCGCGGGAGGAAGGGCTTGAGGCCCACGCCCGGGCCATCGAGTCGCGACTGAAGTGATGCGGCTGCTCGGCGTCATCCCGCTCCTCCTCATCGCGGTACTGCTTACTGACCTGGTCGGCATCTACACGTTCGGCTCAGGGGAGCCCGGCTGCGAGCCGGACGGCACCATCCTTGTGATGGGGGCGGCCCAGTATGACGGCGAGCCTTCGCCCGCCTTCAGGCGCCGCCTGGACGGCGCCTTCAGCCTGTATGAGGCGGATTGCGCCGCAAGGATCGTGGTCTCCGGGGGGCGTCGCGAGGGCGACCGTTACAGCGAAGGCGAGACAGGCGTCGCTTACCTCGCCGGGCTTGGCATCCCGACCGGGGCGCTGTCCAGCGAGGAGCATGCTGTCAACAGCTTTCAGAACCTGCAGAACAGCCTCCCGCTGGTCACCGGCAACCTGCTGCTGGTGACCGATGACCTGCACGCCTACCGCAGCAGCTGGCTCGCCAGGCACTTCCACCTCGAGGCGAGCGTTGCCACGGTTCGGGCCGGTGGTCCGCGGCTCAGCTACGCCTTGCGTGAACTCGTGGTGATCACCAGCTACAGGCTTGGGTTCTTCCGTTAGTCCCGCCGGACGCCGAAGAGCGCCCTGACGATATCGCCGTACATCCTGACGCGGGCCGTGACGCCGTGCCAGAACCCGCGCTTCTCCTCCTTCATCATCTGAGAGACGCCTTCCATCCCGACGTCGACCGTGCGCCAGTTGCCGGCACGGGCGGCCTCGGTGATTACCACCTCGATGCCGTAGCGGCTCTCGGACAGCTCCTCCAGGTCCAGCAGCAGCTCCCGCCGGACGGCGCGCTGGCCGTTCAGCTGTGGCAGCATCTTCTGTGCGGCAGTAGTGCTCCAGCGGCCGCCCTCGAACACCCCACGCGTCATGTCTGCCGCGCCCTGAAGCACCGGTTGGGCCAGGTCGTGCAGGTGAGCCGGGGTCAGGCCGATCAGGTCAGCGTCGAGCAGCATGACGACGCGCGAGTCGAGCTCGCGGGCGCCCGCAGCGACCGCACCGCCCTTGCCTACGTTGGGATCGAGCCGCAGCACGCGCGCGCCCGCGTCGGCCGCGACGGCCGACGTGAAGTCTATCGACCCGTCATCCACGACCAGGACAGGACCGAGGCGGGAGGCGATCGCGACGCGCACGACCGCCGATACTGTTTCGGCCTCGTTGTAGGCGGGGATCAGTATCCCGCACTCACCGGAATTCATGGTTCCATCTGCCAAGCCGCTCAGCCTCCGAACAGACGCCCGATATCACCGAATGTAACCAGTACGACGAGAAGAAGCACGAACATTATCCCGAAGAAATGAATGGACTCCTCCTGTCCGGGTTTGAACGGCCTGCCGCGTACAGAAGTGATGACTGCCAGCAGCATGCGTCCGCCGTCAAGCCCCGGGATGGGCAGCAGGTTGAACACGGCCAGCGACAGGTTGATCAGGGCGGCCAGCATCAGCAGCGGTGCGATCCCGATCTGGGCTGCCTGCCCGACCGCTCCGACGATCGCTATCGGCCCCCCGATGTCGCTGCTGGGGCGCCCGATAAGCAGCTGGCCGAAACCGGTGACGTAACCGAGCACCATCTCGGGCACCGCCCGGATGCTGAAGCTCAGGGATTCGCTCAGGGCGGTGCCGAGGGGAACCGCGAGGTCCCCGAGCGGCATCGCTCCGAGGGTGATGCCGAGCAGGGCCTCGCCCTCGGCCGGAGGCCATTCGATCGTGCGCTCCAGTTCGGTCCCTGCGCGCTCGATGACGATGTCCAGGCTGCCTGCAGGCTCCACAAGCTCGGACTCACCGCGCACGATCCGGACGACCGCCTCGGGAGTCAGGCCGCTCACGCCGTTGATGCTCACGACGGTATCGCCGTCCTCAAGTCCGAGCCGCTCGGCATGCGAGCCGCCGGATACGCTGCCGATGACGGTCGCGACCGGAACATCGAGCCCGCTGGTGACGCTCCGGTAGCCGGGCTCGAGCATGATCACGGCGGTGACCAGGAGCGTGCCAAGGATGAAGTTCGCGATCACGCCTCCGACGAGCACCCACAGCTTCTGCGGCAGGGTCGCCAGCGCCATGCCCTCGTCAGCGGGCAGCAGCGTGCCGTCCTCGGCCACCTTCGGGCCCAGTCCGGGGAGGTCGACGTAACCGCCGAGCGGGACGGCAGAGAGCCGCCATTCGGTGCCGCGCCACATACGGCGCCAGAGGATCGGCCCGAAGCCGACGCTGAAGGCGCGCACCGGTACGCCGACGCTGCGGGCGTTCGCATAGTGCGCAAGCTCGTGCACCGTGACGGAGACGAGCAGGATGAGGATCATGGCGAGTGCTGTAATCATAAGTGTGGTCCGGTCATGGTTCCTTGTGTCCTCAGGCGACGCGCGCCATGGCGTCAGCGGATTCGGAGGCGAGGCGGCGGGCCGCCTCGTCCGCCTGGGCGAGCTCCTGCCAGTCGGGCTGGCCTGCAGGCGCGGCGTCGAGGACTTCTTCGAGCACGCGGGCGATGGCGGTGAACGGGATCCGGCCGGCCAGAAACGCGGGTACCGCGATCTCGTCAGCTGCGTTCAGGTAAACGCGGGCGTAGCCACCCCGCCTGCCGGCCTCGTAGGCGAGCGCCAGCGCGGGGAACCGGTCCAGGTCGGGTGCGAGGAACTCCCAGGTGCCCCTCAGGGGCAGGGGAGTCATCTCCATGGTCGGGCGCGCGGGGTACTCGATGCCGTACTGGATCGGAAGGCGCATGTCGTGCGGACCAACCTGCGCCTTGATCGAGCCGTCGCGGAACCGGACGGCTCCGTGCACGAGCTGCTGCGGGTGGACCAGTACCTCGATCGCCGCGAGGGGTATGTCGAACAGTCCCTCGGCCTCGAGCACCTCCAGACCCTTGTTGAACATTGTGGCGGAATCGATGCTTACCTTCGCGCCCATGCTGAAGTTGGGGTGTGCCAGCGCCTGCTCGGGCGTCACGCCGTCGAGCCGCGCGGGTGAGTGCAGGAAGGGACCGCCCGAGGCGGTGAGGATTATGGATTCGACAGTGGCGGGGTCTTCGCCCACCAGGCACTGGAACACGGCCGAGTGCTCCGAGTCGACCGGGATGATGCTCCCGCCGTGCGCCCGGCAGAGCGCGCGGATCAGGGGAGCGGCGATCACCATGGCTTCCTTGCCGGCCAGGGCCACGCGGCGGCCCGCCAGCAGCGCACTGCGCAGCGGACCCAACCCGGCGATGCCCGGGATCGCGGCCACCACGGCATCTGAAGCGAGACGGGCCACCCCGTCCGCCGCGCCATCGCCGGCCGTGACGGTGGTTCCCGCCGGGGCGGCGGCCCTGACCTCGTCTTCGATCATGGGTGAGCAGGAGACGAGCTCGGGCTCGAACTCCTGCATCTGCCTGATCAGCAGCGCCGCGTTGCCCCTGGCTGCGAGTCCTGCTACGCGGTAGCCCCGGAGCCGCGCGACCTGCAGGGTCTGCGTTCCGATCGAGCCGGTGCTGCCAAGGACGG
Organism: uncultured bacterium; assembly: GCA_964495325.1. GTDB lineage: Bacteria > Deinococcota > Deinococci > Deinococcales > Trueperaceae > CAZBVI01. The sequence goes on from CAZBVI010000003.1 coordinate 32,942, forward strand.
AGATTCGCGTCATGACAGGCATTTTACCCACTCCAGGCTGCTATGCTCTGTGTCCGGGGAGCTGTGATGAACGAAGCAGACAGTATCGAAGCAACCGTGAATGCGATCGTCCCGTCCCTTCGGGTTGACGTGCTCGGCGCGCGGGCCTTCAGGGTCTCGCGCGCCTGGTTCGCCAAAGGGATCGCCAGCGGCAGCGTAAGCGTCAACGGCAAGGTCGCCGGCAAGTCCGCGACCGCCGCGGCGGGCGACCGGGTCACCGCAAGGGAGCTCGGGGAGTTCGAGATCAGCAGCGTCGACGGCGAGACCAAACGCGGCAACCTCAAGGTCAGCCTGCTGGTGACGCGTCAGGCTAGAGCCTGACGCGCTTTCCACCGGTGCGTGACTTGAAGATCATCCGGAAGGGCACCTCGGCCATCGCCAGGTCCTCCCGGATCCTGTTCCTCAGGTACTGCTCGTACGGTCGCGTCACGAACGCCTCGGAGTTCACGCTGAACATGAACACGGGCGGTGCGATGTCGGCCTGGGTGACGTAGAAGAGCCGGAGCGGCTTGCCTTTGAAGTTCGGAGGCTGCACCCGCTGGGTCCACACTTCGAGCCAGCTGTTCAGCTGGCCGGTAGGTACCCGCTTGCGGGCGGTGTCGTATACGCGCACGACAGTGGCGAGCAGCTCGACCAGGCCCTCATGCTCGACGGCCGATGTGAAGATCCGCGGCGCGAAGTCGATGTGTGCAAGCTCCTGGTCGAGCTCGGCGAGGAACACCATGCGCTGTTCCTCGTCCACCAGGTCCCACTTGTTGATGGCCAGCACGATCGGCTTGCCTGCCTCGAGCGCAAGGTTGGCAAGCCGGAGCTCGTGGTCGCCGAACTCGAAGGGATCCACGACCAGTATCGAGACGTCTGAGCGCAGCAGCGCCTGTTCCGACCTGAGCTTCGAGAAGTACTCGAGATGGGCGTCCGGCTTGCGCCTGATGCCCGCAGTGTCGATCAGGGTGAACGCCCTGCCGGCGAACGTGAACTCCACGTCGATCGAATCGCGGGTTGTGCCGGGCACGTCCGCGACGATGACGCGGCTTTCGCCGACGAGCGCGTTCAGGAGGCTGGACTTGCCCACGTTGGGGCGCCCGATGATGGCGACAGCGACGGTTTCCTCTTCCGCGGCCGAAGCGGGCTCGGGCAGGTCCGAGGCGATATGGTCGAGCAGTTCGCGCGTGCCCACGCCGTGCTCGGCGGCCGTCGCGAACGGTTCGCCGAAGCCCAGCGAGTACAGCTCGTAGAACTCGGGCGTCTCGAGGTGCCGCTCGTCATCGATCTTGGTGGCAACCAGCATCGTCTCGCGGCCCAGGCGCCTCAGCCAGCCGGCGACCTCACGGTCGGCGTCGGTTGCGCCCTCGCGTCCGTCGACGCAGAAGAGCACGAGGTCGGCCGTGCGCAGCGCCTCCTCGACCTTCAGGTGAATGGACGACTCCCATTCATCACCTGACCAGAGCCCGCCCGTGTCCAGGAGCAGGAACGGCGGCGCTCCCTCCATCACCATCCGGGCTGACTTCACATCACGCGTGACGCCTGCCTCGTCCGCCACGATCGCCTCGCGGCGCCCGACCAGGCGGTTGAACAGGCTCGACTTTCCGACGTTCGGCCTGCCGACTATCGCTACCGTCCGCACTGCAACCTCCGAAGTACCGCCCTGGGCGGTCTCAAACTCATGAAAGCATGTCGCCGGGCCGTATGACGGCCCCGTTGGCCCAGTCGCGGGCGTGCATGCGGCGTTTCCCGGGCGCCTGAACCTGCTGCAGCAGCAGCGAACCCCGGGCCGCCGCGACACTCACGCCCTCGGAATCGACCGACAGCACCGTGCCCGGCGCGGGCCCATCCTCGATCCGCGGGCTCAGCGCATGGACCTTTATATCACTGCCCAGGTGCCGGAAGAAGGTTCCAGGCCACGCAAACACGCCCCGGAACCGGTTGTATGACGCCGGCGCGGGCCCCGTGAAGTCAAGCAGACCGTCCTCCCGCTTCAGCATGGGCGCGTGTGTCGCCCTGGAATCGTCCTGGGGCACGCTGGGCAGCCTGCCGGCCCCGAGCAGCCGCAGGGCCTCGGTGATGGCGGTTGCGCCAAGGACGGAGAGGCGGGCGAATAGCTCGGGGGCGGTCTCGTGCGCGCCGATCTGCGTGCGTACCTGGTGACGCACGGGCCCCGTATCCAGTCCCGCTTCCGTCTGCATGATCGTGATTCCGGTTTCGGTGTCGCCCTGGATGAGGGCCCACTGGATCGGCGCGGCCCCACGCAGGTGCGGTAGAAGGCTGGCGTGCACGTTCAGGAAGCCATGCTCGGGGATATCGAGCAGTCCCTGCGGCAGGATCTGGCCGTAGGCTGCTGTGACGGCGACGTCCGGGCGGATCTCGCGCAGCAGCGCGCTGAAGCCTTCATCCCTGCGCAGCCGGCCGGGTTGGGCAACGCTCAGCCCCAGCTCTTGTGCCCTGCGTGCGGCGGCGGGCGAGCTGACGCGCATGCCGCGCCCCGCGGGCCGGTCCGGCTGAGTCGTGACCAGGACCACGTCGAACTCCGCGTGCAGGGCATCGAGCACGGGCACGGCGAAGTCCGGCGAGCCGAAGAAGGCGACGCGCAGTCTGCTCATTCCACGATCCCGGCCTGGGTGAGCCTGATGGTCGCGCTCAAGGGCCTTACCGCGACGGTGTCCTCAGGCAGGGTCAGCGTAACGGGGGCCACATGGACCCCGGTCTCGAGCGTGAGGCTGTCCATGTTCACGTCGGCCACGACGCTGTCTATGGTGTCCAGGGATGACGGCGGCCCGACCAGCGTCACCTCGGGGACGTCGAGCCTGGCTGTTACCGAGAACCCGGGCGCGACCGGCGGCAGCAGCACGACAGGCACGGTCCTGCTGGCGAGCACGGGGACGGGTGTGACCGTGACGCGGAACGAGTCGGGGGAGACCGCCACTCCCTGAACCGGAAGGCCGTCGGCGTCAGCGGCCCAGGCGCGAACGAAACTCCCGTCCTCGCGGGAGGTCACGGGCACGATGACGGACGCCACCTGGGAGACGGTGCTGGCGAGGCCGCTCACGGTGGCGGACTCGGGTTCGATCGCGGTGCTGAGGACCACGTCCTGCTGAGCCTCAATGTGCAGCACGGCGAGCGCAGCGACCTCCCGGCTCGCCAGCGGCTCGATCGAGCCGATCACGTCTGCAGGCGACACGCCGAGCAGCTCGACGCCCTGGGGGATCAGTACGGTGATGCGCTGCTCGAACTCCCCGCTCAGCCCGGCCAGGTCGAGGATCGCCACGACGCTGTCCCGCTGCACCCGGTCGATCAGCATGCTCGGGCCCTGAACGCTGACGACTACGCTGGACGGCAGGCCCGTCGCGACACTGTCGTCACGCAGCCCTTCCACCTCGATCGGCACGGTGATGCTGACCAGCGTCTGGGGAGACTCGTTGACCGCGACGAACCACCAGATCACGGCGGCTATCAGAAGTGAGCCCAGCTTCTGTGGCCAGTTGGTCACGAGGATCGCGCGCAGGCGCGTCACGAAGTCGGTGCTGCTCACTTCCGGTACGCCTCCTTCAGCGCTGCCTGCACGTCGCTCGGCGCGACGTCGCCCTTGAGCTCACCGTCGCGCGCGACGCCGACGGTGCCGCGTTCCTCGCTGACGACAAGAACGAGCGCATCGGTGAGTTCCGCGAGGCCGAGGGCGGCGCGGTGCCTGGTGCCGTACTTGATGCTCCAGCCGTCCTGGATGTCGCTCAGGGGCAGGATCGCCCCGGCATGCGTGATCAGGTCGTGCCTGATGAGGACGGCACCGTCGTGCAGCGGGCCGAGGGAAGCGAAGATGGTCTGCAGCAGGGCCCCGCTCACCGGGGCGTTCAGCTCTGTTCCGGAAACTCCGTACTCCGCCAGCGGCGTGCGACGCTGGATCGCGATCAGGGCTCCGCGCCGCTGGGTGGCCAGGTCGCGCACCGCGTTCATGATCTCCTGGGCAGGATCCTCCGCAGTGGCGCGCACCATCCGCCCGCGGCCGACGCGTTCAAGCGCGGCACGCAGCTCAGGCTGGAACACTATGACCAGCGCGATGAAGCCGACGGGCGCGATGTGGTCGAACAGCCACTGCGTAGCGTGCAGGTTCAGCTGCGTGGCAACGAACCACAGGCCCAGCAGCAGCGCGAGTCCCCGTACGACGTTCCAGGCCCGCGAGTTGATCAGCAGGCCGTACGCCTGGTAAAGAAAGAACGCGATTATGAGGATGTCGAACAGGTCAGAAAGTCGAAATGTGTCAAGGAACCACAAGTCAGGGGCCTCCGGCCTGAGCGCGGTGCGCCGTTACGCGTGAACGGCCTGCCGCAGCTTTGAAATGGTATGCTACCACGTTATGAGTAGTCTGGATCTGCCATCAATGAAGCAACGCCTCGATACCCTCCGGGGGTATCTTTGACATCGCTGGCAAAAGCTCGCGACTGGCCGAACTCGAACCCGTACTGAACGATCCCTCGCTCTGGAGCGACGCTGACAACGCCCGCAAGGTAAGTCAGGAGTCCGCCCGGCTGCGGCGCATCGTGGACGGCTACACCACCCTCAAGGACGACCTGGAAGGGCTGGGTGAGCTCTACGAGATCGCCGACGCCGGTGAACGCGAGGAGCTCCGGGAGGAGGTCGTCCGTATCGAGAGCTCGCTGGACGAGCTCTACCGCGAGACGCTGCTGGGCGGCGATCACGTCGACCGTGCCGCGATCGTCACCATCAAGCCCGGCGCCGGCGGCACCGAGTCGTCCGACTGGGCGGGAATGCTTTTCCGCATGTACCGGCGCTTCGCCGAGCGCAACGGCTACAAGGTCGAACTCGTCGACCTGGAGAGCAACGAAGCTGCTCCGCAGGCGATCGACTACGCCCAGATGATCGTGCGGGGCGAACGCGCGTTCGGTTACCTGAGTGCCGAAGGCGGCGTGCACCGGCTGGTTCGCGTCAGCCCGTTCGACTCGCAGAGCCGCCGCCACACCAGTTTCGCTTCGGTCGAGGTGATGCCCGAGATCGATGACGACATCCACATCGAGATCGCCGACGCCGACCTCCGCGTGGACGTCTACCGTTCCTCAGGCCCGGGCGGGCAGTCGGTCAACACCACGGACTCCGCCGTGAGGCTCGTATGGCGCGGCGGGACTCCCGACGAGATCATCGTCACCTGCCAGGACGGCAAGTCGCAGATCAAGAACCGCGAGAAGGCGATGACCGTTCTGCGCAGCCGCCTCTGGGAGCGCGAGGAGCGCGCCAGGCTTGACGAACAGCTGAAGGCCAGGGGCGACCAGAAGGCGATCGAGTGGGGCTCGCAGATCCGCAGCTACGTGCTGGACAAGCAGTACGTCAAGGATCACCGCACCGCCGCCACGCGTCACGATCCCGATGACGTGCTGGATGGTGACATCATGGACCTGATCTGGTCCGGCCTTGAATGGCAGGCCGAAAACAGCCAGTCCTGAGCTGCCCCGCGGCGTGCGCATCCTGGCCATAGCCGACGCGGTCTCACCTGTCATATACAGCGAGAACTTTCCCGGCAACCTCCCGCCCATCGACCTGGTCCTTGCGGCGGGAGACCTGCCCGGTTACCTGCTGGAGTTCGTCGCGGACAAGCTGAGCGTGCCGCCGGTTTACGTGATGGGCAACCACGGCGGCTACCTGCGCGACGAAGCGGCCGGGTCGGACGGGGACCGCATGCGGCGCCCCGGCGGGTGCCTGGACGCGCACCTGCGGGTGGTCGAGGTCGGCGGACTGCTGATTGCCGGCTTCGAGGGCAGCGCCCGCTACCGGCCCGGCCTGCACCAGTACACCGAGTTCCAGTTCGCACAGATGACCGCCAGGCTGGCGCCGCGCATGCTGCTGAACCGGCACACGCGGGGCCGGTCGCTGGACGTACTGCTGACGCATGCCCCACCGACCGGCCCCCACGCCGCAGACGACTGGCCTCACCGCGGCATACCCGCCTTCGAAGCTTTCGCGCGCCGATGGCGGCCCCGCCTGCACGTGCACGGCCACGTCCACCTGATGGGAGCCAACTCGCCACGCGAGTACGTGACACCCGAGGGCGTCCGCGTCATCAACGCCTACGACTTCACTCTGATAGAGCTCGACTGACGGCCCTCACGCCGCCCACGCAGAGGCTGGCGCCTTCCTCCAGGTCGTTGCGCAGCACGGCGAGACCGAGCCAGCCCAGCTCCGGGTCCAGCGTGACACTGCCCAGCCTGCCTACCCGCCTGCCATCCAGCAGGATGTCCCGCTCGCCTTCGGCCGGCTCCGCGGAGAGCGCCACGCCCTGCAGCTGTCGGCGCATGTTCCCGCGTGCCTCGATGCGCGCCATGATCTCCTGGCCCAGGTAGCAGCCCTTGCGGTAGGAAACGAGCGGCTCCAGTCCCGCTTCCTGGGGCAGGACGCCGGCCCCGGCGTCACGGACGGCCGAGGGGATGCCGGCGCGGATCCGCTCCAGCTCAAGCTCGTCCAGGCCGACCGGGACCGACCCCAGCGCCTCGAGCGCGGCGGCCTGATCGACACCGTCGCCGCTGGCGACGAGGTCGATCGCGGGGGAATGCGAACGGCGCGCCCGCGCCGTGGCCAGTACGCCCCCGGGCAGCTCAGTGCCTGCGTGCCAGTCGAGCACGGCGAGCAGCGAGTGTGAGTGCGTGACGTCCCCGATCTCTACCTGGTCGAAGATGATGCGGCCCTCGAACTCCGTGCGCACCAGCTCACCCTGGCCGTCGTGCACGGCCAGCAGCAGCGAATCACCAAGCCGCCACGCCGTCAGCTCCGCCAGGGCGTGGCCCCTGTGGTTCAGCATCAGCGACCGAACGGAGTCGCCCGCAGCCAGGTCGCGCACGTTGCCGCTCACCAGGCCACTGACGAAGTCAACCCGGTCGTCTCCTTCGACCGACAGGAATGTGGTGGGAACCAAAGCGTGCCTCATGAGGCAATTTCTAACACGCGTGGGTGCCGGCGCCGGTAACGGCGGACTTTGGAAGCGGGGGAGCCGCGCTATAATCGCGCCATGAATAGCAAGCAGCGCTGGCTGGCAGAGGATTACAGGGCGGCAAAGGCACGGATGCCCGAGCGGGATTACCCGTTCAGGACGCTGTCTGACATCCCGGTCGACCCGGTCTACACTGCCGATGACCTGGAAGGCTTCGACGCGGCCGCGCAGCTGGGCATGCCGGGACAGTACCCGTTCACGCGTGGCGTGCACGCGAGCATGTACCGCTCCAAGCTGTGGACCATGCGGATGTTCGCCGGGCTTGGCACCGCCGAGCAGACGAACACCCGCTTCCGCCGGCTGCTCGAGGCCGGGCAGACCGGCCTCTCGACGGCGTTCGACCTTCCCACGCTGATGGGTTACGACTCCGACCACCCGCTGTCGCTGGGCGAGGTCGGCCGCTGCGGCGTCGCCATCTCCAGCCTGGCCGACATGGAGGTCCTCTTCGGGGGCATCGACCCCGAGACGGTCACCACCTCCATGACCATCAACAGCCCCGCCAACGCCATCTGGGCCATGTACCTCGTGATGGCCGAGAAGCGCGGCGCGCGGCTCGAGCGGCTCGGAGGCACGATCCAGAACGACATCCTCAAGGAGTTCATCGCGCAGAAGGAGTACATCTTCCCGCCGCGGCCCTCGGTCGACCTCGTGATCGACACGTTCGAGTGGGGACCCCGGAACGTGCCCAGGTGGAACTTCGTCTCGGTGTCGGGCTACCACATCCGCGAGGCCGGCAGCAACGCCGTACAGGAGCTGGCTTTCACACTGGCCGACGGCATCCACTACGTGCGCAGGGCGCTGGAGCGCGGCCTGGACATCGACGAGTTCGCGCCCAGGATCAGCTTCTTCTTCAACGCGCACAACGACTTCTTCGAGGAGATCGCGAAGCTGCGGGCGGCCCGGCGCATCTGGGCCCGGCAGATGCGCGACGTGTTCGGCGCGAAGGACCCCCGCTCGTGGATGATGCGCACGCACGTGCAGACCGCGGGCGTCTCACTCACCGCGCAGCAGCCGCTCCTCAACGTCGCGCGTGTAGCGATCCAGGCGCTCGGCGGAGTGCTGGCCGGCACCAACAGCCTCCATACCGACGCCTACGACGAGGCCCTCGCCCTCCCGACCGAGGAGTCGGCGATGCTGGCGTTGCGCACCCAGCAGGTCATCGCGTACGAGACCGGGGTCGCCTCGACCGCCGACCCGCTCGCTGGTTCGTGGTTCGTTGAGAGCCTGACCAACGAGATGGAGCGGCAGTGCCTCGGGTACTTCGAACGCATCGACGCCCTGGGCGGAGTGGAGGCGGCCATCGACGCCGGTTTCTTCGCCCGTGAGATCGGTGACGTCAGCTACGCTTACCAGCGGGAGGTGGACGCGGGCGAACGCGTCATCGTCGGCGTTAACCGCTTCACGAGCGACTTTCCCGAGGTGCCGGTCCAGGAGATCGATCCCGCCGTCGAGCAGACCCAGGCGGAGCGCCTTTCCCGCGTGCGGGCCGAACGCGATCCGGCTGCCGCCGCCGCTGCTCTCGACGGCCTGAAGCAGGCCGCGAAGGACGGCGTCAACACGATGCCGGCCTTCATGGAGGCGGCGCGTGCCTGGTGCACGCTGGGTGAGCAGATGGACGCGCTGCGCGAGGTGTACGGCGTTTACGAGGAACCGGTGCTCCTGTGAGCGGCTCAGGACAGCCGCTGCGCATCCTGATCGCCAAGCCTGGCCTGGACGGTCATGACCGCGGCGCCAAGGTAATCGCCCGCGGCCTGCGCGACGCGGGCATGGAGGTCATCTACTCCGGTCTGCGCCAGACCGCGCCGATGATCGTCAACGCGGCTATCCAGGAGGACGTCCAGGCCGTGGGACTCTCGGTCCTGTCCGGAGCCCACATGCGCTACTTCCATGAGGTGCTCCACGGCCTGAGGGAGCGGGGAGCCGCAGACATCCTGCTCTTCGGCGGAGGAATCGTGCCTGACGAGGACGCGCGCACGCTCCAGGAGCAGGGAGTGGGCCGGATCTTCACGCCCGGGGCAAGCATGGATGAGGTGGTTGCCTACATCAGGGACTCGGTGGCCGACCGTCCATGAGAGACCGGGTGACATTCTCACCCGGGTCGTGATATTTTCATTTCGGACGCGCAACAGTCATCGCGTTCAAACAGCTGAGTAGCCACCGTGCGCTTGCGCCGGATTCGCCTGCAGGCGTCTATCTTTCGCCTGCCGGGGCAGACCAGGGATCCGGCCAGGAGTTGCCGCTTGAAACGTTTTGCCAAGTTCAGTATCAGTGTCTGCCTCGTCGTGCTGGCCGGAACCGCACTCGCGGACGGTTATGCCCTCAGACGCGTTCAGCCGGGGGATACGATCGGTACCATCGCGGCCAGCTACCGCATCCAGGCGGACGTACTGATGGCATTCAACGGCCTGGATGACACCCTGATCCATCCGGGCGATGTCCTCAGGGTTCCGTACATCGCTGCCACCGGCGGGCTGGTCGAGGCCGCGCCGCAGCCGCCGAAGGACTTCTTCATTCACGTGCTGCAGTCCGGAGAGAGCCTCTCGCACATCGCCTCGCTGTACGGGATCTCCGTCAACGCACTGGTCGGAGCCAACCCTGACCTTTCCTCCCTCGACCGCCTCCCAACCGGCGTCGAGCTGCTGATTCCTCCCAGCGAGGGACTTGTCGTGACGCTCGGCCAGGTCGACGACCTGGAGGGCCTGATGAGGGAGTACGGCGTCAGCCCGCTTGCCCTTGCACGTGCCAACAACATCCGCACCCTGGCTGACCTGCAGCCGGGCGCCCTCCTGTTCCTTCCGGGTGTCGAGCCGACCGCTGCGCTTGAGCGCCTCGCACGGGTGCGTGAGGAAGAACTGCGCTACATCTGGCCGCTGCACGGCCGCATCACTTCGTACTTCGGCCGGCGCAACCTGGGCCTGGGCACGTCCGGGTTCCACCGCGGGATCGACGTTGCCGCACCCACCGGATCTGCCGTCGTGGCCGCCCGGAGCGGCACGGTCGTCTTCTCCGGCTGGTCAAGCAGCGGCTACGGGTACCTCATCCGGATCAGCCACCAGGGCGGGGCCGAGACCTGGTACGGGCACCACAGCAGGCTGCTGGTCGAAGTCGGAGACTACGTACAGCAGGGAGAGACCATCGGGCTGGTCGGGTCAACCGGCATCTCGACCGGACCGCACCTGCACTTCGAACTTCATGAGTCCGGCGGCGCGATCGACCCGATCGCCCATCTGAACTGACGCGAGCAACCGGGCGGGCCCTGCGGCTTTACGGCTTCAGGTAAAGGATCCTGCCGCAACTCGGGCAACGCACGATCTCGTTGCTCTTGCGCAGCTTCTGCTGCACATGGATCTGCAGGTGAACGTTGCAGCCGCCGCAGCGCGTGCCGTCAGCCACCTCGACCAGTCCCAGACCCTTGCGCGCGCGCCGTACCTGCTCGTATATCTTCAAGAGTTTCGACTCGACCTCGCCGGCCATCGTGTTGCGTTCGGCGCTCAGCGTCGCAAGCTGCTCATCCAGCGCTGCGATCCGCTCGTTCTCGGCCTCGTTCAGGCTTGCCAGCACCGGCTCGATCTCGCTCAGCTGCGACTTGAGCTCCGTGACCTCGGCCTCGAGCGCCTCGGCCTCCTCGAGCAGGGGCATCATGTCCTCTTCCAGTTCCTGGAGGCGTGCTCCGATCATCAGCTCCTGGTTCTGGAACTGGGAGGCCTCCTTGGTGGTCTCGGCGCGCAGGGAGGAGTTGGCGGCTGCTCGCTTGCGTTCGCCGAGCCCGCCGAGTTCGAGCTCGCCGCTGCGGATCCGGGACGCTCTCTCCGCATGCTCGGCCTCCTTCGCCTGAAGCTCCTGCTGAAGGGCCATGCGCCGCTCGCCTGTTTCTATCAGGTCGCGGGGCGTGTGCCCCTTCTGCTCGACCAGGGAGTCAAGCTCAAGGTCACGTGCCTGGATCAAGGCCAGGCGTTCAAGGGTGGCACTCATGACCTGTCACCTCCGGGGAGCCGGCTGCCATCCGACGGACTCACGGCCTCTGAAAACAAGAAACTCCGCGCGGGCTCGCCCGGGCGGAGTGCTGCATCTGAACAGACTACGGTATACAAACTCACGTCCCCCAGTCTAACACGCCCGGCCGATGCCCGGGCGGTAAGATGGCAGGATGTTCGAGGAGTCGGTAGAGGGATTCGTTGCACGCTGGCGGCGGGACGCGGCTGAGGTGCACCTTTTTGCGAGGGTCGAGAACGATCCGCTTATCGAGTTTCAGGCGGGTGGTGCGGTCATTCATGCGCTCGAGCGAACGGGCCCGTACGTGCCGCACGTGGGTCCCGCCAACGTGATCGTGCACATGATGACCGAGGAGCTCGCGGTCGATCCGGGCGGTGTTCCCGGCGTGGAGATGACCGGCGTCAGCCGCGGCAGCGTTCACGGCTCGGTCGAGCGCATCGTGGAAGACCGGCTGGTCGTCGTGGACGCCGGCTTCCGCGTGGTGGTCGGCGTGCACGCGCCGCTTCCTTTCGGGCTCGCCGAGGGAGACAGGGTCAGCTTCGAGATCCTGCCTCCCGTACAGGCTTTCGTCATCAGCGAGTTCCGCACCAGCCGGCACTCCGACGAGATCTGAATCACAGCCGTCCCCCGAATCGACTACACTGACCGGATGATCAGGCTGGATGCTGCGAACGTGTCAACCGCCCGTCTGGGCAAGTTCGGTGGAATAGACCTGGAGGCCGAGGCCGCTGCCTGGGGCAGCCGGCTCGAGGCGTACGTCCGCGAGCTGCTCGCGGCAGCCGGGGATGAAGACGGCATGCTCGGCTGGCTCGCGCTGCCCGGAAACGCGCAGGCCGCTGCAGGGCTGAACGCGTTCGCCCGCGAGGCGCGCGGGCACTTCACGGATGTCGTGGTGCTGGGCATCGGGGGCTCGAGCCTCGGCGCGCGCGCGGTGATCACCGCGCTGCAGCATCCGTACCGCCAGCTGCAGGAGACCGGAGACGGGCTCCGCGTCCACTTCATCGAGAACGTCGATCCCGACCAGACAGCCGCGCTGCTGCAGGTGCTCGACCCCGGGCGGACACTCGTCAACGTCATTTCCAAGTCGGGCAGCACGGCAGAGACGATGGCGGCCTTCCTGGTCTTCCGCGACTGGCTGGAGACCGCACTCGGAGACAGCGCCCGCGACCACATCGTGGCGACGACGGATCCGCATACGGGCACGTTGCGCCCACTGGCCGAGTCCGAGGGATACCGGGTCTTCACCGTCCCGCCGTCAGTGGGCGGGCGCTTCAGCGTGCTCTCCCCGGTCGGCCTGCTGCCGATCGCGCTCGCCGGGATCGACATCAGCCGGCTCCTGACCGGCGCGGCACAGGCGAACGACGCCGCCAGGCTGCCGTACGGATCCAACGCCATGCTGCAGTCCGCGCTGCTGCAGTACCTCTCGTACAGGCGCGGCCGTGTGATCAGTGTCTTCATGCCGTACTCGAGCAGGCTCAGCCAGGTTTCCGCCTGGTTCGTTCAGCTGTGGGCCGAGTCGCTGGGCAAGGCAACCGACCGCGACGGCAGCCGCGTGCTGGAAGGCTCGACGCCGCTCGCGGCACTGGGCGCGACGGACCAGCACTCCCAGGTACAGCTGTTCAACGAGGGACCGGACAACAAGCTGGTCGCCTTCGTCAGGGTCGAGGGCTTCGACAGCGACCTGCGCATCCCGGCCACGGACTCGCCCGTGGCCGGCCTTGAGTACCTCGAGGGCGCCAGCTTCCGCCAGCTGCTGCTGGCTGAACAGGCGGCCACGGCACACGCGCTGGCCGCCCACGGAAAGCCGAACTACACGCTCAGCATCCCGGACGTGAGCCCGGAGAGCCTGGGCGCCCTGCTCCAGACCCTGATGTGGCAGACGGCGATCATGGGCGAGCTCCTGAACATCGACACCTACAACCAGCCCGGAGTCGAGCTCGGCAAGGTGTACACGTATGCGCTGATGGGACGCGAGGGCTTCGACGACGAACGGCGAGAGCTGGCCGATGCGGGTGTCACGCCGGACGGTACGGACGCCTGAGCGGCACGCGGTCTGCGTTCAGCACGCGCAATTTGACTTTGGAGCGGTCGGACGGGTAAGATTTCAGTGCTGCACGGAGCGGTAGTGTAGCGGTTAGCATATCTGCCTGTCACGCAGAAGGTCGCGGGTTCAAATCCCGTCCGCTCCGCCAGAAGTCAGGTCCCCGGCGCCGGTTCACGGTCGTCGGGGACTTTTTCATTGTCAGGACCACCAACGTCTTGTGGTTCCGCTTCTGCTACCTTGGAACGCATGCACGAGATGCCCCTGCTCGAGCTCCCCGATACGGTTGTGCTGCCCGGCATGACCGTCACCCTGCACATCTCACGCAAGAATCACGTGCAGCTTGTCAAGCGCACGCTGGAGATGGAACGCCAGCGGTTCGTCATCTCCTGGGACGGAGCCGCGGGCAGTCTGGCAGACTCGCCGACGCTGCCCAGGCACGGCACCGGCATGGCACTGGTGGATGTGGCTGCGGAGCCGGACGGGATCTGGCACGTGACCGCCCATGGCCGCGAGAGGTACCTGAACCGGATCAGCCGGACAGAGGAGATCCCGGAGGCAACGGGGGAGGACAGCACCCTGAAGTTCGTTCACGATGAGCCAGCCCCGATCCGTCGGGACAGTCCCGGCATCGAGCTGGTCGAGGCGTGGGACGCGCTCGAGGAGTTCCGGAGGTACGCCCGGAACCACTTCCGGGAAGTGCAGGCAGCGGAGATCGAGGAGCACGTGCCCGATGATCCGTTTTACCTGGCGTCGTTCATCGGTGCGAACCTTGCGCTGGAGGCAGATCAAACGCAGGAGGTGCTTGACGCGGGGTCGCTGAGTGCCCGCCTGCGGCTGCTGGCCCGGATGGCCCGGAAGCTGTCAGGCCCGGACGCGCTGCGGAACCCGCGTTCCGCGGGACCCCCGCCCGCCTGAGCGGGCCGGCACCACGCGGGTGCGGCCGAACCGCCGCAGCACCAGCTCAGCCAGGAACAACAGGAGCGCGGCCAGCAGGGGAACCTGCCAGACCGCGGCCAGGGTGCTGCCAGGGGGCGGGTGGTAGGAGTCAAGCGAAGCGAGTGACTCGCCTCCCGTGCCTGAGCTGATCTGCCGGAGCAGGCCAGCGCCGTCAGCGGGCGCGAACTCCGAGGAGACGCCTCCGACCGCCTGCCGGGCCACCACCTCGCTGCCGTCGATCACGAGGAGGGTGCCCTGGCCCGAGCCCGCGGACACGCTGCCCTCGTAACGGCCGGGCGCCACCTGAACCAGCTGCTCCTCACCGCCCAGGAAGCGGATGCTCAGGTTCCGGTTGTTGATGTACTCTCCCGCCTCGACCGCATCCACCACCACCTCCAGCGTGCCACCGGCAGGGGTGACGGTTGCCTGGTAGCTGCCGGGTCTCATCTGCAGCCAGCGGACCGTCCTGACCAGGGTGGAGACGAATTCCGAATCGGCCACGAGCTGGGGCGCCCAGGCGTTGAGGTCGGTGGTCAGGGCGGCGCTGCGGCCGAGTCCCTGCCGGATCACCGCGAGGACGGGTTCGTCCTCCATGCCGACCAGTATCGGTTCTGCCGCCTGGCGGGCGGTGGTCGCGATGTAGGCGTTCAGGATCGGCTGCGTCCCGCTCATCGTCGACAGCATGTGCTGGCGCGCCTCGGGGCTGAACGGGTCCTCGCGCAGCAGGGATCGCGTCGCGACCAGGGCCTCGCTCGTGAAGATGCGAGGCAGGGTGGCGACGTCCAGCGCCTCGTAGTACCGGCCTCCCCCCGCGGCTGCGATCCGCGAGAGCTGCTCGAAGTCCGCGTTCGCCCCGATCGCGATGGCCGAGGTGGTGATGCCCGCGCGGCGGCCGCGGGAAGCGAGCTCCGAGAAGTTGGCGGCCGTGGTCGAGAACGGGCCCTGCCCGTCATACAGTCGGCCGTCGGAGAGCACGATTATGTGCTTCACCGCAGCATCCGACGCCTCGAGCGTGCCGAGCGCCTCGTTGTAGGCGGGCCCCAGGATGGTTCCGCCCCGGGTCTGCAGCGCGAGGATCCCGGCGAGCATCTCGCGTTTGCCGCGCTCCGTGGCCGGACGCAGGTCGAACACCCATTCGCTGGTGTCGCTGAACGAGATCAGGCCGAGCAGGTCCTCGTGATACGCCATCTCGACGACGGCGATCGCCCCTTCCTTCGCGAGCTCCAGCCGGCTCGGGTTGCCGGCAGACATCGACTGGGACGTGTCCAGGATCATCACGAGGCCCACGAGAGGGATCTCGACCTCCGTGCGGAGGTCGGTGGTGACCGGCAGGACTTCCTCCAGCGGCGTCCTGAACCAGCCGCCGAAGCCGAAGCTCTCGGGTCCGCCCGTCATCAGCAGGCCGCCGCCGTTGGCGACGTAGGCACGCATGAGCTCGTGCTGTCCCGAGGTGTACGCGTTTGCAGCTCCGCGCAGCACCACCGCGCTCCAGGTGAGCGGCGCCTGCACGTCGGCTGCCGTTCCCTCGACGACAGCCAGGCCCGCTGCCCTGAGCAGCGAGGCGGTCATCGGGTCGTCGATCACCAGTACCGGCGCCTGCTCGCTGACAGGAAGCTCGCTGCTCAGGCGGTCGTCCTCGAGCGGCTGGGCGTAGTCGACCTCGATGAGCGCGTCCAGCTGGACGCTGCCGCCTTCGGTCGCCTCGAACGTGAAAGGCACGCTGCTGCGACCGGCCGGGAGCTCCTGCACCAGCGGCGGCAGGGGCGTGCCTCCCGTGCTCAGGCGCAGCGTCGCCAGCGTCGGTTCGTCAGTGGATACGACTGCGAGTCCCTCAACGACCTGTCCCGGTGCCGCCAGGTCCGGCAGCAGCAGAGCCTCCAGGCGCGCGTTGCTCACCCGCTCGACCCGGAGCGTGTCGACGGGAACATCAGGCAGTACCTGAAGCGCCGAACCGGCTGATTCGATCCCGTCGCTCACCAGCAGTATCCTGGTCGCTTCGAAGCCGGTCGCGACCTGCAGTCCGCGGGCAAGGTCGGTAGCCTGAAGGTTCATGCCCGGGGGGAGCGTCCCCTGCGGACCGCCGATGCGTGCCGTGTCGCCGGCGAGTGCGAGCCAGACGGTGGAATCCTCGCCAGCCACCGCCGGATCCAGCTCCGCGACCGCTTCACGCGCCCCGCCGCCGACGCTTCCCGACACGTCCACCAGCACCACCAGCCGATCCTGGCCGACCCGTACGGACGGGCCCGCCACGGCGACGACCAGCAGCGCCAGCGTCAGCATGCGCAGCCAGCGATACCGGCCTGCCGGGAGCAGCAGGACGGCGGGCACCAGAAGCAGGAGCCAGGGAAGGCCGAAGGTGATCGCGCTCATCACGGACATGCTAGCACCGGTCCTTGCTGGTATGATTTGAATCCAATGACAGACGTGGCGCAACCCTGGCTGCTCATAGCCATGTCGACCGAGTCGCGCGGCACCGCGCTCAAGGCGGTCGGCACTGACCTGCGCCTCAGGCCCGAGGTATCGACGGACGTTGAGGCGCTGCTCTTCATGACGCGCAGCAGCGACAGCCGACCCGAGGCCATGATCGTCGAGCACCAGCTCGCCTCCCACGTGTCACAGCTGGACCTGCTGCAGCTGCTGCGGAGGCGCAAGCACCTGGCGGACGTGCCGATCGTCTACCTCGGCCCGGCGGATCCCGACATCGAGGCGCACGCCTGGTCATCAGGGGTGGACGCCTATCTAGTGCTGCCCACACGGCCAAGCGTGATGACGGCGTCGCTCAAGCGCCTGCTGGAGCGCAGTCGCGCCGAGTACGCCGTGCGGCAGGCGCTCGAGCGCCTGCGCGACTTCGAACAGGCCTACAAGGAGTCGGAGCGGGTCAAGGACGACCTCATCCACATGCTCGTGCATGACCTGAAGAGCCCGATCTCGAGCGTCATGGGACTGCTCGACCACAGTCTCGAGATGGTCGTGAAGGGCGAGACCGAGGGCGTGGGGGAGCTGCTCGCGCTCGCCCGTACGGAGTCCCAGCACCTGCTCGGACTGGCCGCGAACATCCTCGATGTCAGGCGCCTGAAGGACGGCGCCATGCCGTTCGACCCGGTCTGGGTCGACAACCTGACGGCGCTCGCCCAGCAGTCGCTGCGCGACGCCAGCGGCCGCACCAGGCAACGCAACTTCAGCTTCCTGGTGCGGCCGGAGGCCGAACGTGTCTTCGCCGATCCCGCCCTGCTGCGGCGCATCCTGGCCAACCTCTTCGCCAACGCCGTCAAACACACCCGCAAGAACGGTTACATAGACCTGCGGGCGTGGCGACAGGACGACGCGTTCGTGCTCTCGGTGCGCGACGACGGCGAGGGCATTCCCGAGGCGGACCAGAAGCGCATCTTCAACGCGTTCGAACAGAGCCGGCATACGGTGCATGACCGCTATGACAGCGGGATGGGACTGACCTTCTGCAAGCTGGCGGTCGAGAAGCACGGCGGCCGCATCTGGGTCGAAAGCCGGGTGGGGCGCGGCTCGACCTTCTTTCTGACCCTGCCCGTCAGCGTGCGGGATTCGTTCGGTGACAGCCTTGCGACGTTCGATGCCACCCCTGCCTGAAGGCAACGTACCCGGCTGGCAGCTCGAACGCCAACTGTGGGACAGGGGGGTCCGGACCGTAATCGGGGTGGACGAGGCAGGGCGGGGTGCGCTGGCGGGGCCCGTCACCGCGGCGGCCGTCGTCCTCGGCTTCCGGGAGGACCTTCCTTACCGCGACTCCAAGACGCTCCGGCCACAGGAGCGGGAGCGGCTGGCGCTGGAGCTGCGCGAGACTGCGGTAGCAGCCGCCACCGGCTGGGCCAGCGCACGCGAGGTGGACGCCTTCGGCGTGCTTGCCGCCACGCACGCGGCCTGCCGCCGGGCGCTGCTCGCGCTCGACCTGCGGCTGGAGGAGTGCGGGCTGGTGACCGACTACCTGTTCCTGGACCATCCCGGCCCCGTGCTCGCCGTGCCGCGGGCGGACGCAAGCAGCCTTCAGGCCGCAGCCGCGAGCATCCTCGCCAAGACCGCCCGGGACGCATACATGACCCGGCTGTCCTGGGCCGAGGGAGCTTACGGGTTCGACACCAACCGGGGCTACGGCTCGCGTGCTCATCTGGACGCCCTGGACCGGCACGGCCCGGGCGCGCACCACCGCCTGACGTACGCGCCTGTTGCAGGCCGGCTCTGCGGAGCGGCCGCGAGCGGGTACAATGCACGCATCAGAACGACACAACGCTCCCCACGCCCGTGAGGGAGCCGATTCAGAAACAGGAGTTGCCGCCATGCAAGCAACAGTAGGCGTTAAGTTTGAGAACGGACCGAAGATTCACTACGTCGAAGTCGGTGAAGAAGCCCCTGAGAAGGGCGACCGCTGCGTCGTCTCGACACGCAGGGGACTCGAGATCGGCCTGGTGCGTACCGGTGTCACCGAGCAGGCCAAGCCCGGCGGCAGGCTGGTGCGGATCGCACGGACCGACGACCTCGAGGCAGCCGAGGCGCTCAAGGCGCGGGCCGAGGACCTCAAGTGGTACCTGAAGGCGCGCGCTCGTCAGCGCGGCCTGGGCGTGAAGATCGTCGCGCTGGAGTTCACCGTCGATGAAGCACTGCTCGTCGTCAGCTACACCAGCGAGGAGCAGCCGCCCCTGCGCGCACTCGCACAGGAACTCAGCGCGCACACGCGGGCGAGAATCGAGTTCAGCAACGTCGGTCCGCGCGACCAGGCGCGCATCCTGGGCACGCTCGGATCGTGCGGAGCAGGCTCCTGTTCCTCGACGTGGCTGCAGAGCTTCACGGCCGTCAGCATCCGGATGGCTCGCGACCAGCAGCTGCCCCTGAACCCCGAGAAGATCAGCGGTCCGTGCGGCAGGCTGCTCTGCTGCCTGCAGTACGAGCACGACATGTACCGGGAGCTTCTGAAGGACATGCCGCGCAAGGGCTCGAAGGCGTGCCACACGGGCACGGGCACGTGCGGTCGCATCGTCAAGCTCAACCCGCTCAAGGGCACGGTTGAACTGCGCACGATCGAGGGTGCCACAAGCGAGCATCCCGCCAGCGAGATCGAACGCCTCAGGAGCTGAGCAGGCCGGTAAGTTCCAGGGTGAGTCCTGTCAGCGCGACGCTGCCGGTGACATAAGCCGCCAGCAGTTCCTCGCAGCGCAGTACGGCGTCATCGGCAGCCGCGAAGGCCGGCGGGTCCAGGCGTTCGCGCAGGCGGGCGACCAGCAGCCCCGGCACGTCATGCATGTCCGGATCAAGCCATGCCTTCTCGAAAGCGGAAACCGAGGCGAGTGCCGGGCCCAGTCCCTGCCCGCAGGCGGCCAGGTAGCCGTCTACGGCTTCAGTCGTGCCGTGCCACTGCGCCGGATCGGCCTGCGCGCGCAGCAGGGGGCCCGGAGTGCCCAGCTCCAGCGCCGGATGGCCGGACGGGCCGTCCGGGTCGCCCGTGACCGTGGCGAGCTGCAGGGTCGTGACCCTTGATGCGATCGTCGGGAGCAGCGAGTGTCGGGCCGGGGCGATGAGTACGATGCGCGCCCAGCCGGGGGGCTCCTCGAGCATCTTCAGGAAGCTGTTGGCAGCCGCCAGCGTCAGGCGGTCCGCCCCGTCCAGCACCGCTACCCGCCGCCTGGTCACGGGGCGGCGGGAGAGCCAGGTCGAGAGCGGTTCGGCGGACTCGCCCTCCCGGGCGACCAGCTGGCCGATCCGGATCTCGGGCCGCCTGTTGACGCGCCCCTGGGCCGTGACCTGGGCCGAAGCGACCTCCACGTAGTCAGGGTGAGTGCCCCCCGACCAGGCGCGGCACGCCGCGCAGTCGCCGCACGGTTCTTCCCCGGGGGCCTCACAGTTGAGCCAGGCGCAGAACCAGCGGGCCAGGGGCCTGCGACCCACGCCTTCGGGCCCGGCCAGCAGGATCGCGTGGGCGGAACTCGCGCGCAGCACGGCGCGTGGCTCAGTGTGACCCCGCAGGTCCCACGGCATGGCGAGTGGCTCAGACACCGCTCGCGAGCCTCTCGATCAGCGCCGGGGGATAGCCGTCGGCCCGCATCGACTGCTGCACTGAAGCGATGTCGTAGGCGACCCGGTGGACCTCGATGCGGCGCTGGTCGGTGTCGAAGATCCCGTAGCTCGCAAGGGGCACGCCATCACGCGGCTGGCCGACGCTGCCGGGATTGAAGAATGCCCGGACGCTAGGCGCGAGGCGGTAGTTGAGGCGTCCCTCGCGCAGCGGAACGATCCGCCACATCTCGCCTTCGCTCGTCATCAGGGCAGCGTACGCCCCGGGCACGTGCGTGTGGCCGAACAGGCAGATGCTGCGTGTCATCTCGGGCGCGTTCAGCCGTGCCTGCGCGAGCGAGTCGATGTACTCCCACTGCCTCCGGAGTCCGCCGTGCACCGCCTGCCACTCCTGGCCGATGAAGTCATCACTGAACGAGGCAATGTACTTGAGGGATGCGGGGGTGAGCTGATCGCGGTGGCGCCGGATCACCTTTTCGACGATGCTGTCGACGCGCCGGTGCTCGGGTTCACTGTCGGGTGAGGTATCGAGCAGCAGCGCATCGTGATTGCCGAGCAGGCGTACGACCGGCCTGAGGCTGCTGAGCAGCTCGACGCATTCGTTGACCGCGTTGCCGTAACCCGCCAGGTCACCCAGGAAAACGACTGCGTCCCACGACTGCTTGCCGGCGGCCTCCACGACGCTCTCGAAAGCGACGATATTGGCGTGGATGTCGCTCAGCACCAGATATCGCATCGACTGAACCATACCACCAGCCGGTGACCTTCGCGTCTCCCTGCGGGCGTCGCAGGGCTATACTTGAGCCGATGTCCTGGCTTCTGCGGCGGGCTGCCCTGCCAATACTGATCTCACTGTTTCTCGGTGTGGCGTTCGCGGACATCTCCATCCCGGTGCTTGGTCCCCGCGGCGAGCTGCCATCGGGGCTGACGTCGACGTTTTCTGCGGAGCTGCGCCGCGCCGTCACACTGACCGGCATCGACGTGACCGACGCCGACCTCGTCACCCAGGGGATCGCCGGCAGCCTGGATCCCGAGATTACGAGGCTGATCGCCGGGCTGCTCGGAACGCGCTACGCGCTGTCGGGAGAGATCGCGGCCGCCGGCCCGGGCGGCGCGCCTTTCGTGGTCAACCTCCTGCTGGTTGATGTGGAACAGGACCGGCATTCCGACCTGATAACCAGGACGCTGAGCCTGGCCACGCTTCCGGCCGTCACGCAGGAACTTGCCCTGGAGATCCTCGCCTTCACGGACCAGTCCACCGCCTTGCCGGGTGGCGATGCGGGCCTTTTCGTGAGCAGCGAACCGGGTGGTGCAGAGGTTTACCTCAACAACCGTCTGATCGGTGTCACTGGCGATCTCGCCCTGCTGGAGCTTGCGCCGGGACGCTACACCCTCGAGGTCAGGCACGACGGCTTCCTCCCTTCGATCCTGAGCCTGGAACTCCGGGCGGGCGGCACGCGCTTCCCCCACGTGGTACTCACGCCGATCGCGGGTGGCGGGATCAGCGTCGAGTCCGTACCGGAGGCCGAGGTGTTCGTCGCCGGAACAAGCTTCGGCTTCACGCCGGTGACGCTGTCGTGGCCCGCGGGCAACCCGACAGTGGAGCTTGTGAGGGACGGCTTCGCCAGCGTCGAGGTGCCCGTGGCAGTGCGCAACAACAGGGTGTCCCGCGTTCGGCAGGCGCTCGCACCGCTGCGCGAGCCCATGGTGTACTGGGGCGCGGCGGACGGCACGCAGGTCCGGATCAGCGGCGTCGCCTACCCGGGACTGGCCGCAGGGGACCTTCGCCCGGGCCGGGTCGAGATCGTGATAACGGACGCAGCGGGCCGGCGCGAGTACTCGCACGTACTGCCGCTTCTGGGTGTATTCGAGCTGGACCTCGAGAGCGGCACGCTCACGCCGTTCAGCGGTTCATTCGAACGGTAGCGAGTAGGAGACCGCGGCCCTGACTTCTGCGGGCCAGCCGTTCAGGGTCACGCCCGCCCGCACCGTTCCCCCTGAAAGCGGCCCCGACGCTGCCAGGTCGAGCGACAGGCCGCTCAGGTCGGTCCTCCACGGCTCCGCGCGCAGCTCGATCCGCAGGTCTGCTGGCCCGAAGCCTTCAGCCACGGTGATCCTGAAGCCAGGAGCGAAACGCTCGGCGCCACCAAGCAGGAGGATGACCGTCCAGGGTGACGCCCGCTGCCGGTCCAGGTGCAGTCCGATGCCGAAGGCGCTCCAAACTCCCGCCTCGGCGGAGCCGCGCGGTCCGGTGCGGTGCAGCGCCTCGCTCAGCAGGCGCAGCTCGTGCCCGTGCACCATGCGCGGCATGCGCACCTCGAGCATGTGTCGCAGCTCCGTCGAGTCACCGGTGAGCTTGAACGCCGCGTCGGCCAGGACGAGCATGTCGCGGGACACGCGGTAGGTCACGCCGGCCTCGAACGCATGGAGCGGCTCGCCGAACGCGGCGAACCGCGGCGGGAAGGCGGCGTCCTGCGCCCTCAGCCGAGGCAGCGACCCGGTGTTCCAGGTGCCGCCTCGCAGCCTGAGCGACACGGGCCCGACGACGGCGCGTCCTGCCAGCAGCACGGACCACGCCGAAGGGGTCACCGCTGCGTCGAAGTCGGCCACCACGTTGCCGAGAGGACCCCAGGTGGTCGAGTAACGCAGGTGCACTGCCGCCCCGGGACCGCCGTGCCAGAACACGCCCAGCCCGGCCCTGCCACCCGGCACCGGATGGTCCTGCACAGCGGCCAGGAACTCCGCTCCGCCTGCTCCCGCTTCGAACCGGATGTCCGCAGCCCGGGCTGTGACGGGGCTGAGGGCGATCAGCAGCAGGATCAGGCTCTTTCGCATGCTGGCCGCAGGTTACCGCAGGTGGACATGAGGCGCAGCGGGCACCGGTTATGATTGTGCCGATCCTGATGAATTTACGGTCCGAGATTATCCGAAAGCGGTTGATGTTGATATGAAGAAACACGGTCAGATTACTGTCCAGCCCGAGATTCCTGCCGAGCTCGCACGGTTGCCGGAGCTAGCCTTCAACCTCTACTGGAGCTGGTCGCCGCCCGCACGGGCGATGTTCCGCCTGATCGACCGCGAGCTGTTCGAACGGGTTCAGTCCAGCCCGGTGGCATTGCTGCGCGAGGTGCCTTCGGCCAGGCTCGCCGAGCTCACGCGGGATGAGGCCTTCATGTCGTCCTACCGCACGGTGCTGGCGGACTTTGATGCCTACATGCGGACGGGTGCGGCCGGCAGCGGCGCGGCTGATGGTGATGTGTACGCGTACTTCTGCGCGGAGTATGGCTGGCACGAGTCGATCCCGATCTACTCGGGTGGGCTCGGGGTACTGGCCGGGGACCACACCAAGGCCGCCAGTGACCTCGGCGTTCCGCTGGTGGCGGTCGGGCTCTGGTACCCCGAGGGTTACTTCCATCAGCGGGTGGCCGCGGACGGCACGCAGGAGGCAGTGAACATCCGGCTTTCGCCCGGAGACCTGCCCCTGGAGCGCTCCGTGACGCCGGACGGCACGGTGGCTGAGGTCACGGTCGTGATGTTCGGAAGGACCGTCCGCGTGCAGGCCTGGACCGTCCGGGTCGGCCGCGTCACTGCCTACCTGCTCGACACCGACCTGCCCGGGAATGACCCGCGCGACAGGGAATACCTGAGCCGACTGTACGGAGGGGACCACGAGACGAGGATCGCCCAGGAAATGGTGCTGGGCGTAGGTGGCGTCAGGATGCTCAAGGTGCTCGGTGTGGACCCCAGCGCATGGCACATGAACGAGGGCCACAGCGCCTTCATGGTCCTTGAGCGCAGCCGCCAGCTGGTGCAGCAGGGGCTTTCGTTCGCCGAGGCGCGCGAAGCTGTCGCCGGCAACACCCTGTTCACGGTGCACACGCCGGTCGCTGCCGGCAACGACGCCTTCTCGTTCGAGCTGGTCAGGGAGTGTTTCGGGGACTGGTTTGAGGAGCTCGGCCTGAACTGGGAGGGCTTCATCGCGCTTGCCAGTGCGGACCAGGGCTGGGGTGACGCGTTCAGCATGCCGGCACTCGCCCTGCGGAACAGCTCGGGCCGCAACGGCGTCGCGCAGCTGCACGGCGAGACGAGCCGCCGCATCTGGTCTTCGCTCTGGCCCGGGACCGTGCTTACAGAGGTGCCCGTGCATCACGTCACCAACGGGGTGCACCGCTCGACCTGGATGGCGCGGGACGTCCAGGCGATGCTGGACCGGACGCTCGGACCGGACTGGAGGCACGTCAGCAACGGCAGGGAGTACTTCGAGGCCGTCCGCGGTATCGGTGATGAGGAGTTCTGGGAGGTCAGGCGCCGCCTGAAGGAACAGAGCCTGCGGTTCCTGCGTCGGCGCCTGGCCAGCCAGCTCAGGAGGAACCACGCGAGCCTGAACGCCCAGAACGCGGCGCGGAGCCTGTTCGATCCCGAGGCGCTGACGATCGGCTTCGCGCGCCGCTTCGCGACGTACAAGCGCGCGACCCTGATCTTCACCGACCTCGACAGGCTCGAACGGCTGTTGCGCGACCCGGAGCGGCCCGTCCAGCTCGTGTTCGCCGGCAAGGCCCATCCGGCGGACCAGCCGGGGCAGGCGCTCATTCAGCGCATTCACCAGCTTTCGCTCGAACCCCGCTTCAGGGGCCGCATCCTCTTCGTCGAGGACTACGACATGGCGGTCGGCCGCGCACTCACGCGCGGCGTTGACGTCTGGCTGAACAACCCGCGCAGGCCGCTTGAGGCGTCGGGCACCAGCGGCGAGAAGGCGGCCATGAACGGCGTGCTCAACCTGTCGGTCCTCGACGGCTGGTGGCCGGAAGGCTTCGACGGCGAGAACGGCTGGGCCTTCGGCATGACCGAGGACACGGATGACAGGGGAGTTGTCGATGCCCGCGACGCCGAGGCGCTGTACTCGCTCCTGGAGAAGGAGGTCGTGCCGCTCTTCTACGATCGTGACGCCCATGGCCGTCCCACCGGCTGGCTTGACCGCAGCCGGGCGGCCATCGCAAGCATCGCTCCCGGGTTCTCCGCCCGCAGGATGGTGCGGGACTACGTGGAGAAGTTCTACGCCCCTGCCTCCGAGCGCGGCCGCGTGTTCAGCACGGACTCGTTCGATGCGGCCAGGAGCCTCGCAGCCTGGCGCGGAGAGGCCGAGGTCGCCTTCGCCGCCGCGCGGGTCAACGCCGACGTCAGCGTCAACGGCAGCGTGCAGGTGGACGCCCGCGTCAGCGGCGTGCCGGTGGAACTTTCATTGCGGGTGCGCCTCTGGTACGCACCGGCCGGAACTGCTGATGACAGTGAAGACCTGTACTGGCACGACCTCGCCGAAGCTGGCGGTCAGGACGGAGAGCGTGTCTTCAGCGCGGACTTCCAGCCCGTCATAAACGGTCGGCTCGACTACGGCATCCAGGTAACGCCCGTGCATCCCCTGCTCAGCGAGGTGGCAGACAGCGGCCTGAACACCTGGGCCTGATCAGGAGGCCTCTTCCGGCAGGTCCGTCACGACGAACAGGTCACGCGTCGCGCTGATGGCGCGTGCGGGATGCTCGCCCGAGTCCGGCGCGGACGTGGCAAGCAGATCCCCGAGCGCGGCCCGCTTCTCGGTGCCCGAGACCAGGAACAGTGTGGTCCGGCTGCGGTTGAGCGCCTCGATGGTCAGGCTGAGCCGCGGTTCCGAAGCGGCCGGCGGCCTGCTTGCCACCGTCAGCCCGCGCGCATGCACGGCGCCGGTGCCGGGAAAGAGGCTAGCCGTGTGCCGGTCGCTGCCCAGTCCGAGCAGCGTCAGGGTGAAGCTGAAATCCAGGCCAAGCAGGCTCTGGAGGATGTCGCTGTAGGCCTCGGCCGAGGCCTCCGGGGTCTCAAGGACAGGCCACGGGTGCACGTTGCCTTCCGGGATGTCCAGGGCGTCAAGGAAGGCGCGGCGCGCGACACCGTAGTTGCTGGCCGGATCGTCATGCGGAACGAAGCGTTCGTCGCCCCAGAAGACGTGAATCCGGGACCAGTCAAGGTCCGCCCCGGCAAGCAGGCGGTACAGCGCGAGTGGGGTCGAACCGCCCGAAAGGACGAACGTGGCGGTTCCGACGGAGTCAACGGCTTCCTGCAGGCTCGCGACGCACAGCGGCAAGGCCGCGGCAGCAACGTCAGCTGCCCTGATCACACGTGGTGGCATGCACGAGTGTACCAATCCCGTGTGATACTCAGTGGCATGAGCTTAAGGGACGATGCTTTCTCACTGATGACGCAATGGACGCAGTCCGATAGCCTGCGCAGGCACATGATGGCGGTCGAGACCGCCATGGTCGCCTACGCCAACAGGTTCTCGGAGGACGCGGACCTGTGGGCCGCCACCGGCCTGCTGCACGACTTCGATTACGAGCGCCACCCGGAGCTGGGCATGGACGGACACCCCGGGATCGGCGTCGCACACCTGCGGGCCAACGGCTGGCCCGAGGTGCTCACCGACGCGATCCTGGGGCATGCGGGTGACGAGCTGGGCGTGCCCCGTGAAACGCTGCTGGCCAGGACGCTCTTCGCCTGTGACGAGATCACCGGCCTGCTGACCGCTGCCGTGCTGGTCAGGCCGGACAGGGACATCGGACAGCTCGGCATTCCGAGCATCAGGAAGAAGTTCAGGTCGAAGGCCTTCGCGGCCGGCGTCAACCGGGCGGACATCGAGAAGGGTGCCGCCGAGCTCGGCGTGGACCTCTGGGAACACGTGGCCTTCGTGCTCAGCGCGATGCAGGCTGACGCAGCGCGCCTTGGTCTGTCGGGGGTCGCTGAACAGGCCTGACGTTCAGCGCCAGGTGCCCGTCGCTGCCCCTGCGCAGCAGCGGCCAGATCACCAGCCCCGCCCGGCCCTCCACGCCAGCGGCCGGCACCGGGCCGTAGCCGCGCGAGTCGCGGGAGCCGTACGGGCCGCGGTTGTCGCCCAGCACGTAGAGCATGCCCTCGGGCACTACCAGCGGCGGCACCGAATGGCTGCCGCGCCACGCGTCACCAAGGTACTCCTCGGGCTGCTCGACGCCGTTGACGGAAAGGATGCCGGAGCGGATCATCACCTCGTCGCCCTCCAGCGCCACCACCCGTTTGATGACGAAGTTGCACAGGACAGGGCAGGCCCTGCCCGGATCAGCCGGGTCAGGAAAGAAGACGATGTCGCCCCGGTGGATCGTCGCCGCTCCGAGGCGCCAGAGCCACGTCTCGTAGCGCGGCACGATCACGCGTTCCCCCGAATGCAGCGAGGGCTCCATCGAATCGCCCTGGATGCCGACAGTTGTCGCCACGAACAAAAGGAACGCCAGGGTGGCCAGCACGGTGAGCAGCGTCCGCCGCCAGCCACCTTGCCTGTCGGGTGCCACGCCCGGGCTCCCTACCGTGGCGCGGCGTCCGGGATCAGCGCGAACGCCTCGGGCGGCCGCAGACCCCGCCAGTTCCACTCCCCGTCGCGCCGGGGCGGCCAGATGACCGAGGAGGCCCGGCCGGCGATCGCGATGGACGGGACCGGCCCGAAGTAGCGCGAGTCCTCACTGCCACCGCGCGAGCTCTGCCTGTTGTCACCCATCAGGAAGTAATGGCCCTCCGGCACGATCAGGTCCAGCACGAACGGCCGGCCGTTCGGCGCTCCCTCCGGAACCTCTGCAAGCGCGTCGACGGTCAGGCCGTAGTAGAGCTGCACCCTCTCGTCGTCAAGCGGAAGCGCGGGCGGGTTGTAGCCCGTGCGGGGCAGGTCCGGAACGGCGGTTCCGGCCATGGTGCGGTTGAAGCCGACCACGAGGCCGTCGACCACGCCGTCCGTCGCGGTCACCATGGGCCAGTTGATCTGGTCCGGAGTGATCTCGCCGCTTGAAGTGATGAACGCCTGGTCCACGCGGTGATCGTTGACGTAAACCTCGCCTGCCTCGATCCTCAGGTGGTCACCGGGGATCCCGATCACCCGCTTGATGAAGAACTGGCGGCGTGAACGCTCCTGGGCCGACGGCGAGTTCTCGGGCTCGCGCACCACGATCACGTCACCGCGCGTGTACGGGCCCATGATGCCCGCGCGGCGCAACCAGGTTTCGTACTTGGGGATGAACACCCGGTCTCCCGTCAGGAGTGACTGAAGGACGTTCGAAGAACCCGCCCCACCGTCCAGGTTGGGCCGCATGCTCGATCCGACGACGCCGACGGTGTTGAAGAGGAATGTGACCACGATGTAGGCGATGGCCAGGGCCTCGGCGTAGCCCCTGACCTCGCGCCAGAACTTGCTGCCGGCCGGCTTGTCCCTGCTTGTGCGGCCTCGCTGCTCGGTTGCTTTCGGCATGGCGCCCAGTCTACCGCTCCGCTGGGGCCAAAGCGGTAAAACCGGCGAGCGCCTCGCGCGCCGCCCGCTGGCCCTCCGCCACGACGCCTTCGAGCTCCCAGAACGATTCGAGCCGGACCCCGGGCAGCGCCAGCCTGATGTGCAGGTCGGCGGGGTGGAGCGTGTACTGGATGTCGGTCAGGATCGCCTGCATGATGTCGGTCGAACGCAGCAGCACCTGCATGATCGGCGTGCGCCGTTCCAGCCTGACAGTGGTGACGATCCGCTCCCACCAAGTGCCGTCCTCGGAAGGGTCGGTGAACTCGGACCTGCGCGGCTCGGTGACGTTGGAAGCGATGGTGCGGGTGGCACCGAGCCAGGACGCCGCTTCCACCGGCAGGTTGTTGATGATGGCGCCGTCCATCAGCATGCGGCCGTCCAGCTCGACCGGCTCGAAGGCGCCCGGGAAGCAGCTGGACGCACGCACCGCCGTGACCAGGTCGCCTTCGGTCAGCACCACCTGTTCGCCCGACTCCATGTCGGTCGTCGTCACGGCCAGCGGCAGCTGCAGCTCCCCGAAGGTTTGCGGCAGGTGCAGCGCCAGCACGTCCGCCAGCTTCTCGCCCTTCAGAAGTCCGATCTGGAGGCTTATGTCGAACACGTCGCGCCACTTGATGGCGCGCGCGATCTCCAGGATGGCGTCTGCCGTGTGACCCGCGGCGTAGAGCGAGCCGACGATCGCACCCATGGAGGTGCCGGCGATCAGGTCAGGCCTGATGCCGGCTTCCTCCATCGCCTTCAGGACTCCGATATGGGCGAGGCCGCGGGCGCCGCCGCCCGAAAGTATCAGCCCGAGGCGAGGCTGCGGTGTTGTCCTTTGCACACTGACAGGTTAACCGGTGCAGCGCGCAGGCCGTGTGCTCAGTCCTCGGCGCCGGGGCTCACCCGCAGCGTGACAGGAACGTCGAGTTCCTCGCCTTCACGCAGCACGGTGAAGACCACCTCGGTGCCGTCCTGCTGCGAGACGATGAACGACTGGAGTTCGCCGACGCTCAGCACCGGCTCACCGTCGGCCTCGAGGATGATGTCGCCGGGAACGCGGATCGGCTCGCCGCCGCCCGCGAGCGTGATGCTGAACTGCGAGCCGCGCAGGCCGGCCTCGTCAGCCGGACTGCCGGGTTCGACCCCCAGGATGCCCACGCCCGAGTCCGGCAGGTTGAGCCGCGAGCGGACCTCAGCGGGGTAGTTGCCCACCTCGACGATCTCAACGCCAAGCCGGGGCCTGGTCGGGATCGACGCGACCCCGCCGCCCATCAGCTCGGGCAGCGCGCTCTGGACGATGTCGGCGGGAACGGCGAAGCCGATTCCAAGGTTGCCGCGCTCCCCGGTCGCGCTCACGGTCGGGATGATCGCGGTGTTGACGCCGATCAGCCGGCCGGCAGAGTCGAGCAGGGGCCCGCCCGAGCTGCCGGGGTTGATGGCGGCATCGGTCTGGACCAGAGGGAAGTCGACCTCTCCGATGTACGGGAAGTGGCGTCCCACCGCAGAGATGATGCCGACCGTGACGGTCGACTCGAACCCGAACGGGTTGCCGATGGCGATCGCCTTCTGCCCGGGCCTGAGCGAATCCGTGTCGGCGAACTCGATCGGCACAAGCCTATCCGGCAGGTCTCCGGCGTTGACCGGCTCGAGCAGCGCCAGGTCGTACAGGCTGCTGCCGCCCACTACCCTGACGGGCAGGGGCGCGCCGCCGGGGAAGGTCACGGTGATGGATGATCCCTCGCTGAGTTCAACGTCGCCGGGCTGAAGGGCGCTTTGCACCACGTGCCAGTTGGTGATCATGCGGCCCTCGGCGTCGATCACGAAGCCGCTGCCCGCGGTCTGCCGCGCGCGTGGCTGGGAAGGTGGCACGATGTTCTGGAAGAAGCCCGGCGGCAGGAACTCCCGGAAGAAGTCCGGCAGCATGTCGCGCGGATAGATCTCACCGGGGCTGACTGGCCGCCCGGCGCTGGTCACGTCGATCGCGACGACGCTGCCGCCATAGGTCTCGATGATCCCGACGGTGTTCAGCTCGTACTCGAGAAGTCCCGGATCACCCGCGGGCGCCTCCTGCCCATGTGCCGGCAATGCAACCACTGCTGCGAGTGCCGTCAGCACGGCCAGCAGGCCCAGTGTGAACGGATGCCTTACGCTTGCTTTGCTCATGATTCACTCCCTGGATTTCCGGATCCGCACACGGTCGCGGCGCGGACCCTCATGAGAGCCATGCTAGGGGCATTGGGTGAGAATCACCTTGGTCCACCACTACAAATCATGAGCGCTCGGCTTGCGCCGGCCGGCCAGACCGTCCAGCAGCACTACTGCCGCGAAGCCCGCCGCGGCCAGCAGGATCGCGAAGCCGTAGCCGCCCGCCGGATCGAAGGCACCCACGTCCGGCATGAGGCTGACGGACAGCCCGCCCCGCTCCTCCTGCCACGGCCACACCTTCCTCAACGATCCGAGCACGACGCCGGCGAGCAGTGCCAGCGTCGGCGCGTGCCAGCGCCTGAAAAGCCACGTGAGCACGCGGGCCAGGGTCAGCATGCCGATCAGGCCGCCAAGCACCAGCAGGAGGACCGAGGACACATCCCGCTGGACGAGCGCGGCCAGCGCAAACTCGTACTTGCCCAGCAGCACCAGCACGAAGGCTCCGGACACCCCCGGCATCATGAAGGCGCTGACCGCGAGCGCCCCGCTCAGGAGCAGGAACCACCAGGCGTCGGGCGTCACCGCCGGACTGAGTCCGACCAGCACGAAGGCACAGACCGCGCCGGCAGCAAACAGGACGCTGTGAACGGGCGACCAGGGACGCACCCTCCTGCTGACCACGATCACCGTCGCTGCGACAAGGCCGAAGAAGAACGCCGAGACGAACACGGGCTTCTCGCTCAGCAGCCAGGTCATCACGGGTGAAAGGGCCAGGATCGCGCTCAGCATTCCCAGCGCGAGCGTGAGGAGGAAGGCGCCGTTCACCGCCCGGAACGCGGCTTTCAGCCTGCCCTGCCCCAGTGCCTGCAGGAACCCGCGGCTGCTCAGCGCGCGCAGCGAGGCCACCAGTTCGTAGTAGATGCCCATCACCAGCGCGAGGGTGCCGCCCGACACGCCGGGAACAAGGTCCACGGTGCCCATCGTCAGGCCCCGGACGAAGAGCAGCGCCAGCGCACCGGCGCCCCGCGGCCTGAAGGCCCCGTCGGTCTCGTGCGAATCCTTTTCGGTCACGCGCAAGATGCTAACACTGCGGGTTAGTCTGGGAAGCGTGAACGAGGTCGAACTTCGCAACCGGCTCAGGGAAGCGCTCAGCGAGTCCGCTGCCGACGAGGAGGCGTTCTCCCAGCTGGCATCCAGCCTGGTGTGGAGGATGGGCCGCCTCGGCGACGACTCGCCCGTGACCGTGCGGGTCGGAATGACGCAGAGCATCGCCCTGTTTGACGAGCTGCCCCGGCTGCGCAACGCCACCGATCAGGAGCTCGAGCAGGCGATCACTGACGGAGAGCTGCGCGTCGAATGGGTGGGGCCCAAACCGTAGGGGCCGGTTCACTTGCCGACACAGAACTGACTGAAAATGTGCGCCAGCGTCTCGCCCTGTACGTCGCGGCGGCCGGTGATGCCGGCCAGCGCCTCGAGCGCATCGGCCAGGTCGAGGGCTGCGAGGTCGTCGGGTGCGGCTGCCGCGGCGGCCACCAGCTCACGTACACGCGAGAGCGCCTCGGCGTGCCGCTCGTTGCTGATCCAGAACTCCTCACCGCCCGCGTCCGCCTTGAGCCGCTCCGCGACTTCCTCCCGCAGCGACTCCAGCCCTTCGCCCGTGACGGACGACACCCTGATGCCCGAAGCACCGGCCGGCGGTTCGACCATGAGGTCCAGCTTCGTCCAGACGGTCACGACCCCGGTACGCAACCCCTCCGGTGTGGCTTCCGGTTCGGCGGGATCGACCACGTGGAGCACTAGGTCCGCGGACTCCGCGACCGAAACACTGGCGGCCACGCCCGCCCTCTCGACCTCGTCAGCCGATTCCCGTAATCCCGCCGTGTCGATGAGCGTCACGGGGATGCCGTCCAGCTCCAGCTGTGCCTCCAGGTAGTCCCTGGTCGTGCCCGGCGTGCTGCTTACCAGCGAACGGCTGAAGCCAAGCAGCGCGTTGAGCAGGCTTGACTTCCCGGCGTTCGGACGCCCGACCAGGGCCAGCCGGGCGCCGTGCCTGGCCAGGCGCCCGGCGCGGGCGGTGCCAAGCAGGCTGTCGACCTCAGACAGCACCTTGACAAGCGGCTCCTGCACCGCGGCCGGCGCGATGCCCTCGTCCGGGTAGTCGAGCTGAGCCTGGATGCTGCCGTAGACGCCGGTCAGCGCGGTCTGGATCTCGGAGAGCCTCTCGCTGAGCCGCCCGGTCAGACCGGCCGCCGCGTTGCGCCTGGCGCTTTCGCTCCTGGCCTCGATGATCTGGAGCACGCTCTCGGCCTGCACGAGGTCGAGCCGGCCCGAGAGGTGGGCGCGCAGCGTGAACTCGCCCGGCCCGGCCTGCCGCGCACCGAGTCTGACACACGCCTCCAGCAGGCGGCGCAGTACTGCCGGGCCGCCGTGCGCCTGCAGCTCGATGGAGTCCTGGCCCGTGTAGGAGCGCGGGCCAAGGAACACGAGCAGCAGGCCGTCATCGATGAGCTCGCCTTCGTGGAGGAACGAGCCGTACGTCACGCTTCCGGGCGTCAGCTCATGTGCCGTGCGACGGCCGGCGGGCCTGAACAGCCGGCCGGCGATCTCCAGGCTCTGGGGCCCGGAGACGCGGATGATTCCGATCGCGCCGGCTCCCGGCGCGGTGGCGATCGCTGCGATCGTGTCTGTGGTCGGTGGCAGCGGCATGGCCCGGGCAGTATATCCGGCAGTTAGAATCAAGTGATGGTTGCCGGAAGACGCGTCAGGGTCGTCATCGAGTTCGATGGCACCGACTTTTACGGCTGGCAGTTCCAGCTTTCGGGGGAACGCACGGTCCAGGCCGTCCTGGCCGACGCGCTTTCGAACCTGCCCGGGACTCATTCACGCGTCAAGGGCGCGGGACGCACCGACGCCGGCGTGCATGCGCTCGCGCTCACGGGACACTTCGACACGACCTCGCCGATCGGTGACGAGAAGCTGAGGCTCGCGATGAACGCTCACCTGCCGGGTGACGTGGCCGTGCTGGAGCTCACGACCGTCGGGGGTGAGTTCGAGGCGCAGTTCAGTTGTCACTACCGGCGCTACCTGTACCGGATGCGTGTGGTGCGCGGCAACCCGCGCGGCCTGGCCCTCGATCGCAAGCGCGTGCTGGCGCTTCACTGGCTGCCCGACGTCGCGGCCATGCGGGAGGCCGCCGTGATGCTGCAGGGCCGCCGCGACTTCGCGTCGTTCGGCACGCAGGAGACGGGCAACACCGTGCGGGAGGTCTACCTGAGTGAGCTGCGTGTCGAGCACGGCGAGCTTCGCTACCACGTCGCCGGCTCCGGGTTCCTGCGGGGCATGGTGCGCGCGATCGTCGGGACGCTGCTGTGGGTCGGGAAGGGGAAGCTGCGGGCTGCAGACGTGCCGGACTTGCTCGCCGCGCGCGACCGGCGCAGGGCGGGGCACAGCGCACCGGCGCACGCGCTTTACTTCATGGAGGCGGGTTACGCGCCGTTCGAGCCCACGGTGTCAGAAGACGTACTGGCGGCCCGGCAGATCCTCCAGCCCGTGTGCGACAATAACCGGCATGGATGAGACAGGCAGGCGACTGAGCGTCAGGGCCCTGGAGGGCGGCGACGCGGAACCGCTGCAGGAGCTGGACGCTAGGTACAGCTCCAGGCTGAAGATCGAGCCGACCGCCAGCCAGGCGGCGGCCAACTTCCACTCGCGGACAGGACATTCGTTCGTCGCGGTCGACCGCGACGGCCGGGCGCACGGCTTCGTGCTCGCGCACGCGCTCTGGACGGGCGGCAGGCCGACCGTCCGGGTCGAGCGTCTCGCCGCGGGCGAGCCGGGCGATTCGGCGGTGCTGCAGGCGCTGGCCGCAGCCCTGGTCAAAAGCGCATACGACGCGGGCGTGTACGACCTCATCGCCGAGCTGCCCGAGGGCGACTCCGATGCCGCGGCGGCGCTTGGCGAGACGATGTTCACGCCGGCACGGGCAGTGCTTTACACGCGCACTCTCGGGTCGCGCGGGCAGGCGGCGGCCCGGTGAGGCAGAGGGTGATGCTTGGTGTGCGCGGGATGGACACCGTCGAGGTGGCCGAGCGGGTGCAGCGGGCCCTGCTCGAGCTGCCGGGAGTCCACAGCGTCGAGGCAGGCAGGGACGGCCAGGCAGTCGTGGAGTACGACTCGGGCGAGGCGACCGTGATGGACCTGATCAGGGGTCTGCGGCGCATCGGCTTCCTCGCGGGCATGGAGTGAACACGTCCGGTCACGCCGAAGGCGTTATATTGGCACGAATGCAGGATCATATGGAATCATCAACGCGCCGCGCCCTGTCGGGTCCTCACGGGACCCCGCCGTGAGCGCGGCCGCCGAAAGACTGAGCTACCGCGACCTGGTCGCGGCCTTCTCGTTCGCAACCGACTGGCTCGGCGTGCACGTGGACGAGGTCAACGCCCTCAACGTTTATCCCGTGCCCGACGGTGACACCGGCACGAACATGCACATGACGCTGCAGTCCGTCAGGCGCCAGTTCACGGAGGAGGCCCCGGATTCGATGGCGGGGTTCGCCCACGCGCTTTCCTACGGCTCGCTCCTGGGCGCCCGCGGCAACTCGGGCGTGATCCTGTCCCAGATACTCAAGGGCTTCGCCGACAGCGTGAAAGCCGAGGGGCCCCTGGGCGGCAGCGAGCTTGTGACTGCGCTTGCCGCCGGCGCGCGCACTGCCTATGAGGCTGTGGTCAAGCCGGTCGAGGGCACGATCCTGACCGTGGTCAGGCGGGCCGCGGAGGCTGCCGCCAAGGCGACGCGCGGGGACCCGGTCGGGGCCCTGCAGGACGCGCTGGACGGCGGGCATGACGCGCTCAGGGAGACTCCCGAGATGCTGCCCATCCTGAAGCAGGCAGGCGTGGTTGACGCCGGCGGACTCGGCTTCCTGCGCCTGCTGGAGGGCCTGATCGCCCATTTCGAGGGCAGGTCGCTGCCGGACGCACCAGTCATCTCCAGCCGCGCCCAGATGCAGTTCACCGAGGAAGACGTTCACGGCTTCTGCACCGAGTTCCTGCTGGCCGACGCGAGCATCCCCGCGGCCGAGGTGCGGGAGCTGGTCCAGCCGTTCGGAGACTCGCTCCTGGTGGTCGGAGCCGAAGGCTTCATCAAGGGCCACATCCATACTGACGAGCCGGAGGCGCTCCTCGCGCTTGTCGCGCGGCACGGCCGGATGGTCCAGACGAAGGTCGAGGACATGAGCGAGCAGCATTCCGAGATCCTGGCGGGTGTCGAGCTCAGCGGCGAGCTCGCCGACACCTCGGGCCTGGTCGCTGTCAGTGACGGCTACGGGATCACCAAGGCGTTCCGGGCACTGGGCGCACGCGTGATCGTGGGCGGCCAGACGCGCAACCCGAGCGTGCAGGACATCGCTGACGCAGTGATGAGCGTCGCGGCTTCCGAGGTTGTCATCCTGCCCAACAACGGCAATGTGGTGCCGGCAGCCCTGCAGGTGCCCGACCTGATCACCGCGAAGCAGGTCACGGTGTTGCCGACGCGGACGCTGGGCCAGGGGCTCGCGGCGGCGGTCGCGTTCGATCCCGGCAGCAGGGTGGAGGATTACTTCGAGGCGATGCGGGAGGACGCCGCCGGTGCCCTGACGCTCGAGGTCACGACCGCGACGCGTACGGCCGAGATCGAGGGCATCGCGGTTTCCGAGGGATCGTTCATCGGGCTGGCCGACGGCAGCCTGGTCGCGACGGACGACACGGCCATGGGCACGCTGCGTTCGATGCTGGAGCGATTCGCGGCGGACCGTGAGCTTGCGACGCTCTTCCACTCCAAGGCTGTCGACTCGGCAGAGGTGATCGCGCTGGTCACCGACCTCGCCCTGGATCACCCCGACCTCGAGATCGAGGTTCAGCCCGGCGCGCCCGAGCTGTACGCCTTCGTGATGACCCTGGAGTGATGACGGTGCGGGGCCGGCACACGCGGCCTCTGGCCCCGGCCTGGCTTCTCCTGGCCGGCCTCGCGATCGCGGCGCCCGCGCTTGCTGCTGAACCGCAGGCCGTCTGTGCCGGGGAGCTTGGCCAGCTGGAGCGGGGGCTGCCCGCTGACATGCAGGCCGGTGCGTTCGCCGCACAGATGCTGCACGGCGCTGTCGAGCTGGTCGAGCCGGTGCTGCCTCCGCTCACATACGGCGGAAGGGTCCCGATCGACCCCGGCGAGGCAGGCTACGGCGCGGTCGCGTGGCTTCTGGAACGCGACCTGCTGCCGGACGGGTGGTCCCAGGCGCAGTTGAGCAGGAGCGACTGGCGGGAGATGCTGGCGCGCTTCGAGGACTGGTACGGCCTCGAGGGGCCGCCCGGTGGGCTGGGCGACGGGGATGACCCGATAGGCAGGCAGGAGGTGCTGGACGACCTCACGGAATCACTTGCCCGGGTGTCGGCGGCCGTGCGGCCCGTGGCGGTCATCGCCACGGATGAGGATGGCACCGTGGCGTTCTCGGCCATCCTCTGGAACTGGACGGCCTACCCGCGACTGATCGTCAGGCGCGGGGGCAACGGTGCCTCGGTACTCGGCGGGCCCGCCGACCTGCTGGCCGAACTTGGAAACTGCGTGCTGCGGCTGGAGGACTACGTTATGGCGTCGGTCGATACCGCCTGGCGCCTCTTCACCGGCACGGGCGACGCCGTCATGTACGTGATGCAGTCCGAGCCCGACCGCAGCCTCTGGCCGCTCGAAGTGCAGCAGGAGAACGTTCTGGATTACTTCTTCTTCGAGGCGGACGGTGTGCGCGGCACGGTCGCGTTCGCAGCGATCTTCTCGGGGCAGGAACTCGGCCTGAGCGAGATACTGGCGCTCGCGTTCCAGGTCAGGACGAACGTGCCGGTGACGCGCATCCCCGCGGTGCTTGCAGTGCCGCGCAGGTAGCGCGCCTGGCGCCTCAGCCCAGCGCTTCGTTGATGGCGTCGCGCATCGCGAGCGCAGCTTCCCGGGCCGGTTCGGCCGGGTCGGCCGCGTAGCCGAAGTAGGTCAGGCTGCGGCTTGCGCTGACGACCGCGCCAAGCCCGTTGCTGTCGAACCCGGCCGCTGCTGCCGCGGCAGTGCCGCCCTGCGCGCCGTAGCCGGGCAGCAACAGCAGCGCCCGGGGCATGCGTTGCCTGAGCGAGCCGATCACCGCAGGGTCGAGGGTCGCGCCGACCACCGCGCCCACATGCGAGTAGCCGGCCGGATCGGTCGCTCCGATCGCAGCGGCTTCCTCGCCAAGCCGGGCGACCATGTCCGCCGCCCTTTCCGCAACGCTGACGCCGTCTCTGTCCAACAGCTCCTGCAGGTCCCTGCCGCCCGGGTTGCTGGTCCTGACCAGCACGTATATCCCGCGTGAGTTCTCGAGCGCCGCGTCGCTGAACGGCATCAGGCTGTCAGAACCCATCCAGGGATTCACGGTCAGGGCGTCGGCGGACCAGACGCCGGTGCCCAGCCAGGTGCTCGCGTAGGCCGCCGCGGTGGTGTCGAGGTCGCCGCGCTTGGCGTCGGCGATCACGGGGATGCCAAGCTCGCGCAGGTCCGCGGTGATCTGTGCGAGCGCGATCATGCCGGGAATGCCCATCGCCTCGAAGAACGCGACCTGCGGCTTGCAGCAGGCGATCAGGCCGGACGTCGCCTCGATTACCTTCCGGAAGTAGACGACCACGGCGCGGGCGACCTGCGCGGGATCGTGTTCGAGCCGCGCCGGATCGGTGCTCTGATGCAGCGCCGGCCTCGGGTCCAAGCCGAGGCAGACGCGGGTGTTAAGTTCCTGGACGCGGTGGTGCAGGCGGGTGGCGAAGCCGGGCGTCACCCCCGGCTACCGGCCGGCCTTGCGTGCCAGCTTCTCCTGCTTGCGGCGCTGGGCGCGGTTCATGCCGGGCCTGGGCCTTGCGGCCGCAGGCGCCCCGCCCTGGCCCGTCGCTCCCGAGCCCCCGAAAGTGGGGAAGGGTGTCGCACTGGTGCTGCCGTCATCGGCGCCCGTGTACTGAAGGGCCGGAGCGCGACGCTGCTCCGAGCGTTCCAGAGGCTGGTTCACCTGGACCTGGACCCGGAAGAGGAGGCGGGAGACGTCGAACTTGATCTCGGACTTCATCTCTTCGAACAGGTTGAACGCCTCGAAGCCGTACTCCTGGAGCGGGTTGCGCTGGCCGTAGCCGCGCAGGCCGATGCCCTGGCGCAGCACGTCCATGTTGTGCAGCTGTTCCTTCCAGTGCTGGTCGACCACCTGCAGAACCAGGAACCGCTCGAGCTCGCGCATCAGCTGTTCGCCGAGTTCCTCCTCGCGGCGGCCATAGGCCTCCTCGAGCACCGGTACCAGCGTGTCCGTAGCGTCATCCGGGCTCATCGTCCTCAGTGATTCGAAGTCGAAGTCCGCAAGCGGCGGGGCCGCCTCGACGATGGCCGTGCGCAGGGCGTTGACGTCGCGTTCCTCGGGCTCGAGTTCCGGGTTCAGGTGGCGCTGGACCTGGGCGTCGGCGTAGTCAGCGATCATGTCCTTGACGCTCTCGCTGATGTCGGTGCCCAGCAGGATCTCGCGGCGCTGCGCGTAGACGACCTCGCGCTGCTTGCTCATCACGTTGTCGAAGTCGAGCAGCTGCTTGCGGATGCCGAAGTTGCGGTCCTCGACGCGCTTCTGGGCGCGTTCGATGGCGCCCGAGACCATGCGTGCCTCGATCGGCTGGCTGTCGTCCATGCCCAGTCGGTCCATCATGCCGAGCACCCGCTCGTTTGCGAACATGCGCATCAGGTCATCCTCGAACGAGACGAAGAAGCGGCTGGAACCGGGGTCCCCCTGGCGGCCGGCGCGGCCGCGCAACTGGTTGTCGATGCGCCTGGATTCGTGACGCTCGGTGCCGATGATGTGCAGGCCACCGAGTTTCTTGACCAGCGCCTGGTCTTCCTTCGCCTCGTCCCTGAGCTTCTCGAGCTTGCTGATCACGTTGTCCGGCAGGCCTTCCATGCGGGCAGCGATGGTCCTGACCTCGTCGTCCTTGCCAAGCATGATCGATTTGATCAGCAGTTCAGTGTCGCTGTCGTAACGCTCGAAGCCCTCGTTCTCGAGCAGCTTGCGGGCGAGTGTTTCGGGGTTGCCGCCCAGCACGATGTCAGTGCCGCGGCCGGCCATGTTGGTCGAGATCGTCACGGCCTTGCTGCGGCCCGCCTGCGCCACGATATCGGCTTCGCGCTCGTGGTACTTGGCGTTCAGCACCTCGTGTCTGACACCTTTGCGCTTGAGCATGCGCGACAGGAGTTCGGATGCGTCGATCGTTACGGTACCGACCAGGATGGGCTGCCCGGTCTCGTGAACGGCCACGATCTCGTCGATCACGGCGTTGTACTTGCCCTCGAGTGTGCGGTAGACGATGTCCTCTGCGTCGATACGGACGATCGGCATGTTCGTCGGGATGACGAGCACGTCGGTGTTGTAGATCTCCTGGAACTCCTTCTCCTCGGTCTTGGCGGTACCGGTCATGCCCGAGATGCGCCCGTAGAGTTTGAAGAAGTTCTGATATGTAATGGTGGCGAGCGTCTGGTTCTCGCGCTCGATCTTGACGCCTTCCTTGGCCTCGATCGCCTGGTGGAGGCCCTCGCCGAAGCGGCGGCCCGGCATGAGGCGACCCGTGAACTCGTCGACGATCACGATCTGGCCGGCTTCGTCCTTCACGTACTGCTTGTCGATGAAGTAGTGCTCGCGCGCCCGCAGGGCCTGGCGGAGCATGTGTCCGTACTCCATGT
This sequence comes from uncultured bacterium, assembly GCA_964495325.1. Taxonomy (GTDB): domain Bacteria; phylum Deinococcota; class Deinococci; order Deinococcales; family Trueperaceae; genus CAZBVI01. The sequence continues at coordinate 73,172 of CAZBVI010000003.1, forward strand.
TCTTGGTGCCGAAGATGTCCTCGATCTCAAGCAGTTCCTCGGCCTTGGCGATGCCCTGTTCGGTCAGGTGGACGTCCTTCGACTTCGCTTCGATCGTGTAATCGCCCGTGGGCTTGGCGTCCTTGCCTTCGCCGAGTTCGCCGCGCTCAAGCTTGCGCGCCACGTCCGACATCGTGTAGTACTTGTCGGTCGCGACTTCTGCCGGCCCGCTGATGATCAGGGGCGTGCGTGCCTCATCGATCAGGATCGAGTCGACCTCGTCGATGATCGCGAAGTTGAGCGGATGATCCTCGCGCAGCACGAGCTGGTCCGGGCGGAACGACATGTTGTCCCGCAGGTAGTCGAAGCCGAGCTCGCTGTTGGTCATGTAGGTGATGTCCGAGCGGTAGGCCGCGCGGCGGGCGGCGGCGTCGGCACTGTGCTCGATCACCGCGACGCTCAGTCCCAGGCCGCGGTAGACGGGGCCCATCCACTCGGCGCCGGTGCGGGCGAGGTAGTCGTTCGTGGTGACCAGGTGGGCGCCGCGGCCGGAAAGCGCGTTGAGTGCCAGGGCGAGCGTCGCGACGAGCGTCTTGCCCTCGCCGGTCTTCATCTCCGCCATGCGGCCCGCGTGGAGCGCCGCGCCACCGATCAGCTGGACGTCGTAATGCCTGAGGCCGAGGTTGCGCCTGGCTGACTCGCGGACCATCGCGAACGCCTGCGGCAGCAGCTGGTCGAGCGTCGTGCCCTCCTCCAGGTGCTGGCGCCTGAGCTCCATGAAGGCCGAGGCGAGGTCGTCAACAGCCTGCATCTCAGCTTCGAGTGCATTGACCTTGGTGACGACTTCTTTCTCGATGCGTCCGACCTCGCGGTCGTTGTTATCGAACATTTTCTGGATGAATCCAAGCATGAACAGGACCTTTCACTGTCGCCGGGGCATCCACGGCCGCACACTGGACTACAGGCGGGGGATGCCGCTCCGGCCATCCAAAGCATGTTAGCACGCTGCCCGGGGCCTTCCCGGTAAACCGGACCGGTTCAGGCGGACAGCCGGATCTCGCTCAGGGTGTTGGTTCCGTACGTGCGCCGCCGCAGGCTTCCGGTCGGGGGCAGGTCCTGCCCGTCCAGGTGAAACGAGGTCGGATGCTGGAGCAGGTAGACGCCGCCGGCGCTCGCCGCGCCGGAGGTCAGGATCGCCCTGAACACGGGCGCCAGGTCCAGCGGGTATGGCGGGGATACGAAGACGACGTCGAAGCAGCCCTCCTCGCGCACGTACCTGAGCGCGTCGCCGGTGACCACGTTCACGTCCAGCCCCAGGTTCCTGGCGTTGCGGCTGATCACCGCCGATGCCCTGCGGTTCAGCTCGACGCAGGTCGCCTGCCAGCCCCTGCTGGCGGCCTCGAGCCCCATCGCTCCGCTGCCGCTGAAGAGGTCCAGGAACCTGCCCGGCTCGCGGAACTGAAGCGAATCGAACACCGCGGTCCGCACCTTCGCGGGCGTCGGCCGCGTCCCGCTCGGGGGCGTCTCGAGCGCGCGCCCTCTCGCCGTCCCGCCGCTGATCCTGGGCCTGCTCATGCCCCTGCCTCCCGCTCACTCACTGGCTTCCCAGACTAACCCCGGCAGCAACAGTGTGCGGGCACATAGACTCCTTATGGTCCCCGGGCAGTAATATCAGGCATGAACCTGTTACTGATGTGGATACTGAACGCGCTTGCACTCTGGCTTACCGCGCTCCTGCCGGTGGGACTCTCGTTCGAGCCGATGACCTTCGGCGCCGTCATCATCGCCGCGCTGATACTCGGACTGGTCAACGCGGTGATCCGCCCGATCATGGTGGTCCTGACCCTACCGGTGAACATACTGACGCTGGGGCTGTTCACGCTTGTGATCAACGCGGTGGTGCTTTACATAGTGAACGCGTTCTCGCCGGCGATGCAGCTCGGTGGCTTCCTGAGCGTCGTGTTCGCCGCCCTCGTGCTCAGCATCATCAGCGCGATTCTCAGCTCGCTGTTCGGTGTCGGTGACCGGCGCAAGGCCTGAAGGACCCGGGTTACAATGTCCGCTGAACGGATCGCTCTGAGCAGGAGGTAGGGACAGCCGAACGGGTCGACGTATTCGATGAGTCTGAAGAGCAGGGGCCAGGGGCCGCAGCAGGCGGTCGTGCGAGCCTGGTCACTGCCCGGGTGCTCATCCTGAACGCCAGCTACGAGCCGCTGCACGTCTGCTCGGTGCGGCGTGCGGTCTCGCTGCTCATGCATGAGTACGCTGACCGGGTCGAGGATACCGGCGAGTTCCTCAGGTCCCCGAGCAGCCTGTTTCCCGTACCCAGCGTCATCAGGCTGAGGCGCTACGTTCGGCGGGCGCATCGCGCCCGCGTCGCCTTCAACCGCCGCAACGTGTTCCGCCGCGACGACAACATGTGCCAGTACTGTGGCGTGCGCGTTCCGGACCTGACCCTTGACCACGTGCTTCCGCGCAGCCGCAAGGGACCGACTTCGTGGGACAACGTCGTCGCCTGCTGCCGCAGCTGCAACGCCCGCAAGCGCGACCGTACGCCTGAAGAGGCCGGCATGGTGCTGATGCGCAAGCCCGCGGCGCCGCGCTACATGTTCTCTACGGCCTACGGCCTCTCGAGGAGCTCCGATCCCCTCTGGGCGAAGTACCTGGGTCAGGGCTGAGCGGCCCGCTCTAACGCCAGCTCGACCAGGCGGACGACCAGGGCTGGGTAGTCCACGCCGCTCGCTTCCCAGAGCCGCGGATACATCGAAGTGACCGTGAAGCCGGGGATGGTGTTGACCTCGTTCAGCAGAAGCCGGCCGGACTCCCGCTCGAGAAAGAAGTCGACCCTGGCGAGGCCCGCCAGGTCGAGAGCCGTGAACACGCGTGCCGACATGCTCCTGCAGGCGCGGGCGACGCTGTCCGGGATGCCGGCGGGGATGGACATCTCGGCCATGCCCTCGCCGTACTTCGTTTCGTAATCGTAGAACGCGGACGCGAAGGTGACCTCGCCCACCACGCTTACCAGGGGGTCGTCGTTGCCCAGCACGCCGACCTCCAGCTCGCGCGGGGTCGAGAGTCCCTGCTCGATGATCACGCGCCTGTCGAGCGAGAACGCCAGGCTGAGCGCCGAGCGCAAGGACTCCCGGTCGCCCGCCCGGCTGATGCCGACGCTCGAACCCAGGTTGGCGGGCTTCACGAAGACGGGGAAGGGCAACTCAAGGCTGTCCAGGGCGGCTTCCGGGTCCGCAGCCCAGCTGGAGCGGCTCAGGGCCTGCCAGGCAACCTGGTCGAAGCCGTGGGCGCCCAGCACGGTTTTCATCATCACCTTGTCCATCGCCACGGCACTGCCCAGGATGTCGGTGCCGACGAAGGGAAGTCCGGCCAGGCGCAGCAGGCCCTGGATCGCGCCGTCCTCGCCGTTGGGCCCGTGCAGGATGGGGAAGACGACGTCGAAGGCACCTGCGGGCTGACGCGTCAGCTGTGACAGTTCCAGCGTGCCGCTGCCGGGCGGCGCCGCGCCGTTCTCGAGCGCGCGCAGGGAATCAGGCCCGTCCAGCAGCCTGCCGGCCTTGTCGATCACGAGCGGAGTCACGTCCAGCCAGCCGGCTGAAGCGCTGATCACGGAGCGGGCTGATGAGAGCGATACCTCGTGCTCCTCCGAGCGGCCGCCGCACAGAACGAGCACCCGGGGCCTGCCCATCAGAACGCCTCCGTGCGTTTGATACACATGGTGTGTATGCTACTGCTGAGCCGTATCGCGGTCAAGGCCCCGTCTCAGACTCCTGCGTGCTTCAGGATCGCTTCGCGCATGTCGCCCTCTGCCGTCACCTGACCGGAAACGCGGCCATCCGTCAGGAACACGATCCTGTCGGCGTACTGGGCAGCCACGGGATCGTGGGTGACCATCACCACAGTCCAGCCCTCCTCGGACACTCCCCGCCTGAGGAGGCCGAGCACGTCCTGGCCGGTCTTCGAATCCAGGTTGCCCGTGGGCTCGTCGGCCAGCACGACCACCGGATCGTTGATGAGCGCGCGGGCGATCGCGATCCGCTGACGCTGTCCGCCCGACAGCTGCGAGGGCCGGTGCTCCAGCCGGTCGGCGATCCCCAGCGTCTGCGCCAGCGCCTCGAGGCGCGCCCGGCCCTCCGGCAGGCGGCCGGCGATCTCGGCTGGCAGCAGCACGTTCTCGCGCCCGGTCAGGTTGGGTATCAGCTCGAACGTCTGAAAGACGAAGCCGAGCCGGTCGCGCCGCAGGCGCGTGAGCACGTCATCGGACAGCCCGCGGGTCGTGGCGCCGTCCAGCAGTACCTCGCCCTCGTCCGGCGCCTCGAGCAGGCCGAGCATGTGCAGCAGCGTGCTCTTGCCGCTGCCCGAGGCGCCCATCACGCTCACGAACTCGCCCCTGCTGACGCTCAGGCTCACCCCATTGAGCGCCCGGATCTCCTCGCCGCCGAGCGTATACGTGCGGGAGAGGTTCCTTGCTTCCATCGCGGGCACACCCGCGCCGTCGTTCACGGTCTCTGGCAACTTCCTACTCCTCTGCCGCCATCGCCCTGACAGGAGCCAGGCGCGCGGCCCTCCTCGCCGGCATCGCGGAAGCGAGCAGTCCGACGAGGGGCGATGCGATGATTCCGCCGATTATGAGCCACAACGGAAAGGACGGCTGCAGCTCGAAGCCCGACAGCGCGGCGGCCCCGCGCGTGATGACCCGCGAGAGCATCAGTCCGGCCAGTATCCCGGCGACCGCCCCGGCGACCGTGACGACGAGCCCCTCGGCGGTCACGAGCCGCATCACCCCGCCCCGCGTGACACCGAGCGTGCGCAGCACCGCGATCTCGTGCTGCCGGGTCGACAGGTTCATCCCGAGCGTGTTCGCGACCCCGAGGGCCGAGATGAACACGGCCAGCGCCACCAGAAGGTTCGTGGTCGCGAACGTTTGCCGCGCCGTATCCAGGATGTAGCTGCGGTAATCGCTGTTGAGCGTGACGTCGGGGTAGAGGCCGGGGAAGAGGCCTGCAAGCTGCCCGCTCACGTCCCGCGGATCCGTTCCGGGCAACACGGTGATCACGTACAGGTCCGGGTTGCCGCCGCCGAACAGCGGCATCAGGTCGATGCTGGCGACGACCGCCTCGCCGCCGCTGGTGAAGTCCACGATGACCCCGCCCACGGTGAAGTCACGGAAGCCTTCTGCCGTGCGCAGCGCCATCGTGTCGCCCACGCCGAGTCCGAACCGCTCCCGGAGCACGGTCGAGATCAGTATCTGGTCCTCTCCCAGCACCCGGTAGGCCGCTTCGGGGTCGCCCTGGCCCTGCACGTACTGGAACTCTCCGAAACCCGTGACCGGATGGAACCGCTCGCGGTCGACGAGGACCAGCGCGACCGTTCTGGCCTGGCGGGAATCGTCCGGCTGGAACCTGACCGCGTTGAAGCCGACGCCCGAGACGACGTCCAGGCCATCGATCCCTGCACGCACCTGCTCCTCGAAATCATCCGGGAACGTGACCGGCGTGGTCACGAACAGGTCCCCGAGGATCGTCGTGTTCACCCACCTCGAGACCGAACTGTTGATACCCGCCACCATGGAGCCGATGCCGACCGTCAGGGCCATGCCGACCACCACCATGCCGATGGCGACACCGTTGCGCGGTGCGTTCCGCAGTGCCATGCCGGCACCCAGCCGTCCCTCGAGCCCGAGCAGGCGCTCGAGAACCGGTGTCGTGAACCGCACGAGCGGGCCCAGCAGCCGGGAGGACACCAGGGTCAGGCCGATGAAGAGCAGCGCCATCGCGACGGCAGCGCCGACCAGCGCGCTGAAGCCGGGCCACGGGTATGCCGCAGCCCCGACCGCCAGCAGGATCGCCAGCAGGCCAAGCCTCGTCGCCAGGCGACCGGGCCTGACCTCGAGCGCGGTCCGCAACGCCAGGAGCGGCGGCGTGCGCGAGGCCATCACCGCAGGGATCGTGCCTGCGAGGAGCGAGATGGCGATGCCCAGGACAGCGGCGATCAGGACGTTGGTGACGGGAATCACCAGCGTGCGCATCGGGATGCCCAGGTAGCTGGCGTTGATCCAGCTCAGCAGCGCGGCGAGTCCGATACCGAGCAGGACGCCCAGCATGACGCCGAGCACGCTCACCGTGGCCGCTTCCAGCAGCGCGAGGCGCTGCACCTGAGCACGCGTGAGGCAGATCGTGCGCAGCAGGGCGTACTCCCTTGCCCGCTCCAGGACCGCAGCGTTGAAGGTGTTGTAGGCGAGGAAGCCCGCGAGCGCAAGCAGCGTGACAGCCAGGACGCTCAGGCCGGCCTGCAGGGCGTTGATGAGGCCGGTCGAGACGTTGCCCACCCCTTCGGGCGGCGTCACGGTGAAGGCCTCGCCCGCCGCGGCCTGAAGTCGTTCCATCGCCTGCTGCGCGTTGGCACCGTCCTGCAGCACGACCTCGAGGATGCTGGCCCGGCCGTCCAGGCGCAGGATCGCCTGCAGGTCCTGGAGCGGCAGCGCGCCGACCCGCCCGAAGTTCGTCGAGCCGTAACCGCGCGAGTCATCCAGCAGCCCCGTCAGGGTCAGGTGTGCGGGCCCGAACTGGGTCGCGAAAGTGATGGTGTCCGCGAGCCGGTAACCGCGCTGCGAAGCGAACTGGCCCGAGACCGCGATCTCGCCTTCGCCAGGACGCGGCAGGCGACCTTCGCTCAGCCCGAATGGCAGGGGAGCGCCATCGTCCATGACGAAGCCGGAGAGCTGGAAGCCGCTGTCCACCAGCTGGACGAGGCCCCCACCCTCGATCTCTTCGTCCCTGACCGGCTCGGCCCGGTGCCGCAGTACCGGCGAGGCGGAGCGGACACCCGGGTCGGCTTCCACCAGGTCCAGCAGTTCTGCGTATGCGAACACCGCCCGGCCCTCGACGCCGGGTGCCACGATGAGGCCGGCACTGCCCGCGGCCTCGGAAAGCATCATCGAGAGGTTCGCCCTGACGTTGTCACCGATCGATAGCGTCGCCAGCACGGCCGCCAGGCCGGTAGCGACACCGAGGATGGTCGCGAGAGTGCGCCACGGATGCCGCAGCAGGTTCCTGAAGGCTAGTCGAACCAGAATCGGCACTCAGGAAGTCTAACGCGTCTGCGCGGTCACCGGACTGCTGTCGAGGCCGCGGTCCTTCAGGTCGGCCGGCACGGTTCCCGTCTCCAGCAGGGCGACGATCGCCCTTCCGAGCCGGTCCGTCATGCCGGGAAAGTCAAGTTGCGCACAGCGCTCGGCCACTGCTTCGCGGGCGGAGAGCGACGCGGTGAACCGCTCCAGGAAGCCGGGCAGGCCCGCGGCCGCGCGTACCGGGCCCCCAAGGCCCCGCCGGCTCAGGAAACGGATCAGCCTGAGCTCGTTGAGCCCCGCGTAGCCAGTCGCCGCGTACGGCCGGCCGAGCGCGAGCGCCTCGAGCACCGACGCCGGTCCGGCCTTGCCCACGACCGCGTCAGCCGAGCGCGTCAGTTCCGCCACGCGGTCCGTGAAGCCCAGCTGGGTGACGAGCGGATCGGCTTTGAACGCTAGCTCCAGCCGGCGCAGCAGCGCCTCGTTGCGGCCGCACAGCACCGTTGCCTGCCAGCCGCGCCCGCTCAGCAGCCTGAGCATGCGCACGGGGTCGCCGCCTATGCCCTCCCCGCCGAGCGAGACCAGCACGCGCAGCGGATCCGCCTGCCGGCGGGCCGGCGCCGGCTGCAGGAAGTCGGGGCCGACCGGGTAGCCGACCGTGCTGACGCTCGCAGCCGGGACGCCCAGCCGGATCAGGTCAGCCCGGGCTGCAGCGGACGGCGCTATCACGTGTTCGGCAGCAGGCACGGACCAGAGCGCGCTGGCGTCCAGCGGCTCCGTGGCGAACACGAGCACCCTGGACTCGAGGCCGTAGAGCTGGCGTGCGAGCGTGAGGCCGGTCGCCAGCCAGCCGTGGTTGGCGACCACCAGGCTGGTGCCGGCACCGTTCAGGTCGGCAGCCGCGCGCACGGCGAACTCCCGGAGGCTGATCCGGTGCCACGCCCGCGTCGCGGCCGGCAGGGCATCCAGCACGGTCTGGCCCGAGCGGATCAGCCAGGGACGCCTCAGCATGCTTCTCCAGAGGCGCTTGTGCTGCCTGTCCTGACGAAACAGGCCGAGTTCGAGCATGTAGTCCGATACGCGCAGCCGGAGTCCCGGCCTGATCGACCTGACGGCGGCCTCCATCGCGCGCGCCGTCGCCAGATGGCCACCGCCGGCCTCGATGGTGGCGAAGAGCACGTCTTCCCGGCTCATCGCAGCGAGGCTACGCTGCGGGCCAGCGCGCGCCGCCAGTCGAGCAGCGGCGCGTAGCCCAGCGTCCGGACCGTGTGGGCCAGCGAGAAGTGCACGTCCCGCCGCATGAGGCTGGCCCGGTAGCGTGTCAGCGGCGGTTCGCGTCCGGGTGCCAGCACGGCCCAGGCCGCCTCGGTCACGGCTGCGGCCGGCGCCGCCAGCCAGCCGGGCAGGGAAGTGGAGGGTGGACTTGCGCCCAGCAGGCGCGCCAGCTCGCCCAGAAGCTCCGCCCAGCTCACGGCCGCGTCATCGGCTATCACGAAGGTCCGGCGTGCGGCCCCGCCACTGGCCGAAGCCAGCGCGACTCCCTCTGCGACATTGCCGGCCCAGGCGGGGTTGAAGACCGCGCGTCCCGAGTCGACGAGCGGGAGCCTGCCCTGCCTGAGTGCGGCGGCGACACGGGCGAGGTTCGGATCCGCTTCCCCGTAGGGCCAGAGGCCGGGCCTGATCACGCACCAGTCGAGTCCGCTTGCACGCACGGCCAGCTCGGCCGCGACCTTCGAGCGGGCGTAGGCGTTGATGAAGCCGTCGAGCGGGTCCGATTCCGGATCGGCGTCGCGCTGGCCCCGATAGGCGTGCACGGCCACCGACGACACGTGCACGAACCGGTCGCAGCCTGCGCCCGCGGCGGCCTTGAGGGCGTTCCGCGTCCCCTCGGCGTTCGTGCTGATGAAAGCCGCCTCGTCACCCCAGTCGGCGACCCGGGCTGCGGCGTGCACCACGGCCTCGCAGCCCGAGAAGGCGGAGGCGAGGGAAGCCCGGTCGCGCACGTCGGCGCGCAGCAGCCGGATGTCTGCCTGAACCGGAGCAAGGCGCGTGGCACTGCCTGTCGGGCTGAGGATCGCCCTGACATCGTGGCCGTGATCCAGCAGGCGCCTGGTGATGTGCGCGCCGAGGAACCCTCCGGCACCTGTCACCGCTATCCGCACCCTCAGGCCCGCATGACGATGAACAGATCGGTCAGGACGCCGAGCAGCACGTGGATCAGGATCGGCCACAGCAGCGAGCGCGAACGGACCATGATGACTCCGAACAGCAGCCCTGCCGGCAGCGAGGCGACCAGCTCGGGGAACGGCTTGCCCAGGTGGAACAGGAAGCTTGCGACCGTCTGCAGCCAGATTCCGGCGGCGACGCCCGCGTATGGTACGACCGAGGCGAGCAGGACGCCGCGGAAGAACGACTCGTAGGCGGCGTAATACAGCGCGTAGATGAGCGCCCAGGTCGCGAACGCCGCGCCCGACGCACCGATGAGGCCGCCGGGCCAGGGGTACACCGCGGCGAAGCGCGGGTCCAGCGCGGCGAACCACGCGACCAGGACGACCACGGGCACGCTCAGCAGCGTCACGCGCCAGCCGAAGGCGCTGTCGCCCCGGGTGAACCCGAGCTCTGAAGCACTCATCCCAGCCATGCGCGCCACCAGCAGCGGAAGCGCGCCGAGCAGCAGCACCGCCAGTCCGACCGTGGTCACCGCCGCCTGGGGGGTGCGTTCCGCGTGAACCGTCTGCTGCCAGAACAGGGCAAGCAGCAGCATCAGGGCCGGAATCACGAACCACGCGCGCTGCCGGTCCCGCCGGAACAGCGGGGCCAGGCCAGCCTGCAGCTCGCGGAACACGCTCATGCCGCAGGAAGAACGGGCTTCTCGAACAGCCGGTAGGTCTTGTAGAGCTGCGCGCCTGTCGCCTCGATCCCGGAGTTCATCCCGTGGTTGGTCTCGAGTATCCAGGAGCACTCACCGCCGACATAGCCCGCCGTGCGCGCCGAACGGACCACGTGATCGATCAGCAGCAGCTCAAGGCCCCGGTTGCGCCACCCCGGCATGACCCCCAGAATGGGGAGCCGGGCGGTGTTGACCGTGCGCCGGCGACCCAGCAGATGCACGATCCCCGAGGGCAGCAGCCTCCCGTTCATGCGGGCCAGGACCTGGTTGATGTTCGGCAACGCGATGGCGGCACCCACCACCTCGCCGTTGATCTCGACGAAGATCGCGATCCGCGGATCCAGCACCAGCTTCAGCTCGTTCACAAGATGCGTGAACTCGCGGTCCGTGTACTTCACGAACCCCCAGTTGTCGACCCAGGCGCTGTCGTAGATGCGCTTGAGGATACGTGCCTCGTCCTGCAGCCTGCGGGGATCAACATGGCGGATCACCGCCTTCGTCCTGCTCGCCGTGCGTTCCGCGATGCGGGTGATCCGGGCTGCGGGCGGTTTCTGCAGGTCAAGGTGCCAGGCGTACAGGTCCATCACCTTGCCGTAACCGGCCGCCGCGACCCACTCCGGGTAGCCGGCAGGGTTGAACGGCATCATCACGTAAGGCGGCGTGCCGAAAGCGTCGATCTGCAGGCCGGAGCCGTCGTTCATCGTCGGGTTGAGCGGGCCGCGCACGGCGCTCCTGGCCAGCCGGCGTGCCTCCTCCTCGACCTCCGCCAGCAGGTGCGACGCCACCTCGGCGTCCTCGGCCTCCATGAAGCCGAAGAAGAAGCGGTTGTCACCGTGGGCCGCCAGGTGGTTCTCGTCGTCGATCGCGGCGATGCGGCCCACGACGCGGCCGTCGCGCAGTGCCAGGAACAGCTTCATGCTGCCGTGATCGAAGAACGGGTTGCGGCGCGGATCGAACTTCTCCCACTCGCTTATCAGCAGGGGAGGAACCCAGCCGGGGTCGTGCCGGTGCAGGCGCCACGGCAGTTCGATGAAGGCCTTCCTGTCGGCACGGCCGCGGACCTCGCGCACATGCAGCACGCCGTTCAGATTACTCCGAGCTTCCTTCCGGTTACCTCGAAGGCGTCCAGCAGGGTGTCGAGCTGATCCTCCGTATGGTTGGCGTTGACGCTGGTTCGGATGATGCTGTGGCCCGGTGGCACCGCCGGCGGAAGCGCCGGCGTGGCGAACACGCCCAGCTGCCACAGTTCCTTCCAGAACAGCATCGTCAGGTCGTCCGGCCCGATGCTGACGGGCACGATCGGCGTGGTTGAGCCGAGCGTGTCGAAGCCGAGCCGGTTCATTCCGTCTTGCAGGCGGGCGACGTTGCGCCACAGCTTCTCGCGGTGCTCCGGCTCGGTCTCCATGATCGAAAGCGCCTGGAGCGCGGCGGCCATCTGCATCGCGGGCAGCGCGGCGGTGAAGATGAACTGCCGCGCAGTGTGCTTGACGTAGCTGGTCACGCTGCGGCTGCCGGCGATGAAGCCACCCACGCTGCCGAAGGACTTCGAGAAAGTGCCGATGACCAGGTCGACCTCGGCTTCCAGGCCGAAGTGCTCGGCCGTGCCCCGCCCGCCCTCGCCGAGCACGCCTGTGGCGTGCGCCTCGTCCACGATGAGGCGGGCGCCGTGCCTCCGGGCGATCCGGACGAGGCCGGGAAGGTCTGCTATGTGCCCGCTCATCGAGAAGACCCCATCCGTGACGATAAGGCGGCCGCCGGGCTTGTCGCTGTCGCGTTGCAGCAGGTCGTCGAGCTCGGCCAGGTTGTTGTGATCGAACTTCCGCAGGGTGGCGTAGGAGAGGCGCGCGCCCTCGTACAGGCTGGCGTGGTTCTCGCGGTCGAAGTACATGATGTCATGCCGCCCCGCGAGCGTGCTGATCGCGGCGGTGCAGGCAAGGTAACCGGCGCTGAAGGTCAGGGCCGATTCCCGGCGAAGGTACGTGGCCAGGCGGTCCTCCAGCATCTCGTGCAGGCTGAGCGTGCCCGTCAGGAAGCGCGAACCGGTGCAGCTGGTCCCGAAGAAGTCGAGCGCCCTCCTGGCCGATTCCTTCAGGCGGGGGTCCTGGGTAAGGCCAAGATAGTCGTTTGAGCCCGTGATGATCATCTCGCGGCCGTCCACTGTGACGGTGCCGCCGTGCTGTGCGGAAATCGCCTTGAAGTACGGATGCATGCCTGCGGCCAGTGCCTCATCCGCCCTCGTGAACGCAGCGGCCTTGGCGAAAGCGTCCGTACGCCGAGTGTCCGGCGCAGCGCCCGCGGCGGGCACGGGACGGTCGGTCGGTATGATCAGGGAATCAAGTGTGTCAGGCAAGCTGGCCTCCAGGGGCTTGGACTGAAACGCCCCCGATTTTCGCGCGATTATAGCACGCGTTACAATCCCCGCCGCAGTGCGGTTTGTGCCGGCTTCAGCCGGGCAAAACCCCTGGGCTTACAGAAGCCGCGAAAGGCTCCGGGTTATAGTGGGCGCGTGTCAACCCAGGATGCTGCGGGTGTGCTCAGCGCGCCCGTTCAGAAACGACGCCTGCAAACCCGTGCTGCGGCTGCTGACGATGCAGTACTCATCCAGCAGCTGTACCAGCTGACCCCGGGCTACTTCGACATCATCTCGATCCCGCTTCCCGCTCTGACCGAAACCCGCACGGAACTCATGCTCGCCCTGGGCGATGAACGGCGTTTCGTCGAGCTGGTGCTCGCCCACGGTGACGGTTTCGCTGACTGGGACCTCGTGGATCCCGCCACCGGCCTCCAGCTCGTCGGTCTCGTCGACTACAAGCTCGACTATCCCGGTGAAGGTGACGCCACTGTCAACCTGATCCTGGTGCCGGGCGACCTGCAGAGCCGCGGCGTCGGCAGGACGTGCGTGGGCCTGCTCGAGGAGCGCCTGCGCGGACGGTGCCACCGTCTGCTCGCCGCCATCTATGGCCAGAACCCACGGGCCGAGCAGTTCTGGAAGTCACTCGGATACAGGTTCGCGATCGACGCCAAGCCCAACCTGGACTGGTACGCCAAGGAGCTGCCGTTGTAGTCTTGATGGCGATGATCTGGAGGCTTTCCAATGATTAGTGTGACCGAGTTGCGTAACGGAACAAAGGTGACCATGGACGGTGGTCTGTGGGAGTGCCTTGACTATCAACACCAGAAGATCGGCCGGGGTGGCGCCAAGGTGGTTGCGAAGTTCCGCAACCTCGAGACCGGCAGCATCATCGAACAGAGCTTCAACGCGAGCGAGAAGCTGCAGGATATCTTCATCGACTACCAGGACATGCAGTTCCTCTACGCAGACGGTGATACCTACACGTTCATGGACCTGGAAACGTACGAGCAGCCCACACTGACCGCCGCCCAGATAGGCGACGGCGCGAAGTGGCTCAAGGAGAACATGCAGGTCACGGTCGACTATTACCAGGGGAAGCCACTCAAGGTCACCCTGCCCATCGTGGTCGAACTGAAGATCGTGCAGACTGATCCGGGAATGAGGGGAGACACCGTGTCGGGCGGCAGCAAGCCGGCGAAACTCGAGTCGGGTGCGTCGGTGAACATCCCCCTCTTCATCGACGAAGGCGAGGTAATCCGGGTCGATACGCGCACTGGTGAGTATCTGGGGCGTGCCTGATGCAGTACAGGGACATCAAGCGTCTGCTCGATGCCGTGACTGAGGCGGAACTTACCGAGTTCACGCTTGAAACGGGCGACTGGAAGATGAGCCTGCGCCGCGGATCACCCGCCCAGGTTCAGCCGGTGGCGCGGCAGGAGACTGCCGCACCGGTTCCTGCCTCCAGCCCGGTGGAGCCGGCTGCCCCGGCAGCGGCAGAGGCGGAGTCGCCGGCGGTGGTGGCTGCGCTCGATCCAAAGCTCATCGATGTCGTCGCGCCCATCGTCGGCACGTTCTACGCGGCTTCCGCGCCGGACCGGGACGATTACGTGAAGGTGGGCGACCGGGTCACGCGGGGCACGGTCCTCTGCATCATAGAGGCGATGAAGCTCATGAACGAGATCGAGGCGGAAGCGGACGGAGTAATCACTGAGGTGCTTGTCCGGAACGAGGATCCGGTCGAGTACGGTCAGCCACTTTTCCGAATAAAGCCTGGCTGAGGTAGCCCGCAGAATGTTCAAGAAGATACTGATCGCCAACCGCGGGGAGATAGCCCTGCGAATACTTCGGGCAGCGCATGAGCTCGGGATCCAGACCGTGGTCACATACTCGGAGGCGGACGAGAAATCGCTGCCCGTGCTGCTGGCGGACGAGAGCATCTGCATCGGCCCGGCTCCGTCGGCAAGCTCGTACCTGAACGTGCGCAACATCCTCTCTGCGGCGATCGTCACCGGGGCCGAAGCGATCCATCCGGGTTACGGCTTCCTGGCCGAGAACGCGGAGTTCGCGGAGATGTGCGAGGAGCACAACCTCGTCTTCATCGGCCCCAGGCCCCATAACATCAGCCTGATCGGGGACAAGGCCAGCGCCCGCAGGCTCGCCCGGGAAGCCGGAGTGCCGTTGACTCCCGGCAGCGACGAGCTTTCGAACGTGGATGAAGCCAAGCGGTTCGCCAATGAGGTGGGCTATCCGGTGATCCTCAAGGCATCGGCCGGTGGCGGTGGTCGGGGCATGCGGGTCGTGCATGGCGAGGAGTCCCTCGAGCGCGCTTTCGTCGCGGCGGGTGAAGAGGCGCGCTCTGCCTTCGGCAACGCGGAACTGTACCTGGAGCGGTATCTCGAGGAGCCCAGGCATGTCGAGATCCAGGTGTTCGGGGACGGCGAGGGCAACGTGGTGCACTTCTTCGACCGGGACTGTTCCATCCAGCGGCGCTACCAGAAGATCCTGGAGGAAGCCCCCAGCACCCTCGATGAGGACCTGCGCCTGCGGATGGCCGAGGCGGCCGTCAGCCTGGCCAGGCACGTCAACTACAGGGGTGCCGGTACATGTGAGTTCCTCGTGGACGCGGGTGGCGACTTCTACTTCAGTGAGATGAACACGCGCATCCAGGTGGAGCATCCTGTTACCGAGATGGTCACCAGCTTCGATCTGGTGCGGGAACAGTTCAACGTTGCCGCCGGACTCGGCCTGAGTGTGACCCAGCAGGAGATCAGTACCCGGGGTCACTCCATCGAGGTACGCGTCAACGCGGAGGACCCGGATCACGACTTCCGGCCGTCCGCGGGCGTTATCAGCGACCTGCACTGGCCCGGGGGACCGGGCGTGCGCGTTGACTCACACGTTTACGCCGGCTACAGGATCCCGCCGAACTATGACAGCCTGGTGGCCAAGATTATCGTCTGGGCACCCACGCGGACCGAGGCGATCGACAGGATGCGCCGCGCACTGCGCGAGACCGTCATCGAGGGCATCAGGACCACGATCCCCTTCCACCTGCGTGTCCTGGACAACGCGTTTTACCGCCGCGGCGACGTATACACGAATTTCATCTCGCGCCGCATGACGGAATAAGCCTGCGGCGCGCAGCAGGGAGCTGACAAGTGGCAAGACGCAAGGCAAGGGAACTGGCGTTCCGGGCGCTGTTCCAGGCGGAACGCAGCGGAACGTCGATACGGGAAGTCTGGCCGCAGGTGCTCGCAGACCAGGCGGAAGCGTCCCGCGAGGAAGGCGACGAGGCAGATGCGTACGGTGAGGTGCTCGATGCGGGCGGCCTGGGCTTTGCCTCGCAGCTGGTCAACGCATGGGCGGACAACAGCGAGCGGATCGACGCCGCACTGGTCGCCAGCATCGAGGGCTGGACGTTCAACCAGATGAACCAGACCGACCTCAACATCCTCCGGCTCGCGGTCACGGAACTCCTGACCGATCACGACGTGCCGCCCGAAGTGACGATAGAGATGGCCGTCAGGTCCGCCCGCAAGTTCGGCGGCGAGGAGTCGGGCAAGTTCGTTAACGGCGTGCTCGCGCGCGTGTACCGGGGCGAGGCGTTCAGGGAGGCACGCGGTGCCTGAGGCCATGAGGCTGGCCGGCCGGCCCGTTGCGGACGCCGTCCTGACCGAGGTATCTGCCGAAGTGGCTTCGATGGGGAAGCCGCCCGCGCTTGTTTTCGTTCGCGTCGGGGAGGACCCCGCCAGTGCCTCGTACGTGACCTCGAAGGAACGCGCAGCCCGCCGGACGGGCATCGAAGCGCACACGGTCGTGATGCCCGAAACCGCGACGCAGGCAGCGGTCGAGGGAGTACTCACCGGCCTGAGCTCGGACGACGCTGTCGATGGGATCCTGCTGCAGCTGCCGCTTCCTGCAGGCCTGGACGCGGACGCCGCCATAGCCTGCATCAGTCCGCTCAAGGACGTCGACGGACTCGGCACGCTCAGCGTCGGGCGGCTCTGGAACGGAACTGAGGGTCTGTTCCCGTGCACGGCGCTCGGCCTGATCCGCATGCTTGACCACTATGGAATCGGCATCGAAGGGCGCGAGGTCGTGATTGTCGGCCGCTCGGCGCTGGTCGGCAAGCCCGCGGCGGCGCTCTTCCTGCGGCGCAACGCGACCGTCACCGTCGCCCACTCCAGGACGCGCGAGCTTGGTGACGTGACGCGCCGGGCGGACATACTGGTGGCCGCTGTCGGCGTGCCCGGCCTGATCAGGGCAGCCATGGTCCGGCCGGGCGCCGTCGTGCTCGACGTCGGCCTGACCCGGGTCGAGGGGACGATCCGCGGGGATGTGGATCCGGAAGTCGGCGGCGTTGCTTCTGCCCTGACGCCGATGCCGGGCGGGACCGGACTCATGACGGTGGCGATGCTGCTTGCGAACACCGTGCAGGCCGCACGCGCCCGGCGCGGTCCAGGCTGAGCCGTGGGAACGATTCTGGGCAACACACCCCTGCTGGCGGCACTTGCCGCCACCATGCTGGCGCAGGCGCTCAAGGTCGTCATCACCCTGATAGCCGAACGGCGCCTGGCCCTGGACCGGCTGCTCGAGACCGGCGGGATGCCTTCCTCGCACTCGGCCGCCGTGGCTGCGCTCGCCACCTCGGTCGGGGCCATCCATGGGATGGGCAGTCCCTACTTCGCCATCGCCGCCGTGCTCGGTTCGATAGTGATGTACGACGCGACCGGCATCCGGCGGGCAGCGGGCAAGCAGGCCGAGATGATCAACGACCTCGTCAAGGAGCTCAACCACCTGTTCGATGACGGCTTCCAGCCGCAGGCCCTGAAGACGCTGCTCGGGCATACCTACCCCCAGGTGCTGGTGGGCGGGCTCGTCGGCCTGGGCACCGGCCTCGCCTTCTCGCTCTGAGCGCGCCCGGGCCGTGCAAGGGCGGCGACACCGAGCAGCACATGTTCGCAGCCGGACTGCAACAGGGTGGCGCGGCACGCTTCGAGAGTGGCTCCGCTCGTCATCACGTCATCCACCAGCAGCAGCCTGCGCGGCAGGACTCGTGGTGCGCTTCGCGAGAGCGTGAACAGGCCAGCTGCGTTACCGTGCCTGGCCAGCAGGCCCAGCCTTGCCTGCTGGGTGTTCGCCACTCGCCTGCGGAGCAGGGGCAGCATGGGGATGCCGAGCTCGCGCGCCGCACCGGCCGCCAGGAGCGCCGCCTGGTCGTAGCCGCGCGTACGCAGCCGCGAGGGATGCAACGGAACGAAGCAGACGGCGGACAGACGCCGGCCTGACGTGCGGACAGCGTGGCCGAGGGCGCGGCCCAGCGCGTCCGCCAGCCGCGTGGCTGACGCGAACTTGACCGCGAGGACGGCGCGCTTCATGGCCTCTTCGTAGTGCGCGATCGCCACGATGCCGGGTCGCAGTATCGGTTCACCGAAGCCGGACACGCAGTCGCCGCACAGTCCCCTGGGGCCAGCGGGCGAGGACTGGCAGGCCGGACACGCAACGAGGCTGGCGAGAACGCGGAGCATACTCCCAGGATGGTAAACGAACGGCGGCGCGCGCGTTCGGCCCGCCTTGGCAATTGCCCGTGACTCAGCTCGTGCGGCTGGCCAGGGATTCAAGCAGCGCCAGCGCCTCTAGGGCAGGCTCCTGGTGCGGCAGCGCGTCCAGCACCGTCCGCAGCCTCTCCAGAGCCTGGCCGGACAGTTCCTCGGCCCGCTGCTGCGCGTAGGCGATCGAGCCGTTCGCGGCGAGCGCCTCGAGCAGCCACGAGAGCTCCGCTGCCGAGGCGTCCCCCAGCAGTATCGCGGCGGCCCGGTCCCGGTCGGCCGTTTGGGCCGTCGCGTGGAAGTGGGCGATGATCAGCGTCCGCTTCGCCTCGACCAGGTCGCCGGCACGCTCCTTGCCGTAGCCGCCCGCGCTTGCATCGTCAGCGGTCAGGTTCAGCACGTCGTCCCGGATCTGGAATGCGGCGCCCAGGTCCAGTCCGGCCGTGGCGAACTCCCCGGCCGGATGCCTGCCTGCGGTGGCCGCGCCCAGCCGGAGCGGTGAAGCGACCGTGTACCAGGCGGTCTTGAGCCTGACCATCTCCAGGTACTCGTCCTCGGTGACGTCGAGCCGCCCCTGTTCCACCCAGGCGAGGTCCAGGTGCTGTCCCTCGGCCGTGCGGCTGATCATGTCCAGGAACTCCTCCGTGACCGCCGCAGGGACGCCCGACCTGAGCAGGTGCGCCCACATGTGCACGTGCAGGGCGTCGCCGATGTTGAGGGCGACCGGCATCCCGACCAGCCGGTGCAGGGCGGGCCTGCCACGCCTGACCAGCGAGCCGTCCTCGATGTCGTCATGAATGAGGACCCACGACTGGAAGAGCTCGAGCGCGACGGCGCCCGACATCGCGTCGGCTGCGTCCGCGCCGTGCGCGGCGGCCGACAGGAGCGCAAGTCTGCCGCGCACCAGCTTGCCGGTCCGCAGCGGGTAATCGCACATGAGCTCACGCATCCGTGCGATCTCCCTGTTGTCGTGGGCAGCGGAGGGCAGCGCCGCCACGAGCGCGTTGCGAAGCGCCCGGGCGGCATCGGCCCTCGTCACCTGAATACTACTTCAGTCAGCAGCCAGAGCGTGATCAGCATGAGGCCTATGAACAGCAGCAGGTAGGGGAACGAGACGGCGTAGGCTGCGCGCACGAGCCTGCGGGCGTCCTTCCGGTCGAGCTTCTCCCTGTCGGCCACTGTGCGCCTCAGGCCGTCCGGCGCTTCGGGTCGAAGGCGTCCCTCAGGCCGTCACCCACCAGGTTCCAGCAGAGGATGGCGATGACGATCGGTATGCCCGGCAGCAGCAGCCACGGCGCGAACTGGATGCCGAGGCCGCGGTTCGTGGCGTCGCGCAGGAGCATGCCCCAGCTGGCCGTGTCGACTTCGCTCGGCCCCAGGCCGATGAACGACAGGCCCGTCTCCACCAGGATGAACCCGGGGATGCTGAGCGTCAGGTTCACGATCACGTACGACGCGGTGGCCGGCAGCAGGTGTTTGAACAGCACCTTCAGCTCGCTAAGGCCCAGTGCCCTGGCAGCCTGCGCGTACTCCTGCTCGCGGAGCGAGAGGATGAGTCCGCGGATCACCCTGGCGAGGCCACCCCAGCCTATGAAGCCGAGCACGATGACCGTCAGCAGGAATATCTCGCCCGAGTTCATCTGCAGGCCGAAAGCCTGCGCCAGCGGATTTCGCGGGTCCCGCAGCAGCGACAGCAGGATGATGAGCAGGAACAGGTCCGGGATCGCGGCGAGGATCTCTATGAACCTCATGATCAGGTCATCGACCCATTTGCCGTAGAACCCGGCGAGCCCGCCGAAGAACAGGCCGAAGAACAGGGCCACCCAGACTGCCAGGATGCCGACGGTCAGGGAGATCTGGCCCCCATAAAGTATCCGCGAGAAGACGTCCTTGCCGAGGTTGTTGGTACCCAGCAGGAATATTCGTGCGGGTTCCTCCACGCCGAACAGGTGCAGGTCGCTGCGCCAGATGCCCAGGATCGAATAGCTGGCCTGGGGCCTGCGCACGAACCACTGGATCTGGTACGGTCCGGCTTCGACATCCTCGACATAGATGCGCTGGCGCGTGAGCGGGTCGCGCTCCTCGCGGGAAAGATAGATGTAGGGAGCCGTGAGCCGTCCGGTCTCGGCATCGCGCCAGTGCACCGTGGTCGGTGGATGGTACTGGGCGCTCGGGCTGCGGCGGTACTCGTTCACCCCGTAGGGCGCGAGGAAGCCCGCGAAGGCCGTGATGATGTACATGAGGATGAGGACGGTTCCACCGATGAGCGCGGCCTTGTGGCTGCTGAACTGTTCCCAGACGACACGGCCCTGGGTCTTGCCGGCCTTCGCAGGTCCGGCCTCTACCGCGAGGTTGGTGGGGTCCATTTGGGGTGGCTGCTGCATCAGCTGTACCGGATCCGGGGATCGACGACCGCGAGCAGTACGTCGGAGATGAGGTTGCCGATCATCAGAAGCAGGGTCGAGACCACGAGCAGTGCGAGCACCACATAGACGTCACGCATGTTCAGCGCGTTCAGGAAAGCCGGCGTTATGCCCGGCCATGACACGACGATCTCTACGAGGCCCGCCCCGCCGATCAGGGATGGAAGCAGCCCTCCGATGCCGGCGACGAACGGGATGAGGGCCGGGCGCAACGCGTGCTTGTACGTGATAGAGCGCTCGCCGAGGCCCTTGGCGCGGGCGGTGCGGATGAAGTCGCTGCCCAGGTACTCGAGCATCTGGCCACGCAACACACGCGTGAAGCCGGCGATTCCGGCTGTCGCCACCACGAAGCCCGGCATGAGCATGTGCCAGAAGACATCCACCACCTGCTGGAAGGGAGTCATGTTCAGGTGGTTGCTGCTTGTCATCTGTGCCACCGGAAGCAGGAGCTCGTTGAAACCGAACAGCTCGCGCGTCCAGGTGCGTACCGTGAATATGAGCAGGATAAATAGAAGTGCAAGGAAAAAGTTGGGGATCGCAAGTGCGATGTACGAGAAGAAACTGATCACCTGGTCGCCGAACGAGTACTGGCGGACGGCGGAGAAGACGCCGAGCGGGATAGCCATCACGTACAGCAGGATGGTCGAATAGATTACCAGGTACATCGAACGCTGGATGGGTCCGGCGATAACGTTCCAGGCTGGCTGGTTGCTCTGCATCGACATTCCCAGGTCGCCTTGGAGGATGCTCCAGATCCACTTGAAGAACTGGATCGCGAGGGGCTGGTCAAGGCCGAACTGGGCACGAAGCCGCTCGAGCGTCTCCGGCCTGACGTTCGGGTCCATCTCGCGCATGGTGAAGAAGTCACCCGGCGTGAGCTGTGAGATGAGGAAAGCAAGCAGCATCGCTCCGAAGAAGGTCGGCAGCAGGTGCAGTAGTCGTCGTAGGAGGAAGGGGCCCAAAACAGTAACCTCGGTGCGTCAAGTTGACCGGCGCCCACCATCTGGCTGGGCTTGTGTCATCGCTTCTTTCAGGGTAGCGGGGTGGGAGGAAACTTTCTCTCCCACCCCGCTTGCTTTCATTCAGTCAAAAACAGGTTCAGCCGCTGTCGGGCTTACTGACCGAAGAAGGTGAGGGATATCTGGCGTGCGCCAACGATCGCGTTCTGGTACTCGGATGGGTGGGCACCTTCGAGGTTGCTGAGCCAGCTGAAGTGTGCCGTCGGGCTGACCGTGTAGACGATCGGCTGAAGCTCGGCTTCCACTGCCTGGATCTGGTACCCGATCTCGCGGGCTGCCTCGGTGTCAAGCTCGGCGCGGCCCTGGTAGTACAGGCGGCCCATCTGAAGTTCCTGCGGGGTCACGAACGTGGAGGACTGGTTGTACATGTGCAGGTTGGTGCCCCATGGGATGACGTTGCTGCCGAAGGGCCAGTCACGGCTGCCGCCGGTGAGGCCGATCAGGATCGCGTCGAAGTCACGGTCATCACCCACGCTGGTCAGCTGGCCGACCATGAGGTTGAAGTCGAGGGCGAGGATTTCGACGTTGACGCCGGCTTCGCGGGCGCCGTCGGCGAAGATCTGGGTGATCTGCTCACGCTGGACGTTACCGGCGTTGGTGACGAGGGTGAAGCCGAGCTCCCAGCCGTCTGCGTCGACGAGCCAGCCGTTGGCGTTGCGCTGGCTGAAGCCGATGTCGGCAAGCAGTTCAGCGGCGCGCTCGGGGTCGTAGTCGAAGCGAGGTGCGTCGTTGTTCACCCAGTAGTCGTAGACCTGGTAGACCGAGTAGTACATCGGCTCGGCTGCGCCGCCGTAGATGAGGTCGATCATGGCGTCACGGTCGGTCAGGTGGCTCATGGCCTGGCGGAACGACGTGTTCCGGAAGATTTCCTGCTTCTTGGGATCGCTGGACTTGTTCCAGTTCCAGACGATGAACTGGCTGCTGTCGATCGGGCTGGCGTTCTCGATGATGTCCGCGTCGATCTCGCCGTTCTGGACGGCCACGCTGATGAGGCCGATATCATCCAGGGTGCGCGGGCTGAAGGTATCGAGGTTGCCGGCAAGGTACAGGTTCAGGGCAGCATCACTGTCGGTCACGAAGGTGATGTTGATCTCGTCGAGGTAGGGGAGGGCGTTGCCGTCCTCATCGACGTTCCACTCGCCGAAGTAGGCGTTGCGGCTCATGATGAGGCGCTCGCCCGGCTGGTGGACGGTGGGAACGAACGGGCCCGCACCCACGAGGGTGCTGACGTCGACTTCCGTACCCCATGCAGCCGCGATGGCTTCGCCGCCACCCTGGTCATAGATCGGTCCGAAGACGTGGGCGGGCATGGGCGAGGTGGCAACCATCGGCATGGCCATGCGGTCGGGCACCGGGAAGTTGTAGACGAGGTTGTAGTCGTCGACCAGTTCCACGATGATCGGTTCGCCGTCGACGAACCAGCTGTCGAAGCCGTTGGAGCCGACCTCGGGATCGGTCTCGAGGACGTAAGTGAGGTAATAGTCGTTGGCATCGAGCACTTCGCCGTCGGACCAGAACATGCCTTCGCGGACCGTGACGTTCACAACGAGACCGTCTTCTGATACTTCGAATGCTGAAGCAGCATACGGCAGCCACTCGTCCGAGTCAGGACCGCGCCTGATCAGCTGGGCCTGGTCGAACCAGTAGCCGGTGAACGTGGTTGACGTGTCGGTGATCGCCGGGTTGAAAGTGCCGATGTCCGAGATGTCGTAGGTGCGCAGTGCGCCGCCGTACTGGGCCTCGCCGGACTCGGCAGTCGTCCAGGCGCTGGGCCAGACAACTGGCTCCGCGAGCGCTACTGAACCGAACGCCGCGGCAGCTGCTAGGGCAAACAGGGTCTTCTTCATTCTACCTCCGTGAAATGACTGGGGTTACCGGTATTGGCTAGCCGGCAAGCACGATCCAGCCTAGATCGGATGCCATATGCCGTGTAGACCGCCAGTTGATTCCAGCTGATGCTACCAGACACAAGAGGCACCGTACAAGTGGACTGCCCTGATTGACTTTCCACAGTGCGAATGTACCACCGCTTCCAGTTTCGGTCAAACGCATCGGGTACTGGCTGTGCGCCGGCGAGGCCTGTCTGGGACGGCCATGCCGGCTCAATCGATAGGGCCCGGTCTATATTGGTATGCCCCTATCATTGTATTGTCTCATGATACCGGACGTGGCGACAGCAGAAGGGCCGCAACCGGTCGTTCCGGATGCGGCCCCGAGCAAGGCTGTGCACGGTGCGTCAGCTCAGCGGGGCACGACCTGCAGGGCGAGCGCTAGCAGGCCCCAGATGATTGCGATGTATATCGTCATGCGGCGCAGGCCACCCTGCGTGCCGCCCGAAGTGCCGAAGTCCATGCCTCCGCCACTGCTGCCGCCGTCAAGGCCGCCAAGGCCGGACTGCTTTGGTTCCTGAAGAAGGATGATGCCGGTGAGCACCAGCGACAGGATCAGGAAGGGAATCAAGACTACCCAGAACAATGCGTTTTCCTCCGAATCAGTTGCGGCCTGGGCTTCAGGCCGGAATTTCAGGTCAAGTTGGTGCCGGGAGCGGGACTTGAACCCGCACGGGTCGCCCCGGTAGATTTTGAGTCTACTGCGTCTACCATTCCGCCACCCCGGCAAGCCGAGAAACGCTTGCACATGCTAGCAGCTTGTGTGGGCTCCGGTCAATGCGGGCCGTAACCGTACGGGCACTGTGGTGACGGACCCGATGCTACAATAACGCGTGACCAGGCAAGCGCCTTACAGTGACCGAGAGCAGCATCAACACACCCGTGCAGACTGACTCCGCAAGCGACTTCGAAGCCGACAAGCCCAGGGAGGAATGCGGCATCGTCGCGATCCATACCCGGGAAGAGACCGACGTGGCCGGCCTGTGCCAGGTCGGGCTGTTCTCGCTTCAGCACCGTGGCCAGGAGTCCTGCGGCATCTGCGTCGCAGGCGGCAGCGAGGTCAGGATCGAGAAGGACATGGGCCTCGTGAGCGAGGTGTTCACGCCCGACCGGCTCGACCGGCTGCGCTTTCCGGGCACGCGCATCGGGGTGGGCCACACGCGCTACTCCACGACCGGATCCAGCCTGCGCTTCAACGCCCAGCCGCTCACGGTCAGGTCCGGCAAGGGGATCCTCGCCCTGGCCCACAACGGCAACTTCACCAACGCGCTCGCGTGGCGCAACACGATGCTGGCGCACGGGATCGGCTTTCAGACCACTAACGACAGCGAGGTCATGCTCAACCTGATCGCGCGCTACGCCGATCTGTCCCTGGTGGATGCCACCGAGCGCGTGATGACGGAGCTCGAGGGAGGCTTCGCGGTCGTGATCATGGACCGGCACCGGATCATAGGCCTGCGCGACCCCAACGGGGTACGGCCGCTGGTCATCGGTGAGCTGCCCGCAGGCGGTGGGCACGTCTTCGCGTCCGAGCCCGCGGCGCTTTCGATAATGGGCGCCAGGTTCATTAGGGACGTGCGGCCCGGCGAACTCGTGGTGGCGGACGATGACGGCCTGCATTCCAGGCAGGTGCTCGAGCGCGAGAGCACGCCGTGCGCGTTCGAGTGGATCTACTTCGCACGCGGAGACGGCGTTCTGGATGGCGTTGACGTCCATGCCAGCCGGGTGCGCATGGGGGAGATCCTTTTCCGGGAGGCCCCGGTCGAGGCCGACGTCGTCATCGGCGTGCCGGAGTCGGGCCTGATCGCCGCGCTCGGGTACGCCAGGGCGTCGGGCATCCCCTACGACATCGGCTTCTACAAGTCGGCGTACGCAGGCCGGACCTTCATCAGCCCCACCCAGGACCAGCGCGAGCTCAAGGTGCGGCTGAAGCTGGCCGCGACCGGGGCGGTGAAAGGCAAGCGTGTGGTGCTGATCGACGACTCCGTGGTGCGGGGCACGACGTCCGGGCGCATCGTCCGGCTCCTGCGCGAGGCGGGCGCGGCAGAGGTGCACTTCAGGGTCTCCAGCCCGCCCATCCGCTACCCGTGTTTCTACGGGATCGACACCGCGGCCAGGCGGGAACTGGCAGCGGCCGTGCTCACCGAGGACCAGATACGGGAGCGCATGCGGGCCGACTCCCTGGCCTACCTGTCCGAGGCGGGCCTGCAGGAGGCGATCGGCCTCAAGAGTACGTGTCTGGCATGCTTCAACGGCCGTTACCCGGCCGGGATCCCCCCGGAGGAACTGCTGAAGGAAGCACTCGAGCTGAGCACACCCGGCGTCCGTTTTCCCCTCAAGACCGTCTGACACGACCCCGCTCGCTCAGGACCAGGCGCGCGAACCCGAGCAGGCGCGGGAAGCGGTGCCAGCGCGCGGGGTCCAGCCCGACGCGCCAGAGCCACTCGACGCCGAGCCGGCGTGTCCATTCCGGCGTGCGCGCCGCCTCCCCGGCCAGCACGTCGAGCGTGCCACCGACCCCGATCAGGACGCCGGCGCCGAGCGCCATGCGGTGTTCGTGCAGGAACACTTCCTGTGCCTCGCCCAGGCCCGCCAGGACAAGGTCGGCTCCTGAAGCGCGGACCTCGGCGGCAACCTTCGCGCCCTCGCGCTCGTGATCGAAGTAGCCATGCCGCACGCCGGCCGTGTCGGTGCCCCACCGTTCACTGGACGCGGCGGCCGCACGCTCCGCGACCCCGGGCTTCGCGCCAAGGTAGAAGACACTGAGCCGCGGTCCGCCGAGCTCGAGCAGGCGTGCCGCCAGCTCGACACCCGGGACGCGGCCCGGCAGCACCGCGCCGGCGCGTCTCGCCGCCCAGACGACGCCGACACCGTCAGCGACCGTGAGTCCCGAGGACTGGAGGGCCGCCTCCAGCCGGGCATCCTTCCTGGCCCTGACCACGATCTCCGGGTTGAGCGTTACCACGAGCACGGGCGGCTCGCCGGCACGGCAGCGGGCGAGTGTCCAGTCGGCTGCCTCTTCGAGGCTCACGCGCGCGACCCGGTAGCCAAGGACACTTACGGTGTCCTCCCTGCTGTTCATCGCCGGCTGCTGTCCGCCTCGAAACGGTGCACGGCGGAGCCCGCCACGCTGCTCACGCCGGTCCTGACCGGTACGCTCGAGGAGGCCGAGACGCGGGCTGCGATGCCGATGTCGTCGCTTCGTTCAAGGTTGCGCAGGAACTCGCCCGCGGCCGACCTCCAGAACGCCTCGACGGGGTCCGGGAACGCCCGCAGCAGGCTCTGGGTGAACCGGGCGGCTCCGGTGAAACGGGAATCGGGCAGCAGCTTGTGCAGTTCCGCTGCGATGAATCCGGCGGCAAGCGCGTCGTCAAGGTCTTCCTGCCCGTCGAACCCACAGCAGACCAGGCGCACCTCCGAGGTGGCGAGCCGGGCTGCAAGGCGCGCGACTGCGCCGGCGTTGTAGAGCGAACCGAGCAGTACGTGCGGCGCATCCCCGTACAGGCCGACCGCCTTGGGGGCGTTGTCCGACATGAGGACCGCCTGCTGACCGGTGAAATCCAGTCCTGCGAGCACAGCGGGCGAGCTGCTCAGGTTGAAGCCTTCGGGTGGTACGCCGCCCTTCTCGCCGAGCAGGCTCGCGCCGCTGCTGGCGGCGTGCACGCGGGCTGCGCGGACCGACGGCGTCAGCCAGAGGGCCTCCAGTCCGGCATCAAAAAGCATCGCGGCAGCAGTGCAGCTGGCAAGTGCGTCCACGATGATGACGACGTCCGACCCCGGGCTGCCCGGAATCAGGTCAACTTGTATGCGCATCAACAGTCCATCCCAGATCAATAACAGGCTCACCCTCACCCTTGGCAGAGTGCAGGGCCGGGAAAGAATCCCGGCTGGCCCGTTCCTGACTGGAATACTAACATGTGCCATCAGCGCGACCGAAAGCCTCCGAAACAGGGGGTAAGCTCGGCTGTGCCTGAACAAACCGACTCCTTCGTCACGTCGTACCTGCGGGGAGAACTGGCTGACTGGTTCTGTTGCCCGACGCCGCCCACACTCCTGAACGGGGAGAGCCTCACCGCCAGGCCGCGCAGCGCGCTGGCCGCTGCCCTCGCTGCCGAGGCCACCCGCCTCGGCGCGCACCCGGACGTGGTTGCCCGCAGCCGCCAGCTCGCCCACCCCTCGAGCCGGGCCGTGGTCACCGGCCAGCAGGCCGGCCTGCTGCTGGGGCCGCTCTTCACGGTCTCGAAGGCAGCCACCGTGATCTCGATCGCGGATGAGGCAGGAACTGACGATGCACCCGTCGTGCCCGTGTTCTGGCTGGCGAGCCAGGACCACGACGCCGCCGAGGTTGACCACGCGTGGCTGCTGGACATGAACGAGGAGCTGCACCGCGTGGCGGTTGACCTTCCAGCCGGCGTGGCTGTCGGGAGCATCCCCTTCAGGCGGGAATGGCTGGACGTGCTGACGGACGCACTGGCCGAAGCGTCTTACCCCGCTGCGTTCCGTGACGAAGTGACCGGCATCCTGGAGCGTGCAGCGCAGGTGGCCGAGTCCTGGGCAGACTTCTTCACCGCGACCTTCTACGCGGTCTTCGGGGCATCAGCACCCGTCGTGCTCGACCCCTCCAGGGCGTCGCTTGCCCCGCTGTTCGAAGGCGTACTTGCCCGGGAGATCGAGGATCCGCTCGCGACCTCGGACGCCATCAATGAAGCGGGTGCGCGCCTCAAGGCCGCGGGCCATCCGCCGCAGCTGGGGCGGGCTGCAGGAGCCACCAACCTGTTCCTTGCCGAGGACCTTGACGGCTCGGGGCTGCCGGGGCGGAACCTGCTCAGGTACGACGGGAAGGTCTTCACCACCGCAGGAGGAACCCGCACCAGAGGCGAACTGCTGGAGATACTCCGGAACGAGCCAGGACGCATCACCCCTGCGGCGGGCCTGCGGCCCGTGACGCAGGACGCGGTGCTCCCGACAGCGGCACTCGTTGTCGGGCCCGGCGAGCTGCGCTATCTCGCCCAGCTGCGCGGCGTTTACGAGCATCACGGGGTGGCGCAGCCCACAATCTGGCCACGCACAAGCGTCACCGTCATCGAGCCCCCGGTCCGGCGCATCCTCGACAGGTACGGCCTGAGCGCCACGGCGTTCAGGGACGATCCCGAAGGGAGGCTCAGGCAGGTGATCATGGGACGCAGCGCCGCAGGGGAGGCGTTCGAGCGGAGCCTGCTCGTACTGGAGCGCGAGCGCGCGTCGCTGCTGGAGGCAGTGAGCAGCATCGACCCGACCCTGGCCGGAACCGTGCTGAAGCACGCGGATCGGATCGGATCCAGCATCAGCCTGCTCCGCACCAAGACCGGCAGCGCGCTCGCCCGCAACGACACACAGACGTCCGGTCAGTTCAGGCGACTGGCCAACCAGCTTCTGCCGGCCTCGACGGACCAGGAACGGCAGCTCAGTCCGTTCAGCTTCTTCGCGAAGTTCGGCACGGGCCCCGTCATGAGGCTGTTCGACGGGCTTGCGACCTCAGGCCACGTGGAACTGGACGTCTGACTCAGCGCCGCTGGTAGTTGGGCGCTTCCTTCGTGATCGTGACGTCGTGCGGATGGCCCTCGATGAGGCTGGCCTGCGTGATCGTGACGAACTGCGCGTCGCGCTGCAGGCCGTCAAGGCCTGGTGTGCCGCAGTAGCCCATCGCGGCGCGCAGGCCGCCGACCATCTGGAAGACGACGTCGGCGGCGGCGCCCTTGTACGCCACGATGCCTTCGATGCCCTCGGGGACCAGCTTGCCCGATCCCTCCTGGAAGTACCTGTCGGCGCTGCCGCCGCCCATCGCACCCATGCTGCCCATGCCGCGGTACGCCTTGTAGCGTCGGCCGTCGCGCAGGATGTCCTCGCCCGGCGCTTCGGTCGTTCCAGCCAGCATCGAGCCGACCATCACGCTGTCCGCTCCCGCGGCGATCGCCTTGGGGATGTCTCCCGTCTGCTTGACGCCGCCATCGGCGATCAGCCTTACTCCCGAGCCCGCCAGGGCGCCCGCGACCTCCATGATGGCCGAAAGCTGCGGCATGCCCACACCGGTGACCACACGGGTCGTGCAGATGCTGCCGGGACCGATTCCTACCTTGACGGCATCCGCACCGGCGTCCGCCAGCGCCGTCGCGGCCTCGGCGGTCGCGATGTTGCCCGCGATCACGTCCACGTCCCACTTCGACTTGAGCCACTTGAGCGAATCGATGATGCCCTGGGAGTGCCCGTGGGCGCTGTCCAGCACGAGCGCGTCCACGCCGGAATCGACCAGGGCGGCGGCGCGTTCCTCCAGGTCGGCAGACACGCCGACGGCGCCCGCGACCAGCAGCCTGCCACGCTCGTCCTTGGCCGCCGCGGGGTACTCGATGCTCTTCATGATGTCCTTGATGGTGATCAGTCCGGCCAGGCGGCCCTCGTCGTCGACCACCGGGAGCTTCTCGATGCGGTTGCGGCTCAGGATCTCGCGTGCCTCGTCGAGCGTGGTGCCGACCGGAACGGTCACCAGGTTCTCGCTCGTCATGAAGCGGTCGACCGGCTGGTTGTGGTCGGTGACGAAGCGGAGGTCGCGGTTGGTGAGGATACCCACCAGGTGACCCGAGCGGTCCACGATCGGAACTCCGCTGATGCGGTAACCGCTCATCAGGTGTTCGGCTTCGGACACCAGCGAGCCGGGCGGCAGCGTGATCGGATCGGAGATCATGCCCGATTCGGAGCGCTTGACCTTGCGGACCATCTCGGCCTGTTCGCTCACGCCCATCTTCTTGTGGATCACTCCGATGCCGCCAAGCCTGGCGATGGTGACGGCCATCCGCGTCTCGGTGACCGTATCCATCGCCGCGCTGACCAGGGGTACGTTCAGGCGGATGCGTCCGGTGAGCCAGGTGGACACGTCCACGTCACGCGGCAGCACCGCGGAGTGGCGCGGAACCAGCAGGACGTCGTCGTAAGTGAGGGCCTGAGAGCGGATCTTCCCGGTCGGTATCATGCCCTACAACTTACAACCTTGAGTGAGCAGGGCACCGGCGGGTACGCGACAGGCGCGTGCGGGTCAGCGCAGGGCGTCGAACCACACCTGCGGCAGCCGGACGGCCCGGCCGGAACGGTCAGTCGGCACGTGCACCGTGGTCGCGTCCGCCAGGAGCGGTCCGTCCCGGATCAGGACACGGTAGCTGAAGATGCAGCGGCGACTGCGCAGTTCATCGAGGCGGGTCTCGATGCTGAGGAGGTCGTCGAACCTGGCGGGCCTGCGGTAGGTGACGCTCAGCCGGCTGACCGCCAGGGAGACTCCCGAGTCCTCGAGCTCGCGGTACGAGAGCCCGCGCCCGCGCATCCACTCGACCCGGGCAGCCTCGAGCCAGACCGCGTAGTTGCTGTGATGAACCACGCCCATCTGATCCGTTTCCTGGAAGCGCACCCTGATGATCGTCTGGCTGACGGTCGGATCGTCACTCAAGTCCTCACCCCGCTATCGCGCCATGATAACGGAGCCCGTCGATGACCCCGCCCGCATGCGGGCGGGGTGCGGTGTAGACGTCGGGGCGGGCCGCCAGGTGCGCGACTTCGCGATCGAAGTTGGCGACCAGCACGGGCCTCGCCCCGCAAAGCAGCATCGCTTCGTCGTTACCGCTGTCACCCGCGACGATCGTCCGCTCGAGGCCTGCCCCCAGCCGCTCAGCTGCGAAGCGGACGGCGCTGCCCTTGTCAACGCCCCGGGGCATCACGTCCAGGAAGCGGCCGTGCGAGTGCACCAGGTTCGCGCGCACGCCGGCCCCGTCCAGCGCGAGCCGCGCCCGTTCGGCGGCCGCGACGCCGGCCAGCCACGACACCTTGAACGCTCCCTGTCCCGCGCTGTCCTGGGCGACCAGTCCGTCGACACCTGCGAGCAGCCGCTCCGTTGCTGCCCGGTCCCAGCCCGGCGCCATCTGCCCGGCCCAGGCCGCCCCGAGCCAGTCGGGCTCCGCGATCTCGCTGCCGGCCGCGGCGATTATGAGCTCCGGGGCCGGGAGGCCGAACTCCAGAACTGCCTCCTCGACCAGCGCGGGTGAGCGTCCGCTGGCCACGCCGAACGACACCCTGTCCCGGTGCGACTCAAGGATCAACTTGAGCTCGTCGAGCGCGGCGGCGTCGCCGGTCAGGGTTCCGTCGATGTCGCTCACCAGCAGCCACCTGTCCGTGCGGTTCAGTGGAGCAGCTCCGGGTAGATCGCGCAGTGGTTGGACCAGGAGTAGTGCTTCCGGACGCCCGCCACGCCGTTCTCCGAGCTGCGCTGCCACAGGTCGCGGTCGGTCAGCATGCGCAGCAGGGCCGCGCGGATCGCCTCCTCGTCCTTGGCGTCGACAAGGAGGCCGTTGTCGCAGTTCGCGATGATGTCTACCGGACCGCCGAAGTCCGTGGCGATGACGGGCAGTCCGCACGCGGCAGCCTCGATGATCGTGATCCCGAAGTTCTCGACCAGTGCCGGGTTGATGAACACCCCGCGGCTGTGGGCGGCCATCCGGTAGAGCTCGGGGATGTCCGTCTCCGGCTCGTGCTTCTTCGGCAGCGCCAGCAGGCCGTACAGGTCGTAACGGTCCATCAGCAGCAGCAGGTCGGTGAGCACCTCACGCTCGTTGTCATCCATCGTCTCGATGTCGCGCCTTACTCCCGCGAAGACAGCCAGGTTCGCGACCGCCTGCAGCTCCCTGTCACGGCCGTAGGCGGTGACCAGTCCGTCGATGTTCTTGCGCTGGTCCGGTCGGCTTATCGCAAGGATGAGCGGCTTGTCGGGGTACGTCAGGAACCGGCTGATCTCGTCGCGCATCCTGCCGGCAGCCTGGATCTGCTCCTGTGGCCTGTTGAAGCCGGGATCCGAATCGTAGTAGTACGGGTGGAACCGCTCGAGGTCGATCCCCGGCGGGACCACCCGGTAGTTCGCCTCGCCGCTCGCGTCGTAGCCTTCGTACCCCGTCTCGATCTCGTACCGGGTGGAGGCCAGCACCAGGTCGGCGCTGCGCAGCGCGTTCTCCTCGATGCCAATGCGGTGAGTCAGGTTGTAGCGCTGCTCCAGCTCCGCCGGATCCACTCCCGAACCGAGCAGGACCTCGCGCTTGTTGCGGCCCATCGAATGGCCCGTGTAGAGCCACGGCACCGAGTAGTGCCCAGCGAGCTTCTCGGCAACGTATGCACCGTCAGCGTAGTGACCGTGGACCACGTCGGGCCTGAAACCCTCGGCCTCGAGGAGCAAGATTGCGTTCCTGGCGAATCCGTCCAGGTGCGGGTAGAGCTCCTCCTTGCGGATGTAGCCATCGGGACCGCATTCGGCGCGCAGTATCCCGGCATGCGCGCCGAGCTTCTCCGATGCCCGCGCATAGTCGTCCGAGAACTCCGGGTCCCGGATCAGCCGGGTCAGCAGCACGCACCGCGCGACACCGTCGCAGTCACCCAGCTCGCTGGTCAGGTCGACGACGTAGCTCGTCTGACCACCAGTATCCGCGTTGCGGCCCAGCTCAAGGTCGGAGCCCCGGATCAGCCCATGGATGCTGACCTGCAGTATCCTGATTCCTTCGATTTCACTCACCTGTCTGCACTCACCCGTTTCAGTCCCTGCACATGCCCGATTCTAGGCTCGGTGACGCCCTGCAACTGTTGGCCAGGCCCCCTTGGCCGGCTCAGGCGCAGTACAATCCCCATCATGACGGATGTTCCCGAGTTGATACGCGCACTGCTTTCGCCGCTGATTGCCGCCGGGCTGCTGAGCCGGCGGGACGCGAGTGTCTTCGTGCTGTCAGGGCCCGCCCAGGGCGTGAGCCGTGTCGACGGGCTGACGCGGGACCGGGTCGCCGCGATGCTGCCGGGCAGCCTCCGGCTTCACGTGACCACGCTGCCCGGCGCGTCCGCGCAGGGGTTCGTGGTGTGTGCGCACGTGTTCATCCACGACGGCTCCGCCGAACGTGACGTCGCCGCAGCGTACCGGGAGGCACACGGCGCGGACGAGGGTATCCGGCTGCTGGGCAGCCGCCCCGGCCGGCCGGATGAGGCGGGGCCGCCGGGCGCGCCGGCCAGGCACGCTCTGGCCTGGGAGCTGGACACCGACTCGAGCCTGCTGGTGGTCACGCTGGCACGTTTGAGTGCCGGGGGTGACGCGCCGCTGCAGTACAGGTAATACTGTGCCAGGCCGCGTGCCTGACCACCAGGAGGACTGATCTGCTGTATGAGTACGACCGAAGCGATCCTCGAGCGCGATGCAGCGCACAACTCCATGCTCTTCTCACCGGACCTGGTGCTGACGCACGGCCAGGGCATTCACGTGTTCGACGCGGACGGAAAGCGGTACTACGACTGTCTGGCGGGGATCGCCGTGGCCAGCCTCGGCCATGCGCATCCGCGTCTGGTGCGCGCCATCTCGGAGCAGGCGGGCAGGCTGATGAGCTGCACGCAGAACCTCGGGAACGACGTGCGTACCGAGCTGGGCGAGAAGCTGGCTCGCATGGCCGGGTCACCGCTCAGCCGGGTCTTCCTCGTCAGCTCGGGCTCGGAGGCGAACGAGGCTGCCCTGAAATGGGCGATGGCGGCGACCGGACGCAGGCGCTTCGTCGCGTGCCGGAAGGGCTTCTCCGGACGCACGATGGGCGTGTTGCCGCTCACCTGGGAGCCGAAGTACCGCGAGCCTTTCGGCGAGCTGAGCGCGCACGTGACGTTCGTCGACTACAACGATGTCGAAGCGATCAGGGCCGCGGTGACGGACGAGACGGCCGCAGTGATGATCGAGCCGATCCAGGGTGAAGGGGGCGTCCACGTGGCCACTGACGCCTTCCTGCGCGCCGCGCGCGAGGCGACGGCCGGGGCCGGTGCACTGCTGGTGTTCGACGAGATCCAGTCGGGTTCCGGCCGTACCGGCACCTTCCTGGCGAGCGAGCCCTCGAAGGTGGTGCCCGACATGGTTACTCTGGCGAAGGGGCTTGGCGGGGGAGTGCCGATCGGCGCCCTGGTGATGCGCGAGGATGTGGCAGCCAGGATGCCTGCCGGCGGGCACGGAACCACCTTCGGCGGCAACCCGCTCTCCGCGGCCGCCGCGCTCGCCGTGCTGGGCGAGCTCGAAGACGGCGTGATGGAGAACGCCGCCGCCACGGGCGCCTGGTTCCGGCAGCGACTCGAGGAAGTATCGCCCTCACGCATCAGGGAGGTCCGCGGCCGCGGCCTCATGATCGGCGTGGAAGTGAAGGGCCCTGCTGCCCCGGTGATCAGGGAGCTGCGCGAGCGTGGCGTGCTGTGCATCAATGCGGGCGAGAGCGTCATCCGCTTCGTTCCGCCCCTCATAATCACGCGCCAGGAGGTCGACGAGATCGTGGCCATAACGGGTGACGCGCTGGCTGCCATCTGAGGCTGCCAGCGCGTCACCGGGCTTGTTGACTGTGACTGGCTCCGGTCAGAGGCCGGAGAGGTCGTAGTTCTTCTTGATGAAGGACACCCACTCGCCGGGGACGTCCTCTTCGGGAAAGATGGCGCTCACCGGGCAGGCCGGAATGCACGCGCCACAGTCGATGCATTCCTCCGGGTTTATGTAGAGCTGGTCATCGGCCTCGTAGATGCACTCTACCGGGCAGACGTCGACACAGGACCTGTCCATTGTGCCGATGCAAGGCTCGCAGATGATGTGCGGCACGTTTCCTCCTGCCGGCAATCGCCGGTCACCGACATTGTGAATCATTTCGCGAGCCGCCGTCAAGGCGCTGCGGCGGGTTCGCGTTGTGGGCTATGTACGACGCCGGCGTGCCGGCGCATATATGATTGGGCCATGCCTTCACTGGTCAGGGAAGCCCTCGAGCTGCTCGAGTACAAGGTCGATGACCTCATGAACCGCCGGAACGTGCGCGGCGGCGTGGCAGCAGTCTGGGACCTGTTCGAGAGGCTCGGACGTGAGACCGGCCAGCTGGACGAGACGGAACGCAAGCGCCTGGCGACGCTTGGCCGCCAGCTCCGGTCGGTGGCGGAGACGCCACTGGCACTGAAGAAGACCGCCAGCAACTTCGATGACCTCGTTATCGGCGACGCTCCTTCGCCCACCGGCAGGCCGAACGCTCCCACGCTCGACGGATTGAGCGTGATCAGGACCGGTGAGCATGCTGCATTCGTGCAGGACCCCACCGGCGCCGGTCAGCCGGACGTGCAAAGCGAAACAGACGGCACTGAAGGTGGCGGCAACCCCGAACTGGCAGCCACCGCACGGATGGAGCTGCAGTATCAGGCGGAGAGGGCTGAGCTGCACAAGCTTGCCACGTCCGTCTGGTGGTTCGAGCTCGACCGCTTCATCACGCAGGTCGCCGCTTCGCTCCGCGCCGAGCGCGACCGCTACACGGCCCGCATCCTCTACGCCACCCACCGCAATCTCGTCCGGTACGGCTCGTCCCAGGACTACCGGCAGGACGCCAACCTCTCAAGGTTCGTCATCCGGGACGCGCTCCCGGCGCGCGACGATGCCCTGGTTTCGGTCGATGACCTGGACAGCCTGGCCGAGCTGGTCCGCGAGATCCTGTCGACTGTGATGACGCTTGGAGAGCCGGGTACCAACCTGGCGGGGATCCAGGTTTCGCGGGAGCAGTCCCTCGAGTTCGTAAGGCAGGCCGCA
Organism: uncultured bacterium; assembly: GCA_964495325.1. GTDB lineage: Bacteria > Deinococcota > Deinococci > Deinococcales > Trueperaceae > CAZBVI01. The sequence goes on from CAZBVI010000003.1 coordinate 108,974, forward strand.
CTGGCGGTCGCCCGCGACCCGTACGCCGGACGCCTTTCGCTGCTCAGGCAGCGCGAACCAGACAGCGGACAGCTCAGGCTTGCCATCCAGGAGCTCGGCAAGGAGTGGATGCGCGAGGAGGAGCGGCTCAGCCAGCGGCGCGAACTCGAGCAGCGCCTTCAGGCAGTGCTCGCGTTCGAGCGTCACCAGAAGCAGCTCTTCGACCGGGACGTCACCACCTTCGTTTCGCTCGTTCACGCGTTCTTCGACAAGATCGGCCGGTTCCTTCCCGTCACTGTGGGCGGACAGGCCAGCGGGCCGCAGCTGCAGGGCGGAGTGGTGGGCGCCAGGAACCCGCTCATCAGGCTCGATACGGTTCCGGACGCTGCGACCCAGGTCACGGTGTGTGCGGCGCACCCGGTCAGGTTCAGGCTCTCCGGTCAGGACATCGGCATCCGTCGCAGCGGGGACCTGATGAGCCTGAGCGTGTCCGGTCGGGAGGTCCCGGCCGAGGCTTCGTTCGGGGCCGATACCGGCCGCGGCCGCCTGCACGGTTTCCGGGAGGGCGACTACGTACACCTGCGGTTCGAGGACTTCGGCCGTTCACTCGCCGCGCTGGTCGCGGAGGCGCTCGCTGCGTATTACATCCTGATGAGCGAGCGGCGCGACGACCTGCTCACCGTGTTGCGGATACTGGCGAACAGCCTGGTGGGTGAGCCACAGGAGCTTATCCGCCAGGCGTTGGCCCGGCTCCAGGGGCTGAGTACGAACGTGCCCCGGCGGCGCGTTGCGATCGAGGGCTTCCTGCGCGGCTCCGCCCGGGCGGCGAACGTCGAACTGCCCGACAGTGTCGTGCTCGCACTCGTCCAGCGGTTCCATACGGCGATGACGGTAACACCGGCCGATCTGGGCAGCCTGCTGGACCGCCTGCCCGATGGCGAGGCGAGCGTCTACCCGCTCACCGGCGAACCGCTCACGGTCCGGGTCGGAACCAACAACCTGACGGTAAGGCAGTACAGGGGGCGCGGCGATGGCGCCCAGGAAAGCCTGGTGGTGATGCTGCCCGGCCGGACGCTCGGGTCGTTCACCGATTACATGATCGAGCCGCTCGGACCCGGCACGCTCATCTGCGTGCGCGGAGACGACGAACTCGCCGTGATCCACTTCGAGGAAGGCACGGGACCGAAGCCCGATTCGACACACTTCTGAACGCGCTGCCTCCTGCGTCCGTCAGTCATCCGCTCAGGGGCTGTCATCCGGTTCAGCAGGTACAGGGGTCGGCGCGCCGTCCGGCACTTCCGGAAGCTCCTGTTCCGGCCGGGGCTGGTCTGACTCCTCCGCGTCCTGCTCAACCGCGGGCTCGCGGCTGCCGGGAACCGTGAAGCCGTAGTCGAGTTCCTCGCGCAGCATGCGCAGGTCCTCGTCCGTGACGACGCCATCACCGTCGAGGTCGGCCGCAATGTTAAGGCCGCGGCGGCCGTGTTCCGACGCCAGTTCGAGCAGGTCGAGCCAGTCCACCACGCCGTCGCCGTTCAGGTCTCCCGGCACCTGCGAGCGGGCGCTGGTCAGGGCGGCCACGTCCGACGGCTCCGGTTCGTCCGGCGTGTCCGCCGAGAGGGCGGGATTCATCACGCCTTCCGGTCCTGCGGGTGCACCAAGAAGCAAGCCGACTTCGTGCAGCAGGGCTTCTGGCCAGTCCCCCGCCAGCTCCGTGTGCACAAGGACGCGGTACGGCTGCGGTTCAGATGGCTGCTGAACGGTGAGCGTCACCAGATCGGGCCCCATCAGGTCCGGATCGCCCCAGGTGATGACGCGCTCGGCGCCGGCACCTTCCTCGAGTGAGACCGACGGTTCCGCGTTGCGCCAGGCCAGTACCGCTGCCTCGACGTCCGCGTGCAGGGTCAGGGGTCCGTCGCCCGGGTCTACCGTGTAGTCCGCAGCCATGAGCACGGGTGCGAGGGGCAGGAGCAGGATCAGGACGGCCCTGCGCATCAGCGTGCCTCCAGCGCGGCCTGCACCGCAGCGACGACCGCTTCGGGATCGGCACCGACGCCGTCGGACTCCAGGACCAGCTCGCCCGAGGCGTCCAGGCCGAGCAGGCGGCCGTCGCGACCGCGCCACGTGCCGTCAGTGAGCCACCAGGCCGCCTGGTTGAACCCGACGAGCGGGGAGTAGTACCGGCCGGTGTAGGCGAACAGGATGACTTCGTCTCCGGCTTCGAACGAAGGCACCTGGTCGGCATTCAGCGTCACGCCGCCGGCCGCGCCGCCCAGGAACTCCAGGGTGATGCTGCCGGGATCCTGCCAGAGCTCCTCCGGGTCGTCGTCCGCGCTGGGCCACGCGAGCCCGGCCCGCACCGTGAAGGTCACGTGCGTCCACGGCTCCCCGTCGACAAGTTCGACCGTGGTGGAGTCCACGACGGCGTGGACGGCGACCTCGGCTGCGGCGAGCAGCTCGGTGAGGCTGAGCTGCCGCCAGGTGGTTGCAAGGGCCAGGCCGCTCAGAAGCATCAGCAGGGTGATGGTTCGCAGCTTGCGGCTCACGGTGCCTCCTCGGGCTCGGCTTCCGGCTCGGACTCGGACTCGGACTCGGGTTCGACCGTCTCCCCGCTGGCGGCGTCCCCAGCAGCAACATCGTCGCCGCTGGTTTCAGCAGCAGCTTCCTGGTCTGCGTCCGGCGGTGGCACGTTCCCGAGCCGCTCACCGGCTCGGCCCTCGGCCAGGATGAAATCGGCCGACCTGCCCGACTTGAACTCGGTCGTGAACTCGAGGCCGGGCACGTAGACGTCGCGCGGGCTCAGCTGAAAGGTGAAGAGGGTGCGGTCTCCCGTGTAGTCTCCGGCGAGCCACGCCAGGTCAGCCTGCAGCCAGCCGGTGCCGCTGTCCGAGAACAGCGCGATGCCTGTGACCTGCACCTCGACGCTGCCGGCGACCAGGTCGAAACGCCGGTGATCCCAGGTGAGGCGGGTCGAGAGCCCCTCGAGCAGGCGCGCGTCCTTGACCCCGACGCGCACGGTGACCGGCGCCCGCACCTGGGTGGACGGCACGCTGACTTCCAGGCTGGGAGGGGGCACCTCGCTCACCCGGATGGTGTGCTCCAGGAAGGTGCTGGAGAGGTTCGCGTCGCTGACGCTGATGGTGAAGCTGTAAGAACCCACCTCGGTCGGGGTGCCCGCGATGACGCCGCCATCGAGCTCCAGGCCCGGCGGCAGTGTTCCGCTCTCGAGCTGGAACGTGTAGGGCCTCAGGCCGCCAGCCGGCCTGAGCGACTCACGGTACGTCTCGCCGCTGAAAGCGGGCTCCATGTTCGGATTCAGAAGCCGGAGGGCCTCCCCGGGCGTGTTCATCTCGCCCGCACAGGCGGCGAGGACAAGCAGGGTCGCGGCCGCCCGGGCCAGTTGCCGCAGCAGTTTCATGGGCCAAGTCTAACCGCCTGCGTGTGAGAAGGCTCGGTGCGGCAGCGGTTACACTGGTTACCGAACAGGCAGGCCTTTTCACGACAGGGGGACACCGGTGTCGCACAGAACAACAACCGACGGGCTGGCAGGGCACGTGCTCCTTCGCCTGGCGGTCCCCCTGCCCGTGTCGCGCAACTTCCACGTCCGCGGGGAGGCCCGGGACCGCTACGGCATCACCGGTTCGCTCATGTCGGTGCGCGGCGAGCTCCTCACGGCGGACCTCGCCCAGCTGCAGCGGGTCGCTGCCAGGGCGGCGGCCGCTGGTCGCGCAGCCCCGTCCGCGGCGGACCTGTTCGCCGCGGCACTCAGCCATGAGCTGCTTCACGCCGTCGCGGCCGAGGTCCTGCGGCAGGATCCCGCTTCGGCTGCCCGGCTGCCCGCGCTGCTCGGTTCGCGCGTCGGGGAAGGCGAGGCAGCTGCCCTGCGCGACGCGTTTCGCGACGCGTTTCCGCCTCCCGAGCCGGACTCCCTGGACGACGCTGCGGTGATCGAGGAGCTCCTGCTGCTCAGGCTTCACAACCGCAACGGGGCGATGCGGAGCCTGCGCGACCTGATCTCGGACGAGGACCTTTCACGCCTGCCGGCGTACGCACGGCTCGAAAGCGCCCTGACGGAGGGCGACGGGCCAGGCGGGGCGACCGCATCGCTCGGAGCCAGGCTCCTCACCGCTCTAGAGGCTCCGCAGCTGGCGAGTCCCGGTTCGCTCGAGGGCCAGCTCAGGCACCTGCTGGACAGCTGGGGCCACCTGCTGCACGACCGTGTCGGGTCCGTGAACCGCGTTCTGCTCGCGCTCGACATGCTCGCCGAGCAGAACGCCGTGCGCCAGCCCGGACCCGGACCGTCAGACGCGCCACCGCCGGGCAACGCGGTCCATGAGCTGACCGAGGTGCGTTTCGCGAGCGACGCGCAGTGGATGCAGGAGATCGTGATAACCGCCCGGAACTGCCTCGTCTGGCTCGCCCAGCTGAGCCGGCGGCACTCACGTCAGATCTCCAGGCTTGACCAGATACCGGACAGCGAGCTCGCGAGCCTCGCCACCGCCGGTTTCACGGGCCTCTGGCTGATCGGCATCTGGGAACGCAGCCGTGCGTCCCGCGAGATCAAACGCAGGCGCGGCCAGGGTGATGCCCAGGCGTCGGCGTACGCGCTGGACGACTACGACATCGCGCACGACCTGGGCGGCCCGGAAGCGCTCGGGCGCCTGCGGGAGGCTGCGCGGAAACACGGGATCCGACTGGTGAGCGACATGGTTCCGAACCACACGGGCCTGGACAGCCGCTGGGTGCGCGACCATCCGGACTACTTCGTTCAGCTGACCGAGAGCCCGTTTCCCGGATACACGTTCGATGGCCCCGACCTCTCGTTCGACGCGAGGATGCAGATCCACCTGGAGGACGGCTACTGGACAGGTACGGACGCCGCCGTCGTGTTCCGGCGTACCGACACGCAGACGGGCGAGGCGCGCTACATCTATCACGGCAACGACGGCACGACGATGCCGTGGAACGACACCGCACAGATCGACTTCCTCAACGAGAGTGCCCGCGAGGCAGTGATGACCGAGATCGTCCGCGTGGCGAAGCAGTTTCCGGTCATCCGCTTCGACGCGGCGATGACGCTTGTCCGCGCGCACGTCAGGCGCCTGTGGCATCCGAAGCCGGGCGAAGGCGGCGCGATTCCGTCGCGGTCGGCCCACGGCATCAGGTCAGCCGGCGACTTCGACCGCCTGATGCCGCAGGAGTTCTGGAGCGAGGCGGTCGCGCGCATCGGCCAGGAGGCCCCGGGCACGCTGCTGATCGCCGAGGCCTTCTGGATGCTCGAGGACTACTTCGTGAGGCATCTCGGCATGCACCGCGTTTACAACAGCGCGTTCATGCACATGCTGCGCGACGGTGACAACAGCGCCTTCTTCGGCCTCCTGCGTTCGGCCCTGCTGAAGGACCCGCGCCTGCTGGCCCGCTACGTCAACTTCATGAACAACCCCGACGAGGAGAGCGCGGCGACCGCCTTCGGCACCGGGGACCGGTACCTGGCAGTGTGCACCCTGCTGGTGACGCTGCCCGGCCTGCCGCTCTTCGGGCACGGTCAGGTCGAAGGCCTCTTCGAGAAGTACGGGATGGAGTTCAGCCGCCCGCTGACCGACGAGGAGCCCGACCAGGGAGTGATGGCTGCCCACGAGGCGCTGATCTTCCCGCTGCTCAGGCGCCGCGCGGTTTTCACCGGAACGGACGGCTTCGAGCTCTACCCCCAGCTTCCGGCAGCCGGCAACGTCATCGCCTTCAGCAACGTGAGCTCCGGACAGGCGAGCCTGGTCGCGGTCAACAACGGCGAGCGGCCCGCGACCGCCGCGTTCCGCAGCAGCTGCGACAGGGCGGACCGCCCGGGCCGGCCGGTCGCGGCCGCCCTCGGGCTCGCGGGCGGAGCCGGCGACTTCGTCGTCTGGCGCGACCTGGCAGACGGGCTCGAGTACCTTGCGCCGTTCGACATGCTCGCGCAAGACGGGCTCGAGCTCCCGCTCGGCGGCTACGGCCGGGCGGTCCTGCTCGACTTCAGGGTGCTGTCGGGAAGCGACAGCCTGCCACTGCAGCGGCTCCACTCCCTGATCGGCCGCCGCGGCGTGAACGATGTCCTTGCCGCAGCCCGCAAGCTGTCGTGGCAGTCCGCAAGGCGGTCGGTCCGGCTGGTGCTGCAGGGCAAGGCGGTGAGGGTGCCCGTGCGGTTCCCCGGCGGGGAAGAGGCCACCGCGGGCGACGTGCTTGCGGTCGCCATGCAGCGCAGGCGGCTGCAGTCGCTCGCGAAGCACGAGCCTGCGGCCGTCAGCGGCATGTGGAACGCGCTCGGCCATGAGGACAGGTTCCGGCTTCGGGTGCATGGTACCGGCGCGTTCGAAGCTGTCAGCGACGACCTGCTGCAGCAGCCTGCCCCGGCGCTCCCATGGGCGGCTGACTGGTGGTCGCTGCCGCCGTTCCGTTCCGAGGTCGCCGGCACGGATCCGGCCGGGGAGTTCGACTTGGATAGGTTCCGCGCGATCGCCGCGCGGCAGACGCTGGCACACGCACTGGCGCGGCTCGGGCCGGGTGCCGACGCGGCTTCGATCGCTCGGGCTGCCAGGTTCGAATGGGAACGCCTCAGCCGGGCCGCGAGGCTCAGCGGCGGGAACCTCGATCTGCTGCTTGCCGCACTCGACGGGCCCCGAGGTGAGTCAGGGCCAGGGCGAGCGCGTCCGCAGCGTGATGGTTCAGGTGGCCAGGACCGAGCGTGAGCATGCCGCGCACCATGTAGGCCACCTGCGCCTTGTCCGCCCGCCCGCTGCCCACCAGCGCCTGCTTGACCTCCATCGGTCCGTACTCGAAAACGGGAACATCCCGCATCGAGGCAGCCAGCAGCACCACGCCGACGGCCTGACCGACCTTGAAGGCCGTGCCCTTCTGCTGGTGAAAGTACTGGCCCTCGATCGCGAGCGCGTCAGGCTCGTGCTCCACCAGGAAGCCGAGCACCCCGTCATGCAGCGCCCTGATGCGCTCAGCCACGGGGGTGCGCGAGTCAGTCCGGAGCAGGACAGAGGCCACGTGCGTGGCCTCGCGCCCCACCTCGCTCACCGCGCCGAGTCCAAGGTTGGCGAGGCCCGGGTCGACACCGACTACCCGGTACTCGGTGCGGGGGAGAACGGGTGCTCGCAAGCCGGGCCGCTCAGTACTCCGCCAGGTAGCGGTCGAGCTCCCAGTCGTGGACCGAGATCATGTACTCCTCGTACTCGCGCGTCTTCGCCTCCACGTACTGGCCGAACAGGTGATCCCCAAGCGCCTTCCTGACGACGCTGTCGCGGCTCATCATGCCCATCGCCTCGCGCAGGGTGACAGGCAGCTCCCGGATGCGGTGCGTGCGGCGCTCGCGCGCAGTCATGTGATAGATGTTCCGCTGGATCGCCGGCGGAGGCGTCAGGTCGCGTTCGATCCCGTCGAGCCCCGCAGCGAGCATCACGGCGAGCGCCAGGTAAGGGTTGCAGGTCGGGTCGGGCGTGCGCATCTCGGCCCTCGTGCCGATGCCCCGGCGGGCCGGGATGCGGATCATCGCGCTGCGGTTGCTCACGGACCACGCGATGTTGGTGGGCGCCTCGAAGCCCGGGGTGAGGCGCTTGTAGCTGTTCACCGTCGGGTTAGTCACGGCCACCATGCCGTTGGCGTGCTCGAGCAGACCGGCGATGAAGCTGTGTGCCGTGCGGCTGAGCCCGTGTTCTCCATCCTCGTCGAAGAAGGCGTTCTCGCCGTCCCTGAAGAGCGACAGGTGCGTGTGCATGCCGCTGCCGGCTATGCCGGCGACCGGCTTGGGCATGAAGGTGGCGTGCAGACCGTGGTTCATCGCCACGCGCTTGACCACCGTCCTGAACGTGATGATGCGGTCGGCCGTCGTGAGTGCGTCAGCGTACTTGAAGTCGATCTCATGCTGGCCCGGTGCGACCTCGTGGTGTGCGGCCTCGATCTCGAAGCCCATCTCCACCAGTACGTCGACCATGTCCCGCCTCGCCTCCTCGCCACGGTCTACCGGAGCGAGGTCGAAGTAGCCGGCCGAGTCGCTCGTCCGGGTCGTGGGGCGGCCGTCCTCGTCGCGCTGGAACAGGAAGAATTCCGGCTCGGAACCTACGGACAGGTCGTCGAAGCCCATCTCGCGCATGCGCGCCAGCTGCCGCCTCAGCACCAGCCGCGGGTCACCGGCAAACTCGACCCCGTCGTGCCGCGCTATGTCGCAGATGAGCCTGGCCACACGGCCCCGGCTGTCGTCCTCGATCATGCTTGGCAGCACGAGGAAGGTGTCCAGGTCGGGCTTCAGAAGCATGTCCGACTCCTCGATGCGGGTGAAGCCCTGCACCGACGATCCATCGAACATGACCTCGCCGTCCAGAGCCTTCCTGAACTGGCTTTCCGGTACCTCGATGTTCTTGGTGGTACCCATGATATCGCTGAACTGCAGCCGCAGGAACTTGACGTTCGCTGCCTGCAGTGCTTCGTGGATTTTCCTGTGGATTTCAGTCATCTGAGTTGGCCTGGTCCTCCGTAAGCCTGTCGTTACGGGGTGCGCCCGCACCTAACCGTTATACAGCAGTAACGCCCCGCAGACCGCCCGTCGCGTCCGGCAGCCTGCGGGTCACCCTGTGGATTGTGGTGTTTGACACATTGTTGCCGGCAGAATATGATGCGCGTGCAACACACTTTGCTCCCGGAAGGTTTCACCGCCCTCCGGGTGTGCACTTCAGGAGGCTCGATGAAGAAAGTCGCAATCGCAGCTCTGGGCGCGCTTACCGCAGCTGCAGCCCTTGCCCAGGACGCTCCACCGGTCGCCAACGTCGGCGTACTGCTGGACTACACCGGAGCCCTTGCAGAGTTCGGTCCCAACATGGAGAACGGGGCCAGGCTCGCAGCAGCCCAGCTGAACATCGCAGCCGAATCAGTGCTCGGCGGTCCCCTCATCAACCTGATCTTCGAGGACGGCGCCACGAGCGCCACCAACGGCGTCGACCGCGCCCGCAAGCTCGTTGACACCGACGGCGTGGTAGCGATCGTCGGCTCCCTTGCGAGCGGTGTGACCGTCGCCGTGTCGGAAGCCGTCACGACCCCCGGCGAAGTCGTGCTCATGTCGCCCGCCAGCACCTCACCGTTGATCACGATCCTGCCTGACAACGACTGGCTCTTCAGGACCGTCGCCTCTGACGCCACACAGGGCATCGTCGGCGCGGAACTTGCCCGCGGTGAGATCTTCGCCGACCACAGCGTGGATACCGCCAGCATCTTCTACATCAACAGCCCGTACGGCCAGGGCCTGGCTGATGCGTTCGAGGCAGCCTTCGTCAACCGCGGCGGCACCGTGCTCTCGCGCGTCGCCCACCCGGAAGAGCCCCAGCCCACGTATGCTGCCCAGCTCGAGCAGCTTCTGGCCGGCAACCCGGACATGATCCTCGCCGTCAGCTACCCCGGCCAGGCGACCGTCTACATGACGGAAGCGCGTGACCTGTACGGCTTCACCAGCTGGCAGTACGTGGACGGCACCCAGTCCCTCGAGATCATCGAGGCGGTCGGTGCTGACATCCTGGAAGGCCAGTACGGAACCGCACCGGGAGCTGACCCCGAGTGGGGCGGAGCCGAAGCCTTCCAGAATTACTACGAAGACGCCTTTGGCGAGCTTCCGAACCTCCCGTTCATCGACACCACCTACGACGCCGTCATCTCGATCGGCCTCGCTGCCGCCGCGGCCCACCTCGCGGGTGACGCCGTGACCTCGCACTCCGTGCGTGACAACCTGCGCGCCATCAACGCGGCCGACGGCCAGACCGTCGGGGTCGGCGAGTTCGTCGCCGCCCTTCAGGCGCTGGCTGCAGGCAACGCGATCGACTACAGCGGCGCAGCCGGCGAGGTCGACTTCGACGAGTACGGCGACGTCGTCACTCCCGTGCAGATCTGGCAGTTCCAGAGCGGTGACATCACTCCCGTAGCGATCCGCCGCGCCGACGAGATCCCCGCGGAGTAAGCAGGCGAAACCCCGATCCGGCCGTCAGGCGCGGGTCAGGGCTAAACTTGAGCAAGACTGGAGTCCCGGCCGGGCGCAAGCCCGGCCGGGACTCCAGTCATTGATGGACATGCCCGGCGAGTGTCGGGCTTTCGTGCCGGGCTCAGCCCAGCAGGCGGTTCCTGATCACTGCGCCCAGCAGGACCTTGCGCAGGCGCGGCGAGCGCACGACCAGGGTGGCGGCAGCGCCGATCAGCGCGCTGGCCGCAAGCCGACCGGTCCAGGTGCCCATCAGTTCCGACAGCAGGCGAACGGGCAGGCCGGCGCCGCGGTAAGTCAAAGCCCCGGGTGCTGCGGGTGAGGGCCGCGCGGCCGCACGCAGCCGCAGCTTGGCCAGTTCTACTTCTTCGACGTGCGTAAGCTTGCGAGCCACAGCAGCAGGCCTCCAAGCAGCAACAGGAGGAACGCCGTAGCGGCGACCGCTCCGGCTGCGCCCCAGAACGGTTCCAGCGCCAGGTAAAGTGCGAGGCCGCTCAGGACCAGCGCGATGAAGACGAGGCACACCCCGGCCAAGGCGATGCCCAAGTTCGTGCCGGCCCGGACCAGGCCTGCGCCGGCGCTGCGGGCCTGAGTCTCCAGCAGCTCGAGCAGCGCTATGACGTAGTCGGTGAACCGCTGGAGCATCCCGCTACTTCCGGCCTATGAGCCAACCGATGACGAAACCGATGCCGAACGTTGTCAGCACCGTGGCAAGCGGCTTCTCCTCGATCTTTCCCTCGACGGTTTCGAGCATCGCAGTTCCCTGGTCCCGCACGCCTGAGGCCGCGCTGCTGAGGTTCTGCATGAGCCTGTCGGCTTCGGCCTCCAGCTTTGCCCTGGCGGCGGCCATGGCGTCACCGCCGGAGCCGACTGCCTTCTTCATGTCGTCCTGCAGCGTCTTCAGGTCCTTGCGCAGTGACTCGAGTTCCTTCTCAAGCTTCTGGTCAGCCATCCTCGATCATCTCCTCCAGCTGTTGTCGTGCTTGCCCGGTCAAAGGGCAATCAGCTTACGGTCATGTTAAGCGTATGCCTCGCAGGCTGACTGTTAAACAGCACCTAATCGCGCGGGGACGTGACTCAGGGCCTGGTGACCTCCTTCTCTTCGCCGAGCATTCCGCGCGGGCGGAATAGCAGGATGCCTATCAGTAGCAGCGAGATGAGGGTGAACCGGAAGTACGGACCCCTGGCCGGCAGATCGCTCGAGATGGCGGCCAGGACGGGCCGGAACTCGTCAATCACGAACGTGGTGCCGGTCCAGATGCCCCAGGTCACGAACGCGCCCAGGATCGCGCCGCGGTTGTTGCCGCTGCCGCCGAGCATCAGCATCACCCAGATAAGGAAGGTCGCGTAGAGCGGGTCGAAGTGGGAGTAGTCGATCGAGATGAAGTAGTGCGCGTAAAGCGAGCCGCCCACGCCCATGATGACGGCACCGAAGATGAAGGCCTGCATGCGGAAGCGGGCCACGTCCTTGCCGTTCATCGCCGCTGATTCCTCGTCCTCGCGGATGGCGCGCAGCACGCGGCCCCACGGGGACCTGAGCATCCTCTCCAGGATCAGGAAGACGACAGCGAGGATGACCGTGACGACCAGCATGTACACCCAGACGTAGTCGCGCGCAGCGAGGCCGCCGAAGACGTCCTGCAGCGGACCCGGCAGCCAGGCGCAGACGGGGTCCTCCACGAGGCACTTGAGCGGCTGGGGGATGCCGCGCAGAGGCTGCGGACCGTTGGCGAGCCAGCGTTCGTTCTGGAAGATGAGCCTGGTCAGCTCGGCGATGCCGATGGTCGCAATTGCGAGGTAGTCCTCCCGCAGCCGCAGCGTGGGGATGCCGACGAGGAACGCGAGGATACCGGCGGTGATCCCCGCGGCCAGCACTCCGATCAGGAACGGGGCACCAAGCCCGAACAGCTGCTGCGAGAACTGGGCGAAAGCTCCCTCGGGCGGCAGCGTCGTGACCAGCGCGCTGGTGAAGGCGCCGATGGCGAAGAACGCTGCGATTCCGATGTTGAACAGGCCCGTGTAGCCCCACTGGACGTTGAGTCCGAGCGTCAGCACCGAATATATGGACGCCATCACGACGAAGGAGACGACGTACGAGATTATGCCGGGAGGCAGGAGCGTGATCGTGACTGTCGAGAGGGCCGCACCGAGCACGATGCCCGCGGGCAGGGTCAGTGCGAGCGGGAAGCGCTGCGGCAGCAGGCGGTACGCCAGGAAGGCCAGCGGCAGGGCGAGCAGGATGATCTTGGCGAGGGTGCCGTCAGTTACCACGTCAGCTGCCCGCCTTCCCGAAGAGCCCCTGCGGCCTGAACAGCAGGACGATGATCATGACGACGAACGCGACCGCGGGACCGTAGGCAGGGTTGAGGAAGGCGCTCGACACCTGCCACGCCACGCCGATGACGAGCGCGCCGACCAGCGCTCCGTAGGGGTTGCCGAGCGTGCCCAGGATCACGGATGCGAAGAGGGGCAGCAGCAGGAACCAGCCCATCTCGGGTCTGAGCTGGGCGTCCAGGCCGTACATGACGCCGCTGGCGCCGGCGAGCGCCCCGCCGATGAACCAGGTCCACATGACGACGCGATCGGTGTTGATGCCGCTGATGCGCGCCAGGTCGGGGTTGTCCGCCGTGGCCCGCATCGCCTTGCCGAGCCTGGTGCGCTCCAGCACGAACCAGATCATGATGATGAAGACCACGGCAAGACCCAGGATGAACAGCTGGTCAGGGCGTACGCGGATCCCCATGAACAGTTCCGCCGTGGCGGGCCGGGCGCGTCCGGTGTAGAAGAACGAGAAGTCGCCGCCCCAGGAGATGTAGATTAGGCTGCGTACGAGGAGCGCGACGCCGAGCGAGGCCATCGCAATGACGACGCTCATGGTCCGCCTGGCGCGCAGGCGCCGGTAGATGAACCGGTCGAAGAGCCAGGCTATGAACCCGACCACCAGCATCGCGAACAGCAGGGCGGCCAGGAACTCGGGACCGAACGAGAAGGGCCCCATCGGTTGTCCCGTGGGCAGCAGGGCGATGGCCAGCAGGGCCATGTACGCACCGAGTGACATGAAGTCCCCATGCGCGAAGTTGGCCATCTTGAGCACGCCCGAGATCAGAGTGAGCCCGATCGCCCCGAGGGCGATGATGCCGCCGAGCATCAGGCCGCGCACGGTAAGCGACACGAGCTGCTGGGTCGGCACACCCTTGACGAGGGTGGCGATCAGGATGATCGCGAAGACCATCAGCAGCAGGATGACGCCACCGAGGCGGCTGGCCATGAGCGTGCGGATGCGCTCGATCGGCCGGGGCTGCAGGTTGACTGGTGTTTCCGTCACGTTGAAGATCAGCCTCCCAGATAGAGGCGCGCGACCTCGGGGTTGTCCAGAAGCTCGTCGCCGTTTCCGTCCAGCTGGTTGCGGCCCGTGGCCAGCACGTAGCCGCGGTCTGCAAGCTCCAGGGACTTGCGGGCGTTCTGTTCCACCATCAGCACGGCCACGCCGGCATCGTTGATGGTGCGGATGGTTTCGAAGATCACGTCGACCATGAGCGGCGCGAGGCCGGCCGACGGCTCGTCGAGCATGAGGAGGCGTGGCTCGAGCATCAGGGCGCGCCCCATCGCAACCATCTGACGCTCGCCGCCGGACATCTTGCCGGCGCGCTGCCTGCGCCGCTCGGCCAGGCGGGGGAACATGTCGAAGATGCGCTGCTTCCTGGCCGCCAGCGAGCCGCGGACCAGGTAGCCGCCCATGTCGAGGTTCTCGTCCACCGTCAGGTTGGGGAAGACGTTCTCCACCTGCGGGACGAAGCACAGGCCGAGCTGCACGATCCGGTCGGGCGACAGCCCGCCGATCTGTTTGCCGTCGAAGACGATCTCGCCCTGCCATGGCTTCAGCAGGCCGAACACCGCCTTCATCGCCGTCGACTTGCCGGCGCCGTTCGGTCCGATGATGCTGACTATCTCGCCGCTTCCGACCTCCAGGCTGATGTCGTGGAGCACTTCCATCTGGCCGTAGCCGCTGGTGACGCCGCGGACCTCAAGCAGAGCCATGCTGACCCCCAAGGTACGCCTCGAGCACCAGCGGGTCGCTGCGGACCGCCTCGGGTTCGCCCTCGGCAAGCTTCCTGCCGGCGTTCATGACGATCACCGGATTGCAGAGGCCCATCACGAGCGGCATGTCGTGCTCGATGAGGAGGAAGGTGATGCCGCGCTCGCGGTTCAGCTGGATGATGCGCTCGCGGATGCGGCCCATGAGCGTCGGGTTGACGCCCGCTGCCGGTTCGTCGAGCAGCACCAGGCGCGGTTCGGTCATCAGCGTGCGCGCCAGCTCCAGAAGCTTCTTCTGGCCCCCGGAGAGGTTGCCCGCGTACTCGGTCTCGACGTGCGACATGCTTACGAAGTCGAGCACCTCGCGGGCGCGTGCGCGCAGCTCGCGCTCCTGCCGCATGACTGCGCGGGGCCTGAGCAGGTTGTTGTGCACCTGTTCGCCCAGCTGGCCGATCGGCACGAGCATCAGGTTCTCGAGCACCGTCATGCTCTTGTGTTCGCGGGGGATCTGGAACGTGCGGCACAGGCCGTGCCTGAACACGGCGTGCGGTGGGAGGCCGGTGATGTCCCGGCCGTCCATGATCACCCGGCCGCTGTCTGGCGTCACGGCTCCGGAGATGAGGCTGAAGAGAGTGGTCTTGCCGGCGCCGTTCGGTCCTATCAGACCCGTGATGCTGCCTTCGGCGACGGTGAACGTGCAGTCGTTGACGGCACGCAGGCCCCCGAACGACTTGCTCAGAGAATGCAGTTCCAGCAGTGGAGCACGATGCGACTTGCCGGAAACCGTAACGGAATCGGTACTCAAATGCGTTCAACCTCCCGCAGTTGTCCCGAGCGGCACGGGGCCGACAGAATGGAACTTCCGCGATGATACAACATGAGGATTGCCTAAGGGTGCCCGCTTACTGTTCCCGCATCAGTTCCAGCATCCGGTCCACGCTCGTCACCTTCACCCGCGGGCGGCCAAGCGGCTCGCCCGCGGCCACCTCGAACGCGTCCAGGATCTCCCAGCCACGGAAGTCAACGAAGCTTACGCCGCGTTCCCGCAGGAGTAAGGTCACCGCCTCGGACTGAGCGTCCCGGGGTCGGATCTCGCGCCTGGCGTCCTCGGCCATCGTAGCGACGGTCTCCATCGCGTCTGCCTTGTTCGAGCCGATCACGCCGCTGGGGCCGCGCTTGATCCAGCCGACCGTGTACAGGCCGGGGACCGGGTCGCCACGCTCTGCGTCCAGTACCCGACCGCGGAAGTTCGGGATCACCGAACGGGCCGCGTCGAACGGCACGCCGGGAAGCGGCCGGCCGCGGTAGCCGACCGAACGCAGCAGCAGGCCGGCGGGCAGGTCCTCGAACACACCCGTTCCGGTGGCGCTCACGCCAAGGCCCGGCGCGCCGTCAAGCTCGTTCACTTCGAGCCGCACCGACTCGAGACACTCCGAGCCGGACAGCTCCACGGGGGAGCGCCTGAACCGGAGATGAACCGTTCTGGGGAGGTCACGCCAGGGCGTCTTCGCGAACCCGTGCAGCACCTCGATGTTCCTGGTGATCAGCCGGTCGCTTTCGGCCTCCATCCGGCTGCTGGGGTCCAGCTCCAGTTCTTCCGGGTCGATCATGATGTCCGCGTTGGCCAGTTCGCCCAGCTCGCGCAGTTCCTTCGTCGTGAAGCGCGCCTGGGCCGGACCGCGCCGGCCGATCATGTATATGTCACGCACGCGGCTTTCGGCCAGCTGCTCGAGCGCGTGATCGGCGATGTCGGTCCTGCTCAGTTCATCGACGGACTTGGCCAGGATCCTGGTCACGTCCACCGCCACGTTGCCCATGCCGATGACCACGGCTGCGGTCGCGCTCAGGTCAGGCTCCAGCTCCCTGAAGTCCGGGTGGCCGTTGTACCAGGCGACGAACTCGGTGGAGGAGAGGCTGCCGGGCAGGGCCTCGCCGGGCACCCCAAGCTGCCTGTCCAGCGGTGCGCCTGTGGCGAGTATCACGGCGTGGTAATGCCTGAGAAGGTCATCGATGGACACGTCTGCGCCCAGGCTCACGTTGCCGAGGAAGCGGACGCGGGGGTCGCCGCCGGTGCGCGCGAGCATGCCGGTCACGCTCTTGATCTTGTCGTGATCGGGCGCCACGCCGTACCGCACCAGGCCGTAGGGCGTGGGAAGGCGGTCGATGATGTCCACCGTCGCGACGGGATCACCCTTGAGGATGGATTCGGCTGCGTAGAACCCGGAAGGACCAGCGCCGATGACTGCGGCTCTGAACGGAGTGTCTGTCTGGCTCACATGCATATTGTTGCAGGGAATCGCCTGCCAGGAGGTCGCCTCCGGCGTTATGCTGTTGCGGATGGAACCGCTCCCCACCCAGCCCGCTCCCTCGAAAGTGCTCGTCCAGAAGTTCGGCGGCACGAGCGTTGGCGACATCGAACGCATCCACAAGGTCGCGGCCCGCATCGCGCGCTCCGTGAGTGAGGGAGCCCGCGTCGTCGTGGCGGTTTCCGCGATGGGACGCTCCACCGACCAGCTCATCGCCCTCGCCAGACAGGTGAGCCCGAGACCCTCCAGGCGTGAGCTGGACGTGCTGATGGCCACCGGCGAGCAGCAGACCATCGCGCTTTTGTGCATGGCGCTGGAAGAGGTCGGCGTCAGGGCCCGCTCGTTCACGGGCTGGCAGGCCGGCATCCTGACCGATGACCTGCACGGTTCGGCCCGCATACTCGAGGTAAGGTCCGGCCCGCTGCTCGAAGCGCTCGGGCACGTGGACGTCGCCGTGGTGGCCGGGTTCCAGGGGCAGGACGCCCGTGGCAACCTGACCACGCTCGGACGCGGCGGTTCGGACACGACGGCGGTCGCACTGGCCGCCGCGCTCGGCGCGGACACCTGCGAGATCTACACGGATACAGACGGGATCTACACGACGGACCCGCACATACTTCCCGGGGCCCGCAAGCTGCAGGTGATCGACTACGAGGAGATGCTGGAGCTCGCTTCGCTCGGCGCGCGCGTACTGCACGCGCGCAGCGTCTGGTACGCGCGCCGGTACGGGGTGAAACTGCACGTCAGGTCAAGCTTCGACTTCAAGGAGGGCACATACGTCATGGAAGCAGGCAACGGTGAGGGCGGCAGCATGCGGACCGGACATGCGGTCACGGGTGTCGCTCTCGACATGAACCAGAACCGGATCAGCATCATGGGGGTGCAGGACCGGCCCGGGGTCGCGGCCAGCCTGTTCGGGATGCTGGGCCAGAGCGGGATCAGCGCGGACATGATCATCCAGGGCGTGCCCGGTGCTGGCGACAGCCGGCAGCAGATGGCGTTCACCATCAACCGTGACCTGGTCGAGGACGCGATGCATGCGATCAGGCCGGTCCTGGCCGGCACGGGCGGCTCGGTCCGGGCGGATGACGACATCGCCAAGCTCTCGATCGTCGGCATCGCGATCGGCTCGACGCCGGGCATCGCCGGCCGGATGTTCGAGGCGGTCGCCTCGGTCGGCGCCAACATCGAGATGATCTCGACCAGCGAGGTTCGCATCTCGGTCGTCATCGGCGCAGAGCACGCACGCGAGGCCCTCGCTGCGGTGCATGCGGCGTTCGGGCTTGAGAACGGCGGCTCAGGCCAGGTCGGTTGAGTCGAGCAGGCCCGCAAGCGCCTGCCTGTCGATCAGCGACAGCACCTTCATGGCCACTCCCATGTTTCCCTTCACCTTGAGGCGTCCCGTGAACATTGCCTTGGTCGGGCTGAGTGCTCCGGCCAGCAGGTCCCGCAGCGTGGAGTCATCGGAAGTGACGGTCACGTCCGGGTTCGGGTGCCTGCCAGGTACGGCGGTCACGCTGCCTTCCTTGATGACATGGTGGATCTCTTCGGACACCACGTACTGCACGACCGTGGTACCCGGCGGGGCGGCGGAGGCGTCGATCACTTCCGGTGCGCGCCTGAGGATTTCGGCGAGGTTCATGCTTCGTTTCCCATGGCGGCTGATGATACCGCGTGCAACGGGGTTAAGATTGAACCAGACGAAACCGGAAAGGCTTCCTGCCATCAATGAACCTGTCACTTCCACCTGAGCTCATCCAGATGCAGCAGCTCGTGCGCGAGTTCGCACGCCGCGAGATCGCCCCCAGGGCGGCCGGGCTTGACCGCAACCCGGTGTTCCCGCACGAGACGCTGCGCGGGATGGCGCAGCTCGGCCTGCTCGGCGTGACCACTCCAGAGGAGTTCGGCGGAGCTGGGCTGGACCAGGTCAGCCTGGTCACCCTGCTCGAGGAGGTCGCGGCGGCCGACGCCTCGCACTCGACGATAATGGCTGTCACCAACGGCTTCCCGCAGTCCGCGCTGCTGAGTGACGGCACGGACTGGCAGCGTGAGGAGTGGCTCGGACGACTCGCCAGCGGCGAGTGGATCGGGGCCTTCTGCCTGAGCGAGCCCCACAGCGGCTCCGACGCGGCTGCGCTCACCACCCGGGCCGATGTGGTGGACGGCGGGTTCGTCCTCAACGGAACCAAGGCATGGATCACCAGCGGGACGGATGCCGACCTGATGCTGGTGCTGGCACGCACCGACCAGACGAGCGGGGCGAGAGGCATCAGCTGTTTCGTGGTGCTGGGCGACGCGCCCGGCCTCGTGCGGGGCAGGCCGGAGCGAAAGATGGGACAGCACGCTGCGCTTACCAGCACCGTCACGTTCGAGGACTGCTTCGTGCCGGAGTCCCACCTGGTGGGCCGGCTCGGCCAGGGGTTCGTGCTGGCGATGTCGCAGCTGGACGCCGGCCGCATCAACATCGCGGCCCAGGCCGTCGGCATCGCCCGCGCGGCCTTCGACGCGGCCAGTGAATACGCCAGCGGCCGCGTGGCCTTCGGCCGGCCGATCCGCGAGTTCCAGGGTGTGGACTTCAGCCTGGCCGACATGGCCACGCAGCTGGAGGCCGCCCGTCTGATGACGCTGCGCGCAGCCTGGATGATGGACCGCGGCGAGCGCGTCACGAGGGAGGCGGCCATGGCGAAGCTGTTCGCGACAGAGGCTGCGGGGATGATCACCGATGCCGCCGTGCAGGTGCTGGGGGCCTACGGCTACTCTGAGGATTACCCCGTGGAGCGTTACTTCAGGGACGCGCGCGTCACCAGGATCTACGAGGGCACGTCCGAGATCCAGCGCGTCGTCATCGGACGCCAGCTGGCGAGGGAACGGAGCAGGTGATGTGAATGGATTTTTCGCTGACCGATGAACAGAGACAGATGCAGGCGCTGGCCAGACAGTTCGCCCGGGACGTGATCAAACCCGCGGCGGCCCGCCACGACGAAGACGAGAGTTATCCCGCAGACGTAATCGAGCAGGCGAGCGGGCTCGGGCTGCTCAACACGGGTGTGCCGGAGGAGTACGGCGGGCTGGGCCTGGGCATGCTCTCGGAAGTGCTGATAGGCGAGGAGCTCGCCTGGGGCTGCATGGGCATTTACACCATCCTGATGGCCTCGGAGCTTGGGATCACGCCGATCCTGCTGGCGGGCACAGACGAACAGCAGGCGCGCTTCCTGCCAGGGCTGGTTCAGGGACCGGCGCTCGCTGCCTTCGCGCTTTCAGAGCCAGACAACGGTTCTGACGCAGCTGCACTGCGCACCCGCGCCGTAATCGAGGGCGAAGAGATAGTCCTGAACGGCAGCAAGATGTGGATCACCAACGGCGGTCTTGCAGACCTGACCGTAGTCTTCGCCACCGCCGATCCCGAAGCGGGCTCGCGCGGCGTGGTCGCCGTGGTTGTCGAGAAGGACACGCCCGGCTTCAGCCACGTCAAGATCACCGGAAAGATGGGGCAGCGCGCTTCCTACACCGCGGAGCTGAACTTCGACAACGTGCGGGTGCCGGTCTCAAACATGCTGGGCGCTGTCGGGGACGGCTTCAGGATCGCGATGCGCACGCTGGACAAGACCAGGATCCCCGTTGCTGCCGGCTCCGTCGGTATCGCAAGGCGCGCGCTCGACGAATCGATAGCCTATGCCCGCGAGCGTTCCGCGTTCGGCCGCAAGATCCACGACTTCCAGGCGATCCAGTTCAAGCTGGCCGACATGCGCATCGGCATCGACACCGCACGTCTGGCCACGCATCACGCTGCATGGCTTGTGGACCAGGGCGCTCCGCACGGTGTCGAGTCCGCCATCGCGAAGACCCACGCTTCTGACCTCGCGTTCGATGCCGCCAACGAGGCGATCCAGATCCACGGCGGTTACGGCTACGTGAACGAGTACCCCGTCGAGAAGCTGCTGCGTGACGCCAAGCTCAACCAGATATACGAGGGCACCAACGAGATCCAGCGCATCGTGATAGCCCGTGGCCTGATACGCTGAACGGCATGAAGATAGCAGTGGTAATCAAACAGGTGCCTGACGTCGAGGCGCGAATAAGGGCAGAGGACGGGAAGGTCTCTTTGGACGGAGTCTCCTTCATCCTGGACGGCATGGACGAGTACGGCGTGGAGGAGGCCCTCAGGCTGCGCGAAGGCGGCCTCGAGTGCGACATCAGCGTGCTGGCACTTGGGCCCGCGCGTGTGCAGGACGCGATCCGGACCGCCCTGGCGATGGGCGCTGACGAGGCCACCCATATCGTCACGGATGATCAGCTGGACGCCCTTGCCCAGGCGAAGGTGTTCGCCGATGTGGTCCGCATGCAGGGCGCCGAGCTCGTGCTGCTCGGAGGCAAACAGGCAGACTGGGACAGCGCCGCACTCGGCGCCGCGCTGGCCGAGGAACTCGGCTGGCCGCTTTCGGACTGGACTACCAGCCTGGAGCTCGAGGGCCGCGCGCTTACACTGCGGCACGATACCGACCAGGGCACGGAGCGGCTGGAGATGCCGCTTCCCGCTGTCGTCACGACCCAGCAGGGCCTCAACGAACCGCGCTACCCGACCCTGCCAAACATCATGAAAGCGAAGCGCAAGCCGGTCGAGCTGCTCTCGCTCGCCGAACTGGGCAGCGTCAGCAGCCTGACCCGCATAGCGGACGAAGCCATCGAGACCAGGGACCGCCGCAACGAGATCCTGAGCGGCGACGCAGCCACAGTCGCCAAAGAGCTTGTCGACCGGCTCCGGAACGAAGCGCGGGTGCTGGCATGATCCTGATCGCTGCGGAACATTCGGACGGCAAGCCCACGAAGGGAACGCTCGAGCTCGTCAGCGTTGCAAGGCAGCTGGGAGAGTCCCGCGGACAACAGGTGAAGGCTGTCGTAACCGGTCCCGGCGCCGAGGCGGCAGCCGGCAGGCTGGCGGACTGGTGCGATGAGGTGTACTGGACCGCCAGCGAGGCGCTCGATGGCGCCGGCGAGCCACTGGTGTCCGCTCTCGCACAGCTGGCTCATGAACAGGATGCTTCCTTGATCCTCATGTCCTGCAACCGCAGGGGACAGGCAGTGGCCCCGCGCCTGGCGGTAAGGCTCAAGGGCGCGCTGCTGGAGGACGTCACCGCGATCGAAACCGCCGGCGACGGGCTCAGGGCGCGCCGCTTCACCTACCTTGCACGGGTGACCGAGACTGTCGAGACGGATGCTGACTTCGCGGTGATCAGCGTCAAGCCCGGCGCGGTCGATCCTGCGCCCGAGTCCGGTTCGGCCGGCACGGTCACTCCGGTCATTGCGGAACTGGCCGAGACCGACGAGCGCGTCACGCGCAGCGATGCCCAGGTCGCTGCCGGCGGAAAGGTGGCGCTCGGTGAGGCCGACATCGTCGTGGCCGGCGGCCGCGGCGTCGGAAGTGCCGAAGGCTTCGCCAGCCTGGTCGAGCCGCTCGCCGCGGCCATGGGTGCGGGCGTGGGCGCCACGCGCGCAGTCGTCGACGCCGGCTGGCGGCCGTTCGCCGAGCAGGTCGGGCAGACAGGAGCGACGGTCTCACCGAAGCTTTACGTGGCTGTGGGGATATCCGGCGCCGTGCAGCACCTGTCCGGCATGAACCGCTCGCGCGTGATCGTGGCCATCAACCGCGACTCCGACGCCCCGATCTTCAGGATCTGCGACTACGGCGTGGTGGGCGACGCCAGCCAGATCGTGCCGGAACTGATAAAGGTGCTGCAGGAAGGCTGATTCTGCGAATGAATGAAGTGGCCGCGCCCTGCATGGGGCGTGGCCACTTGACGTGCGGTGCGAAAAAGAGACCCCGGTTCAGTCGGAGCGCGTGAGCACGGCAACGCCCGGCAGCTCGATGCCCTCGAGGAACTCGAGCGAGGCGCCGCCGCCGGTCGAGACGTGCCCGACCCTGTCGGCCAGACCGGTCTGGTTGAGCGCAGCTACCGAGTCGCCGCCGCCCACGACCGTGAAGGCGTCCAGGCCGGCCACCACTGCGGCGAGCGCCCGGGTGCCTGCATCGAAAGGCGGCACCTCAAATACGCCCATGGGGCCGTTCCAGAAGACCGTCTTCGCCCCCTTCAGGACCGCTGAGAACGCGTCTGTCGCTGCCGGACCGATGTCCAGCCCCATGAGTCCGTCCGGGATGCTGTCGGAGGCGTGCACCGACGTTTCGGCGCCAGCCTGGATCGCGGCCGCGCAGACCGAGTCGGCGGGCAGGTGAACCCTGACGCCGCGCCTGTGCGCGTCGGCAAGCAGGTCCCGCGCCGAATCGTACAGGTCCTCCTCGATGAGCGAGTCACCGACCGCACCGCCCTGGGCCCTGATGAAGGTGTAGGCCATCGCGCCGCCGATCAGGATCTCGTCGACCAGACCGACAAGCCTGAGCAGCACGCCCAGCTTGTCGCTCACCTTCGCGCCGCCGATCAGCACCGCGAAGGGGCGTTCCGGGTCGTTGGTGAGCCTGCCCAGTGCGCCCAGTTCGCCCTCGAGCAGCCGTCCGGCGGCAGAGGGCAGCAGCTCGGCCACGCCGACGGTGCTGGCGTGGGCGCGATGGGCCGCGCCGAACGCGTCATTGACGAACGCATCGGCGTAACCCGCGAGGATCCGGGCCAGCGCGGGATCGTTGCGGGTCTCGCGCGCGTCGAAACGCGTGTTCTCCAGCAGGGTCACGCTGCCCGCCGGGGCAGCCGCGTTGAACGTCGCCTGCTCGGCGGAGCCGGGACCCGGTGTCGCCAGGTACCTCACCTCGCGGCCAAGGAGCTCCTCGAGGCGCTGCGCGACGGGGGCAAGGCGGAACCGGTCCTCGGCACCGCCTGGCCTGCCCAGGTGACTCATCAGGAACAGGGTAGCCCCGCCGTCGAGCAGCTCCCGGATGGTGGGCAGGGCCGCGCGGATGCGGCTGTCGTCGCCGACCAGCGTTCCCTGCAGGGGGACGTTGAAGTCCACGCGCACCAGGACGCGCTTCCCGTCGAGCTCCAACCCGTCCGGACCTCGCATGACCTGCGACTCAGGCTTCCTTCGCCATGAGTTCGAGCACGTCGACCATGCGTGAGGAGTAACCCCACTCGTTGTCGTACCAGACGAACACCTTCGCCAGGCGGCCGTTCACGCGGGTGAAGCCGGAGTCGAAGATGGCCGAGTGCGGGTTGCCGACGATGTCGCTCGAGACGAGTTCGTCCGTGCTGTACTCGACGATGCCCCTGAGGTCGCCCTCGGCCGCGCTCCTGATCGCGCCGTTCAGTTCCTCGACGTTCGAATCGCGCTTGAGGATGACAGTGATGTCGGAGAGCGAGCCGGTCGGGGTGGGGACGCGTACCGAGACCCCGTCGAAGATGCCCTTGAGCTGCGGCAGGACCTTGCCGACGGCACGGGCCGCTCCGGTGCTGGTCGGGATGATGTTGGTCGCTGCGTTGCGGGCGCGGCGCAGGTCCTTGTGCGGGGCGTCCAGGATCACCTGGTCGTTCGTGTACGAATGGATCGTCGTCATCATCGCCTGCTCGACCCCGAAGGTGTCGTCGATGACCTTCATGACCGCGGCGAGCGAGTTGGTGGTGCACGATGCGTTCGAGATGATGATGTGGTCCTCGGGACGGTACTGGTCTTCGTTCACGCCGAGCATGATGTCGAAGTCGCTGTCAGGCGACGGGGCGCTTATCAGCACGCGCTGCGCGCCGGCCTGCAGGTGCTTGCCGGCAGCCTCGCGGCTGGTGAAGATGCCGCTCGCCTCGACCACGATGCCCACGCCGGCGGCCTGCCAGCCGATGTTGGCCGGGTCGCGCTCGGCAGAGACCAGGATGCGGTGCCCGTCGACGGTGATCGCTTCGTCATCGCTCAAAACCTCGCCGGGGAAGCGTCCGTAACTGGAGTCGAACTTCAGCAGCTGCGCCAGCGTGGCGGGGCTGGTGAGGTCGTTGAGCTGTACGACGTCCTTGTGATTGCCGCGCTCGTGCAGGATGCGGAAGATCTGACGTCCGATGCGGCCGAAGCCGTTTATTCCTATGTTCATGTCAAGCCTCCAGGGATGACTTCGGGCGGGCTTCCGAGGGTGCGTGAAGCCCGCATCTCCGACTGTTGATTGTACCGCATCATCATGGACGCGCCGGAAAGCGGGTTTCAGGCGCGCCTGAGCCGGATCGTCACGGCCAGCGAGTCCACCTCGGCATCCTCCGTGTACACGCCCTCGCCGGACAAGACGCTGCCGAGGCCGCTTGCGAGTACCTCGCCCGCGATCGTTGCCCCGTGCTCGGCGATCGCGTCCGCAAGCTCCCCCTCGGCCACCAGTTCCAGGCTGATGCGGTCGGAGACGTCGAGTCCGGCGTTCTTGCGCGCGTTCTGCACGAGCCGCACGACCTCGCGGGCGCGCCCCTCGCTGACGAGTTCGGGCGTGAGCCGCGTGTCAAGCGCGGCCAGGTAACCCTTGTCCTCCGAAGCCGAGTAGCCCTCGGGGCTGCGGGCGTCGAGCAGGAACGCTTCGGGCTCGAAGCTGAAGGTCTCGCCGCCGAGTACCAGCTCGGTGTTCTCGCCCTCGCGGATCCTCCTGGCGAGCGCCCTCGCGTCCAGGTCGGCAAGCACCCTGCGCAGTTCGGGGATGTGGCGGCCGACGCGCTTGCCGACCAGCGGCAGGTTCGGCCGGACGGCGTAGTCAACGAAGTCGGCGGCCACGTCCAGGTACGTGACCTCCTTGACGTTCAGCTCCTCGCGCAGCTCGTCCTCGAGACGCTTGAGGCCCTCCTGCTCGCCCTGGCTGCGCACCCGCACCAGCAGTCCCGGAAGCGGCTGCCTCGTCTTTATCCCGGATTCGGCGCGGGCGGAGCGGCCGAGTTCGACCAGCCTCTGCAGCACGCGCACGCTGTCCAGCAGCTGCGCGTCGACCAGGGTGGCGTCCGCGACCGGCCAGTCGCACAGGTGAACGCTCTCGGGCGCGTCAGGATCGACGCTCAGGACCAGGTTGCGGTAGATCTCCTCGCTGATGAACGGCGCGAACGGTGCGACGAGTTTCGAGACCGTCACGAGCGTTTCGTGCAGCGAGGCGTACGCCGAGGCCTTGTCGGCGCCCTGCTCACCCTTCCAGAAGCGGCGGCGGTTGCGCCTGACGTACCAGTTGGAGAGGTCGTCGACCACGAAGTCCCTTATGGCGCGGCTCGAGCCGGTCGCATCGTAGTCCTCCAGACGAGTGGTCACGTGCTGCACCAGCTGGTTGAGGCGGGCGAGCAGCCAGCGGTCGGCGAGCGGCCGATCGGCCGGTGCGGGCGCGGCCGCCAGGTCCGGCCGGTCCAGGTTGGCGTAGAGCACGAAGAAGTAGTAGCTGCTCCAGAGCGTGCCGAAGAAGTCGCGCAGCGTCTCCTCGACGAGGCCGGCGCCGAAGCGCTTGGAAGTCTCGGGCGGACTCGAGCTGTACAGGTACCAGCGGAGCGCATCGGCGCCCTGCGCGTTCAGGATCGTCCAGGGGTCCACCGTGTTGCCCTTGGACTTGCTCATCTTCTCGCCCTTCTCGTCCAGCAGGTGACCCAGACTGATGACGTTCCTGAAGGCCGAGGTATCCGCCTCGACGTGTGCGACCGGGCCGGCGGGGCGGTCTTCGGATCCGGAGTCGGTGAGCAGCGTGCCCAGCGCGTGAAGGCTGTAAAACCAGCCGCGCGTCTGGTCGATCGCCTCGCAGATGTAATCGGCGGGGAAGTTCTCCTCGAGCTGGCGGCGTGCTTCGGAAGTGCCTTCAGCGCCACGGTAGCCCCATTGGGCGTACGGCATCGCGCCCGACTCGAACCATACGTCGACCACGTAAGGCACGCGGGTGTACGTCTCGCCGTCCAGCTCGAAAGTGATTTCGTCGACATAGGGACGGTGCAGGTCGAGCTCGCTCAGGTCGCGGCCCGCAAGCCTGCCGAGCTCCTCGCGGCTGCCGACGCAGACCCGCTTCCCGCTGGGTGACTCCCAGATGGGCATCGTGGTGCCCCAGAACCGCTCGCGGCTCAGTGCCCAGTCGACGTTGTTCTCGAGCCAGCGGCCGAACCTGCCCTCGCCCGTGCTGGGCGGGTACCAGTTGATGCGTTCGTTGTTGGCGAGCAGCTTGTCCTTGACTTCGGTGGTGCGGATGTACCAGCTCTTCTTCGCCACGTTCATGAGCGGCTTGCCGTCGCGCCAGTTGAAGGGGTACGAGTGCAGGATGGTGCCGGAGCGGAACATGAGGCCACGCTTCGTAAGGTGCGCGGTGATGTCCGCGTCGGCGTCCTTGAACCACTGGCCGGTCCACGGTCCCTCGCCGGCCTCATCCGGATCGCCGACGTCAGCGAGCATGAGGCCGTTCAGCCCGACGGAGAAGATGGTCGGGAGGCCGTGCTTGCGGCCCAGGTCGAGGTCGCCGTAGGCCGGGGCGGTGTGGACGATGCCGGTGCCGTCCTCGAGCGTCACAAAGTCGTCGAGCACGACGCGCCAGGCAGCCGACACGTCCGCTTCCTCCGGTACGCTGCCCCTGAGCACGGGCGCGTAGCGGAGCGACTCGAGCTCACGCGCGGCGAAGCTGCCGAGTACTTCGTGCTGCGTTTCGCCGAAGACCTTCCCGACCAGTGCGGAAGCGACGATGTAGATGGAGGTGAGCCCTTCGGCCCCGTGCTGTGTTCCGGCCGCCACCAGCGTGTAGTCCGCGTCAGGCGAGATGGCGAGGGCGACGTTGGCCGGGAGCGTCCACGGCGTCGTGGTCCAGGCGAGCATGCTGACGTCGCGCGTCTCGCCCTCGGGGATGATTCCCCGGGCGGCCAGGTCAGCGTTGCGCAGCATGAACTTCACGAACACGGAGGGGTCCTTGACGTTGTCCCGGTAGTCAAGCGCCACCTCGTGTGACGCGAGCGTGGTGTTGCTGCTCGGACTGTGCCAGGTCGTCTTGTAGTCCTCGACCAGCAGGCCGCGGTCGAAGAGCTCCTTCATGATCCACCAGCACGACTCCATGTAACTGGCGTGAAACGTCACGTAGGCGTCGTCCGTGTCTACCCAGTAGCCGATGCGCTCGGTCATGCTGTTCCACGCCTCGATGTTTTCGAACACGTACTCGCGACACAGCTGGTTGAAGCGCTCGATGCCGTACTCCTCGACCTGCGCCTTGCTCTCGAAGCCCAGCCGCTTCTCGATCGCGATCTCGACCGGCAGGCCATGGGTGTCCCAGCCGCCCTTGCGGGGCACCTCAAAGCCCTGCATCGTCCTGAAGCGCGGGAAGAGGTCCTTGTATGCGCGGCTGGAGACGTGATGCACGCCCGGCGCCGCGTTGGCCGTGGGCGGGCCCTCGTAAAACACGAACCGGCCCCTCGGCGCCGGCTTCTCGACCGAGCGCCTGAACACCTGGCGTTCGCGCCAGAACTCAAGCAGGCTCTCCTCGAGCCCGGGAAGGCTGACAGACGGAGCTACGTTCCTGAACATCGCGCTGGTACTCTCCTCCTGCCGTCGCCAGGGCGCTGCAGGACGCCATGCAAAAGCGCCCCACGCCTTGGCGTTGGGGCGCTGGCAAGCGCGGTACCACCCAACTTCACTGCCGACTCGGGCAGCCTCGCGGCCTGGCCCCGAAGGGCAGACCCCGGTGCGGTGACGTGCACCAGACGGCTCCGTCTACTGCCGCACGGAAGCCCGGGCGGGTTCTTGGAGCGGCTCGGGGATGATCTTTCGCGGTGGCCGTGCCGGCCGGGCTCACACCATCCCCGGTTCGCTCCTGAACTGGCCGAAATCACTGCCGCTACTCTTTCCCGTCAGCGCCACGCCCGGACCGGAACCTGGCGTCCGGCTGCGGGCGTCGCGCAGAACCTTTACAAGAAAGGCGTCTGCGCATATACTTAAAACTAGCAGCAGGCTGATAGCAGAGTCAACATCCCGCTGCGCCACCCTGAACAACCTGGTTCCAAGCCGATCTCGGCTGAAGCTGACTGCCGGCAATGTTCAAGGGAAGGCGCCCGCCTGCAGAGCATATGGCCAGTGCGGGCCAGAACCACTTAATGATCATGTTCACATCCGGTAAAGAGGAAGGCAGATTCCGTATGAAGTTGAACCACCAGACAGGCAAGTCCGAACCATCCGGGACTCTTGCCAGCCGACAGGCGTCGCAGTGAGCGAGCGCCCGAGCAAGGCTGACGCCGATGAGGTCCTCGAGGTCGCCATGACCGAGGAAGCAGAAGCTCCCAAGCGGAAGCGCGGCCGCCCCAAGAAGACGGCCGAGGCCGTCCCGGCTGCAGCGGCCCTGGCTGAAGCGGCCGAGAAACCCGCTCCCAAGCGCGCCACGCGCAGCCGCAAGAAGGCCGATTCTGATGACGCCGCGCCCGTCGAGGCTGAGCCTGCAAAGGCAGCAACCGATGAGGCCGGGGACGGCGTCGCCACCGCAGACGCGACTGATGCCGGCGGCAGCAAGCCTGCCGGCCGCTCAGGCGGCAGGGCTCCCGGCAAGGGCAGGGGCAAGGCCGCTGCCCAGGAAGCACCTGCCGGCAGTGAGACCGGAGATTCCTCCGCCCAGGACCCGGATGCGGGCGACCCGGCTGACGCCGGTGAGCGCCGGGGCGAGAAGCGCGGCAGGCGCGGTCGCAACACTGCCCGCAAGCAGGGCCACAACTTCAGGGACCTGCAGCAGAAGATCATCCCCGAGCTGCACCTCATCGCCAAGGAGGTCGGGCTCGAGGACTACCGGCAGATGGAGACGGACGAGCTCGCGGTCGCCATCCTCGAACGCAGCGCCGAGACCGAGGGCCTCAAGCTGGTCCGCGGCTACCTCGAGATCTCGAGCGACGGCTACGGCTTCCTGCAGGAGTCGCTCCTTCAGAACAACACGCGCTCCGTGATCGTTTCTGCCGGACTCATCAAGCAGTTCCGGCTCCGCTCGGGCGACTTCATCATGGGCAAGTCCCGACGCCCGCGTGACAACGAGCGCTACGGCACCCTGATCAGGGTAGAGGCCGTCAACGGCGTCGATCCGTTCCAGGCCGCCAAGCGTCCGCGTTTCGATGACCTGGTCCCGACTTTCCCGGACCGCATGATCCATCTCGAGACCGTTCAGAACGAGCTCGCCTCCCGCGTCATCGACCTGCTCGCGCCCATCGGCCGGGGTCAGCGCGGCCTGATCGTCGCCCCACCCAAGGCGGGCAAGACCACGCTGCTCAAGAAGATCGCCCACGCAGTCATCACCAACGAGCCCGACATCAAGGTGATCGTGCTCCTGGTCGACGAACGTCCGGAGGAGGTCACCGACTTCCGCGAGTCCGTCTCCGGCGTCGAAGTCATCGCCAGCACGTTCGACGAGCCGCCCACCAACCACATCCGCGTGGCCGAGTTCGTACACGAGCGCTCCAGACGCATCGTCGAGGAGGGCGGCCACGTGATGATCCTGCTCGACTCGATCACCAGGCTTGCACGCGCCAACAACCTCGTGACCCCGGCAACAGGCCGGACGCTTTCGGGCGGACTTGACTCCAACGCGCTGCACTGGCCCAAGCGCTTCCTTGGCGCCGCGCGCAACATCCGCGGCGGCGGCAGCCTCTCCATCCTGGCCACCGCGCTGGTGGAGACCGGCTCGAGGATGGACGACGTCATCTTCGAGGAGTTCAAGGGCACCGGCAACATGGAACTGCACCTTTCCAGGCGGCTCGAGGAGCGCCGGATCTTCCCGGCCATCGACATCCTGAAGTCCGGCACGCGGCGCGAGGACCTGCTGCTGGGCGAGGCCGTGCTCGCAAAGATGTGGCTGCTCCGCAAGGTCATCAGCGACATGGACGCCGCAGAAGCGATGGAGATGCTCCTCTCGCGGCTCTCCAGGACCAAGGACAACGCCGAGTTCATGTCCACACTCGGACAGGGCTGAACGAACGCATGAGGAAGTGGAGGCCGGTCGTGATCACAGTCGCGACCGGCCTTCTGCTGGCGCTTCACGCCGTGCCCGCCCAGGCCGACGATGCGGCACGCGAGTGGCACGCGCAGAGGCAGCTCGCGCTGCTGGGGCTGGCCCCCGTGCACATGGCGGCCTTCGAGCTGCCGGCACCCGAAGTGATCGCCTGGCCGCTCCACGGCCGGATCAGCTCCCGTTTCGGCTGGCGCAACGTTTCAGTCGGCGGCAACCGTAACCATACCGGTCTGGACCTGGTCGCCGTGAGCGGAACGCCCGTCGGCTCCGCCCTGAGCGGCACGGTATCCTTCGCCGGCTGGTCTGGCGCATACGGCTACACTGTCTACGTCGAGCACGATGGCGGCCTCCAGACCCGTTACGCGCACCTGAGCAGCATCAGCGTGAGCGTCGGGGAAACTGTCAGGCAGCTCGACGAGGTCGGCCGGGTCGGGTCGACCGGGGCGTCCACCGGCCCCCACCTGCATTTCGAGATAAGGGTGAACGGTCTGGCGGTGGATCCGCTGCCCAGGCTGCCGGATGGTCAGAGCGCACAGACAGGCGGAGGTAGCGCCCGTTAGAGTCATAACCAGTGGTCAAAGTAGTGGTCATACACAACAGACAGCACCTGGTGAGTTCTCTCCGCCGCAGCCTGCAGAGGCACGGCGTCATGGTGCTGACAAGCCTGGATGGAGACGCCGGGCTGGAACTTGCGCTCGAGGTCAGGCCGGACCTGCTCGTGATCGGCGACACCGTCACGACGGGCGGGGGACAACTCCTGTCCGAGAGCCTGCGCCTGCATCCCGAACTTGCCGCTTCGCGGCTCATAACCATCACCCAGCGCGCCCCGGGAACCGACACGCGAACCGCGACGCAGGCGTCAGGTGTCGCCACGCTCGAGCTGCCGTTCAGGCCGAGCGCGATCTGCGCACACCTGAGGTCGGGCGGCTGACCCGCGCATCGCAGCGCCGCTCCCTGCTACTATGGCGGGCAGCATGGCAGCATCACAGCGGAACCTGAACACAACCGGCAGTCCGGACGGCCTCAACTTCTACGTTTACACGTACGGCTGTCAGATGAACGAGTACGACACGAACACGATCCAGTCCGAACTGGTCTCGGGCGGACACAACCTGGTGGGAAGCGCGGCCGACGCCAACCTGCTGGTGCTGAACACGTGCGCCGTCCGCGGGAAGCCGGTGGAGAAGGTGCTCACCCTGCTCGGCGAGCTGCGCAAGGAGCGCCGGGCCGGGCGCGACCTCACGATCGCCCTGATGGGCTGCCTCGCCCAGCTCGACGAGGGCCGCGAGATCGCCACCCGCTTCGGCGTGGACATCCTGATCGGACCGGGGGCGATCACCGACATCCTCCCGGCGGTCGGGGCGGTCAGGGGCGGAGCGCCCGAGTTCGAGAGCCTCGACTTCAAGGACTCGCTGCACGAGCACATCACGCCTGCCGCAGGCGGCCTGACCGGCTTCCTGACGATCATGCGCGGCTGCAACCACCACTGCACCTACTGCATCGTGCCCACCACGCGTGGGCCGGAGGTGTCCCGCTCGCTCGAGTCGATACTTCAGGAGGCCGAGGCCCTGCGCGCGGCCGGCACCCAGGAGCTGTACCTGCTGGGCCAGAACGTCAACAGCTACGGCCTGGGCGATTCAAGCCTTCCCTCGTTCGCCGAGCTGCTCCGCGAGGTCGCCCACATAGGCATCCCGCGCGTCAAGTTCACCACCAGCCACCCGATGAACTTCACCTCGGACGTGATCGACGTGATCGCGAGCGAGCCCAACGTCTGCAACTTCATCCACCTGCCCGTCCAGTCCGGCAGTGACCGCGTGCTGCGGCGCATGGCCCGGGAGTACAGGCGCGAGCGCTACCTGGAGATCATCCGCGAGATCCGGGAGAAGGTAAGGGACGTAGTCATCTCGACCGACATCATCGTCGGATTCCCGGGCGAGACCGAGGAAGACTTCCAGGCCACCCTTTCCCTGTACGAGGAGGTCGGTTATGAACAGGCCTACATGTTCATGTACTCGGCCAGGCCGGGCACTCCGAGCGCGAAGCACTTCGAGGACCTCCCCCGCGAGGTGAAGACCGAACGCCTGCAGCGCCTGATCGAGGTGCAGAAACGCTGGTCGCTCGAGCGCAACCGGGCGCTCGTGGGACGCACCCTGCGCGTGCTGATCAAGGAGGTCGCACACGACGGCGATTACCTGTACGGGCACTCCGACCAGAACCACACGGTGCTGATCCCGCGGGGCGAGGTCACCCGCCTCGGGCTGACCGACGTAGTGATCGACAGTGCGACGCCACACACCCTTTACGGCCGCGCTCTCGGCCGGGAGGCTGACGCCGGAGAGGCGATTCCCCTGCTGATGGCGGCCTGACAGGCAGCTGACAGTGCGGAACTACAGTGCTTCCTGTAGGACGACGGCACCGAACTCGGGTCGTCCACAAGGGAGCAACCATGACCTGGAGAACCGCACTCAAGACCGGCCTGGCAGCACTGCTGGCAACCGCAGGCATCGCCGCTGCCCAGAACGAAGCCGACATCACCGGAGCGGGCGCGTCGTTCCCGGCACCGCTGATCGCAACCTGGGCTGACCTTTACCGCGACGTCACGGGTGGCGCGGTCGTCGTCAACTACCAGTCGATCGGCTCCGGCGGTGGCATCAGCAACTTCATCGAACAGACCATCCACTTCGGCGCGACCGAGGCATTCCTGAACGATGAGCAGCTCGCCGCGGCCAGGGGCGCCACCGGCGGCGAGGCGTACAACCTGCCCGTCACCCTGGCCGACGTCGTGGTCACGTATAACGTCCCCGGCGTGGATTCGGGCCTCGTACTGACCGGCAACGTGATCGCCCGCATCTTCCTGGGCGAGATCAATCAGTGGAACGACGCCGCCCTGCAGGAGCTCAACCCCGGCGTCAGCCTGCCGCTCCTGCCGATCAGCGTCGTGCACCGCGCTGACGGCTCCGGCACCACCAACATCTTCACGAGCTACCTCGCGGCAGTCTCTGTGCAGTGGGCGGAACAGGTCGGTAGCGGCACCGCCGTCGAGTGGCCCACGGGTGTCGGCGCCTCGGGCAACGAAGGTGTCGCCGGCCTCATCACCAACACGCCCGGGACCATCGGCTACAACAGCCTGGTGTACGCCAGCCTGAACGACATCAGCTACGGCCACGTGATCAACAGCTCCGGCAACGTGATCGAGCCGACCCTGGCCGCCACTTCCGCAGCCGGCGACGTAGACCTGCCCGAAGACACGCGCGTCCTGATCGTCGACACCGAGCACCCCCAGGGCTACCCGATCTCCGGCTTCGCCTGGGTACTGTTCTACGAGAATGCCGATCGCAACGCGGCCTTCGCCAGCCGGGAGCAGGCCGAAGAGACCGTACGCTTCCTGGCCTGGGCCGTCACCGAGGGTCAGGAGTACAGCGAGTCGCTGGATTTCGCCCGCCTGCCCGCCGCGGCCGTCGAGAGCAACCTGGACCGGCTCGCACAGGTCAAGTGGCAGGGCGAGAACATCGGACAGGCGATCGTCGACGAAGTTCGCTGAGCCGGGGACCGTAACCGATCACAAGAGCTGACCTTTGAAGGGAGCGGACCCGGGTCTCTGGGTCCGCTCCCCAGGAGCGTGCAGGGAGAGAGTGAGTATTGTCAGTCATCAGTAACGGCCTAAGCGCCTCGCGCAGGAGGCTGGGCGATCCCGTGTTCCTGGGCATCGTCACGCTTCTGGGACTGTCGATCGTGGCCCTGGCGGTCGCCCTCGGCATCGTCCTCTGGCGGGATGCCGGCGAGGCCATCTCAAGGTTCGGCCTCTTCAGGTTCCTCGCCGGCACCAGCTGGAATCCGGTCAGCGGCGAGTTCGGCGCCTGGCCGTTCCTGCTCGGCACCCTTCTGACCAGTGTCGGCGCGCTCGCACTGTCGTTCTTTCCTGCCCTCGGCCTCGCGATCCTGAGCGCGGAGTACGCACCGCGGTGGCTGGCGGCCATCATCGACTACATCGTCGACCTGCTTGCCGCGGTACCCAGCGTCGTCATCGGCCTCTGGGGCATACTCGTGCTCGCTCCTCACGTCCGTGACCACGTCTACATGCCCGTCTGGAACTGGGCGGCTGTCAACGCGCCGGCGCAACTCGGCTGGCTCGGCAACCCCACCGGTTACGGCCTCGTGACAGCCACGGTCGTTCTCGCCCTGATGATAGTGCCGTACACGACCGCGCTTGCGCGCGACGCGATCAGGCTGGTTCCCAGCGAGCAGCGCGAGGCCGCCTGGGGCCTGGGTGCAACTCGCTGGGAGGTGCTTCGCCTGGCGGTGCTGCCCTATGCGCGCGGCGGCATATCGGCCGGCGCAGTCCTCTCCTTCGGCCGCGCGCTGGGGGAGACCATGGCCGTGGCGATGCTCATCGGCAACTCCCACCGCCTGCCACTGACGCTCTTTGGTCCGGCCACGACCATGCCCTCCGTCATAGTCAACGAGGTCCGCGAGGCGGTCGAGAGCCTGCACCTGTCAAGCCTCATGGCTGTCGGATTCTGGCTGTTCCTCATCTCGCTCGCGGTCAACCTCGCGGCGGCCTGGGTTCAGCGCCGGATGCTTGTCGGGAGCGCCGGAGCATGAACCTGGCCAGGCGCTACATCCGCGACCGGATCGTCCTGGCAGGAATCGTGCTGGCGAGCCTGGTCGTGCTCGTGCCCCTGCTGATCGTCATCTGGTATGTGATCAGCCAGGGCGTGTCCGCCCTCAACGTCGACTTCTTCACCCGGGACCTCGGTTCGCCCACGCGGGCGCAGCTGGGCCAGCCTACAGGGCTCGCACAAGCCATCCTCGGCACCGTGTTCATCGACGTGACCGCGCTCTTGCTGGCGCTTCCGGTCGGGATCGGTGCCGGAATAATGATGGCCGAGTACCGGGAGCATCCGCTCAACGGCCTGGTGCGCACGCTGAACGACACCATGAACGGCATGCCGGCGATCCTGAAGGGCATGCTGATCTTCGCGATCGTCGTGAAACCGTCAGGGACCTTCTCCGGCTTCGCCGGCGCACTGGCGCTGTTCGTCGTCATGCTGCCGATCATCGCGCGGGCCACCGAGGGTGCTCTGACGATGGTCCCGTGGTCGATAAGGGAGGCCGGGCTCGCGCTGGGGCTGCCGCGCTGGCGGGTGATCCTGGCGACCGTGATACCGGTGGCGCGCCCGGGGCTGGTCACCGGTGCGCTCATCGCCTTCGCCCGGGCCGCCGGCGAGGCCGCTCCATTGCTGCTCACGTCGCTCGGCAACAACTTCCTGCCCCGCAACCCATGGAACCCGCTCGAGTACCTCACCAGGGCGGCCGACACGCTGCCCCAGCGCATCTACAGCCTGGCGGTCAGTCCCTACCGGGACTGGCACGCGATGGGCTGGGCTGCCGGCATAGTGCTCATAGGGCTCGTGATCGTGGTGTTCTTCATCGGGCGCCTGCTGACCAGAAGGAGAGAGTGAATTGACCGATCTTCCGGCACAAGAACGCATCCGCCTGGAGACCAGGAAGCTGAGCGTGGACTACGGGAACAACCGCGGTGTGCGCGACGTCAGCCTCGAGTTCAAGGACCGCAGGGTGACGGCGCTGATAGGCCCGTCGGGTTGCGGCAAGACCACGTTCCTGCGGGCCCTGAACCGCATGCATGACCTCAACCGCAACGCCCGGGTGACCGGTTCGGCGCACCTGGACGGCGCTGATATTTACGCTCCCGGTGTCGATCCAGTGCTGATACGACGCCGGATCGGCATGGTCTTCCAGAAGCCGACGCCGTTCCCGACCATGTCGATATTCGACAACGTGGTCGCCGGGCTCAAGCTGGTCGGCATCCGCGACCGGTCTCGCCTGGACGAGGTCGCGGAGCGTTCACTTCGCCAGGCTGCGCTCTGGGACGAGGTCAGCGACCGCCTCGGCAGTCCCGCCGCCAGGCTTTCCGGCGGACAGCAGCAGCGCCTCTCGATCGCCCGGGCGCTGGCCGTCGAGCCCGACGTGCTGCTGATGGACGAGCCGACCAGCTCGCTCGATCCGCAGTCCACCAAACGCATCGAGGACCTGCTGCAGGTGCTTAAGAACGACGTGACCATCATCATCGTCACGCACAACATGCAGCAGGCGGCCAGGATCAGCGACGTCACCGCGTTCTTCCTCAACGGCGACGTCATCGAGGCCGGATCGACCGATCTGATGTTCACGAACCCGCAGGACAGCCGCACCGAGGAGTACGTCACCGGCCGGTTCGGCTGAGCTTTCCTGCGGCTCCTCCGGGCGAAGCGTTCCTGGCGGCTTGCGCGCGTCGCCCGGGCACGCGTATACTCCATGAGGCCGCCTCGTCGGGGCGTAGCGCAGTCTGGTAGCGCACCTGGTTTGGGACCAGGGGGTCGTTGGTTCGAATCCAGCCGCCCCGACCACTGAAGATGCGTCACACACGACACTCGGGATTCTCGGGTGTCGTTTGCTTGCACCTCGTGTGTGCCCCGGGCAACGTCTGACGGTGGGCTAGACAGGACTCAGTGCGCCCGCTACACTGTTTCAGTGGCACAACGATACGGAGCGTGGCCACGTGGTATCCTATTGGACGCAGCTTCGGCTGCTTTGAGCAGAGGATCGCGGGAGTAGCTCAGTCGGTAGAGCGTCAGTCTTCCAAACTGAATGTCGCCGGTTCGAATCCGGTCTCCCGCTCCACTTTTTCATCTGATCACGCACCAGTAGCTCAGTGGATAGAGCAGCTGCCTTCTAAGCAGTAGGCCGAGGGTTCGAATCCTTCCTGGTGCACCATTGCAAACACCGTCCCACACGCGACAACCCGCACCATCTCAGTTCACAACTGACGCTGAATCTGCCTCCGAACCACTGTAAATACCACTACCAGCCTCAGAAGCGGAGTTATCCACAGCGCCAGCCAGGTCCTCGAGTGACGGCCCCCTACGCGTCAACGGAGTCACGCTCGCCAGCCGACACCAGTACCAGTACCGCAACACCTGTGAAGTGAGTCCATGCCTGTCCACCGCCTCAATGATAGGCAACTTTCGGCATTGCGTGCATCAATGTTTGGCTTCGTTCTTCAAGAGTTTCACTTGGTACCTGACAGAAGCGCCTTGGATAACGTCAGCGCTGCACTTCGGTACAGCCAGGTTGCAAGGCGCAAGTGGCGGCAAACAGCTGAAGGCCTTCTGGAACGGGTTGGGCTTAGTGATCGAATGCACGCTTTACCTACTCAACGTTCGGGCGGGGAGCAGCAGAGAGTCTGCATCGCGCGAG
The DNA here is from genome assembly GCA_964495325.1 of uncultured bacterium. Lineage (GTDB taxonomy): Bacteria > Deinococcota > Deinococci > Deinococcales > Trueperaceae > CAZBVI01. The sequence goes on from CAZBVI010000003.1 coordinate 146,415, forward strand.
CAATGGCGAATGATGCAGCCGTTATACTCGCTGATGAGCCGACAGGCAACCTGGATACTGCGACGCGGGATCTGCTTGTGATGCAGCTCGAGGCGTTCTGGCGACTAGGGAGGACTCTGGTAATAGTTACACACGGTTCAGACATGGCATCGCGTTCCGAGCAAAGCCTTTACATGACGGATGGCCGGCTTGACGCCTCTTGTCTGAAATCGAGTCGGTCTTGATTGTCAAGCAGTTGTGTGGGCTGGATTGAAGGGCTTGCGACTAAAGAGAATCCCGCAACCAGTCCGTAGGAGTTTGGCCATGCAAGCTACCGGGTGCGTTCACCTGAGCGTGGACGACGTCATAAGTTCGCTCCACGACCTGAGTACGCGCACGTACGCGTCCCTGTGGGACCAGCCGTTCTTCGCTTTCCTCAAGCGCATGAACGGTGTCTGGGGCGCAGCTTTCAGCCTGTACGTGTTCCACTCGACCCCGGATTGGGACCTGAGCCTCATGAACGCCCGCTACAGGGATGAGTTTCAGGCGGCGTCAGGGTGGCTGAAGCTGGGTTTTCACGCGTTCGGCGCAGACACCCGCTACGACGGAAGCGGAGCGACAGCACAGGAAGCGCTGGATCATTACCGCGCTACTGTCAGGGCCATCCGGGCTTTCGCGGGCGACGAAGCCGTGGACACGTTTCCGCGCACGCACCGGTTCGAGGGAACGCTCGCGATGGCACGCGCCTGGAGGGACGTCGACGGGTTCGGGATCAGGGGACTGCTTTCGGCTGATGACGACCGCGTCTCGTATTATCACTCGGGCCGGCAGCGCGACGCGCTGCTCAAGGTGGGCCGCCTCTGCGACGGGGCCGAGGGCCTGTGCTTCGTGCGGACGGACCTGCGGCTGGAGAACGAGGCGGATCCCGCCGGCGCGCTTGCGGCCATGGTGCATGACGGCGCCAGCTCCGGTGCCCAGCAGGGCATGGTTTGCGTGTTCACGCACGAGCAGCACTTCGATTCGGCCATGGAAGGGAAGATCAATGCCGTGTGCAGGTGGGCCGTCTCGAGCGGCTTCGCGTTCGGTTTCCCGGCTGATCACATTCAGCGGTCGTGATCGTCTCCGGACCGGACCCGGCCCCGTGCCACGGCGTGTTGACCGCCTGCAGGCGATGCAATATACTTAGCCTCCGGCACGGAGCGTGCCATTGCTGGCCGGACGCCGCGGGCAGTAGGTACGGTTCCGGGCGGATCATGGTGGGTGTAGCTCAGTAGGTTAGAGCACCGGATTGTGGTTCCGGGGGTCGTGGGTTCAAATCCCATCATCCACCCCAGACGCGGAAGGCATCGCCCGGCGTGAACGCAAGGCGATGCCTTCTTGCACGCGAGGATGGCGGAATTGGTAGACGCGCCAGACTTAGGATCTGGTGCCTTTGGCGTGCGGGTTCAAGTCCCGCTCCTCGCACCACCGGGACCAGGCCGGCCATGCCCGCCGGGCCAGACGTTTTCGCTCAGGCGGCCATGGGCTGGCCTGACCGCTGCGTTTCACCGGCGTTAACAGGCAACTTTAAGGAGCAACCAGCATGCAGGTATCAATCAAGGACAAGCAGCCGGTCGAGGCAACCATTCAGGTGGTGCTGCCGGCCGCAACGGTCGACGCGGCCTTCACCAAGGTGCTGAACGACCTTCGCGGACAGGTCAGGATCCCCGGCTTCCGGCCGGGCAAGGTGCCTGCGAAAGTGCTGGCACGCAAGGTCGGCGAGGAAGCGCTGGCCGGCGAGGTACGCCAGCTGCTGCTGGACGAGCACACCCAGCCTGCGGTGAAGGAGGCCGAGCTGCAGATACTCGGCATGCATCACCACGCCGGTTCGCCCAAGCAGGGCGAGGACTTCACTTTCGACATCCATGCCGACCTCGCACCCGAGTTCGAGCTGCCCGACCTGAGCGAGATAGTGATCGATAACGCTGCCAACCCTGTCACTGATGTCGACGTTGAGGCAGCCGTCGAGAAACTGCGCCTTGACAACGCGACCCTGCTCCCGGTTGACCGCCCCGCCGGACCGGACGACTCCCTCCTGATCGAGTCGATCCTGGAGGACGGCAGCGTCGGCAGCACGATGCCGTTCGACATGCACAGCGTCTCCGACAACCTCAAGGAGCAGCTCGTCGGTCGCTCGAGCGGCGACGAGGTCGAGCTTGTCCTGCAGATGGCCGAGCCGGAGGCTGGCGATGACGCCCTGGAAGCGGATGCGGACACGGCAGCAGACGGTGAGGAAGTGACTGCCGAAGGTTCCACCGAGGGCGAACCGGAGGAGGCCGCCGCCGCGCAGCCCGACGTCTCACGCCTCAAGGTCAGGATCGTTGACGTACGCGAGAAGGAACTGCCGGATGCTGATGACTCGTTCGCCAGCACGCTCGGCTTCGACGACTGGCAGGCAACGCTTGACTACATCCGCAAGACACTGCAGGACCAGGTGGACGCCGACGCATTCGAGGCACAGAAGGGCGAGTTCACCGACAAGATCCTCGCGGTCACCGAGTTCGAAGTTCCCGGTGGAATGCTGAACCAGCGCAAGCAGTTCATGCTGGAGCAGCTTGCCGACGACCTCTCCAGGCGCGGCACCGGGCTGAACGACTACATCGACCGCCTGCGGGAGAAGGAAGAGCTCGAGGAGTTCGAACAGGACCTGGACAGGTCCGCGAAGGAGGCCGTCCGCCGCGACCTGGTCGCCGAGCGCCTCATGATCGAACGCCAGACCGTCCTGACCGATGACGAGTTCAACACAGAACTCGAGAGCGCGGCGCAGGAGGAAGGCCTGAGCGTCCGCGACCTGCGCGAGCGGCAGGGCGAGCAGTGGGAAGCGAACTACCGCTTCATGCTCCAGCGCGAGAAGGCGGTCGAGGAAGCCGTCCGGGAGAACCTGGCCGCGGCTGCTGTAGCGGCACTAGACTGATGACCTTGGTCCCGTACGTCATCGAACAGACCAGCCGGGGCGAAAGGTCCTACGACGTCTACAGCCGGCTGCTCAAGGAACGCATCATCTTCCTTGGCACCGGCATCGACTCGAACGTCGCGAACGTGATAGTTGCCCAGCTCCTCCTGCTTGACTCACAGTCGCAGGAGGAGCCGATCAACCTCTTCATCAACAGCCCGGGTGGCGAGGTCTACGCGGGCCTCGCCATCTACGACGTCATGCAGTACATCCAGGCGCCGGTCCACACGAACTGCGTGGGCGTGGCGATGTCGATGGGTTCGGTCATCCTGATGGCCGGCGTGCCCGGTCACCGCGTGGCGCTGCCGAACAGCCGGATCATGATCCACGCCGGTTCGGCGGGCTTCCCGAGGAGCAGCCTGCCGGACCTGGAGATCATGGCGCGCGAGTTCGGCGACACGCGCGACCGGATGGTGTCGATCTACCAGAAGCACACGGGCCAGCCGGCCGAACGCATCAGCCGGGACCTTGAGCGCGACTACTTCATGTCGCCCGAACAGGCGCGGCAGTACGGACTGATCGACAGTGTGGTCAGGCCGCGCAGCGCAGGACGGTTCGACGATGGAAGCCAGCAGGACTGAGGCTCAGGCCGGAGTCCCCTTCGATGCTTCCCGCAGCTGACTGATCACGACCGCCAGCCGCTTCACGGCCTCGGTGACCTCTGCAGGCGTGTTCTGGGCGCCGAACGACACCCGCAGGGTCGCCCGCGCCAGGTCCGGCTCCATGCCCATCGCGATAAGCACGTGGCTGGGCTCGATACTGCCGGCCGTGCAAGCCGAACCGGTACTCACCTGGAGGCCGGCGGCGTCCAGTCTCATCATCAGCGACTCGCCATCGACACCCGCCACGCTCAGGCTCGTGTGCTTCACGCCCCTCAGCGCTCCGGCGGCGTTAACGCTTACCCCCTCCAGACGGGAGGCCGCAGCCTCGAACGAGTCGCGCAGGGCCTGGATGTGCCGCCGCACGCTCTCGCCCTGCTCACGGACCAGGCGGGCGGCCACGCCCATGCCGACGATGGCGGGAAGGTTGCTCGTCCCGGCCCGCAACCCGCGTTCCTGCTCGCCACCGGCGATCAGGGGTGGCATCTCGATCCCGGGACGCACGTAAAGCACTCCCACCCCGCGGGGCCCGCCACACTTGTGCCCGCTGATGCAGAGCGCGTCGACCGCCAGCTCCCCGACATCAACGCTTTCCGTACCGAACGACTGCGTCGCGTCCGCGAACGTCACAGCACCCCGCTTCGCGACGCGCCGGGCGATGCGTGGGATGTCGGTCCGTACTCCCGTCTCGTTGTTGACGCTCATCAGGGCGACGACGTCGCCTGCACCCGGCGACGCGGCGAGCACGGCGTCCGCTGTGACGACGCCGTCTTCCGGCTGCACCAGCCGCACTTCCGTTCCGTCTGCCGCGAGCCTGCGGGCGGTGCTCAGCACCGCCATGTGCTCGAGCGGGCTGGTGATCAGCCGCTTCCTGCCTGCGCTGAGCCCGTGCAACGCCTGGTTGATCGCCTCGGTCGCCCCCGAGGTGAACACGAGACTGAAGGGGGGCGCTCCAAGGGCCGCGGCGACCTCCTCGCGCGCGGACTCGAGCGCCCGCCGCGCCCGCTGGCCCGCGCGGTGCACGCTGCCGGGGTTGGCGAAGTGCTCCCGGGCGGCCTCGTGCACGGCGTCGGCGACCGCCGCTGGCATGGGTGTGCTTGCGGCGTTGTCAAGATAGATTTCGGTCATGCGGATGCGGTGTCCGTGCCCCTGCTGCTCAGGCAGAAGCGAACTCGGCCGGGAGCGGCTCGAGCTCGATCAGCTCATGCTCCCTGACCATGTCAGCCAGGGTGGTGCCGCCCAGCACCTGGCGCACGGCGGTATCCACGCGTCGCCACAGGGGCTCCGCGGCACAGTTGCCGGTGCGGGCGCAGTTGTCCTTGTCGTCGATGCACATGACCGGCGCGACACTGCCCTCGAGCAGCTCGACGATCTCCAGGGCCGTGATCTGGTCAAGGGGCCGGGCGATCGTGTAACCGCCATGCGCTCCACGTACCGAGGCGACGTAACCGGCCCGGCGCAGCGTGGCAAAGATCTGTTCCAGATAGAGGTGACTGAGTGCCTGGCGCTCGGCAACGACCTTCAGGCTGGTCGGTCTTTCACCGCCAACTGCGATCTCGATCAGGGCGCGCATCCCGTACTGTGCCTTGGTTGAAACCCACATGCCTCATCACTTCCGTTCCCGGAATAATTCCGAGCTTTGTGCCAGTATATGACGCCGCTCCCTTCCACGGCAAATTCCTGATACAGAATCGTGACAGTCTGCTAACGTGTCGGCCATGCCCGGCGCGTTCAAGCAAAACGTTCTGACGGTGCTCAGGCAGGTGCCTCGCGGCAAGGTGATCACGTACGGCGAGGTCGCGCTCATCGCCGGATTCCCCGGTGCGGCGCGGGCGGTCGGCACGCTGCTGCGGGGCGGCGCTTACGGCGACGACGTGCCCTGGCAGCGCGTCATCGGCGCCGGCGGCCGCATAACCACGTACCGGGCGGGCATCGGCGACCTGCAGCGCCAGCTGCTCGAGCTCGAAGGGGTCGAGGTGGCACCAGGGGGCAGGATCGACCTGAGCCGCTTCGGCTGGCGCTAGCCGACCAGGATCGTTCCCGTGTCGGACCAGATGATGACCCGCCTCTCGATCCTGCGGACCAACAGGCCGCGCCGCAGCTGCAGCCTCACATGGAAGCCTCCATGTTCGCTGGCGTTCACCGCCGCGATGGCCGCTTCCGGAATCACGTAGCCGAGGACCCTGAGTGCGGACGTCGTCATCTCGTTCACCAGATGCGTGTACCGCAATGCCGGGACGGGCGCCAGGAAGTCCGTGGCGAACACGTGTTCGCGGCGGCCGCGCAGCGGCTGCCCGGCGTTCAGCCTGACCCGGCCCAGGCGCCGGGACTTCCGGGCCGGCTGAGGGTCGTTCGAGAAGTACTGTTCGTGAAACGAGATGGTGATGTGAAGGCCCCGCACCTGCGCGTAAGGCAGCAGCCGGACGTGCGGCTCAAGCAGGCTGCCCGCCCGGAGTCGCTCCGGCACCTCGAGCTCCAGCCTTGCGAACCAGCGCCGCCACAGCGCGCTTCCGAACGCCGAAAGCGAAGCCGCCACACAGCCTGCCGCCTGCACCCACACGAACACCGGATTGGTGCCGAAGCGCGGGAGCAGCAGGACCAGCGTGGCAACAGCGCCCAGCATCCAGACGAGCGCAAGCCAGAACTCGGGCAGCACGCTCAGGCCCGGCTGGCGCGGCATGTCCAGCGGGGGATCGAGCTGGTAGTGCAGGGCGAGGCCGCATCGCTCGCAGAGGGCACCGCCGCCGTTGTTCCAGCCGCATCCGTCGCACTTCCACGCCTCAGCCACGGTCTGACTCTAACGCCGCAGGCAGGGTCGGTCATGTGCGATTGCGTATGATTGCTGCATGCCATACAAGAACGAGGTCGACCTCGCGCGGGCCCTGGTGAGCACGCCGAGTCCGTCGGGGCAGGAGTCACCCGCAGCCAGGCTGCTGGTCGAGGCTTTCAACACGCTGGGCTTCGACGAGGCCTGGACGGACGAGGCCGGGAACGCCATCGGTGCGATCCGGCGCGGTCCCGGCAAGACGGTCATGTTCAACGGACACATCGATACGGTGCCGGTCGGTGACGAGTCCCTCTGGCCGCACCCGCCCCTGGCCGGAGCGATCGAAGGGGGAGAGTTGTGGGGCCGCGGCTCCGTGGACATGAAGTCCGCCATCGCCTGCATGGCCTTCGCGGCGCTCGACGTTGCCGCAGACGGTTTCGCGGGGACCATCCTGGTCACCGGCGTGGTGCTGGAGGAAAAGAACGGCCTGGGCGCCAGACACCTGGCGGCCACGCAGAAGGCTGATGTGGTCGTTCTGGGCGAGCCGAGCGACCTGAAGCTAATGCTCGGGCACAGGGGTCGGGTCGAGGTTCAGGTCCGCTTTCCCGGCAAGATCGCGCACGCCGCCAAGAGCACGCTCGGGAGCAACGCCCTGCTGCGTGCAGCCCGGTTCCTGGTCGCGCTGGAGGCCCTCGAGCTGCCGGGAGGCGGTCCGCTCGGCTATTCGACGGCCACGCCAACCCGGCTGCACGTCTCGCCTGACAGCGCCAACGTGGTGCCAGGCGAAGCGACCCTGTACATCGATTACCGTTACGTTCCCGGTGACGGCCCGGAAGAGATCACCCGGCGTTTGGGCGCCATCGATCCTGAAGCCGGGCTCACGGTCAGGTCGGTCACCGCCACGAGCGAGAACGGTGCCATCCGGGAGGAAGTGATGGTCCACAACCCCGTCTGGCACATTTCAGCGGCCCACCCGGCGGTAGAGTCGGCCAGGGCCGCAGCGGCGGCCCAGCTGGCGAGGGAGGGCATGGAACTCGAGGAGGGCAACTGGTGGTTCGCGACGGATGCGCCTTACCTGTCGGAGGGAGGCATCCCGGTGATCGGCTTCGGCCCGGGTGATCCTGAGCTGGCGCACACCACGGACGAGAGGATCGAAACAAGGCAGCTGGGAATCGCACGTCGCGTTTACGGCGCGATCGCAGCCGCAGCGCTCGGTGGAGCGGAAGGAGACTGACGTGAAGGGCGAGACCAGGATTGTTAACGGGGACAGGTGGACGATAGTCGATGTCGCGCCCGCAGAACCTCTTGCGGAGATGGTTGGCGCGCTGCTCGAGGAAGCCGGCTTCATCGTGGTAGTGCGGGGAAGCGACTCGGGTGATGATGTATTCGCTCACCTGGGTACCCCGGGCATAGGCGAATCGGTGGTGTTGGTTCCCGAGGAGCAGGCAGCAGCAGCACTGAAGCTGATCAAAGAGACGGTCACCGACTACGAGGGGGAGGAGCTTGAGCGCGCGCTCGCAAGCGGCGAGCTGGACACGGAAGAAGCCGCGGGCGATGAGACCTGGGAGGAAGACCAGCCGGAGTGACGTCAAGGCAGGGCGCGACCGCCCTGGTCAGCCTGGCCGGTGCCCTGGTCGTGCTGGCCGGAAAGTCAGGCGCGTACTTCCTGACCGGTTCGGTGTCGCTGCTGTCAGACGCGGCCGAATCGATCGTGAACGTGGTCGCGGCCGTGGCCGTCATCCTGGCCGTCCGGCTGGCGCTTCGTCCACCGGACTACGAGCATCCTTACGGCCACGAGAAGGCCGAGATCCTCTCGAGTGCCTTCGAGGCGCTGCTGATCATCGCCGCCGCGGCGATGCTGCTGCTCACCGGGGTGCAACGCCTGCTCGACCCCGTGCCGCTGCGGAACATCGCGCTCGGGCTCGGAGTCGCGGCCGGCGCCGGGGCGCTCAACCTGGGCCTGGCGCTCTGGCTGGGCAGGCGGGCAAGGCTGCTGGGCTCGGCGGCGCTGCAGGCGAACTCACGACACCTGCTGACCGACGTCTGGTCGTCGGTGGGCGTGATAATCGGGGTTGCGCTCGTGGCCGCGACCGGCTGGCTCGTGCTCGATGCCGTCATCGCCCTGGTGGTCGCGGCGAACATCTTCCGCGAGGGATACGTCATCATGACGCGCTCCATCTCCCAGCTGCTGGACGAGCGGCTTCCCGATGCCGAGGAGGCGCTGATCATGAGGCTCCTCGATGGCCACAGCGGCATCATGGGGTATCACCGCCTGCGCTCTCGGCGCAGCGGGAGCGCGCGGTTCCTTGAGGTCGACGTGTTCGTCGAACCCGGCATGAGGGTTGACGAAGCGCACGCCATGATCATGCGGCTGGAAGCCGAGCTCAGCAGTGAGCTGCCGAACCTGATCAGCACCATCCACATCGAGCCGCATGCGCCGGGCGTGCGGGACGGGTCAACGCATCCGCGCGAGGAGTTCGATCAGGACTGAGAGGACGGTGTCGGGAGGTGGCGACAGCGGGCTCAGACCCGTCTGCCGCCCCTTCCGTCCCAACCTGCGTAAGTGTAGAACCTGCCGGGTTTCCGGTCCTTCAGGTAGGCGACCAGCGGTTCGCGCAGCGGTGCGATCGGCACGATCGTTTCGATCTCGCTGACCGGTACGAACCGCGCCTCCACGATGAAGCCGTCGGGATCGGCGGGATTGAGCAGGCCGTCGTACTCCGCCAGGAAGGCGAACGAGATCGCTCGGTCGTTGCGGCGCGTGTCCTCGACGTGCACGGCGTACGCCAGGTGCCTGACCCTGGTCACGATCAGGCCCGTCTCCTCGAGCACCTCGCGCGACAGCGCATCGAGCGTGGATTCGCCGCGCTCTACCACCCCTCCGGGGAGCGTGTAGCGCACGTTCCCCAGTCCTTGCCAGTCGTTGCCTACAAGCAGTACCCGACCGGTCGGGTCGAGCAGTATGGCTGCGGCAACGACGAACTCACGCCGGCTCACCGGTCGGTGCCAAGGCGGCGCGGTCTTCGGCCAGCCTGGACTGCTGGTCAGCGTCGATCAGCGCGGAGGCAAGCTCGTCCAGTTCGCCCTGCATGACCTGGGACAGGTTGCGGGTGGTGAAGCCGATCCGGTGGTCCGTGACGCGGGACTGGGGGAAGTTGTACGTGCGGATCTTCTCGGAGCGATCGCCGCCGCCGATCTGGACCAGCCTGGCCTCGCGCTGCTCCGCCGCCGTCTTCTCCCGCTCGCGCTCCAGGATGCGGGAACGCAGCACCGTCAGCGCCTTCTCCTTGTTCTTGATCTGGGACTTGCCGTCCTGGCAGGTCACGATTATCTCGTCATCCGTGCCCGGCATGTACGTGATACGCACGGCCGAGTCGGTCGTGTTCACCGACTGCCCGCCCGGGCCCGATGAGCGGTAGACATCCACGCGGTAGTCCGAGGGGGAGAGGCTCACGTCTACATCGTCAGCCTCGGGCATCACCGCCACCGTCACGGTGCTGGTATGGATCCTGCCCTGCGTCTCGGTCTCGGGCACCCGCTGCACCCTGTGGACGCCCGACTCGTACTTGAAGTTGCTGTACGCACCCTCGCCCCGGACCTCGAACGCGACCTTGCTGACCCCGCCGACATCCGTGACGTGCGAGTCGATGATCTCGGTCCTGTAACCGAGCCGGGAAGCGTAACGCTGGTACATCTCGAGCACCTCGGCCGCGAAGAGCGAGGCCTCGCCGCCGCCGGCAGCGGCACGGATCTCGACGATCACGTTCTTGGCATCGAAGGGGTCGGACGGCAGCAGGAGACGCTCGAGCTGGCCGGCAAGGTCGGCCTCGCGCGGTTCGAGCTCTTGCACCTCTTCGTTCGCCACGTCGGCCATCTCGGGGTCATCCAGCAACTGGCGGGCCTCGGCCAGCTGGCGACGAACGTCGTTCAGTTCGTTCTGGACAGCCACGATCGGCCGCAGCTCGCTGTAACGCTGCATGACAGTCCGGTACCGTGCCTGATCAGCCAGGACACCCGGATCCGCCAGCTGCGCCTCCAGTGCGGCAAACTCGGCAGTGTGAAAGTTCAGTTCTTCGGTCATTGCCGCCAGTTTACCGCCTGCTCATGAGGCAGACCGCAGTCGCTGTCATGTTCGCACCTATTGCAGGTTGACGAACCGGCCGCCGCGCCCCGATGCGGGTATCAGGCCCGCCGGCTGGGCCAACGCGCCGCGTTCACCGTCGAAGCGGTACGTGCCTGCGGCCAGCGGAACCGTACCCGCCGAGAGCAGGCCGTCCGCCACAGCCTGGCGGAACTGCGCCGTGTTCTGCGGTGAAACGCCGTACGCCAGAGCCTGTTCGAAGGCTGCCAGCACCAGCGAGAGCGCGTCATGAACCAGCGCACCCTCCAGCCCGGTGCCGCCTCCGACCAGCCCACCGCTTGCGGCAGCGCGGTACGAACTGACGGCCGCGTGGTTCCGCGGGTCCGCGCCCCCACCCGTGGCGAGGAGTACCGGCGGCACGACGAACTGCAACTGTCCGACCGGGAAGCCGTCCGCCAATCCCGCTGCCTCCGGATACCGGAGCCAGACCGGACCGTCGAAGCCGCGGGCACGCAACGCGTCCACAGCGTTCCTGGAGTCGTACCCGTTCGCCCATACCACCACGCTGGACGGCAGGCTGGTCGCCACCAGCAGCGCCTCCGGCGTGAGGGGCGAGGTGCCGGCGGCGAACTGCTCGACCCGCGTGACGGCGATGCCCGCCTCGAGCGCACCGGCTCGCAGGGCCTCTTCCGCCGCATCCCCGGTCGGGCCGTCCGGTACCAGCATGCCGATCCCGCCACCCTGGTGGCTGGCCCCGATGGCGATCGCACGGAACACGCTCAGCTGCGACGGACTCAGCGTGACCGCCAGCCTGGGGGCTTCCGCGTCGTCCGCGCGGCCCCGGGGCGACATCACAAGCACCTGTTCCGTTTCCGCCAGCTGCACCACCGCGGCTGACGCGGACTCCTCGGTGCAGCACACCAGCGCGTGAACGCCCTGTTCGGTCACGAGTTCAACGGCCGCGGTCATCGCGGCCTCGGCGCCGGCAGCCGTGCGGCGCACGAGCACCTCGATGCCGCGCAGGGCCGGTGAGGGGCTCAGCGTCAGTCGCCGCACGAAGGCTTCCGTCGCTGCCTGCGCCTCGGCGCTCGCCTGCGGGATCACGACACCGATCCGCAGCTCCTGCGCGGCGGCCGGGGCGAGAAGTGTAACGATCAGAAGGCAGAGGAGGACTAGCGGGCGCTTCAGGGCCATGACACGCAGTGTTGCGCGTCACCACTTGAGCCTGATGAGTGCAGTCTGACCGCGTGTCCTGGGCGATGTTTCAGCGAGCCTTGTCCAAGGCGGGGCAATCGCAGTAAACTTGCATCTGCCCGGCGCGCACCGGTAGCTCAGCTGGACAGAGCAGGGGACTCCTAAGCCCAAGGCCGTAGGTTCGAATCCTACCCGGTGCACCAGTCAGGGACGGCATTTCTCCACTTCGCAAGGAGTGGAGATTTTGCTTGTACGGCCATCGGTACGGCCATTTGCAGTTATCCACAGGCCAGGGTGTAGATGCGGCGTCCTCAAAAGCCTTAACATCTAAGGCATGTCAAATCGTCAGATCGCCAGAGAACTCGTCAACCGCAACCTCGGCAGCTTCGAGGGACGCAACGACCGCGTTGAACTGCTGCCGCGCGTGAAGGCGCAGCTTGCCGGAGCAGCGCCGCAGTCACCGGCCGGGACGTACCTGATGCTTCATGCCCGGGTCTGGTTCGATATCGAGACTGGTACGTGGCACAGCAGCACTCCGCCCGGCAGGATCGGCGAGCAGGTAGCCAATGAGCTCGCAGAGCGGGTGATCTGGGCTGTTCAGGAAGCTCTGTCTGCGGTCGTCTGATCGTGCGCCGTCAGGCGTGGCCGGTGGGACGGCAGACTGCAACACCACAGTAGATTCGCGTATCTGTGCGCGGCGCCGCTGTGCGGTTCGCTTCCATGGCTTCTGATGCAGGCCGGGGGTAACAATCATGGGTGACCAATATCGCAAGGGTGGATCGGACAAGCATCCTCCTCAGGAACGGGATCAGCATCACGATCGGCAGAATCCCGACCCGCGTCAGGAGCCGGATCGTCCCGTCGGGCCAGACCCCGATGAGACATCAGATCAGGATGATGACGAGGACGCGTCGAGCCTGAGTTGACCCGTGGGACCGTGAACAACCGTGATTCCGCCTATGGGTTTGGTCGTTGCGCTCGCGAGCTTCAGGGACACCGGGCTGAAGGGCCCGGAACCGCGCCCGGACATCAGGCGGGCCTGCTACCAGCCCGAGCCGGGCGCAACTCGCCGGCTGCCAGTACGCGCTGGATGAAGACGTCGACCAGCGCCGGGTCGAACTGGAACCCAGCCTGCCGGCGGAGCTCAGCGACTGCGTCGTCGAACGACCAGGCTTCCTTGTAGGGCCGCGTGCTCGTAAGTGCGTCGAAGACATCGACAATCGTGAAGATGCGGGCGGGGAAGGGGATGTGCTCACCCGCAAGGCATTCCGGGTAGCCGTGTCCGTCGAACCGCTCGTGATGGTGTCGAACGATCTGGCGCGTCTCGGGCGGGAGGAACGGGATGTTTCCGCACATCTCGCTGCCGATCACGGGATGAAGCTTGACCGTCCGGAACTCCTCTTCCGTGAGCGGGCCGGGTTTGGTGAGGATGCTGTCGGGGATCGCGATCTTGCCGATGTCATGCAGGTACGCGCCCCACTCCAGCGCCTGGCACTGGTCGGGCGGCAGGCCGAGTGCTGCGGAGAACCGGTTGGTAAGGTCAACCACCCGTTCGGTGTGGCCCAGGGTCTCGTAATCCCGGGCTTCGAGCGCGACCCCCAGAGCACGGAACGTCCCGTCGCGCGTGGCCTCCAGTTCCCGGAGGTTGTGAACCCTGAAGCTGACGTCGCGGATGGTGAGCACGAGGCCGTGCACGTCCGGGTCCGAGCGCATGTCCCTTCCGACGCAGTCGAGCCAGCGCCAGTCCCCACGCGAGTGCAGTACCCGGACTTCCGAGACGTGGGCGTGACCCTTGCGCATCAGCCTGCGGATGAAGCGGCGGATCTTCGGCCGGTCCTCAGTGGCGACAAAATCCGCCAGGCCGCGCGTGGCCGTCTCCACGCGGTTCCAGCCGAGCAGGCGGGGCAGGGCATCGCTCAGGTAGGCGATCTCGCCGTCGTTGCCCAGCACCATGATGATGTCGCTGTTGCTCTGGACCAGCTTGCGGAAGCGCCTTCCGCTGGCCAGAAGCTCCTGTGTGGCGCGGCGTTCCTCGCTCACGTTCAGGGCAGCTACCGTTGCGCCGGACCGCTGGCCGTTTCCGTCGGTCAGGGGCTCGACGTGCACGTCGAAGTACCAGCGGTCGCCGCCCGCCGTGAACTCCAGTTCGCGCCTGATCCGGGTCTGTTCCTGGATGCTCGTGCGGATGATTCTCGTGAGCGCGCGTCCCTGAAAAGCTCCGGTCAGTGCATGTGGCAGCATGCCAACCGGGTCAAGATGCTCGATGGGAGCCGGCAGGTTCGCAGCCCAGGTGATCCGGCCGAGCAGGTCGGTCTGGCCCAGCACCAGCGAGGTGATGTCAAGGGCTGCCTGCAGCCTTGAGCTCTGGTCACGCGATTTCTGCAGCAGCGCAAGGGTGTTCGTGACGTCCCGCAGGTTCAGGACGTGCGCTCCTATCGCCTCATCAGCACTGAGGTTCGTGATCAGCATGCTCAGCCAGAGCCACTCACCGTTCGTGTGCTTCTGCCTCACGATCAGGCTTGTCGTGTTTCCGGGTTCCAGCCGGTCATACGCCCGAAGAAGCTCGGCAAGATCCTCCTGGTGGATACGGTGCCGCATCGAGCTGCCCACGACCTCGTCGCGCTGCAGCCCGATTATGTTGAGGGCGCCCTCGCTCGCGTAAAGGACATGGCCGTCCGAAGCCCGCACGAGCATGATCCCGTCGCGGTTGTTCTCGATCAGCTTCCGGTAGAAGTGCTCGCTTCGCCTTACCGCGGCTGCGGTGTGGGTCAGTTCGTGCTCAAGGTTGACCTGGTCCGTGATGTCGTCGATCACGATTATTATGCCGCCGATGTTGCCGTTCTCGTCGAACCAGGGGTTGATCGAGCGGGAAAGGTGCCTTGTCTCGCCCTCCGACCCGGTGTACGTGCCCTGCAGGTGCGTGACCGATCCGCCGGCCAGGGCGTGGCGGTGGCTGTCCCGGTAGTTCGACGCGTCCGTCCAGGCGTCGTAGAAGGACGCCCCGATCAGGTCGGCACGCTGTTGACCGATCAGGCTCAGCAGCCGGTCGGTAGCATGCAGTACCTTCATGCTGCGATCAAGCATGACCAGTGCGACCGGCGCGTGCCGCGCGACCTCTGACATCTGCTGTGCGCGCCGCCGTTCGCCCTCCAGTGCCAGGCTCGGCACCAGATGCAGGCCGGACTCGACCAGCACCCCGATTACGCTCAGATCATCAGCCCGGATGGGCGTGAAGTGGACGTCGATGACGTGCTTCCGTGTCTCATGCGTGATGGTGACCTGCAGCTGTCCGGCTGTGCCACTTACCGCCTTCGCAAGCGCACGGTCGATCCCGTCGCGCTCGCTGTCCGGAACCAGGAGGACGGCGACCAGGTCGAACAGGCTGTGGCCGACCCAGCCGTCATCGGCCGCGAGCATCTGCCGCACGGAAGCGCTTGCGGTGACCACGTACCCCTGCACGTCGAGGTAAAGGCCGTACCCGGGCGATCTGTCGATCAGCATCTGAGTCAATGGGCTGTTGGCCAAAGCACGTTTCATATATGGGCTGCTGCTCCTCGTCTCTGGTCACCGAGAATACCAATCCTCTTGACGGATGCAGCAAGAAATCCCATTCGGTGGTTGTCCCATTCCATTGCACGCGAACGTGAGCGGTCGGACCGGGGCGACGTCACTTGACGATGCCGGGTGCGTCCGATAAACTCAATGGGCTGGTTCATTGAACCGGGGTGTAGCGCAGTCTGGTAGCGCACTTGGCTGGGGGTCAAGTGGTCGCAGGTTCAAATCCTGCCACCCCGACCATAAGAAAGAACGTGAGGGGCGGCGTCCGCGCAGTGCGGATGCCGCCTCGGTCGCTTTGTCGCCCAGTGAAGCCGGGTCAGTCATCCCAGCTGTCGGGATCTTCCGGGCGGTTGCCGCCGCCATCCATGTCCGGCAGTGGAACCTCGGTCAGGGCGATGCCCATCGGCGCGACATAGGCGCTGTCCCGCAGGTCGGGCCCCGCTCCTTCGTACTCTTCTTCGGCCTCCGCCTCGATGACAGAGTCGATCACGACCCTGAACTGTGCCATCAGGTCATCGCGGGATTCCGCCACGAGCTGCGGCACGGCGGCATCACGCACCTCGCCGATCCAGTCGCCTCCGGGGCCCTTCATGGCCCGCATGCGGTAGCCTTGGTACTCGATATTCTCCATGGTTCCCATACCGCACCTCCAAGGTGCAGCGTAGGGCGCGGCGGCCGCTGCAACCGCTGCCTGGCGCACGCTCGCGCGCTAGAATCCACTCATGAACTCAGCTGAGGCCGATGAACTGCTGGACGTGCTGGACTCCTCGGGAGAGCGGACCGGAATCACCAGGACCCGGTTCGAGGTGCACCGTGATGGCGACTGGCACAGGGCCGTGCACCTGTGGCTCGTGACTGGCGAGGGAAGCGTCCTGCTGCAGAGGCGGTCCAGGGACAAGGACCTTGAACCCGGCCTGGTGGACGTCAGCGTGGGCGGCCACCTGCAGGCCGGCGAGGACTGGCTGGCCGTGCTGCGCGAGGCGGAGGAGGAACTGTCGGTCGAACTGCGGCCCGACCAGCTGGAGCTGCTGACCGAAGTGCGCTCGCAGAGGCATTACCCCGACAGTGTGGACCGGGAGTTCCAGGACGTGTACTTCGCCGTGCACGACGCGCCGCTGACGAGCTATCGGCCACGCTGCGAGGAGGTCAGCGTGCTGTACGAGGTGCCGCTCGCCGCCGCCATCCGCCTGTACGCTGACGGCGAGCCGGTCGCGGCAGCCGGCTTCGACTGCCAGGGTCGGCGCAACGATGCGCTGCTTTACGGGGAAGACCTGATAGGCCAGGCGCGCGAAGAGACGGCAGCGGCCCTGAGGCTGCTTCAGGCCCGTTTGGGCGCATCCCGGGGGGCATGAGGATGCTGCCGCCGGGAACGGAAGGTACCCGGCGGCAGCGAACGGAAAGGGAATGTCGGTCTTGTCAGTAGACGTTGTGGGCCGTGTTGTGGGCGTTGAACTTGCCCGTTGGCGTGCGGACCCAGTCTTCGTCGATGCGGTGGATCTCCTCCAGCGTGACGGAGTCGTACACGGCTATGAAGGACGGCTCGTCCATCGTGCCCCAGGCCGAGACCCAGAACTCGCTGCCTGAGCGGTTGAACTCGATGTGGACCATACGGGCGTTCAGGTCGGCCGCACCGGGGACTTCCCAGCAGCGGTCGGTCTCCAGTTCGATGATGTCGATGGCGCAGATGGACGCGGCCGCGTTGGCGAGCGGGCTCATCGGGAAGTCGTACAGGAGCCACGGGCTGGCCGGGTGCGTCTTGATGAAGAGGTTACCGGTGTGGGGCACCTCGACGCGCGCCACCGCCTCCCAGGCGTACTCGGGATGACCCTCGGGGTCCGCGCCCACTACGGTCAGCTCACCGCTGCCGAGGTTGCCCGTGGCCCAGACGGGTCCGAACTCGGGATGGACCCAGTTGGCTCCGCGTCCCGGATGGGGCGTGTTGCCGGCGGTGACCTCGGCCACCACGGTGCGGTCGAGTGAGTCGATGACGATCACCTTGTCCAGCGCGTTGGCGGCGACGACGAAGTAGCGTTCGCCCGCCCAGCCTCCGTCGTGCAGGTACAGGTCAGCGTCGAGCATCGTCACGGGCAGGGGCCGGCCGGGCTGGTCCAGGCGGCTGTAGTCCACGAGCCAGGCCTGGCCCGTCTCCTTGATCGTCACGATCCACTCCGGATGGTAGCGGGAGCCGACGATCGCGGCGACGCGGGCTTCCTCGACGTAGTCGCCCCCACCGCGCTCGTAACC
This sequence comes from uncultured bacterium, assembly GCA_964495325.1. Lineage (GTDB taxonomy): Bacteria > Deinococcota > Deinococci > Deinococcales > Trueperaceae > CAZBVI01. The sequence continues at coordinate 163,829 of CAZBVI010000003.1, forward strand.
CGCGGTGCCGATCATCTTGAGGGGCTCCAGGGTGAGGCCGTCGAGCACTACCGCCAGGGCGGGCCAGTAACAGCCGACGATGGTGTACTGGTCCTCGAAGCCCTCGTAATGGCTGGATTCGATGCTCCTCGCGTCGTAGCAGGCCTTGACTTCGGCCACCACCTGCGGCGGATCCATCCACAGGTCGATGAGCGAGGCCTTGCCGTCACGGCCGATCGCGTTGAAGTAGCGGCCGGTCAGTGACGAGCGCAGGATGTGGATCGCGTGTCCGGTTTCCACGAGCGTCACAAGCTCCCGGGTCTCGCCGTCCACGATCGCGACCTGGCCCATGTCCCTCAGGATCACGCCGAAGAAGTCTTCCCAGTCGTAATCGTGCTGGGGTTCTTCGACCCGTTCATCCAGTGGAACGTGAACCTGCCAGGTCTCCAGGATCTGATCCATGCTGATCTGTGCAGGTGCGGGCGGATCGTTCAGCAGGAAGCGTGACATGATTTCGATCTCGTCAGCGTTGAGGGTGCCCTGGGCGCCCCAGCCTGGCATTCCTCCGGGCAGGCCGAAGTGCATCACGGCCTGGAGGTAGGCCGTCCCCTTCTCCACGAGGCGCGCGGGGTGCAGGTCGGGGCCGGTGGCTCCGGCGCGGAGGGCGCCGTGACAGCCGGCGCAGCGATCGAAGTAGGTCTGTGTGGCCTGTTCCCATTCTGCCGGTGTGAGATCGACCGATTCGTCCTGCGCGAAGCTGAGTCCGGAGACCAGCAGGAGCGCCAGTGCAGCCAGGAGGGCTGCGAATCGGCCCGGTTTCCCGAGACGGGTGGACATTGTGATACCTCCGTTGTTCTCGGATAGATTGCTCCGAGTTAGCCGTACTTTGTCACGGAAGTGTGCGGGCTGGCAGGGACACCTGTCCCTGCCAGCCCGCACGGCTCACACCCCTTCGGGGAGGATCAGCTCTCGAGTATCGTCGGCACGATCAGGGGGTTCCTGCCGGTGGCCTTGCGCAGGTACCGCCTGACAGGATAGAAGACGTCATCACGGATGTCGTTCAGGCGGCGCTTCTCGCGCACGCCCTTCTTCACGTTCTCGAGCGTCAGCTTCTTGATCTCGTCGGCCAGCTTGCCGTCGTGCGCCATGCCGCGCATGATGACCTCGACGCTGGGCGACTTGCTGGCGACGGCAACGATGACGACGACGCCCTCCTCGCTCAGCATCTGACGGTCGCGGATGACCGGCTCCGTGATCTCGTCACTGCTCTTGCCGACCGAGTCGATGAGGATCACTCCTGCCTCGACCTGTCCGGCGATGTTGAACGTGTCCCTGGAAAGCTCCAGGACATCACCGTTCTGCGGGATGATGATCTTCTCCGGCGCGTTGCTCATCGACTCCGCCAGGCGTGCGTGATTCACCTGGTGCCGGGGCTCGCCGTGCCAGGGGATGAAGAACTTCGGGCGCGTCAGGTCGAGGATGAGCTTGAGCTCCTCCTGGCTGGCATGGCCCGAGGCGTGCACCTTGTACCTGGGCGGGTAGAACACGTCGACCCGGCGCTCGTAAAGCTGATTGATCACGCGGCCGACGGCCTCTTCGTTGCCCGGAATGGGATTGGAGGAGAGGATGACCGTGTCGCCCGGCTCGAGCTGGATCTTGCGGTGCGTGCCGTTCGCCAGGCGCGACAGGGCGGCCATCGGCTGCCCCTGGCTGCCGGTGCAGAGGAACAGCACCTTGTCGTCCGGCAGGTTGCCGATCTCGTCGCTGGTAAGGAACGGCTTCTGGATCTCGAGGTAGCCGAGCTCCTGGGCGATGCGGGCGGCCTTGAGCATGCTCCGGCCCTCCATCACCACGCGCCGGCCGAACTCTTCGGCGATGCGCACGAAGTTCTGCAGGCGGTGAACGTGGCTGGAGAACGTCGTGACGATCACGCGGCCCGATGCCCGCGCGACGATCTGCCTGACCGCTTCGGCCACGTCCCGCTCGCTGGGCGTGAACCCCGGGCGTTCGGCGTTGGTCGAATCACTGATGAGTGCGAGCACGCCTTCCTCGCCGGCCTGCGCCAGCTTGTGCAGGTGGCTCGTCTTGCCGTCGGCGGGATGGAAGTCCAGCTTGAAGTCGCCGGAGTGGACCACCCGGCCGATCGGCGTGTGCACGATCAGGCCGGAGTTGTCCGGGATCGAGTGCGTCATGCGGAAGAAGTCGACCGTGAAGTACCGGCTGATCTTGATGCGCGCATCGGTCGAGACCTCGCGCAGGTCCACGTCGGACTCCCGCAGCTTGAACTCCTCGAACTTGCCCCTGAGCAGCCCGAGCGTGAGCTTCGCGCCGTACATGGGTACCTTCGGCAGCAGCTTGAGCATGTAGGGGAGGCCGCCGATGTGATCCTCGTGTCCGTGCGTCAGCACCCAGCCCTTGATGCGGGACGAGTTCTCGATGACCCAGTCGATCTTGGGTACGAGGATGTCGACTCCGAGCATGTCGGCATCCGGGAAGGCGAGCCCGCCGTCGATGAGGAGTATCTCGTCATCGAACTCGAAGGCGAACATGTTCTTGCCGATCTCACCCATCCCGCCGAGCGGGATGATCCGCAGCTTCCTGTCATCCTGTTGTCGCGCCATGACAGTACTCAGCGGTCTCCACGCGGGGGACGGGAGTCGCGCCTGGGGCCACGGTCGTTGCGGTCGCCACGCGGGCCACCCCGGCCGCCGCCACCGCCGCCTGTGCGGCGGGGCGCGATCTTGCCCTCGAGCTCCGGACGGATCAGGTCGATCTTGCCGCGGTCATCGATGCCATTGACCTTGACCTGGAGCGTGTCGCCCTCCTTGAGGAAGTCCGCGACGTTCTCGACGCGTTCCTCGGCGACCTGGCTGATGTGCAGCAGGCCGTCCGTGCCGGGGAAAAGCGTGATGAACGCACCGAAGTCGAGCACCTTGGCGACGGTTCCGTCGTAGATGGCACCGACCTCGGCCGTACGCGTCATGTTCTCGATGCGGGACTTGACCTCGTCGGCGGCCGCGGAGTCCTCGGAGTAGATCTTGATGAGGCCGGTCTCCTCGATCTCGATGGTGGCACCAAGTGCCTCGAGTTCGCGGATGTGCTTGCCGCCGGGCCCGATGACCGATCCGATCTTGTCGGTCGGAATCTGGACGGTGACGATGCGGGGAGCACGCTCGCTGAGCTCACGCGGAGCGTCGAGCACGGAGTCCATCCTGTCAAGGATGTGGAGGCGTCCTTCGCGTGCCTGCTGCAGCGCCTCGCGCATCAGGCTGGCGTCGATGCCCTTGATCTTGATGTCCATCTGCAGGGCGGTCACGCCCTCGCGCGTGCCGGTCACCTTGAAGTCCATGTCTCCAAGGGCGTCCTCGCTGCCGAGGATGTCGCTGAGGATGCTGTAGTCGCCACCCTCCTTGACCAGTCCCATCGCGATGCCCGCGACGGGAGCCTTGAGCGGCACGCCGGCATCCATCAGCGCGAGCGAGCTGGCGCAGACGCTGGCCATGCTGCTCGAGCCGTTTGACTCGAACGTCTCGGCCACCACGCGCAGCACGTAGGGAAAGTCCTCCTTGGAGGGTATCTGACGCTCGAGGGAGCGGCGGGCGAGGTTGCCGTGGCCCAGCTCGCGCCGGCTCACGCCGCGCATGCGCTTGACCTCGCCCGTCGAGTACGGCGGGAAGTTGTAATGCAGCATGAACTCCTCGCTCGTCTCGAGCCCGAGGTCGTCCACGAGGCGGTTGTCGCGACCGGTACCGAGCGTCGCAACGCCGAGCACCTGGGTCTCGCCACGCGTGAAGATCGCTGAGCCGTGGGCACGCGGCAGCACGCCGGTCTCGATCCAGATAGGCCGGACCTGGTCGGGCCTGCGGCCGTCACTGCGGACCTTGTCCTCGAGCACCATCTGGCGCAGCTCGCTGGCTTCGGCCTTGCGGAAGGCGTCCTTGGCAGCCGTGACCTGTTCAGCGGCGTCGTCCGCCTCGAGATCGGGCACAAGCTGCTGGATGACCCGCTCGCGCAGCTCCTTGATGGCCGCGCTGCGCTCGGACTTGCCTTGGGTCTGGATGGTGGCGCGCAGGCCAGCCTGGCGGGCGAGCTCACCCACGCGTGCGACGAGGTCGTCGGCGGTGGTGGCTGCGGCCTGGAACTCGCGCTTGGGCTGTCCGACCTCTTCACGCATCCTGTTGATCAGGTCGATGACCGGGGCGAGCTCGCGCTGGGCGAACTCGATCGCGGCGACCATGGTGTCTTCGTCAAGCTCGGCGGCCGACGCTTCGACCATCAGGACGGCGTCAGCACTGCAGGAAACCGTGAGCTCCAGCGGCGAATCAGCCAGCTGGGCGAAGGTCGGGTTCATCACGAACTCGCCGTTCACCATGCCGACGCTGCCACATGCGATGGGTCCGTCCCACGGGATGTCGCTCATCGCGAGGGCTGCCGAGGCGCCGATCGCTGCCGCCTGGGCAGGATCCAGCTCCTGGTCGGCAGAAAGGATGGTGATCAGGACCTGGATCTCGTTGCGCAGTCCCTTGGGGAACAGCGGGCGGATCTGGCGGTCCGTGATGCGGGCGTTCAGCGTGGCCTGGTTGCCGGGCCGGCCCTCGCGGCGCATGAAGCTGCCGGGGATCTTGCCGATCGCGTAATGGCGCTCCTCGTACTCCACCGTGAGCGGCAGGAAGTCCATCGGACTGCTGCCCTCGCTCATCTGGGCCGTGACAAGCACCACGCAGCCTCCGTAGCGCACCCAGGCGCTGCCGGAGACCTGCTTGGCGTACTTGCCGGTCTCGATCACCAGTTCGCGGCCACCAAGGGTGGTGCTGAACCGTCTTGCTTCTGGTACGTTCACTTTTTCTCCTTCGTCATTTCCGTCTTTCGTTCACCATAAACCGTGCCTGGCAGGCACAGGCTTTAAATAAGTCAAATGCGAGGCAGGAACCTGCCTCGCATTCCATTGAGCCGATCCCGGTTACGAGCGGGAGGGCCAAGGGCTCAGCGGCGCAGGCCGAGGCTGGCGATGAGCTCCCTGTACTTGTCGAAATCGTTCTTCTCAAGATAGGACAGCAGGCGCTTGCGGCGACCGACCATCATGAGGAGGCCGCGCCGGCTGTGATGGTCCTTCTTGTTCTCGCGGAGGTGCTCACTCAGGTACTCGATGCGCGCGGTCAGCAGCGCCACCTGCACCTGGGTCGAGCCGGTGTCATCGCTCGCGGTGCCGTACTTCTCCATGATCTCCTGCTTGTCTGCGGTAGATAGTGCCATGTCAGTTCAGATTCCTTTCAGGCTTCCCCGGAGCGGACCAGAAATATAGGAGGTACCGGCCCAGGTTACCAAGCAGGTATCCTAGCACACCTCGGCTTCAGTCCCCGTTGCCTGACTGCTGTCGCCGCGCGTTCAGCCCGGCGTACAGGATCACGCCGGCAGCCACCGACGCATTGAGCGAACCTATCCTGCCGACCGACGGGATCACCACGGAAGCGTCGCACAGCTTACGCACGAGGCGGCGCAACCCGGTCCCCTCGGAGCCGATCACGACGGCGACGTCGCGGTCCCAGTCGAGCCTCTCCGGAGTGACGCCGTCCTGAACATCCGAAGCATAGATCCACACGCCCGACCTCTTGAGCTCCTCCATGTGGCGCGGCAGGTTCTTGACCTGGACGACCGGCAGGTGGCTCGCCGCGCCGGCTGATGTCTTCGCGACCACCGCCGACAGGGGAGCGGACCTGCGCTCCTCCGCGATCACGCCGTGGGCACCAAGCACTTCGGCACTCCTGATGATCGCCCCGAAGTTGTGCGGATCCTGCACCTGGTCCAGCAGCACCAGGAAGAGCCGCTCGCCGCGCTCTTGAGCGAGCCGCCGCGGGGCGTCCGGGTCGGACCAGGAGAGCCCGGCCACCTCGGCAGCCACTCCCTGGTGTGAGGTCGTCTTCACGAGCCTGTCAAGCTCGATCCTGGGCACGGTGTCCACGGGCACACCGGCCTGACGCGCAAGCTTGGAGAACTCACGCTCTGTTGCGTCGTTGATGCCGGCAGCCAGCAGCAGACGAACTGGCTGTCCCTGCCTGAGTGCTTCCAGCACGGCGTTCCTGCCGTAGATGATCATTGCTCGCCTCCTGCGGCTGACAGTGCCTCGCGGGCTCCAGCGGCGTCAAGCGCCAGCTGCTGTCTGAGTTCATCCAGCGAAGCGAAGCGGACCTGCCCGCGCAGCCGGCGGATGAACCGGACGGTCACTTCCTTCCCGTACAGGTCACCCTCGAAGTCGAAGACGTGCACCTCCAGCGACGGAGGCGTGCCCTCGAAGCTCGGTCGCGAGCCGACGTTCGCCATGCCGCCCGCCGTGCTGCCGTCGGGCAGCGTGACACGCACCGCGAAGACGCCCACGGGAAGCACCTTGCCTTCGCCGACCATCACGTTCGCGGTCGGCCAGCCGATGGTCCGCCCGCGCTGGTCGCCCCTGACGACCTCGCCGGCGGCCAGGTAGGCATCGCCCAGCAGGTCCGCCGCATCCTCCACGGCCCCGGCCTCGATCAGCTCCCGCAGCCGGCTGGAACTTATCGGCCTGCCGTCATCGCTCACCAGGCCGAACACCTCCAGCTTGCCCGTCACCAGGCTCAGGTCGTTAAGCGTGCCTGCGCGGTCGGCGCCGAACCGGAAGTCCTCACCCACGATGATCGCGGCGGGCGAGAGGGCGCCGAGCTGGCCGAGGAACTCGGATTTGTCCGTCCTCGCGTACTCGCGACTGAAGGGGATCAGCACGACCGCCTCGGGCCCGTAACTGCTGAGCAGCGCGACCTTCTCCGAGGCGGAGTTGAGGTAGCCGCTGTTCCTGAACACCATGCGGGAGGTGGGGAAGAAGCTGATGACGACGCCCGGCAGGCCGAGTTCTTCCGCCAGCTCCTGCATGCGGTTCAGCAGCGTGCGGTGGCCCCGGTGCATGCCGTCGAAATTGCCGATGGCGAGCACGACGCCACAGAGACCAAGCTGCTCGGGTGACGTCACGACCCGGGTCATGCCGGCCGCAGGGTTGCCGCGTGGAGCAGGCCGGCGACGGTGGCCGCGCTGGTCCGCAGCGTCCCTTCCCTGAGTCCGGCCAGCAGCGCGTCCAGCTCGCGCCAGCTGACCTTCAGGTCCTCGGTCTCGTCAGGTACGCCATGGGCGGGGGTGAGGTTGGTGGCGTGGAACAGGGAGACGTGCTCATCCGTGAAGCCCGGACTGACGTAGAAGCCGGCCACGAACTCCAGGTCGCCTGCCAGCTGGGTCTCCTCGGCCAGCTCGCGCTGCGCTGCCCGGGCAGGCGTCTCGCCCGGATCGATGAGCCCGGCGGGGATCTCCCAGGTCGCGTGAGCGACCGCGGGCCGACGCTGCTCGACACCAAGCACGAGCCCGTCTTCGACGGCGAGGACGGAAACGGCGGGAGCGTGCCCGACCACCTCCCAGCCCCCTTCCAGGATGGAAACCGTGATGATGCGGCCCTTGAACAGCGTGCGGGGTTCTGCGAGCGGGTCCGGGCCTTCTTTGGCGCTCAGTCTTCGTTCTCCGGGTTGTAACGCAGGAACGCCGGGATGTCGTAGTTGCCGGGATCGAAGCTCTGCTGGCCCGACATGCGTACGCCGGTGGGCTTGATGATCTTGACCTGCGGCGTGTGGTTGAAGCCGGCAGCGATCACGGTCACGCGCACCTCGTCACCCGCATCCGGGTCATAGGTGATTCCGAAGAGGACGTTGACCTCATCCACCTGAGTGGCGAGACTGATCCGTTCGACGATCTCCGTCGCGTCGTGCAGCCCCAGTTCCTCGGAGCCGGTGATGTTGATGAGCAGGTCGTGCGCACCCTCGACGCTCCTGGCGAGCAGGGGCGACTGGGTGGCGCTGTCCGCGGCCTTCTCGATCAGGTCTTCGCCGCGACCCGCGCCGATGCCCATCAGCACCGTGCCGGCCCCGGAGAGGAGCGCCTTGACATCCGCGAAGTCCACGTTGATCAGGCCCGGCATGTTGATCACGTCGCTGATACCGCGAACACCGTGATAAAGGACGCGGTCGGCGACCCGGAAGGCGTCGTTCAACCGGACCTTGCGGTCGAGTGACGACAGCAGGCGCTGGTTCTCGACCACGATCAGGGCGTCCACCTTGTCCTCGAGCTTGCGCAGGCCCTCTTCGGCCTGACGCATCCGGCGCGGGCCCTCGAACGAGAACGGCGTGGTCACGACCGCCACGGTCAGCGCGCCGAGCTCGCGGGCGACCTCCGCCACTACCGGTGAGCTGCCCGTGCCGGTGCCGCCGCCCATGCCGGCGGTGATGAAGACCAGGTCGGAACCGCGCAGGGTCTCGGAGAGCCGGTCACGGTCCTCGAGCGCGGCCTGTTCCCCGATGGAAGGATTCGCGCCTGCGCCGAGGCCCTTGGTGAGGTGATCACCAAGCTGGATCCGCGTGTCTGCGAGGCTTGTGGCCAGCACCTGTGCGTCGGTGTTGGCGGCGATGAACTCCACTCCAAGAAGTCCCGTTTCGATCATCCTGTTGACTGCGTTGTTCCCACCGCCGCCAAGGCCAACCACGCGGATTACGGCGTTGTCGCTGTTCATGCTATTCTCCCCGGGCATTCTAGAAAAAGTCCTTGAAAATGTTGCGGATCCCCTGCCATAGGTTGCTGACCGGTCCCGGTGCAACCGGCTGCGCGGCGGAAGCACGCTGACCCGGCCTGCGGGTGGTCACCGGCCTTGCGATGCCATGGCGCACACCGTACCTGACCAGTCCCACCGCTGTCGCGTGCGCCGGACTGGCGACCACGTCCACCAGGCCGCTGACGCCGTACGGCTTGCCGATGCGGACGGGCAGCCGGTAGCGGTCCGCGGCCACCTGGTCGAGCCCGGGCAGGAGCGAGGTGCCGCCCGTGATGATCACGCTGCCGACAACCAGCTCGAGCGCTCCCAGGTGCTCCTCGACGTTGCGCCTGACCAGGCTGAGGATCTCCACTGCCCGCGGCTTGATGACCTGCGCGAGTTCGAAGGCCGACAGCGCGGCCGGATAGTTCTGGTTGGTGATCTCGACCATCAGTTCGCGGTCCGCCATCTCCGGCAGCGCCGTTCCGTACGTGCGCTTGACGTGCTCGGCATCCTCAGGCGAGATGCGGAGCATCTGGCTGATGTCCTGCGTGATGTGGTCGCCGCCGAGCGGGATCACGGCCGAATGGGCCAGCGTGCCGCGCCGGAAGACACCGATGTCGGTGGTGCCGCCGCCGATGTCGATCAGCAGCGCCGTGACCTCGCGCTCGGCCTCGCCCAGCACTGCCAGGCCGCTGGCGAGCGCCTGCACCACGACGCCGTCGACGCTTATGCCCGCGTCAGTGGCGCACCGCCGCAGGTTCTGCAGCGGTCCGTGCGAGCCGGCGATCAGGTGCACGTCCACCTCGAGCCTGACGCCGGACATGCCGACCGGGTCCTTGATGCCGTCGTGCCCGTCGACCACGTACTCCTGCGGGATCACGTGCAGCACTTCCATGTTCGCTTCGAGCGGGACGGCCTTGGCGTTGTCCACGGTGCGTTCGACGTCCGAGCGCGTGATCTCCTGGTTGCGCCTGATCGCGGCCATGCCGTGGCTCGTGATCGCCTTCAGGTGCGTGCCCGCGATGCCGACCCAGGCGCTGTGCGGCTGGACTCCGGCGACGCGGCCGGCGGCCTCGACCGACTGGCGGACCGACTCGATGGTCCGCTCAAGGTTCACCACGACGCCTTTACGCAACCCGTCACTCGGTACGGTACCTTCACCGATGATATCGAGCACGCCATCGCTGGCGACCTCGCCTATGACGGTGCAGATCTTGGTGGTACCAATATCGAGACCGACGATGATGCGTTCGTCACTCATTCTTCTCGCTCACTCCCCATGGATAGACCGCAAGACGGTTCCCGAGCCTTCCCTGGACGGCTGCCCACTGGGCTTCGAGAGCGGACACGCTCGGCGTGTACACGCTGACTCCGTCGAAGGTGATATCAAATCCATCTGGTGTGTAGCTTATCACTTCGGGCTCGAGCCCGGACAACAGTTCAAGCAGGTCCAACACCTCCCTGATCCGCGGCTCACCCCAGCCGAGCGTGATGGGAAGGGAGTCGATCACTTCCTGTGACACACCGGGCAGCTCCACGCCGCCTTCACCCCAGACGACGGTCCCGTCGGTCAGCCTTGGCGTGCGCTCGCTCACGCTGATCGACACGGTGTCCGGGAAGTGCCTGACGACGCTGGCGCGCGCTATCCACGGATCGGCCTCGAGCGCGGCGAGGCTCCAGCGGTTGATCCACAGCAGGGGATCGCCCTCCTGGATGTTGGCGAGCCACAGTACGCGCTCACGCGAGTGATGCTGGTTGCCGTTCACGAAGGCCAGCTCGACTGTCGGCCAGAAGCGGCTACCGACCCCGAGCGCAAGCGTCAGCATGCCGAGGATGACGACCAGCAGGCGCATCTCAGTCCTTCTCCGCTGACCTGCCGGTCAGGCCCGCCGCCACCCTCCAGACGTCGCCGGCTCCCAGCGTTACGACCAGGTCGTTCTCGCCGACCGCACGTTGCAGGTGCTCGATCGCGTTCTCCGCCGTGAAGTGGCCTGCGACCCGCCCGGCGGCCCGGATGCGGTTGACGATGTCGGCGGGCGTCACGCCCGGTACCGGCTGTTCGCCGGCCGCGTACACATCGAGCACCAGCACCTCGTCCGCGGCCGTGGCGGCGTCCGCGAGCGCCTCCCAGTGCAGCGCAGTCCTCACCCATCTGTGCGGCTGGAGGACGGCCAGCACCCGCCGGCCGGTGTTGCGTGCCACGGCGAGCGTCGCCTTGACCTCGGCCGGGTGGACGGCATAGTCGTCGATCACGAGCGCCCCGTTCGCGGTGCCCCACGACTGCCAGCGCCGTCCTACGCCCTTGAACCCACCGAGCACCTCCGCGGCCTGCTGCAGGTCGAGGCCGGCGGTGTGCGCGGCGGCCAGCGCGGCGGCGGAGTTCTGTGCGTTGTGCAGACCCGGGACCTGCAGCGCGACCCGGATGCTGCCGCCGTCACGCACGCTGAGCGTATAGGTGCTGCCTCCCGGGGTCAGCTGCACGTCCGTGATGCGGAAGTCCGCGCCGCTGGCGAAGCCATACGTGAGCGCCTCGGTGGAATCGCCGAACAGCTCGCCCAGCAGGGCAGAGTCCCGGCACCAGATCAGCCGGGAGGCCTTGCCGGCGAACGACCGCATGGCGGCCTCGAGGTCCGCCAGGCTGGCGTGGTAGTTGCGGCGCTCCTCGAAGTGATTGGCCACGTGGTCGTCCTCGAGGTTTGGCAACACCGCTATGCCCGACTCCAGGCGCGCGAATCCGGGATCGGACTCGTCGACCTCGGCAACCAGCCACTTCCCGCGACCGTGGCGCATGTTTCCGCCGATGTCCGGCAGGTTCGCGCCGATCTGAACGCTCGGGTCGTCAGCAAGCTCCAGGAAGATGCCCGCGATCATCCCGGTGATGGTGCTCTTGCCGTGGCTTCCGCTCACGCCGATCGCGGTCCGTTCCCTGAAAAGCCGGCCGAGCAGGTCGACGCGCTTGATCGAGCTGATGCCGAGCTCGAGCGCCGCCCTGATCTCTTCGACACTGCCGCTGACGCGCTCGTTCGGCGCCGCCATCGTGCTGATCAGCGTGTCGACGCCTTCCAGGTGTGCGGGGTCGTGCCCAACCGCGACCGGTATGCCCGACTCGATCAGTGCCCGGGTGGTCGTGCTCGAGGTTGCGTCACAACCTGTCACCCTGAACCCCTCGAGCTGGTAGTGACGGGCGAGACCGCTCATGCTGATCCCCCCGATGCCCATGAAATGCAGATGCTGACTCAATTCTCTCCCCCGTGTGCCGCGGTGCCGCCGTGTAGGCGCCTCAGCACAAGCCTGACCAGTGTGTCACGTGCGCCGGCCGGACTGAGTGACATGGCTCCAGCCGAGAGGGTTTCGAGCCGCTCGGGTTCGAGCACCTCCGACCAGACGTCAGCGAGCCTGTCGAGCCGGTCCTGGGGGAGCAGCACGCCGGCAGACGCCTCCTGGACGGCAAGCGCGTTGTGGTACTGGTGGTTCTCCGCGGCGCTGGGCAACGGAACCATGACGAGCGGGACGCCGTGAAAGGCGGCCATCGCCAGCGTACCGGTGCCGGCCCGCGTTACTCCCAGGTCGGCGGCGGCGAAGGCCAGGTCGCCGTCGACGTAGCCCCGCACGAAGTGGCGGTCGCCCTGCAGGCTTCGGGCGAGCACGGCCGCCTCGTTGTTCGGTCCCGTCGCGTGCAGGGTGAGCGGGGCGGCGCTGCCGAGCCGGCCGAGCGCCTTGAGCACGCCGTCGTTCAGGGCAACCGACCCCTGGGAACCGCCCATCACCAGGGTGAGCAGGCCACCGGGCGGCAGTCCGAGGCGCTCGCGGGCCTCCAGCCTGTCGATACGGAGTTCGCTGACGGGGTAGGGCACCTCGCTGAACTCCCTGGCGCGCACGCGCCGCCTGGCCGCCGCGCTGGTAACTATCACCCGCTCGGCCCGGCGCCCAAGCAGGCGGGTGACCAGTCCCGGGTACGAGTTCTGCTCGTGCAGCCACAGCGGGGTGCGCGTGAGCGCGGCCGCGGCGGCGCCCGGCAGCGAAGCGAAGCCTCCGAAGCCGATCACTAGCGCCGGCCTAAGTCGCCTCAGCAGCGACACCGCCCGCAGCACGCCTCCCGAAGCCCTGAGCAGCGCCAGCGGGTTGGGGCGCTGCCGGTCAAGCTTCCCGGCGGGCAGGCCATGGAACGGGAAGCCGTGGCCCTGACTCAGGCGTTCCTCCGGCCCGCCGGACTCCCCGGTGAAGTGCACCGGCACGCCTGCCTGGGCAAGCCCCGTGGCCAGGGCGATGGCGGGATAGATGTGCCCTCCGGAGCCGCCGGTCGCAAGCAGCACGGGGCGATCCGTGCTCACGCGAGGTCGATCCCGTTCCGCGCCTGCCGGTAGGCTCCATGGATGAAGCCCATCGCGAGCGACACGCTGAGCAGGCTGTTCAACCCGTAGCTCAGGAACGGAAGGGGTATGCCCGTCACCGGGAGCAGGCCGGCGGCCACACCGAGGTTCAGGCCCGCCTGGCCACAGATGTAGATGGTCGCGCCGGCCGCGAGCAGGCTCGCCGGCCCCCTGACGCTGGAGGCGATCTTCAGGCCCCTCACCCCCAGCAGCACGAACAGGGTGATCACGGTGCCTATCCCCAGGAAGCCGAGGGCCTGGGTGACCGAGACGGCCACCATGTCCGTCTCTGCCTCCGGAACCCGGTTCGGCCTGCCGGGACCGATGCCCACGAGGCCGGCGGACAGTATCACCGTGCGCGCCTGCGCCGCCTGGTAGCTGATGCCCTGCGTCTGCGTCTGTTCGCCGCGCATGTCGAGGAAGCCCGTTATGCGTTCCTGGAAGTAGGTGAAGTCGGACAGCAGCATGCTGCCGACCAGGACGCCCACCACCAGGGCGAGCCCGCCCACCGCCAGCACCTTGCCGGGCTTGACGGGACCGATGAACATGATGCCCAGCGCCATCAGGAACGTAAATACGCTGGTGCTCAGGTCGGGCTGCAGCAGGATGAGGCCACAGGCGAGCCCGATGACGAGCGTCGGTCGCCACACCGGGGTGTTGCCCAGATGGTTGTGAAAGAAGGATGCGAGGTACGCGATCACGGCGACCTTCATCAGCTCGCTCGGCTGGAGCGTGAAGAAACCGAGGTCTAGCCAACGGTGGCTGGCGCTGCCATCCGGCGAGATGCCCTTGAAGAGGACGAGTATCAGGAGGCCGAGCGTGACCACGTAGGCGAACGGGCTCAGCCGCACGATCGCAGACGGCTTCATCCGGCCGACCACGAGCGTGAGCAGGAAGGCCCCCAGGAAGCGACCTGCGTGCTCGACGACCACGGACGGTTCGCCGGTGGCGACGCCGAGGATGCCGATGAACCCCAGCAGCAGCTGGATGCTCAGGAGTACCGGGTCCACATCGCCTCCATCCGCAGCGCTTCGTCCCTGAACGCCTGCCCGCGCTCCGCGTAGTCCCCGAACTGGTCGAAGGAAGTGGCCAGCGGCGCGAGCAGGACCGTGCCGCCGCGCGCGGCGTGCGCCCTCAGGTGGGCGTCGGCCGCCTTCACCGCGGCGCGCAGCGCGGCCCGGCCATCGGCATGCGGCAGGTGCAGCACGGGAACCGTGTCGGACAGGCCGGCGCAGAACGCCTCGCCTGACTCTCCGAAGCCGATGAACAGGCTCACTTTCTGTTTCGCGATGGCTGCGAACTCGCGGATGTCCGCGCCCTTGCTGCGCCCGCCGGCCAGCCACACCACGGGTGCAGGGCTGGACTCGAGCGCGGCCAGCACGGACAGCGGGCGCGTGGCGATCGAATCCTCGATGTAGGTGATGCCGCCCACGTTCGTGACCGCGCTGTAGCGGCCCCGCAGGCCCGTGTAGCTCGCCAGGCCCGTGCGGATCGCATCGGGCGTCAGGCCGAGTGCCGCGCAGGCGAGCGCGACGGCCAGGGCGTTCGCCACGTTGTGGGTGCCCGGGATGCCCAGATCGTGCGAAGGCATGAGGGGAGCGCCACGCAGGTAGAGCATGCCGCCGGCAAGGTGCGCGGCGGCTGGTGCCCGCAACGAGAAGCCTGCAGTGCGCGCGCTGCTGGAGTCGGCCCAGGCCACGAGTGCTTCATCATCGGCGTTGTAGATGAGCAGCTCTTCGCCGGTCAGGTTCCGGATCAGGTTGCGCTTGACCGAGTGGTACGCGTCGATGCTCCCGTGCCGGTCGAGGTGGTCGCTTCCCAGGTTCAGGGCGATCGCGATGCCCGGCCTCAGGCCGGGCACGCGCTCGAGCTGGAAGGAGGAAAGCTCCACGACCAGGGTGGCCCCCGGCCTGGCCACGGCCGCCAGCGCGGGATCAAGGTTGCCTCCCGCCTCGACGTCGGTGCCGGCCAGTCGGAGCGTGTGGGCGATCCAGCTGGTCACCGTGCCCTTGCCGGCCGTGCCGGTGACGCCGACCAGCGGGCTGTCCGGAAAGGACCTTGCGACCCACTCGACCTCCCCGATGACCTCCGTCCCCCTGTCGCGCAGGCTCACGAGGTCGGGGTGGTCGATCCTGACTCCGGGAGCGGCGATGCAGACCGCCGCGGTGCTCGCGTTCACGTCCGCCACGCGTCTGGCGCCCGACTCGAGCGCCTCGGTCACGTCCTCGCCCGCCTCACGGCTTTCGAAGAACTCGACCGCGTGCCCCTGGTCATGCAGGAGTCGGGTAACGGCCAGGCCGCTGCGGCCCAGCCCGTAGACGAGAACCGTGCTCAAGGCTTCACCTCAGGCGACTCCCCGGATCAGCCACACGGTGAGCGCGCAGGCGGCGGCGGTGACCAGCCAGAAGCGCATCGTTATCTGTTCCTCACTCATGCCGGAAAGCTCGAAGTGGTGATGCAGCGGCGTCATCTTCAGGAGACGCTTTCCGCCGGTCAGCTTGAAGTATGAGACCTGCGCTATCACTGACAGGGTGATCGCAACGGGAATCAGGGCCAGCAGCGGCAGGAACCAGACGGTGCCGCTCAGGATGGCGAAGCCGGCGAGGCCCGCGCCGAGTGCTTCGGAGCCGACGCCGCCCATGAAGACCCGGGCCGGCTTGCCGTTGTACCAGAGGAACCCGAGGAGCGCTCCGATCAGGATCGGTGCGAGGCTCTGGCCGAGGAAGGCGAGCAGCATGATCACCATCACGCCCGCCGCCAGGCCGTCGAGGCCGTCCGTCATGTTCAGGGCGTTGATTGAGCCGACTATGACGAAGGTGTACAGGAACACGTCGAGGAGCATCGTACCCGTGAGCACGTGGCCCGCGTTGAACGCGTCCAGCGCGAAGGCGGCGCCGATGGCGACCTGGAAGAGGATGCGCCAGCGGGCCAGCAGGCCCGTCGTCTCGTCGGCACCGGGCATGCGGCGCAGCGCGATCAGGTCGTCGACCAGGCCCAGGAGCCCCGCGGCGAGCATCAGCATCACTATGGCCGTGCCCTCGCGCGTCTCGCCGAAGACGAACCAGGCGATCGCAGCGGCCAGCAGGAAGGCGATGCCGCCCATTGTGGGCGTGCCGGCCTTGGCGAGGTGCTCCTGAGGTCCCTCCTCGCGGATGCGCTTGCCCCAGCCGTAGCGGGTGCCAAGCTTGATGAAGATTCCGGTGAACAGCAGCGAAACGAGGGCAGTGACTACGGTAGTCAAGGTGCTTCCTCCTCTTCCTTGATCAGCTCATGCGTGATGCGTTCGAATCCGAGGCTCCGCGAGGCCTTGACGAGCGTGCTGCCGTGCCCGGGCAGGAGTTCGAGCAGGGCGATCGCATGTTCCGTGTCCCGCGCCACCACCACCCTGGGGTTGGTGCTGAACACGTCCGGGGCGAACTCGCCGGCGGCGATCACGAGGTCCAGGTGGCTGGTCGCCTCGCCAAGCTCGCGGTGAAGCTGCCTGGACTGATCTCCGAGCTCGCGCATGTCGCCGAGCACGGCCGAATGGGGACGCGGCAGCGTCGCGAGCACCTCGAGCGCGGCGGCCATCGAAGTGGGATTGCTGTTGTAGCTGTCATCCAGCACCGTGCGCTGCCTTGTCCGTCTGACCTGCAGGCGCCCTCCTGTGACGGTGGCGTGGGCAAGGCGACGCTCGAGCGCTTCACCGCTTACTCCGAGCCTGCTGGCCAGGACGAGGGCTCCGAGCAGGTTCTGAGCGGCGGCGCTGCCAGGCAGCGGGGAGTGCCAGGTCCGGCCGGCCCACTGAAGGCGGTCGGGCGGGCTGAACGTGCCCTGCTCGGCCGCGTCCGGCTCGAAGCCGTACGTGATGGTGCCTTCGGGTGATTCGCCCAGGTGACCGAGCGCCTGAAGGCTGGCGACCCGTAACGAGCTGGCCTCGAGCAGGGGACGCTTCTCATCCGCTATCGATGCGAGCGGTCCGAGGTACTCGGCGTGCGCGGCCGCGATGCTGGTGAGGATGCCTGCGTCCGGCCGGACCAGGTCGACCAGCCTGTCCATGTCGCCGGGCCGGTCGATGCCCATCTCGATCACCAGGTCCCGCTCGGGGTGGTTCAGGGCGCTTTCGACGAGCAGGCCGGCTATGGCGTTGGGGGTGTTGAGGTTTCCGGGGCTGGTGCGGGCCGCCGTGAGTGCGCCGAGCATGTCCTTGGTGGTCGTCTTGCCGACCGAGCCGCTCACGCCGATCACCGTGCCGCGCAGCTGCGAACGTGCCCGGCGGCCTAGCTCGTTGAGCAGGGACGCCGGGTCGTCCACGAGCAGGCCGCGGGGATGCGGCCTGTCGCTCACGATGAAGCTGGCGCCGAGCTGCAGGGCCTGGTCGGCATAGTCGATGCCGTGGGCCGACTCGCCGGCCAGCGCGAAGAATGCGTCGCCCGGCTTAAGCAGGAGAGTGCTGAAGGCCACGCCCGTTGCTTCGGGCCAGCCTTCGAAGCCGTCGGGCGCGGACGATCCCGGTGCCAGCGTGAGCAGCGAGCGTGGGGTCAGCATCGCGTCGTTCCGACGGGAGGTTTCTTACACACGCTACACACTATACACATCATGCCGCAGGCTCAATACGTGCTTGCGACCGGGTTGCGTGGCGGCGCGGTGCCCCAGCTGGCCACGAGCTCCGTGCCGATCGACTGGAAGAGCGGAGCTGCCACGTAGGTAGCGGTGGCCGTTACGGCCGGCTTCTGCAGCGAGACGACCATGACGACGTCCGGGTCCTCCGCGGGAAACATGCCGGCGAAGGTGAGGGTGTAGTCGCCGGGGACGTAGCGGCCCGCTTCGACGCTGTAAACGTCCGCGGTGCCGGTCTTGCCGGCCAGGCTCATCCCCGGGATGGCGGAGTTCCGCAGGCCGCTCGCCTCGACAGTATAGGTGAGCATCTCGCGTACCAGCCGGGCAGTCGCGCTCGAGAACACGCGCCTGGGAGCCTCGACCTGCTCGCCCTGTACAAGCCGGGGCTCGACCAGCACGCCGTCGTTGGCGATCACGGAGTAGATGGCCGCCAGCTGCAGGGTGGTGGAGGAGAGGCTCTGGCCGAGCGTGACGGACGCCTGGTCCTGGGGCACCCAATGCTGCCAGGGGTTCATGCCGCCGGAGCGGGTGAAGGCGGAATCCATGCTGAGGTCGCGGCCGAAGCCGATGTGGGTGAGCCAGATGTAGAGCTCTTCCGGAGTGAACCGCTCGGTCAGGTGCGTCATCGCCGTGTTGCTCGAGTAGCGCAGCACGTCCCAGGGCGTCAGGTAAGGGTCGTGCCCCATGGTCTCGCGGAACGTCTGGCCGCCGACCCGCCGGGAGTTCTCCGCGCTGATCAGCTCGTCCTGGCGCAGGCGGCCGGACTCGAGCAGCGCCGCCACGACGAACGGCTTCACGACAGAGCCGGGTTCGTACTGGTGCAGGAACGCGCGGTTGACGAGTTCATCGTACCGGCTCGCCCCGACGTTGGGATCGTACGAGGGCCAGCTCGCGCTCGCCAGTATCTCGCCCGTGCCGACCCGGAGCATCACCACTGAGCCGGATTCCGCCTGGTACTCGGTCGCGGCCTCCTCCAGATGCGACTGGGCGATCGCCTGTACGACCGGATCGATGGTGGTAATCAGGTCCAGTCCGCTCTGGAGGTAGGTGTCGAAGGTGAACTCCAGCCCCTCGAGTCCGAAGCGCCCGTCGGGCTGCACGCGTCCGGAGAAGCCGACCAGGTGGGAGGCCAGGCTGCCCATCGGGTAGTTGCGGTTCTCGACAGGACCGGCGGCCAGGATCGACCCGTCGGCCGCAAGGATGGAGCCGCGCGGGATCACGTCAGTCAGCTGGCCGGGCCAGCTCGGCGCCTGCGTACCCAGACGGGCGAAGCCGAGCATCGCGCCCAGCAGGGGCACGATCAGCCCGAGCACCAGCAGCCAGCGCTTGACGCGGGTGAGTCCGAGGGAGGGTTGGTTCAGCGCCATACCGTGCTCACCTCCAGCCCGGTCTGCAGCGGTTCGCTGCGCAACGGCAGCGGCTGCGGCGCCACTTCGCGGACCAGGTTCACCTGAGGGACGGGCACCATGCCGTTCGCGCGGGCCCACGCGCCGATCACGCCCGGGCCGGCGACGCCGCTGGCCGACAGCCGCAGGCTCGCGATCGTGCTCTGCAGCTGCTCCTTCTGGTCAAGCAGGCCGGACTGGTAGCGGAACCTGGTCTGGTTCCACGAGCCCAGCAGCGCAAGCGCGAGGAGCAGCGCCATCAGGAGCCAGGGTGCCCAGCCCAGCCGGGAGGAGGCCGCAGCTGCCCTTGATACGTCGGTGTGGCCGTTCGGGAGTCGCGTGCTCACAATGAGACCCTTTCCGCTGCACGCAGCTTCGCGCTTCGGGCGCGCGGATTGTCAGTGATTTCTTCGTCTGTGGCGCTGATCGGCCTGCGGGTCAGGACTTCGAGACGGGGGTCCTGCCGCAGCGCGTGCTTCACGATGCGGTCCTCGAGGCTGTGGTAGCTGAGCACCACCATCCGACCGCCGGGGGCAAGCACGTCCCCTGCGTCGTCCAGTACCTGCTCGAGCGCCCCCAGCTCGTCGTTAACGAACAGCCTGAGCGCCTGGAAGGTCCGGCGCGCGGGATGGTCCCGGCGGCTGCCGCCGGGATATGCACGGGTGACCACGTCTGCCAGCCGCGCCGTCGTGCTGATCGGCTCGACCTGCCGCTCGGCGACGATCGCACGGGCGATGCGCCGGCTGTGCCTTTCCTCGCCGTAGCGGTAGATCAGGGCGGCAAGGTCCTCGACCTCGGTTTCGGCGACTATGTCTGCGGCGCTCGGCCCGGAACCCGACATGCGCATGTCCAGCGGACCGTCCTGACGGAAGGCGAAGCCGCGCTCGCCCTCGTCCAGCTGCATCGACGAGACGCCCAGGTCGAGAAGCAGGCCAAGCACGGGTGCGTCAGCAACGGGTGCGCCCTTCGCGGCGGCGCGGGCAACAAGGGCACCAAGGTCACGGAAGTTGCCGGGCTCGAACCGGAACCGATCCGCGCCGTACTCGTGTTCCAGAGCCTGCGCCGCCTCGAGGGCACGGGGGTCCTGATCGACGGCGAACACGTTCGCGCCCTGTTCCAGCAGCAGGCGGCTGTGGCCGCCCGCGCCGAAAGTGCCGTCGATCATGAGCTTGCCGGGGCCGGCCAAGAGCCAGTGAAGGCTCTCGGCGGGCAGCACCGGGACGTGGGGAAGTCGGGTGTCTGTCTCAGGGGCGCTCATGCGGCCAGCGTCCTGAGGAGTTCGGGTGCGGGCACCTCGCCCATCACCTCGGTGAGGTTGTCGTTCCAGCGCTCTTCGTTCCAGATCTCCAGGCGGTTCGGTGCGCCGATGACCATCACGTTGCCCTCGAGCGCCGCGAACTGCCGCAGCGTCGGCGGCACGGTCACGCGGCCCGCGGAGTCCGTCTTCAGCTTGGCCGCGCCCGAGTAGAAGAAGCGGATGAACTTCTGCGAGGCGGGATCGACCAGCGGAAGCTCCGTGAGGTGCTGTTCGATCCGTTGCCAGGAGTTCAGGGGAAACACGTACAGGCAGCCTTCCATGCCGCGGGTCACGACCATGCCGTCCTCGACGAACTCGCGGAACGACGGAGGGATGATCACGCGTCCCTTGTCGTCCACCGAGTATTGGTATTCGCCGTACGGCATCCTTCGCGACAACTCCTACAATCCGGGCTCGCAAGGCCCCCTGGTCTGCTGCAAATGACGGACAGCAACGCTGGCCTGTGCGGGCAAGAGTAACACAAATCTTCCACATGCTCCCACAATCCCCCACTCATAAACACGGAATGTGGAATTCTTGGCGTCCGCTCCCACTGCCACGGCAGTTGAGCCCAGCTGACGCGCGCCTGACGGGCCGGTAACATATGCGCATGCAGGCGCCGATCCTCGAGCTGGCGGGAGTAGCACACTCGTACGGAGACGTCACGCCGCTCGCGGACGTGACACTCACGCTCGGGCCCGGCGAGCTGCTGGTCATCACGGGTGGTTCGGGCTCGGGCAAGTCGACGCTGCTGGGAATCATGGGCCTGATGGAGAAGCCCGACAGCGGACGCTACCTGCTGCGCGGGAAGCCGGTCGGGGAGCTTTCCGACGGCGCACTCGCACGGCTGCGCAACCGGCACTTCGGCTTCGTCTTCCAGCAGTACGCGCTGATCCCCGGCCTGAACGTCTGGCAGAACGTGGCCCGACCGCTTGGCTACGCCGGGCTGAACCGCCGTGAACAGAAGCGCCGCGCCGTCGAACTGCTGTCCGAACTCGGCCTCGCGCACCTTGCCGGGCGCCGGCCGGCGCAGCTCTCGGGAGGAGAGCAGAAGAGGGTCGCCATCGCCCGCGCGCTCGTGAACGATCCCGCCATAGTCCTGGCCGATGAGCCGACCGCGAACCTGCCGGCCGGGCAGTGGCAACCGATACTCGATGCCTTCGAGGCGCTGCGCGCGTCCGGCAAGGCCGTGGTGCTCGCCTCGCACGACCAGGCGGTCGCGGCGCGGGCCAGCCGGGTGCTCGTGCTCGCGCACGGAAGGCTTCACGGCGTGGGAGGGCCCGGTGCGGACGTGTTTGAGCCGGAACCCGCAGCCTCGGGAACGCACGCGCTCAGGCAGCCGCCCGCACCGCTGCAGCTCAACCTGCTGGGCGAGCCGCACTTGATCCGTGCAGGCGCAGGCACGGCCCTGACCCCGCGGCAGTCCGAGCTTCTGGCGCTGCTGGCGGCCAATCCCGGCGGCCTGAGCGGCGAGCAGCTGCTCCTGCTCGTCTACGGGGACGAGGGCCGCCTGGGCACCCTCAAGGCAAACCTGTCCAGGCTGCGGAGCCTGGTGCGGATCGCGTCGAAGCCTTACCGGATCGACGAGCCGTTCGAGGCGGACTTCGTGACCGTGTTGCGTTTTCTGAAGCACGGCGCGACCGGGGCCGCCGTTGCGGCCTGTTCGGGTGCGCTCCTGCCTTCCTCCTCAGCTCCCGGTGTCACCGAACTCCGTGAGCAGCTGGAGGCAGCCGTCAGGCTGGCGGTGATCCGGACGGGGGAGCCGGACCTGCTCTTCAGGGTCGCGGAACTGGCGCGCGACGACCTCGAGCTGTGGGACCTTGCCGCAGCCGCGCTCGATCCGGACGATCCACGCCAGCCGCTGGCCGCTGCCGCGGCAGCACGCGTGCGCCGGGACTGGGATCTGGGTCCGGACAAGAAGCTGACCTGAAGCCACAGGGGGTTGCATCCGCCTGGCCGAGGGGTTGCGGCCGCGTTGCAACCCTCTTGCAACCGCTCGGGTGCTGCAATAGGCAACGCGCAGGGAGGTCGAGAAGTGGGGATGACACCAGAAGCCAGGCCTGAAGAGGGGCGCCGGGTGCGAAGATGCGGCTGAACGTTAGCGTCACTTCACTCCTGGTCGCCCTGCTCGCCGGAGTGATCGTCTGGATACTGCAGCCGGACTACCGCGCCTTCTCCTGGACTCAGCACGTCGAACGCGAGTACCTGGCCGGCTTTGTACCGGGCGAGTACACGCGCGACCCTGCCAGGCCGCCGGTCCACACCCTTCTCGACTATCAGGCGGCGATCGACTCGCTTCATGCCAGTGTGCCCGGGGATTACGCGGCATACGCCGCGCGGGGCGCGATGGGGCACAGGCTCGAGCCGGCGGACGGTCCCAGCATTCCCATTCACCACGGGTCATGGGTCTCGGATGGCTACTACGAGGCGAGGGGCGTGACCGCCAGGTTCGGGCGCCTGCCGACCGGTGCCCTGGACGAGATCGCGCTGGGCAACGACCTGGCCAGACAGATGTTCGGCGATCCGGCCGAAGCCGTCGGCCAGACCGTAAACATGGTGAGCGCGTTCGGTTCGCAACCGTTGAGTATCGTCGGAACCCTGCAGCCGAGCCCGTCGCAGGACCGGGAGGTCGATGTGGACGAGGGCCACATCGGTCAGCTGGCAAGGGAGGTCGAGAGCCGGCCCGCCTTCATGGAGCAGGAGGCGCTCTTCCTCCACCTGCGCTTCGCCAGCCAGGCGGAATTCGAACGCCTCGAGCCGGCACTCGCCGCGTGGGTCAGCGCTTACTTCGGTGAACAGGGAAGCATCAGCTCGCGCGAGAGCGGCATGACCGCCGCCCGGCAGGGCGAACTTGCCCGGTTGCGCACCGATGTCGAAGCCCGCCGGGGCACGCTCCTCGCCTTCGGTCTGCTGCTGCTCGCCTCCGCTGCGGGTACGCTCGTCGGTCAGCTGCAGTTCCACCTGGCGCGCCGTAGGCAGCTCCTTGGCGTGGACAAGGCGCTCGGTGCGACACGCCTGAACCTGGTCGCGCGACTGATCACCAGCCTGATGGGCTGGACCGCGCTCGGCGCACTGACCGGCTGCGGTGCACTATGGCTGCTGCACCTGTTCCTGCCCGACCTCTTCCTGACGCCGCCGCCCCTGATCGCCGCCCTTACAGCCATGTTGCTGCCGATGGCCGTACTCGTGATCCTCGCGCTGATCGCGGCGCTGCCACTGGTCACCCAGTCGTCCATGGCGCTGCTCAGGGGCAGGATCAAGGGCAATCGCATCCGCGCCCTGCTCTGGCTCGTCTACGGAGCGCTGGCCTTCTCGATCGCAGGTGGGCTCGCAGCCATGCAGGTCTTCGTTCAGGTGCAGCGTGAGGCCGATGAGCTCCAGTCCCGCTTCGGCAACATGTACGCGCTCCAGGCCGGGGCGGCCGTGATCGACACCCGCCTCGAGCGCAGTTTCGAAGGCGGGACGCTGGGCACTCCCCGTTTCAGCGAGGCGGATGCCGCGGCGCTCCGGGCGCTGCCGGGCGTTGCCGACGCGGTGATCGCCCAGGCGGTTCCGCGGCAGCAGGTCAGCTCGGCCAGCGCATCGGGTGAGCTGCGCGCCATGGCAGCGGGCGGACCGTACCTCGGTTTCATGGACCTGCGCCTGGTGAGTGGCGACGGCAGCGGCTGCGTGCTCACGGAGGCCGCGGCATCGCAGCTGGCCGTTCACCTGGGCGACCAACTCGCGCTTTCGGGAATCACCGGGCCGGTAGGCTGCACGCTCACGGGCATCATGCGCGAGCCGGCCGAGCTGTGGCAGTGGCTGGTGGTCGACCTCCCGGACCTCGTCACGCCGCCGCTTGACGGTATAGGCCTGGCGCTGCCGGGCTACTTCGCCGATCCGTTCCGTTCGATCCGGATCCTGGTCAACGCGACTGGCCCCGGGACAGAACAGACCGTGAACAGCTGGCTGGCAGAGGCCCACCCCGGCCTGGCAACCGAGTTCATCCCCTATACACCCGAGGTCGGTCCGCTGCTCGAGAACCTGGTCGTACAGGCACAGCTCTTCCTGCTGATCTCGGTAATGGCGGCCGTACTCGGAGTCTGGGGCGTCGTCGCCGGCTTCCTGACACTGCTGGAAGCGGACCGGTTCCGGCTCGCCCTGGATCGTGCTTTCGGCCTCTCGGTCAGGCGGATGGTGCTCGAGTCCTGGCAGCAGACGATCACCCCCGGAGTCCTGAGCCTGCTGGCCGGTTCAGCCCTTGGTTACGTGATCGCCGTAAGGCTGTACAACGCCTTCGCCCTGGACATTCCCAGCCTGCCCCGGCGCGAACTGCTTGCGCTGAACCCGGTGCTGCTCTTCAGCGTGGCCATGGGCATCCTGCTCCTCAGCGTCTGCCTCACGCTGATGGCAGCGAACTGGCTCAGGCGACAGTCATCACTCACACTGCTCAAGGAGGGCGCGCTGTGAATCCAGCTACCCAGCTCATCCGGCTGCAGGGCTGCTCAAGGACGTACGGAACGGTCGACGCCGTCCGGGACGCAGACCTGAGCGTTGCCGCCGGAGAATTCATCGCTATCAGCGGGGCATCGGGATCGGGCAAATCCACGCTGCTGGGCATGATCGGCATGCTCGAGTCGCCCAGCAGCGGCAGCTACAGCTTCCGCGGCACACCCGTGACCGAGCTGCCGGACTCCGAGCAGTCCCGCCTGCGCAACGCTACCTTCGGCTTCATCTTCCAGCAGTTCCACCTGCTGCCCGAACTGACGGCCTGGGAGAACGTGGCCCGCCCGCTCAGGTACGCCGGTGTGGGCCGGCGTGAACGCCGGGAGCGGGCGCTTGCGCTGCTCGGCGACTTCGGCCTGGCCACGCGCGCCCAGCACCGGCCCGCGCAGCTGTCGGGCGGGGAACAGCAGCGCGTCGCGATCGCCCGCGCGCTCGTCAACGATCCCGACGTGATCCTGGCGGACGAGCCGACAGGAAGCCTGCCGCAGGCGCAATGGCAGCAGGTACTGGAAACGTTCGAGCAGCTGCACGGGTCCGGCAAGACGGTGATACTCGTGACGCACGAACCGAAGGTCGCAGAGCGGGCCTTGCGACAGGTCGTGCTTCAGGACGGGCAGATCGTGGCGGGTTGAGGCTGGTCCAAAGACGCGTGTCATCGGCGGCCTGCTGCTCGCCGCACGCTGCTGGAAACACGTGGGTCACGGCGTTCGGGCTATGATGGAACGTGGCTGCCCCCCAAGTCACGCAGCCAGGGTGGTGTTTCTTTCAGTTGTCCTATCTGTCGGGTTTTCTCGCATCCTTGCGGGGGTTCCTCCCGCGTCGTGACGATTACGACCTGCGCAGCTGGCGCCAGGACCTGCTTGCCGGACTGACGGTCGCGGTCGTCGCACTCCCGCTCGCACTCGCGTTCGGCGTCACCTCGGGAGCCGGCGCCGTGGCCGGACTCGTCACCGCCGTGGTGGCGGGCACGCTCGCCGCCATCTTCGGCGGTTCCAACTTCCAGGTGAGCGGCCCCACCGGCGCGATGACCGTGGTGCTCCTGCCGATCGTCTCGACTTACGGCGTCGCGGCCCTGCCGGCGCTGGGAGTGCTCGCGGGGCTCATCCTCTTCGTGTTCGCGTTCGCCGGCGTCGGGAGATACATCAACTACGTTCCCTGGCCCGTCATCTCGGGGTTCACCAACGGCATCGGCATCATCATCGGCCTGCAGCAGCTGCCGAACCTGCTCGGCCTGGAACAGGCGTTCACCAGCGAAACGATCCTGGTCGCGAGCTGGCAGTCGCTCGTCGCGTTCACTCAGCAGCCGGGCTGGCACGCACCGCTGCTGGGACTGCTGACGGTTGGCGCGATGGTCTTCTGGGCCTCGAAGCCGAAACTGAAGGTCGTGCCGCCGGGCATAGTCGCGCTCGTCTCCGTGACGCTCGTGTCGCTCCTGCCCGCTTTCAGCGGCGTGCCCCGCATCGGCTTGATCCCGCAGACGCTGCCGCAGCTCTCGCTGCCGCTCGCCGGCCTCGACCTGGGCATGCTCGTGCGGGCAGCGTTCGCGGTGGCCGTACTCGCGGCACTGGAGAGCCTGCTGTCAGCTGTCGTCGCCGACAGCATGAGCGTAGGCGAAAGGCACGATCCCAACCGGGAGCTCTTCGGCCAGGGCGTGGCGAACATCGCGGCCGGTGTCGTCGGCGGCATCCCGGCGACGGCCGCGCTCGCACGCACTGCCGTGAACGTCCGTTCGGGTGCGCGGACCAGGCTGGCCGCGATCGTCCACGGCAGTGCGCTCTTCGCGATCGCCTGGTTCGCCGCGCCGCTCGCCGCCCAGATACCGTTGGCGGCCCTTGGTGGGATCCTCGTGGTCGTCGCGTTCAGGATGATCGAGCGCCAGTCCATGCGGCTCATCCTGCGCTCCACGCGTTCGGACACGTTCGTGCTCTTCCTCACGATGGTCGTGACCGTGCTGTTCGACCTGATCCTGGCTATCGAGGTGGGGCTGATCGCGGCCGGGATCCTCTTCATCATCAGGGTCAGCCGCATGTTCAGCGTCTCGCCCGACGAACTGGCGCTCGGCAGCGCCGCCGCTCCGCGGCACGCCACCGCTCAGGAGGCGGACAGGGCCGAGCGCCTGCGGCGCGAAGAGATGGTCGCCTACCGGATCGAAGGGCCCATCTTCTTCGGGGCCGCCAACCGCTTCTTCGAGCGCCTGCTGAAGATGGACAAGGGCGTCCGCCTGGTGCTCCTGCGGCTCGGTGGCGTGCCTGTGATGGACGCGACAGGCGCATCGGCGCTGGATGACCTGCTCGATCACCTCGAGCGCCGCGGCGTCACGGTGATGCTCAGCGGCCTGCGTCCGCAGCCGCGCGGGCTTCTGTCCCGGATGGGCATCCTCGACCGGCTCAACAGGCGCGGCAAGCGCGTCTTCGCCACTACCGAAGAAGCGCTTGCCGCGATCGAGTCTGGTTCACTCACGCTCAAGGAGGCCGGCGCGGACTGAGCGCGCTCAGATGATCAGGGTTTCTTCGGCATCCTTCCCGGGCACCTGGCCCTCGCCTGTGCGCCTCAGCACGCGGAAGCCGAAGAAGATCTGGCCGAAGCCGTTCTCACCTTCATCCAGGTACTGGATCAGCGCATCGGCGCCGTTGAGGTCGACCAGCACCGCGTCGCGTGAGACGGGCCGGGCCGTGACGACGGTCGACTTGAGGTCTGCCTGCAGCTCGCCTGCGTCGTTCAGGAAGAGGTCGACGACCGTGTTCTCCTCGCTTTCGTACCTGCCGGTCAGCCTGGCGAGCGCTTCTGCGTCCAGCCCGGTTTCCGTGTACTCCTCGCGTTCCGTGTGCAGGGGCAGTCCGAGCGGCACGTTCAGTGCCGAGAGTGCCATCTGACCCACCGGGCCGCCCGTGATGTTGGCCAGCGCCACGCCGATTAGCTTCTCGTCGGGGAACGTCGTCATGTACGCGGCCACACCCTTGATGTTTCCGCCGTGTTCCACCATCTTGCGGCCGTGGTAGTCCTCCTGGATCATCAGCCCGTAACCGTAGTGCCTTTGCGCGCTGGTGCGGATATGAGGCGTCACCATGAGCTTGAGACTCTCGGCCGAGATCAGGTCGGTCTCTCCGAGGAACACGCGTGCATAACGCGCCATGTCGCCAGTGGTGGACTTCAGGAAGCCGGCAGCCGTCATGGCGGGGGCCTCCCACCAGCCGGGGGTGGGCTCGACCCTGTCGAAGCCACCGATGTAGCTGTAGAGGTTGGTCACGTCATCCATCTGCGCGAGTTCGCCCGCATCAAAGGTGCTGCGGGTCATGCCCAAGGGCTCTAAGATGTTCGCCTTGACATGCTCAACGTAATCGTTTCCGCTGACAAGCTCGATGATGCGGCCCAGCAGCGCCCAGCCGTCGTTGCAGTAGCTGAAGATCGCGCCGGGCTCGGCGAGCAGCTCAACATCCGAGTTGGTGATCAGCTCTACGATCTCATCGGCCGTGGCGACCGGATTCGCGTACTGGTCTTCCTTCAGTCCCATCAGCTCGAAGCTCGGGTCGGCCAGAACGCTCTTCGCCAGGGCGTTGCGCAGGTACGGCAGCGGCGGCAGCCCGCTTGAGTTGCTCAGCAGGTGGTGCAGGGTGATGCCGGTCAGGTCGCTTCGCCCGGTGCTCGTGAAGGCTGGCAGGTACTTGGTGACCCGGTCCTGCACGTTCAGCCTGCCCGCATCCTGCAGCTGCATGATCGCGAGGGCGGTGAACGACTTGGTGATGGAGCCGATGCCGAAGATCGTCTCGGGCGTCACGCCGGTGCCCTTCTCGCGGTCTGCCAGCCCGAAGCCTTCATGCAGCAGGACCTCTTCGCCCCTGAGGGCGATCACGCCCACCCCGGGAATCAGGTGCCTGTTGATGGTCTCGGTCATGTACTTGCGGAAATCGTCCACTTCGTTCTCCTCTTGTTCAGTTCAGTCTCGGGTCGAGGGCGTCGCGCACCGCGTCGCCCACGAGGTTGATTGCCAGTACCGTCAGTGTGATGAGCAGGCCCGGCATGGCCGCCATCCACCACGCGCGCCGCATGTAGGTTCGTGCCTCGCTCAGGATCGCGCCCCACTCGGGCGTGCCCGGTGGCGCGCCGAGGCCGATGAAGCTGAGGCCCGCCGCGGCCAGGATCGCGCCCGCTATGCCGAGCGTCGCGACGACCAGGATTGGCTGGAACATGTTCGGCAGCACGTGTCGCAACAGGATCACGAACCGCCTGCTGCCCAGGGCGCGGCTTGCCTCGATGAACTCGAGTTCGCTCACCTCCAGCGTGGCGCCCCTGGCGATCCGCGCGTAAGTCGGGATCGAGGCGATGCCGAGCGCGATCATCACGTTCGTCAGGCTCGGGCCGAGCATCGTGATGATGAAGAGCGCCAGCAGGATGTCGGGGAAGGCGAGCATCACGTCGATGACGCGCATGATCACCGAATCGAGCGTGCCCCTTACGAAGCCCGCGACTATGCCCAGGAACGTGCCGATCGTAGCCGCGATCCCCACCGCCACGAAACCGACCACGAGCGAAAGCCTCGAGCCGTACACCAGCCGGCTGAAGATGTCGCGGCCCAGGTTGTCCGTTCCGAAGAGATGCTCCCTGCCCGGAGGCTGGTAGCGCCCGTGGATCATGTCGTCCGGGGCCCAGGGAGCGACGGAGTCGGCGAAGATCGCCACCGTTGCCAGGGTCAGGATGAACGCGACGCCGAACACGAAAGTCGGCTTGCGCAGCAGGTTGCGGCTGATCCGGCTTCCCGTCCGCCTTGCCACTGCCGCGGCCGCGCTCACGAGCCGTACCTGATGCGCGGGTTGACCAGTCCGTAAGCCAGGTCGACCAGGAAGTTCACGAACACGTAGAGGACGGCTGCAAGCAGCGTGATGCCCTGGACGAGCGGGTAGTCGCGGCCGCTGACTCCCTGGACCAGCAGCCGCCCGAGGCCGGGCAGGGCGAA
This sequence comes from uncultured bacterium, assembly GCA_964495325.1. Classification (GTDB taxonomy): domain Bacteria; phylum Deinococcota; class Deinococci; order Deinococcales; family Trueperaceae; genus CAZBVI01. Next base: position 193,485 of record CAZBVI010000003.1, read on the forward strand.
GACCGTCTCGATGACTATCGACCCGGTCAGGAGTGACCCGATCTGCAGGCCGATGACAGTGAGGACCGGGATGAAGGCGTTCCGCAGGGCGTGGCGCAGCACGATGCCGCTGGCGTGAACACCCTTGGCGCGCGCGGTGCGCACGTAGTCGGCGCCGAGTGCCTGCAGCATGCTGGAACGGGTCAGCCTGGCCAGAACGGCCGCCGAGCTCGTGCCCAGCGCTATCGCCGGCATCACGAAGTACTTGAGTCCGCCGACGCCGGCCACGGGAAGCCAGCCGAGGTTCACGCCCAGCAGCAGTATGAGCATCAGCCCCACCCAGAAGCCCGGCATGCTCACCCCGAAGGTGGCCGCGGCCATGACGGCGTAGTCCAGGGTCCTTCCGAAGCGGGTGGCGGCGATGATCCCGAGGGGGATGCCGATGGTGATCGCTATCAGCATGCTCAGGCCCATCAGCGTTGCCGTGATGGGAACACGGGCCGCGATCTCTGTCAGCACCGGGCGCTTGGTGAAGTATGACGTGCCGAGGTCGCCGCGCAGGAGTCCGCCCAGGAACGAGCCGAGCTGAACGTGCAGCGGCTGGTTCAGTCCGAGCTCTTCGCGCAACTGCTCGTATATCTCACCGGACACCATCGAGTCGGCGAGCATCGCCCTGGCCGGGTCACCCGGGGTCAGGTGGATCATGAAGAAGACGACGAGCGCCGTTCCGAGCAGTATGGGGAAGAGGGCCGCGAGGCGGTTGATTATGAACTTCGTCATGCAGTCAGTAAGCGTCGGGAGCGCGGTCTCGCGCTCCCGACGGATGGTTCGCCAAGAGGATCAGCCTACTGGCCGATCCAGACGTCATGGAACCGCATGTTTCCAAGCAGGTCGAAGATCAGGCCGCCCACGCGGCTGTTGCTGACGGTGAACGCCTCGGGGACGTATAGCGGGATGCCCAGGACGTTCTCGTTGTAGATCCTCTGCGCCTCGTGGTAAGCGAGCATGCGCTCCTCATCCACGAAGATCTGGCGGCCGCTCTCGAGTGCCGCATCGAGCTCCGCGTTGTTCACGGCGCCGTAGTTGAGCCCGGCGGGCCACTGTGAAGAGTGGTAGAGCAGGTAGAGCACGTCCGGATCGGTGTAGGTCCATCCGATGGGTGCGAAGTGGAAGTCGCCGTCGACCAGCATGCTCGTCTGCAGGGCGCGCTCGTACACCTCGATGGTTACGTCCGCACCGATGCGGCGCAGCTGGTTCTGGAAGATCTCGCTGTCGCGCACGATCGCGTCACCGGTGTATGCAACGATGCGCACGCTGAGGCGTTCGCCGTCGCGCTCACGGATGCCGTCGGCCGAGACGGTCCAGCCGGCTTCGTCAAGCAGCGCGGCTGCGGCCTCGGGATCGTAGGGGATCGCGGTGCCTTCAGTTGCCGGATCGAAGCCGGGCAGCGAGGGCGGCAGGACGCTGGTGGCCACGATGCCGCGGCCCTCGAGCGCGTTCTCGACGAAGAACTCCCTGTCGACGGCATGCGCGAACGCCTGGCGCACGCGGATGTCCTCGAAGAGCGGATCGTTCAGGTTGAACATGAACATCATGCCGATGCCGTTGCGGAGGATCGAGTTGATCTCGAAGGCGGGGTTGTCCTCGAAGATGAAGAGGTCGGTCGCCGGCACGGTGACGACGTCAACTTCGCCGGTCTCGAGCGCGGCGATGATGGTGCCCTGCTCGGGAATGTAGCGGACCTCGAACTCGTCGGGGTACGCGGCCCCTGCGTTGTCGTAGAAGCTCGCGGGCCAGGCGAAGTCGGGGTTGCGTTCGAGCGTGATCGAGTAGCCGGCGATCCACTCCTTGAAGCGGTATGGCCCGACGCCGACCGGGTTGCGCCCGTAGGCGTCGCCCTGCTCCTCCACCGCCCGCTGCGAGAGGGGCTGGAGGTAGCCGGCTGAGGAGAGGTTGCGCAGGAACACGGCGCTCGGGGCCGAGAGGCGGATGACGAGTTCATGCTCGCCGTTCACCTCGATCGACTCTACGTTCGAAAGCATGTCACGCGCCGCGCTCGCCTGGGTGGCCGGATCGAGGGCACGCTCATAGGTCCACTTGAAGTCGTGCGCCGTCAGGGGATCGCCGTTGTGAAAGGAGACATCCTGGCGCACCTGGAACGTGTAGGTGAGTCCGTCTTCCGACTGCTCGAAGCTCTCGGCGAGCCACGGAATGATGTTCAGCGTCCCGGGCTCGGTCGTCACGAGGCTTCCGCCGAGCTGCACGTGGATCTGATCCGCGGCGGACTCGCCGGTCTTGTGCGGGTCGAGGATCGAGGGCGGATCCGGCCGGGCCAGCACGAGGCGGCCACCGCTTTCCTGGGCGGCTGCGATGGACAGCAGGGACGCCGCGCTCAGCAGCAGGGCTGCGAGCATGGTCGTCCTCCGGCTGAAAGGACTGCGGGCTCTATCGGAACGGTTCATTCCTGACCTCAATTCTCACGGTGATGCATCTTTATTACCGTGTCGCTATGGTCAGAACTATAAGCAAACTGGCGGGCGATGTGCAATAGCCATTGCAGGATGAGAAAACACTGGCAGGTATCTTGCACCGCCTGCCCGTGTGGGGGTTATCATGGTCGCCAGTCGATATCAGAATGGGGACGCGTGACTATGGATCCGAGTGTTGCCGAACTCGTCAGGCTCAGCTATCCCGGGATGAGCGAGAAGGAACGGCAGATCGCCGACTACCTGCTCGGGCACGAGCGCGAACTGACCTTCGCGAGCGCGAGCCAGGTCGCCCGACTCGTCGGCGTCTCGGCCTCGACCGTCGTCCGCTTCGCACAGCACCTGGGATTCACGGGCTACGTGGACCTGCAGGCACGCCTGCACGGCGACTTCAACCGCGGGAACCAGCTCGAGACGGTTCCGGTCGACCGCGCCCGCCTGATCGAACGGATGATCGCGCAGGAGACGGAGAACCTGGAGTTCATCGCAGCGAACTCGGCGGCGCTGCTGCGGGCCGCCACGCGCCTCGCCGAGTCGCGGCGGCTGTGGATCCTGGGCAGCCGGGCGAGCCAGCACCTGGCCGGACTCGCCACTCACCTCTTCAGCCTCATCAGGAGCGAGGTGTGGCAGCTGACCCCCGCCGGCAGCCTGCTGCCCGACGCGCTGCAGGACATGGGGGAGGATGATGTGATCCTGGTGTTCAGCATGACGCGCTACGCGAGGGAGACGGTCCGGTTCGCAGAGCACGCCGCCCGCACCGTGCCCCTCGTACTGATAACTGACGAACACGCCTCGCCCCTGGTGGCTTCGGCCGAAACGGTCATCACGTTCAGCAGCACGCCGACCGCGCTGGTCCGGTCGTTCACCGCCGCGGTCGCCACGCTCCAGGCGCTGCTCGCCCTGACCGCCAGCGAGGTCGGGCAGCACGCCGTGTCGGCACGGCTCGAGGATGCCGCCCACCTGTGGCACGACTTCGACACTTTCGTGGGCTAGGGACCTTCGGCCCAGCGGCCGGTTATGCTCCTGCCGATGCCATCGCTGAGATTCGACTTCGAGGACGTGCATCAGCGGCCGGCCAGCCGCACGTATGAGGATCCCGAAGCCGTGTGGCAGGCCGATTCACCTGCGGAGGTCAGGTCTGTTCTGCAGGCCTGTGACGCTGCGCTTGCCTCGGGTCTGCACGTTGCTGGCTTCGTGGCGTACGAAGCTGCGGCTGCCTTCGATGATGCGCTTCAGACACGCCCGCGTGATCCGGCGGTGCCGCTCGCCTGGTTCGGCGGCTTCAGGAACCACACCCGCTCGGCGCCCCTGTCCTGCGGGAAGTCGGCCGGCCTGGAGCTGACCGGCGCTGCCGGGTCGGCCGGGGCGTACGCGGACTCGGTCGAGCGGATCAGGGCGCATATCGCAGCGGGCGACGCCTATCAGGTGAACCACACCACACGCCTGAGGGCGCGGGTGCGCGGCGACACCCGCGCCCTGTACGCCATGCTTCACGCGCGGCAGCCGGCACAGTACGCGGCGCACCTGCAGCTGGACGGGCTGGAGCTGCTGTCGTTCTCTCCGGAGCTGTTCGTGAGGCGTCACGGCGACACGCTTAGCACGCGGCCCATGAAGGGAACCGCGGCACGCGGCACGGATGCCGCCTCCGACGCGGTCTCCAGGGCCGCGCTGCAGGAGTCACCGAAGGAGCGCGCGGAGAACGTCATGATCACGGACCTGCTCAGGAACGACCTGGGCCGCATCGCACTCACCGGCACCGTGCGGGTGCCCCGGCTGCTGCAGGTCGAGACCCACCCCACGTTCCACGCGCTCACCTCCACGGTCACGGGGCGCGTGCGGGCGGGTACCGGACTGCTGGATACGTTCTCGGCACTCTTCCCGTGCGGATCCGTCACCGGTGCTCCGAAGGCGAGCGCGATGGGCATCATCGCCCGGCTCGAGAACGCTCCGCGCGGAGTGTACTGCGGCTCGATCGGCTTCGCCACGCCCGATGACGGCTGGGCGTTCAACGTGGCGATACGCACGCTGCAGGTGAACACGGACGCGGGCGAGGCCACCTACGGCACCGGCGGAGGCGTCACTTGGGACTCGCTGCCCGGGGCCGAGTTCGAGGAGGCGATGCTGAAGGCCCGCTTCCTGATGGAGGCGGGCCAGTGAGTTCTGGTTGCGGGTGAGCCTGTAAGCCGGGTTCTGTCCCCTCGCGGGGTCTGATCATCTGTCTGGGAGGCGTGTCGCCACGCCCCTCGAGCGGTCGCCTGGAGATGCGAGCGAGCCGGGCAGGCTCTTTCTCCCTATCGGACCTTGCACCGGGTGGGGTTTACCTGGCTGCCCCTGTTACCAGGGGCACCGGTGCGCTCTTACCGCACCCTTTCACCCTTACCGGGTCGGAATCGCCCGGCGGTCTGCTCTCTGTTGCACTTGCCGTCGCCTTACGCGCCCAGCCGTTAACTGGCACCCTGCCCTGTGGAGCCCGGACTTTCCTCAGCAGCAACCTGGCGGCTGCCGCCGCGATCAGACAGCCCACACCGCAGGTGCAATGTTACCACGCAGTGCGGCTCATGAACGTGACTGAAGGCGTGGGCGGACCCCATGTTACGGGTCCGCCCACGCCTTCAGTCAACGCCGCCGGATCGGCGGGCGCAGCCCGGTGTTACTGGTCGCGGTAGTCGGGTACGACCACGTCGCCTGCGGCGATGGATGCAGAGACTGCTGCGAGCTCGTCGAGCAGCTCCTGGGAGATGAGGGCCTCGTTGTGCTCGTCGAGTGCGAAGCCGACGCCTTCTTCGGCGACGCCGAGCTCCTGAAGGCCGGAGCTCCAGGTGCCGTCGACAACGTCCATCACGGCGGTGTAGGCGGCCGTGTCCACGCGCTTGAGCATGCTGCTCAGGCCGTGATTGAGGGTGGCGGGGTTGTTGTCGGTGTCACCCTCGGGGTTCTGGTTGCTGTCCACACCGATGAAGAAGAGCGGCAGGGCATCGGCCGAGCAGTTCGCTGCGTAGCTCTCCGACTTGTCGAGCGAGCCGACCAGCTGGGCGAACTCCGGGTTGCGGAGGTTGCCGCGCGGCACATGGCACTGCGTCTCGTTGACGAAGTCGATGACTCCGCGGCCCGAGCCGCCGGCTGCCGAGAAGATGATGTCAGCAGCCTGTGCGTGCTGCAGGGAGGCGAGTTCCTTGGCCGTGGCCGGGTCGTTCCACGCATCGGGCGTGACGCCAACGTAGTTGGAGATGACGGTGCAGTCCGAGCAGGCGGCCATGACGCCCATCTCATAACCCTGGTTGAAGTTGCGGATCAGGGGGACGTCCATGCCGCCGACGAAGCCGACGGTGCCGGTCTGCGTGAGCTTGCCGGCGATGTAGCCGACCAGGTACGAGCCTTCCTGGTCACGGAAGACGACGCTGCGCACGTTGTCACGCTCCGCGGCAACGGCGTCGATCAGCACGAAGTTGGTGTTGGGATACTCAGCGGAGACCGCCTCGATCGCGTCCTGCTGGTTGAAGCCGGGGGCGATGATCAGCTCGGCGCCCTGCTGGCCGGCCATCTGGCGCTGTCCGTCCGCCGTGAAGCCGCCGGAGGACGGCTCGTACTCGAGGATGTCGACCTCATACGTGGCGGACAGCTCGTCCACCGCGCGGACGAGTCCGTTCCAGGTGCCCTCGTTGAACGATGCATCGAACTTGCCGCCGGCGTCAAAAGTGATGCCGAACACGAAGTCCTGGGCAAGTGCGCCACCGCCGAGCACGGCAGCCGCACCGACCATGGATGCCAATGACAGGATCTTTTTCATCTAACCCCTCCAATGGGTAATTGATGTTACTCAAGGGCACTATACCACCCGCCGGGCACGGGCAAACCCTCGCCTCCTTAACGCTCCCGGGATGCTAGTCTCATGCAATGTCAGGCCCAGCCGCACGGGTTTCCGAGCTGCGCAGCACGCTGCGCGACGCGATCTACCGCTACTACATACTGGAGCAGCCAGAGCTGTCCGACAAGGAGTACGACCGGCTCTTCCGCGAGCTGCTGGAACTTGAACGGGCGCACCCCGAACTGGCCACTGCTGACTCGCCGACCAGGCAGGTGGGCACGCCCCTCAGCAGCAGCTTCAGCACCGTGACGCACCTGACGCCGATGATGTCGCTGGACAACGCCTTCGAACGCTCGGAGATCGAGGCCTTCCTGGCCCGCGTCGGGCGCGGACTCGGCACTGACCTGCCGGTCGAGCTTTTCTGCGAGCCCAAGGTCGACGGCCTGTCGATCAGCCTGCTTTACCGGCACGGCCAGCTGGAGCGGGCGGCGACGCGCGGCAACGGCCGGCAAGGGGAGGACGTCACCGCGAACATCCTCAACATCGCGGGAATCCCGCGGCAGATCGAAGGAACGCGGGATGACCTGGAGGTGCGCGGCGAGGTGTACATGCCCAGGTCCGAGTTCGCACGCATCAACGAGGAGCGCGACCTGCAGGGCGAGCCGCTGTTCATGAACCCGCGCAACGCTGCCTCGGGCGCGCTCAGGCAGCTGGACCCGCGCATCACCTATTCCCGCAGGCTGGACGTGTTCCTGTATGACGTCGGGCGGCCCGAACAGCTCGGCGTCCCCACGCACGGCGACGTGCTCGCCTGGCTCGCCGCGGAGGGTTTCAGGACCAACCCGGTCGGCGAGCGCACGGCCGGACTCGAGGAAACGATGAGCCTGCTCGAGCGCTGGCAGGAGCTGCACCTTGGCGCCGACTACGACGCCGATGGCGTCGTGATCAAAGTGGACCGCATCGCGGATGCCGTCGAGCTGGGCAGCACCAGCCGTGCCCCGCGCTGGGCCATCGCCTGGAAGTTCCCGGCCGAGGAGGTCGAGTCGAGGCTCGAGTCGATCACCATCGGGATCGGCCGTACGGGCAAGGTCACGCCCGTGGCCCACCTCGAGCCGCGACTGGTGGAAGGAACCGTCGTCGCGCGCGCGACGCTGCACAACCCGGGCTTCATCGCGCAGCACGACCTGAGGCCGGGCGATCGCGTGGTGCTTCACAAGTCCGGCGGCATCATCCCGGAGATCCTGCGGAACCTGGACGCAGGCAAACCGGGCCGGGGCGAGCCGTTCGAGATCGACGCGCTGTGTCCCTCGTGCGGCTCCGAGCTGATGATGGACGGCGCCAACCTCAAGTGCCTCAACCTTTCGTGCCCGGCGCAGCTCCAGGAGCGGCTCACGTGGTTCGCGAGCCGCGCCGCGCTTGACATCGAGGGACTGGGGGAGAAGACGGTGAGCGCCCTGATCGATGCCGGAAAGGTCCGGGCGGTCGAGGACATCTACCTGCTTGACGCGGATGACGTGGAGCAGCTGGATGGGTTCGGACCCGTGAGCGCGAGCAACCTTACGGACGCGATCAGTGCCTCGAAGACCGCGCCGCTGAGCTCGTTCATCACCGGACTCGGCCTGCCGCACGTGGGTCCGCGCACCGCACAGGTGCTGGCCCGGTACTACCCGTCGCTGCAGGCGCTTGCCCAGGCAGGGCCCGACGAACTGGCCGCGCTGCCCGACATCGGGACCAAGACCGCCGAGGCCGTCGCCGGAGCCCTGGCCCTGCCGGGGCTCCGGGCGACCATCGCTGCGCTGTTGGAGCGGGGAGTCACGCCGGAGCCTCCGGGCGGAAGCGAGCTTGATCAGTCGCTTCAGGGCGTGAGAATCGTCATCACCGGCACGCTCAGCCAGTCGCGCAGTGAGATCAGGGAACAGCTGGAGGCGCGTGGCGCCAACGTCACGGGCTCGGTCAGCAAGCGCACTGACTTCCTGATAGCCGGCGCCGAGGCAGGCTCGAAGCTGGAGCGCGCCGTTGAACTGGGCGTGCGCGTGCTGGGCGAGGATGACCTGCCGGCGCTTCTGCTGGGTGAGTCAGGCGGCCTATTCGGCGGCAGCTGAGTCCTCGGCCTGCTCGGGCAGGTTCACGCTCAGGACCCCCAGGTAGCAGAGTGCGCCCAGGACGGTGATGATACCGCCGACAGCGAGGGCGAGCAGGGGGGAAGCAGCCTCGGCCAGCCAGCCGAGGCTGCTTGATCCGATGGCTGTGCCCAGGAAGAAGGCCAGCGAGTTGAGGCTGAGCATGACGCTGCGTCGCGAGTCGGGGATGGCGCGGTGCAGGAGAGTGTCGTGGGGTGCGTTGTTGGCGGCGGTGGCGCCGTAGGAGAGGAACAGGAACGCGGCCAGGCCGGCGGGTCCGCTGAAGACGGTCATCAGTACCATCGCGGTGCCCTTGAGTCCCTGGCTCAATGCTGCCAGCATCACGGGACCGCCCGGGAACCTGGAGCCCCACTGGGCGACCAGCAGGCTTCCGGCCAGGATCGCGACCCCCATCAGGGTGCCCAGCAGGCCGAAGGCCCCGCTCGATTCGGCGTCGCCGCCGAAGGTGAGTGCGGCCACCGGCTGCCAGAATGTCTCGAGGCTGATGAGTGCGACGCCGCTGACGAACGAGGCGAGGAGCAGCCACGGCACCGCCGGCAGCCTGCGCACCAGCTGGACGGCGTCCTTGAGTATCAGCGGCACGCGCAGGGCACCGCGCAGGCCGCCGGTGTACGCGCTCCGGTCCTCCTGGATGACCACCTGCGTGATGAACAGCGCCACGATCCGGAAGAGGATGCTGGCGACGATCGTGACTCCGAACGCCGCCAGGGGCCAGGCCAGCGCGGCGGGTGCGGCCAGCTGCGGGATCCAGCCGCCGAGCCCGGCCCCGAGCAGCATCGCGACTGCCTGGACCGCGGTGACGCGGGCGAGGTTGCGCTGTATGTCCACGTGTTCGTCGGCGCGCTTCAGCGATTCCACGAACCAGGAGTCGAGCGCGCCCGAATGCAGGGCCGAGCCGACGGCCTGCAGCACGGCATAGGCGAGCAGGAGGCCGGGGCCTGCGAGGAAGAGCAGCACCACGAAGGAGGCGAGGGTGAACACCTGCGCCGCCACGGCCACGGGCTTGCGGCCGATGGCGTCGGCCAGGCCGCCGCTGGGTATCTCGAGCGCCACCACCAGGAGCGACCTGATGGCGAGCATGAGGCCGATGACCGCCAGGTCAAGCCCGCGCTCGTTCATGTGAAGGATCAGCACCGGAGCCGGCAGCCAGACCGAGAACTCGACGATGAACGAGACGACCGAGTAGCGCAGCACCACCTGGCGCTCGGTCATGGTAGCGGGGGAGGCCGTCACGGGAGTGGCATGGGCCGCTTCCTCACTTCCTTATTAAGCCGAAAGCCCAACAGCGCAGCACGGACCGAGTGGAAACGTACCGCCCGAAACGAAATGTCGCGTTCAGTCATGTTGCACAGACTCCTGAGTGCCCCTGTGCATACAAGCATAACCTGCCGCGGGCTACCGACCGGCGGAGACTCGGCAAAAGCCAAGCGATGTCAGAAGAGGATCTTCGTCCAGTCGAGCTCGTCAAGCGGCGTGAATACGTCGACGTACTCGATCAGTATTCCGGCGGACTGGTTCTTGAACATCGCGCTTTCGACGTGCTTTCCCTGTCGCTTGATCGCCTCGACCAGCTCCACGTAGTCGCCGTCACCCGAGACGATCAGCGCGCGGTCGTACGCATCCGCGTAGGCGAGGGCCAGACTCTCGACCGCGATCGCGACGTCAACGCCCTTCTCGACCAGTGTGCCGTCCGGGCGCCGGTGCAGGCGCCCGAGCCGCACGGTCACATAGGGGATGCGCCGCAGGGACTCGAAGAAGCGCGACTGGCCGTCGCGCAGGTCACCATCGTAGTCTTCGGTAAGTGGTGCGTTGTAGTAATAGGTCCTTACCAGGTCGGCGTCGCCCTTGAGCTGCTTGACGAGCTCACCAAGGTTGAAGCGCGTGTTCGCCAGGTTCTCACGCATGCCGTTGTAGAGGTTGCTGCCGTCGATAAATACTGCCAGCCGTTCCTTCAAGATATGTCTCCTTGGATATATGAAAATCGCCAGGATCTGATTGACGCAGGAGCAATGATACCGCGTCGCTGCCGCCTGTAGTCCCGAATCACCGCGAGGCGTGCGCTATCATCACTGACCATGACAGAACACGCAGCAGCAAGGCTTGAATCATTCGACCTGGATCACACCAGGGTCCGAGCCCCCTACGTCCGTATCGCTGGCCGCAGCCGCACCGCACTGGGTGATGAGATCACGAAGTTCGACCTGCGCCTGGTTCAGCCCAACCAGCAGGAGATCCCGACCGCCGCCCTGCACACGATCGAACACCTGCTCGCCGGGTTCCTGCGCGACGCACTCGGTGACAGCGTGATCGACGCGAGCCCGATGGGCTGCCGCACCGGCTTCTACCTCGTCGCGCACGGTTCTCCGGACCCGGCGGACGTAGTGACCGCGCTCAGGGGCGCACTGGAGCGGGTCGCCGGCCACGAGGGCCGCATTCCCGGCTGCAGCGAGCTGGAGTGCGGCAACTGGCGGGACCACTCGCTCCCGGGCGCACGCGGCTGGGCGGAAGCGGTGCTGAAGCACGAAATCATTGTCCAGGAGACGATTCCGATCCAAAGGTGAGTCCCAGATGGCATTCCGCGCCCCCAACCTCTCATGTTCGCGCGCTCATAATTGGCCACATGGAACGCAAGCCACTTATTCTCATAGTCGAAGACGAGAAGGAGATCGCGAAGTTCATCGACCTGGAGCTCCAGGCCGAGAACTACGAGACCATCGTCACCTATGACGGGGTTACCGGCCTCTCGAAGTACCGGGAGCTAAGCCCGGATCTCGTCGTGCTCGACCTGATGCTTCCCGTGCTTGATGGGCTTGAGGTCGCCCGGCGCATCCGCAAGACCTCGAACACTCCGATCATCATCCTCACGGCCAAGGACAGCGTTGATGACAAAGTCATCGGCCTGGACTCCGGGGCGGACGACTACCTGATCAAGCCTTTCTCGATTGAGGAGCTCCTGGCGCGCGTCCGCGCTCACCTGCGGCGCGTAAGCCCGGTCGTGACCGGCGAGGTGCGCGTCGCCGACCTGGTCATGAACCTGGACGGACGCGAGGTGTTCAGGGGTGGACGCCGCATCGAGCTTTCCGCCAAGGAGTTCGAACTGCTCGAGCTGTTCGCCCGCAACCCTGGCCGCGTGTTCAAACGCTTCGACATCGAGGCCAAGGTATGGCCCGAGTACGAGGGCGGGTCCAACGTTGTTGACGTCTATGTCGGCTACCTCAGGCGCAAACTGGAAGGCGCGGGGGAGCGCCGCCTGATCCACACGATCCGTGGCATGGGCTACGTCCTGCGGGACGACTGACGATCAAAGACAGACCCGGATGTCACTGAGGCTCCGTCTGACGCTGTTCTTCAGCGGGTTCATCGCCCTGATCCTGGCGGCGGTGACGGTCGCGTCGTTCGTCATGACCGAACGGTTCCTGGACCAGGCGCTCGCGGAGCGGGCCGAAGAGGTCATGCAGCGCATGGACGGCGCCCCCTACAACGAGATCGACGGACTGATGCCGTCCGACATCGTTTGGGACATCGTCATCCTCGGTGCGGCCGACGTGAGCATCGAGAGCATCGAGGACCTGAGCTTCTTCGAGGGCTCGCTGGTCCCTGACCGGCCGCTGCGCGACCTGCTCGGAACAGTGCAGAGGGAGGCGCTGGTCGAGGACGGCGAGGTCACCATGCTGACGCACCTTCCCACCGGGGAGGACGTGCTGCTGCTGGCCAGGCTCGGCACGGTGGTATACGTCTCCGGCCTGGAGCGCTACATGTCCCTGATCATCGTCGGGGTGCCGGCGACCTCCGCGACCTCAGCGCTCGGACAGTTGAGGAGCGCCCTGTTCCTGACCAGCCTGGCGGGTTTCGTCGTGTTCGCCCTGGGCGTCTGGCTTCTCTCGAGGCGCGTGCTGTCGCCGCTGCACCGCATCACCCAGTCGGCCGCCCGCGTGACCAGCCAGGACCTGTCCCACCGGATGCCCGTGCCGCGGAGTCATGACGAGATGCGCGAGATGGCAGTGACCATCAACAGGATGCTTGACCGGCTCGAGGAGTCGTTCGAGACACAGCGGCGGTTCACGGCGGACGCGAGCCACGAGCTCAGGACCCCGGTCACGGCGATACAGGGTCACAGCAACTACCTGCTGCGGCGCACCAGGCCCGATCCGGAGCAGGTGGACTCATTGACGGTGATCAGGCGCGAATCGGAGCGCATGGCGAAGCTCGTCAACGACCTGCTGGAACTCGCCCGGGCAGACGCGGGCTTCTCGATCGACATGGAACCCATGAACCTGCTCGAGGTGGCCGAGAACGTCCACCTGGAGGTAGCGCCGGTGGCGGGCAGTGCAGAGATCACGATCTCGTCGCACCAGCCGGTGGTTCAGGTCAGGGGAGACGCGACCAGGCTCAAGCAGGTCGTGCTGAACCTGGTGATGAACGCGCTCAATGCCGGAGCGACACAGGTTTCGATAGGCTTCTTCACGGAGCAGGGCAGCATCGTCATGGAGATCCTCGACAACGGCCCGGGCATCCCCGAGAACGCGATTCCCCACCTGTTCGAACGGTTCTACCGCGTGGACGGCGCGCGTTCAACGCGCGGCAACGGCAGCGGCCTCGGGCTCGCGATCGTCAACTGGATCGTCCAGCAGCACGGCGGATCCGTCGAGGTCGAGTCGAAACTTGGTGAAGGCACGGTCTTCCGCGTCCGCCTGCCCCGGCACCGGTAGCGCCTTCAGGCCAGCGTCACGCCCGTACCGGCCGTGATCCGGCCCACCACGCTCAGTTGTTCACCTGCCAGCGAGGCAGCCTCTTCGAGGTCTTCCTCGCGCATGACCAGCAGGAAGCCCGCACCCATGTTGAAGACGCGGTGCATCTCCTGCGTGCTCACCTCGCCGCGTTCCTGGATGATCCTGAAGATCTGCGGTACCGGCCAGGAGCCGTAGGCGATCTCAGCCCCCAGGCCGTCGGGCAGGACGCGGGCCAGGTTACCCGGGATGCCGCCGCCGGTTATGTGCGCCATACCGCGAACCAGCTTCTTCTCGAGCAGGGGCACGACGGGGCGCCTGTACGACCTGTGCGGCAGCAGCAGCGCGTCGCCAATGGTGCCGCCCCCGGGGTTGCCCGGGTCCAGCGGGCGGTTGTACTCCCCGTCCAGCACGGCTCTGGCAAGGCTGAAACCGTTCGTCTGCAGCCCGCCGCTGGCCAGGGCAACGACCACGTCTCCCTCGCGGATGGCGCTGCCGTCGATGATGTCTGCCTTCCCCGCGATGCCGACTATCGTTCCGACCAGGTCGAGCTCACCGGTACGGTAAACGCCCGGCATCTCGGCGGTCTCGCCGCCGAGCAACGGCATGCCCGCTTCGCGGCACGCACGGGCGACCCCGCGGACGACGCCCCGGACCACCTCAGGATCCAGGCGGCTGCTGGCCACGTAGTCGAGGAAGAACAGGGGCCGGGCGCCCTGGACCAGGATGTCGTTCACGCAATGGTTCACCAGGTCGACCCCGAGCCCTTCGAACTGACCCAGCGCACCCGCAACGACCGTCTTGGTACCGACGCCGTCGGTCGACGCCACCAGTACCGGGTCTGCCGGCAGGTCGCGAAGCGCGAAGAGGCCACCGAAGGCACCGAGGCCGGCAAGGACGCGATCATCGTAGGTTGAGGTGACTGCCTCACGGATTCCCTCGACGGCGTCTTCGGCCGCGTCCAGGTCAACGCCCGCGATTCTGTAGGAACTCTTGCTCATCGTCTGATTGTAACTGGCCCGTCCACCCGTCCGGCTTAGACTGCCCTGTAATGCCCCTCGCCTGTGACGTCCTGCTGCCGCTTCCGGTTCCGCCCTTCAGGTACCTCGTGCCCTTCGACGGGGAGCCCGGCCCGGTGGGAGGACGCGTGGTGGTGCCGTGGCAAGGGACGTACCGCATCGGCCTGTGCGTTGCCGTGTACCGGGCGCGGGCAGACGACAGCCTCAACCTGCGCGAGACGGTCGGCTGGCTCGACAGCGAGCCGTTCGTGCTAGACAGTGGCGTGGAGCTGCTCAGGCGGCTGACCGAGGCGACCAGCGCCCCTGCCGGTGTCGTCCTCGCGAGCCTCCTGGCGACCGGCCTGCGCGCCCGGTACCGGCACGAGGTGCGGCGGATGGGCGAGGGCCACGACTGGGAAGACGTTGCCTCGCTCGACGAGCACGAGCTCGAGGCGCAGCGCGCCCAGGGCATGATCCGGGAGCGCGCGTTCCCGGCGCAGCGCACGCTCACGCACCTGGTGGCGACCTCGGACGACCCCGCAGCGGCCAGCGGCAAGCAGCGGCTCGCGCTTGAGGAGCTTCTGAAGGGACCCGTCGAATCCGCGGCGCAGGTGGCTGCGGCAGCCGGCGTGTCGGCTTCGACCGTTCGCGCGCTGATCACCAAGGGCCTTGCTGCTTACCGCGAGGTCCCGGCCGGACGCGTGCTGCCCGGTCTGCCCGCCGCGGGCGAGCGCCTCGAGGTGCCGGGACTGCAGCTTCCTGATGGAGACTTCGACCTTGTGGGCGGCCTGCGATTCCACCGGCTCGCCGCGCTGCTGCCGTTGCTCGAGGCGGATCTCGCTGCGGGCCGAAGCCCGATGGTCCTGGCTCCGGAGGTGGGCTGGCTCGAGGAAGCGGTGAGCCGACTGGCCAACCATGTTCCGGTCCTCATGTTGAGCGGCGAGGCGAAGGACGCTGAGCGGGAAGGCTTCTGGCAGGCGGTTGCCGAGGGATCCCCGGCCGTCATCACCGGTACTTACGCTGCCCTGCTCGCCCCGGTTCCCAGGCCAGGCAGGCTGATCCTGCTCGAGGCATGCAGCCCCTCCTGGAAGCAGCCCGCAGGTGCGCGGCTGCATGTCCCCGATGCCGCCATCGAGCTGGCCCGTCTGCGCGAACTGACGGTGGTGACCGCGGACGCGGTCGAGTCCCCCGAGATGCGCGCGCGGGGCGCGGAGCTGATCAGGCTGCCGGCTCCCGCGCAGCGCCTGCATGTTACCGACCTCAACGGCGCGCGCGGGTGGCCGCTGGACACCGACCTGGTCCGGGTGCTGAAGCAGGTCGCGACGCGCGAACGGCAGGGCGTGCTGCTCTCGTCGCGCCGCGGCTTCTCAGGCGCGCTCACCTGCAAGGAGTGCAGCAGCCAGGTGGAGTGCCCGCACTGCGACCTGCCGCTGCGCTACCACCAGGCGGACGGCCGCCTGAGGTGCCACCAGTGCGGCTTCGAGCGCACGGTGCCCCCGAACTGTCCGGTGTGCACGAGCAACAGCCTGGCACCGGCCCGTGCCGCAGGGACGCAATGGCTGGCCCAGGCGGTCCAGCGGCTGTTGCCGGACTTCCCCGTGCTGCGGCTGGACGGAGACACGAAGGACGACCTCGGCAGCCTGTACCGGGGCGAACCCGGCTTGCTGGTCGCCACCACCGCGGTGTTCCGCCGCCCCCCGCTCCCGCGGGCGGACCTGCTTGCGGTCGCCCTGTTCGACGCCCACACGAGCATGAGTGACTTCCGGGCAAGCGAGACCACCCTACGCCTGCTCAGACAGCTGCCCGAGCTGAGCCTGAACCCCCGGCCACTCACGCTCATCCAGACGTTCCAGCCGCAGCACCGGGTGTTGCGGGCACTGCTGGCGGACGATCAGGCGCTGGGGGAGACGGAGTTCGTGACCGAGACCTGCGAGCGGCGCGAGGCGTTCGGCTACCCGCCGTACACCCGCATGGCCCGCGTGGAGCTCAGTGCGCGCGACCGGGCCTCGGTCGCCCAGGCCGCGAGCCATGTGGCGGGCTCTCTCCGGGAGCTCGGTGCACAGGAGTTCGAGCTGATCGGACCCACGCCCGCCCCGGTCGCGCGCCTCAAGGGCCGCTTCCTTTACCATCTGCTGCTGCGGGCCGCAGACCCGGCGCGGCTGCGCGAGCTGCTCGGTCACGTGCCCCGGGGCAGTCACGGGGCGCGCATACTCGTTGACGTGGACCCGCGTGACGTGAGTGTGCTCGAAGGCTGATCCGACCGGCTGACTGCGTACAATGGCCCTGTGAGCGAACTCAGGAACAGGCGCGCAGGTTTCGACTACGAGATCCTGGAAACCTTCGAAGCGGGGATCGTGCTGAGGGGCAGCGAGGTGAAGTCACTTCGCGAGGGCGGCGGTTCGATCTCGGAGGCGTTCGCGCGGGTGCGGAAGAACGAGGTGTGGCTGGAGGGCATGAACATCCAGCCGTACACCCAGGCGAGCTACAACAATCACGAGCCCCTGCGCACGCGCAAGCTGCTGCTAAACCGAAGCGAGATCAGGGAGCTCAGGTCCGCTGTCGACCAGCGCGGGCTCTCCCTGGTGCCCCTTAAGCTGTACTTCAAGGACGGCAAGGCGAAGGTCCTGCTGGGCGTCGGACGCGGCCGCAAGCGGCACGACAAGCGGCAGCGCGAGGCAGAGAAGGATGCAAGGCGGCAGATGGACAGCGTCAGGCGTGGCTAGACAAGCCCGTACCCTGGCATCGTTCGTCGCGCTGCTGATCGCAACGTTCATTTCCGCTGGCGGCGCGATGGAGCTCGTGGTGGCCGGACAGCCCGTGCCGGGCCTCACCACGGAGCTGGTGCCGGGGATCTCGTATGCGCCTGCCTCCGGCCTGGCCGCCGCGCTGGGCGCGACGCTCGAGGCCGACTCACGGCTGGCGCAGCTGAGCCTTTCAGGCGCGGTCCTGCGCATGGGCGTGTTCATCGAGCCGGCCATGGCCGCCACGGGGGGATCGATGACGCTTGACGGCATCCGGGCGGAGGGCGCCCCGGGCGCCCTGCTCGCCGGTGGGGTGCTGTGGCTGCCCGTGAAGGCAGTGGTGGAGGCCTTCGGTGGGTTCGTCACGGTGATGACGCGCGACAGCGAGGTCGTGGCGACGATGCCGCGGGCGCGCCTCACCGGCCTGAACATCGCTCGTGGTGCCGGTCCGGACCGGGTGAGTGTGCAGCTCAACGCACTGACGCCGTACAGCGTTTACCTGAACGAGGCGCTCTCGACGCTGCATGTCCGCTTCAGCCGGGCCAGCAGCGCGGTGGGCAGCGTCGAGGTGACAGGGCGCCACCTGAGCCGGGCGTACGTACTGGACGAGTCAGGTGCGGCCGAGCTGCGCCTCGAGGTCGAGCGCGGTGCCAGCTGGTCGGTGACGCCCGCCCGCGCAGGCAGCGGGTTCGAGCTGAGCGTCACCGTGGCCGGTGCAAGCACGCTGGCGGTTCCCGCCGGGCCGCCGCCCGGGGAGGCGTCCGGACTCATGCTGGCGCGTGTCGTGATCGTGCCCGGACCGGGCACGAGGGCGGAGGCGCTTGCCGGGCAGGTAGCCACGCTGCTGGAGCAGAGTGGGGTCGAGGCGTTGGTGTCCGCAACGGGTGGGGCGGCAACCGGGCTCGACGCAGCGGGCGGCAGCCTGGTGCTGCACCTCGGTTTCGCGGGACCCGCCGGGGTGTACCTGCTGGGTGAGCCGGACGCGGCTGCCGACCTGGAGCTGGCGCGGTCGCGTTCCGGAAGTGCGGAGGCGACGGATGCGCTGCGGCGCGAGCTGCTGCTCGGAGCCGTCGAGGATGACCCACTCGCGGTCCGTTTCGCCGCTGCCATCAGCGATTCCCTGCAGGACGGGGCCGGCATGATGCTGGGAGCGCCGCGCCGGGCGCCGCTCCCGCAGCTGATGTCGGCCGCGGGCCGGTCAGTGCTGCTGGAGCTTGATCCTGCGATCGCCGACGATCCGCTCGTCGCCGCCGCGCTCGCAGCGGCCGGCGTGAGGGCGCTGTCGCAGTGAGCACGTCGGAGAGGGGAAGCTTGAGGACGGCGATCGTGTCGCCCCAGGTGATCATGTCGCTCGTCGTGCTGCTCGCCGCCATTGGCGCGATCATGCTGACGCGGACGCCGCCGCCGGAAGTGACTGAGTTCGAGCTGCCGATGATCGAGCAGGCACAGCATGTCACCGAAGAGGTACGGCTGATCACGTACGACCAGTTCGGCCTGGAGGTGCCGGTGCGGGTGAGCCTCGAGGTGCCGACCACGGACGTCGGCCGGCTCGGCGCGATCGTGGACGCCCTTGTGCTCCGTCTCGGGGAGCAGGGTGACTGGCCGCCCGGACTTGAAACACCGACCGTGCATCTGGTGGAAAGTACGGCTGGCTCCACGGCAGTTCTTGACCTGGCGCCACCTGCCGGTCTGGGCCTGGATCCCGAGACCGAGGAGCGCCTGTATCGCGCCTTCGAAGAGACGCTCCTGGCAAGCGGAGTTCGCAACATGAGGTTCCTGCTGAACGGCGAGCCGCAGGGAGTATTCCTTCAGTCGGTCCGGGTACCCGTCAGCCTCGACTGAACGGGCTCAGGGGTACATCCTCGTGAGCATGCGGGGGAAGGGGATCACCTCGCGCAGGTGATGCACGCCGGTGATCCATGCGAGCGTCCGCTCGAAGCCGAGCCCGAAGCCGGAGTGGGGCGTGCTGCCGTAGCGGCGCAGGTCGAGGTACCACTCGAACGCCTCGCGCGGCAGCTCGTGTTCGGCGATGCGACGCTCGAGCAGCTCCAGGTCGCTGATGCGCTCGGAGCCGCCGATAAGCTCGCCGTAACCGTCCGGGGCGATCAGGTCCGAGCACTTGACCCGCTCAGGGTCGTCCGGGAATGGCTCCATGTAGAACGCCTTCGCTTTCGTGGGCCACGCCTCGATGAACAGGGGCCGGTCGTGGATGTTGCCCAGGATGGTCTCGTGGGGAGCGCCGAGGTCGTCGCCCCATTCGAGGTGCTCGCCGTGCTCGCGCAGCAGCTCGAGCGCGCGGTCGTAGGTGATGCGGGGAAACCTGCCCTCGGCGGCGCCGGCAAGCCGGGACGTGTCGCGTTCCAGGATGTCGAGCTCCGCGCTGCGGGTCTCAAGGATGCGGGCGACGATGCTGGCGACCATGTCTTCCTGCAGCTGCATGTTGCCCTCGTGGTCAAGGAACGCGACCTCGGGTTCGACCATCCAGAACTCGAGCAGGTGGCGCCTGGTCTTGCTCTTCTCCGCCCGGAAGGTCGGCCCGAACGTGTAGACGCGCCGCAGCGCTGCGGCGCCGGCCTCGGCGTACAGCTGGCCGGACTGCGAGAGGTAGGCGGTGTCCTCGCCGAACAGGTCGATCTCGAACAGGTTGGTGGTGCCCTCGACGGCG